>NZ_JASCTH010000020.1 GCF_030009775.1 Actinoplanes sandaracinus | reverse complement strand
CGCCCGCGCGGGGGGGCGGCCCCCCCGCCTTTCCGGGTGGGGCGCCCGCGAACGATCCACCGGTAACGGCGCGGAGCCGCACCACACTGCCCGCATGCCGCAGGAACCGGCCCGGTTGATTGACCGCTTCGAACGAATGACAGCGAGGATCGGACAGACCCGCGACGGTACGGAAGGAAGCGTCCCGCCGCGCCCCGTCTCCACTGATCGCCGCCGTCAACTCCGCTTCGCATGGTCGACAGCGAGCGCTTCCGCAGCCGCAAGCGTTGCGGATCGCTGCCCTGGCATCGGTCAACTCGACAACATCGCGACACGGCCGGCGTGGCGACTATGGCGTAGGTGGCGGGCCGCCGTCCGGCAAGGACCGATCAGCGTAGAGCTGCCGACATCCAGACCCGCCGCGATCACTCGGGAAGCCACTCCGGAGCAATCCCCCGGACCAGGCTTTCCAACCCTCGCTCCCGCACGCCCAGAGCGCCGACGCGATCCATCATGAGAAAGATTCCACCGTCCTCGTCCATGACGATGAAGAACTCGCGCCGGCTGGACTCACCCAGAGGATAGAAATGCTTCCCAAGATCGACTCCCCACTCTGCGATGCGATCCTCTTCCCCGCTGCAAGAGGTGGGGTAGAGCGAGAACGGCTCACGTGCGCAGGTGAGGCCGGAGCCGCTGACATCAACCGCCAGCCCACCGAATTCCGACAAGAACTCCTCCGCAGCAGCGTGAACTCGGAATCCTTCGGCGGCCAGCAATGAAGTCCACCTCCGGGGAGCAACACTCCTACCGGGATACCACTCTGCGTCACGGAGCACTCGCTCGGTCTCCCAGCTGAACCGCCCGGTTATCCCCTCAGCCATCAGAAAGACTCCCGGAGACCTCGTGTCAGGTCAGGCCGGCGGCGCACCCGAGGGCGGGGTGCCACCGGGGCCGCCACCAGGGCCGCCGCTCGGCGGGGCTCCGCCGGGCCGGCCCTGTCCGCCACCGCGGCGTGCCGCGCCACCGCCGGCGGCGGGTGACGTCATGGTATCCACACCCACGCTGAGCGCCACGGCGTACCCACTGCTGACATCGCCCGTGACGGTGGCGAGCTGCCTCGCCGCCGAGTCGTCACCGAACACGTTGTCGGTCGCCAGGGTGAGCCGGGCCAGGTTGGTGACCGAGGACTCGTACCCCGCCTGCTTGAAGACGGTGTCGCAGTATTCCTTGGGGATCGCCACCTGTGAGGTGGCGATCCCCTTGGTCGAGTCGGCGATGCTCGCCTCGTCCGGGAACACCTCGAAGTGGATGTGCGGCCACCGGCCGGGGTAGTAGGCCGGGAAGATGCTGGTGAACCTCACCTTGCCGGCGGCGTCGGCGATCTGCACGCCGCGCAGGTAGTTCTCCGCGGTGACGCCTTCGGAGTACATCGAGTACCGGCCGGCCCGGTCACAGTGCCAGACGTAGACGGCGGCCCCGGCGAACGCGGTCCCGCCCTCGGCGAGGTCCTTGATCGTCAGCTCCAGGGTCATCGGCACACCCTCGGCCGTGGCACTGCCCTCGCCGAAGCTGGTCCGGATGTCGCTGCGGACGATGCCGCTCTGCTCCAGCGCGTCCGGCCCGTTCGACCCGTCACCCGGATAGGGACCGGCCGTCTCGTCCGGGATCTCCGCCGAGTTCGTGGCGGCGGTGGACCCGGACGAGGCGGCTGAGGCGGCCGGCTCCGACGACGGCGAGGTGCAGGCGGCCAGTCCGAGCGTCGCCGCGCCGACGCCGAAGGCCCGCAGGATCTGCCGCCGCCCCATCAGGGTGCCCAGGTCGAACCCGAGGCCCTGGTCGAACACCTCCTCCTCGGGCTTGGCGAGTGGGCGTCCCTGATAGGTCGGACGGTGTTTCACGATTCCTCCGATATGCCGCTCGGTGGGGGTACCCGGCCATGCAAACACCGAAGGCTATGGACCGCCTGTCAGCCAGGCATGCGTCACGCAGCCGAGGCCGAGTAGCTGTGGTGACGAAGTTCAAGCCGCCGCTCGACGAGGTGATCTCGTAGCCGAACTGGATCGTGCTGAGCATGACGTCGCCGTACCACCCGCGGGCCCGGATCCAGTTGAGCACCGCGCGAGCATCGACGCACGTCTAACTTGGGGATTACCGGAACCCTGAGTCCGATACGGCCGAGGTGCGACGCGAAAGTTTCCGGCGGATTCCACCAATCCAAAGTGGATCTACGATAAGGTCGCGGGACATCGATGCGGATCGGGGGAACCCATGATGGAGGAGACCGCGCCGACCGGGCCGGGCACCCGACTCCCCGCCCGTGAGAACCGGGCGTTCCTCCAGCGTGCGGTGCGGTTCATGGCCGTGGAGGCGCGCATCGGCCAGTTCCTCGACATCGGCGCCGGCCGGTTCACCGCCGGCAACACCCACGACGTCGCCCAGCGCCGCGTCCCGCAGTGCCGGGTCGTCTACGCCGGCACCGAGCCGGCAGCCGACGCGCACGCCCGGGCCCTGCTCACCAGCAGCCCCGAGGGCGCCACCGGTTACATCGAGGGAGACCTGCGACAGCCCCGGGAGATCCTCGGCCACCCGCGATTCACCGAGATCATCGACCTCGACCGCCCGGTCGGGCTGATCCTCATCCCGGTGCCGCACGTCGTCCCCGGCCACGCGCAGGCCCGCGACAACGTCCGTGAGCTGCTCGCCGCCCTGCCGTCCGGCAGCTATCTCGCCGCCTCCAGCTTCACCCTCGACTACAACTCGCCCCAGCAGGTGGCGATCGCCCGCCAGACGATCGCCCGGGATCAACCGGAAGCCCACCCGCGCAGCCGCGCCGAGTTCGCCGAGTTCTTCACCGGCCTCGGGCTGATCGGCCCCGGCATCGTCCCGGTTTCCGAGTGGCTCCCGGAAGTTCCGGCCCACCAGCGGCCGTCACCCGAGCAGATCGCGCTCCTCGGCGCCGTCGGCCGCAAACTCTAGATCACGCCGGTAACGGACCTCGTCGAGCGGGAACCCCCATGAGTCGTCGGTCTTCGCCACGCCGTCCGGGCGCCACCCGGCAGCCTCGTAGAACCGCCGGGCCCGGGCGTTCGTCCCCAGCACCCACAACGTCGCCTGCCGGAAACCCGCTTCGGTCAGCCGCCGCAGCGCGGCGGCCATCAACTCCCGCCCCGCACCCCGGCCCCAGTAGGCGGGGAGCAGGTAGATCGCGGTGATCTCGCCGGTCTCCCCCGGTTCGGCGTCCGGGTCCCGGCTGGGCATGATCGCGACGAAACCCGCCACGCCGTCCGGCGATTCCCATGCCAGGATGGCGGTGGGCGGACGGAGATCGGCGAGCCAGCGCCGCCAGCCGGGCTCACGCTGCGCCGGGTCCAGTGAATCCAGGTAGTCCTGCGGAATCAGCCCGGCATAGGCGGCCTGCCAGGTGCGGACGTGAACCTCCGCCAGCGCGGCGGCATCACCGGGAACAGCGGCACGGACCGACATGCTCGGAGAGGATAGACCGCTGCCCTCTCCCGGTTCGCTTCATTTTTTCGCCTACAGCCACGCATGCGGCGCCGTGAGCCACCACTCGGCGTCGCCTCCCGTTCCCCTGCCGTGGAGGGCGGGGCGGCCCTGTCACGAGTGTGACGGTGGTGCGAGCGCCGCCTCGCGCCCGTACCACCGTCACGTCTTGCAGAGGGATCAGCGGCGCTTGGTGGTGGCGCTCTCCTGCGGGGCGGCCTCTTCCTCGGCGGCGCCCTTGTCGGCCGCGCCTTCCTCGGCCGCGCCCTTGTCGGCGGCGTCATCGGCGCCGGCCGCGGCGGCTACCGCCTTGGCGTCGGCGAGCGCCAGGCAGGTCTGGAGCAGCGCCTGCTGGGCGGCGGTGACATCGGCCGCGGCGTCGGCCTGCTCAGCGGCGCCCTTCTCGGCGCCCTTACCGGCGGCGCCCTTCTCCGCGCCCTTACCGCCGGCCGCGCCGTTCTCGGCGCCCTTACCGGGAGCGCCCTTCTCCGCGCCCTTACCGCCGGCCGCGCCGTTCTCGGCGCCCTTGCCCGCGGCGCCCTTGCCCGCGGCTTCGGCCTTCTCCGCGGCCTTGAGAGCCTTGGCGTACTTCTTGGCGGCGGCATGGTTCTCCGCCATGGCCGCCTCCGGGTTCTCGGCGGCCTCCTCGGCCTCCTCCGCGGCATCCGCGGCGCCGGCCTCACCCGCGGCGGCGGCCACGTCGGCGGCGAACGTGTCGCAGGCGGTCTCCAACGCGACGGCCGCGTCGGCAGCGGCCTCCCCGGGAGCCTGGGCCTGAACCGGGGCCAGTTCCTCGCCGTCGCAGACGACGGTGCCGCCGTTGATCGCGAGTTCGGCGCACTTGGAGACGTCGAACTGCTGACCGTCCACGTTGACCACGTCGGCGGCCTTCGCCTGGGTGCTGGCCGACGCCAGCTGGACGCCGGCCACGCCGCTGACAACCAGCACTCCCGCGACCACCGCCGCGCCGATCGTCTTCCGCCGATTGTCCGGGTTCCGTCGGTACGAGCGGGCCCTCATAATCACTCCTCGTCGTGGGACGTCGATGTCATCGGTCGGGGTGCCATACGGGCGCCGACGGCCGAGAGGTTCAACACCAATGTCCGAGGCCGCGCGTTTCAGTCGCTCCCCAGGCGACGAAACCGCAGCTCAGAGCGGGCGATAAGGGTGCCCGGAAAATTTTTCTGGGACACCGCGGAAGGGGGACTTATCGACGGCCACACTCGACGGCCGATCCCCGGACGCGATTGACCACTACGGAGAGTGAGCCTTGTCGGCCGATCGTTTTCCGCGCTACGGTGGGCGTGGTGGAGGTCTCCCGGCCCCGCCCACCACGGCTCCCGGGCCGCATCGCGCTGACCGCCGCCGACCCGGATCAGTGGGCCACGAGCCCGTTCACCGGCGCCCGATTCAACGGATCTCCCACTCGATCAGTGAGTAACCGTAGGAGCTGCTCCGCTTCGTGCCGTACATGCGGACATACCGGGCGACCGTGTCCTCGGTGACGGTAACCGTGCCGCCGGTGCCCGAGCTCGTCGACCAGATGGACGTCCAGGACTTTCCGTCGATCGAGGTCTCCACCCGGTAGGCGACCCCGTAAGCCCGCTCCCAGATCAGCTTCACCTCGGAGATCCGCCAGTTCCGGCCCAGGTCGGCGCGGATCCACTGGGGATCGGAGAAGCCGCTCGACCAGCGGGTGGACTGGTCGCCGTCGCAGGCGAACCGGGCCGCCCACGGATCGCCCTCCGACGCGGAGGCGGTCACCGACGCCTGCAACGCCAGGTTGGCCCGTGAGGGGTTCGCCTTCCCGGTCACGGTGGGGGTCGCCGTCGCACCCGCCGGTGGCGCGCCATCGGCGGACGGGCTCGAAGCGCCACCCGACGGTGGGGCGGCCGAACCCGGCGCGGCGGGCCTGCTTGTCCCCGAGGCGCCCCCGCTCGGTGAGGCGGCCGCGGCGGGCGGTTCCGGCACGTTCGGTGCGGCGGATCCGTCCGGCGGAGCCCCGGCCTCGGTGGACGGCACTCCCCCGGTGGCGCCGATCGCTGCCGCCGCATCGCGGCCCGGCATCCGGCCGGTGGCCGCCAGCCCGATCGGGACGGCGAGCACCGCCGCGACCCCGGCGGCGATCCAGGGCCACCGGCGCGGGGAGGTCCGGGTGTCCCGTACCCCATCGGGTGTGGCGACTAGCGGACCCGCGCCGTCTGTGCCCGCGGCGCCACCGCCTGGTTCGGGCTGCCGGGCGTCGGGGTTCGCCGGCGGCCGGGCGGTGCGCGGAAGTGGACGCTGCGGCATGCGGGTGAGCCGGAGGTTGTCCGCCCGTGAAGGCCTGCGCTGTTCCCCGGACACCGGATCCACCGGCAGCCCGCCGTCACGCCCCTCCACGCGGATTCCTCCCGCTCGGCTCCTCGTCGGCCGCGCGGCCGACGCGCAGTATCTTGGCTCAAGACCGGGCCCGGCGGTGACCGCGCGAGCGCCGTGACGGCGGCTCCGGGGCGGGGTGCAGGCATCGCCCGGCCGAAAGTGAGAGCGATCACATAGAGCGTGTCGCGGCGGGATCGTGCAGGTCAGCACCTTCTTCTGTGCGCTTTCTTTACGATTCTCCACACTCCGTCAGCGGGCCGCCGCCCAGCGCCACTGTTCGGCGAGGCCGCTCGGGCCGGGTTCCGCGACCGGATGGCGGCCGGCAGCGCCAGGCCGAGCGCGCAGAGCAGGATGAGCACCCGAGCCGGGCCAGGATCGCACGGCACACAGGTGCCCATCGCTGAGAACTCATCGCCTACCCGATCGTCTCTCACGTCGCCCTGGGCAAGCTATGCAAGATCAGGTACTGGAGGTCCCGCTTCTCCGGTTTCAGGGCTCCTGTGTGCTTTCCGTGGCAAAAAGGTCGGCTGACGCGACGAGCTTGCGGACGGCCGCACCAGCGATCTTCTTGAGGTGACGGTCCTGCGGCTCGGCCGCTCCGACCAAACCCACGACCATCGACACATCCCGGTACGCGACCTGCGCCAACTTTCCGTGCATCGTCATCTCGACGCCGTCGAGGTTCATCATCATGATCATGCCGACGGTCCGCGACTTGTCGCCGAGCAGCGGGTCCCAGTCCAGCGACCGCATCGTCACCTTGACACCCTCGGCCTCCACCACCGGGCACTTGTTCAGCACCAGGTCGAGGTCGTTGACCATGTCGACAGCCGTCTCCTCCCCGGTGATGGCCAGCGTCTCCACCGCGACCACGGCCTTCTCCTCATGGAAGAACAGGGCGGCGGCGGCCGGCGGGCCGGCGGGCTTCTTCGCGGCCGGGGCCTTCGGCTCGCCCGCCTTGACCGGCTCGGCCGGCGGCCGGCCCGGCGTCTGCTTCGCCTTGGCGGGAACGACGCACGGGTCGGCGCCCGGCCGGCGCTCGCCGAGCATCGCCCGGAACATCTCGACGAGGTAGGTGTCCTCCTGCTTCTTGAAACCCGCGGGCAGGTCCTTCGCTGTGACCAGCGCCTTCCCCAGTTTCTTCAGCCGATCCGCCGGCGCGGCGTTGTCGGGTGGCCCGGCGTTGTCCGGCTGTCCGGCCGCGACCGTCGTGGGCGGTGGGCCGGCGAACGCGGGCGCGGGCATCACCGCACTCAGGGTCAGCCCGGCGGAAAGGGCTAAAACCGCCGGAAACTTCAGTGTTTTCTGAGCTAATATCCCCATTCCTCCAGGCTAGTGAGCGGCTCTCCCGCCAGTCGGGATAGTGACGATCTCGACGACCACCGTGAGAGCCCGCTCGGGCGGAACCGGCGCGACGTCGGCGCGAGCGGCCAAGCGGCACGAACGCGCCGCGTGGATCGCGCGGGTCGAACAGCGTGCTTGACCACTCCGAGCCCAGCACCACCAGGAGGCCCCCGTCATCAGGTCACGGACAGCGATGGCATTTGCGGCGGGAACCTCCTTCCCCGATTCGCATCGATAGGCGAAGCTTGCTGTCCCACCTCAGCGACAACCTCGGGAACGGCCTTGACCACCTCTTATCCCTGCCCACAGTGCGGGGCGACCGCCTCCCTCCCGAACGGCTGTCCCGCCTGCGGAGCCGGACCCGACACCGACGCCGCGGAGGTGATCCGCCTCGACGGCGAGATCGCTGATCTCCGCCGGCAACTCGAGGAGGCCCGGGCCCGGGTCAGCGGCCTCGATCGGCGCATCCAAGACGCCCACAGCCGCCGCAGCCACCTCGCCGCCCGCGTCGTCGCCCGCCGCGCGCAGGCCCTGCATGCCCCCACCACCGCGCCCGCCGCCGCTTTGCCTGCCAGCACCGCTTCGACCGCCGGCACCGCTTTGCCCGGCAGCACCGCTTTGACCGCCGGCATTGCCGCGCCCGCTGCCGTCACCGTCGCGGAGCCGCGGCTCAGCACGCTCACCGTGCAGAACGTCCTCTTCATCCTCGGCGGGCTGCTGCTGGTCGTCGCGGCCGCCGTCTTCACCGCCGTCGCCTGGGCACAGGTCGGCGTCACCGGCCGGGCACTGCTGCTGGCCGGCGCGACCGCCGCGATCCTCGCGGTCCCCCCGTTCGCCGCGCGGCGCGGCCTGACAGCCGCCGCCGAAACCCTGACGGCCGTCGGCCTGCTCATGATCCTTCTCGACGGCTACGCGGCGTGGGCGGTCGACTTCCTGTTCGTTCAAGCCCTCCACCCCTCGGCGTACGCGGCCGCGGTCCTCACCTTCACCGCGGTGACCGCGCTCGCCTACTCGTGGCCGACAAAACTCCATGGCCCGCGCATCGCCGCGCTACTCATGGCCCAGCCCGTGTTCCCCCTCCTCGCCGACGCCGCCGACGCCGGACCGACCGGATGGTCCCTGGCGTTCAGCGCGATCGCCGTCCTCGACCTCGCCGCCCTACGGGTGCGCCCGGCACGGTTCACCCAGGACGGGACGGGCATCCTCGCGTACGTCTGCGCGACCCTCGCCTCGGCCGTCGCCGCAACGATCGCGTTCGCGGGCCTGGTCCCCGCCACCACCCCGCGCACTGCCGCCGAAGCCGGCGCCAGCCTCCTGCTTCCGCCACTGATCGTGCTCGTCTGGGCCCTCCTGGCCCGGCTGCCGCGCATCCAGGCGACCGGCGCGGCCCTGCTGGTGGTCGCCCTCGGGATCGCCGGCGCCCGCTGGGCGTGGACCCTCCCCATCGACATCCAGGGCTCCGAGTGGCCGGGCAGCCGGATCGCCCTGGTCGCCCTCGTCCTCGCCGCCGCGGGCGCCTTCCTCCGCCGTCTCCCGTCCTCGGCCGCAACCCCGGCCCGCACAGCCGGCCCGCGGGCCTCTGATCCCGCCGAAGGCTCGCCTGGCAACCCGCTAGCCCCGGACGACGACGCGGCCACCGCGGCGAACGGCGGCGCGGGGCGGGGACCTGCCGGCGCCCGGGGTGATCTCCTTCAACGGTGGCTGCCTTCCTCCGTGCGGAGCGGCGCGTGGGTGGGTGCGCTCATCGTCGCCGCGGTACCGGCGATCACCGTGGTGCTGGCCGCCGCTGCTGGAGCGATCCTCAGCGTCGGGGCAGCCGGACGAGTGTGGGCCACGCCGATGGGCGCGACCGTCACCGGACTCGAGCCGGACATGCTGGCCGCCACGGTGCTGACCGCGGTGGCGTACGCCCTCCTGCTGCCCCGCCGGACCCACGCGGACCTGGGCCTGACCGCCCTCGCCGTGCTGGGATTCCTGGTCCCGGCGGCCTTCGGCCTGCCGTGGTGGACCGCCGCGGTCGCCGGAATCGCCGTCGCCGCCGTGGCGCTGCTGCTCGCCGCACGGTCGCCGGTCCTGCCGGACGCCCTCTACCGGATCGCGGTGTGCCTGATCGTCGCGACGCACGCGGTGGTCACCGGCTGCGGGCAGGCCGCCGTCGCCGCCACCGTGTGCGGCACGATCGCCCTGCTCGGCCTCGGCACGGCCGGTGCCCTGCGCAACGCGCCCCGCGGCGCTGACGTCGGCGCCGGCTCGCTGATCGCGGGCCTCCTCGCGGTGCCGGCCGCGATGTGGCTGGCGCTGTTCGCCGCGGACGTCCCCGTAACCACGCGGGTGCGGGTCTCGCTGGGCTTCGTGGTCCTGCTCTGCGCGGTGGCGCACGCGGTGACCCGGCGGCTTCCGGGCTACGGGCCGTACGCGCTCGGAGTCGCCCTGGCCACCGCCGGCACCACCCCGCTCTGGGCCGCGGCCGGAGACGACCCGGTGGTCCTCTACGCGGCGGCCGGCCTGCTCCTCGTAGTGGCGTCGCTGCCGATCCCGGCCGCACGCACCGGAAGCGGCGCGGTCGCGGGGGTGCTGCCCGCGCTGGCGCTGTTCGCGCTGATCGCGGGCGACCTGGCGGTCGTCGTACTCGAACCGTGGTCCGCCGTCGACGACATCTGGTCCGGCGTTCCACCCCGGCAGTCGCCGGTGGCCTGGTCCAGCGTCGTCGCCCTCGCCGCGGCCGCCGTCGCCGCCGCGGCCGCCGGGTGGCTGCTCGCGCTTTCCACACGCGACTCCGCGAGCAGTCCGGCCACCGCCTCGCCGGCCCATCCCGGCGGCCCGGACGCCCCGTCAGCCACTTCCGCGCCGCCCATGCGGCCCGCCGCGAACGGGCCCTCGAGCGACACCACTAAGAACGGCCCCGTCTCCCCGGCGGCCCCCACCGCAGCGGCCACCCGACCCGCCGCAACCGAACCCCCAGACATCACCACACCGCCCGGCTCCGCCGCATCCGGCGCCCTGGACGGCACCACGCCGACCGGCTCCGCCGCATCCGATTCTCTGGACGGTGTCGCTCCGAGCGGCCCGGCCCTCGCGGCGGTGCCCCCGGCCCTGGTCGCGGTGTGGGCGGCGGCGCCCCTCGTGGCTCTCGCGGTTCCGATGGTGTTCGCCGCGGCGGGGGCCACCTGGCCGGCGGTCCCGATCGCCGCGCTGGCGACCGGCCTCGCCGGGCTGCTGGCGGTGACCTTCACTACGGCCCGCCACATGGCGAGCGGCCTGCTCGCGGTTCTCTTCGGAGTCCTCGCCGCCGCCGGTACGGCCGGATCCGCCGCCGGCCACGGTGCCACGATCGCCGCGTTCTCGCTCGTGCTGGCCGCGTCCGCGACCGCCGGGTTCGCCGGACGCCGGCAGTCCGACCGAACCGCCGGCTGGGCTGTGGCGGCGACCTCGACGGTCGTCCTGGCATACACCATCGCCGACCTCACCCACCTCGGGATCGGCGCTCCCCCGCTGTTCGTGCTGGGCGCGGCGGCCCTCGCGATAGCCCTGGAAGCGGCGCTGGAATCCGGTCGCCCCGCCGAGGCCCGGGCGCCGTTCGCCGTCGGCCACGCCTCAGCGGTGATCGCACTCCTGATCACGGACAGCCTGGGGTGGGCCGCGCTGGTCTGCAAGCTGTGGGCGCTGGTCCTGGCCGTCCGCGCGATGCGTCCCGGCGAGGCCAGGCGGACCCGGTTCCGGTACGCCCTCGCGTCCGGCTCGATCGCACTGGCCGGCTGGTGGTTCCTGCTGTCCTCACGGGACGTCGAGACCACCGAGATCTACACCCTGCCCGCCGCCGCCCTGGCCGTGGTCGCCGGATGGTTCGCCCGCCGCGCCCGGCCGGACCTTCCGTCCTGGACCGCCTACGGCGCCGCCCTCGCAGCCGCCTTCCTGCCGACGCTGGCCGTGATCGCCGACAGCACCGCCGGCGAACCGCACTACCCGCGGCGTCTGCTCCTCGGCGTGGGCGCCCTGCTGGTGCTGCTCGCCGGCGCACGGGCTCGGCTGCAGGCGCCGGTGGTCACCGGCGGCGGCACGTTGCTTCTGGTGGCCCTGCACGAGCTGATCCAGTTCTGGGACTTGGTGCCCCGCTGGATGCCACTCGCCGTCGGCGGTCTGCTGCTGGTCGGTATCGCCACCACCATGGAACAGCGCCGCCGTGACCTGGCCCGCCTCCGAGCCGCCGTAGGCCGCATGATCTGACCGCCAGCCGCGGCGTGTGACGGTGAGGCGCGATCCGCACCTCACCGTCACGCGCTCCACGACAACCGCGACGTGCCGAAGCCGGATGCAGGCGTCGAAGCACCCGGCAGCACAACCCACCACCGCACCCACCATCCCGACACGCCCCTGAGCCCAGCCACCAACCCGACCCGCCCAGACCCCCAGCCGTCGCCCAGCCACCCCACCAACCGCCCACTCCAGGCCTCCACTACGGCCGGGACACCGCAGAACTCGCCAGCCGTAGTCAAGCCACCTCACCGACCGCCGATTCGGGGGCTGCACCACGGCGGGCATGTGGCAACCACCGGCCGGCTCTGGGGCATTCGGGGCGGGGGGACGACGGCCGGGTGGGCTTGGGCGCGCCAGCCGTAGGCCCGTCCGCGGCTACGCGAGCCGGTCGAGAGGGCGGCCCTGGATCCGGGCGGCCAGCTCGGGGTCGATGGGGTCGAGGACGCGAGCGGGCCGGGGTCGCACGTTCGCCGGAAGGTCGGCGCCGGCGCGCTGGGCGTGCTCGGTTCGGGCCTGCTCGACGGCGTCCGGATATGCCTGGGCCTTCTCATGCGCGGCGAGCGCGCGGTAGATGCTGGCGACGCTGGGGTTGCGGCCGGTGCGTTTGCCGGTGGGGATGAACAGGTCCGGCCGGATTTGCTCGACGGTCTCTCCGGCGGCGCGCCGGCCGTAGCACGGTGTGCAGCATGTCCGGGGTGATGACGGCGGGTCGGCCGCCGTGTTTGCCTCTGCGGGCTGCGGCGTCGAGGCCTTCGAGGGTGGCTTCGCGGATGTTCTCTCGTTCGGTTTCGCCCATCGCGGCGAAGAACGCGAACAGCATGCGCCCGGAGCCGGCCGGGTCGTAGAGGCCGGGTAGCGGGCCGGCGAGCATCTCCAGGACTAGGCCGTGTGCGCTGAGGTGGTCGGCCAGGGCGGTGAGTTCGGCGGCGTCGCGGCCGAGGCGTTTCATCTCGTTGACGGTGAGGATGACTCGGCAGTGCGGGGCGTGGGCTTTGATCTGCCGGGCCAGCGCGAGGGCTGCCTCGAACTGCGGTCGCACCCGGACCCGGGTGGAGATCTTCTCGGAGAAGATCTTGTCGCGCGGGATGCCGTGCGCGGCGAGGGCGTCCAGTCGCGACTGCAGGAGAGGCGTAACCTCGCTTGAAGTGCTTTCAACTTTCTGTTGAAAACATGTCGTTTAATGAGGCATGCTGTCGGCATGCCTACTGTCTTCACCCAGCTCGATTCCCGTGCGCAACGCGCCGAACGCGCCTATCACGCTCTGACGCATCTCACCGAGCGGCATGCCGCCGATGCCGCGCGTCGAGCGCGGCAGATTCATCCCGACATGCCGGCCCCCCATGAGGTGGTTCGGCTCGTGGCGGGACTGGCCGGCGGCTCCATCCGCCCGGAGGCGGAGGAGCCAGCCATTGACCACGACGACCTCGTCGCTGCACTGACTCTCGTGCCGGGTATGCGAGCTGAGCTCGACTCGACCGAGCTGCTTCTGCTCACCATCGCCAGGAGCATGGGCATGACCTGGCAAGACATTGCCTTCAGTCTCGGCCTGAACACGGCGCAGGCTGCCCGGCAACGGTACGAACGCCTGGACGCTCGCTCTGAGAGCAAGCTGCCTGCCGACAGCTGATCTCCAGCTTCGCAGGGGCCTACCTCTTCCGCGCCGACGTAGCGGGCGGCGCTCGGCGCGCCGCCCGCTACGTCGGGCGATCGGCTGGCCGTATCAGCCGCCCATCTCTGCCACCGATGACGCATCAACACCCGACGCGAGTTGCCGAGTGGAATCTCCCGGCATGATCCGGCGCATGACCCGCATCCGCCATCGCAGAAGGGTCGGCACGCCCTGGTCGTCGAAGTCGAGGAAGGCGATAGGGCCGGCTGGCGAGTCGAAGGTCTGACGGTCGCGCGGTGCCAGGGCAATGTCGGGATGCCCGGGCGCTCGGACGAGCAGGCCGCCGCCTGCGGTGGTGATCTCGATGGTGAGGGCGTGGGAGGTATATCGGCCGGCATAGTGCGACAGGTCGACCGGTGCCGCTTCGGTCACGCCGCTCGGGATCGGCCCGGGCGCGTCGAGAAGTGCGTTGACTGCGTTGATCCCTTGGTCGGAGTTGGTGAGCACGACGACGGCGGTCCCGCTGATCGGGTCGGCGGCGAGGATGCCGGACTGGCCGGGATTGGCGCCACCGATCCGGACACTGGTCTGGGCGGCGTTCGCCCAGACCATCCATCCGAGGCCAGCGCCGAGCATGGTCGGCACACCGCCGGGGGCGGGCGCGTGCAAGGTGCGCATCACCTCGGTACCCGGTGAATCGAGATGCCACCGCAGGAATCGGCCGAGGTCGGCTGCGGTCGACACCAGGGTGCCGCCGGCCGGGTCGAGACCGCGGGTGCACATCGGATTGTCGATGCGGCGCGGCAGGGCTATCAGGTCGCCGTCGCGCACCGTGTGGCCGCGGGCGGTGCCGAGATCGTGCTCGGCGGCCGTGCCGGTCACGAAGTCCGTCTCCGCCAGGCCGGCCTCGTCGAACACCAGCGTGCGCATCGCGGCCCGCCACGGTTGGCCCAGCACCACCTCGGCCAGCCGTCCGGCAAGCGCGAAGCCTCCGTTGCAGTAGGAGAACGTTGCGCCTGGTGAGAAGAGCGACCCGGCGCTGCGCACCATCTCGGCGTAACGCGCGATCGCGTCGTCACCGTCGCCGGTATCCACGAACAGGTCACCGGCGTCCAGGCCGGAGGAGTGTGACAGCAGATGGCCCACGAGAACCCCTTCCCGGACGCCGGGCAGAAACCTGCCTACCGGGTCATCGAGCCGAAGTCGCCCCGCTTGCACACCGCACACCACCAGGTCGGCTGTGAGCAGCTTGGTGATCGACCCGATGCGGAACCGCGTCGCGCCGGTCACCGGCTCCCGTGAGGCCACATCGGCCACACCGGCCGTCCCCACCGTCAGCTTTCCGGCGTTGAGGCATGCCACCTGTACCCCGGCAACCGTCGGCAGTCCGGCCAGCCGCTCGGCCGTCCCCTGCGGGTCAGCCGCCAACGCCTGGATGGGGTTATGTGACGGGTTACTTGAAGGGTTATGCATGGGGTTATAGTATGGGGCGCATGGGCAAAGTCAACGTGTATCTCCCGGACGATCTGGAACGAGCCGTCCGAGCGGCCGGACTGTCGGTCTCCGCGGTCTGCCAATCAGCGCTGCAGTCGGCACTGGCCAAGCTGGGACAGCTGAGCAGCACAGGACAGGGACACTTCACCCCGCGCCTCACCGCCATCATCGACAGCCAGCGAACACTGCGCGCCGGTCAGGGACGTGACGTCTCCGCGCTCGACCTGCTGTGCGGCATCCTCAAAGACGGGGAGAACCTCGGCGCCCGAGCCGTCCAAGCCCTTGGCGTCGACCTGCCGGCCCCCAACATCCCGCAGGGCCCGGAAGGCACCGGTGCCCTCGCGCCCGACGCCCTCGAAGCGCTCGCCAACGCATTCAAGGTCGCCTTGGACATGCGGCACGACCACATCGGTACCGAGCACGTAGTGATCGCCATGGCAGCGGACGGAGCACCGGCGCACGACATCTTCGCCGTGCTGGGCATCACCGATCGGCTACTTCGCCAACAGGTCGAACGCATGATCGCCAACCCGTGGACCCACCAGCACGGGAAACCTGAAGTGCAACCCGACGCCTTCGCCCGGCTCGACGAGGAAGTCCGGCGTCTCGCCGCCGAGCTGGGAGAACTGCGCCGAAACGGACCCGGACAAGGGCCTGGTCTCGACACCGCTTGATCAGCCCGATCACGTTCTCGTGGTGGGTGGGCCAGATGCGCGCCAGGACCTCGTCGTCGACCTGGCGGACGGTCCGGCGCAGGGCGGCCACGCCGAGGCCGTGGTAGTCGGTGGAGCAGCAGACTGGCCAGGGTGAGGCACCACATCTGCTCGGTCTGCAGCTACGGCTGGGGGTAGGGGTGGCGGGTGTGGTCAGTAGACGTCTCGGACGTAGCGCTTCTCGGCGGCTAGCTGCTTGAGGTAGCTGGTGGCGGCTTCCGGGGTCAGGCGGCCGTGGTTGACGGCGATGTCGTGCAGGGCCTGGTCCACGTCGCGGGCCATACGGCTGGCGTCGCCGCAGACGTAGAAGTGGGCGCCGGCCTTCAACCAGGCCCAGAGCTGGGCGCCCTTCTCCCGCATCCGGTCCTGGACGTAGATCTTGGCGCGCTGATCGCGGGAGAACGCCACATCGAGGCGGCTGAGGATGCCGTCGGCACGCAACGCCTCCAACTCCTCGGCGTAGTAGAAATCGGTGGCGCTGCGCTGTTCGCCGAAGAACAACCAGTTGCCGCCGGGCGCGCCGGTGAACTGCCGTTCCTGGAGGAAGCCCAGGAACGGGGCCACCCCGGTGCCGGGACCCACCATGATCATCGGGGTGTTGGGGTCGGCCGGTGGGCGGAAGTGCGGTGCGCGCTGCACGAAGACCGGGACCGCGGCGCCGGCCGGGGCGTCGGCCAGGTGGGTGGAGCAGACGCCCTTGCGGGGACGGCCACGGTGGTTGTCGAAGCGGACCACCGAGACCGTCAGGCTCACCAGGGCCGGGTCGATGACCGGAGTCGAGCTGATCGAGTAGTGGCGGGGCTGGAGCTTCTTCAGGACGTCGGCCCAGTCCTGGGCGGCGGCGTCGACCGGGTGTTCGGCGAGGACGTCGACGGCCTGGCGGTCCCAGGTCCACTTGGCGAGTTCGCCCTTGTTGTCGGCGCGCAGCAGGGTCTTGAGGTGACTGGAGCCGCTGCGTTCGGCGACGAACCTCAGCAGGCCGGTCGTGATACGGGTGATGTCGAGGTGGTGGGTGAGCGCGTCGGCCAGCGGCACGGCGCCGACCCGGTGCAGGTCGACGGGGGTGTCCGCGGCCAGGCCGGTCGCCTCGAGCCATTCGGAGACGAGCGACGGGCAGTTGACCGGCCAGACGCCGAGCGCGTCCCCGGCCTGATAGGTGAGCAACCCGCCGGTGTCGAAGGTGAACTGCCGGACCTCCTTGGCTGATCCGGGCAGGTTGAGCAGCCGGTTCCCGACCAGCGAGGCAGCCAGCGGCGCGGCCTTGGTGGACCCGGCCGCCACAGCGGGCGCGATGACAGCGGCCGGCACAGCGGACGCGACGACGGCGGCATGCACAGCGGTTCGCCCGGTCAGGGCGCCCGGCACGGCGACCGCTATCGAACCGGCGACCATTCCGGCGGGCGGCCCCGGCACATCGGCCGGTCCGCCGGGAACGACGACGGACGGTTCGAGAGCCGCCGCCCCGGGAGCAGACAGGCCAGACGCGGCCACCCGGGGACCAGCCGACGTCGACCCGACGCCGGAGCCGACCGACGTGGCCGCAGCCATCCCCAGAGCAGCCAAGCCGGAAGCATCGATCCCACCGTCAGCCGGGCCGGTGACAGCCACTCCAGGACCAGCCGGGGCGGTCACAGCTATCCCCGAGCCGGCCGGTCCCGACTCTGCCGCTTCCAGCCCGGCCAGAGCATCCGGCGTGATGGAGGCGGGCGCCGCCGAGGTGCCCGAGCCGCCCGAGGACGCCGGGACTGACGTGGGAGGCGCGGCGGTGAGGGCTGCGAGGACCGAGGACAGCCAGCCGTCGGCGGTGTCCTCGAAGTCGGGCTCGCAGTCGGCCCGGGGCGCGAGCCGGACGGCGCCCAGTTCGGCCAGACGCTCGTCCAGGCGCCGCCCGTGCCCGCAGAAGTCGGCGTAGGTGGAGTCGCCGAACGCGAGCACCGCGAACCGCTGCCCGTCCAGGCGCGGCGCCGCTTCGCCGGCGAGGGAGTCCCAGAAGGTGCTGCCGTTGTCGGGCGCGTCTCCGTCGCCGAACGTGCTCGTCACCACGAGCAGGTCGGCGCCCGGATCGAGCAGGTCGGCGGCCGGCCCGTCCATGCCGATGACGGTGACCTGCCGTCCGGTCTCGGCCAGCCGCCCGGCCACGGTCTGCGCGAAGTCCTCGGCGTTGCCGGTCTGCGAGGCCCACAGCACCTGCAGGCGGTCTCCGGGCGGCGCGGCGGAAAAACCGGGGGAAACGGAGAAGGACCCCGGCGTGGGTACGGGTGAGAGCACCCCCGCGAGCAGCCCGTTCACCCACATGGCGGTAGCCGGGTCGAAGGGCGCGCTCGCCGGCAGGACCAGTGGTTCGGTCCTGTTCACCGCACCGGCCAGGAGCCCGGCCAGGTAGCGCCGCTGATCCTCGTCCAACGTGGGCGGTGTGGGGTCGAGCCCGAGCCGCTCATGCAGCGACCCCCGCCCGCCCGAGGAAGGCGCTGGAGGCAGGCCGTTCGTGGCCGACGCCGGAGCGAAGCCGTTCACGGCAGGCGCCGGAGACAGGCCGTTCACCGCACGCGCGGGAAGCGGGCCGCTCGCGGAAGGTGTCGGGGGGAGACCGTTCGCGGCGGACACGGGGCCGGCCGGCGGGGTGGGAGCGGCGGCGACCCTGGTGAGGGACACCGCGCACACCTTCAGCTCCGGCTGGAAGGACAGCGGGTCGACGGCGTCGCTGGTGACCGCGTTGACGCTGACGTACTCGCCGAAGAGGTCGTTCCAGTGCATCGGCGCGAAGCACGTGCCGGGCAGCACCCGGTCGGTGACGACGGCGGGCAGCACCGCCCGCCCGCGCCGGGAGGCGATCTCCACCAGGTCTCCGGCGGTGATCTCGGACCATTCCGCGTCCATCGAGTTGATCTCGATGAACGGCGCCGGGTTGAGCCGGTTCAGCTTGGCGATCTTGCCGGTCTTGGTCATGGTGTGCCACTGGTGCTGGAGGCGGCCGGTGTTGAGGACAAACGGGTAGTCGTCGTCGGGCATCTCGGCGGGATCGGCGTGCGGCCGGGGGTGGAAGACCGCCTTGCCGCTGGGGGTGGCGAAGCGGAGGGTCCCGTCGCCGGTGCGGTAACGGATCGGGTTGCGGCGGCCGCTTCCGGGCGCGGCCGGCCACTGCACGGGGCCGGAGGAGAGCTGTTCGTAGGTGACGCCGCGCAGGTCGTACCCCGTCTGCGGGTTGGTGAAGGTCTTGATCTCGGCGAAGATCTCCTCGGCGGACCCGTAGGTGAACGACGCGCTGTAACCCATCTCGGCCGCGACGCGGGCGATGATCCGCCAGTCGGGCAGCGCCTCGCCGGGCGCCGGGACGACCTCGTGGACCAGGGTGAGGTTCCGCTCCGAATTGATCATGATGCCGTCGCCCTCGGACCACATGGCTGCGGGCAGCGCGATGTCGGCGTAGGCGTTGGTCTCGGTCTCGGCAAACGCGTCCTGGGTGATGACCAGGTCGGCGGCCTCCAGACCGGCGATGACGGTTCGGCGGTTGCCGACCGAGGCGACCGGGTTGGTGCAGATGATCCAGCAGGCCCGGATCCGGCCGGCCGCCATCTGCTCGAACATGTCGACGGTGCCTTTGCCGACGTCGGTGCGCAGGGTGCCGGCCGGCACGCCCCAGGCGGTCTCGGTGAACTCCCGGTCGGCCGGCGCTAGCACGGACCGCTGGCCGGGCAGGCCCGGGCCCATGTAGCCCATCTCGCGGCCGCCCATGGCGTTGGGCTGGCCGGTGAGCGAGAACGGCCCGCTTCCGGTACGGCAGATCGCACCGGTCGCCAGGTGCAGGTTGATCAGGGCGTTGGTGTTCCACGTCCCGTGGGTGCTCTGGTTGAGGCCCATGGTCCAGAGGCTGACCCAGTTCCCGGCCTCGCCGATCCACTCGGCCGCGGTCCGGATGTCGGACGATGGGATGCCGGTGAGCGCGGCGACCCGGTCCGGCGGGTAGTCGGCGAGGAACGAGGGCATCGACTCCCAGCCCTCGGTGTTCGCCGCGATGAACTCCTCGTCGATGTGCCCGTCCGCGACCAGCAGGTGCAGCAGGCCGTTGAGCAGGGCCAGGTCGGCTCCGGGGCGGATCTGCAGGAACAGGTCGGCCTTCTCGGCGGTGGCGGTGCGCCGCGGGTCGACCACGATCAGCCGGGCGCCGGCTTTGACCCGTTCCATCATCCGCAGGAAGAGGATCGGGTGGCAGTCGGCCATGTTCGAGCCGATCACCAGGTACGCGTCCGCGTGGTCGAGGTCGTCGTAGGAGCCGGGCGGCCCGTCCGAGCCGAGCGACAGCTTGTAGCCGGTGCCCGCGCTGGCCATGCACAGCCGCGAGTTGGACTCGATGTTGTTCGTCCCGATGAAGCCTTTGACCAGCTTGTTCGCCAGGTACTGGGCTTCCAGGGTCATCTGCCCGGAGACGTACATGGCGAAGGAGTCCGGTCCGTGCTCGTCGATGATCGCGCGGAGCCGCCGGGCGGTCTCGCTGATCGCGGCGTCGACGCCGGCCTTCTCGAACGAGGCGCCCCGGTTCGCGCGGATCAGCGCGGTGTCCAGCCGGCCGGGCGCGGAGAGCAGGTCGACGCTGGTCGCTCCCTTGGTGCAGAGGCGGCCGGCGTTGGCCGGATGGTCGCGGTCGCCGCTCGCCTTGACGACCTTGAGGCGGCCGTCGTCCTGGCGTGCGACGTCGAGCACCAACCCACAGCCGACGCCGCAGTACCCGCACACGGTTCGCACTCCGGTGACATCGGCAGCCACGGACACCCCTTCACACTTAGTTCGCCCCAACTTAGGAACTCGGGGTTTCCGCCTGATCACTTGAAGGTGCGTCGCCGATTACCCGGAGGTCACGTCACCGGGGCCGGCGTTGTGAGGGACGAAAAAGCCCGCGCCACCGAGCGCGGAGGCTCGGTGGCGCGGGCGGAAAGCCGTGCGTTATGCCTTGTCGGCGGAGGCGCTGGCCTGGGTGGCCTCGGTGTTCGCGGCGTGCCGCGGGGAACCGGTCCACTGCGCCGGAACGCCGACCGTGGCGGGCTTGACCCGGCCGCGGACGACCAGGAGGCCACCGGCCGCGGCGAGGATCAGGCCGAGCAGGGCCAGGCCGAGCGGGCCCCAGAGGCTGACGATGTTGAGCAGGAAGATGTTGTCCTTCGCCGTCGCGGCCGCCTTGGTGACGGTCTCGTCGGTGTAGGCGAACGTCGCGTCGAGGACGTCGACGGAACGGTTGTCGGTGGACACGAGCTGCTTCTTCTGCTGCTCCTGGACCCGGATGAACTGGCCGGTGTTCGGCTCCACCCACACGGTACGGGTGTTGCTGTACTGGATCTTGCCGTCGGTCGCGCCGGGAAGCAGCGAGCTCAGGGCGACCGCGAGCCGGTCCTTCGGAACGTCCTGGGTCTCGTTCTGGATGGTCTGGGTGAACTGGTAGGTCTCCAGCCCCTGGATCTCCTCGGTCTTCACGAACTGAGCCGGGCGGCTCTCCAGGATGTCCCGGTCGAAGATCTTGTACGCGCCGTCCTTCGTGGTGCCGAACGGGAACTTGTAGATCTGGCCGTCGTACTTGACCGGCTGCCGGTCGCTGCCCGTGTCCAGCCACTGGCCCTTCCAGGCCTGGGCGGCGGCGGTCTTGCGGTCCACGGCGAGCGAGGTGCTGTAGGCGCTGATCAGGTCACCGGTGTCGGTGCGCTGCACCTGCTGGCCGGCCACCCACACCAGTGCGGAGCCGTCCAGGTCGCCTTCGAGTTTGGCGGTCGAGCCGGAGTCGGGCTGGACGGTGACCGTCGAGCGCAACGTGCCGGAGTTGACCACGACCTGGCCGTTGGTGATCTGCATGAAGCGGGCGTTCGGCGCCTCGGCAACCGACTGCGTCAGCTCCATGTCATAGGGGAGCTGCTTGGCCGTCGGTGCCACGACGAACGCGAGGCCGCCGGCGAACACCAGCGCCAAGACGCCGAAACCGAACAGTACGGTGCCGATGACGCGGGACTTCATATGTCCTCCACGAGGTGGAAACGAGATGGTGGCATGAGTGATGTATGCCGAGCTTGCAGGAGGTTACTACTGAGTCACATCCGGAAGCGAGACCCTGGCCACATCTTCCTGAACGACTGTCGAAACTGACTCGCCCTCACGCCGGAGAACGACGGTGAAATTCCACGTCAGGAATTCCCGGAGCACCGGCACGGACGCCACCCACTGCGCCCACCAGGGGTGATACCGCGGAATCACATCGACCGTCGTGACATCACCGGCGCGGCGGGCGGCCCGGGCCCAGCGCATCATACGCGCCGCGCTGATCGGGAAGAGTGTCTCCATGTATCGGTTCTTCGGCTCGCGACCGAATTTCTGCAGGTAACGGCGCCTGGCCCGATCGCCGCCGAGCAGGTGCCAAGGTCCCGTCTCGTGTCCGCCGTGCGGCGAGTACCACGGGGTGAACGACACGAAGACGGTGCCGCCCGGGCGGGTGACTCGAACCATCTCGTCGAGCATCGCCTCCGGTTCGGAGACGTGTTCCAGGACGTTCGACGAGTAGCAGACGTCCACCGAGCCGGTGCGGATCGGCAGGGCGGTGCCGCTGCCGCGGACCATCCCGTTCACTTCGGCGCCGGCGGCGGCGAAGTCACCGACCGCCGGGTCCAGGCCGATGTACGCCGCCCCGGCCTCCCGGAACTCGCTGGCGAAATACCCCGGCCCGCCACCGACGTCCAGCACCCGGGCGCCGGCCAGATCGGCGTAGGCCGCCAGTTGGCGCACCGAGTCGGCGGCGAGCATCGAGTAGAACCGGTCCGGATCGGTCTGTTCGACAAGGAACGTGCGGAACAACCGCACCGACCGGCCGAAGGTGGCGCGGTGCTCGACGATCGGCTGGTCGTCCACTGAGTTCTCCTTCTCCGGGTGGCCTGCGGACGGGGCCGCGGCTGCCGCGACCGCGCACACCGCGGCCAGCATCGCCGACTGCACCGCGACGCCGTACGCCCAATCCTGACCGTGGCCCAGCAGCCGGCCGCCGACCGCGACCCCGACGGCCGTCGCGGCGCTCGCGAAAGCGAGCCCGGGCAGCCAGCGCGGCCGCACCTGCCGCACGATGAGTGCCAGCAGCAGCAGCGCCGCACCCGCCGGCCCACCGAGAACGACCACCAGAACGACCAGCGGCACGAGCATCCACCAGTCCCCGGCGGGGATCACGGTGTTCGCCCGGGCCGGCGGAGGGCCGGCCGGAACGGCACGCCGCCGCACGGGCAGCAGTGCCAGGACCACGACCAGCAGGATGCATCCAGCACCGGCCGCAAGGCCGGTACGGTACGGGTCGTCCGGGGTGAAGCGCAAGATCACCGAACCGCCCTCGCCGGCCGGGAGCACGAAGGCCTGCTGCCAGCCGTCGACGCGGACCGGGCGCAGCTCCTGCCCGTTCAGGGTGGCGGCCCAGCCGGCGTTGTGGTTCTCCGGCACCACCATCAGCGACGCCTCGCCGGAGGCGACCGTGACGGCCCGGTCGGTGGGCTCCCACTTGTCCACGGTGACGGTCCGGTGGGTGACGGCCGGCGCCTGTGCCGCGGCGCCGTCCGGGACGAGCGTGGCCGAGTCGATCACGAACGCCGCCGACGGGATGGTCCGCAGATGCTGGTCACCGGCCGGCAGTTGCACCGAGTCGACGGCGAAGTCGTCGCACACGGTGACCGCCAGCGCCCGGCCCGCCCGGACGTCGCCGAGGGTGCCGGCGACCGAGGTCGGGTAGCGGACGCCGGCGATCTCGACGCCGGGCCCGGCGCCACAGGCGGCCGCCAGGGGCGTGCTGTCACCGGCCGGGGTGAGCAGCCCGGCCAGGCCGGGCACCTCTATCTCGGCGATCCCGTGCGGCGCCTGCCAGCCCCGGCCGCGGGGGTCGGCGATCACCCGCTCGGAGTTGAGGACGGTGATGTCGAGCCGCTCGACGGAGGCGGCCGGGAACGTCGCCAGGCCGTCGGCGCCGATGTCGACGACCGTGTCACGGTCACCGGCCCGGATCGACACCTTGGTGGGCCGGCCCGCCGACGCCGCCTCCGGCGCGACCACCCGGACCCGGTCGATCCTGCGCTTCCCCGTCCAGGTCAGGGTGAGGGTGGCGGTGTCGTCGTTCGGTTCGGCCAGCCAGGCGGTGGCCGGGTTGCCGTCGGCCGCCGCATGTGCGCCGACCGTCACGTCACCGGCCAGCACCGACGACGCCGAGAAGGCGACCGGCAGCTGGAGCGGGACGCTCGCGCCGGGCCGGGTGTGGGCGGTCAGCCGCAGGTCGTAGGCGGCGTCCACCGGGGTGGTGAAGTACCGGTCCAGTCCGAGCGGCTCCTCACCCTGACGGGCCAGGAACTGGTCGCACCGGATCCCGGCGGAGGTCCCCGGGGACACCGGGAAGCAGGCGCCACGCTGCTGCGCGTCGCGTTCGAACGCGTACGCCGGCGGGGTGGTGGTCTTGATGTCGTCGGGGGCGCGCAGGCCCCGTTCGGCGTCGAGACCGGGGATGCCCAGCTCACGCAGAGCGACCGCGCCCTTGTAGCCGCCCTGCAGGGCGAGCACCGTCACGCGGACGGCGGTGGTGAGCCCGGGCAGGGTGGAGAGGGTGTGCGGGCCGGGGGTCTCCGGCACCGCGCGGTCCACGATGCCCTGGTCGGTGGTGAGCCGGACCACCGAGACCGGGGCGGCGACGCGCAGGTCGGAGGAGAAGTCCACGGTCACCGCGGTGACCCGCTTCGCGCTGCCCAGCTCCACATTGATCCACTGACCGGCGCCGGCCTGGAACGGGTCGGAACGCCAGGCCGTCGCCGGGTCGCCGTCCAGGGCCGCGAACGGCATGTTGGACGGGTCGGTCGCGCCGATCGAGTCGGCGTAGCTCGCGCTGCTGGACGCCTGGACCGCGCGGATGCCCTGGTACTCGGCGACCGTCTGGTGGCCCTTGCCCTCGAACGGCAGCAGGTCACTGCGGACCCGGCCCTGTCTGGTCTTCTCGGACCTGGTCAGGGTCTGGCTGACGTTGTCGCGGACCCGCCCGATGTTGAGTTCCCGGCGGCGCAGGCCGTCGGTGACGATCGGCCGCGCCTGCGACTCGCCGGCGGCCAGGCCGAGGGTGCCGTTCGTCTCGCCGGCCAGCACGGTCGGCTGTTCACCGTGGAGAAGACCCTGTTCCAGGACGCCCAGCAGGGATTCCGGTCCGCCGCCGACCACCGGCACGCCGGCGATCGCGGTGGCGGAGATCTGCGGGACGGTACGGGTGACCGCGAAGATCTCGATCGCCGGCACCGACACGGACGCGTCGACCGGGCTCGGGTCTGAGCCACCGGTGCCGACCATCGGGCCGAACGAGGCGGCCGGTTCCAGGCCGGGTGAGCCTGCGATCGCCTGGCGCACCACCGCGATCGGCGGGGCTCCCGAGGCGGACCGGTCCAGGTCGTGCCGGACCAGCAGATACTTGTAGCCGGAACGGGCCAGGAACTCGGCCAGGGCGGGTGAGCCGCGGCCCTGTTCCAGCACCGCCTCGACGGTGTCCATCACCCGGATGTTGCCCTCGGAGCCGAGCGGGATCTGGTTACGGGTGGACCAGGGCGCCCCGGCCAGCGGCTGCATCGGCTCGTCGACCGTCCGGCCCCAGGTGTGCTGGGCGAACCCGGAACCCGGGACGACGAGGGTGCGGGCCTGCGCGTCCTGGTCGGCGAGCCAGCCGGTCGCGTCGCGCCAGTACGACGGCATCTCGGCCCAGCCCGGCCCCGGGCGCAGCAGCGTCATCCCGGCGGGCGCCGCCGCGACGATCAGGAGGGCCGCGACCAGCGGGCTCGCCGGGATCCGCAGGCCCAGCCGCCGCCAGGTCAGCACGTGGCTCGCCGCGTAGGCGACGCCCAGCGCGACCGGCAGCCGCAGCACCGGCTCGAACTTGTGCACGTTGCGCAGCGGGGCGAGCGGCCCGTCCAGCAGTTCGCGCGCCAGCGGGGCGAAGGGGCTGTCCATGGTGCCGACGTAGCCCACGGTCAGCAGGGTGAGACCGGTCAGCGCGCCGATGATCAGGAAGCGCCGTTCGGGCAGCCCACGCATCGCCAGGCCGGCCAGGCCGACGGCGGCGACCAGCGCGGTCGCGGCCATCAGCGCCGGGTTGTCGACCAGCGTCCAGCCGGCGGGCCACCACGGGTCGCCCTGGACGATGTAGCCGACCCACTGGTTGGTGCCGCGGGTCGCCTGGAACAGCGAGGTCACCGCGGTGGTCGTGCCGGACGACTCGATGAAGTCCAGGAAGGGCAGGCTGTACTCGCCGAACAGCAGCAGCGGGACGATCCACCACAGCGTCGTCCCGAGGATGCAGACGCCCCACCAGAAGATCAGCGTGGCCAGGCGCCGGTCCCAGCGGCGGGTGATCAGCCACAGACCCGGCAGCACCAGGGCCATCACCACGGCGGCCGCGTTGATGCCGCCCATGAAGAGCGCGGCCAGGGCGGAGAGCGCGGCGGCGCGGCGGGGCGAGCCGATCCGGCCGGCCCGCACCAGGGGCAGCATCACCCACGGCAGGAACACCACCGGCAGCATCTCGGAGGAGAGCGGCCCGATTTCGGTGAGCATCCGGGGTGCCAGCGCGTAGGCGAGCGCGCCCACGATCCGGCCGGTGTCGTTGCCGATCCGCAGCGCGCGGGCCAGCAGCAGGGTGCCGTAGTAGGCGGCGCAGAGCAGCAGCGCGCACCAGATCCGCTGGGTGATCCACGGCGGCATGCCGAGGAGGTCGCCGGCGGCGAAGAACGGGCCCATCGGGAACAGGTAGCCGTACGCCTGCTGCTGGAGCTCGCCCGAGGTGGACCAGGGGTTCCACAGGTGCAGGGCCCGGGACATGAAGCCGATCGGGTCCTCGGCCATGTCGAGCTTGGTGTCGAAGGTGATGCGGCCCGGGCGCTGCACGAAGGCGAGCACGACGAGCAGCAGCGCGCCGCCCAGGGCGAGCAGGTGGCGGCGGTGACTGGTCGGTTCGGTGGTCACGGTGGGCGTCCGCTCCCGGAGGGTGACGGTCATCGGCGGCACTCCGGGGGCAGGCAGCTGAACTCGGCCAGCGCGGTGTAGAAGATCTGCCGGATTCCGGACGGCTTCTCGGTGAGAGCGACCCGGCCGCCGGTGGCCTTGGCGATCTGGTTCAGTTCGGCGGCGTCGATATCCGGGCCGACACCGATGAACAGGATCGGCACCGGACGTTTCCGGTCGGCGAGTTCGCCCAGTTTCCCCAGCAGTTCGGCACGGCTGATGCCGCTGGAGTTGTCGTCGGTGCCGTCGGTCAGGATCAGCACCATGTTGATCCGGCCGGCCGTCCAGTTGCGGGTGGCGTCGCGGTACGCGGCCAGCGCGGTGTCGTAGAGGCCGGTCTGGCCGTTGGGGTCGACCTTCATCCGGCCGACCTCCCGGATGATCTCGTCACGGCGTGGGCCGATCGGCCCGACCGGCACCACCTCCCGATAGTCCCGGGAGCCGTCCAGGTCGGTGGAGTACTCCCAGACGCCCAGCTCGGTGGTGGGCAGCAGCAGTTTCACGCCGTCCTGTGCGGCCTTGATGGTGGCCTCCATGCGGGACTCGGTCGCGCCGGGCACCACCGCGGCCATCGAGCCGGAGATGTCGAAGACGGCCAGCATCCGGGCGCTGATATGCACCCCGCCCCAGGCGTTGAGCAGGGCCTCGACGTCGGTCTCCGGCGGCAGCGCGGCGGGCGGGTAGTCGGTGGTGCGGACCTTGGTGGCGTTCGTGATGCCGGCCGGGGGGCCGCCGGCCGGGGTGCGCAGGCCGTGGCCGGTGATCGCCGAGACGCCGGTGCCGTCGAGGATCGCTCGCAGCAGCCCGGCGGCGTACTCGCGGGGCTCGTCCTCGGTGGTGAGCACGGCGTACGGGTAGTCGGGCCCGGGTACCGCCGTCTGCGGGTAGACCGCGACCTGCTTCTTCCCGCCGTCGGCGGCGAACAGGACCTGCTGCTCGGTGCTGATCACCGCGGTCTCGCCGCCGCCCGGCCCGACCGGGTCCGGGACGGCCTCACCGGCGGTCGAGAGGGTGTGCGGCGAGAGCCGCCGCATGATCCCCGCCGTGCCGGGGGCGTCGCCCTTGGCGATGTTCCGGATCCCGACCAGGGACCCGAAGCCGAGCGGGCTGGTCGCCGGGTCCGGCAGCGCGACCGGGACCGGTGGTTTCGCGGCGCCGACCAGGCGGGGCCAGCTGAGATCGGCGCTGGGCAGCCTGGTGGCGGTGCCCTCGTCGAGGGCGAGCACGACCGGGCTGGTGGCCACCGAGATGCCCTCCGTGGGCACCTGGAAGGCGCCGGCCGCGCGGGCCCGGCGCAGCCAGAGCGTCGACTCGGGCAGCCAGACGTCAGGGGCCAGGGCGGCCGTCTCGCCGGCGGCGGTGCTCGCGCTGGCGGATTTCTCTCCGGAACTGCTCGCCGACGCCGATGCGGAGGCGGTGACAGCGGCATCCGGGGCGGTACGCGCGACGGCGCGCAGCACGTCCGCCGATTCCCGTGCCTCGACCAACCAGGCGAGGCAGGCGTCGCCGGAAGTGAGGCGGGCGGCGATCTCGCGCACCGGCGGGGCGATGCTCGGCGCCACGGCGACTCTCAGCGTGGTCTTCTCGGAGCACCGCGGATCATTACGGGTTCGATCGACATAAGTGAATCCAGACCATCCGGCGAGAACCGCGATTAGCGCGATGCTCAGCAGCGTGACCGGCCAGAACTCCGGTCGCGATCGGAGGCTCCCATCGCTCACGCGGTTCCTCCCGTTGTTACGCGCCCGTTGCGGTTGTTCCCAGAGCTGACCTAGTGTGACGCGACCGCGAATCGTACTCGCAAGTAGGGGTGGCAGGGGAGACCATGACTGATGCCCGCAGCGGTCACGTCCTGTTCCTTAACTGGCGCGACACCAAGCACCCCGAAGGCGGGGGCTCAGAGCTCTACCTCGACCGGGTGGCCACCGAGCTGGTGCGCCGCGGTTACCGCGTGACCCTGCTCTGCCAGGCTTACGGCACCGCCCTGGCGGAGGAGAGCACCCCGGAGGGGATGCGGATCGTCCGCCGCGGCGGACGGCACACCGTCTACCTTCTGGCCGCCTTCACCTACCTGATCGGCCTGCTCGGCATCGGACCATTGTCCCGGCGCCGCCTCGGCCGACCGGATCTGATCATAGACGTGGGCAACGGCATGCCGTTCCTCAGTCGTCTCTACGCTCGCCGCCCGGTGATCGTCCTGGTCCACCACGTGCACCGGGAGCAGTGGCCGGTGGTGTTCGGCCCACGGCTGGCCCGGATCGGCTGGTGGATCGAGTCGGTCCTGGCGGTCCGCGTCTACCGGCGCTGTCAGTACGTCACGGTCTCCGAATCGACCCGTGAGGAACTCGTCGGCCTCGGTGTCGACCGGCACCGGATCTCCGTCGTGCACAACGGGACGCCCGAGGTGACGATGCCGCCGGCGCCGCGTACCCCGAACCCGAGCCTGATGGTGCTGGGCCGGCTCGTGCCGCACAAGCGGGTGGAGTTCGCCCTCCGGGCGACCGCGCTGCTCGCCCTGGAACTGCCCGAGGTCGAACTGGTGGTGGCCGGTCAGGGCTGGTGGGACGAGCCGCTGCGGCAGCTCACCGCCGACCTGGGGATCGAGGACCGGGTGCGGTTCACCGGCTTCGTCTCCGAGGAGGCCAAGCACGAGTTGCTCTGCTCGTCGTGGCTGCTCCTGATGCCCTCGCTCAAGGAGGGTTGGGGTCTCACCATCGTCGAGGCCGGGGTGCGGGGCACGCCCTCGGTCGCGTTCCGCTCCGCGGGCGGTGTCGCCGACGCGATGGCCGACGGCGAGACCGGCGTGCTTGTGGAGAACGAGTACGACTTCTTCCTGCAGGTGCGGGCGCTGCTGCTGGACGCGCAGCGGCGCACCGCGATGGGCCTGGCCGCGGCGGTGCACGCCAGCCGGTTCACCTGGGAGAAGGCCGGCGACGGGTTCTCCGACGTGGTCGCCCGGCAGCTCGGCGGCGGGCAGCAGGTCCCGGCCGACCAGCCGGTCCGCTGACTCAGTGGTTCACCCGCCGGGAACCCGGCCCACACGCCGGTAGAGGCTCAACCGCGGGGCGACCCGGCCCACACGCCAGAAAAGCCGGCCCTCCGAAGAAGGCCGGCTTTTTGGTCAACGTCAGCGAGCGCCGTACGCCGCCGCACCCTGCTGCGGATCGGTCTTGCTCACGCTGGCGACGTGGTCGGCGGACGGGTTCACGGCGCTGGCCGCCGCGAACACGCCGACGACCCCGAGGATGCCCCCGGCGAACGTCGCGATGATGAACGTGGCCAGTTTGGCCATGATCTTTCCTCCCCGGATTAGTGGGTGCGCGGACGGTACCACGATCTACTGCCCAGTAGCAGTAGCGCAATAACCGCTCCGGTCACGATCAGACCAGCCGAAACGTGGGCGGCAAGGGCGACGGTCCGGCGACCGGTTCCGGCCACTCTGACTTCCCCGGGCGCCGACGGGTTCTCCCACAGCTGAAGGTATGTCCCGTCGTGCGTCAGCCGCAGCCCCGCCAGCACCCGCGCGGCCGGTTCACCGCTCCCCCGGCGCACCAGCACCCAGCGGGTGCCGGCCGCGGCGGCCGGTTGCCCGGCGGCCAGCAGGGCGCCCACCGACGCGGCGCGAGGGCTCTCCCCGTCGACCGTCACCGCACCGACCCGCAACGCGTCGTTGATCAGCACCGGCGCGTTCAGGAAGCGGGGCGCCGGGTCACGCACCACCACGTCATCGGTCCAGCCGTACCGCTGGTAGCCCTCGAACGGCAGCGACAGCACCTCGCCCGGCCTCTCGGCCACCCGCTCGGCCACCACAGCCCAGTCCGCCGGGTAACGCACCGGCCGCAGCTGACCCGATACGCCGAAGGCCAGGTCCGGCAGCAGCACGACGGGCAACAGGGCGGCACCGGCGAGCACGACCCGCCCGGCGGCCGGGTCGACGGCGCGGTCCAGCCGGGCGGCGAGCAGCTCGGCGCCGAGGGCGAACCCGAGAGCGAGCACCAGGGCGTACGGGATCAGGAACTTCTGGCCGTCGCGCAGCAGCCCGGCGCCGGGCACGTGCACGACGGCCCACTCCAGCAGGACCGCGGCCGGCGCGACCACCCCGGCCACCGCCAGCAGGAAGCCGCCCGCCGCCAGGACGAACAGCCGGTCCGCGGCGCCCGCCCAGCGACGGCGCAGCTCCAGCAGGCCCGGCACGGCCGCCGCCAGCAGCAGCACGGTCACCACCGGGACCAGCACCGACTCGCGGCTGGCCGGCACGGTCTGGGCGTTCCAGATGCCGCCGGTCCCGGCCAGCGCCGTCCAGGAACCGGCCCAGTTCTCCGCCCGGGCCGCGAACTGGGCGACCCCCTCCGGGTCCGAGGCGCCCCCGGCGGGGCCGGTCAGCGCCGCCGCCAGCCAGGGCGCGTTCAGGGCGGTGACGGCGGCCAGGGCGGCCGCGGTGGCCCTCCGGCGCAACGGCAGCAGGACGGCGACGGTCGCCAGCGCGATCAGGCCGCCGGTCGGCGTCAGCGCGGCCGGCGCGGCCGCGATCACCAGGCGGGGCAGGGCGCCCCGCCGGCCGTCGCGCAGGTCACGGGCGGCGATCACGAGCCAGGGCAGGCAGGCGTACGCGAGAAGCAGCGCCCACTGCCCCAGCAGCAGCCGTTCGGCGAGGTAGGGGGTCCAGGCGTAGGCCAGGGCCGCGACCACCCGGGGCAGCAGGCGTGCCGTCGGCAACAGCCGCGCGGCGCCGAGGGCGGCCAGATAGACGATCGCCACCAGCGCGATCCGTTGCAGCAGCCAGCCCGGCATCACCAGGTTGGCCGCCGCCACCACCGCGTCCACCGGCACCGCCCGTGGCAGCGAGTCGGCCGGCGCCAGCATCTCCCAGTTCAGCGGCTGCCGCGGCACGAAGACCATGTCGTAGCGCAGGACGTATCCCGGCAGGACGAGCGGAGCGAGCACGACCGCGGTCACCAGCGCCGCGATCGTGTGGAGGACGGGCCCCGGGCGCACTACCCTTTGGGCGCCGGAACGACGGAGCCGACCATGATCTCGTCGGTGCAGATGCCCGCCCCTTCGGCGAGGAGGTCCACCTCGAGGGTGGCGCCGCCGCCCTGCGCCAGCAGGAAGACCTCGTTTAGGCCGCGGTGCACGTCGAAGGGAATGATCTCGCCCGCGCCGAGGCGCATCGTCGCCGCCGTGTCACGGTCGCTGAGGTAGGCGATCCGCACCACGTGCCAGTAGTCGATGAGGCTCGACTCCAGCGGGATCCTCACCGGCGGACCGGTGAGGCGGTACCCGCAGCCCTGCACCGGCCCGGGACGGGCGACGACGCCGTTCACCCAGGCCTGCCGCACGTGACCGGTCTTGTCGAACACCGACAGGTGGCGGGCCTGGGTCACGAAGACCGGGCCGTCGTCGAGGGGCGCGAAGAACTCCGACTGCAGGTTGTAGGGCGCCGACAGCCGCCCCACCACGTCCTCGGGGACGGGCTGGTCCATGAACACGGTGCCGGCCGGAGCCGCGGCCAGGTCGGCGCGCGCGGTGGCCAGGTAGTCGCGGCCCCGCTTGACCGCCCACTCGTCGCCGAACCGGATGCCCGTGAACGTCGCGCTGACGATCAGCACCACGATGGCCCCGGCCAGCGCCGGCAGGGCTTTGCGGTGGTGGATCAGGGCCGCGCGCGGGCGCTCGGGCGCCGCTTCGGCAGCGGTCGTGAGGCCGTCACGCCGCAGCCCGCACAACGCGGCCCCGGCGGCGATCGCGGCGACCACGACCACGTCGGAGATGTACCGGGGCACCGCGCCGGCGACGCCGCTGTAGACCGATCCGAGCCGGGTCGCGCCGAGGAGGCCGGCGACCAGGGTGATGTACAGCAACACCAGCAGCCAGGCCCGGAACGCCTCGGAGCCGCGCAGCCACACGGTGAACGCCATGAAGGCGGCCACGACGGCCAGGGCGCCCCAGCGGGCCACGATGGCGGGTGCGGTGATGGGGGCGCCGTCACCCGCGGGCATCCAGGTCCACGGCCCGCCCACCAGGCCCGGGAAGAGCGTGTTGCCGAACATCTGGGCGACGAAGGTGATCACCTCGTCGACCGAGGCCGGGCGGCGCAGTGAGGAGGTGGACCGCAGCAGGTAGAAGGTCAGGAACCCGACCGAGATCGCGGTGAGCACCGTCCAGGACTGCCACCAGTCCCGCACCGTCCGGAACACCGACCGGAACGGCCCACCCCGGGTGTAGAGGCACAGCGTCAGCAGGAACACCAGGGCGACCGCGAGGAGCGCCTTCTCGAAGAAGATCAGCCCGAGCCCGATCGAGAGGCCCAGCGTGAGCAGGTGCTTGCGCCGGCGGGTACGCATGTACCTCACCTGCGCACCCACCGCCAGCACCATCGCGAGCTGCATCGGCAGCATGTTGACGCCGACCGCCCACCAGGAGGTCGCCTCCAGCGTCAGCGGGCTGAACAAGAAGATCGACAGCGGCACCAGGATCGCCCACCCGGGCAGCAGCATCAGGCGGAGCAACCGGTAGAACGCGATGCTCACGGCCGCCTGCGCCACCACGAGCAGCGTCAGGTACGGCCCGTAGCCGAACCCGCCGAGGTGGTTCGTCAGCCAGGTGACGAGCTGACCGGCCGGCATCAGGTGATTGTTGAACAGGGTGAACAGGTAGTCCGGCGTCAGACCGTTTTTCTCCGCCATCGAGACGAGCGGGAAGTCGTCGTAGGTGAGGTATCCCCGGCGCGCGATCATCGCCCGCGCGGCCACGCTGGCCACGATGAGCACCGCGGCCACAGCGGTCACGGACAGGCCGACGCTGAGGACCGGGTTCCCGCCCACCGGCAGGGAGGATGAGCTGCGCTCGGATTGCGGAGCCAAGGACACGTTCAGCAGGTTGCCACAGCCTCGATCCTTTGGACAGGTCGGGTCCCTTTTCGATCATCCTTAGCGGGACACCTCAAGCGCGCCTCCCGCGAACCGAATTGCCGGGTCCAAGGTTCCTCTAGACCCGAGGTTTCCTCACCAGTAACCTGCACGAGCCGACATCAAGCCGATACAGAGCCGACACAGATCGGCGACACCCAGGCGATTGCGAGGCGAAATGACCGATTCCCAGGACGCTCCCGGCGTGGACGTCTGCGTGGTCGGCGGCTGTGGCCGAGTGGGCCTCCCGCTGGGCATCGCGCTCGCCTCCCGGGGCCTGTCCGTGCTGCTCTACGACATCGACGAGAAAGCGGTGGCGCGGGTCAACGCGGGCGACATGCCGTTCGACGAGAACGGCGCGGCCGGGCCGCTCGCCGAGGCGCTGGCCGCCGGCCGGCTGCGGGCCAGCACCGCGCCGGAGAGTGTGGGACGCGCGGAGGCCCTGGTCGTGGTGGTCGGCACCCCGGTCGACGAGCACCTCAACCCCGACCTGGGCGCGGTGCCGCGGGCGATCGAGCGCTGCGTCGAGTTCCTGCACGACGGCCAGCTGATCGTGCTGCGCAGCACCGTCTACCCGGGCGTGACCGCGCTGACCGAGAAGTTGCTGATCAAGCACGGCCTCAACGTGGACGTGGCGTTCTGCCCGGAGCGGATCGCCGAGGGCAAGGCGATGACCGAGCTCTTCACGCTGCCGCAGATCGTCTCCGCGCGTACGCCGCAGGCTCTTGACCGGGCCGAGAAGCTCTTCCGGCATCTCACCGACTCGATCGTGCTGCTGGAGCCGGAAGAGGCCGAGCTGGCGAAGCTGTACACCAACACCTGGCGCTACCTGAAGTTCGCCGCGGCCAACCAGTTCTGGATGATGGCCAACGACTTCGGCCTCGACTTCGCCCGGATCCGGCACGCGGTCTCGTTCGACTACCCGCGCGCGGCCGACCTGCCGATGCCGGGCTTCGCCGCCGGCCCGTGCCTGCTCAAGGACACGATGCAGCTGGCCGCCTTCAACCGGAACAACTTCGTGCTCGGCCACTCGGCGATGCTGATCAACGAGGGGCTGCCGCTCTACCTGGTGTCCCGGCTGGAGGACCGCTTCGACCTCGGCGAACTGACCGTCGGCATCCTGGGCATGGCGTTCAAGGGCGGCAGCGACGACTCGCGCGACAGCCTGGCTTACAAACTGCGCAAGATCTTGACGTTGAAGGCCAAAGAGACGCTCTGTACCGACCCATACGTTCGGGACGACCGTTTCCTACCACTCGACGATGTCCTCAAGCGGGCCGATCTACTCGTGATCGCTTCGCCGCACCCGGACTACGCCGATCTGGAGACCGACAAGCCGCTGATCGACATGTGGGGCCTGACCGGACAGGGGGTACGGGTGTGACACCACCACGGGTTTCAGTGATCATCCCGGTCTACAACGAGGGTCCCGAGGTGGTGCGCCACCTGCAGCGGATCCTGCGCGAGGTGCTGCTGCCGGCCGAGATCCTCGTGGTGCACGACATGCCCGAGGACACGACGGTGCCGTACGTGCACGAGTTGGCCCGCACCGACCCGCGCGTCCGGGCCGTGCTGAACACGTACGGCCGCGGCCCCGCCAACGCGATCCGGTTCGGCATCGACGCGGCACGCGCGCCGGTGGCGGTGGTGACGATGGCCGACGGCTGCGACGACCCCCAGCAGATCGACGAACTGGCCCGCCTCGTCGACCGGGGCGTGGTGGTCGCCTCGGCGTCCCGGTACATGCCCGGGGGGCAGCAGGTCGGCGGTCCCCGGTTCAAGCGGATCGCCTCCCGGTGGGCCGGGAAGACGCTGAAACTGTTCGCCCGGGTCGGCACCCGCGACGCCACGAACAGCTTCAAGGCGTACGACACCGATTTCGTCCGTGAGGTCGGCATCGAGTCGAACACCGGCTTCGAGATCGGCATCGAGCTGACCGCGAAAGCGACCCGCCTGCGGCGCCCGGTGGCCGAGATCCCGACGATCTGGCTCGACCGGCAACTCGGGGAGTCACACTTCGACGTGGGCCGTTTCATGCCGAGTTATCTGCGCTGGTACTTTTTCGCGTTCGGCCGGCGCATGTCGGACGAGCAGATGGCCGCCCGCTGGGCGGCGAAGAGGCCCGACCCCGCTCCGGCGGAGGCCCGTGACAAGGAGGACACGCCCGCATGAAGGTGCTGGTCACCGGCTCGGCCGGATTCATCGGCGGCTATCTGGTCGAGGAGTTGCTGGGCCGCGGGCACGAGGTCGTCGGCCTGGACAACTTCTCGAAGTACGGCCCGGTGTCGCACAGCTACGACACCCACCCGAACTACCGGTTCGTCGAGGGCGACGCCCGCGACGTCGCCCTGGTGACCGATCTGCTGGCCGGGTGCGACCACTTCGTCGCCGGCGCCGCGATGATCGGCGGGATCTCCTACTTCCACGCGTACGCCTACGACCTTCTCGCCACCAACGAGCGGATCATGGCGGCGTCGTGTGACGCGGCGATCGCGGCGCACCGCGACGGGACCCTCAAGAAGGTCACCTACGTGTCGTCGTCGATGGTCTTCGAGTCGACCGACCGCTGGCCGAGCAAGGAGGGCGACCAGAACGAGGTTCCGCCGCCCAAGTCGTCCTACGGTTTCCAGAAGCTCGCCGTCGAGTACTACGCCCGCGCCGCCTGGGACCAGTACAAGCTGCCCTACACGATCGTCCGGCCGTTCAACTGTGTCGGCATCGGCGAGGGCCGGGCGCTGGGCTCGGCCGAGGTGATGAGTGGCAACGTCAAGCTGGCGATGTCGCACGTCGTCCCGGACCTGGTGCAGAAGGTGCTCAAGGGTCAGGACCCGCTGCACATCCTCGGCGCCGGCGACCAGGTGCGGCACTACACCTACGGCGGCGACCTGGCGCGGGGCATCGCGACCGCGATCGAGCACGAGGCCGCGCTCAACGACGACTTCAACCTCTCGACCGCCGAGTCGACGACCGTGCTTCAGCTCGCCGAGGTGATCTGGCGCAAGATCAAGGGCCCGGACGTTCCTTTCCGGTACGTCAGCGACGACCCGTTCGCCCACGATGTCGCCATGCGCGTGCCGGATGTCTCGAAGTCGCGCGAGGTCCTCGGCTTCACCGCCGAGACCAGCCTCGACACGATGCTGGACGAGGTGATCCCGTGGATCAAGCAGGCGGTCGACGAGGGCCGGCTGTAACCACACCGGCCCCGTCGGGGCAGCGGATCGGCATCGGCGTCGCGGCGGTGACCGTCGCCAGCGCGATCACCAGCGCGCTCGGCTATCTCGTGCCGGTGCTGGGAGCCCGTACCCTCGCCCCCGCCGATCTGGGCGCGCTCGCGACCGTGCTGGCCATCGCCGGCATCGTGGCGGTACCCGGCATGGGTCTCCAGATCGCGGTGGCGGTGCACCGGGCGAAGCACCCCGGCACCTCCGCCCGGCGAGCCGGCTGGCTCGCCGGCGGCGCGTGCGCCGGGGTGGTCGCGTTGCTGGCCCCGGCCGCCGGGCCGCTGCTGGACGTGCCGGCCACGGTGATCCTGCTGCTGGCCGTCTACACCGGGGCCATCGTCACCTCCGGCCGCTGGGTCGGCGAGCTGCAGGGTGACGAGCGTTTCCTGCAACTCGCGGTGGGCATGGCGATCCAGGCCGCCGGCCGGTACGGGGGCCTGAGCGCCGGCCTGGTCCTCGGCGCCGGCCTGACCGGCTCGATGCTGATCGGTACCGTGACCGCGCTGCTGATCCCGCCCGCTCTGGGCCTGCTGACCCGGTCGGTCCCCGGCGCCCGCAACGGCCTCGACATCACCGCGCGGCAGGTCTTCACGGCCTGCTCGGCGACGCTGGCCATGCTGGTGGTCTCCTACGCCGACCTGCTGCTGGCCCGGGCCCTGCTGCCGGCCGCCGAGACCGGGGCGTACGCGGTGGGCACCGTCCTGACCAAGGGCGCGATCTGGGCGCCGCAGGTGGTCACCGTGCTGGCCCTGCCCCGCCTCGCGCAAGGCAGCCGCCGCGCCCTGATCCTGGCGATCGGCCTGGTCACCGCCTCGGGCGCGGGCCTGGTGGCGGCGTCCGCGATCGCCGGCGGGCTGGCGTTCCGGGTGGCCGGCGGACCGGACTACGTGGGCCTGGGCCGTTACGCGCCGGTCTTCGCGGCTACCGGCGCCATCTACGCCGTGGTGTACGTGCTGGTCAACGCCCAGGTCGCGGCCGGGGCGAAGTGGCCGTCCGCGCCGCTGTGGGCGGGCACCGGCGTGCTCCTGGTGGTCGCCGGCTGGCTGGCGCCGCACACCTTCCCGGCGATCATGTGGTGCGCCACCGGCACCGCGCTCCTGATCCTGGTGGCCACAGCGGTGCCTAACGTCGTTCGGCATCGCCGGATTCGGGGCACTCCCCCGTCCGACGCCAAGGTTGCCTTGTCGGATTAGGCCGACCAGACGGTATTAGTCCTTCCGTGTCATCTCATGTCGCATTAGCACCTGATGCCTGGCTACCTTCCTGTCCATGGCTGACACGAACATCGACCGGCGCACCCTCATCGCCGGAACCGCTGCCGTCGCGGCGACGGTGACCACCACCGGTGCCGCCGGTCTGACCACCCCCGCACACGCCGCCGCCCCGGACGCTCCCCGCGCGCCGGCCGACTGGAAGCACGCGGCGGCCGGCAACCGGGGCAGCGAGATCGCCGTCAAGGCCGGCCGTGACAAAGAGGGCCGCTTCGGGGTCATGTTCAAGAACGCGGACGCGTACCAGCCGCCGGAAGATCTGCTCCGTTCACTGGCCGCGCAGATGGGCGAGCCCTCCACGGCCAACCCGACCGACCTCGACAACGGCCGTGTCGCCGCCGGGTTCACCTTCCTCGGCCAGTTCATCGACCACGACATGACGCTCGACCGGACACCCCTCGACCAGGCGCAGGCCGACCCGAACGCCCTCACGAACTTCGACACCCCGCTGTTCGACCTGGGCTCCCTCTACGGACGCGGCCCGGCCCAGGACCCTGAGCTGTACGAGGCCGACCGCACCCGGATGAAGGTCGTCCGCAACGCGAACGGCGTCGACGACCTTCCGCGCCGCCCCGACGGCAGCGCCTTCATCGGTGACGCCCGCAACGACGAGAACCTGATCGTCGCCCAGCTCCACCTGGCCTTCGCCAAGTTCCACAACCGCACCCTGACGACCGGGCTGGCGAAGAACCTGGCCGAGGCTCAGCGGCTCACCCGCTGGCACTTCCAGTGGATCATCATCCACGACTTCCTCGACAAGATCGTCGGTCCCGAGGTGGTGGGCCGGTTCCTCGACGGCAAAGGCCGGGTCAAGCGGGAGTACTACAAGCCGAAGAACCCGCACCGCCCGATGATGCCGATCGAGTACTCGGTCGCCGCCTACCGCTTCGGGCACAGCATGATCCGGGCCGGCTACCTGATGAACACCCGCACCACGCCGTCGTTCGCCGCCATCTTCGGCCAGGAAGGCGCCGACCTGCGCGGCAACCGGCCACTGCCGGCCCGCCTCGAGATCGACTGGTGGCACTTCTTCGACGTTCCCGGCAAGCCGGCGGCTCCACGGAACGCCTCACGCCGGATGGACGGCAAGCTGTCGTTGCCGCTGTTCAACCTGCCCGGAACCGTGGTCAACGACAACACCCCGTCGCTCGCCGAACGCAACCTGCTCCGCGGCAGCCGGCTCGGCCTGCCCGCCGGCCAGGACGTCGCGGCCCGGATGGGCATCACCCCGCTGACCAACACCCAGCTCGGCCTCCCCGACCCCGCCAACCCGGGCTGGCAGGGCAAGGCGCCGCTCTGGTTCTACATCCTCAAGGAGGCCGAGCTCAGCCACGCCGGCGAACGGCTCGGCCCGGTCGGCGGCCGCATCGTCGCCGAAGTGATCCTCGGCATCCTCGACGCCGACAAGTCCGGTTACCTGAGGGTCAACCCGGGCTTCCGGCCGACCACGCCGATCGCCCCGGCCACCGGCCAGTTCCGCATCGGGGACCTCCTGAAGTTCGCGCTAGAGCTGTAGTTGGCCCAGGGGCCGCGCGCCTCAGTGCGCGGCCCCTGCCCGAAGTCCCTAGGGTGATCACATGGGCACCGGGCTGAATCCGAGAAAGACGCGAGGCGCGCTGCGCACATCGGCGAGCATCTCGCTGCAACTGCTGCTGGTCCTGCTGGCCACCTGGGTGGCGCTGCGGATACTGGGCGGCGCCTGGTCGGTGATCTGGCCGGTCGTCATCGCGCTGTTGCTGACCACACTGACCTGGCCGCCGGCCCGGTTCCTGCGCCGCCACAGCTGGCCACCGGCCCTCGCCGCCAGCGTGGTGACACTCCTGTTCCTGCTGGTCGCCGTCGGCACCGTCGTCGGCATCGTGGCGCCCGTCGGCGCCAAATCCGGCGAACTCGTCCAACAGATCGGCACCGGCATCGAGGAGCTGCGCTCCTGGGCCTCCGGGCCGCCCCTGAACATCAGCGACGCCCAGGTCAACACCTACCTCGACACCGGGGTCGACAAACTCCAGGCCAGCGTCGGCAGCATCGCCACGGCCACCCTCAGTGGAGTGAGCTCGGTGTTCAGCGGGGTGGTCAACACCATCCTCGCGCTGTTCCTGATGTTCTTCTTCCTCAAGGACGGGCCGCGCTTCCTGCCCTGGCTCAGCCGCCAGCTCCCCGGCCGTCTCTCCGACGACGTGCCCACGGTCGCCGGCCGTTGCTGGGACGCGCTCGGCGCGTTCGTCCGTTCCCAGGCCCTCGTCGGCCTCCTCGACGCGGTCCTGATCGGAGTCGGCCTCGCCATCCTTGGCGTCGACCTCGCCCTGCCCCTCGCCGTGCTCACGTTCGTGACCGCGTTCGTACCGATCGTCGGCGCCTTGTTCGCCGGTTTCGTCGCCGTCATCATCACCTTCGTCACCGACGGCTGGACCGACGCCCTGATCGTCCTCGCCATCATCATCGTGGTGCAGCAACTCGAGGGAAACGTCTTCCAGCCGATGGTGCAGAGCCGCGGCCTCGGCCTGCACGCCGGCGTGGTGCTGCTGGCGGTGACGCTCGGCAGCAGCCTCTACGGCATCGTGGGGGCGCTGCTCGCGGTGCCGGTGGCGGCGATGATCGCCGTCCTCTGGAACTACCTCCGCGAACAGCTCACCGAGACCCCACCCGCGCCCGCCGCCGCCCCGGACCCGGTCCTGCCCCCAGCGCCCGACCCCGCCTCCGCGGCCCCGTCATCACCGACGGACACGGGCCGGCCCGCCCAGGCCTGATCAGGAAGGCCCGTCTCCGACCGCTCCAGCTCCCGGCGGAGACGGGCCCCAGCACACGCGCCAGCGGCGGCCGACCACCCCAACCGTCCCCCCGCCACGGCAAACCCGCGCCGCGACACGCACCCGCTACGGCCCAACACCCCAGCCGTCGCCTAAGCGGCCCCAACCCGCGCCGCGACGTTTCTCGGCTACGGCACGGGAGGGGTGGCGGCGGTCGCGGCTGCAGGACGCCGTCAGAGGTCTATGGTTCTGAAGTGCATGTTCTTCGTCTGCGGACTTGGATCATGCTGGTCAGGACCCTTCTGCATGGCATGCGACCTGCCTTTTAGTACCTCAGTTCTACGTGACCTCCGTCAATGCCGGTGGCGTTTGACGGCTTGATCGGGGCAGCATCAGCGTTGCTGGGCAACGCATCCACGTCGGCATTGGCCATGCCGGCCAGACGGTCACTGTCGAGGAAGCCGACAGCACCTTTCGGGTCTACGACGCAGACCAGTTGCTCGCTGACGTCGTGCGCACCACGATCAACCCGGTCGGCCGCTTCAAAGCCCGCAAACCCGAGCCACCTCGACGAACGTGGGGGGTGCTGCTACTCGCTGGCCGCGACGGTGACGAACCCGTCGGTCCACCTGTCCGCATCAACCGTGTACTGATCGATGAGGAAGCAGTCCGGTTCATCCCGGAAGCCGGGCAGCAGCCGCGCCCGCGCGATCCGCTCCTCGGCCTTCCGCTCGGTCGAGTACGCGCCAAGAATCTTGAGATCGTCGCCCTCCTCTTCGTCCCAGTCGAGTTCTCCGCTCTCGTCGCGGTGTCGCGTGGGACTGCCATCGACAAAGGGCGCGTGCCGAACATGCCAGAGCAAGAAGATCTTCACGACGTGACATTACGGGCGAACCCACTCGCTCGCGGCCATGCAGACGCTGCTCAGCCCTCACAGGGTGCACGCCGCCAACCCCGACACCGACTCGTCGTCATCACGAACCACGTGTCAAGTCGCGATTGACGCTTCCCCGCACCGGTCCCAGCCGGTAGACGATCTCCCAGCCCTGGTTGGGCGAGCCATCGCAGAAGAACTGGGCGGCTTGCGCCCCGTTGTTGAGGCTTCCGCCGGAGATACCGAGGCACAGGCCGCTCTTGCGGTTGACCAGAGCGACGACGCCCGCCGGGTAGCCGGTCGAGCGCTTGAGCCAGTCCTGGTTCACCGCGCCGGTCGGCCAGGCCTGGATGGCCGCGGCGCCGTTCGCGTTGCTGCCGCCGTCGATGCCGAGGTTTTTCTCGGCCTGCACGTTCTCGAAGCTCTCGTAGTCACCGTCGCTGATCCGGCACCAGTACTGGTAGCCCGACAACGACTCGGGGCGCTCGGGGTACTGGACAATCTTGGCGCCGTTGTGGGTGACACTGTCGCGGGGCTGCAGGACCTTCCTCGACTTGTAGTTCCTAAGTATGTACCAGTCGGCGTCCTCGAAGCAGTACTCGGACAACGGAGCGCTCGCGTCTGACGAACGCGCGTCGACGATCCCCTGGCCGGTCGCCAGCAGCAGCCCTGCAATGATCGTCGCGGCGGCTCGTCGGGTTCTGGTTCGCAATGTTCTGACCATTTCGTTTCCGTTCTCGAAGTAGTGACCGTTCTGCGCGTCCATCCGGACGGCGCATGCTCTGCACTCTCTATTCCGGACAGACTGGCCTGGGTACCGGATACCGGGTACCGGGCCGCCGTCCGATCGCGGTCGAAGATTCGCCCGAGGCGATCGAACCGATGGCGATAGCACCCGATAAGCAGGCCGAGGCCAATGTTGCGGCACGCCTGCCGCTGGCGGGGGGGTGTAGCCGCCACACTTAAATGGGGCGACGAAGGCTAGGTACGGCACGAACATGGCCAGCGCGTCGAAATCGCAAGACGACGCTGGTCGGACATCCAAAAGAGAGCGGCCAGGACGGCCCGCATAAAGCCGATCGCACGCCCAGCGACCTTGGAAGAGCGACGGGCCATAGACTGACGCTAATGGCCGCCCTCCGGAAGCGGAACCTGGGCATTGAGTAGACAATCCGACAGGTTCCCACAACCTCACATCAAAGCGGGTGTCCTACGAGGTCCGACGCCCCTGCTGGTTGCCTGAGAGCCCGCCTAACCACAGATGAGAACGGCTGTCGCTTATCGGCATAACGCTTTGTCCGGCTTGCCGGTTCACCGCGGTCTGAGAGTTTGCAGGGCATGACAACCAGCGCCCTCGGGACAGCGATCAATTTCGTCGATCGCTACGGTCTGTGTCATGGCACAGAAGAGCGGTCGGAATCGACGTGGCACGCCTGAGGAACGCGAAGCAGTCGCGGCGAGGTATCAGGAGTCGGTGGAGAGGCTCCAGCGGACGGCGTACTGGAACCTGCGCTCCACGATCGCAAGCGTGTGTGTCTTCATCGGCATCTTCGCCGTGCTGTCCGTTTCGTGGGGGGAGAGCGACGGCGCGCGGCTTGTGCCAGCGTTGGCGTGCGCGGTGGGCGGTGTCTGCGGGGCGGGGGTCTACTTCAGCCGGCCTTACCCGAAGTTGGTGCTCGGGCTTCTTCTTGCGGCGGTCTCCTTTACCGGCCTGGGTCTCGCGGGACTGGCGGTCGTCGTCGGAAGTGGTTCGTGAGCAGCTTGGATGTGGAGCCACAAGCGCTGGTGTCGTACGCGGATCAGATAGGTCGGGCGCGTGACGACTCCCTGGCCATCAGCGAGTACATCACCAAGAACGCCATGGACGGCACCGGTGGCGAGCTGATCGGCGTCGCCAATGAGGGAAACCAGCACGCCGTCGCGCTGATCCAGGGCGCCTTCAACCGCGTGACGTGCATGCTCGACTACTCGGTACCGGAGCTTCGCTCGGCGGCGGAGTACTACCGGAGCACAGACCTTGCGGCGGCGACCAACCTCGACCGCGCGCTGCCAGCGAGCGGGGAATGGTGCCCGACGGCGATCGAGCACGAGATCGCCGTGTGCCCACCACTGCCCTTCAGCGATTCGCGGGCACCCGAACAGCTCCTCAAGAAGCCCGACCCGGAGCCCGACACCCCCGTCAACAAACTGGGATGGATGGATTACATCAGCCCGACCGCCTGGACGATGAAGGGCTTCGACATCATCCTCGGCATCGACCCGGTCGAAGAGGTGCAGAAGAAGATCTTCGGCGACTGGGAGGTCTTCGCCCAGATGCAGCCGGTCTTGACCAATGCGGCGGCCGCTGTGCATGATCTCGCCTTCAACGTCCAGTCGGGGGCCACCTCGCTACAGCAAGTCTGGCAAGGTAATGCCGGAGACGCTGCCTATCGATACTTCACCGACTTCGCCACCTCGATCGACCAGCTTCGCGCGCCACTGGCGGAGATGGGCGCTGCGTACCGGACTATGGCCGACGCCGTTTGGGCGGCCGGCGACGCTATCGGCGGTCTCATCAAAGGTATGTGCGATGCAGCCCTCATCGCTGGCATCGCAGCGGCGGCCGGCACCGCCACTGCCGCATCAGGCATAGGCGGGGCGGTGGGGTACGGCGTCACAGCCGCGGAAGCGGCCAACATCCTCGCTATGTGGGCGCAGGTCACGAAGTACCTCGCCTATGCGGATTCAGCGGTGAAGGGCTTTCGTGCAGTGCTAGACCGCACACTCAGCGACCTCGACACGGTCAAACTGCCCACCTTCGGCGGAAAAGCGGGCTACGACCACCCGCTGACCGGGATGGGTGCTCATGCCTGACGAGATTCTCGACATCGCGCATGGCAACGTCCGCCTGGCCGCCGAAATCCAGAAGATGCTCAGGTCTCTCCTCGACCACGAGAATGAACAGACCGGCCGCGACTATAAGGTGGCCGGCGGCCGACCGCTGCGGGGACCTGGGCGACGCGGCCGAGCTGCCCGCGTTCGGGGTGCAACGCGCGTTGCGGCCGTCGGTGCCTGGGCGGCGGCGCGCAGTGTGTCCGGGCCGCACTCACGATCAAGGGCGCTAACGCGTCGCATGCGACGGCCGCACGCGGCCGCCCTTGAGTCGTGAGCCTCTGCGGCCCTAGCGGTCAGGGTTAACGGGCATGCCAACCACCATCCCTGGTATCCTCCGCCGCGTGCGTCGATTTGCGATAATCATCGTTGCCCTGCTGCAAACAGTAAGTTTGGCGGCCTGCGGCCTCTTTCAGAATGATGAAGAAGAGCGCCTCGAAAGCATTCTGAAGGAAAGGGCCTATTTCACCGTCTTTATGCTCGATAATGCCTCGGATGAGCATAGGACAAACGTGCAAGCGAGGCTGCAGGCTATACCAGGGGTGAGCAGCGTCGTCTACGAGGACGGCGCGGCATTTCGTGACCGCTTTAGGCGGGAGGTGTCCGAACCCACAGCTTTTTCGGACATCGATCCTAATTTACTGCCAGCGGGATTCGTGGTGACGATGCTGGATCAAGCGGCGATCCGTCAGGTCAGGGACTCCGCCCTGGAAGACGACATTAAAGCCCTTCCCGGTGTGCGGAACGTGCTGATTCGGTGTACCACCGTCGAGGAGTGCAATAAACTTCAGCCTTCTCCAATGAGCGCACCAAGCTGATGTATCGAATGGCGGGGTTTACAGTATCGAACACTTCTATGCCACAGGAAGTATCCGGGTGACTAACTGAGTGACAGTCGCCGGTGACCGCACCGGACGCCTGTGGACGGTGGCGGACGCCTGGGTCCAGCTCAGGCTATGGATGTGCCAGGTAGAGCAAGATTGCATTGTGCCTGAGAGCATATGGCCAGGTCATCAGAGGTCTGTGGTGCTGAAGTGCATGTAGTCCTTCAAGGTCTTCCAGCGGCCGCCCCACGCGAAGCCCTCGTCGGTGAAGGCGAGCACCGCGCCGTCCTCGTGCATCATGCCCGGCCAGTAGCGGTCCCGGGCCAGCCATGTCGCGGCGTTCGGCGGGTCCAGGTAATCGCCGCGGATCATCGGGTTCTGGCGCGGGTTGATGTCGATCGCCCGGCCGTAGGAGTGCTGCGACCACTTCGTCGTCCCGGCGACGTACCGGCATTCGTAGCCCATCGTCAGCACCGTCTTGTCCGGGACGACCTCCGGCGACATCGCCATGATCGGGAACCGCCGGCGGTAGAGGGCCTCGAACCCGCGCTGTGTCTGCCCCACCAGCGTGTGATGCATGATCACGTTGCCGTCGTGGGCTCGGCCGTCGAAGCCCAGGTAGCGGACCCAGATCCGGCGCAGGTCGGTCGCCGGCACCGGGCACTGTTTGGCCGGGTCGCCGTTGGCCTCGGCGGCGGTGACCATCATGACCCTGGTCGCCCAGGCGGGCAGCGGTGCGTCGGGCGCGGTGAGCCGGAGCATCCCGTCGATCAGCAGTGGCTCCGTCGCCGCGAGCCCGTTCCACTTCCGCAGATCGGCGACGCGGACGTCATGCCGGCCGGCGATCCGGATCAACGTGTCCCCGGGCCGGATCACGTGCGCGGCCCGCTTGGCCACGGCGGCTCGTGTCCGTGCAGCACCCGGCATCACGCCAGCGCCCGGCACGGCCACGACGCGCTGGTCACCGGCGACGGCTCGACCGGCGACGGCGGGCTGGTCACCGGCGGCGGCTCGCCCCGCGACGGCGGGCTGGGCGGGGACCAGGCCGGACACGGCGCAGAGCAGCACCGGAAGGATTCTCTTCACGACTCCCCAGGGTGCTGGAGTGGCGCCTGATTCATCCGGTATTCAGGAAAAAGCCCGACTCACGAGGACCCTCGGCGGACCTACGCGGCACAGCGGTGCCACCCACCCGACGGCGAAGCCGTCCCCGGCCAGGCGTTGACGGTGGGACGGGAACGACGGTGGGACGGGCGCGTCAGTCGATCATCACGCGGTTGCGGCCGGACTCCTTGGCGCGGTAGAGAGCGTGGTCGGCTCGGGCCAGAAGCTCGTCGAGGCTGGTGTCGCCGGGGGTGAGGCTGGTCAGGCCGACGCTGATGGTGATCGGGAGCGGGCCCGCCTGGGTGGGGATCGGCTCGGCGGAGACGGCCAGGCGGACGCGTTCGGCGAGGTCGGCGGCGTGACCGTCGTGGTCGGGCAGGACCGCGGCGAACTCCTCACCACCGTAACGGCCCAGGACGTCGGAATGGCGCAGGCAGCCGCGGATCCGGGCGGCCACGGTCCGGATGACCTCGTCGCCCACCCCATGGCCGTACGTGTCGTTGACCGACTTGAACTTGTCGATGTCGAGCATGACGGCGGCCAGCTGACGCCCGTTGCGAGCCGCCGCCTGGACCAGCGCGCCGGCGATCGCGTAGAAGTGACGCCGGTTGTGCTGACCGGTCAGTTCGTCGGTGGTCGCCAGTTCCTGGACACGGCTGAAGAGGCGGGCGTTCTCGTACGCCGCCATGCCCTGGGTGGCCAGCGCCGCCGCCACCTGACGGCTGGTGTCGTCGAGCCCGCCGCCGCCGAGCAGGACCAGGCCGACCGGGCCGTCGCGCCCGGTCAGGGGGACGGCGAGCGCGGTCGGCGCTCCGGCGAGCAGCCTTTCGCGTACCCCCGCGGTCTCGGCCGGGTCGAGCAGGTCGGGCGCGCCCAGCTCACCGGAACCGGACGACTGCGCCGCGCCGCCGGCAGCGGAGGCCACGGAAGAACCGGAGGCCGGGGAAGCCGAAGGAGCGGGCAACTGGACCTGGGTGCCGATGATCTCCTGCGGCGTGGCACCGACGACGGCGAGGACCTCCCCCTCCCGGCTGACCAGGCAGCCGGCCGTGGCGCCGAGCTGCACCTGCAGGGTGGCGCAGAGCTGGCGCAGCAGGCGGTCCGGTTCCAGGATGGCGCTGAGTTCGGCGAGGCTGGCCCGCAGCATCTCGGCGAGCGCCTGCTGCTGCCGGGCCGCCTGCACCGCCGAGTGCAGCTGGGCGGCCCGGGCGGTCTCCAGCGACACCGCGACGTGGCTGCTCACGGCGGTGAGGACGGCGACGTCGTCGTCGGTGAAGATGCCGCGGGCGAGCCGGCTGTCGAGGTAGACCACCGCGACGAGGCGGCCCTTGAACTGGACGGGCGCGATCAGGATGCTGCGCAGCCCGTGCACGACGGCGCTGCGGGAGCCGAGGGCGGCGCCCTGTTCGGTGCCGGTGACGACGAGCGGCTCACCGGTCTCGGCGACGCGGCGGACGAGGCTGGCGCCGTACTCGCTGGTCTCCTCGAGTTCGCCGGAGACGTCGCGGCCGGCGTAGCGGACCGGGTCGCCGCTCTCGTCGACGAGGAAGAAGATGGCCCGTTCGGCGCCGAGGATGCGCAGCATCTCGTCGAGGGCCACGCTGGCCAGCTGCTGCGGGTCGAGGATGGTCGCGGCGGCCGTGCCGACCTGCTGCAACGCGTCGAGGTGGCGGTTGCGGCCGGAGGCGGGGCGGCGTTCGGCGACGGTCCGGCGGTGCGTGCCGGCGCCCTCGTCGACGCCGAATTCGGTACGGGTCTGCCGCCGCCGCTGCTCCCAGCCGTGGAAGTTGGCCATCCCGAGAGCGAACCGGGCCTGCCGGTCGGCTTCGTTGGCCATGCCCATGGCACGCATGGCCCGGGCCCGGATGCGGAACGCCTCGTACTGGATGAACGGCGCGTCGACCTTGCGCAGCCGCCGTTCGGCCTCGTCGGCGAGCTTGATGCAGCGCTCCGGCTCGCCGGCCGCCAGGTGCAGGGAGGCCTTGGTGGTCAGATAGACGCCCCGCAGCAGCGGGGTGCCGCCGACCCGGCCCAGTGCGCGGATCGCCTTGCGGGCCACGGCGAGCCGGGCCGGGCGGTCGGCGTCGGCGGCGTACCGGAACTGGATGAGCCGCGCCTGCGCCTGGTAGACGAAGATCCAGCGGTGCTGCGGCATCAGTTCACTCCGGCGCAGCTTGAGCGCGTGGAACTCGTCGAACACGTCGTCCAGCGGCTGGCCCACCTCACCCTGCTCGATCAGCACGCAGGCGGCGGCGGTGAGCATGTTGGCCCGCTGCACCCGGGTGCCGGTGCCGGGCGGGAAGGCCTCGCGGAGCCGTTTGAGGGCGGCGGCGGCGTCACCGAAGCGGCTCTGCCCGGCCGGGATCATCACGCTGAGCATGCCGATGGAGGTGCCGAGCGCCTGCTGCTGGTCGGCGAGGCGCTGGATGCCGCGCTCGTACTCGCGGGCCGCCTCGTCGACGTATCCGCGCAGCAGGAAGCGCAGGCCGAGGGCGGCGTAGCCGGGGATCACCTGGGCGGGCCCGTACCAGCGGGCGTTCCGGGTGATCGTCTTCTCCCAGATGCTGCCGTCGTCGGCGCCGCTGAACAGCAGGGCGACGCCGTGCATCCACTCCACATAGGCGCCCAGGCCCGGGTCGCCCAGTTTCGCGGCCACGTCGCCAGCGCGCCGCAGGCAGCGGTCGCTGGTGCCGCGCAGTTTGATCACCGCGGCGACATAGCCGATCAGGGCGTAGACGCGGACGTACTCCGGGCAGGGGCCGAGCCGGTTCACCGCGTAGAGGGCGCGCAGGGCCAGGGTGCCGGCCTCCCGCAGCCGCAGGCCGACCGCCGCGGCATAGCCGCCGGCGTCGAGGACGGCGGCGAGCGCGGCCTGCTTCTCCCGGTCGCGGCTCCGCGCGGTTCCATAACCCACTTTGGTACGCCGTACGAGCCCGCCCGCCATCGCGATGAACAGGGTCTGGATCAGGGCGAGCAGCCCCGCCCCGGGCAGCGGCCGGCGCAGTTCGGCCAGCGCCGACCGGGTCGTCTCCAGGGCCCGGTCGTCGTCCCAGATGGTGTGGAACAGCTCGATGCGGGTGGTGAGCAGCCGGGCCCGCCACAGGCGATCCGGTTCGCCGGCGAGGGCCCGGTCCAGCACGGCGTCCACCTCGCCGAACCGGCCGGCCCGCAGATAGGCCTGGGCCAGCGCGTGCAGCAGGTCGGTGCCGGGCGCCGGGTCGCCGTCGACGGCGTCGGTCAGGTATTCGATCGCCTCGGCCGGGGACTGGTCGGCCAGTGCCCGGCGGCCGGCGATCGCGGCGCTGCGGCGGCGGTCCTCGGGTGCGGCGGCGTCGCCGGCGCGGCGGTGGTGACGGGCGACGGCGTACGCGTGCCCCTCGTCGCGTAGTTCCTCCGGCTGCCGCTCCAGCGCCCCGGCCAGGTCGGCGTGCAGTCGCCGGAGCCCGGCCGCGTCGACCCGGTCCAGGAGCATGTCTCGCAACTGGGGGTGGACGAAGGCGTACCAGCCGCCGGGGCGGGGTTCCAGCACGTGCCGCTCGGCCGCGGCGCCGAGCGCGCCGAGCACCTTGTCGGGCTCGTCGAGCTCGAACAGGGTCTCCGGCCGGAACCGGATGCCGGCCGCGGCGGCCACGGTCAGGCAGTTCAGGATGTCCTCGGGCAGCCCGGTGAGCCGGGCCGCGATCAGGTCGCGGACGTCGGCGGCCGGGGGCAGCGCGTCGGCGCCGTGGATGTCCAGTCGCCAGGTGCCCCAGATCGGGCTGAGCAGGCCGGCGTCGAGGAGCCGCAACAGGTAGCTGACGACCGCGAGCGGGGTTCCGTCGGTTCGCGCGATGACGTGCCGGACCAGTTCCACGGTGACCTCGGCGCCGGGCAGGCGGGAGGCGATCACGTCGGCGACGGCGGACGCCGGAAGCGGGGCGCAGGTCACCGTGAGCGCGCCGACGCCCTCCATGCCGGCGGCCGGGTCGGCGGCGTCGTCCGGGGCGGTGAGCACGATCAGGACAGGCAGCCCGGCGATCTCGGCGGCGAGTTTCTCCAGCAACTGGCGGGTGCCGGAGTCGAGGTGCTGGGCGTCGTCGACGACGAGCAACAGCCCACCGGTCCGGGTGGCGACTTCGCCGAGGAACACCACTCCGGCGCCGAGCACGTGCTCGTCGCCGCCGAGGGCGGGCTCGCCGGCCGTCGCCGGGATCAGGTCGCCGAAGAGCCGGGCGATCAGGCCGGCGCCGGCGGTCGCGGAGGCCTCGGCGATCTGCTCGTCGACGGCCGCCCGCCGTTCCGGCGACAGCCGGCGGACCGAGGCCCGCCAGGAGGCGACCGCTTCCCGGGCCGCGGCCAGCGGTGACTCCTCGTCGGGGCGGCAGGTCGCCCAGAACACCGGCAGCCCGGCGGCCGACGCCTCGGCGGCGACCTCCTCGGCGAGCCGGGTCCGGCCGGAGCCGGCCGCACCGCGGATCACCGCGACGCCGCCCTGCCCGGCCCGGGCCCGCTCCCATCGGCGGCTCAGCCGTTCCGCCTCGGTGGCGCGGCCCCGCAGCGGCCAGCCGGTGACGGCGGGCTGCGCGGCCGCCTCGCCTCCGGGGCAGTCGCGCAGGTCGGCCAGGAGCGCACGGGCGTCCGGGTAGCGGTCGTCGGGGTCCTTGGCGAGGAGCCGGTACACGAGGGCGAGCAGGTTCGCGTCGATGTCCGGGCGCAGTTCGGTGAGGTCGGGCACCGGGGCGGCCAGGTGCATCCGCAGCAGCTCGCCGACGTCGTCGGCCTCGAACGGCAGCCGGCCGGCCAGGCACTCGTAGAGCACCACGCCGAGGGAGTAGAGGTCGGAGCGGCCGTCGACCGGGCGCTTGAGCATGCCGGACTGTTCCGGCGACGAGTAGAGGAAGGTGCCGACGGCCTCGTCGGTGTCGCCGGTCTCGGCCCCGACCTGGGCCAGGCCGAAGTCGATGAGGGTGGCCGGCTGGTCCGGGCCGACCATGATGTTGCTCGGTTTGATGTCGCGGTGCACCAGGCCGAGCCGGTGCGCGGCGGCCAGGCCGCGGGCCAGCCGGGCGGCCATCGCGACGACCCACTTCTCGGCCAGCACCCCGGCGCCGAGCTGGTCGGCGAGCGATCCGCTGGTCAGGTGGTCCAGCACCAGCGTGGGTACGCCGTCGAGGTCCCCGACCGCGTGCACCCGGACCACGCCCGGGTCGTCGATGCAGGCCAGCAGCGCGGCCTCGCGGCTCAGCTCGGTCCGGATCGCCGGATATTCGCTCGCGTCGGCGAGGGGCCGTTTGACCGCGTACCAGCGGTCACCGCGCCGGGCGCGGTGGACCATGGTGAACGCGCCCCGGCCGAGCTCGTCGACCAATTCGAGGCCGGTCAGCCCTGTATCAGTCACTAAACACTCACTCCGCGTCCGGCGTCACTCTGCTCATCGGCCGGAGCCGGGCCGACCTGAACGGTTGTGGCCCCGGCGAGCGGTTCGGCCGGGCCGGCCATCGGGACACGGTCACGGGCGGAGGGCGTTCAGAGCGTCGCGGCCAGTTTCTGCAGCGCCTCCCGGGCGCCGCTGGTGATCGGTTTGCCGTGGCCGGGCAGGATCGCCCGCACGTCGAGGGCGGCGAGTTTCTTCACCGAGGCGGCCGCCTGGGCGGCGTCGGCGGTGTACAGCCGGTCGGAACCCTCCAGCGCGTTCAGGTTGCGCAGCGCGTCGCCGGCCACCAGCACTCCGGTCCCCGGCTCGAAGACCGACACGTGGCCGAGGGTGTGCCCCGGTGTGCCGATCATCTGGAGGCCGAACACATCGTCGCCGTCCTTGACCGAGGTCAGCGGTTTGCCGCCCGCGCCGATCGCGGACACGTCCGCCGCGCCGGCGTAGAGGGTGGCTCCGACCAGCGGCGCGATCTCGGCCAGACCACCGGCGTGGTCCTGGTGCTGGTGGGTGAGGATGATGTGCTTGACCGCTCCCCAGCCCAGGCCGGCGGCTTTGAGGCCGTCCTCGACGGAGGTGGCCGAACCGGGGTTGCCGGTGTCCACGACGGCCACCTCACCGTTGCGGATGAGAAGGTAGACCGAGACGAAGTCGAGGTCGACGCGACGCCAGTCGCCGGTGATGTTGCCGTCCGCGGCCGGCGCGGCGGCGCTCGGTGCCACCGGAGGGGCGGCGGACGTGGTGGAGGCGGCGCCCGGGCCCTCCTGAGCCTTGGTGCAGCCGGACAGGGTGTTGAGGACGGTCACGCCGAGCACACCGGAACCCGCGGTGAGCAGCAGTCTGCGGTTGAGCCTCAGTTCACTCATCCCCCATCCTTAGCGCATCGGAGAAGGTTTCGCTGACCCGGAGACGGGCACCGCACACACGTGTCGTCCTCACAACCGCCGGACCCGGTGATCGACGCGATCGTCGCCGAGCCCCCGGGCCACCGGCCGCTCACTCTCGATCTGTTCCGCCCGCCCGCCGGCGCCGCACCGCATCCGCTGGTGATCTGGGTGCACGGCGGCGGCTGGCGGACCGGCAGCAACAAGCACGACGGGCCGCAGCTCGCACCGGCCCGGATCGGCGACCGGATCCTCGCCGCCGGATACGCGCTGGCCCGGGTGAGTTACCGGCTCAGCGGTGAGGCCACGTTCCCGGCACAGCTGCACGACGTCAAGGCCGCCGTGCGGTGGCTGCGTCAGCACTCCGCAGGCCTGCGACTGGACCAGGCCCGGTTCGCGGTCTGGGGCGAGTCGGCGGGCGGCCATCTGGCCGCGCTGGTCGCGCTCACCGGCGACGATCCGTCCATGGCGGGAGGTGGCGCGGTCCCGGGCGTCTCGGACGCGGTCCGGGCCGGTGTCCTCTGGTACGCCCCGAGCGACCTGCTGACCATGGCGGCCCAGAACCATCCCGAGGGCCTGCAGGACCACGACGCCCCCGAGTCTCCGGAGAGCCGGCTGGTCGGCGGCCCGGTGCAGGAGCTGCCGAAGGAGTCGGCGGCGGCGAGCCCGGTCAACTACGTCTCCCCCGACGCGCCGCCGCTGCTGATCGCGCACGGCGAGCAGGACCGGATCGTGCCCGTCGGGCAGAGCCGGGAGCTGCACGAGCGCCTCATCGCGGTGGGTGCGCCGGCTGAGCTGCGGATCGTGCCGGGAGCCGACCACTGCTTCGTCGGCGCCGACCTGGTCCCGCTGGTCGACGAGGGCCTGACCTTTCTGGACCGCGCCCTGGACCGGTAGGCCGGCGAAACGATCGACGACAGGAGCCGTCAACGCATCCGGAGGGTCGCCGCCAAACAGATCACGGAGAACAGCTGGGCGCCCGCGAGGACCACGACGAGGGTCGTGATCGACCGATCGTAGAGCGCGCCGGCGAGCACACCGCCACCGAGCAGTGCCACGCCCTGCACCGCCGCGAAGACTCCGTAGGCGGTGGCCCGCCGTGGCGCCGGCACCAGATCGGCGACCAGGGCTTTGACCGTGGAGTCCTGCACCCCTGTCGCGGCGCCCCAGAGGAGGGTGCCGGTGACGATCGCCGCGGTGCCGCCGGACAGGGCGAGGGCGGGCGCGGCGGCGCCGAGGGCGGGCAGGGCGTACAGGACGCGGGCGCCCCAGCGGTCGTAGAGGTGGCCACTGGCCAGCGCGGCGACCGCGGCGGCGGCCATCGCCCCGGCGTAGAGGACCGGCACGGCCGCGATCGGCAGCCGTCCGGTCTGGCTGGCGTGGTAGGAGATCAGCCCGAAGGTGAGGAGCCCGCCGGTGGCCGCCCCGGCGGAGACGGCGAACCAGTGGAACCGCCGGGGAAGGCGCTGCCCAGCGGTGGCGCCGGTCTCCTTGGCCGCCGGGGCCGGGAAACGACGGCGCATCCAGATCAGCAGGATCATCGCGGCGGCGCCGGGGATCGCGAGCGCGGCCAGCGCCGGCCAGACGGCACCGGCGGCGAGGGTGATCAGGCCGGCGACGAGCAGCGGCCCGGCGAACGCGCCGACCTGGTCGAGGGCTTTGTGGACGGCGAACCCCCGGCCCCGCCCGACCGCCCCGGCGGCCTCGGCCAGCAGCGCCGATTTGGCCGGCGAGCGGATCGCCTTGCCGATCCGCTCGGCCACGATCAGGACGGCGGCGACGGCCAGCCCGGCGCCGCCGAGGACCGGGGCGAGAGCCAGCAGCGGCACACACACCGCGGTCAGGCCGTAGCCGGTGATGGTGAGCGCCCAGTAGCGGGCGGTGCGGTCGGCGAACGGCCCGGACCACAGGCGCAGCAGCAGCGCGGCCGCCTCGCCCGCGCCGGTGACCAGGCCGACCACCAGCGCGGAGGCGCCCAGCCCGGCGAGCATCGGGCCGGTGATCGAGCGGGCCCCCTCGTAGACCATGTCGGCGGCGAGACTCACCAGCCCGAATACTCCGATGGCCCGCCACGGAGTGAGCACCCGGGCGTTGGTCTGAGCAGAGCCGGTCACGGCAGTAACCATACGTACCCGAGATCCCAAGAGATCAATTTCGGGCAATGTTTGGATTCGTGGGGAATTCAGTGGATGTTTGGTTTCCCCCCGAACCAGGAAGAGCGTCGCCGTGCATCCTCAACCCCCGCGCCGCACCACTCACGCTTTCGGCACTCCGAAGAACCGGCTCGTCTACGACCGCTGGGGCCGGTACGGCCGCCCGGTGGTCCTGTTGCACGGCCTCTTCTACGACCGGACCATGTGGTGGCCGGTCGCGGCCGAACTCGGTGACACGTGCAGTGTGATCGCCGTCGACCTGCCCGGCCACGGGCAGTCGGCGGCCCGCGGTGAGAACGATGTCGACGGCCTGGCCCGTGACCTGGCGACGCTGGTCAACGGCCTGGACCTGCACCGGGCTCCGGTGCTGGTCGGCCACGGCGAGGGCGCGCTGCTCGCCGGCGCGTTCGCCGACGCCTACGCGACCCGGGCGCTGTTGACGTTCGACGAGCCGGCGGCGGAGCCTCCGGAGAGCCCGGAACAGCACCGGGCGGCGGCCGATCTCGCGGGGGTCCCGGCGCCGTACCGGCAGTTCGCGGTGGCGCGCTGGGACGGGGCCGTGCTCCGGTCGTACAGCCGCTGGTTCTCCGGGTGCCAGGAACCCCGCGCCGGGAAGCGGCCCTGTTTCCCGCATCTGCGTTCCCCGGCGCGGTTCGCCGCGACGGTGCGGGACCTGGTCTGAGCCGTCGGCGACGCCGGCCATGGCCCCCGGGGAGCGCGGGTGGCTCTGGGAGCGCGGGCTGCATATCCTGTCGGGCGAGGGGAGTACCTCCGCGAGGACGTGGCGGTCACCACGGGCACCCGATGTGCCCTCGTGCGTTCGCCCTCCGGCGGGGGTTCGTCAGCCTGCGGCGGGTGAGGGAGACCTCGGACGATGACTCGTGTCCGAGGGGGCTCCGTGCTCGATCTGCCATCCATCGCGTCCGCGCAGCTATGGGCGATTTCGGTCGCTGTGCTGCTGGTCCTGCTCGCCACCGACTTCGCTATCACGCGCCGCCCGCACGACGTGGCGATGCGCGAGGCGGTCGGCTGGTCACTGTTCTATCTGGCGCTTCCGGCCGCGTTCGGGGCCCTGATCTGGCATCGGTACGGCCACCGGCCCGCCATGGACTTCTACACCGGGTACGTGGTGGAGAAGGCGCTGTCGGTCGACAACCTGTTCGTCTTCATGCTGTTGCTGGCCGCGTTCGCGGTGCCGCCGCGACTGGCACAACGGGTGCTGCTCTACGGCATCGCCGGCGCCCTGGTCCTGCGGGCGATCTTCATCGCCGCCGGGGCGGCGGTCCTGCACAGCGGCACGTGGGCGTTCCTGTTGTTCGGGGCGGTGTTGCTGCTGACCGCGGGGAAGGTGCTGCGGGAGGCGATGCGGGCCGAGGAGTACCGCGTCGACGTCGACCGGATGCGCAGTGTCCGGCTGATGCGGCGGCTGATGCCGGTGACCGGGGAGTATCACGGCGGGAGGCTGTCGGTGGTGCGGGACGGCCGTCGCGCGCTGACCCCGCTCGCGCTGGTCGTGGTCGCGGTGTTCATGACCGACGTGGTGTTCGCGGTCGACTCGGTGCCGGCCGTCTACGGGGTGACCGAGGACCCGTACCTGGTGTTCGCGACGAACGCGTTCGCCCTGCTGGGTCTGCGGGCCCTGTACTTCGTGCTGCACAACGTGCTCGACCGGTTGCGTCATCTCAACCACGGCCTCGCCGTGATCCTGGCGTTCATCGGCGTGAAGCTGGTGCTGCACTGGGCGCACAGCGTGTGGGAGAGCGTGCCGGACATCCCCACCGACGCGTCGCTGGCGGTCATCGCGGCCACTCTGGTCACCGTTACCGCGACCAGCCTCCGTGCCGACCGCAAGGACCGCGTCACCACGTGAACAGCGCCGGCGGCCGGCGCTACGACGAGACCACGTCCGCTCCCACCGGGGTGCGGCGGATCTGATCCGCCGCGTCCCGGGCCATCATGATCAGTGGGCGGGCGGTGGTGTAGGCCGCCACGGCGGCGTCCAGGTCGCCGGCGCGTGCGTCGGCCTCGATCCGCCCGCAGGCAGCCGTCGCCGCGCCCGCCCCCAGGTTCGCCAGCACACCCATGAGCTGGTGCGACTCGGAGCGCAGCAGGTCGGCGTCGGAGAAGGCGAGGGCCTGCTGCATCCGGTCGAGGTGCTCCGGGATCTTCCCCGACAGGGTGCCGAGCAGCCCCGCCAGGGCGCTCGCGGTGGCCGCCGGGTCGGGGCCGCGCAACTGGTCCAGGCGCCGCTCCATCTCCTTCACCACCACGGCGAGCTCGGGCGGCGGGACCGCGATCCAGCGCTCCAGCACCCGGGCCACGTCGGCCGGGATGAGCGGCTTGGCGATGTGCTCGTCCATGCCTGCGGCCAGGCAACGGGCCCGGTCCTCGGCGAGGGCGCTGGCGGTCAGCGCGATGATCGGCACGTGCCGCCCGGCCGGCTCGCGGCGGCGGATCTCGGCGGTGGCCGCGTAACCGTCCATCTCCGGCATCAGACAGTCCATGAAGATCGCCTGGTAGTCCCGGCGGGCGGCGGACTCGACCGCCTCCCGGCCGTTGACCGCCACGTCGGCGCTGTAGCCGAGGTTCGCCAGGATGCCGAGCGCGACCATGCGGTTGATGTCGTTGTCCTCCACCACCAGCAGGTGTCCACGGCCCAGCGGCTTCTCCGAGGTGGCGGCGGCCGCCCGGTCGCCGCCCGGATCGCCGAGCACCCCGATCAGGGCGTCGTAGAGCTGGGACTGCCGCAGCGGCTTGGCGAAGGCGGCCGACACCCGCTCGGGGTCGGGTTCGCCGGGCAGGTGGCGGGAGTCCTCGGCGAGGAGGATGGTCTTCGGCGCCGGACAGCCGGGCGGAATGATCGCCTGGGTGTCCGGCGACGCGGTGCGCAGGTCGACGATGAGCAGGTCGATCGGCCGGCCGGCGGCGGCCGCGTCCCGCATCACGGCGACCGCGCCGACCGTGTCGGCCACCCCGACCGCGTCCATCGACCAGGCGCTGAGCTGTTCGGCGAGGACGGTGCGGTCGGTCTCGTCCCGGTCCACGACGAGCACCCGCAGACCGTCGAGCAGATGCCGGTCGAAGAGGTCCCGGTCCTCCCGGGCGGTGCGCAGCGTGACCGTGAACCAGAACGTGCTGCCCTGTCCCGGCACGCTGCGCACCCCGATCCGCCCGCCCATCAACTCGACGAGGTCACGGCTGATGGCCAGGCCCAGCCCGGTGCCGCCGAACCGCCGGGTGGTGCCCGCGTCGGCCTGGGTGAACGCCTCGAAGAGATCCTCCTGCTGGCGCCGGTCGATGCCGATGCCGGTGTCCTGCACCTCGAACCGGATCGGCACCGCGTCCGATCCACAGGTGTGCCCGGGGTCCGGGACGGCGGTCACGGTGACCCGCCCGTCCGGGGTGAACTTGACCGCGTTGCCGGCCAGGTTGAGCAGCACCTGGCGCAGCTTGGCCGGGTCGCCGCAGACGGTGGCGGGCAGCCCGGGGTCACATCTGCCGGTGACCTCCAGCGCCTCGTTGGTGCCCGGCGGGGCGACCAGCGCCACCACATCGTCGATCAGCCGGCAGACCTGGAAGTTCACCTCCTCCAGGAGCACCTTGCCGGCCTCCAGTTTGGAGAAGTCGAGGATGTCGTTGATCACCGAGAGCAGCGCGGACCCGGCCGCGCCGATGCCCTCGGCGTAGCGGCGCTGGCGGTCGTCCAGGTCCGTGCCGAGCAGCAGGCCGGTCAGGCCGATCACGCCGTTCATCGGGGTCCGGATCTCGTGGCTCATCGAGGCGAGGAACTGCGACTTCAGCCGGGTCGTCTCGATCGCCTGGTCGCGGGCCTCGGCCAGGGCCTGCTCGGTCTCCAGACGGGCGGTGATGTCCCGGACGAAGCCGTGGAAGTGCGCGCCGCCGCCGTGCCGGATGCACCACATGGTGAGCTCGACCGGGATCCGGCGGCCGTCCCGGTGGATCGCGATCATCTCGGTGGGCCGGTCCAGCAGCCATCCCAGCCGGCCGTGGAGCAGCCGCCGCAGCGCTTCGTCATACACCGCCGGAAGGAGGGTACCGGTCACGGTACGGCCGAGGATCTCCGCACGTGGCCAGCCGAAGACGTGCTCAGCCTGCCGGTTCCACTCGGTGATCACGCCGGAGTCGTCCATGGTGAAGAACGGGTCGCTGGCCGCCTGCATGATCATTTGGAGCTGTTCGCGCTCCGCCCGGCGGCGCTGATCGGCCCGGACCCGGTCGGTGATGTCGTGCGCGACGGTGGACAGGCCGATCACGGTATCGTCGGCGCCACGCATCGGCGCCATGCTCAGCGACACCTCGATGATGGTGCCGTCCTTGCGTTTGCGGCGGGTCTCGTACCGGGTGAGGGCCTGGCCGCTGCGCACCCGGGCGAGCAGCTCACGCTCCTCGCCGAGCCGGTCGGGCGGCAACAGCCGGGTGACGTCGCTGCCGATCATCTCCTCGGCGGTGTATCCGTAGAGACGCTCGGCACCCGGATTCCAGGTCCGGACCGTGCCGTCGGCGGCCTTGCTGATGATCGCGTCCTGGGAGGCCTCCACGATGGCGGCGAGGCGGGCGTTCTCCAGAGCCGACGAACGCCGGCCGGCCTCGGCCGTCGCCCGCTGCGCCCGGCGGGACACCAGCACCACGGCGACGCCGGCGATCACCCCGAACAGCAGCGACACCGCCCTGACCAGCACGGTCCGTCCTTTCGCAGATCCGAATCCGATTCAGCATCAACGTACATGTGACCTTTATCTGCTTTAGCTTTATTACGGACATAGCACCACCAACCTCGCCGCGAAGGGAGCCACCCGTGGCGACAGTGATGGTCGTTGACGACGTGGCCGCCAACCGGGAGATCGTGCGCATGCTGCTCGGCTTCCGGGGTCACGAGGTCATCGAGGCGCACGACGGGGCCGACGCGCTCCGGCTCGCTCACACCCACCACCCCGACGTGGTGGTCTCGGACGTCCTGATGCCCGGCATCGACGGCCTGGAACTGGTCCACCGGCTGCGCGCCGATCCGGACCGCGAGGCCGCCCAGGCTCCGGTGATCTTCTACACCGCCAACTACCTGGAACCGGAGACCCGGCCGATCGCCGAGGCGTGCGGTGTGAGCCAGGTGGTGCTGCGCTCACAGGACCCGGACGCCCTGCTCGACGCGATCGACACCGCGCTGGCGAGCGGCCCGATCGACGTCGGCATCACCCCGGACGACGACTTCGCCCAGGCGCACCTGCACGCGGTCAACGCCAAGCTGATCGAGAAGGTCCGCGCCCTGCACGACACCGAGCGCCGGTTCGAGGCGATGGCCGTCGCCTCGCCGGTCGGGATCGGGATCATCGACCGGCACGGCGTCGCCGACTACGTCAACGAGCGTCTCGCCGAGATCACCCGGCTGCCCATGGACCAGCTCGTCGGGCACGGCTGGCTCGCCTGTCTGGAGCGGTCCGCCCAGGAACCCGCGCTCGCGCTGCTGCACGGCGCCGGCGACGACACCGAACTGCGCTTCACCCACCGGGTCACCCGGTCCGACGGCTCCGTCCGGTCGCTGCGGGTGCACCTGCGGCAGACCCACGACGAGGACGACGGGCTGACCGGCGGCGTGCTCATGGTCGACGACGTGACCGACGTGACCCTGGCCGAGGAACGACTACGCGAGGAGACCGAGCTCCGGCAGGACGAGGCCCGGCGCAGCGACGCCGAGCGCATGGACAGCCTGCGCCGGATGGCCGGCGGGACCGCGCACGACTTCAACAACATCCTCGGCGCGATCCTCGGATACACGAATCTCGCCATGGAATCGATCACCGACGGCCGCGATGACGGCACCATCCCGGCGGAGGTCGCGGAGGCGCTGCTCGGCGACCTCGCCCAGGTGATCAAGGGCGGCCAGCGCGCGCAGACACTGACCCAGCAGCTGCTCGCCTTCGGTCGCCGCGAGGTCAACCAGCCCGCCGAGGTCGACATGAACGCGCTGCTGCGCGACTGCGCCGGCTCGCTGGCCTCCGCCGTCGGCCGGGGCAGCGAGCTGGTCCTGGACCTCGCCCCCGGCCTGCCGAAGGTGAAGGCCGACCCGTCCCAGCTCGCCCGGGCGCTGCACAACCTCGTCCGCAACAGCGGGGAGGCGATGCCGGAGGGCGGCACCGTCACGATCCGCACGTCGGTGGAGGACGGCCGGGTCGTGGTCGGCGTCCACGACGTCGGCGCCGGCATGCCGCAGGACGTGCTGGACCGGGCCTTCGACCCGTTCTTCAGCACCAAGTCCACCACCGGCACGGTCGGGCTCGGGCTCTCCACCGCGCACGGCATCGTCAGCCAGGCCGGCGGCCAGCTCACCCTCACCTCCCGTGAGGGACAGGGCACCACCGCGAACTTCACCCTGCCGGCCATCGCCGACAGCGCGCCCCCGGCCCCGGCCCCGCCGAAGGCCCCGGAGCGGCACTCGGCCGGCGGGGAGACCCTGCTGCTGGTCGACGACGAGGAGGCGGTGCTCCAGGTGACCGCCCGGATCCTCAGCGGCGCCGGATACCGGGTGCTCACCGCGCCCGACGCGGCCGAGGCGCTGCGGCTGCTGGAACGGCACGGCGGCGAGGTGGCCGCCCTGGTCACCGATGTGGTGATGCCCGGCATGGACGGACGCCAGCTGGCCCGGATCGCGTCCGGGCGCCGGCCCGACCTGTGTGTGGTGTTCGTCTCCGGGTTCGCCGAGTCGCTCTTCGACGAGCACGGCAACAACCTGGAGCCGGGCTCCACCATCCTGGCCAAGCCGTTCGATCGGGACAGGCTGGTGGACACCGTACGAACCGCCCTCGGCACCGGCCAGCGGGTCTGAGGGGCCGGGTCATCGGGCGTCGTCGTCGACTAACATTCGACGCCCGCGGCGTGATCAGTAGTCCATCCCCCAGGACGTACCGCGCGCCGATTCCGGAAGGATGACCGGTGACCACTGCCAGTGACCGCCAACCGACCGTGCGGTTGCCGCAGCAGGCCTCGCCCACGCACGACGACGTCGAGGTTCCGCTCGTGGAGTCCCCGCCCCCGCCTCCCGTCCGGCGCAGCCGCCGCCGGCTGGTGATCGCCGGCCTCACCGTGCTGGTGCTGGCCGCCGGCGCCGGCACCGCGGTCACCTGGGCCCTGAAAGGTGATGTCCCCCGCGGAGTCACCGTGCTCGGCGTGGACCTCGGCGGGCTGACCCGGTCCGAGGCCTCCGCCGCGCTGCGCGCCCACCTCGCCGCCTCCCCCTCCGTGACCGCCGACGTCGAGGTACAGGTCGAGGGCAAGGGCACGAAACTCCGCCCGGCCGACGTCGGCCTGGTCGTCGACGTGGACGCCACCGTCGACGCCGCGGCGGAGGGCCGGCCCGCCCTGTTCGGCTCCCGGGCGGTCGCCCCGGTCGTCGCCGTCGACGCCGACCTGCTCGACGCCGCCCTGCGCAAGGGCGTCGGCGAGGTCGGCACCGCGATGAAACCCCCCGCGGTCGTCTTCACCGGCCTCACCCCGAAGGCGGTCCATCCGGAGCCGGGCCGCGGCCTCGACCCGCGAAGCTCCGCCGAGGCGGTGAAGGCCGGCTGGCTGTCCGGGAAACCGGTGACCGTCCCGCTCGTCGAGTCGCGCGCGACGACCACCGCGGAACAGGTCGACCGCCTGGTCGAGACGGTCGCCCGCCCGGCGGTGGCCGCCCCGCTGACGATCACCTCGGAGAAGGGCACGCTGACCGTCCCGCCGGCCGCGATCGCGAAGAGCCTGGTGCTGACCGCGGACAAGGCCGGGCTGATCGAGCCGCGGATCGACCCGAAGAAGCTGCGCGCCGCGGTCGCCCCACGACTCGCCGAGATCGAGGCGCCCGCGAAGGACGCGTCGTTCACCTTCGCCGGCGGCAAACCGAAGATCATCGAGGGCGCCGCCGGGACGGGACTCGACCTGGCCGGGCTCGCGCCGCAACTGCTGACCGCCGCGCAGAGCGGCGACAGCCGGACGGTCGCGGCCACCCTGACCACCACCGCGCCCGCCATCGGCGCCGCCGAGCTGGAGAAGCTCGGGGTCAAGGAGAAGGTGTCGACCTTCACCACCAAGTTCACCGGCGGGCTGTCGTCGCCGCGCAGCCAGAACATCGTGACGGCGGCCAAGCAGGTGCGCGGCGCGCTGGTGCTGCCCGGCAAGACGTTCTCGCTGAACAAGCACACCGGCGAGCGCGGCTACGCCCAGGGCTACAAGGACGCCCCGGTGATCGTCGGTGGAAACCTCCAGCCGGGCGTCGGCGGAGGCGTCTCGCAGTTCACCACGACCCTGTTCAACGCCAGCTACTACGCCGGCCTGCAGGACGTCGAGCACAAACCGCACTCGTACTACTTCGACCGCTATCCGGCGGTGATCGAGTCCACGATCTTCTGGCCCGACCTGGACTTCAAGTTCAAGAACGACAGCCCGCACGGTGTCCTCATCGACACGGCGTACACCAGCAACTCGATCACCGTGTCGATGTGGAGCACCAAGGTGTGGGACAAGGTGACCACCGAGTGGAGCGCGCGGCGCAACATCACCTCACCGCCGACGATCACCAAGCCGGCCGGGCCGAAATGCATCGCCACCGGCGGCCTGATCGGCTTCACCCAGGACGCGTTCCGGCTGTTCCACTCCGGCGGCAAGGTCGTCAAGCGGGAGAAGTTCACCTGGAAGTACGACCCGGAGCCGCGCTTCATCTGCGGCGAGGCCCCGGCCGCATAGAGTCCCGGCCGCCCGCGCGCGGGGCGGATCAGGCTTTCGTCGCGGCGACCACCAGGTTGAACCCGGTGTCGGCGGCCAGGACCGGGTTCGCGAATCCGGCCTCCGCGAGCAGCCGCAGGCGCGCGGCCGGGCCGCCCAGCGTGCCCAGCCCGTACGCGCCGGGCTGGGCCAGCGAACCCGGCGTGCAGAGAGCGGTCGACGACGCGTACCCGATGCGGGTGATCGGCATGCCGATCGTGGCGGTCCAGTCGTCGGCCGACCACGGCTCCACCGCGACCACCACACCACCCGGGGTGAGCGCGTCATAGGCCGCCTTCAGCGCCGCCGCCGGGTCGCCGAGGTCGTGCAGCGCGTCGAAGTAGACCACCACGTCGAACGGGCCGTGCCCGCCGACCGAGGCCGAGTCGGCGACATGGAAGGAGACGTTCGCCGGGCTGCCCGCCTCGATGGCACGGGCCCGGGCGGTGGCGATCGACGGCTCGTGCAGGTCGAACCCGGCGACCGACGACGCCGGCCAGGTGCGCCCGATCAGCAGGTCGGCGAAGCCGTGCCCGCAGCCCACGTCGGCGACCCGGGCGCCGGCGGCGAGCTTCGCGACCAGCCCGGGGACGGCCGGGAACCAGACCTGGGCGAGCTGGTTGACGTACGCGGTCCGGAAGTACCGTTCGATGCCGTGGTAGGTGCACCCCGGCACCTCGTCCCCGGAGAGCCCGCCGTCGCCGCGGAACGCCGTCTCCAAGTGGTCCAGCGACAGGAAGTACCCGGTGATGATCTCGCTCGCCGCGACCAGGTAGGCCGGCGAATCCACCACCGAGAGGGCGAGCGCGTGTTCCAGCGGCAGCTCGAAGCGGCCGGAGTCGGCGGTGACGTAACCCGAGACGGCGACCTGGCGCAGCCACTCGGTGACCAACCGGGGATTGAGGCCGGTGGTGGCGGCCAGCTCGGCCGCGGTCACCGGGCCGGCGCCGGTCATCGCCCGGAACAGGCCGAGCCGGTCGCCGAGAACGGTCATCGCGGTGCTGGCCGCCCCGGCGAAGTCGGTGATCAGTTGTCCGACGAAGGCCTCGGCGCGGGCTTCGTCGACGGCGGGGTTCGCAGTGGTGTCAGTCATGCCCTTCACCCTGTGCGCCGGCCCTTGCCAGAGCCTTGCCGACCGCTGTCACCGCGGCCGGCATGCCACCGGCGAGCGGCGGCGCGGCGGCGACGGCCGCACGGATCGCGTCCAGCCGGATCCGGTCCGGCCCCATCACCGCCGGCGCGAACGGGTCCGCGTCGGCGGCCGCCACCAGGGCCGCCGCGATCTCCGCGTCCCCCAGATCGGCGAGCAGTTCCGCGCTGAGCCGGACCATGGTCCACACCTGGGCGGTCATGTTCGCGTCGCGGACCGCCACGATCACCTCCCGGCAGGCGGTGATCGCCTCGGCGCGCCGGCCCAGCCGGATCAGCACCGCGGCCCGGCCCACCCGGGCGATGTGGCCGGTGTAGGTCAGATTGCTCCGATCATTGGCCGCGATCGACCGGTCGTACCAGGCCAGAGCCTGTTCCGGGTCGGCGCCGGCCAGCAGCTCGCCCCGGGTGAACGGGACGAACCCGTCCAGATGCTCGGTGTCCAGCAGCCCGGCGTACTTCTCCAGCCAGCGGCCGCCCGCCTCCGGGTCGCCGCCGTAGGCGTCCATCAGCGCCGAACAGCAGATCCCGGTGGCCCGAGCCCAGGCGGGCGCCATCGGGTCGCTCGCCATCCGTTCGGCGTCGGCCCGCACCGCATCGGGCCGCCCGGCGAACATCTCGTTCGAGATGCGGATCAGCAGAGCGCCCCAGCGCAGGTCGTGCTCCGCGGGCATCCGGTCCAGGGCCGCGGTGAGCAGCCGGTCCGCCTCGGCCAGGCGGCCGTGCAGCCACTCGCCGGTGCCGGCCGCGAACGCCCGCAGCACCTCGCCCGGGGTCTCCACCCGCTCCGGCGCCCACCTCGCCAGCTGCTCGGTCAGGCCCGGGTCCGGGTAGTCCGCGCCGACCACCGCGAGCCGGGCGGCCAGCCGGGCGCCGTCGTCCCGGTCGCCGTCACCCCCGCTCAGCCAGGTCAGCGCCTCCTGCAGGTTGGCCAGTTCCCGGCGCATGGCCGGATAGGTCCACGGGTCCCGCTCCCGGGCGCCCCGGACCAGGTCGTCGGCGAACGCCAGCATCCAGCGGGCGTGGGCGTCGCGGGCCTGCCGCTCGCCGTCCGGCCCGAGATGGCCGAGACCGACGTGCCGCACCGTCTCCAGCAGCCGGTAGCGCGGTGGGTCAGCGACGATGAGGGAGGCGTCGACCAGCTCCGCCAGCAACGGTTCGGCGTCGGGCGCGAAATGTGGCAGCGCGTCCAGGGTGAACCCGCCGCGGCACACCGCGAGCCGGTCCAGCAGGCGCTGCGCGGCCGGGTCCAGCAGCCGGTACGACCACTCGACGGTCGCCGACACCGCCGTGGCCCGGTCGCCGCCGCGGGCCGGTTCCAGCACGTTGAGCCCGGCGCCCAGCCGGTCGCGCAGATGCGCCAGCCCGAACACCGCCTCGCGCCGGGCGGCCAGCTCCACCGCCAGCGGCAGGCCGTCGACCAGCCGGCAGATCGCGGCGGCGAGCTCGCGCGTACGCGCGTCGTCCGTGAAGCCGGCGCGCAGCAGCGCGGCGCGGTCGCAGAAGAGGGCCACCTGATCGTCCGCCGGTAGCGGGCCGATGCGCAGCACCCGCTCCCCCGCCACGTCCAGGCGGTGTCGCGAGGTGGCCAGCACCCGCAGCCCCGGGCAGCGGGCGACCAGTTCACCGACCAGCACCCGCACCGGTTCCAGCAGGTGCTCGCAGTTGTCCAGCACCAGGGTCGCCGGCGTCGCGCCGATCCGTTCGGCGAGCGCGGCGACGCCGCCGCGCGGAGCGGTCCGCAGGCCCAGCGCGCCGGCGACCGCCGCGGCCACATCGGCGGGCACGGACCGTTCGGCCAGTTCGACCACCAGCTCACCGCCGGTCAGCGCCTCGCTCGTGAGCCGGGTCTTCCCGACGCCGCCGGGGCCGACCAGGGTGGTGACGCGCCCGGCGGCCAGCGCCGCCCGAAGCGCGGCGAGCTCCTCCCGCCGGCCGAAGAACCGGTCGACCCGCCCCAGCCGTAGGCCGGTTCCGCTCTCCGTCGCGGGCCCGGCGGGGCTGCTCGCGGCGTCCTCATCGGACGCCCCGGGCCCGTCGGCGGCATCCGAAGCGGACCGCGCGGGCACCCGCAGAGCCGGGTCGTCGGTCAGGATCCGCCGCTGCAACTCGCCCATCAGCGGCGACGGGTCGACGCCGTGCCCGTCGGCGAGCCGGTCCCGGAAGGCCCGCGCCACCACGAGAGCCTCCGGGGTACGCCCGGTCACGTGCAGCGCCCGCATCAGCAGCAGATGCGCCCGCTCCCGCAACGGTTCGGCGGTGGCCAGCGCCTCGATCTCGGGCAGCGCCTCGGCCGCCGCCCCCGCCTCGACCCGGCGGTCGAGCCACTCCTCGCGCAGGTGCCGCCGCCACTCGGCGAGCCGTGCCACCTCCGGCGCGAACGCCAGCCGGTCCGCCACGTCCGCCAGCGGGTCCCCGCGCCAGGCGCCGAGCGCCTCGGCGAGCATGCCGGCCGCGGTCGCCGGCTCCCGCCCGCGCGCGGTCTCGACCAGCCGCTCCACCCGTTCGGTGTCCACCGCGCCGTCCGGCAGGTCGAGGCGGTAGCCGCCGGGTTCGCGGCGGATCACGTCCGCACCGGTGCAGCGCCGCAGCCGCGAGACGTAGCTGTGCAGATTTCCCAGCGCGTTGTCCGGCTGCTCGCCCTCCCACAGCGCCTCGATCAGGTCGGTCACCGGCACCGGGCGGCCGCCCGCCAGCGCCAGTCTGGCGAGCAGGACCCGCTGCGGGACGCCCGAGAGCGGGATCACCGCGCCGTCCCGGCTGAGCTCCACCGGCCCCAACAGGCCGATCCCGATTCCCACGCCCGTCATTCTCACCGCCGCGACGCCGCCGGACCACGCGGTTATCGGCGCGCTGTCCGGCATGCGACTCATCTTCCGGTACGCCCACCGTGATCAGGGCGCCTGCCGGACACGGGTGCGGGGCGACCGGGGCGATCCCGCCGGCTCGCCGGGAGACTCCCCTACCGTGACCGGGGTGCTCGACTTCTCGGACCCGGAGTTCCTGCTGGACCCGTACCCCGTGCTCGCTGATCTGCGCGACCGCGCGCCGCTCGGCTTCCATGCGCCGAGCGGGCGCTGGCTGGCGGCGAGTCACGCCGCGGTCCGGGCGGTGCTCCGCGACCGCCGCCTCGGCCGGTTCTGGACCGACCTGGAGCCGGCGGCCGTCTACGAGCCGTTCAACCTGCTGCACCGCCACCAGATGATGGAGAACGAGCCGCCGGTGCACACCCGCCTGCGGTCGCTGGTCGCCGGCGCGTTCGCCCGCGGGCACGTGGAGCGGCTCCGCCCGGCCGTCGCGGCCGAGGCGGCGAGACTGCTGGCCGCCGCCGGCGCCGACTTCGACCTGCTCGCCGACTTCGCCGAGCCGCTGGCCGTCACCGTCATCGCCGAACTGCTCGGCGTGCCGGCCGCCGACCGGCGCCTGCTGCGGCCCTGGTCGGCCGCGATCGTCCGGATGTACGAGATGACCCGCACCCCGCAAGCCGAGGCCGAGGCCCTGGACGCCGCCGCCGAGTTCGCCGCCTACCTGCGAGACCTGGCCGCCCGGCGCGCCGCCGCGCCGGCCGGCGACCTGATCAGCCATCTGATCGCGGCCCGCGACGGCTCTGACCGGCTCACCGGCGACGAGTTGGTGGCGTCGGCGATCCTGCTGCTGAACGCCGGTCACGAGGCGTCGGTGAACGGGCTGGGCAACGGCGTGGTCGCGCTGCTGCGGCACCCGGGCGAGCTGGCCCGGGTCCGCGCCGACCGGGCCCTCGTGCCGGCCACGGTGGAGGAGATGCTGCGCTACGACTCGCCGTCGCAGTTGTTCGTGCGTACCGCTGCCGTGGACGTCGAGATCCTCGGCGTGACCGTCCCGGCGGGCGCCGAGGTGGCGGCACTGCTCGGCGCCGCCAACCGGGATCCGGCGGTGTTCGCCGCACCGGACCGGTTCGACGCCGGACGCGACCCCAACCCGCACGTGAGCTTCGGCGCCGGCCCGCACTTCTGTCTCGGCGCGCCGCTCGCCCGGGTCGAGCTGCAGGCCGCCCTCACCGCCCTGCTCGACCACGCGCCCCGCCTCGCGACGGCCGGCGAGCCGGCCCGGAATCCCGGGTTCGTGCTGCGCGGTTACCGGGCCGTGCGACTGACCGCGCTGTGATCGCCAACCGATAGGGTCTGCCGGTGCGGACGAAGCAGGAGCTGACCGATGACATCCGGCGCGAGCGGCGGGCGGCGCTGGTCGTCAACGCCCGGTCCCGGCGCGGCCGCCAGCTGTATGACGACGCGCGCGCCCGCCTGCTCGCCGCCGGGTTCGAGCTGCTCGGCTCCTATGCCGTGGACCGGCCGGGCGAGCTGGAGAACTCACTGACCGCGGCCCTGGCGCACAAGCCGGACCTGCTGGTCGCCGGGGGCGGCGACGGCACGATCAGCACCGCCGGGCGGGTGCTGGCCCACCGGGACGTCGCGCTCGGCCTGCTGCCGCTGGGCACGACCAACAACTTCGCGCGTACGGTCGGCATCCTGCCCAGCCTGGACGAGGCGATCGCCACCCTCGTCGACGGCCGGGTCATCGACGTCGACCTGGGCATCGCCGGGGACATGTCGTTCACCAACCACGTCGGGATCGGCCTCTCCGCCGAAATCATGATCAACGTGCCGAGCCGGTTGAAGCGGGTGATCGGGCGGATCGCGTACCCGATCACCGCGTTGGGGCTGCTGGCCCGGCACCGGCCGCTGCGGGCCACGGTCCGCGCCGACGGCCGCGAGATCGTCTTCGCCACCCACCAGGTCTACGTGGCGAACGGCGGTTTCCACGCCGGCCGCCCGATCACCGCCGACGCGCACGCCGACGACCGGCTGCTGGTCGCCTATCCGGTGGGCGGCGCGACCCGGCTGACGCTGCTCCGCGAGACCGCCCGCAACGTCCTGACCGGCCACCGGCGGACGCTGCGTGAGCAGCCGTTCCTCGCGGTCGGCGAACTGTGGCTGGAGACCGACCGGCCGGCACACGTCGAGGTCGACGGCGAGCCGTGCGGCGAGACCCCGATGCGGGTCGCGGTCGACCCGAACGCGCTGCGCCTCATGGCCCCGCCCGGCACCCCCGACCACTGACACCCCACCTCACCGCCCCCACCTCACCGCCCCGCCCCGCCCCGCCGCGATCTTGCGGAGTTCGGGCGCGCCGTCATCGCGCAACTTCACAAGATCGCGGGAGTGCTGTGCCGCGCCGCCGGCCGGGAAGCGCGACGGGTCCCGCCTCCCGGCGGGACCCGTCATTCACGGATGTGTTTCGGTCAGGCGTTGGCGGGGGCCTTGTCCTTGTCGTCGGGGGTGCTGCCGAGGGCGACGGCTTCGGCTTCGGCTTCGGCTTCGGCTTCGGCTTCGGCTTCGGCTTCGGCTTCGGCTTCGGCGAGGATCCGCTGGTCCTCGATGGCGTTCTTGCGGTACTGCGCCACCGAGTAGGCGATCGCGGCGGCCCAGGCGAGGTAGATGACGCCGTAGAGGACGTAGCGGACGGCGTCCGGGGCGTCGATCCAGTCGCTGCGCAGCAGGGACCGGGTGTTGGTGAGGATGATGACGCCGCCGACCGCGGCGCCGAGCACCCGCGGCGGGATGTGGCGGACCAGCCAGGCCGCGAGCGGCGCGGCGATCATGCCGCCGATCAGCAGGGCGAGGACCCAGCCGTAGTCGATGTTCTCGCTGCCGATGCCCCAGAGGAAGCCGAGGCTGGCGGCGATGGCGACGAGGAACTCGCTGGTGTCGATCGAGCCGATCGTCTTGCGCGGCTCCAGGCGGCCGCTGGCCAGGATCGCGGGCGTGCCGACCGGGCCCCAGCCACCGCCGCCGGTGGCGTCGACGAAACCGCCGACCAGGCCGAGCGGGGTGAGGAACCGCTTGCGCAGCGGCTTGCCGAGCTGGCCCTTGGGCAGGCCCTGGAAGGTGAACCGGAGGAAGACGTAGAGGCCGAGCGTCAGCAGGATGATCGCCATCAGCGGCGCCGCGGTCGCGGTGGAGATGCTGGAGAGGAACGTGGCGCCGGCGAAGGCCCCGATCGCGCCCGGAACGCCGATCCTGAGGACGACCTTCCAGTCAACGTTGCCGAACCGCCAGTGGGAGAGACCGGAGACCAGGGTGGTGCCGATCTCGGCGAGGTGCACGGTGGCCGAGGCGGCCGCCGGGTTGGTCCCCACCGCCAGGAGCAGGGTGGTCGAGGTCACACCGTAGGCCATGCCCAGGCTGCCGTCGACCAACTGCGCGCCGAGCCCGACCAGGGCCAGGAGGATGAGCTTCTGCATGTGTCGACCGCCCGGGGGAAGGGTTCAATTCCTAGTTCTTGGATCGGAGAATAGAAGCCTAGCTAGCCAGTAGGCAAGGCATCAATTCCACGGCCGTCGACGGACATGCTGCAGAATGACGACCGTGTGTGACGCGGACGACGTACGACGGCTGGCTCTGGCCCTGCCGCATGTCGAGGAGATCGACAGTGACGGGTTCGACTTCCGGGTCGGAGGCAAGGGGTTCGTGTGGTCATATCCGGAACGTCTACCCGGAAAACCGCGCGTGATCCGTATGGACGTGGCCGTTCTCTTCGTCGGCGACGAGGCGGAGAAGCAGGCGCTGCTGCTCGGCGAGCCGGACTTGTTCTTCACCACACCCGGCTATGACGGGCTACCGCTGGTGATGCTGCGCCTGGAGCGGGTGTCACTCGAACGACTGGCGGAGCTGATCACCGACGCCTGGCGGATGCGGGCACCCGACGAGGTCGAGGCCGCCTACCGGCCCGCGCAGGGGTGACCGGGCCGGGTGGCCGGCGGATGATCTATGACTTCCGGTTCGCGCGGCTCGGACCGCTGCGCGCCGCACCTCTCCCGGGTGGGAGAGGTGCGGCGCGCGGTCCGCATCCGTTATAGCTGCACAGCCGGCTCGACGCGGGGTGGCAGCCTGGCATCCGGCTCGCCGCCGGATGCCGCGTCAGGCGGTGGGTGTCGCGCCAGGTGCGGGCGTCGCGGCCTTGCGGTAGGCGAGCAGACCGAGGACCAGGCCGGCCAGACCAGCGACCAGGCCCGCGATGCCCCAGGCTGCGCCGCTGCCGCCACTGTCGCTCTCCTCGCCGGTGGCCACGGCGGCCGGCGCGGAGGCGGCGGCGGACGGGGCGGCCGATGCGGCGGCCAGCTTCAGGACCGGCGCCGGGCTCTCCGGCTCGGTGCCGTCGGTGGTGGGCTCGTCGATCCAGCGGACGATCGTGCCGTCGGAGTACGTCTGGAGCGCCTTGAACACCATCTTGTCGACCTGCGGCAGCGGGCCGAGCGAGACGTCGAACTCCTGGAACGTGCCCGGTTTGATCTCGGAGCCGGCCGCCGCGGTCCAGGTGATCTTCGTGACCGCCTCGGTGATCTCGCTGTCGTGCACCTTGACCGGAGTGGTCAGCTTCGACTTCTCGGGAGCCGCGGTCCAGCCCGGCACCGGCTTGACCGACACCGACCCGATCGGGCTCTCCACCGGCAGGTTGATCTCCAGCTTGGTGGTGGACGCGGTGTCGCTCTCGTTCGGCACCCGGAACGACACCTTCGTGTAGCCGCCCTGGGTGGCGCTGCCCGGGTTGACCGTCACGTGGGCTGCCGCCGGACCGGCCAGGCCGAGCAGGAAGACGGCCGCGACGGCGGAGACGGTCGCGGCACGCCGCAGTGCAGTCTGCTTCATGAGGGAACCTTTCAGGCCTTGCGGCGACGGAGGAACAGGAAAACGGCGGCCACGGCGAGAAGCACCACGACGCCGGCGATGATGATGGGGATGATGTCGATGGTCGTCGTGGTCGACGACGCCGCGGCTGCGCGTGACGGGCCGGTCTCAGCCGTGACGCTGGCGGACGGCGCAGCGGCCGACGCGTCCGGCTTCTCGACCGCCGGGCCCGGCTCCAGGGCGGGCGCCGGGTCATCCACGGTGAACTGGTACGAGCCCTTGACGGTGTGCCCGTCGGTGGAGACCACCTGATAGGCGACCGTGTAGACGCCGTTCGTCAACGGCGCGGCGAGGGTCACCACGCCGGTGGCCTCGTCCACCGCCGGGGCGGAGGTGGCGATCTGCTCCTTCGCGGCGTTACTGACCGTGATGGTGGTGTAGGTGGGGTCCAGCTTCTGCAGGAACCGCAGTCTCACCTCCGACGGCGCCTTCTTCAGGGTGGCGTTCTTGGCCGGGCTCGCCTCGGCGAGCGCGTTGTGCGCCCACGCCGGCACGCCCGGCACCAGCACGAACAGCAGCGCGGCGAGCGCGAGCAGCGACCGCGGGACTCCGGTCACGCGAGCAGCCGCTCGCCGATCCAGCCGCCGGCGGAACAGCCGGGCGGTACGGCGAAGACCGCGGATCCGATCGGTGTGGTCCATTCGTTCAACAGGTCCTTCTCGGCGAGCCGCCGTTGGATGGGGAGGAATTGCCGGTCGATGTCAGCTTGGTACGACGCGAAAACGAGCCCGCTGTCGGGTCGGCCCTGCGCGTCCGGAGCCTCGTCGTAGTTGTACGGCCGCCGCAGGATCTTGAGCCGGGGATCGCTCATCCGGGCCCGCGTGACGTGCGAGAAGTCCGGCATCACCGGCAGACCCGTGTCGTCGAGCTGGGCGAAGTCCGGTTCGTCGAACTCGTCCCGGCCGGAGAGCGGCGCCCCCGACGTCATCCGCCGGCCGACCGCGTTCTCCTTGTCGGTGACGCTGAGCAGGTCCCAGGTCTCGATCTCGGCGCGGATCCGGCGGACCACCAGGGTGGTGCTGCCGTCGGGGTTCCACACCGCGGTGTCCATCGCGGCGTCCCGCGGGTTCGCGGTGCCGTCGAGCTGACCGAGCACGTTGCGCTGGGTGAACCCGGCCGCGTGCACGCCGGCACTGCGCCGGAAGCCGCGCTGCACCCAGCGGACCGCGCCGAACGGCCGCGCGTCCTTGATCAGCATCCGCTGGGCGTGGGTGACCGTGAGCGCGTCGTCGGCGCAGATCTGCAGCAGCAGGTCGCCGCCGCTCCAGCGGTCCTCCAGCCGATCGATGGCGAACGGCGGCAGGTCGGTGACCGGGGACGCGAGGCCCGCGGCCCGGTAGAGGCCCGGCCCGAAGCCGAACGTGACGGTCAACCGGGCCGGGTGCAGGGCCAGTTCGGCCTCGGTGTCGCCCAGCGCCGGTTCCCCCTGGGTGAGCCGGGCCGCGTCGTCGGTGAGCAGCCGCATCAGCCGGCCCAGCGCCTGCCGGTCGGTGCCCTTGGCCAGGGTGAACGACAGGAACGCGGCGTGTGCGGGCGGTTCGGTGGTGACTCCGGCCTGACGGGGGCCGTGGAACGCGACTCTGCCCGTACCGATGTCGGTGAAGGAGACCGGGACCGGAGCGGGCGCCGAACCCTCCGATCGACCGGAACCCGCGGCGGCGAGGCCGGCCGCGGCGGCGGCGCCGACGCCGGCCACCGCGCCTCCGGCCAGCAGCGCCCGGCGGGTGACCGTCACGAGTGGGCGCTCGCCGAGGCCGACGGCATCGATCCGTGCATGCCGGGGTCGTAGCTCTCCTGTGCGCCGGCGAACGGCTTCGCGACGGCCGTGAACGCCACCGTGCCGCCGCCGCTCAGCTTCAGCGTGAACGACAGCTCGTCGCCCGGCTTGATCGCCGCGGACGGCTTCATCAGCATCAGGTGATCGCCGCCCGGCGACAACTCGTGGGTCGCGCCGGCCTTGATCACGAAGCCGCCCTCCTTCGGCCGCATCACCATCTTGCCGTCCTGCATGGCCATGGTGTGCAGCTCCAGCGGCGAGGCCGGCGAGGTGGCCGACTCGATCGTCACGTCGGCGCCGGTGTTGTTGACCAGCGTGCCGAACGCCGCGGTCATGCCGGTGTCGGCCGCCTTCACCCAGGGGTCACGCACGGTGAGCGCGGCGGCCGGAGCGGCGGACGACGCCGCGGGCGCCGAGGCCTTCGAGGGCTCCGACGACGAGCCGCAGCCGGCGAGAAATGCGCACGCCAGCACGGCGGAGGCGAGAACGGTACGAGTCAGCATCTTCTTCCTCAGCTTCAGGGAACGCCCGTTAGTCGCCACCGGACGGGCCCTGGTTCCCGGATTCTTTTCACCTGAAGAATCGCTGGGAACTATGCGGCATCCGGCGGCGACCAATGGGCGACGCCGCCAGGGGCCCGGCCGCGTCGACTGCAACCCCTTGGATGCCGGCGCACTCCGCGCCGCCGACACCCTGACGAGGACAGCCGATGGCCGTGACACCCGAACTGACCACCGAACCGGTCGCTCCGGCGGCGACAGCCGCCCGCGAGATCCGCCGCTCCTCCGCGTTCGGCGCGCTGCTGCTGCGGCTGCACTTCTATGCCGGGGTGCTGGTCGCGCCGTTCCTGGTGGTGGCGGCCGTGACCGGCCTGCTCTACACGGTCACGCCGCAGCTCGACGGCATGCTCTACGGCGACAAGTTGACCGCCGCGACCACGAGCGGCGCCGCCGTCCCGCTCGCCGACCAGATCGCCGCGGCGCGCGCCGCACATCCCGGCGGCACGGTCTCGGCGGTCCAGCCCGGCGAGGGCGACCGGACGACCCGGGTGGTGTTCTCCCAGCCGGACCTCGGCGAGAACCAGCACACCGTCTACATCGACCCGCCCACCGGGAAGGTCCAGGGTCAACTCACCACCTGGTACGGGTCGACGCCGGTCACCACCTGGCTCGACGACCTGCACCGCAACCTGCACCTCGGCGATGCGGGCCGGCACTACTCCGAACTCGCCGCGAGCTGGCTGGCGGTGCTCACCCTCGGCGGCATCATCCTGTGGTGGCGGCGCCGGCGCTCCGTACGCAAGATGTTCGTCGCCGACCTCGCCGCCAAGAAGGGCGTGCGCCGCACCCGGGGCTGGCACGCCGCCACCGGCGTGTGGATCAGCGTGGGCCTGCTCATCCTCGCCGCCACCGGGCTGACCTGGTCCCGGTACGCCGGCGACAACTTCACCGTCGCCCTCGACACCCTCGACGCCCACCGCCCCGCGCTCGAGGTCCCCGGCGCCGCCCCGTCGGCCGGCGGCCACCACGGCGCCGGCGGCGACTCCCCCACCACCGTCGACCTGGCCCAGGCCGACACGGCCCTCAAGGTCGCCCGGGACAACGGCCTCACCGGCCCGGTCGAACTGACCGTCCCGGAGAGCGGCGGCGCCGCCTGGACCGTCGCCGGCATCGACAACGTCTGGCCGGTCCAGCTCGACCGCATCGCCGTCGACCCGGCCACCGCCACCGTCGTGGCACGCAGCGACTTCGCCGAGTGGCCGCTGCTGGCGAAGCTGTCCAAGCTGGGCGTACAGGCCCACATGGGCGTCCTCTTCGGCGTCGTCAACCAGATCCTGCTGGCCGCGCTCGCCATCGGCCTGCTGTGCGTGATCCTCTGGGGATACCGCATGTGGTGGCAGCGCCGCCCCACCCGCACCGGCCGCCGTGCCCTCGTCGGGGCGCCGCCCGCCCGTGGCGCCTGGCTCGGCCTTCCCGCCTGGGCGATCGTCGTGGGCGTGCCGGTGGTCTTCGCGATCGGCTGGGCGATGCCCCTCTTCGGCATCCCGCTGGCGGTGTTCCTGGTCGTCGACGCCCTGCTCGGTCTCCGCCGCCGCGCCTGACACGCCGCCGCTCCGTTCCTGGCCGAGCCGTTCTACCGCGACGTGCTCCGGCCGTCCGAGGACAGGGCGGGCCTGCGGGACTGGCTTCCGCCGGCCACGGTCGAGTTGCTGGCGGCGGTCCCGACCGACGAGGCTTTCCGGGTGGTGCTCCGCGAGACCGTGGACGCGCGGCGCATCCGGGTGGGCCTGCTGCTCAGATCGAAGATGCTGACCCGCTTCCCGGTGCGGGCGCTGCGGCTGGTCCCGCACCTTCCCGAACCCCTCCGGAGCGAAGCGGCGAAGATCATCGCCACCGGCGGCGCCGGCATCGGAGCCGGCTGGGCGGCCCTGCTCGACGGGGCCGGCCGGCAGCGCCCCATCGACACTCCCGACGACCGGAAACGGGCGGTGGCCGCGCTGGCGGCGATTCCCACCGAGGCGGCGCTGGGCCTGGTGGTGGAGCGGGTCGACCAGAGCTACTTCCGCCCAGCGCTGGGGGCGGCGGCCAAACGCGACCCACGCCTGGCGATGCGGGCGCTGGTCGCGAACGTCGCCGAGGGCACCGTGGCCGAGCTGATCCGCAAGCACGCGCACACCTACCCGCCGGCGCTGTCCGCCCTCAACGAGGCGGGGCGATCACGGGGGTGCCGGCGACGGCGCCGTGAGCGGCGCGGGCGGCGTGAACGGCCCTCGCCGGCCTCTCGCCGCCCGCGATCGGGGCGGTGCGGGCGCTCCGCCCCGATCCCGGGCGCGGTCCGGACACGTCACCGGGGTCACCGGGTCTGTTCAGCGGACCCGCAGCCCGCCCGTCAGCGGTGCTCTCAGGTGGAGGCGACCCCCAGGTGCATGGTCGTGCTCAGGGTGATCGGCTCGGGCAGGACGGCGGCCAGGTCGGCCAGGGCCGCCTCGCGCCGCTGCTGCGGGATCCGGCGGGTCACGGCTCGGCCGCCGTGTGAGTTGATCCAGGAGAAGAAGTGCCGGCGGTCGCGGAAGGTGCTGGCCACGGTGTGGTCGCGCACGTCCGTACCGGAGAAACCGGCCTCGCCCACCGCGGCGCGCAACGTGTCCGCGTTGTCGAACATCTCCGCCTGGCCCGCCGGCGGAGGCGGAGGGCCGTCGGCGTGGCCGGCGAGCGCCTTCATGGCTTCCACGAAGTAGTCGTCGTAGGAGGCGGCCGCGCTGAACGCGAGACGCCCGCCGGGCCGCAGCAGCCGTCGGTAGGCGGCCAGCGCCGCACCGGGGTCGGGCAGGAAGAACAGCACCAGCCCGGCGGTGATCACGTCGAAGGAGGCGTCCGGAAAGTCGGGGGCCTGCGCGTCGCCGGGTTCGACGGTGACGTTCGGCAGGCCGGCGGCGGCCGCGCGGGTCAGTTCGACCATGCGGGTCGCCAGGTCGATGCCGGTGACGTGCCCGGCGGGGCCCGCGGCCGCGGCCGCCGGGAACAGCACGGCCCCGCGCCCGCAGCCGACGTCGAGGACCCGGTCGCCGGGCTTGATGCCGGCGGCCTCGGTCAGGGCGGCGCCGAACGGGGTGAAGAAGTCGACGCCGAGGCGGTCGTAGTCGTCGGCCGCCTCGTTGAATATCTCGATCTGTCCACTCATGGGCCGAGCATGCCCGCGCGGGCCCCGTCACCGGGGGCCGGAACAGCCTGATCAGCGCTGGGCGGAATCCGCCGCCGGCAGAATCAGGCGGCGGGCGTTGCCTCTTCGCGGGCTTGGATGATCGCCGCCCGCGAGCCGGACCGTGGTCAGGTAGGTGATGACGGCGTCCAGGACGGCCTGTGGCTTCGGTGAGGTGGCGGCCGAGTCGAGGTAGGCGACGTCGGGATCGGCCGCGATCATCGGGAATGAGGCGCGCGGGCCACGCTGCCACCCCACGAACCGACCGGAAACACTCTCCGCCGAACAGCGATGCCCTTGCGTCAGATGGTTCGCAGGTCGAGGGTGTGCCAGACGGCGGCGTCCTTGGTGCCGGTCGACCACCAGAGCATGCCGTTCCTGGCGGCGGCCAGGTCCGCGGCGGCGGCGAGCGTCACCGTCCGGCCGGTCCGCAGGTCGTGGACGGCGAGCCCCGCCGTGCCGGTGAGGTCGAAGTTCGGACCGGGCTCGGAGAGGATCTCGAACCGGTCCAGCAGCGCCACGTCGCTGACCGCGGCCTGGGCGTTCGACCCGGCGACCCGGCGCCGGTCCGAGCCGTCCGGACGCATCAGGTCGATCCGGGCCAGGCCCTCCCCGGCCATCACCATCACCCGGCACCAGACCGGGCCGCACATGCCGAACTCGGCGCCGGAGAACGGGACGCGCACCTCACGGCCGGTCGTCAGCTCCCGCATCGTGACCGTGCCGGACTGACCGCCGGCCTCGTCGGTGAGCCAGGGCCAGGCGGACAGCGCCCACCGGCCCTTCTCCTCGCGCACCTCGACCGGGCCGCCGGCCAGCGCGACCGACCGGATCTGGGTGCTCTCGTCGCCGTCGCCGGCCGCCCAGTACACCCGGCCGTCCGCCACCACCAGGTCGTGCTGGTTGCCGTAGAACAGGGTGTTGCCGGTGTCCGCGGTGAGCAGCCGGGACTCGCCGCCGCGGCTGGCGCCCCAGATCTCGACCGGCCGGGAGCCGGACGACTCGGCCCAGAGCAGTTCGTCGCCGGCGGCGGTCATGCCTTCGAAGCGCGGTTCGCCGGCGGCCGGCAGGCGGCGCAACTCGCGGGCGATCCCCGCTTTCTCGATGACGAGCCGCACGAAGTCGCCGTCGGTGACGGTGCCGACAGCCGTGGTCGCGTCCAGGAACAGCAGCGGCTCGACGGTCAGGTCGCGCAGGTCGGCGCGCGCCGCGCCGGGCCACTCCTGCTCGGCGGTGGCGCGGGCGGCCGGCACCGGGGCGGGTGGCTGCTCGGGGAGGCCGCCGGCGAGCAGGACGACGGCCGCGAGCAGGGCCGCGGCCAGGGCGATCCGGGTTCGGTCGATCATTCGTACTGCTGCTTCGGTGGGCTGACCGGCTGCCACTGCTCAACCTCCACATAGGCGAGGTCGGCCTGGTTGACCGGGTCCTTGCCGCGCATGCCGGAGTACCGGCCGGTGACCTGCAGCCACGTTCCGGCCGGGACGTCGACCAGCGGCCCGCCGGTCAGGCCGACCTTGATCGGGCGGCCGTCGGCGGCGCAGCAGCTCACCACGATCCGCGCCAGCATCGGGGCGCCGCCCTCACCGGCGGTGACGAACCCGGTCATCTGGAGGCGGCGGCCGGTGAGGCTGCGGCCGTCGTCGTAGATCACCCGGGAGGCGTAGTCGAGCAGGCCGATCACGGCCGGGTCGCCCTCGGGCAGCGGCGGGTAGTCGGACTCGGCGCTGAGCTGCACCGTCCCGGACTGGTCGGCGGTGTACGAGCCGAGCGCGGGCGGGGCGACCAGCAGCAGGCCGAGCACCGGCAGGATCAGCAGCCAGCCGACCCGGGGCTCGTGGGAGTGCCCGTGATCGTCGTCCTGGGTTCCGCGGCCGCGTAGGTCGTACCAGATGGTCATGAACGCTGCCAGCACCAGCATCGCGCCCGCGGCGATGAGGAAGGGCCGCAGGCCCTCCTTGACGTATCGCAGGTAGAGGTCGGTGAACGACGCCTTGAGGATCGCGCCGCCGAAGAGGAACAGCACGACGGCCTGAGCCTGCCGGTTCACAGGAACACCGCCCCGGCCCCGACCGCGGTGAGCACCGCGATCACGAACGTCGCCGGCGCGAACCGGACCGCGAACCGGCGGCCGAACACGCCGGCCTGCATCGAGATCAGTTTGAGGTCGACCATCGGCCCCACCACCAGGAAGACCAGACGCGAGGTCAGCGAGAACTGCGACAGCGACGCGGCGACGAACGCGTCGGCCTCGCTGCAGATCGACAACAGCACGGCGAGCACCGCCAGCGCCAGCACCGACAGCACCGGATCGGCCGCCAGGGTCTGCAGCCACGCCTCCGGCACCACCACGTTGATCGTCGCGGCGGCGGCGGCGCCCACCACCAGGAACCCGCCGGCGTGCACCACGTCGTGCCGGCAGGCCGACCAGAACGCCTCCCCCTTGGAGACGCCGTCGGAGGACCGGTGCGGCAGCCGGATCCACTCACTCTTGCCGAGCCGCAGCCAGAGCCAGCCCATCACCATCGCGACCACCAGGCTGGCCAGGCCGCGAGCGAGCACCATCTCCGGGTCGCCGGGGAACGCGACCGCGGTCGCGGTCAGCACGATCGGGTTGATCGCGGGCGCGGCCAGCAGGAACGCGAGCGCGGCGGCCGGGGTCACACCCCTGCGGATCAAGGACCCCGCGATGGGTACGGCTCCGCACTCGCAGCCGGGCAGGACCACCCCGGCGACGCTGGCGGCGGGAACGGCCAGCGCCGGGTGTTTCGGCAGCGCCCGGGCCCAGAACGAGCGGGGCACGAAGACCGCGATGACGGCCGACAGCAGCACGCCGAAGACCAGGAACGGGACGGCCTGGACCAGCACCGAGACGAAGACCGTGGTCCAGGTCTGGAAGGCGGCGCCGGAGACGAGCCCGGAGACCCGCTCGCGGAAGATCACGAGCAGCACCAGGAGCACGGCGAGGATCTCGACCTCGACCGACCTCGTCCGGCCGGCGCGGCGTTCCAGGGTGTCGGTCACCGGTGAAATCTACCGTTCGGGGTTGATCACGGGTGCACGGCCCGGAGCCATCACGCGCCCACCGCGGGCGAAGCCGGTGTGGACTCGCCGGGCCGGTGTCCCTCGCTGTGTCCCAGCGCGCGCCCGGGTGCGACGCGGTCCCGGACCAGCCGTTTGAGCTGCGCCAGCTCGGGGAAACCGCCCTCGCCCTTGCGCGACCACAGGGTCTCGTCGTCGAGCCGGACCTCGAAGACCCCGCCGACGCCGGGCACCAGCGCGACCTCGCCCAGCTCGGTGGTGAACGTGGTGAGCAGCTCCTGCGCCGTCCACGCCGCGCGCATCAGCCAGCGGCACTGGGTGCAGTACTCGATCTCCAGGCGGGGCTCTCTCGGCGTCACGGTCTAGAAGTATGCCGGACCGCGGCCATCAGGCATTATCACGGGGATCAACCGCTCTTGAAGGAGTTGCATTGAAGCGACGTTGGACCGTGGCCGTCACCGGAGTCCTCGCGGTGACGGTGGCCCTCACCGCCACGGCCTGCGGCGGCGGGGACGAGAACGCGACGGCCAAGGAGGCCACCGGCTTCGTGGCGCTGGGTGACTCGTACGCGGCCGGTCTCGGCGCCGGGAACTACGGCGACCGGAAGGACTGCAAGCAGAGCAAGGACGGCGGGTACCCGCAGCTCTGGCTGAAACTGCGTACCGCGGCGAAGTTCGGTGTCGTCACCGACGCCACCTGCGCCGGCGCGAAGATCAACGATGTGCGGTTCAAGCAGCTCGGCAAGCTCGACGACAGCACCGGCTGGGTGACGCTGACCGTCGGCGGCAACGACGCCGGCTGGTCCGGAACCCTGCAGCAGTGCCTGCTCGGCAGCGACGAGACCTGCAAGGCGTCGGTGGACAAGGCCGTCGCCGCGGCCGAGAGCACCTTGCCCGGCGCGCTCGACGAGCTCTACCAGATGATCCGCGAGCAGGCCCCGAACGCCAAGGTGTTCGTGCTCGGCTACCCGCACCTGGTCGCCGAGCCGGGCGCCGGGGTGACCTGCGAGGCGCTGAACGACACCCGCCGCAAGTCGCTCAACGAGGGCGCCGACTCCCTGGTCGAGTTGATCCAGGGCCGGGTGGCCGCACAGCCGGGCTTCACCTTCGTCGATGTGCGGAAGTCCTTCGCCGGCCACGAGGCGTGCACCAAGGAGCCGTGGATCCACTCGCTGCGCGACGACCTGTCCGAGTCGTTCCACCCGACCGCCGAGGGGCACAAGGCGTACGCCGACGCCCTGTTCGCCGTAACCGGCTGATCGCCTCTCGTTAGCGTGGTGTACGCCTTCCCACGATGGGATGGGGCGTGCACCACGCCAACCACTACTACGGGCACTCGTACGTGCTGGCCCGCTACTGCGGGTTCGACGCCGATCCGCCCAGGATCCACGGTTACCTCCAGCACGGCTGGAACATCGGTGACGGCCTCGCGCCCGATCACGAGTTCGTGCCGGGGATCCCGGCGTTCGTCTGGAGTGAACGGACCCGCCGCCGGGCCTGGTCGATGGGCCGGCGGCAGGTGTACGTGGTGGGCTCCCCCTGGGCGTACCTGACCGCGCTGGAACCCGACGAGCCCTCGCGGGAACGAGAAGGCACGATCTGGTACCCGTTCCACGGCTGGGAGGGCCAGCACGTGGAAGGCGACCACGACCGCCTGATCGCCGAGATCCGCGACACCGAGCCCGGCCCGGTGACGGTCTGCCTCTACTGGCAGGAGTTCCGCACCCCGCGGGTGCGCCGCCGCTACGAGCGGGCCGGCTTCCGGGTGATCTGCCACGGCTACCGGGGCGGCTGGTGGAAGGACCTCGATCCGGACTTCCTGTCCCGGCAGCTCGCCGAACAGCGCAGACACCAGCGGGTGGCCTCGAACCGGCTGTGCAGCGCCGTGTTCTACGGCGTGCTGGCCGGCTGCGAACCGGCCGTCTACGGCGACCCGATGCAGTTGCGCGGCGAACGCGACCTGTTCGGCGGCCGGTCCCGGATCCGCCGGCAGTGGGCCGCCATGCACGGCACGCAGATCGACCTCGACACGGCCCGCGCCGTCACCGTCGAGGAACTCGGCGCCGACCGCACCCTCTCACCGGCTGAACTACGTCACCTGTTCCACTGGCCCTCGGAGACCGCGGCATGACCCCGCTCCTGCTGGGCGGCGAGATGCCGCACTGGTCCGACCACCGGCCCACCCGCGGCGCGGCGCTGCGGGAACTCGTCCGGTCCGCGCACGGGCACGTGCTGGTCGCCGGGCCGCACGATCCGGAGCTGATCGACGCGATCCCGGCCCGGCAGGTCACCGTCCTGGTGCGCGGGATGCGCGACGCGGAACAGCTGGCCGCCCGCTGGGCGGACCGGCCCGGAGTGCGGGTCTGCTGCGGGAGCCTGGAGAAACTGGCGGCCGTTCCGGCGTACGACACGGTGGTCGCGCTGGACGGGCTGGACCGTACCGGCTCGACCGAGACCGCGGACCTGTCATGGGCGGCCGGGGTGGCGCGGCTGCTCGCGGTGCTGCGCCCCGGCGGCCGGCTGGTGCTGTCCTGCGCGAACCCGGTCGGCCTGCACCGGCTCTACGCCGGCGCGGCCCCGCCGGACGACGCGGCCTGGGGCCCGGCCGCCGGCGACGACCCGACCCGTCCGGCCGGTCTCGCCGCGTTGCGCGCCCACCTGCGTGACACCGGCCTCGACGTGCTGCGGGACTACGCGGCGTACCCGTGTCCGCAGGCGCCGGCCGCACTGCTGAGCGAGGCCGCGCTCACCGACCCGGGCCTGCACGGCTTCGCGACCTCGGCGTTGCGGCGGGCCGGCGTACCGGACGGGCCGCTACTGGCCGACCCCCGCCCGCTCGCCGCCGGTCTGCTGCGCCACACTCTGGCCGCGCCGCTCGCTCCGGCGTGGATCGTCGTCGCCGCCCGCCCCGGCCACCACCCGCTCCCCCCACCGGACGGCCTGCTCACCGGCGGCCCGCTCCGGCGGACGTCGTCGGGCTGGACCATGGGCGAGTCCCGGGCCACGGTTCCGACGGGCCCCTGTCTGCACGACGCGCTGCTGGCCGCGGCCCGCGGCGGCGACCAGCCCGAGTTCCGTGCGCTGCTCACCGGCTGGCAGTCCGGCGAGAACGCCGCCGTCGACGCCGACGCGATCATCGTGACCGCCGGCGGCCTGGTCGCGCTGGCGCCGCCGTCCGCCGACGGGGACGCCGCGCTGCGCCGGTTCGCCGCCGCACTCCACGACGAGGGGCCGGCTGAGCTGTGGCCCGCCGAGGGCACCGCCGCACTGCTGGCCGCCATGACCGGCCGGGCGATCGGCCCGCCTCCGGCGACCCGGGCGGCGCCGGAGACGCTGCGTGAACTCACCGCCGCCCACGACCGCCTGGCCCGTGAGCTCAGCGAGGCGAGAGCCCAATCGACGTGGTACGAGCAGAGGACCGCGACCCTGCAATCCGACCTGTCCCGCGCCTACCGGATCATCGCCGTCCTCAAGGGCACGACGCCGGGCCGGGCCGCGGTGGCCGTGCTCGGTGGCGTCCGCTCCGGAAGACGCCTGGCCCGGGCCGCTCTGCGCCGTCTCCGCCCGGAGCCGCCCACCGGGTGATCCCGTCCCACCCCCGCTGCCGGTAGCGTGCGGCGGGTGACAGAACGACGCGCGATCCTCAGCGGCTCGGTCTTCGAGGAACAGATCGGCTACGCCCGTGCCGTCGTGGACGGCGACCAGGTGTACGTCTCCGGGACGACCGGTTTCGACTACGCCACCATGACGATCTCCGGCGACGTGGTCGAGCAGGCCGAGCAGTGCCTGCGCAACATCGGGACGGCTCTGACCGCGGCCGGCTGCACGTTCGCCGATGTGGTGCGGGTGCGTTACCTGCTGCCCGACCGCGCGGACTTCGAGCCGTGCTGGCCGGTGCTGCGCCGCTGCTTCGGCGAGGTCCGCCCGGCCGCCACGATGATGGTGGCCGGTCTCGCCGACCCCCGCATGAGGATCGAGATCGAGGTGGACGCCCGCCGCCGCACCGCCTAGCGTCCGTGGATCAGTGCCGGCGGTCCGCTGACTACCATGCCGTGATGATCACGAGTGCGGACACGTCCGAGCCGGCCGCCGAGCCGGAGTTCCCGCCCCGGCGGGTGGCCGGCCGGGCACGCGGCTGGTACCGCGGTGACCTCCACGTCCACACGCGGCGCTCACACGGCGGCGAGCTCACTCCGGAGCAGGTCGCGGCGGCCGCCCGGGCGGCGGGCCTGGACTTCATCGCGATCACCGAGCACAACACCGCGGACACCCATGGCGCGTGGGGATCGCTGGCCGGTGACGATCTGCTGGTCGTCCTGGGCCAGGAGGTCGTCACCACCACCGGGCACTGGCTGGCGGTCGGCATCGACCCGGGACAGGTCGTCGACTGGCGCTACGGGGTGCGGGACGACCTGATCGACCGGGCGGTCGACGGGGTGCATGAGACCGGTGGCCTCTGCGTCGCCGCTCACCCGCACGCTCCGTACCCGTCCGGCGTTCTCATGTATCCGTTCCGGCGGTTCGACGCGGTCGAGGTGTGGAACGGGTTGTGGCGCTCGGACCTGCCGTGGAACGCCGACAACGAGGCGGCCCTGGCGGAATGGGGCCGTGGGCTGGCCGCGGGCATCCACCGGGGACGGTGGCGCCCGGCCGTCGGCAACAGCGACGCCCACCAGGCAGGTCAGCTCGGCACTCCGCAGACCGTGGTGCTGGCGGACGGGCTGGGCACGGACGCCCTGCTCGCCGGCATCCGTGCCGGGCGCTGCTGGATCGCCGAGTCAGCCGAGGTCCAGGTGTCGTTCACGGTCCGCGCCGGTGACCGCCGCGCCGGGGTCGGGGAACGGCTGACGGCCGGTGAGGCGCCATGCGTGGCGCGGGTGGAGGTCACGGGCGTGCCTGAGGGCGTGGTCGGCTTCCACACCGATCGGGGCCGGGTGCACCGCGAACCGCTGCCCGGGGACGGCACGGGCATCGTCCGGTGGCGCACCAGCCGGGAGGAGTCGGCGTTCGTCCGTGTCGAGGTGCGGCACCCTTCGGGGCGGATGGCCGCGCTCACCAACCCGGTCATCCTGAGCTGACCGAGGGCCCGAGGCGTGTCGCGTGGGCCGGGTCAGCGGCGGCGGGCCGGGCTGCGGGCCGGGCTGCGGGCGGCGACCTCGTCGTAGAGGTCTTCCAGGCGCAGCGTCTGGGTGTGCAGGTCGAAGTGGGCGGCCACGTGTTCGCGGCCGTGAGCGCCGAGCCTGCGCCGCAGGTCCGCGTCGTGCAGCAGCCGGCTGAGTGAGCCGGCCAGCGCTTCGGGGTCGGCCTCCAGGGTGAGCAGCCCGGTGCGCCCGTCGAGCACCGCCTCCGGGATGCCGCTGTGCCGGGTGGCCACCACCGGCAGGCCCAGGGCCGCGGCCTCCAGGATGGTGGTGGGCAGGCCCTCGGTGTCGCCGTCCGGTGCGGTCTTCGACGGGGCGGCGAGCATCCGTGACTCGGCGAGGTGACGCTGCACCGACTCGGGCGGCTGCTCGCCGACGAAGGTGGCGTCCACGCCGAGGCTCTCGGCGTGGGCCCGCATCCGCGGCAGCAGCGGCCCGTCGCCGATGATCAGGGCACGCGGGCGCGGCGAGTCCATCCGGGCCAGGGCGGTGAGCAGGTCGTCGACGCCCTTCTTGGCGACGAGACGGCCGACGAAGGTGACGTCCCAGCGTTTCGGGACCATCGGCGGGGCCGCCGGGACCGGCACGCCGGTGTGGTGCACCCTGATCTTCGCGGGGTCGGCGCCGCACGCCTCGGCACGTTCGCGGATGACCCGGGAGACGGCGATGACCAGGGCCGCACGGTCGAATACGGCCCGCAGGTTGCGGCGGTAGCGCAGGCCGTGCAGGCCGGGACTGCGCGGCTGGCGGGTGACGTCGTGGCCGTGGACGGTGACGATCAGGGGCACGCCGAGCTGCCGGGCGGTGCGGCTGACGAGCCAGCCGTCGCCACCGAAGTGGGCGTGCACCAGGGCGGGCCGCACCTGACCGAGCACGGCGCGCAGTCGCGGGGAGGTGCCACCCAGCCGCAGCCGGAGGAACTCGCGGCGTCCGGCCGGGCCGTCCGGGAAGACGATGACGTCGTCGGAGCGCGACAGTGCCGAGTCGACGCGGGTGGCGCCGACATAGGCCGGGGCCCAGCGGGTCAGCGCGTCACCCTGTGCCCGGATGAACGTCTCCGAGCCGAGCAACAGCGCGCTGCGCCAGACCGCGACCCGGGGGACCCGCCGATCAGGCGGCGAGCCGGCCGGCGACGGCGGGCGGGGGTCAGGCGACATCGACCGGCTCGGGCAGGGCGGCGGTGTCGCGGGCCAGGCGGCGTCCCACCACCAGGTCGCGGAGGCGGGCGCGCAGGGCCGGTGGGAGCGCCCAGATCTGCAGGTGGGTGAGGTAGTCGAGGGTGGCGGGCCGGCCGTGCCGGCGGGCTTCGGCGAGCAGTTCCCGGAAATGGCGGCCCTGCCGGCCGGGCGCCGCCATCGAGCTGATCACGCTGAGGGTGAAGGCGGCGTACGCCCGGGGCGTGAACAGATGCCGGTTGTCGCGCAGCCATGCGAGTTGTTCCTCGTACGGGTTCTGGTGGCTGATCCGCTCGCGGTCCTCGTCCTGGTGCCAGAGCACGAGGGCCTCCTCGGCGTAGAGCAACTCCACACCGTCCTCACGGATCGCGCGCAGCGCCCAGTCCAGCTCCTGCTGGCGGCGCAGGCCCACGGTGAACGGCACCCGGCGCAGCAGTTCGGCCGGCGCCATGATGGTGGAGGTCTGAATGAACCCGTCGCCGTAGAACAGGCCACGCCGGACGGTGAAGTACTCGCTGAGCGGCTCGCCGGGGCCGGGCAGCCGGCGCGGCATGATCGAGTCGGCGCGGGGTGTGCGGTTGATCAGCCGGGTGGCGACGACCGGGAAGGCGGCGCTCGATCCGGCGGCCAAGGCCAACTGCGCCTCGATCTTGTGGGGCAGCCACTCGTCGTCGTCGTCCAGCAGGGCCACGAACCGGCCGCGGGCCTGCCGGGCGCCGACGTTGCGGGCGTGCGGGGCCCGGCCGCGCTCGGGCAGGACGATCACCCGTAGCCGTTCGTCGCCGATCGCGCCGAGAGCATCGGCGGTGGCCTCGTCGGGGCCGTCCACCACGACGATCACCTCGAGGGTCGGGTGCGTCTGGGCGAGGGCGCTGCCGGCCGCGCGGACGGCCAGGTGCGCACGGCCGCAGGTCGGGATGACGACGCTGACGTCCGGTTGAACAGACATGTCGACTCGCTTACGCAGGGGGAACGCCGCTGTGCCGGGGGCGGCGCGGGCGGGCGTGATCGACTCGACGCTATGAGTGGCCGGCGGCGGTGGCGTTAATGCCGGACGCCGCTCAGACGAGCAGCACGGTGACGGCCGGCGCACAACAACCGAACTCACGGTGGCGCGTACGGAACCGGCGGGTGCCCCGGCCGTCTCCGCGGCGGTGAGTCAGCCGGCGGGGCGAGCATCGCGGCGAACGGGCCGGCGGTGGGCCGAGATCCTGCGATCGCGTCCCAGAACGCGAACCCGGCGGAGAAATAGGCTGGATGCCGACCACCACTACCAGGGGGATGTCCGGTTGGAGAACACGACACCGCGCCGCAGGGGACGCCCGCCGCGGATCAGCCGGGACCGGATCGTCGCCGTGGCCCGCGCCATGGACCCGGCGGCCATCACCATGCAGGCGGTCGCCGAGGAGTTGGGGGTCGACCGCAAAGCCCTCAACTACCACGTCAGCGACCGTGACGGCCTGCTCGAACTGGTCGCTCTGGACGTGCTGAACACCGAAGTCAGCGAGGTCCCGCTGCCGGCCGGCATCGACTGGCGGCAGGCCACCCGGGTAATGGCGCGCCACATGCGCGACGGGATGGTCCGCACCGGGGCGCTGTTCGAGTACGTGCGGGTCCCGGCGACCGGCGGCCTGACGATCTTCGCCGCGACCGAGCGGTACGCGGAGATCCTGCTCGCCGCCGGGTTCACCGAGGAACAGACCGGCCGGGCCCTCGCCTTCCTCGCCGAGTTCGTGTTCTCCTCGGCCCGCGACGCGATCATGATGGCCCGCCGGGACGGCGTCCACCCCCAGACCGCCGAGATCCGGCGGGCGCTCGACGCCGCCCCCGCCGACCGGTTCCGGACGATGCGGCGGCTGATGACCGACGGCTACGGCCCCGGCGAGGCCCAGCTCGACTTCGACCTCAAGATCTTCATCACCGGTCTGGAGCAGCTTCTGGGCCACTAACCTGATCGCGGGGGCTGCGATCGAATGGAACAGGTGATGCTCGCGCCGGCCGCGGGGCTGACCGGGGCCGAAGCGGAGGCCCGGCGCCGGCGCGGTGAGGCGAACACGGCCGTGCAGGGCGGTTCACGCGGCTATGCCGAGATCCTGCGGACGAACGTCTTCTCGTTCTTCAACCTGATCCTGTTCGTGATCGGCGGCGCGCTGCTGAGCCTGGGCCGGTACAGCGACGCGCTGATCAGCGTCGGCCTCGGCCTGATCAACGCCGTGATCAGCGCGGCCCAGGAGATCCGGGCCAAACACAAACTGGACCGGCTGCAACTGCTGGACCGGGCCGGGGTGCTGGTGGTCCGCGACGGCCGGGAGGTGGAGATCCTCCCCGACCAGGTGGTCCGCGGCGACGTGATCCGGGTCCGGCCGGGAGACCAGATCGTGGTGGACGGCCCGCTGCTCGACGGCGGCCGGCTGGAGGCCGACGAGTCGCTGCTCACCGGGGAGTCCGAGCCGGTGGTCAAGCATCCCGGTGACGGCCTGCGCTCGGGCAGCCTGTGCGTGGCCGGGGACGGTCATCAGCAGGCCCGGGACGTGGGCGCGCACAGCTACGCCGGGCGGCTCACCGCCGCGGCCCGGCGGTCCACCACCGACCGGACGCCGCTGCAACGCCGGATCGACTTCATCGTGCGGCTGGTGATGGCGCTGACCGCACTGATGAGCGGCACCATCCTGGCGCAGGCAGCGCTGGAGGGATTCAGCGTGCTGCGGGTCGTGCAGATCACCGCGGTGCTGTCCGGCCTGGTGCCGTACGGGCTGTTCTTCCTGATCGCGCTCGCCTACACCGCCGGCGCGGTGCGGATCGCCCGCACCGGGGCGCTGGTGCAGCAGGTCAACGCCGTCGAGTCGGTCAGCAATGTGGACGTCGTCTGCACCGACAAGACCGGCACCCTGACCACTGGCCAGCTGACCTGCGAGGAGGTCGTCCCGCTCGGCGGCCACCAATACAACGAGTCCGCGGAGGCGCTGGGCGGGCTCGCGCACAACGCCACCAGCCCGAACCTGACCGCCCTGGCGCTCGCCGCGGCGCTGGGCGGGCCGGTCTGGCGGGTCCGCGACGAGGTGCCGTTCTCGTCGTCGTCGCGCTGGTCGGGAATGGTCGCCGAGGAGGGCGTCTGGGTGCTGGGCGCACCGGACGCGCTGGCCGGCCGGCTGCGGCAGCCGGTCCCGGTCGGTGAGGTCGCCGACCGGGCCGGGCGCGGGCTGCGGGTGTTGCTGCTGGCCCGGCCCGAGGATCCGGAGGCGGGGCTGCGCGACGCGGCGGGACGGCCGGAGCTCCCGATGCTGGAGCCGGTCGCGCTGGCCGTGCTCGCCGACGAGCTGCGCGACGACGTCGTCGAGACGGTCGCCCGTTTCCACGCCGACGGGGTGGAACTCAAAGTGCTGTCCGGCGACGATCCGCGCACCGTCGCCGCGATCGCCACCCGGGCCGGCATCGCCACCGGCGAGCCGGTACCCGGCCGTGACCTGGACGATCTCGACGATCCGGCTCTGGACCGGGTGGTGGCGAGGACCAGCGTGTTCGGCCGGGTCGCACCGGAGCACAAGGAACGCATCGTCCACTCGCTGCGCCGTCAGGGCCGTTACGTGGCGATGATCGGCGACGGGGTCAACGACGCCCGCGCCCTCAAACAGGCGCACGTCGGGATCGCCATGCGCAGCGGCAGCCCGGTCACCCGCGACGTCGCCGACATCGTGCTGGTCGACGACAACTTCTCGGCGCTGCCGCCGGCCCAGCACGAGGGCCGCCGGATCATCAACGGCATCGGCATCTCGCTCTACGTCTTCCTGGCCCGGGTGGCCAGTCAGGGCCTGGTCATCCTGGCGGTCACCATGCTCCAGCTGGGTTTCCCGTACTCCCCCACGCAGGTCGGGCTGACCATGTTCACCGTCGGCATCCCGACGATGTTCCTCACCTTCTGGGCCCGGCCCACCCGCCCGGACCCGCACATGCTGCGCAACCTGGTCCGGTTCGTGGTCCCCGCGTCGGTGGTGACGGCGACCTTCGGCACCGCGATCTACACGGCGCTCTACGACATGATCACGCACGGGTTCACCTCGGGCCGGACCCCGGGCCGGATCATCGACGAGTTCGAGAAGTACACCGGCCTCCAGTACGGCACGGACGCCGACTTCGCCACCGCCGCGGCCACGATCCTGGCGCAGACCGGCCTGTCGACGTTCTTCTGCTTCGCCTCGTTCCTGCTGATCAGTTTTCTCGCGCCGTACTCGCGGGCCTTCGCGGCGTGGACCCCGCCGACCGGCGACCGGCGGCCCGCGTGGCTGGTGATGGGGTTGATGGTGCTGTTCAGCGCGGTCCTGTGCGTACCGGTGCTGTGGAACTATTTCGGTCTGATGGGGCCGTCGAAGCCGGTGTTCCTGGTGGTCCTGCCGGCCCTGATCCTCTGGTACGGCACCCTGACGCTGGTCTTCCGCTTCCGCCTCTTCGACCGGCTGCTCGGCCTCGACGAACCCCGCGACTGAGAGGCGGGCGGCGGCGGGTGGGTGTGCTCCGCTCGCGGCACGCGCCGCTACCGCGTCACTGCTTCATGATCCAGAGGGGTACGGGCGCGCTCAGCTCGCACACCACCTCCCAGCCCGCCCCACGGTAGATCTCCACGTTCTTCGGGGTGCTCGTCTCCAGGATCGCGGGCAGCCCGTCCTCGGCGGCCCGGCGCAGCCCCTCGGCCATCACCGCGCGTCCCCAGCGGCGGCCGGCGCTCGCCGGGTGGGTGCCGAGCACTCCCAGGTACCAGAACGGCTCCCGCGGCAGGGCCGCGTGCACGGCGTCGTCGTACTCCCGCATCCGCGCCCGGGCGTCGGCGGGCAGGTCGATCTCCTCCGGCGGGGTGTCGCTGCCGGACGGTGGCTCCCAGATCGCCGTGGCGGCGCCGCCGTCGATCGTCCAGACGGATTCCCGGTTCACACGCTTGTCGAAGAGGTGGCCGAAGAAGGCCGCCGCGTGCCTCGGATAGTCCTCGGGGAACAGGAACCGCAGCACCGGGTCGGCGGGAAACGCCGCTACCAGCGAGTCGACGATGCGCCTACGGTCCGCCGGGGTGGCCACAGTGATCTCAGGAGCCGTCACGTCCCGGACTGTACTGCTCACCCTACCCATCCTAGGAGACTAGGTGCCCGCGGGTCCGCCTGGCGGGACGTCGTCCATTCTCGACCTCGCTCAGCCACGGAAACGGTTCTACCGGCTCGCCGCGGACCGGGTGGAAGCCGCCCGGGTCGCCGTCGGCGCCCCGCCGAGAAGCGAGCGGGCGCCCTCCGGCCGCGATTCGGTTTCCTCGCCACGCCCAGCGTCTGCTCGGCCGCGACCCCGGCGCCGATGAGCCGCCAGCACTGGATCGCCCTGGTCAAAGCAGAATCGATCATCCTGCTGTACGCGGTGCTCGGCGTCTGGGCGGTCCAGCTGCAAATCAACCCGCGGTACGTGGACGAGTTCACCATCGGCATCTGCGTGACCGCCGGCCTCCTCATGCTGTGGCAGGTTCCGCGCTACTACGTCGACCGCGTCTCCCTCACCAACAAGCGCCTGATCTGGTGCGCGGCGTGCTCCGAGGAGATGTACGAACCGCAGGCCGTCGAAGCCCGCCTCACGCCGCCGACCGGCGAGGAGGAGGAGGAGGCGCGGGCCGAGCCACGACGACCCCGCCGGCACACCCGCCTGGCTGGACCGTGAGAAGTAACGTACGGGACGTTCACCGGCCGCGCCCAGCGTCGGCATCCGGATCTCCGGCCGCAGAAATTCGGCTGTCACGATCCGCGCTCGACCGGACATGGAGAAGACGTGAGTTCCGGAACCGAGCACGAAACCCGATTCCGGCGCGTCTACGCGGACAACTTCGAGCCGCTGCTGGCCTACGCCATGCGACGTGTCGACGAGAATGAGGACGCGGCCGATGTCGTGGCCGAGACGTTCCTGGTCGCTTGGCGGCGCGTCGATGAGATCCCACCCGGCGACGAGGCCCGGCTGTGGCTGTACGGCGTCGCCCGCCGGGTGCTGTCCAACCATCATCGCGGCGGGGTGCGCCGGGAGCGGTTGGGTGAGCGGCTACGGCAACGACTGCGGGCCGCCGTCTCGGTGGACCCGGGCAACGAGGTGCCGCAGCGTCTGACTATTCGTGACGCGCTGGCCAAGCTGGGCGATCTGGACCGGGAGGTGCTGATGCTGACCTTCTGGGAGGGGCTGGAGCCGCGCGAGGCGGCGGCGGTCCTGGAGCTCGATTCGACGGTGGTCCGGACCAGGCTGTCGCGGGCCCGCACCAGGATGCGCAATCTTCTCGGTCACGATCTCGGTACACGCGGACATGTATTCGACGTCATGGCCACACGCACCCCGAAGGAGGCCCGATGACTGACGAGAACCTCGACCAGAGGATTCGCAACGCCGACATCTACCGACCCGGCATCATCGGCGACCTCGACGGGCCCGCACAAAGCCTCCTGGAGGAGATCATGTCTGAGCCGACTCTGAAGAGCGTCGCCGAAGCCCCGGGCCGGCGTTCCCGCACACGTCGCGGCATTCTGGGCGGGCTCGTCGGGACGGGCGTCGCGGCCTCCGTCCTGGCCGGCGCCGTCGCCGTTTCGGCCCTGAAGAACGACTCCGTCGACGTCCAGGCCGCCCCCGTGCCGGGCTCGTCCGCCACCGAGCAGGCGTACCCCGCCATGGTGCTCAAGGCGGCCGAAGCCAACCCGCGGCTGCTCATCGACGAGCCGGGCTGGAAGGCGACCACCGTCTACGGGTTCGCCAAGGACGAGGGCACCATCGCCTTCACCAAGGGCGAGCTGCAGCTGGAGATGAACTGGTACCCGGCCAAGCATTACGCCGGCTTCCGCAAGGACCGGCTGGAGGTCAGCAAGCCGGAGCCGGTGAAGGTGGCCGGTGCGACGGGCGACCTGATCACCTACAGCGGCACCGACTTCGCGGCGCTCCTCCCGCCGCGCGAGTCGTCCTACGTCGAGCTGCGCACCGGCGGCAAGTGGACGCGGGCGGAGTTCGACCGGATCCTGGACCGCATCATCCGGGCCGACGTGCGTACCTGGCTGGCCGCGCTGCCGGCCGACATCGTCACGCCGGAGAAGGTGCAGGACCAGGCCGCCAAGGTGCTGGCCGACATCCCGCTGCCGCCCGGGTTCGACAAGAGCGCACTTGACGGCCTCGGCACCAACGAGCGCTACCACTTCGGCGCCGAGGTCACCAGCCTGGTGGGCTGCGGATGGATCACCGAGTGGAACCGCGCGAAGAAGGCCGGCGACGCCGCCGCCGTCAAGAAGGCCACCGATGCGCTGCTCAGCAGCCGCAACTGGAAGATCCTGAAGGAGATGGAGGCCGAAGGCGACTGGCCGGAGGTCTTCTGGGAGACCGCCGAGGGCGTCACCAAGGGCAAGAACGTCGGGTACGAGGACGCGATCGGCTGCAAGTAGCCGATCGGCTGCAAGTAGCAACGGGCCTCAGTGGACACGGGGCCGACCCGGGACGACTGCCACCCATACGATAGGGACATCCGGCCTCGGGACACTCGGACGCCCAGGCCGACTGTTGCGGAGAGGTAGGAGGTCGTGATCAACGCCGAGTCGGGTGGCGATGCCTCGGGGCGGCCACGCGAGCGGGAGACGCGGGCTGAGCAGCGCGCCGGTCATGTCAGGGACATGCGGCTGCTCGGCGTCGTGGTGGGCGGCGCCGTGGTGTTCGCCGGTGCGGGCTCATGGACAGCGGTGCTGGTAGGCGTGGGTTTCACGCTGCTCTATGGCTGGATCGTGGGCCGGCTGCCCGACCACATGTACCGCTGACATCCACCCGGCACGGCCGGTCGACGAGCCACCACAGCTCAGATCGCGAGCGGTGAGTCGCAGTCCCGGATGGGATGCCGCCGGGCTATACCTCCTACCGATCATTGACACCCACTGCGGGTGTGAGCGACACCCGCAGTGGGTGTCAGATCTCCGGAGCACCCCACGACCGGGACGGGGCTGTCCGTCCCACCGGGCCGGCCACGGCGGGGCCGGGCACGGCGGGGCCGGGCACGGCGGGGCCGGGCACGGCGGGAGCAGGGCAGGACGGAGACCGGCGGCTCAGTGGTGGCCCCGGGTTGCCGAACGGTCTCAGTGATGGTGCAGAACAACGATCTGATCTCCGCGCCGGAGAGCACACTGCGGGCCGAGCGTGACGAGGCGTTGCGGGCCGCGTCACAGCTCCGGGCGGTGCTGGACGGCGCGCACGACGCCTACGTGTCGATGGACTGCGGCGGCCGGATCACCGCCTGGAACCGGGCGGCCGAGCACCTGTTCGGCTGGGCGGCCCACGAGGTGGTGGGCCGCCGGGCCACCGAGCTGATGATCCCGCCGCGGCTGCGCCAGGCACACGAGCAGGGCATGGCCCGGGTACGCCGGACCGGGGTCTCCCAGTTGGCCGGGCGCCGGCTGGAGCTGACCGCGGTCGATCGGAGCGGCCGCGAGTTCCCGATCGAGATGACCATCCAGGTGCAGTACGAGCCGGCCGGGCCGGCATTCCATGCGTTCCTGCACGACATCACCGCGCGGACCACCGCCCGCAGCGAGTTGCGGCAGGAGCGGGCGTTCCTGCAGGCGCTGCTGAACAGCCTGGACACCGGGGTGGCGGCATGCGGCGGCGACGGGCGGCTGGCCCAATTCAACCCGGCGATGCGGGAGATCCACGGGCTCGGGCAGCGGCCGGTCGGCCCGAGTGAGTGGAGCCGAACCTACCACCTGTACGAGCCCGACGGGTGCACCCCGTTCGATCCGGAGCGGCTGCCACTGGCCCGCGCCTACGCCGGCGAGGCCGTCCAGCACGAGGAGATGATGGTGTGCCCGCCGGGCCGGCCGCCCCGCCGCTTCCTGGCCAACGCCCGGCCGATCGACACTCCCGACGGGCGGCGCCTCGGCGCGGTCGTCGCCATGCACGAGATCACCGAGACGCACCGGGCCGAGATGTTGCGGCGCTGCCGGCTCGCGGTCGTCCAGGCGCTCGCCGAGGCGGTCTCGGCCCGCGACGCCGCCGTCGCGGCGGTCACCGCCGTCGCCACCGAGCTGTGCTGGGCGTGCGCCGAGTACTGGGAGGTCGACGAGGAGCAGAACCAGATCGTCCGGGTCAGCTCCTGGAGCCGGCCGGACACCGCCCTGGCCGAGTTCACCTCCGGTGAGCCGCTGTCGTTCGGCATCGGCCAGGGGCTGCCCGGAGCGGTGTGGAAGAGCGGCACCGACATCTGGAGCAACGACCTGCCGCACGAACTGACCGAACCGGGCCGGCTGCCGCTCGGGCACCGGCTCGGGCTGCGTGCCGCGATCGGCATGCCGGTGCACAGCGGACCGGGGGTGGCCGGTGTGCTGGCGTTCTTCATCGACACCGGGGTGACCCGCGACGACGACATCCTGGCGATGCTGCGTGACATCGCGGCCCGGATCGGCCGGTTCGTGGAACGCCGCCGCGCCGAGGACCTGACGCTGGCCCTGGCCGCCGCCCGCCGCGACTTCAGCCGAGTCGTCGAGCTGGTCAACGACTGCGTCTGGAGCGTGCGGTTCGAACCACCGGACAACCTGCACGTGGTCTACATCAGCCCCGGCGGGGACAACGTCTTCGGCGGTCCCCTGCCCCCCGGCGAGACCCTGCCCACCATGATGGCCGAACGCATCGTTCCGGAGGACCGGCCGCAGTTGCGGCACTACGGCGACGAGCTGACGGCCGGGCGGCCAGCCGAGTTCGAGTGCCGGGTGATCGGTTACGACGGCGTCATCCGGTGGGTCTGGTGCCGCGGGTTCCCGCGCGACGAGGACGGCGTCCTCTACGTCGACGGGATCACCACCAACGTCACCGAACGGCGCGAACTGGCCGACCGGCGGGAGGCGCTGCTGGCGCGGGAGCAGGAGCAGGTACGCCGCCTGCAGGATCTGGACCGGATGAAGGACGAACTGGTCGCGGTGGTCAGCCACGAGATGCGCAACCCGCTGGCGATCATCGCCGCCTACACCGACTCGCTGCTGGAGGAGCCGGAGTTCGCCAGCCGGACCGAACTGGCCGCCATCGAACGCACCAGCGCCCACCTGGTGCACCTGGTCGATGACCTGCTCGACCTGGCCCGGTTCGAGAGCGGGCCGGCCCTGCTCGACCAGCGGCCGCTGCGCCTGGACCGGCTGCTGTGCCAGGCCGTCGAGGAGCACCGGCTCACCGCGGCGGTCACGCTGGTCACCGAGATCGGCGCGCTGCCGGAGGTGTCCGGGGAGTCGGCGCGGCTGCGACAGGTGCTGGACAACCTGCTCTCCAACGCGATCAAGTACACGCCGACGGGTGGCACCGTGACGGTCAGCGCGTACGCCGACCACGAGACGGTGACGATCGACGTGACGGACACCGGCATCGGCATCCCCGCCGAGCAGTATCCGCAGCTCTTCACCCGCTTCTTCCGGGCCAGCACCGCCGTCGACCGCAAGATCAAGGGCACCGGGCTGGGGCTCGCGGTCACCAAGGCGATCGTCGAGGCGCACCGCGGGACGATCACGGCGGCGCCCGGGCCGGGCGGCGGCACCCGGTTCACCGTGACGCTGCCCCGGTGAGGCCCGAACCCGTCCCGGCCACACCGGCACGGTGCGGCAGCGAGACGGGGGCAGCGGCACTGAGGGGTAGCGGGATTGAGGGGCAGCAGGACGGAGGGCCAGCGCGCGACGGTCACATGGCGGCGTGGCCGTGCCGCCAGTAGCCGATGAAGTCGATGTTGTTCTTCGGCACGTTCCGCTCCTCGACCAGGTGCCGACGGCCGCCGGTGACCAGCGCGGACTCGCCGACGAGGTAGGCGTACACCGATCCGGCGGGCAGTTGCGCCGCCCGCAGGGCCGCCAGCGCCAACCGGCCGGGCACCCCGTCGTCGCCGTCGCGGGCCACCCAGCGCAGGTCGACGCCCGGCGGCACCCGGAAATCCTGCCGGTCCTCCGATGTCGGCACCTCGACGATCGCCACACCTTTGGCGTCCTCGGGAAGCGACTCGCAGACGCCGGCCACCGCGGGCAGGCCGGTCTCGTCGGCGACCAGCAGGGTCCAGTCGTGCTCGGCCCGCGGGTTGTAGCCGACGCCCTGGTCGAGCAGACCGGCCTGGTCACCGGGGTTGGCGGCGAGGGCGAACGCGCTGGCCGGGCCGCTGTGCCCGTCGGCGTCCACGTGCACGACGAAGTCGACGTCGAGACCGTCCGGCCGGTACGCGCGAACCGTGTAGTTGCGCACGTAGGGCCGCTTCGGCTTGGCGGTGGCCAGGTACTGCGCGTACCACAGCATGCCGGAGGTGCGGGTCGGCAGCTTGAGGGTGTCCTGGCCGGGGCGGGGCAGGAAGAGCCGGAACCACTGGTCGAAGCCGAGCGGGGTGAACCGGTCGAGCCCGTCGCCGCCGAGGGTCACGCGGACCACGTTCGGCGAGATCCGCTCGCTCTTGGTCACCTCGAGGAGCAGAACGTGGGGATCGACCGGCTTACGGAGTTTGAACGTCGCCATAGTTAGGCAAACCTAACCTAAGGGCTCCAGGCAGTCCAGAGACGGGCGTATCTGCCGTCAGCGCGCAGCAACTCCTCGTGCGTGCCCTCCTCCGCCACCCGCCCGTGGTCCAGCACCAGGATCCGGTCGGCGCCGGCCGCCTGGGTCAGCCGGTGCGCGACGATCAGCGTGGTCCGGCCCTCGGTGGCGGCCGCCGCGGCGCGGTCGAGCTCTCGGGCGCCCGCGCTGCCGGCCTCCGCGGTGGCCTCGTCCAGCACTGCCACCGCCGGGCCGGCGAGCAGCAGCCGGGCCAGGGCCAACTGCTGCGCCTGGGCGGCGGTGAGCCGGTGACCGCCCTCGCCGACCTCGGTGTCCAGCCCGTCCGGCAGGGCGCCGAGCCAGCCGGTCGCGCCGGCCCGGTCCAGCGCCTCGGCGATCTCGGCGTCGGTCGCCGACGGGCGGACCAGCCGCAGATCCTCGGCGAGCGGCCCGGCGAAGACATGGACCTCCTGGCTGACCAGGGCGATCCGGCGGCGGGTCCGCTCCTCACCGAGATCGGTCAGGGGTACGCCGCCGAGCCGTACCGTGCCGGCGGCCGGCGCGATGATGCCGGCCGCGATGGCGGCGAGGGTGGTCTTGCCGGCCCCGCTGGCCCCGACCAGCGCCACCCGCTCACCGGGCGCGATTCGCAGCGTCACATCGGCCAGCACCGTCGGCCCGCCGTCGTAGTGGTGCTCGGTCACCACCACTTCGAGACCGCTGTCGGCCGGCTCGGCGACGTCCGCCAGCGCGGCGGGCACGGGCAGCGTCGCCACGCCGATCATGCGGGCCAGGGCGGCGTTGACCTGCATCACCGTGTCCGACTCCATGAGCAGGACGCCGATCGGGTTGAACAGCCGGTGGAAGTAGAGCGCCGCCGACGTGGCCGCGCCCACCGTCGCGAGGTTGTGACGGACCAGCAGGAACCCGGCGATCAGGACCGCGGCGAGTCCCAGGTATTCGGCCCGGTTCATCCGCGAGCTGAACCGGGTGTAGAGCCGGAACACCTCCAGGGACAGGTCCCGGGCGGCGGCCGAACGGTCCGCGATCCGGCTCACGTGGGCCGGCTCGATCCGGTACGCCCGGACCGTCGCCGCCCCGTGCAGCGCCCCCGCCATCGCCTGTGCCCGCTCCCCCGCCGCGATCCGCTCCCGCGCGTAGTAGGGCGCCGACCGGGGCAGATACCAGTGCAGGGCCAGCACATACCCGGGCACGGCGGCCAGCCCGGCCAGCCCGAGCCGCCAGTCCAGCGCGAACAGCCCGGCGACGGTCAGCACCACCGACAGCAGTGAGCCGGCCAGGACCGGGCCGCTGCCGTTGAGAGCGTTCGCGACCAGCGCCACGTCGTCGCCGGCCCGGGCCACCAGGTCACCGGTGCCGGTGCGCTCCAGGGTGGCCGACGGCAGGTGCAGCGCCCGGTCCAGGACCCGCTCGCGGAGCCGGGCCACCACGGTCTCGCCGAGCCGCGCGGCCACCGCCGCGCCGGCCGCGGTCAGCAGCCCGCCGACGATCGCGGCCGACGCGATCACCGCGGCGTGGGTCAGCACCCGGCCGGCGCCGGCGCCGGCGATCACGTCGTCGACCAGGCGGCCCAGCACCCATGGCGCCACCAGGCCGGCGGCCGCCGATCCGACCAGCAGCGCCGCCGCGACGGCGCTGAGGCGGGGCAGCTTCGCGAACTCGGCGCCGAAGGCCCGCCAGGTCTGCCGGGTCCCGGCGACGGGAAGGAGGTCACTCATCGGAGCACCGCCGCACGGTAACGCTCGTCGGTCGCGACGAGCCGGTCATGGGTTCCCTCGGCGACGACCCGGCCGCCGTCCAGCACCGCCACCCGGTGCGCGGCCCGCAGCAGCGCGGGGCTGCTGGTGACCACCAGGGTGGCCCGCTCCGGCCCCTTCCGGGCGCCGGCGAGCCGGTCGGCGATGAGCCCTTCGGTGACCGCGTCGACCGCCGTCGTCGGGTCGTGCAGCACCAGCACCGGCGGGTCCGCGGCCAGGGCCCGGGCCAGCGCGATCCGCTGCCGCTGGCCGCCGGAGAGGTTCGCGCCGCGCTCGACGAGCTCGTGGTCGAGCCCGGCGGTCAGCACGTCCTCGGCGGCGGCCGCCTCGGCGGCGGTCAGCACGGCGGAGTCGGGCAGGTCCCCCGAGGTGTCGATGTTCTGCCGCAGCGTTCCGGCGAACAGGGTGACGTCGTGCTGCTCCACCAGCACCACACCGCGGGCCGCCTCCAGCGTCAGCTCCTCCAGGGGCACGCCGTCGATGTGGAGGGTCCCGCGGTAGTCCGCACGGGACACCGTCGCGGCGAGCAGGGCCAGCAGCTCGCCGGCGTCCCGGGGCGAGACGGCGAGCACGGCCAGCATCTCCCCGGCCTCCAGCCGCAGACAGAGGCCGTCGAGTCCGCCGTACCCGATCCGGTCGAGGGCGACCCGCGACGGCGCCGGAACCGGCGTGCCGGCCGTGCCCGGATCCACCATCGGCGCCGCCTCCAGCACCCGGGCGACCCGCCGGCCTGAAGCCTTCGCCGAGGCCCACTTCCGCACGCAGAAACCGAGCAACTGCACCGGCTCGGCGATGAACTGCGCCAGCCCGACCACCGCGACCAGCTCACCCACGGTGATCCGGCCCTGCAGCGCGAACCAGCCCGCGACCCCGGTGATCAACGCGAGCAGCAGCCCGTTCACCGTGGTGGTCAGGCCGAGATGCAGCCCTTTCGTGTCGGCGGCCCGCAGCGTGTCGGTCAGCGCTCGACCGCTCGCGGCGGCGTAGCGGCGTGCCGCGTGGTGTTGCGCGCCGAGGCCGCGCAACACCCGCAGGCCGCTCACGAGATCCACGGCCAGGGCGGTGGTGGCGGCCAGGGCCGCCTGCTGGGCCTCACTGCGGCGGCTCATCATCGGCGCCAGCGACTGCAGACCCAAAACCACCAGGGGTACGCCGAGGAGCACGCCGAGGCCGAGAAGCGGCTCCACGACGATGAGCGCCACCGCGGCCACCGTGAGCGCCGTGCCGGCCGCCATCGTCAGCGCGCCCGCGCGCACCACCTCCGCCGCCTGCTCGGTGTCCGAGGCGGTGACCGACAGCAGTTCCCCGTCCCGCAGGCCGGAGCGCTGCCCGCGCGGGTCGAGGGCCCGGCCGGCGATCTCCACCCGCATCAGGTGGGCCTCGTGCTCACCGGCCGCGTTGCCGAGCCGCGCGCCCATCCGCCAGGCGAACGCGAGCACGGTGAACAGCACGGCCAGCGCGGCGAGGGAGATCAGCAGGGCGCCGGTGTCCGAGGTCGCGACCGCCCGGTCGATGATCAGGCCGATCGCGACCGGCACGAGTGCCTCGGCGGTCTGGTGCAGGCAGAGCAGCGCCACTCCGGCCACGATCCGGCGCCGCTGGCGCTGGAGGGCCCGTCTCAGAACGGTCATGGCCTGCTTTCCGGACGCGGCGAGCTGGTCAGGACGGTGTCCGTCCGGCCGGCGAGCCGGATGCCGGCGCCGGCAGGGGCGCCCGGGACGGCCGGATGAACCCGGCCGGGCGCACCGCGGGAGGATTCTTCCATAGACGAGTGCCGATGTGCGTGAGGGCGGCCGGGGTAGCGGGCGCGCCGCCCGCCCCCGCACGGGTCAGGACGGCGACGGGCCGGGCCGATCCCCCGCATGCGTCACCACCCCTCTCGAAAGAAGGACAGGCTAACCTGACTCGCCGCGCTCGCTCCCGGGGCACCGTGCGCCGGGCGTACCCCCGCCTGGTCTCAGCAGAGCGCGCCCGCCCGCAGCCGCAGGCGAGGCGGCGTCGCGGGAAGCGCGGCCGCCTCGTCCACGGCGACGGTGACCACCAGGCAGCCCGGACGCCGGGCGACCTCTGCGGTGACCCCCATCAGCCGGGCCGCCCGCACCAGCACCGCAGCGATCTCCTGATCACGCAGCGTCACCCAGAGCAGATGGCCGCGCCGGCGCTGGCCGGCCGCCAGCAGCGCCGCACGCCAGGCGGCCTGTGCCATGATGAGCCGCTGCACGTGCCGCGGAGAGGAGGCGCCGAGTTGCTCGGTGCCGAGCAGCGCCTGCCGGCCCTGACGCCACGCCGCCGCCAGCATCAGGCTGGTTGCGAGGCGCTGCGATTCGGGTACCAGTACGCGATGCACCTCGTAGCGGCGGCGCCCGCCCCCGATCCTGATCTCGCGCGCCGCCTCACAACCGAGCCCCTCCAGCAGATAGACCAGTCGATCCGCCGCGTCCTCCCGGTCGAACTCGGCCAGCGCCTCCCCGGCTCGCGGGACCGGCGCGGGCAGTGACTGCCGCTGAGGGCGAGTGGGTTCCACACACTCCACCAGGCAGGCCGACTCGAACGCGCTCGGGAGCGCGTCGGCGAGGACGACCGTCCGTATCGAAGTCTGGTCCATCGGCTTCTCCCCTCCGGCGGTTATCCGACACCGTGGCTGATCGGCCGTTCGGCCGGTACACCTGCGGCGCAGACTTGAGGGAAACTTGCGCGGACCGGGCCGTCCCGCGTGGGGAAACAAAGGTGACCGTTCGAAGCAGCCGCCGTGCGGCACTCGCCGGGATGGTCGCGATGCTGACAGTCACAGCGTGTGGCGGCGGCACTGCGCAGAAGCGCCGTGTGCGCATCGCCACCGGCAGCCCCACCGCGGTCTACCACGCCATCGGCAGCGCCATGAGCGAGCTCATCGAGCGGGAACTGCCGGGCATCGAGGCGAGCGTGCTGGCGACCGCGGCCTCGGCCGAGAACATGGAACTCGTGTCCCGTGGCGACGCCGAGATCGGGTTCGCCCAGGCGGACGTGCTCGTCACCGGCGGTGAGCCGGCACCCGCGCTGGTCGCGCTCGCCCGGGTCTACGACGACCTGCTGCACCTGGTGGTCCGCGCGGACAGCCGGATCTCCACCCTCGAAGACCTCAAGGGCAGAAGGGTGTCGGTCGGCGCCCGCGGCTCCGGAACCACCGTCACCGTGGGCCGCCTCCTCGCCGCCGCCGGCATGCCCGACGCCGTCCAACGGCGCGAGCTCAGCCTCGACGACTCGATCCTCGGGCTGGAACGCGGCGAGATCGACGCCTTCTTCTTCTCCGGCGGGCTGCCGGTGACCGGCATCAAACAGCTCGGCGACGACGTCGGCATCCGCATCGTCGACCTGGCGAGGTGGGCCGGTGACCTGCGCCGGGCCTACAGCGACGTGTACGTGGTGCGGGACGTCCCGGCCTCGGCGTACTCGCTGCCGCCGGTCGCGACGATCGCGGTGCCGAACCTGCTCGTGGTGTCGCGGACGATGCCGGAGGACCTGGCGTACGACCTGACCCGGCTGCTGATGGAACGCCGTGGGGACCTGGCCGCCGCCCATCCGGCAGCCGAGCGCCTCGAACTGCGGGCGGCGATCGCCACGTCGCCGGTGCCGCTGCATCCGGGGGCGGCGCGGTACTACCGCTCGGTCAAACCCTGAACCAGATCGTCGCCGCCAGGCCCTTGCTCTCCGCGTTCTCCGAGCTCGAGGCGGGGCTCAGGGTGAAACGACCGCCCGAGGCCTCCACCAGCACGGTGACGATGGACAGGCCGAGGCCGGCGCCGTCGACGTTCTGCGCGTCCGGTGCGCGCCAGAACCGTTCGGTGGCCTGCCGGCACTGCTCCTCGGTCATTCCCGGGCCGGTGTCACGGACCGTCACCTCAGCGCCGCCGTCGCGGGCCTCCAGGGTCACCTCGACCCGGCCGCCGGGCGGCGTGAACTTCAGCGCGTTGTCGATCAGAGCGTCCAGCGCCTGGTCCAGCGCGGTGGCGACGAGCCGGGCCGGCACCGGCTCCCCCGGCAGTGCGGCGACCAACTCGACGTCACGGCGAACGGCCAGCGGTTGCCAGGCCTTGACCCGGTCGGCCGTCAGCGCGGTGGCGTCGGCGACCTCGATGCGGTGCCGGCCACGCTCGGCACGGGCCAGCGCGAGCAGGCCGTCGAGCACGTCGGCGAGCCGATCGGTCTCCTCCAGGGCGAACTCGTGGTCGGCGCGCAGCTCCTCGTCCTCCAGCCGGCTGCCCAGGTCCTCGATCCGCAGCCGCAGCACGGTCAGCGGGTTCCGCAACTGGTGACTGGCGTGCGCGACGAACGAACGCTGCCGCTCCATCGCCTCGGCTACCGCGTCCGCCATCTCGTTGAAACTGGCCGACAGCCGCCGCAACTCGGGCGGCCCCAGGCCCGGCTGCACCCGGGCCGCGCTGTCCCCGGCGGCGATCTCGTGCGCGGCGGCGTCCAGCCGGGTCACCGGCCGCAGCACCCAGCCGGCCAGCCGGTGCGCGGTCGTCAGGCAGGCCGCCACCGCCAGCACCCCCACGAGCGCCAGCACCAGCCAGACCGAGAACACCGTGCGGCGGCTCCGGTCCGTCGGCGAGACGGTCAGCACCACTCCCAGCACGGCGCCGCCGTCACTGATCGGCACCGCCACGACCAGGGGGTCACGCACCCACGGCCACAACGTCTCCGGCGATCCCACCTGGTGCCCGGCGAGCGCGCCCCGGACAGCGGCGGCCCGGTTCGCCGGCGACGCGCCGAACTCGCTGAGAATCCGCTGGTCCTGATCGACGAGCAGGGTGCCGATGCCGTAGAGCTCCTGGTAACGGCGTAACTCGTCGTTCAGCGCGGCCAGATCCCCGCTGCGCACCGATGGCGCGGCCAGCGAGGCGAACCGCGTCGCGTCGGCGAGCCGGTCGGCGACGGCCCGGTCGGTCTCACGGCTGGCGACGGTGACGGCGAGCGGAATCTCCAGGGCGAGCAGCACCATGAACAGCAGCAGCAGGTAGGTGATCACCAGCCGCCTGCGCACGCCGGCCCCCTGTCACGCCGCTGTCCTCACGCCGTTGTCAGGCCTCGCGGCCCGCTGTCACGCCCACGACGGCGCTGCCCGCGGCTTTCGGCACGCCGTTTCTCATGACGCGCGCAAACGGTAGCCCACTCCGCGGACGGTCTCCACCAGGCCGGGGTCGCCGAGTTTGCCGCGCAGTGAGGCCACATGGACTTCCAGCGTGTGTTTGCCGGACCAGGTGGTCTGCCAGACGTCCAGCATGATCCGCTCCCGGGAGAGCGCGACCCCCGGCTGGCGTGCCAGCGAGGTGAGGATGTCGAACTCCTTGCGGGTCAGCGAAACCGGCTCCCCGCCCACCTGCACGGTCCGCGCCGCCGGATCGATGCGGATCGGCCCCACCTCGACGATGTCACCGGAGACCGGCGTCTGCCGCACGGTCCGCCGCAGCAGCGCCTCGATCCGCGCCTGCAGCTCGGCCATCGAGAACGGCTTGACCACGTAGTCGTCCGCGCCCACCCGCAACCCGGTCACCCGGTCACGTTCCTCACCGCGGGCCGTCACCGCGATGATGCCCAGATGCTCGCTGCGCGCCCGCAGCGCCCGGCACACCTCGAGCCCATCGCCGTCCGGCAGGTTCAGATCGAGAAGCACCAGGTCACAGGGCGCGGCCTCGAGCGCGGCGGTAGCCGTGGCGGCGTGCTCCACCGAGTAACCCCGGCGCTGCAACATCGAGGTCATCACCGCGCCGACGCGGCGGTCGTCCTCCACGAGCAGTATCCGCATGGGCCACCCCGCCTACCCTTCGTTCGATGCCCGGACGGTAGCCGCAGATTGTTTCCAGCGGGAGCGTCCCGGGCAGGTCTGGCACGGACCGGTTCCCGGCGAGGGCCTCGCGGGCAACGCCGGCACGCCGTTCTCGCGACCATTCTGGCAGTCTCCGGCAATTCCGTCGCGAACCCGACCGCCACCGCTCGCCGCGGCTTGCGGCGCCGTGACGCCGGGCGCGGGCCCCGATGGCGCCGGGTGCCGAGCCGGTCAGGCGGGTTCGACGGTGAGGATGTGGCCCGCCCAGGGGGCGAGGTCGACGAAGAGGCCCTCGGTGGCCAGCTCGTCGCCGTCACGGTCGAAGACGCGGCCGTCCAGGAGGTCGGTGAGTTCCCAGGAACGACCGGCCAGGCCGGGCCATGGCAGGGCGACGCGGGCCTGCGCCTGGGTGTCGCCGTAGTTGACGACGACCAGGTGACGGGTGGCGCCGAGGTGCCAGGACCAGGCGAGGACGTCGCGGTGGGTGGGGTTGTCGGGCCACCCTCGGGTGTCGAGGAGCTGCCACTCGCCGCGGCGGACGCCCGCGGCCACGGCGAGGAGGCGGCGGTGGAAGGAACGCAGGTCGGGATCGGCCGGCTCGTCGGGGTAGCGGCCGAGGAAGACCGGCAGGTGGGTGCGGCGGCCCTCGAACTGGCCGTCGTGCCAGAGGGTGCCGCCGGGCAGGGTGGCGACGGCGAGGGCGGCGGCGCGGGAGCGACCACCGGGCATCGTCGCGGCGGCGCGCGGCTCGTCGTGGTTCTCGACGAACCGCAGCAGCCCGTTCTGGTAGTCGCGGTCGGCGATCAGGTGCTTGCGCACCGATGAGGCGTCCTCGTGGACCAGCCGGTCGTAGAGCCGTTTGTCGTAGCAGAAGTCGAAGCCCTGCCGCTGCAGGGTCCATTCGGTGTCCCAGTACGCCTCGGCGATCAGCACCAGCCCGGGGTGCGTCGCCCGGACCCGCTCGATGATCGGCGGCCAGAACTCGTCCGCCGGGACGTCGCCGGCGTACCGGCCCCAGGTGCCGGCGAAGATGTCGTTGGTGACCAGCATCGCCATGTCGCAGCGGACGCCGTCGCACTGGTCGCCGATCCAGGCGAGGGTGGCGACGGTCGCCTCGCGCAGGCCCGGGTCGAAGGCGTTGAGCTGGGCGACGTCCGGCCACGGCGGGAAGTACGGGTCGCGGCCGAAGGCGAGGATCCGGCCGGCCGCCTCGAACCAGCCGGTGGGATCGGCGGCCAGGTCGGCCTCGGCGCCCTGGATGAACCAGTTCGGGTGGTCGACGGTCGCCGGATGGTCGGGCGCCACATGGTTGGGCACGTAGTCGAGGATCAGCTTGAGGCCACGCCTGTTCAGTTCGGCGCGGGCGGCGGCCAGGCCGGTGGGTCCGCCGAGGGCGTCGTCGGCCCGGTACCGGCGCACGCAGTACGGCGAGCCGACGATGTCGGCGCCGGCCAGGTCGGGCAGCGCCGACCGGAAGGCCCGCTGCAGTGGCGCGTTCTGCCGGGCCACCGCCAGGCCGGCGGGGCTGCGCTCCCAGACCCCCATCAGCCAGACCGCGTCGACGCCCGGCGCGGCGACGTCGTCCCACACTTCGCCGGGCACGTCCCCCAGGGTCACCGGCCGGCCGTAGCGCCGGCTCAGCCCGGCCAGCCACGGCCAGGTGCCGATCTCGTAGATCGCCGGCGCGGTCGGCCACCCGGTCATCGCTGCCCCCCTCGTCAGTCACCCCATGCTAGGCGGGATGATCAGCAACCGGGGTCGGCGGCGTCTGTGGAGAGCGGCACACCCTGGGGGCTCGCATAGACGACGTCCAGGATCAGCGGCTCGCCGCCGCGGTTCTCGCCCATGTGGGCGCGGGGCTCCTGCGGTTCCTCCATCAGGCTCTCCCCGGCCTTGTACCGGCGCACCGTGACGCAGTCGGCCATCAGGTGGGTCAGGGTGCCCCGCCGGACGTTGGCGAAGACCAGGCCGGGATGCCGGTGCCAGCCGGTGCTGCCGCCGGGCGTGATGGTGATCTCCCGCAGCACGTAGTCGGTGTCGTCGACGGTCCACTGCCAGACGACTTTCGCGGTCACCCCGCGGCCGGTCGTGGCGTGGGCCGGGCTGGCCGTCATCACCGCCCCGGAAACCACCAGTCCCGCCAGAAACAGCCTGATCAACCCACGCATTCCAGTTCCCTCCGTGACGTCCACCTGCGGAGAGAACGAGCTAGTTGATCATTAGATGCGGGGAGCCCTTCCTTTCCTCCGCATTAAGGCTCGAACGATCGGGTCTCGGCGCCCGTACCCGGTGGCGGCACCATCACCGAGGGGTTCGGGAGGACACCGTGGCGCGCACCGGAATCGATACGTCGATCCTGCACAAGGGGGCGCACAGCGCTTCGTACTTCGACCTGGCCCGGGCGGCGGGCGAGGGCGCGGAGATCGTCGACTTCTGCATCCCGTGCAACCCGTACTTCCCGACCCCGGAGATGTTCGACGAGCTGTCGCGTGATCTGAAGAGCATCCTCAAGTACTACCCGAGCGACTCGGCCACCATCACCAAGAAGCTCGCCAGCGTGCTCAACCTGCATCCGCAGACGGTCGCGATGGCGAACGGCTCGACCGAGCTGATCACCTGGATCGACCACCTGCTGATCAAGGAGAGCGTGGCGATCCCGATCCCGACCTTCGGCCGGTGGACCGACCAGCCGATGGAGACGGGCAAGCGGGTGGACATGTTCCCGCTGCAGGAGCGCGACGGGTTCCGCCTCGACCTCGAGGAGTATGTGGAGTTCATCCGCCAGCGCAAGTCCCGGGTCGCGGTGGTCTGCAACGTGAACAACCCGGACGGCCACTACATCCCGCGGCGCGACGTGATCCGGTTCATGGACACGCTCAGCGACCTGGATCTGGTCGTGGTCGACGAGTCGTTCATCGACTTCTCCGACGCCGAGCGGTACCCGTCGGTCGGGCCGGACGCGGTGATCCGCCCGAACGCGGTGGTGCTGAAGAGCCTGGGCAAGAACTTCGGACTGCACGGCATCCGGTTCGGCTACATGCTGGCCAACCCGGCGATCTCCGGGAAGGTCGCCAAGATGCTGCCCAAGTGGAACCTGAACTCCCTCGCGGAGAAGGTGGTCCACATGATCTCCGACCACGAGATGGAGTACGAGGAGAGCCTGCGCCTGCTCAGCCGGGACCGCCGCTCGATGGGCCGGGAGCTGCAGCGCATCCAGGGCATGACGGTCTTCCCCTCGCAGGGCAACTTCTTCCTGGTCAAGCTGCCGAGTGAGTGGTCCGGTGTGGCGCTGCGCGACTACCTGGTCGCCAACCACGGCATCATGACCCGGGAGTGCGGCAACAAGCTCGGCATGACCAGCCAGTTCATGCGCCTGGTGGTGCGGCCGGCCGCCGACGTGGACCGTCTCGTCGACGGGATGATGGAGTACGCGCAACGGTTCCACAGCCGGTCGGCGTACGACAGCGACCCGCTGGAGAGCACCGGGCGGCGCTGGGCCGAACCGGCCTACGACGAGCAGCCGGACAACCTCATCCCGTACCCGGGCCAGCGCGGCGCCGGCGAGTACACCGCACGCCGCGCCGCCGCCGGCTAGGCCGCCGAAGCCGGGCAGGCCGCGCGGAACCGGGGCAGTTCGGCGGTTCCGCTCAGCTCGACCGACGCCCCGCCGAAGAGCAGTCGTGGAGCACGAAGACGAGCACCGCGGCACGATGACGGTGACCGGTACGCCCACCGGCGCCACCGCCCGCGTGACTCCGCCGGCCGTCGCGTAGCCCCTAGGGTGGAGGGATGGAGCAGCCCGGCGCCATGCGTGTCGACGACGTCGTGGCCGTGATCATCCAGCGGCTGGCGGAGCAGCGTCAGGTGGTGCCCGACTACGTCGTCCGGGATGCGATCGAGGCCGCTCTGCGCCGGCGCGCCCCCGGCCTCGACATGGTCCCGGCCGACGTCGCCGAGGAACTGATCAACGGATTCTGCACCGGCATCGCCGCGCCCGAGGACGACTCGGCCACCATGCCGGCGGTGCTCAGCGGCGACGAGACCGGCCGCCTGATGACGGCGCTCGGGCTGGCCGTCCACGTGGCGGCGTTCAACCTGGACCGCGACCGCCTGCACGTCGCCCAGGTCCTCAACGGCGCCGCGGCCGCCCTGGTCGCGCTCGGTTCCGCGGCCCGCGCCGCGCACGCCGACGGCACCTCGGCGGTGTTGCTCTCTCCGGTGACGCTGCGGACCGTGCGCACGACGGTGGTCGGGGTGCTGCAAGGCCTGCAGGACCGCGGCTGGCAGGCCCAGCACCTCGATCAGGCCGGCACGACGGCCCTGTTCGGCGGCGTGCTGGACCTGCTCGGAGCGGTTCCTTAGGAGCCGTCTCTATTGGCTGGCGGCGAGGGTCCGGGCATACGCGGACCGTCCCGCCGGCAGGGTGAAGGACATCCGGGTGCCGGTGGCGTACGGATTGGCGGTCGCCTCGATCGTCCCGCCGTGCCGCTCCACGATCCGCTTGCAGATCGCCAGTTCCAGACCGTTGGAGGCGGAGCCCTTCTCGCGGTGGAAGTTCGTGAAGATCTCGTGCCGCTTGCCCGGCGGGATGCCGACGCTGTTGTCCAGGATGTCGATGCGCAGCAGCCCGTTCGGCGCCGGCTGGCAGGAGATCGCCAGGTACGGCCCCACTCCCGGCCCCATCATCCGCAGCGAGTTGTCGATCAGGTTCTCCAGCAGTTGCCGCAGCAGCACGGGGTCCGCCTCGACCGGGTCCAGCCGGCCCACCTCGAAGTACGGCGGCGCCGCCCCGGTGCTCTCGGCCTGGTCCAGGCGGCTGTTGATGACGTCTCCGACGAGCAGCGCCAGGTTCACCGTGGTGGGCATCAGCTTGCCGTCGCGGGCGGCGGTGTAGGACAGCAGCCCGTTCAGGAACGTGCGCATCCGGGCGGCCGCGCGCTGGATCCGTTCCACCCGTTCGACCGGCTGATATCCGGCCAGTTCCTGCTCCAGGACCTCGGACCAGCCCTCGATCGTGGTGAGCGGGTTGAGCAGGTTGTGCGCGACCCGCCCGGCGAAGGACATCAGCTCGTCGCGGTGCCGGCGGTCGGCGGTGACGTCGTGGAAGACCACCACCACGTGGGACGGGCCCGCGCCGAGCGCCAGCCGGGCCACGTTGAACCGGACCACCCGGCCCTCCGGGACCGCGCTGTTGCGGATCAGGATGTCCATCGGCGCGGCTTCCTCGCCGGCCAGGGCTCGCACGTGGGGCAACTCGGCGTCGGTCAACGGGGTGCCGTCGGGCTGGAAGAATCCGTGGTCGCTGCCGAGGGCCACCCCGCCGGTGACGGTGTGCACGGCGCCGAGGAGACGGCCGGCGGCCGGGTTGCGCAGGACGAGCCGGCCGGTGTGGTCGAGGATGGCCAGGCCCTCGGTCATCGAGTTGACCACCGTGGTCATCATCGTGGCCTTGTCGGTCGCCTCCTCCTCGGAGGTCTGGAGGCGCTGGATCAGCGTGTCACGTTCGTCGCGGCTGAGGGCGAGGGCGAGGCCGACGGAGGCGAGGACGCCGGCGTAGAACTGGATCAGCAGCATGCTGAGATCGGTGTCCTGCACCGCCGCGTACGGGCCGTGACCGGTCCGGGTGTAGCTCAGGGCGACGCAGCTGAAGACGACGGCGTGCAGGATGACGAGCGGGGTCGGCATCCGGATGGCCGCCCAGACGGCCAGCGGGATCAGGACGAACCCGATCGGCAGCTTCTCCTGGCTGAACACGGCCCAGTAGGCGGCTGCCGAGACGGCGAAGACGGCCCCGCACTCCAGCCAGCGCGCCGTCGGCAGCCCGGTGAGCCCGTGCCGGTGGCCGCGGACCAGATCGACGATCAACAGGGTGGCCGAACCGAACACCAGGACGGCGACCACGTCGCGAACGATCAGAGCGGCCACGGCGGCCGGCGAGAACGCCCACGTCTCGGCGAGCAGCAGGCCGCCGGCGGTGCGCGTCAGGGTGGCGGCGGTCGCGGCGAGGACGGCGCAGAGCATGAGCCGCCACAGGTCGAGCAGGTTCGACAGCGGGGCGCCGCCGTCACCGGGCAGCCGGCGCCCGGCGGCGACCGTGAAGACCAGTGCCCCGACCGTCGCCGCCGGCGCTTCGGCCAGCGCGGAGGGCACGCCGGTGCCGGCGGCGATCAGACCCGCCACGGTCAGCAGCGGGACGGCCGCCAGTTCGGCCCAGCGCCATCGCGACTCCCGGCTCACCGCCATCCAGATCGCCGCGACACCGATGGCGGGCCAGATCATCAGCGCGCCGGAGTCCCCCATCGTGGTGCGCGCGCCGGCCACGACGGCGATCAGATAGAGCGCCGCGAAGCCGACAACGGGCGGTACGGCCATCGGAAGTCTCATCGGCTCGCCTCGTATCAGGATGTGACCCTTTCCTCCCTCTTGTCGGCAACCCGGGCCGAACACTGAGCCAAAGATATATACAGTTCGATATATAGATGTGAACGACTGTCACGCTTACGCTCGGCGCAGAGCTGTCGAGTGATGAGCATCCATCCCTGTGCTCGCCGCCGGCAGGCCCGAGGGAGGAAGAACATGGCGATTCGACGCAGTGGCGGCCGCATCCTGGCCGCCGGACTGTTCGCACTGGCGGTCGTCGCGACGGGCACCCCGGCCGCGGCCGCTCCGGCCACCGGCCAGATCCGGCTCGCCGGCACCGCGAACGCGATCCCCGGTAGCTACATCGTCGTCCTGAAGTCCGGCGCGCAGGAGGCCGGCGTCACGAAGTCCTACGGCGGGGCCGTCCAGCGCAGCTTCGGCACGGCGCTCAACGGTTACGAGGCCACCCTGACCGAGGCGCAGGCCAAGCGGCTGGCCGCCAACTCCAAAATCGCGTACGTCGAACAGAACCAGGTGGTGTCGCTGAACGCCACGCAGACCAACGCGCCGTGGGGCCTGGACCGCATCGACCAGCGCGCCCGTCCCCTGAGCACCACCTTCACCTACCCGGTGACCGCCTCCAACGTCACCGCCTACATCATCGACACCGGCATCCGTTACACGCACAGCCAGTTCGGCGGCCGGGCCACCGCCGGTTACGACGCGGTCGGCTCCGGCGCGGTGGACTGCAACGGCCACGGCACGCACGTGGCGGGCACGGTCGGCGGCAGCACGTACGGCGTGGCCAAGGCCGTCCGGCTGGTCGGCGTCCGGGTGCTCAACTGCTCCGGCTCCGGCACCACGGCCGGCGTCGTCGCCGGCGTCAACTGGGTGACCCAGAACGCGGTCAAGCCGGCGGTCGCCAACATGAGCCTCGGTGGCGGCGCGAGCAGCACCATCGACACCGCGGTCCGCAACTCGATCGCCTCCGGCGTCACCTACGCGATCGCCGCCGGCAACTCCAACGCCAACGCCTGCAACGCCTCACCGGCCCGCGTGCCCACCGCGATCACCGTCGGCGCCACCACCAGCACCGACGCCCGGGCCAGCTACTCCAACTACGGCACCTGCCTGGACATCTTCGCGCCGGGCTCGTCGATCCTCTCGGCCTGGTACAACAGCAACACCGCCACCAACACCATCAGCGGCACCTCGATGGCAGCCCCGCACGTCGCCGGCGCGGCCGCCCTGGTCCTCTCCCGTAACACCGGCTACACCCCCGCCCAGGTGGCGTCAGCGCTGACCGGCAGCGCCACTCCCAACGTGGTGACCAACCCCGGCAGCGGTTCCCCGAACCGCCTGCTCTTCGTCGTCCAGTAACACCTCGCGGAAGGCGGGGGACACCAGTCCCCCGCCTTCCGTGGTGGTCAGGAGGCGGAGCCGAAGGGGTTGTTGATCAGGTAGCGCCACCGGCCGTCGGCTCCCCGGCGGAGCACGTCCGTGGCGACGCCGGCCATGTCGAGCGGAAAGCCCTGCCGCGCGGTGCCCCGCATCGACCAGTCCACCACGGACAACGCGATGTCACCGGCGACGTAGAGATGTCTGGTCCGCGCGAGCATGGGGACGCCGAACCCGAGCAGATGCTCATAGGCGGCACGGCGCCCGGCCGGACCCGTCACCGGCATGCCCGGTTGCGGGACGAGAACAGCGTCCGTTTCGTAGAACCGGTCGACGAGGGCACTCGACCCCGTGGCGAAGGCCGTGCCGTAAAGGGCCACATGCGCGCCGGGATCGGTGGCCGGAGCGATCCGCTCGGCCGGCATGTCATCTCCGCCGATGGACGGCTGAAAATCTGTCATGCCCTCCTAGAATAACCCCGCCGCCTGCTCACGCGCTGTCCCCTCCGCACCGGCGGCTGAGCACCGCTCAGTCGTCCGGCTCGGCGACCCGATAAGGCAGGGGTGAGGGGGAAGCGGACGGTCATCAGCGCTCTGGTGGCCCTGGTCGGCTGTGGTCTGGCGCTGGGCGTCGGCATCGTGCTGGAGCGGCACGAGTCGTCCGCCGGCGCGATTCAGATGGATCGCCGGACCGCCACCGCGGCCGAGGCGGTGCGCTCGGAGACGCAGCGTTATGTCGACACCCTGCTCACCACGGCGGCCGCTGCCGGTGCGCAGGACGAGCTCACCATGGCCGAGTACACGGCCCTGACCGAGCCGCTGAAGTCGATGAACCTGGCGGGCGCCACCTCGGTCGCCCTAGTCGTGCCGGCCTCCCACGACCAGGTGCCCGAGGTCCAGCAGCGGTGGCGGCAGCGGGGACTGCCGGGTCTGGAACTGCTTCCGTACGGCACCGGCGACCACCTCTTCTCGGTCTATGTGACCCCACTGGACGGCAATGACGTGACGCCCGGCACGGACCTGATCCGGGCCGAGGCGCCGGCCGCGGCGATGGCCGACTCGCGCCGCAGCGGCGAGGTGACCGTCTCGGACACCTATCACCTGATCGTCGATCAAGGGCTGCCGCCGGAGCGGCGGCAGAGCTCGTTCGTCCTGACCGCCCCGGTGCATCAGGGTCCCGACCAGCGTTTCCTCGGCTGGATCGTCCTCGGCGTCCGCGGCCAGGACTTCATGGGCGCGACGTTGGCACAGGCCGGCCAGGGCCTGCTGGATCTGGCGTTGCGCGCCGACGATCCGGAGCGGCGGGAGGTCATCGTCGCCTCGTTGCGGGCGGCGGTCCCGGGCGAGCGGGACCTGCGCCGTACGGTGACCGTCGAAGTCGCCGACGGCACCTGGGCCCTGCATCTGGCCGCGGTGGGTGACCGCCTGCCGGGCGCGGCGAGCGCCCTGCCCCTGGCCGTGGCCGGCGGCGGGCTGTGCCTGACGCTCCTGTTGACGATGTTGGTGTGGGTGCTGGCGACCGGCCGGGAGCGGGCCGAGGCGCGGGTCCGTCTGGCGACCGCGGAGCTGCTCGCCGGTGAGGAGCAGTCGCACCGGCAGGCCCGGCTGCTGACGGCGGTGCTGGACGGCATCAGCGACGGTGTGGGGGTGGTCGGGCCGGACGGGCGGTTCCTGCTGCACAATCCGGCGGCCCGGCGGATCCTCGGTGAGGGTGGGAAGTCCGCGGGCCCGGGCGCCTGGCCGGATCACTCCGGCCTGTTCCGGCTGGACGGCGTCGCCCCGTACCCGGTGGAGGAGTTGCCGTTGACCCGGGCTCTGCGCGGGGAGGACAGCGACCAGGTGGAGATGATCGTCCGCAATCCGCTGCACCCGGACGGCCGGGTGATCAGCGTGTCGGCCCGGCCGATCGACACCGCCGCCGGGGAGCGCGGCGCGGTCGCCGTCTTTCACGACATCACCGACCGCAAGCACGTGGAGAACGAGTTGCGGGGGTTCGCCGGGGTGGTGGCGCACGATCTGAAGGCGCCGCTCACCCTGGTGCACGGGTACGCCGAACTGATCATCGAGGCGCTGGCGGAACCGGGGGCCGGGCCGGACGCCGTGGAGGACGCGCTGCGCAGCGCCGGCAAGGTGATATCCGGCGCGGACCGGATGCAGAACCTGATCACCGAGCTGCTGGACTACACCGCGGCCCGGGACGCGACGATGCGGATCGCCGACGTGGGTCTGCGGGAGCTGGTGGACGACGTGGTCACCACGCGAATCGACGCTCCGGGCGTCCCGGAGGCCGCGCCGGACGTGTTCGTCGGGTGCCTGCCGCATGTGCGGGGCGACCGGGTGCTGCTCCGGCAGGTGTTCGACAACCTGGTCGGCAACGCGATCAAGTACACGCCCCCGGGCCAGGCGCCGCGCATCGACGTGACGGCCGAGGTGGACGACGCCGGGACGGTCTGCGTGCAGGTCGCCGACCGGGGCATCGGCATCCCGGACGGCGAGCACGCCGCGGTCTTCGACAGCTTCCACCGGGCCAGCAACGGCCGCGGCACGCCCGGCACCGGCCTCGGGCTGGCCATCTGCCGCCGGATCGTGGAGCGGCACGGCGGGCGCATCGAGGCGCTGCCCAATCCGGGCGGCGGCACGATCTTCGCCTTCACTCTGCCGACCGAGTGCGTCCTCACGCCCACCGCCTGAGCAAGCCGGGGCGGCCGAAGGGAACCGCACCGGGCGTTCACGGACTGTTCCCTCCCGGCGTCCGGCGCCACGTCGCCGTCGTGCCTACGCTGGCTGTCCACAGCCGCGCCCAGGAGATCGTCATCAGCGTCGTCACCGCACCGAGCCCGCAGAGCCCCGCCCGGACCGCACCGCGGCGGCCGTTGCGGGGGCCGTACCCGCTGATCTGGGTGGCGCCTCCGCTGGTCATGGCCGCCGTCGGCGGGTGGCGGATGCGAGGGGCCTCGCTCTGGGCGGACGAACTCGCCACCTGGGGCGCGATCCGGCTCGACTGGGATCAGCTGTGGCGGCTCGCGGGGTCGGTGGACGCGGTGCTCACGCCGTACTACGCGGCTTTGAAGGTCTTCGCCGCTGTCGCCGGAACCGGCACCTGGGCGATCCGGTCGCCCTCGCTGATCGCCGCCGTCGCCACCACCGTGGTGGTCGTCGCGCTCGGCCGCCGGGCCGGCGGCGACGCGGTGGGCCTGCTCGCCGGCCTGCTCTTCGCGGTCCTCCCGGTCTCCTCGCGCTACGCGCAGGAGGCCCGGCCGTACGCGATCGTCGTGTTCCTCGCCGCGCTGGCCCTGCTCGCCCTGGTCCGCCTGCTGGACCGCCCGTCACCGGGCCGGGCCGTCGCCTACGGGCTCGTGGTGGCCGTCACCGGCGTGTTCCATCCGCTCAGCGCGCTGCTCATGGTCGCCGGGCACGCCCTCGCCGGCCGAAGCGCGATCCGTGCGTGGCTGCCGGCCGCCGCGCTGGGCAGCCTGCCCGCGCTGGCGCTCGGCCTGTACGCGACCCGTCAGACCGCGCAGATCTCCTGGATCGGCCTGGTCGGCACCCCGACCGTACGACTGCTGCCCGCCCAGCTCTTCGTCTCCGCCGTCGTCGGCGGCATGGTGCTGGCCCTCGCGTTCGCCGGCCTGCGCCGTGACCGAATGGGCTGGTCACTGGCCGCGGCCGGCCTGGCCCCGCCCGCGCTGCTGCTGGCCGCCGGCGCCGTCACCGAGATCTGGGTGGCCCGCTATGTGCTGATCGCGATCCCCGCGCTGACCGTCCTGGCGGTGTGTGGCGCCGCCCGCGCGGGCCGCCCGCAGGCCGCGGCGATGGTGGCCGTCGCGGCGTTCCTCGGGTACCCGGCCCAGCTCGACGTCCGGGAGTCGGCCGGCCACGGCCAGGACTCGGCCCGCATCGCCCAGATCATCGCGCCCCGTCACCGGCCCGGCGACGTCGCGGTCTTCACCGACGGCCATCCCAGCCTCGGATGGGCGGCCCGCGACGTCTACGAACGCTATCTGCCGCGGCCTCGGCCCGCCGACGTCCTCGCCGTGGCCGGGCAGCGGGTGGACGGCCGGTTCCTGGCCCGGGAGTGCCCGGAGGCGGCATGCCTGGGCGCCCCGCCGCGCATCTGGGTGATCCGGGTCGACTCCCCCGCCGATCCCCTGCAGAACATGTCGGCGCCCAAACGCGACCGGATCGCCCGCGACTACCGGGTCGTGGAGCGCTGGAGTCACCCGCTGCTCGGCGTCACGCTCATGGAACGTGAGCCGCGGACCCCCTGACCGGGACCGCACGACCGGCCGCGGCGGCCCGCGATCACTGATCACGCCGAACCCGGCGACCGGCCGCGGGTTCGCCCGATGAGGTCAGCGGCCCGGGTTCTCGACGATCAGGTCCGCGGTCTCCCGGACCTGATCGGCCGCGTAGTACGCGTCCTCCTGCCGGGCCCACCGGTCCCAGTGCGGGGCATAGGTCTCCCCGTCCCTAGCGAGAGCGCGCCGCTTGCGCACCGCGGCGGGGCTGTCCACCCAGACGACCCCGCGCAGGTACGGCCTGAGCACCCGCGCACCGGCGCCGACTCCCTCGACGACCAGCCAGTCACCGTCCGGCACCGGATGTTCTTCGGCGTAGGCGCCGGCGGTCCAGTCCCAGCGTCGCCAGGTGGCCGGTTTCCCGCCGGCGAGCGGCTCCAGCACCCAGTCGCACAGCACGCCGACGCCCTCCCGGAGGCCGTCCCATCCGGCGTACAGGTCGTCCATGTGGATCAGCGGCGCACCGAGCCGGTCCGCGACGGCCCGGGCCAGGGTGGTCTTGCCGGCCCCGGACCGGCCCTCGATCGCGATCATGCGCCGGCCCTCGTCCACGGGAAGGCCCCGCGCCCAGGCCACCACCCGGGCGGCGACGGCCTCCGGCCAGCTCGTTCCCCGGGCGACGGTTCCCGGCCGGGGCGGTGTGCTCATCGGCCCAGCTCGATCGGCAGTTCCGGGTCGGCGGACCACTCCTGGAGCGAACCGTCGTAGAGGGCCACGTCGTCCCGGCCGAGGACGGTCAGGGCCAGCCCCAGCGTGGCCGCCGAGATGCCGCCGCCGCAGTAGAGCCAGATCGGCGCCGGATCGGCGAGCAGGTCACCGAGCATCCGGCGCAGCTCGGGTTCGGGACGGAACCGGCCGTCCGGGCCCAGCAGGGAGCGTGCCGGCACGTTCCCGGTGCCGGGGATGTGGCCACGCCGTGAGTATCGGGTCGGGACCTCACCGGCGTACGCCTCCGGGCTGAGCGCGCACAGCACGGTCGCCTGGACGTCCTCGGCGAGCCAGCGCTTCAGGTCCTCGCGCCCCACCCACCGCCCGTCCCGCACGACGGGCGTGCGGAGCGGGGCGGGCACGAGGTCCGCATGTTCCGCGGTGGCGGTGGCGGTGACCGGCAGACCCGCGGCCCGCCAGGCGGACAGGCCGCCGTCGAGGACGTAGGCCTCGACGCCGAGCCAGTCGAGCAGCCACCAGAGGCGGGCCGCCCAGATACCGCCGGCCCGGTCGTAGGCGACGACCGGAACACCGTCACGGACACCGCGTTCGGCCAGCCGGGCGGCGAGGACGCCGGCGGACGGGCGGGCGAAGTGGTAGGGCGCGGACGGGTCGCTCAGGTCGTGCAGCAGGTCGGCGTGCCGGGAGCCGGGAATGTGGGCCTGTTCCCAGCCGGGACGGCCGGACGACGACCGGTGGTCACCGTCGTGGCGCGGTGCTTCCAGCGCCACCGTCGCGTCGAGGATGACCAGGTCACCGTGTTCCCGGCGGACGACCAGATCGGCCGGCGAGAGAAGCGGACCGGTCATCGGGGAGCACCTGTCAGGAGGTCGGTGAGGTGGCGGCGCAGCTTGACGAACGCGGGGTCGTCGACGACGGCGTCGCGGCGCGGGCGGCCGAACGGCACGGTGATCTTCTCCAGGATCGTGGCGGGGCGGCGGGAGAAGACGTAGACGGTGTCGGAGAGCAGCAGCGCCTCCTCGATGTTGTGGGTGACGAAGAGGACCGCCCGGCGGTTGGCCTCCCAGATGTCGAGGAGCCAACGGTGCATCTCGATCCTGGTCATGGCGTCCAGGGCGCTGAACGGCTCGTCGAGGCAGAGCAGCGGCTGGTCGGAGAGCAGGGCGCGGAGGAAGGCGACGCGCTGCTGCATGCCGCCGGAGAGCTGATGGGGGTACGACTTGGCGAACCCGTCGAGGCCGACCCGGGCGAGCCACTCCCGTGCGGCCGGCTTGTCGGCCTTGCCGCGGATCTCCTGCGCCAGGACGACGTTGGCCTCGATGGTTCGCCACGGCATGAGGGCGGGCTGCTGCGGCATGTATCCGATGAGGCCACGCCTGGCCGCCTGCCCATCGACCGAGATCTCCCCAGCCGACGGCGTGATCAGGCCGCCGATCAGGTGGAACAGCGTGCTCTTCCCGCTGCCCGACGGCCCGACGATGGAGACGAACTCCCCGGGCGCGACATCGAGCGAGACGTCGGAGAGGACGGACAGGTCGCCGAAGGCGTGCGAGAGCCCCCGGACGGTCAAGGCGTCAGCCACGACGGCGCCCCTTCACGGTCCACTTCTCCACGAGGACGACCAGGCCGAAGACGGCCAGGGACAGAACGATGACGATGGCGATCGCGACGAACATCCGGTCCGCCCGGAACGCCGACTTCTGGATCATCATGTACTGGCCGATCCCCTTCTCCGCGCCCAGCCACTCGGAGATCACCGCGCCGAAGACGCTGTAGGTCGCCGCGATCTTGAGTCCGGAGAACATGGTGGGCAGCGCGTGTGGCCACTGCAGCTTGGTGAAGAGCTGTCGCCGGTTCGCCCCGCTCATCAGCAGGTAGTCGGCGATCATCGGGTCGCTGCGCCGGAGCCCGTCCAGGGTGGCGACCGCGACCGGGAAGAAGCAGACCAGCACGATCACCACGATCTTCGGGGCCAGGCCGAAGCCGAGCCACACCACGAGCAACGGGGCGATCGCGATGACCGGCACGTTCTGGCTGATCACCAGGAGCGGGTAGACGGCGTCCCGGAGCACCGGCGCCAGATGCAGCAGGACGGCCACGACCAGGCCGGTGGCCACGCCCGCGCCGAAGCCGTACACGGTCAGCTCGGCCGTCGCCATGGTGTGCTCGGTGAGCGCCTCGCGCTGCAGGAGCGCGGCGTCCCAGATGCCCTTCGGGCTGGGCAGCAGCCAGGCGTCGATGCCGGAGACGCTCGTGTAGATCTGCCACCCGGCGATCAGCAGGACCAGCGTGACCGCCGGGGGCAGGGCTCTGCGGAAGGTCACGCCACCGGCAGGAAGTCGTTGGTGTACGCCTTCGCGCCGTCGACCTTCGTGGAGATCACCTTCTGCTGGTAGAGCCAGTCGGAGAACCCGGTCCAGATCTCGGCCTTCTGCTCGCCCCAGCGGGGGGCGTCGTCCTGGTATTTGGGGCTGAGCCACTCCTGGCTCTTCTTGACCAGTTCGGCGTTCAGGTCGGGAGCGGCCTTGAGCAGGATGCCCGCCGACTCGCCGGCGTTCTTCGCGGCGTAGGTGTAGCCCTCGGAGACCGCCGCGGTGAACTGCTTGACCAGGTCGGCGTCGCCTGTGACCCGCTTCTCGTTGGTGATCAGGATCGGGGTGTAGAAGTCCAGTGCCGGGTCGTACTCCTTGACGTACTGGATGTTCACCGGCTCACCGCGCAGCTCGGCCTCGATGCCGGTCCACCCGTAGAAGATCCACTGGAAGTCGATCCCCTTCTTCGTGGCCGCGAAGAAGTCGGAGTCCCCGACGTTGACCGTCTTGACCGTCGCCGCGTCGCCGCCGTCGGCCGCCACGATGGTCTTGAGCAGCGGCGCCTCGATCGGGCCACCCCAGCCGCCGTAGGTCTTGCCGGCGTACTGGGCGGGGCGGGTCAGGTTGCGGTCCTTCGGCGAGGCGAAGCCGGACGTGTTGTGCTGGATGACCGCGGCGATGGAGACCAGCGGCGCGCCCTCGGCGCGGGCCTGGGTGAGCGCCTCCTGGGCGCTGATCGCGAACGGGATCTTGTCGGCGGCGACCAGGGCGGACGGGTCGGCGTCGCCGGGCTGGACGATCTCCACCTCCAGGCCGTGGGCGGCGAAGAAGCCCTTCTCCTTCGCCACGTAGAGGCCGGTGTGGTTGGTGTTCGGGGTCCAGTCCAGGGCGATCTGAACCTTCCTCACCCCGGGCTCCATGGTGCCGGACTTGTCCTCGTCACCACAGGCGGCGGTGGCGAGGACGAGGGACGCGGCGGAAAGGACGGCCAGGGCACGGCGCCTGGTGATCGCGTTGCGCATCGGAGACTCTCAGGTCGGGAACAGAGTGGTGATCTTAACTTTGCTTGCTCACGCTGCGTATTCGGCCTGTTCCTTGGCGGCGGCCGGTATGGATCAGGCGGGCCGTTCCAGGCGCACCTGCACCCACTTGGACGTGGGGGTTCCGCTCTCCTCGGCCTGCGAGTCGAGCGGGACCAGCGGGTTCGTCTCCGGATAGTAGGCGGCCACGCAGCCCTTGGGGGTGTCGTACTCGACCAGCCGGAACCGGTCGGCCCGCCGCTCGACGCCGTCGGACCACTCCGACACGAGGTCGACCATGTCACCGTCGGCGAAGCCCAGTTCGGCGAGGTCGGCCGCGCTGATGAACACCACCCGGCGGCCGGACCTGATCCCCCGGTAACGGTCGTCGAGTCCGTAGATCGTGGTGTTGAACTGGTCGTGACTGCGCAGCGTCTGCAACACGAGCCGCCCTTCCGGCACGGTCATCACCTGCACCGGGCTGACCGTGAAGACGGCCTTGCCCTCGGGCGTCGGGAAGGTCCGCGAGTCACGCGGCGGGTGCGGCATGGTGAACCCGCCGCCCTGGATCTTCGCGGCGTAGTCGTCGCAGCCCGGCACCACCCGGCCGATCCGCTCCCGGATGCGCTCGTAGTCGGCGGCGAAGCCGGCCCAGTCGATGCCGTACCGGTCGCCGAGCGTGGCGGCCGCGAGCCCGCAGACGATGTCCACCTCGGAACGCAGCAGCGGCCCCACCGGTTCCGAACGCCCGCGGGAGGCGTGCACCGCGGACATCGAGTCCTCCACGGTGATCCGCTGCACCCGGCCGCCGGTCAGATCCTGCTCGGTACGGCCCAGGGTCGGCAGGATCAGCGCGGTGCGCCCCGCCTCCACGTGGCTGCGGTTCAGCTTGGTGGAGATCTGCACGGTCAGCGTCGCGCCCCGCATCGCCGCGGCGGTCACCTCGGTGTCCGGCATGGCGCCGACGAAGTTGCCGCCGAGCGCGACGAACACCTTCGCCCGCCCGTCGCGGAACGCCTTGACCGTGTCGACCGCGTCGTGGCCGTGCTCCCGCGGCGGCTCGAACCCGAACTCGTCCCGCAGCCGGTCCAGGAAGAACGCCGGCGGCTTCTCCCAGATGCCCATGCTCCGGTCGCCCTGCACGTTGGAGTGTCCGCGCACCGGGCACAGGCCCGCGCCCGGCTTGCCGATCATGCCCTGGAGCAGGGCGACGTTGACGAATTCCTTGATCGTGGCGACCGCGTTGCGGTGCTGGGTGATGCCCATCGCCCAGCAGTGCACGATCCGTTCCGCCGACGCCAGCATGTCGGCGGCCGCCTCGATCTCGGCCCAGGTCAGGCCGGTGGCGGCGAGCACCAGGTCACGGTCGATCTCGGCGACGTGCGCGGCCCAGGCCTCGAACCCGACGGTGGACGACGCGATGAACTCGGAGTCCGCCACCCCCTTGCGCAGCAGCAGGTGCCCGATCGCCTGCCAGAGCGCGAGGTCGCCATTGGACCGGATCCGCAGCAGCCGGTCGGCCAGCGCGGTGCCGCGCCCGGCCAGGCCGCGCGCCTTCTGCGGGTTGTCGAAGCGGATCAGCCCCGCCTCCGGCAGCGGGTTGATGGCAAGGATCTTCGCGCCGTCCCGCTTGGCGATCTCCAGCGCGGTCAGCATGCGCGGGTGGTTGGTGCCCGGGTTCTGCCCGGAGACCACGATCAGGTCGGCCTGGTGCAGGTCGTCCAGAGTGACCGAGCCCTTGCCGATGCCGATCGTGCGTGTCAGGGCGGTGCCGGTCGACTCGTGGCACATGTTCGAGCAGTCCGGCAGGTTGTTCGTGCCGAACGCCCGGGCCAGAAGCTGATAGACGAAAGCGGCCTCGTTGCTGGCCCGCCCCGAGGTGTAGAAGGCCGCCTCGCCGGGACTGTCCAGACTCCGCAGAACGGAGCCGGCTAGGGCGAACGCGTCGTCCCAGGAGATCGGCTCGTAGTGCGTGCCGCCCGCCCGGCGGACCATCGGGTGGGTGAGCCGCCCCTGCTTCTCCAGCCAGTGGTCGGTGCGCCCGGCCAGGTCGGCGATCGAGTGCCCGGCGAAGAACTCCGGCCCGACGGTGTCGCGCTGGCCCTCCCAGGCGACGGCCTTCGCCCCGTTCTCACAGAACTCGGCGGCGTGGCGGCGGCCCTGCGGGTCCGGCCAGGCACAGCTCATGCAGTCGACGCCGTCGTGCTGATTGAGGGTGCGCAGATTGCGCACCGTCTTGCGCACACCCATCTTCTGGACGGCGTTGGCCAGGCTCAGCCGCACCGCCTCCAACCCGGCCGCATGGTCGGCCGGCGGCCCCACCCGCAGCCGGGCCTCTTCGTCGTCGAAGGCTGCCAAGAGGACCTCCCCAGGTCACGACCATACGTCAGGGTGCAGTCTCCCTTCCTGGGGAAGCCTTCCACCAGGCGGCCTAATCCAGGCGGTGATCGCGCAGGTCGGCGAGGGTCTCCGGGGCGGGCCAGCCGTCGACGCGGTAGCGGGGCGGGGCCAGCAGCGGCTCCGGCCGCAGGCCGGTGTGCTGTTCCACGACATGCCAGGCGGCACGGAACTCGACGCCGGCGCCGGGGCGGTGGAAGGCGATCGAGTCAGCCCGGGGAAGCAGGGCACTGACGCCCTCGGTCCAGGTGGTGATCGTCTCGGCGGGACCGCCGCCCGGAGGCTCGACCGCCACCAGGTCGCCGATGTGGACGTCGACGCCGGCCTTCGCGTACTGCTCGGCCAGCCAGTCGGTCTGGTTCGAGTACTCGGTGAGGGCGAGCACGGCGTCGGCGCGGCGGGCCGGGAGGTGGTGCGGATGGCCGGGAGGCGGCGCGTACGGGACGGCCCGCCCCTCGGGGCCGGCCACGTAACCGACCGGGGACAGGTAGCGGACCGCCTCGTTGAAACTGTGCTCCACGACGGCGTAGATCTGGTCGACGCCGGCCTCCGGGAGCGGCATCACCAGCAGCGTATTGTTGTCGGGCACGAAGGCGACGGCCGGGCTGCCCATCCGCTCGCCCAGCTCGGCCAGCCAGCCGGGCGCCAGCAGCAGCGAGGTGAAATATCCGTCGCCGTCGTCGAGCATGCTGACCGCGGCGCCGTCGCGCCACTCCCGGTCGAGGGTGTCGCGGGCGATCGCGGCCAGGTTGCGGCGAGCCGCGGCGAACACCTCGTCGACCGGCACACCCCACTCGTCGACCCGGTCCGGGAGCACGTACGCCATCGCGTCCGGTGAGTCGATGACGACCAGCTCACGAAGGAACGGCATGGCCGGGCGGGACAGCGGTGGCCGCATCCCGGCGGGACCGGCGACGCCGAACGTCACCGGCCGGACCACCGGGCGCAGCTTCGGGCGTACCGTCTCCCAGTCGTCGTCCGGCGCCGGCGCCATCAGCCGCAGGAGCTTCTCCAGCCGTTCCCGGCGTTCCGCCGGGGAGGCGTCCGCGGTCTCGCGGAAGACGTTCGAGAGGTAGAGGTGGGCGGGGCCGTCGGCCCCGGTCCGATGGACGGCGATGGCGAAATCGTCGGCCTGGTAGACCGCGCGTTCCACGCCGGGGGTGCTCCGAGCCACCCGGAGAGCGAGATGGGCGAAGCGGCGGCGCGGGGAACCGGCGAACCTGTCCAGCAATCCCATTGGAGGACCCTAACGGACGCGATGCGCGGTCACCGGCGTACGGGGGCGGCCGGATCCTCATCGACAAGGCGGCCGGAGATGGTGCTCAGAGCCTGGTCCAGCAGCGCTTTGTCGCCCGCGCCGGACATCGTGATGTCGCCGAGGCGCGCGCCGAGCCATGCGCGCCAGGCGTGTTTCACCCGTTCGAACCGCTCCGGCCCGGCGCCGGTGAGGGGCACGGCCAACGGAGAGAGGATTACTCGTCCCGCGCAAGTAAACTAAGTTCACTTTCGCTTCCCCTCCCCCGAACCGAAGGGTCTTCCCCCATGACCGACCCGTCGAAGCCGCTGACCGCGAACAGCTCGATCGGCGCGTGGCTGGACCACCCGGAGGGCGGACCGGCCCTGGGCGGGCTGCTCGCCGCGGGCGGCGCGGATCCCTCGATGCTCGCCCCGATCCGGGGCCTGCCCCTCCAGCAGATGGTCGAACTCAGCCAGGGCCGGATGCCGCAGTCGGCGGTCGACGAGCTGGTCCTGCGGGTCAACGGCGGGGTCACCCCCGTCGAGGACGGCGAGAGCGGCGGCTGGACGGAGAAGATCGTCGCCGGCCGCTTCGACGGCCGGACCGTGATCGTGACCGGCGCCGCGTCCGGCATCGGCCGGGCCACCGCCTCCCGCATCGTCCGCGAGGGCGGCCGGGTGATCGGCGTCGACATCACCGCCGACAAGCTCCAGGAGGCCGAGGCCGACCTGGGCGAGTCGTTCGTCGCGGTGGCCGCCGACATCACCGACGCCGGCGACATCGCCCGGATCGTGGCCGCGGCCGGCGACCGGATCGACGGCCTGGCCAACATCGCCGGTGTGGTCGACGATTTCAGCCCGGTCCACGAGACGTCCGACGCCGTCTGGGAGAGACTCTTCGCGGTCAACGTCGACGGAGTCTTCCGGCTCACCCGCGCGGTCGTCCCGTCGATGCTGTCGGCGGGCCGCGGCTCGATCGTCAACGTGGCCTCCGAGGCCGCGCTGCGCGGCAACGCCGCCGGTGTCGCCTACACCGCGTCCAAGCACGCGGTCGTCGGCATCACCAAGAACACCGCCTTCATGTACGGCCAGCAGGGCGTCCGGACCAACGCGGTGGCACCCGGCGGGGTCGCCACCGGGATGACCCCGGTCAACCAGTCCGAGTTCGGCCGGGGACGGACCGGTCCGTTCCTGCAGCTCATCCCCGGTATCGCGCAGGCCGCGCACCTGGCCGCCTCGATCACCTTCCTGCTCAGTGACGACGGCGTGAACCTCAACGGGGTGGTGCTGCCGTCGGACGGGGGCTGGTCGGTCCAGTGAGGGCCTGCTGGAGCAGCGCGCCGTAGCGGGCGATCAGCTCATCGCGGTCCGCGGCGAGCAGTGCCTCGTCCTCGACCACCCACAGGGCGTACAACAGGCCGCCGACGACGGCCGCGGCGATCCGGGCCCGCACGTCGGCGTCCGGCCCGGCGAGGCGGGCCCGCACCGGCTCGACGAAGGTGCGCTCGTGGATCGCCTGCAACCGGACCTTGATCTGGGCCTCGTTGCTGCCGCGGACCAGGGCCAGGTAGACCCCGCGGATGTCGTCCTGCGAGAGCACCACGTCGATGAACCGCTCACCGAACCGCTCCAGCGGGACATCGAGCAGCGGCTCGTCGTCGATGGTGAACCGCATGGTGTCGAGGAACAGGAGCTCCTTGGTGCCGAAGTGCCGAATCACCAATGCCGGGTTCGTCACCGCCAGGGCGGCGATGTCCCGAACCGAGGTGCGCGCGAAACCTCGCTCCCGGAACAGACGTGCGGCCGCGACACGAATCTCCTCGCGAGTCGCCTCGCCGCTGCGCCTCACCATGCCCCGATCGTAGGCGTGGGGCCGCCCCACCGGTCTCCCGCCGTCACTCCTGCCACAGCCGGGTGACCCTTCGGGGCCGGGCACCATCCGAGTGGACACAGTTTTGTGAACCTCGCCCCGCCTTCCGGACACCGTGCTCAGCTATGCGGGACAGGCACGACTTTTCGGAAAGGTCCGACATGCGAAGAGCAACACGGGGATTGATCACCGCCTGCGCCGGGCTGGTAGCCGGTGCCGCGTTCGGGTCCACGCCGGCCCTGGCGGGGCCGACCTGGGTACCGCCCGGCCACATCCTCGGCTACTACGGTTCGCCCGACGACTGCACGTCGTACGCGGCGTCGCTGGTTCTCTGGGACGACGACTACGACTGCGACTACCGGCCGCAGAGGGTCGCCCTGCCCTACGTCCTGGTCATCCAGAGGCCGGTCCTCATCACCCAGCCGGGCTTCGACCACAACCCTCCCCAGGGTCAGCCCGACGAGCCGATGGCTCCGGCGCCGGGCATGAAGGAGCCGGCCGGCAACGAGGCGCCCGTTGTCGAGGAACCGGCTGGCGAGAAGCCGCCCCCCATCGACATGGTGCCCGCGCCCGGCGTCAAGGAGCCGGCCGGCGGCGCCCTGTCGGAGAAGCCCGCCAAGGCGCACGACAAGGCCAAGCCGAACAAGCCGAACAAGCCGAACAAGCACCACAACAAGATCAAGGCGCTGGCCGACGACCCGGTCGCCGAGCAGCCGGTCGCCGAACAGCCAGTCGCCGAACAGCCAGTCGCCGAACAGCCGGTCGCCGAGCAGCCGGTCGCCGAGCAGCCGGTCGCCGAGCAGCCGGTCGCCGAGCACCCGGGCTGCCCGCCCGTGGTGGACGAATGCACCGACGTCCTGGCGGTGCCGGTGGCCACGCCGGTGCAGCTCGTGGCACCGGTCCGGCCGGTCGTGCCGGTGGTCCGGCCGGTCGTGCCGGTGGTCCGGCCGGTCGTGCCGGTGGTCCACCACCCGCTCGTCGGACCGTGGCACCACCCCTGGCCCCTCTGAGTAACCGAACGGATCCGCGGCGGCCGGGCTGAGCCCGGCCGCCTTCGCGGTCCACATGCCGGCGCTCGACTGAGGGCGCTCAGCCGCCGGCCATCGCCCCGACGATCAGGAACGGCTCCTCGCCCTTGACCACACGGTCCGGCAGCGGGGTGTCCGGCGGATCGTTGGAGAGGTCCTCCTCGCAGGCGAAGAAGCGGACCAGCGGGCGCCGCTTCCCGGTGGCCCGGTCCCGCATGGTCCCGAGCAGCATCGGGAAACGCTCCTCCACCGCGTCGAGGACCCGGCGCTGGGTCACCTCGCCGCTGACCTCGACCCGCACCTCCCCGGAGACGTGCGCCAGGTTGCGCAGGTGCGGGGGCAGCACCACGCGGATCACGGCAGCACCTGCACTTCGACGGAACAGACCGGCGGCAGGTCGCGGACGATCGCCCGCCACGTGTCGCCACTGTCGGCCGAGCCGTAGACCTGGCCTCCGCTGGTGCCGAAGTAGATGCCGCACTCGTCGAGGGTGTCCACGGCCATGGCGTCACGCAGCACGTTGACGTAGCAGTTCTCCTGCGGCAGGCCGGTGGTCAGCGGCTCCCACTCCTGGCCGCCGGTCCGGCTGCGGTAGACGCGCAGCTTGCCGTCCATCACGTAGTGCAGGTAGTCGCTGGTGATCGGGACGACATAGATCGTCTCCGGTTCGTGGGCGTGCACCGCGATCGGGAAGCCGAAGTCGGTCGGCAGGTTGCCGCTGACCTCCCGCCAGTTGGCACCGGCGTCGTCGGTCCGCATCACGTCCCAGTGCTTCTGCATGAACAGCGTCTCCGGCCGGGACGGGTGCATGGCGAGCCGGTGCACGCAGTGCCCGACCTCGGCGTCCGGGTCGGGGATGCCCTCGCTCTGCAGGCCGCGGTTGATGGGCTGCCAGGTGACACCGCCGTCGTCGGTGCGGAAGGCGCCGGCCGCGGAGATCGCCACGAAGATCCGGTCCGGGTTCACCGGGTCGAGCAGGATGGTGTGCAGGCACATGCCACCGGCTCCGGGCTGCCACTTCGGGGCCGACGCATGGGTGCGCAGCCCGGTCAGCTCCTCCCATTTCTGGCCGCCGTCGGTGCTCTTGTAGAGCGCCGCGTCCTCGGCACCGGCGTAGACCACGTCCGCTTCGGTCCGCGACGGCTCCAGGTGCCAGATCCGCTTGAACTCCCAGGGACGGGACGTGCCGTCGTACCAGAGGTGGTCCCCGACGTCCCCGTTGTAGGTGAAGTCACTGTCGACCTGGTTCCAGGTGGCGCCGCCGTCGTCGGAGCGCTGGATCAGCTGGCCGAACCAGCCGCCGGACTGCGACACATAGATCCGGCCGGGATCGACCGGCGATCCGTTCGCGTGGTAGATCTCCCATCCGCCGAAGTGCGGGCCGTCCACCTTCCAATCCTCGCGCCGAGCATCCGAGGTCAGGATGAACAGTCCCTTACGGGTACCGACCAGCAATCGAACACCACTCACGTTCCACTCCTCTCCAGGCCTTGTCCGCCCGGTCGCCAGAGTGGTCCCGGCGGCGCCGAGACGGTCCCGACAAGCAGACGAACCCATAGACGCATCATGGTGTGCTTCGCGTCACCCTGGGGAGTCTAGGACGAATGTTCGATCGGAAGGGGTCATCCCTGCAGGGCGTGTGCCATCTCGGCCTGCTCGGCGAGAACGTCGTTCATCCGCGCCTGGACGGCGTCCATCTTCCCGATCGTCTCGCTCGTGGTGTGGATGCCGCTGGCCACCGTCTCGGCGCTGGCCTGGATCCCGGCGATCTGCTCGGCGACCTTTTGGGTGGCCTCGGCGGTCTCCCGGGCCAGTTCCTTGACCTCGCCGGCGACCACGGCGAAGCCCTTGCCGGACTCACCGGCTCGGGCCGCCTCGATGGTGGCGTTGAGGGCGAGCAGGTTCGTCTGCTCCGCGATCGATGAAATGATCTTGAGGACGTCCCCGATCGCGGTGGACGCCTGGCCCAGCGCGGCCACCTCGGCCGTCATCGCCGACGCCCGGGTCACCGCCTGCTCGGCCACCGAGGTGGCGTCGTCGCTGGCGCTGCGCAACCGCTGGACGGTGTCCAGCAGGTCACGGGCGTTGGCGGCGGCCCGCTCCGAGACGCGCACCACGTCGAGCCGCTGCGAGACCAGTTGCTGCACGTTGCGCAGCGCCGTCGCCCGGGACTCGGAGAGCTCGATGTGCTCGGTGGTGAAGAAGTCCATGGTGCCGACGACCCGGTCCCCGCTCATGATCGGGAAGCAGACGCCGGAGCGCACCCCGGCCCGCTGTGCCGCCGGCGCCCGCACGCAGTCGGTGAGCTCCGCCAGCTCCCGGACGAACACCAGGTCCCGGGCCCGCCAGGCACGGCCGGACAGCCCGACGCCCTCGGCGAAGGTGGCGGCCAGGGTCACCCGGCGGAACTCGTCGCCGGCCGACCCGGACTCCAGCTGGAACTTCAGCACCCCGGCCGCCGGGTCGACCTCCCAGTACGACCCGTACGCCCAGCCGAACGCGGTCCGTACCGCGTCCAGGGCGGCCCGGATCGTGGTCTGGCTGTCCGACGCCGCGCCGACCCGGCTCACCACCGAGGTCACCGCCTCCCGGTCGCTGGCGATCTGGCGCAGCTCGGCGGCGGCGACCGCGCTGGACCGGGCCCGCTCGGCGATCCGGATGATGGCCGCGAACTTCTCCTTGCGCGCGGTGTCGGCATGGACCGGGGTCGGCGAGTAGTACTCGAAGACGGCGAGCACGTCGGCGCCCTTGGTGTCCGGCAGGATGACCGCGGCCGACATCCCGGCCCGGGCCGCGGCCTGCCACCGCCGGCAGCCGGAAGCGCCGGCCGGATCCTCGTCGAAGACCGCGGCCCGGCTGCGGAAGGCCCGCGTCACCAGCTCGGAGTCGGCGGTTCCCCGCATCTGCGGGACGAGCGGCCCGACCTCGTGCAGCATCCGCAGCCGGCCGGGCCCGTCCGGCACCCAGACGGCGCCGTACCCGAAGGAGTAGAACCGGACCGTGCTCTCCACCGTGATACGCCAGGCGCTGTCCTCGTCGGTGGCGGCGTCGAGGGCGAGAACCAGCTGTTCCAGCGCTTCCACGTCCCGTGGGATCGGCCGTGCCACGTCGGGGCTCGCCGCCCGGGAACCGAACAACCGCACGCTGTGTCTCCTTCGCCTAGGCGGATCCGGACAACAGCCCTATCGGCGTGTTTCCTGGCGCAGTGAGCCGTCAGTTCCAGGGCACCCAGGCGGCGTTGACCAGGGGCGGCTGCTGAGACTCCAGCTCGCGCAGCAGGATGCCCTCCCGCAGGCCCCACGGGCAGATGATCAGCGAGTCGACGCTGAGGCGGCGCATCACCTCGTACGCGACGATGGAGCCGGCCAGGATCTGCCGGGCCCGGTGCGGTGAGACGCCGGGCAGCGCGGACCGTTTCGGACTGGGCATCGCGGCCAGCCGCTTCATCCACGGCCGCAGCGCCGAGGCGCGCAGCACGCGCGGGACGAACGGGCCGAGCCGGAGCGGCGGGGCGCCGGTGAGGCGGGCCAGTTGCTGGAAGGTCTTGGACGCGGCCACCGAGGTGCGCGGGGACTCCCAGGACGTGCGGGCGGCCACCTCGGCGAACTGTTCCCGCACGTGCCGCCGCAGTCGCCGGACGGCACGCGGGGAGGGCGGATCGCCGTCGGCCAGGAACTCCCGGGTGAGCCGGCCGGCGCCGAGCGGCAGCGACACCGCCGACTCGGGCAGCCGATCACGGCCGAACGCCACCTCCAGGCAGCCACCGCCGATGTCGACCATCAGCATCGGGCCGGCCTGCCAGCCCAGCCAGCGCCGCGCCGCCAGGAACGTCATCCGGGCGTCCTCGATCCCGCTGAGCGTGCCCAGCCGTAACCCGGTGGCCTTCTCGACCTCGGTGAGGACGTCCTCGCGGTTCGGCGCGTCCCGGACCACCGCGGTGGTGTAGGCGAACATCCGGTTCACCCCGGCCCGCCGGGACTCCGCGACCGCCTCGTCCACCGCGGTGATCATGCGCTTGAGGGCGTCCGGCCCGATCGTCCCGTCGGCCGGCAGCCGGTGCGCGAGCCGGGGACGCCGCTCCCACGTGTGGACCGGCAACGGCAGTCCCGAGCCGGCCTCGGCGACCACCAGATTGACCGTGTTGGAGCCCACGTCGAGCACACCGAGCCGCATGGAGGGCCGACTACCCGTCAATTCCGCGATCATGGGCGGAACCGGTATCCCATGCCGGGCTCGGTGAGCAGATGCCGGGGCCGGGCCGGATCGGTCTCCAGCTTGCGGCGCAGACGTGCCATGTACTGCCGCAGGTAATTGGTCTCGGTGCGGTACTGCGGGCCCCACACGTCCTGCAGCAGCTCACGCTGGGTGATCAGCCGGCCGGGGCGGCGCAGCAGGTGTTCCAGGAGCTGCCACTCGGTCGGGGTGAGCCGCACGCCGTCGGAGACCGAACGCTCGGTCAGGTCCACGCTGAACCTCCCGATCGTGACGACCGGGGCCACCTCCTCGGCCGGCCGGCCCCGGCGGGTGACCGCCCGGATCCGCGCCAGGAGCTCGTCCACCCCGAACGGCTTCGTGACGTAGTCGTCCGCGCCGGCGTCCAGCGCCCCCACCTTGTCGGCGCTGCCGTCCCGCCCGGACAGCACGATGATCGGGACCGCGGTCCAGCCGCGCAGGCCGGCGATCACCTCGGCGCCCTCCATGTCGGGCAGCCCCAGATCGAGCACGACCAGGTCGGGATGGGCGCCGGCGGCGGCGCGCAGAGCGCCGGCGCCGTCGGGAGCGGTGTCCACGTCGTACCCCCGGGCCTTGAGATTGATCCGCAACGCCCGCAGGATCTGCGGCTCGTCGTCGACCACCAGGACACGGGTCATCCGGCGCCGCCCGTGGGAAGCGGCTCGCGAGACGCCACCGTCACGACGCGGGTCATCCGGCGGCGCCTGTGGGGAGCGCGAGGATCATGGTTAGGCCGCCTCCAGGAGTCTCGTCAGGGGTGAGCGTGCCGCCCATCGCCTCGGTGAGGCCGCGGGACAGCGCCAGGCCCAGCCCCACACCGTTGTGGTTGTCGCGGTCGCCGAGCCGCTGAAACGGCAGGAACACATCCTCCCACCGGGAGGCCGGGATCCCCGGACCGTGATCGATCACACGCAGCTCGACGACGTCGCCGTGACTGCTGCCGGTGACCATCGGCGGGCGGCCGGGCGGGCTGAAGCGCAGCGCGTTGCCGATCAGATTGACCAGCACCCGTTCCAGCAGGCCCGGGTCGGCGTGCAGCACCGGCAGGTCGTCGGGGACGCGCACGGCCACCTGCCGGGCCGCCGGCCCCAGCTCCTCCAGGGCCATGGGCACGACGTCCTCGGCGCCGACGTCGATCGCGGCGACGCCGAGCGCCCCGGCCTGCAGGCGGCTCATGTCGAGCAGGTTCGCCACCAGGCGGCCCAGCCGGTCCAGCGACTCGTCGGCGGTGGCCAGCAACTCCGCCCGATCCTGCTCGCCGAACCGCACCTCCGGGCTGCGCAGGCTCGCCACCGCGGCCTTGGCGGACGCGAGCGGCGTACGCAGATCGTGGCTGACGGCGGCGAGCAGGGCGGTGCGCAACCGGTTCGCCTCGGCGAGAGGCTTCGCGGTGGCCGCCTCGGCGGCCAGACGTTCCTGCCGCAAGGCGACCGCCGCCTGCGCGGCGAACGCCTCCACCACCCGGCGATCAGAGGCTTCGAGGGTACGGCCGGCGAGCAGCACCGTCACGTCCCCGCCGGCGGCGACGGTGACGTCCGCGTCCGCGGGCCCCAGCCCCGGCTCCCCCACCTCGGCCACGACCGTCCCGGCCTCCAGCAGCGCGACCGACACCAGGCCGAACGTCTCGCGCAGCCGGTCCAGCAGGGCTAGCAGGGGCCGCTGGCCGCGCAGCACCCCGCCGGCCACCGTGGCCAGGGTCTGCGCCTCGGCCGACGCCTGCACCGCCTGCCGGGTGCGCCGGGCCGCGGTGTCGACCACCCAGCTCACCGCGACCGCCACCAGCACGAAGATCGCCAGAGCCAGCAGGTTGTGGCCCTGCGCGATCGCGAACCGGCCGTACGGCGGTGTGAAGAACCAGTTGAGCAGCAGCGACGCGGAGACCGCCGCGAACAGCGCCGGCCACAGCCCGCCGATCAGCGCCACCCCGACCACCACGACCAGGAAGAGCAGGATGTCGTTGATCAGCGGCGGGTCGGGCAGCGCCAGCAGCACCCCGGTGAGCAGCGGCAACGCCACCAGGGCGACCGCCAGTCCACTGAAACGGCGGGCCCGGGACAACGCCGCCGGCATCCGCTTGCGCCGCGGCCCGTTCTCCGCCTGCTCGAACGTGACCAGGTGCACGTCGATGCCGCCGGCCGCGGCGCTGACCCGCCGCCGCGTCCGTCCCCGGCGGGAGAACCCGAGCACGACCTGGGTCACGTTGGCGGCACGGGCGAAGTCCAGCAGCGCCCTGGCCACATCCGCGCCGGACACCAGGTGGAACGTTCCGCCCAGGCTCTCCACCAGCAGCCGCTGCCGCGCCAGCCCGGCCGGGTCGGCCCCGTCGGTGACGTGCACCGCCATCAGGTCGGCGGCGCCGCGCGCGGCGATCCGGGCGGCCCGGCGGATCAGCGTCTCCCCCTCCGGCCCGCCGGACAGGGCGACCAGAACCCGCTCCCGGGTCTCCCACACGGTGTCGATGCCGTGGTCGGCGCGGTACCGGTCCAGCCGCTCCTCGACCTGGCCGGCGAGCCACAGCAGCGCCAGCTCGCGCAGCGCCGCCAGGTTTCCGGCCCGGAACCAGTTCCCGAGCGCCGCGTCGATCCGCTCCGGCGGGTAGACGTTGCCGTGCGCCATCCGCCGCCGCAGCGCCTCCGGCGTCATGTCGACCAGCTCGACCTGCTCCGCGCCGCGCACCACCACGTCGGGCACGGTCTCGGACTGCGCGACCCCGGTGATCCGCGTGACCACGTCGGTCAGCGACTCCAGATGGTGGACGTCCACCGTGGTCAGCACGCTGATCCCGGCGTCCAGCAGTGCGGCGACGTCCTGCCATCGCCGAGTGTGCGCGCCGCCCGGCGCGTTGCGGTGCGCCAGCTCGTCCACCACGGCGACCTCGGGACGGCGCGCCAGCAGCGCGTCCAGGTCCATCTCGGCCGCTGACTCGCGGCGCGGCAGCACCTCCAGGCCGCCGACCATCGCGGCGGTGTGCGGGCGACCGTGCGTCTCCACCAGGCCGACCACCACGTCGGTGCCGCGCCCGGCACGCCGGTGCGCCTCTTCGAGCATCGCGTACGTCTTACCGACCCCGGGCGCCGCACCCAGGTAGATCCGTAGTTCGCCGCGTGCCACGCCCGCTCAGCCGGTGAGCCGCACGCTGCTGAGGGTCTGTGGCCCGTCGGACACCGCGCGCAGGAAGGCGGGCTCGGACTTCGGAATCTTGAAGGGCTCGTCCTCGTCGTCCGGGGCCTTCGGGACCAGCGTGAAGGTCGCGGTGGCGCCCGCCGGAAGAGTCGCCGGGCCGGTCCGCACCTGCCAGAACTCGGCGATCGTGACGCCCGTGACCACCGAGAAGTGCGGTGTCACCGGCTCGTCCGACCGGTTCGTCACCTCGACCGTGAGCGCGCTGAGGACCTCCCCCCGCACGACCGGCGAGGTGACGGTGAACCGCAACGGCTGCGGGGTGGCGGCGGCGACCACGAAACACACCGCGGCCGGCAGGAACACGGCCACGGTGGCCGCTTTCAGGACGCGGCTGCTCAGCGGGAACCGGTACGCGCCGGCGAAGTCCGCCCGCGACGTGGTGACCAGCGCGACCAGCCACAGCGGCATGGTCAGCAGCCAGTACCCGTCCTGCGAGCGCGTCGACACCATGAAGATCATCCAGGGCAGGACCGCGATCGCCGGGCCGATCGAACGCAGGTGGAACGCGAACGTGACCAGCAGAGCGGCCAGTAGGGCGATGGTCGCCCGGCCGTACAGGTCCAGCGCTCCACTGCCGCCGATCACGTAGTGGGTGATGCCCATCAGGCCCTGTCCGTGCGGGACCGCGTGCTGCAGCAGCGGCTCGAACACCCCGGTCAGCCAGGCCTGCGGCGACTTCACGATGAACGGCACGCTGACCAGCACGAACACCGCCAGCGCGGTCGAGCCGTACCGGAGCAGCAGCAGGAACGTGGCCCGCAGCGACAGCTCCCGCAGCCGCAGCACGACCAGGCCCACCACCAGGAACAACGCCAGGAACCACCCGAGCTGGTGAATCGAACAGGCGGCGCCCAGCGCCACCGCGCGGCCGACCCCGCCGCGCCCGAGCCGGCCACCCCGGCCGATCGAGGGCCAACTCCACAACGCGAGACAGAGGAACGGCAGGGCGATCACCGACGGGTACGCGTTGTCGGCGTACGCCGTGAACGTCCCCAGCCCGAGCACCCCGAGCGTGGCGATCGGCCGCAACGGCTGCGGCGCCACGAAGAACACGAACAGCACCGTCGCCAGCAGCGCCAGCCACGCCACCAGCACGATCCCCACCAGCGACGGGAAGATCCGCTGCACCACCGCGCCGATCTCCACACCCAGCGGCGGATAGCCGAAGTCGAAGACCGTCCGGCCGTCCATCAGCTGCGTCGGCAGCCCGGGGTCGATGTTCGGCCACTGCGACGTGTACGGGTTACGCCCCTTCGCCAGACCGCGGGCCGCCGCGTTCATCAGCATGCCCTCGTCGACGGTCAGCTTCTTGGCGCCGCTGACTCCCGGCCACGCCGCCACCATCTTGATCACGATCGCGGTGGCCAGCACCCCGACGTCCAGCCGCGCCAGCGTCCGGTGCCGGCTCGCGCAGAGGCCGATCACCGCCGCGATCAGCATCGCCAGATAGGCGCCGGTGATCACCAGCGCCAGCCCGGGACGGACCAGGACGTGCGCGTTCCAGAAGCTGCGGGTGTTCACGATCAGGCCCATGACGGCGGCGATCGTCAGCGCGCGGTGCAGCCACAGGATCAGATCAGGCCCGGTCTTGGCAGCCGTCTCCCGCGACCCGGCCCGCTCCGCCTCGGCTTCACCGGAGGGCCGCTGAGGCACGGATTCACCGGCCGGCTGCCCCGCAGCCGCGCCGTGCCGGTCGTCACCCAAGAGATCTCGAACCACCGGGGCATCGTACAAGCGTGCCGCTGCCAACCTCCGCACCGTCACGGTAACCCCCGCTCATCCGCGATCTTGATGCGTCAGCCACCGATTCGGGTGGCCAGCACACCAAGATCACGGTCAATGTCACGACTAGTCGTTGGGGTCCGCCTCGTCGGGGCTGCTGGGCAGGGGCCGCAGCCGCAGCTTGGTGATCGCCCGGCCGGTGATCTCGACGACCTCGGCGGTGTGGCCGTCGACGGACACCGTCTCACCGGGGACCGTCGGGATGTGGCCGAGGCGGGCCAGCACCAGGCCCGCCACCGTCGTGTAGTCGCCGGCGTCGATCTCCTCGATGTCGACGCCGATGTCCGGCAGGTCGTGGATCGGGAACGTGCCGGGCAGCAGCATCACCCCGTCGGCCTCGTGGATCACCGACTGCACGTCCCGGTCGCTCTCGTCGTAGATCTCGCCGACGATCTCCTCGACGAGGTCCTCCATGGTGACGATGCCGTCGATGGCGCCGCGCTCGTCGACCACCATGGCGAACTGCTGGCGCTGGACGCGCAACTGGCGCATGGCGTCGGAGACCTTCAACGTCTCGGGGAGGAACAGCGGGGTGAACATGTGGTCGCGGACCAGGCCGTCGGCGGTGATCAGGTCGCGCAGGTGCACCACGCCCAGGACGTCGTCGAGACCCATCGGGCCGGTGACCGGCGCCCGCGAGTGACCGACCTTGACCAGCCGGGCGAGGGCCTCGGCGGCGGGCAGGTCCGCCGGGAGGATCAGCACGTCACGGCGGGGGATGAGGATCTCCCGCAGGATGCGGTCGGCGATCTCGAAGGCGCCGCTGATGATGGTGCGCTGCTCGGCGGTGATGTCCTGCTGGGCGGCGACCATGTCGCGGATCTCCTCGGTGCTGACCTCCTCCCGGCCGGCGTCGGGATCACCGCCGGTGAGGCGCACGACCAGGTCGGTGGACTTGCCGAGCAGCCAGATCACCGGCCGCGACATGGTGGCCAGGACGTCGAGGGGGCGGGCCACCAGCATGGCCCAGCCCTCGGCCCGCTGCATGGCGACCCGCTTGGGCGCCAACTCGCCGACGACCAGGGTGAAGAAGGTCAGGACGATGGTGACGAGGACGATCGAGATCGGTTCCGCGGCGTCGCCGAGGAAGCCGAGGGGTTTGATCAGCGGCTGTGCCAGCGACACGGCCGCGGCCGCCGAGGCGAGGAAACCCGCCAGGGTGATGCCGATCTGAATGGTGGCCAGGAACCGGTTCGGGTCCCGCGCCAGCTTGGCGAGGGTCCTTCCGGTGCGGGACTGCCGCTCGAGACGCTGCAACTGGCTCTCCCGGAGCGAGATGAGAGCCATCTCGCTTCCCGAGAACGCCGCGTTGAGCAGCACCAATACCGCAACAAGGACAACTTGCCAGCCGTATCCGCCCACGGCGGACATCAACTCCTTCACGAAGGGACGAAGGTCCCAGGCTACCGGGGATCGCTGACAGGATTCCCAGCGAGATCAGGACCTACGCGCGTTCGCGTCAGGACTACTGAGGCCGTTGCTCAAGCCCGGCGACAGGAAGACGCCTTCGAGTACGAGGTCCACGGAGCGGTCGGCGGCCGCGCGGGCGGCCGCCACGTCGTCGGTCGCCTCGGCGACGCCCTGGACCATCGTGAAGAGCAGGGAGAGGTCTTCGGGGACCAGGTCGGCGCGGACGTACCCGTGCTCGCGGGCCTGGCGCAGCGGGGCGACGAAGGCCGTGATCACCCGTTGCCGGTAACGCTCCTGCTGGGTGGCGTCGAACCGGCGCACCAGCTTGACCAGGCCGCGCAGCTCGATCTGGAAGTGCAGCACCTCGCGCAGCAGCTCGCGGAACCCCTCCGGGTGCTCGGCGTGGCCGGCGACCCGGGCTTCCAGGATCTCCAGCTGATAGTTGAGGACGGCCGCGACGAGGGCGGCCCGGTCGGGGAAGTGGCGGTAGAGGGTGGCCTGGCCGACGCTGGCGCGACGGGCGATCTCGGGCATCAGGGCCACCGTGTCGCCCAGCGCCAGCACCTCGCTGGCGGCCTCGAGGATGGCCGCGCGGTTGCGCTGGGCATCACGTCGACGTGCGGTCGGGGTTCCGTAGAGCAACCTGCACACCCCCTTGCTACCGGCGAGTTACGTTACCCGCTGGTAACGAGAATGTCACCACCTTCAAATTCTCGGAACCGATTCCTAGGCTGCCGCCACGTTCGCTCCCCTGCATCGAGGAGTGTTGATGGCGCTTCGCCGTTGGCTCACCCTGTTCGCCGCCGTCGTCCTGACGGCGACGACCCTCACGTTCACCTCGCCGGCCCACGCGGCCGGCGCCACCACCGGGTTCAAGGCCGTCGACATCACCGGCGACGGCGGAGTCGTCCTCAAGGCCAACGTCATCGCGCCCTCGGCGGCCGGCCGCCATCCCACCGTGATCCTGCCGGCCAGCTGGGGCCTCAACGACCTGGAGTACGTGGCCCAGGCCAAGATCCTGGCCGGGCGCGGGTACGTCGTCGTCTCCTACACTCCGCGCGGATGGTGGCTGTCCGGCGGCGAGATCGACACCGCCGGGCCGAAGGACATGGCCGACCTGAGCAGGGTGATCGACTGGACGATCGCGAACACGGCCGCGGATCCGGCACGGATCGGGGCGGCCGGCGTCTCCTACGGCGCCGGCATCAGCCTGCTCGGCGCCGCCCACGACAGCCGGATCCGCGCGGTCGGGGTGATGAGCGGCTGGACCGACCTGGTCTACTCGCTCTACGCCGACTCGACCCGGCACCGCCAGTCCTCCGGCCTGCTGGAACTGGCCGCGCAGATCGTCGGCAGGCCGAGCGCCGACCTGACCGACCGGATGGCCGACTTCAACGCCGGCCGGGACGTCGCCCAGGTGATGACCTGGGCGAAGGCCCGTTCGGCGGCGACCTATCTCGACGCGATCAACGCGAACAACCCGGCGGTGCTGATCGCCAACGGCTGGGGTGACACGTTCTTCCCGCCCAACCAGATGGTCGACTTCTACGCCGGCCTGACCACCCCGAAGCGGCTCGAACTGCGGCCCGGCGACCACGCGATCGCCGAATTGACCGGCGTGCTCGGGCTGCCGAACGAGGTGTGGACCAGCCTGTACGCCTGGCTCGACCAGCACCTGGCCGGCACCGGCACGACCCCCGCGAACCCGGTCCGCCTCAAGCCGCTGAACGCCTCCGCCGAGAGCTGGCCCACCTGGGCGGCGCAAACCTCGACGACCCGGCGGTACGGCCTCGGCAAGATCCGCGGCCTGGACGGGACCGGCCTGCTCGGCGGCGCGGTCAGCTCCGGCTGGACCAAGAAGCTGCCCACCGACGCCGACACCGTCGCGAACGGCGGCATCACGCTGATCACCAACGGGGCCGCGGCGATCACCGGCATGCAGCCGCGGATCTGGCTGCCGTTCGTGGACCGCGGGAGGGCCGGCGTCTGGGCGGCCGAGCGGCCCTCGTCGGCGCAGCGCATCCGTGGCATCCCGAAGCTGCACCTGGAGCTGTCCGGCACCGCGGCCGAGGGCACCGTGGTCGCCTACCTCTACGACCTGGACGTCATCGGCAACGCCAAGCTGATCACCCACGCCCCGGTGTCCTGGCTCAACGGCCCGGCCGGAGCCCGCAGCGTCGACGTGCGGATGCCGGCGGCGAACTACGACCTGCCGGCCGGGCACTCGCTGACCCTGGTGGTGGACACCGTGGACCCGCTCTACTACGACGAGAACAAGCCGGGCGACTCCGTCACCGTGGGCGGCGGATCGTACCTGGACGTGCCCTTGCGATAGATCACCGCGGAACGACACGGAAAGGGACCACCGGATTCGGTGGTCCCTTTCCGTGTGCCCGCTCATCACCGGTCCGCGGTGGATCGCGGCGCCGCTCCGCCCTTTTCGCACACGACCTGAGGCCGCCGGGCAGTGACGGCGGCCTCCGTCGTGTTCCGGACAGCCTCAGCCACGCCCGCCGGGGCGGCGTCATGATGTCAGCGCGGCGGTGGCGTCAGGCCGCGCGGCGGGCGGCATCCGTTCGGGACGTGTTGCCCGCTTCGCCCCATCACTCGGATCGCGGGTAAACACCGGCATCGGATTTCCGCGTGGCACCCGAAAGATGGACACCGCGCTGGTCACAGTGGATAGTCAGGCGGTCGCCGAGAGTTACGTCACCCCCATCGCGGTGGCCTGCTCGGGGTAGCGTCGTGAGTGGACTGACCAGCGTAAACAGCGTAGTGATCCGAGGTGAGGGCATGGCCGTCGCAGGAGAGGTAATCGGGGGGCGATACCGCCTGATCCGCCCGCTGCCCTCCGGTCAGATGAGCCGAGTCTGGCTGGCCTTCGACGAGACCACCGATCTCGCCGGGTCCCGTCCGGCGCACGTGGTGGCGAAACACTGCACGATCCCCCGGGGCCTGTCGCCCGGTCAGCACGAGCTGGTCCGCGACTGGGCGCTGCCCGAGGCCGCCGCCGCGTCCCGGGTCCGCCACCCCAACGTGATCCGCACCCTCGACGTGCTGCCCTCACGGGACGGACCGTGGCTGATCATGGAGCATCTCGCGGCCCGCTCGCTGCACCGGATCGTCGAGGAGTCGGGACCGGTCTCACCGGCCCGGGCCGCGGTGATCGGCCTCGCGGTGCTGTCCGCGCTGGAGGCGGCCGGGCACGCCGGCGTGCTGCACCTCGACGTGAAACCCGGCAACGTGCTGATCGCCGCGCGTGGCCGGGCGGTGCTCACCGACTTCGGCCTCGCGGTGACCCCGGCCGGGGTGCGGACCCTCGCCGACGCCGGCGTCATCCTCGGCTCCCCCAAGTACATCGCCCCCGAGCGGGTCTTCGAGCACGTCTCCGACGCGCGGTCCGACCTGTGGTCGCTCGGGGCGACCCTCTACTACGCGGTCGAGGGCCGGTCACCGTTCCGGCGGGCCACCACCGCCGAGGTCCTGCAGGCGGTCGGTGAGGCCCGGCCGGAGCCGCCACAACGGGCCGGCCCGCTCCTGCCGGTGCTCGCCGGGCTGCTGCGGCGCGACCCGGCGGACCGCATCACGGCGGCCGAGGTGGAAACGCACCTGCGCGGCATCGTCGAGGCGGGGCGGCGCCGGCCCCGGGCGGTGGCGCTGCGGCGGATCCCGGTGGTCGTGGCGGCGGTCGCGGTCGCCGCCACGCTCTCGGCGGTCGCCGCCACGGCCGAGGGCGTGACCCGACCAGGCGCGATGGGCGCCGCCCCCGGCTCGCCGGTGACCGTTCCGGCCATCCGCCCCAGCATCGCGCCCCCGCGGGTGCCGGCGCCGCCGGACGGCTACACCTGGCGCACCGGCCCGGGCGGCTACCGGGTGGCGGTCCCGGCCGGCTGGCGGCAGGTCAAACCGTCGCCGTCGCCGGACGGCGTGACGTTCAGCGGCCGGAAACACCGGGCGGTGCTCGGCATCACGCCGCTGGCCGAGCCACCCGGCGACGTGCTGGCCGCGCTGAGAGCCGCCGAGACGGAGTCCGATCTGGCCGGTTACCGGCGGCTGCGGATGGAGACGCTGCCGGAGCCGTCCGCGGCCGTCTGGGAGTACACGTTCGAGGATCCCGACGGCACGCCCATGCACGCGCTGCGCCGGCTGACCAGCAGCGGTGGCCGGACATACATGATCGAGTGGCGCGCCACCCGTGAGGCCTGGCCCACCGAACTGGCCCGTTTCACCGTGGTCCTCGCCTCCTTCAGCCCCGCCGCCTGACCTCGGCCGGCTGTCAGTGCTGATATCAGCACTGACAGCCGGCGGGAGCGCGTGGCCGGTGATGGGGGACTCCGCCCGAGAGACGCGCCGGGGCCGTGAGCGGGCCGGGCGTCGCGGGGAGCCGGCGGGACGGTCCCGGTTCGGTGGGGGCGGGGTCGCCCGTACCCGTTGATGATCTTCTCGGCGGGGACCACCCCGGCGATCTCGCGCAGCGGGTCGTGGGCGGTGAAGGGCTTTCTCGCCGAAGGCGCCGGTGTGATCATGGTGCCCAGGTTTCCCCAGCAGGAAAAGCTGTTCCGGCACGGTCGTGCTGTCGGACACTGGACCGTCATGCTGAGGGGCGCCGAGAGCCAGTGGGGGGACAGTGCGGGTCGGAATCACCGGGGTCGGCGCCCATCTGCCGGAGCACGAGGTCACCACGGCCGCGTTGCAGGAGCGGATCGGCGAGTTGCCCCGCGGCCTGCTCGCCCGGCTCACCGGCATCGAGCGGCGGCGGATCGCGGCCGGCGACGAGTACGCCTCGACGCTCGGCCTGCACGCCGCCCGCGCCGCGCTCGCCACGGCGGAACTCGATCCGCTCGATATCGACCTGCTGCTCTTCGCCTCGGCCAGCCGGGACATGGTCGAGCCGGCCACCGCGCACATCCTGCAGGACGGCCTCGGCAGCCGGGCCCACGCCATGGACGTCACCAACGCCTGCAACAGTTTCGTCAACGGCATCGACCTGGCCCGCTCGATGATCATGGCGGGGCGGGCGCGGCGCGCTCTGGTCGTCACCGGCGAGACGCCGAGCCGGGTGATGCGTCCGCGCGTGTCGGGGATGGCCGAGATGCGGCAGGCGTTCGCGGGTTACACGTTCGGCGACGCCGGGGCGGCCGTGGTGGTCGAGCCGGTGTCCCGGGGCGGCATCCTCGACATCGACACGGAGACGTTCTCCGAGCACTGGACGGTCGGCGGGATCCCGGGCGGCGGCTCGCGGCATCCGCGGGGCGACGAGCACAGCTACTTCACCGGGGACGGGCACCGGTTGCGGGGTGTGTTCGAGAAGATCGGCGGGAGCATCCTGGACCGGGTCCGTTCGCGGACGGGCCTGGAGTTCACCGATTACGCCCGCGTTCTGGTGCACCAGGTGACGTTGCCGTACCTGGAACGGTTCATCGAGGTGACCGGGGTCCCACGGGACAAGCTGGAGATCACCGTCACGTCGCTGGGGAACATGGCGAGCGCGACACTCGGGGTGCAACTCGATCGGATATTTCCGGGCCTGGCGGCCGGGGACCGCGTTCTCCTCGTCGGGCTCGGCGGCGGCGTCAGCATGATGACCATGGTGTGGGAGCGGTCGTGACGGAGCTCTGGGTCGTCGTCCCCGCCTACAACGAGGCCACCCGGATCAGCGCCACCCTGCACGCCCTGGCCGCACAGACCGACACGGCGTTCACCCTGCTCGTGGTGGACAACGCCTCGACCGACAGCACCGTCGCCGCGGTCGAGGCGTTCACCGCGGGCGCGCCGTTCCCGGTGCGGGTGCTCACCGAGACCGAGAAGGGGGTCGGCTGCGCGGTCGACACCGGGTTCCGGCACGCCATCGCGGCGGGCGCCACCATGATCGCGCGAACCGACGCGGACTGCCTGCCCCGGCCCGGCTGGGTGGTGGCGGCACGGGCCGCCCTGTCCGGCGGCGCGGACATGGCGTGCGGGCGGATCACCGCGCGGCGCGACGAGCACGGACCGGCCGGACGCGCGGCGTTCGCGCTGCTGGTGGCGCTGGCCACGGCCTTCGGGCGGGTGCGGCCGGAGCACCGCGGCAGCGGGTACCTGGCGCCGTACCGGATGCACGCCGGCAACAACATGGCGATCACGGCGGCGCTCTACGAGGCTTGCGGCGGCATGCCCCGGCAGCCCTCGCCGACGGATCGGTTGTTTCTCAATCGCGTTCGGCGGACGACCTCATCGATCACCCGGAGCCGGTCGATGGTGGTGGAGAACTCGACCCGGCGGCTGCGCGCGTACGGGGTGCTGCGGACCGCCCGCTGGTACCTCGACCGTGGCAGCGGCCCCCTGACCCCCGACCCCCGATGACAGGAGCCCCTTGCTCGACGAGCTGAGCCACGGTCTGCGGACCGGCGACGACGCCCCAGCCCTGCTCAGCGGTCGGCGGACCGTCACCCGCGGTCACCTCGCCGCCCTCCGCGACCGCTACGCGACCGCCCTGCACGCCCGCGGCCTGCGGGGCGGCGACACGCTCGGGCTGGCGATCCGGCCCGGTCCGCGGGCACTGGCCATGGTGCTCGCCGCCTACCGCCAGGGCATCCGGGTCGCCCTGCTCGACCCGACTGCCGGCCCGGACGTGCTCATCGCCCGGCTCTCCCTGGCCCGGCCGGCCCTGATCGTCGCCGACGCGGCCGCACAGGCGGTCGCCGGATGGGCCGCTCCGCTGGCTCGCCGGGCCGGGCTGGCGCTGCCCGACTTCGCGACGATGGCGCCCACGGTCACCGTCGGCCGGCGGCTGCCCGGCAACGCGGCCGCCCTCGCGCTGCCGTCCGGCCCGGTTCCGCCCGCGTTCGACGGCGACGGCGACGCGGTGATCATCTTCACCTCCGGGACCACCAGCAGCCCGCGCGCCGTCGTGCACACCCGGGCCGGCCTCGCCACCGGGTTCCGGGCGGTCGCCGACCTGGTCCGGCCGTTCGCGGGCGTACCCGTCCTGGGCGGCACGTTCTTCGTGACGGTCCCGTCGCTGGCCGCCGGCGCGCCCGTCGCGGCGCCCGACCGCCGGCCCCGCGCGCTCGCCCGCCAGGTCACCGGGTTGCGCCCGCAGGCCACCTATCTGACGCCGCCGCAACTGCGGGCCGCTCTGGACGCCGGGGTGCCGTTGCGCGGACGGGTCTACAGCGGCTCCGCGCCCGTCTCGGCGCACCTGCTCGACCGGGTCCGCGCGGCCGGCGCCGACGAGGCCTGGGGTGTCTACGCCCTCACCGAGGTCTTCCCCGCCGCCGCCGTCGAATCCCGCGACAAGGCCGCCTTCACCGGAGACGGCGACCTGGTGGGGATGCTGCTGCCGGGGGTACGCGCCCGGCTGGACGAATCGGGCCAGCTTCTGCTCGCCGGAGCCGGCGTCTGCGACCGCTATCTGGGGGCCGAACCGCACGAATGGGTCGCCACCGGCGACCTCGCCACCCTCCCGGACCTCTCCCCCGCCGGCCCGGCCGCGTCGCACGGCGGCGGAGGCCGCGTCGTCCTCGCCGGCCGCTGCAAGGACATGATCCTGCGGAAGGCCGAGAACATCTATCCCGGCCTCTACGAGCCGTCCCTGCACGTGCCCGGCGTAGCGCTCGCCGTCCTGGTCGGCGTCCCCGCCGGCGACGGCGACGAACACATGGTCGCCTTGATCGAGACCACCCCCGGCGCCGACCGGACCGCCGTCGAGAACGCCCTCCGCGAGCCGCTGCGCCGAATGGGCACGGCCCGCCCCGACCGCGTCATGTTCGCCCCGATTCCGCTCGCCGGCCGATCCCGCAAACCCGACCGGCCGGCGGCGGCCTCCCTCGCCTCCGGCATCCCCCGCCAGAGAAGACCTTTCGGGGTACGCACGTGACCGTCCACGCCGAACCGGGACCGTCCCGCCCTGCCCAGGGTCTGACGACCGTACCGGCGGCCCACTGCGGCTTCCGCCGGTCCACGCCGCCCCTGCGGGAGGCGCCGTGCTGAGCGGACTCGCGGTCGTGGTGCCGGCCTACAACGAGGCGGCCTCGATCGGTGGCACGCTGGCCGCGCTGGCCGCCCAGACCGACCACGCGTTCCGGCTGGTCGTCGTCGACAACGCGTCCACCGACGGCACCGCCGGGCTGGTCCGGCGGTTCGCGGCCACGGCGCCCTTCCCGGTCGAGGTGGTGACCGAGACCGAACCCGGGGCCGGCACCGCCGCCGACACCGGCTTCCGGCACGCGATCGCGACCGGGGCCACGCTGCTGGCCCGCACGGACGCCGACTGCCTGCCCGCCGCGAACTGGGTGGCGACACTCCGGGCGTACCTCGACGCCGGCGGTGAGATGGTCTGCGGCCGCAGCGTGCCGCGCCGCGACGAGCGACCGTCCTGGGCCGAGGCGAACGTCTTTCCGGCCGCCGTGCGGCTGGCGGCCCTCTACGGCCGTTACCGGAAGAAGCATCGCGCCGCCGAGTTCCGCACCCCGTTCGTCCTGGTGCACGGACACAACCTGGCCCTGACCGCCGACCTCTACCGCCGCTGCGGCGGAACCGCCCGCGAGGCCCTCGAAGACGGTTCCGAGGACGTGACGCTGCTCAACCGCGCCCGCCGGTGCACCGACCGCATCATCCGCGCCGAGGACGTGGTGGTGGAGGCCAGCCTGCGCCGGCTCCGCGCGTGGGGCGCCCGCCGGACCCTCATGTGGTACTGGGACCGCCGGTACCGTCCGCCCACCTCCCCGCAGGTCCACGTCCGCTGACCAGCTCGCCGGCCGGCGGGCCGCGGTCAGCGCCTCGGGTGACATGCGGGCGCGATCCGGCGCCACGGCGCCGATGCCGGGCGCACATGGCCCCCGCTGCCCCGCTCCGCACGCGGCCGACGCCGGGCCGCCCACGACCCGCGACCGCACCCCGGGCGGAGCCGATGGCGGGTGCTCCGGGCGGGGGTGCGAGAGTCGACCGGTGAGAACGCGGGCCCGGGCCACCGAGATGTCGCAGGAGCGGGCACGCCGCCGGGACCGGCTGGTCTACCTGCGGAGTCATCCGGTGCTGTTCGCCCTGCTCGCCGCGACGCGCCGCGTTCCGGCCGTCCGGCTCGGCGCGACCGTCATCGCGCACTCCCGCGACGCGTTCACCGACGGCCTCACCCGGATCCCGCTGGACCGGACCGCCGACGGCACCACCGGCGGCGCGGCGGGCCGGCTGGCCGGCGGCGGCCTCCTCTTCGACCAGGAGGGCGACGACCATCGAGGCTCCCGCCGTGGCCTGGCCGAATCGCTCGGCGCGGACGGTGTCGCCCGCCTCCGCCCGATCTGGACCGGGGTGCTCGGCCGCCGGTTGGCCCCGCTCGCCTCCGGCCACCCGATCGACCTGGTCGACGTGGCCGCCGAACTCTCCGGCGCGACCGCCGCCGCCCTGCTCGGGCTCGATGTCGACCCCCGCGAGCTCGCTGCCGCGGCCCGTTCGGCCGCCGCGGCCGGAGCGCGCGAACATCTTCCCGGCCCCTCGTTGCCCGGCCGCCGCCGGGACGCCCGCCTCGCGGCCGCCGGCCTGAACGCCCTTCTCACTCGCGGCGGTCCACCCGGCCCGGCTCTCTCCAGCGGCCCGCCCAGCCCCGCCGCACCCGGTGGCTCACCCGGCCCGGCTCTTTCCAGCGGCTCACCCAGCCACGCCGCCCACGGCGACGCGGCCGACGGCACCGGGCTGGCGGCCATGCTGGCGGTGGCCGCGATCAACACGACCGTCGCCGGCCTGCCGCGCGCCGCGGCGTGGTGCGCCGACGCCGATCTCTGGGGGTACGCCGAAACCCACCCCGAGGCCCTGACCAGCGAACTGCTCCGCGTCACCGCCCCGACGCCGCTGCTGCCCCGGGTCGCCGCCGCCGCGGGCACGATCGCCGGACGCCCGGTGCGGCGGGGCGACCGTCTCATCCTGATCGCCCGGCACGCCGTCGGCGCCCACGACCGTGACCCGTCCCCCACGGACCCGGTCGCCCCGCAGGTCGCGCAGTTGGTCTTCGGGGCCGGCCCGCACGCCTGTCCGGGCGCACGCCTGGCCCGGGCCCAGCTCACCGATGCGCTGGCGGCCCTCGCCCCGTACCGTCCGGTCGTCCGCGCCGCCCGCGTCGACCGGCACAGCGCCCTCCCGAGCTGGGCGTCCTTGATCGTGACACCCACCGTCTGATCGAGGCCCGGACCGGCGGGCCTGACCGAGGCCCCGCGCCGGCGGGCCGATACGCGGCAGGAATACGCGAAACCGTCGAGAGACGCGCCCGGGAGGCCGCCGGACCCGAGGCGGACGCATCCGGCCCGTCCGGCAGCGGCTCACCAGGGCGAACCGTGGTGAACCCGGCGCCGAGCCCCGGCTCCGGGATGGGAGGATCGCCCGATGCCGCCCGCCCGTATCGCCGTGACCGGGGCCAGCGGCTTCTGTGGAGGTGCGGTGGCACGGGCCGCCGCCGGAGCCGGCGCCCGGGTGATCTGTCTGGGCCGGCGCCCCGGACCGGTCGGGGAGCACCGGTACTGGGATGCCACCCGTACCCCGCCGGATCTGACCGGCACCGACATCGTGCTGCATCTCGCGGCGGCCGTCGGTGACCCGCCGCCGGGCCGCGCGTCCGAGACCGCTTTCCGGGCGGTGAACGTGGACGGCGCCGCCCGCCTACTCGCGTCCGCCGGGGGCCGGCCGGTCGTGTGGGTGAGCAGCGCCAGCGTCTACGCGCCCGGTCCGGAACCGATCAGCGAGGACCATCCGCTGGGTGGCCGGACGGCCTACGGGCGCACGAAGGCGGCCGGCGAGCGGCTCGCGCTCGGCGCGGGCGCGGTGGTCCTGCGTCCGCGGGCTGTCTACGGGCCGGGTGATCCGCATCTGCTGCCGAGGTTGCGGCGGGTGGTGCGCGGTGGGCGGGCGCTGCTCCCCGGACCGGACATATCACTCAGCCTGACCGCGGTGGAGAACCTGGCCGATGCCTGCCTGGCGGCGGCGCACTGGCCGTCCGGCGCCTACAACATCGCCGACGCGGCCGCCTACCGGCGCGACGCGGTGGTGGAGGCGGCCTGCGGCGTACCGGTCGCCCATCTGCCGATCCCCCTGGTCGGGGCGGGCCGCGCGGGCCCCGGGGCCCCCGCGTCTCACCCGCCGGCAGCCGGTGCTTTCCCGGTACGCCGTCCAGCAGCTCACCAGCCCGGTCGTCCTCGACATCAGCCGCGCCCGCGCCCAGGGCTGGGTCCCGCATCGCGCCTTCGCCGACTTCCTGCCCGCCCCGAGCGTGGCCGGCGGGTCCGCACGCCGCGCCGGAGGTGGTCAGGACGGGCCGCGCTTGCGGTGGTGGACGACGTAGACGTCGCGGCGTTCGGCGTCGGAGGCCAACGCGACGGCGGTGCGAGCGAGCAGCTTGGCCGCGTGCAGCAGCGCCTCGTCACCGGCCGGGCTGACGGCCTGCGCGGCGAACTCGTGCGTGTGGGGCATCGCGGTCACGCCGCGCAGCCCGATCATCGGGTGAATCGACGGCATCACATGACTGACATTGCCCATGTCGGTCGAGGCCGCCGTGATCCCGCCCGGCAGCGGCGTCGCCGACCGGCCGAACGCCGGCAGGTGGCCGGCCCAGGTGTCGATCAGCCAGGCGTCGTTGCGCAGGTTCAGATAGTCCGGCTCGGTGCGCCGGAAGTGGACCGTCGCGCCGGTGGCCAGCGCTCCCGCCTCGAAACAGGCGTGGACCCGCCGCCGCAGCACGTCGAGTCGCCCGGAGTCGGGGGTGCGGACCTCGTACTCCAGGACGCTCCGCTCCGGAATGATGTTGGTCCTCTGCCCGCCGGAGCGGACGAACCCGGCGATCCGGTGACCGGCCGGCGTCTGCTGGCGCAGCAGGCCGATCGCCACCTGCGCGATCACCGCCGCGTCGGCCGCGTTCACCCCGTCCCACGGCGCGCCGGCCGCATGCGCCGGGCGGCCCTCGAAGACCACCTCGAACCGGGTACACGCCTGGGTGCTGTCCCCCGCTCCGGCGGTGTCGACGGCCGGGCCGGGGTGGGCCATCATCGCCACGGTGACATCGTCGAAGGCGCCGCGATCGAGCATCAGCTGCTTGCCGCCGCCGCTCTCCTCGGCGGGCGTGCCGAGCAGTTTGACGCGGAACCCGTACCGGTCGGCGACGGCCCGTAGCGCGATCGCCGCGCCGGCCGCCGCCGCGCCGATGATGTTGTGGCCGCACCCGTGACCGATTCCGGGCAGAGCGTCGTACTCCGCGCACACCCCGACCGTCAGATCGCCCTCGCCATAGGTGGCTGTCAACGCGGTCGGCAGCTCACACACGCCCTCGTCGACAGTGAAACCGGCCGCACGCATCAGGGCGGCCAGTTTCGCCGCCGAGGCGTGCTCGGCGAACGCCACCTCCGGCTCGGCGTGCAGGCTATGACTGAGACCGATCAGCCGGGCCTGCCATTCGTCCACCGTGGCGTCGGTGCCCGTCCCCCGTGACATGCGTCAATCCTAGGACCGGCTCGCCGCCCCACCGGACCGTTCCGGGCCCACCTGACCGTCTCGGGACAGTGCCGCGAGCCGGCCCGGACCCCGGGGCGCGCGAGGTCAGCCGCGGGCGGGGCGGCGGGTGAGCAGCAGCGAGATGAGGCCGGCGAGGACCAGGCCGGCGCCCGCGAACCCGAAGATGCTCACATCGGCGCCGGTCAGAGCGAGGTCGCCGCTCGTACCCCCGGAAGGTTCGGCGGGTCCGGCGGGCTCGGGGGCCGATGCCGCAGGCGGGGAGTCACCCGGAGCCGGGGAACCGGCGGGCTGCGCGACACCGACCGGTGGCGGGAGCAGCGAGCCACCGTCGCGCGGGCGCGGCTTGTCACCGCGGACCGGCGCCGGCGCGCAGGCCGCCACCGACAGGTCGCCGAGGGTCACGTCGAGCAGGTGCGCCATACCCACCTTGACCTCGACCCGCACTGTCGCGGCCTCGGCCTGGACCTGGCGGCCGCCCCCGGACTGTCTCACCTCACCGAGCGACAGCCGTACCTCGAGCGCCACAGGGCTGCCCCGGTCGACGCCGCCGAGCACGCCGAGCGAGACGACGGCACCGGCATGCTCGAGCAGGTCGGCCGGTCTGCCGGCCGTGGTCACCCGCAACACCGCCGGCCGGTAGGTGACCTTGGAGCGGGCCCGGTCACCGCCGGCGACGACCTCCAGCTCGGGCTGGCTGACGATCTTGACGGAGATCTCCTGCGGGGTGCCGGCGAAGAGGCTCAGGTCGCCGAGGTCGGCGCCGGCGTGGGAACGTACGCCGGTCCGCCCGTTCCCGAGAGGCACCAGATCGGTCGCGCTCCGGGCCGAGCCGGTCGGCCCCATCCGCAGCAGACTGGTGCGGAGAGCGCCGGCCCGCATGGCCGGGGTGTCGCCGCCGAGGACGGACAGGCCGCTGAGCATGGTCGCCGATCTGGTCAGCGGCCCGGTCTTCGCGCACCGGTAGCCGTCGTCCCACAGGGCGTGCGCCGTCGATCTGCCGACGTCGGCGGTGGCGAGCCCGGCCGCTTGAAAGGTCACCAGGTCCCTCACGTCCGGCCCGCCGCGGCTCGGCGCCGCGTGTCTTGCGGCGGCCCCGCCGGCCGGCAGTCCGAGGACCCTGGCGTCGGCGTGCCGGCCGGCGGCGATGCTCTTGTACGGGCGGGCGGCGCTGTCCACACTGCCCTTCGCGGAGGCGAGCCGGACGTCGGCGAGCGTGGGCAGGCCGGTGGCGAGCGGTCCCGGATCCAGCAGGGTGATCTTGGCGAGGTCGGCCTGGGCGCGTGCGGTGAAATCACCGGCGGCGCAGTCCCGGGCGGCCGGGGAACCGGGCGACGCGGTGGCGGGAACTGCCGGGATGGCCAGGGCGGCCACCAGCGAGACGACACCGGCGGTCACCGCACGCGAGCGGAGCGGCGAGCAACGGGGCAGGGGCGCGAAGCGGCGGGTGATCGGCATGAGATCCCTTCCGGCAGGGGGATTGTCCGATCTTTCATCGCTACGCACGGTTTGCGGGGTACGGGGCTTTCGATCCCTCCCCGCCATGAGCACTTATCGACAAAGCGGGCAGAAACCCCGATAACCGCATACCTCAACGATCGGTACGGTCCTCCGGATAGCTGGCGCCGCCGGTGGATTCCTCGGTGAGCGGCCGCGCCCCACCCTCCGGAGGGCCGGCCGCGGACTGCCCACCGGCCGCCAACTGCGGGAACTTGTGATCGAACGCCGGCCGCTCGGAACGGATCCGCGGCATCCGGTCGAAGTTGCGCAACGGCGGCGGGCTGGACGTCGCCCACTCCAGCGAGTTCCCGTGCCCCCACGGGTCGTCCTCGGTCACCACCCGTCCGGCCCGGTACGACTTCCACACGTTGAAGAGGAACGGCAGCGTGGCCACCCCCAGCACGAACGAGCCGACCGTCGAGATCATGTTGAGCGTGGTGAAGCCGTCGTTCGCCAGATAGTCGGCGTACCGCCGGGGCATGCCCTCGTTGCCGACCCAGTGCTGCACCAGGAAGGTGGCGTGGAAGCCCAGGAAGGTGAGCCAGAAGTGCACCTTGCCCAGCCGCTCGTCGAGCATCCGCCCGAACATCTTCGGGAACCAGAAATAGACGCCGGAGAACACCGCGAACACGATCGTGCCGAACAGCACGTAGTGGAAGTGCGCGACCACGAAGTAGCTGTCGTGGACGTGGAAGTCGACCGGCGGGGACGCCAGCAGCACTCCGGTGAGCCCGCCCAGCAGGAACGTCACCATGAACCCGACCGCGAACAGCATCGGCGTCTCCAGCGTGATCTGGCCACGCCACATGGTGCCGATCCAGACGAAGAACTTCATCCCGGTGGGAATCGCGATCAGATAGCTGAGTAGGCTGAAGAACGGCAACAACACCTGACCGGTGGCGAACATGTGGTGGGCCCACACGCTCATCGACAGCATCGTGATCAGGACCGTCGCCGCGACCAGGGTCTTGTAGCCGAACACCGGCTTGCGGCTGAAGACCGGCACCACTTCGGTGATGATCCCGAAGAACGGCAGCGCGATGATGTAGACCTCGGGATGGCCGAAGAACCAGAACAGGTGCTGCCACAGCATCGGCCCGCCGGTCTCCACATTGAAGACCTGCGCGCCGAGCACCCGGTCGGCGGCCAGGGCGAAGAGCGCGGCCGCCAGGAACGGGAAGACCAGGACCACCAGTACGCTCGTGAGCAGGATGTTCCAGGTCATGATCGGCATCCGGAACATGGTCATCCCGGGCGCCCGCAGGCACAGAATCGTGGTGATCATGTTGACCGCGCCGAGGATGGTCCCGACACCGGAGAGCGCCAGCCCGACCACCCACATGTTCCCGCCGTAACCCGGCGAGTGCTGCCAGGTGCTCAGCGGCGTGTACGCCGTCCAGCCGAAGTCCGCCGCCCCACCCGGGATCAGGAATCCGCCGAACGCGATCAGCCCGCCGAAGAAGTACAGCCAGTAGGCGAACGAGTTGAGCCGCGGGAACGCCACGTCCGGCGCGCCGATCTGAATGGGCACCACGAAGTTGCCGAACGCGAACACGATCGGCGTCGCGAAGAACAGCAGCATGATCGTGCCGTGCATGGTGAAAAGCTGGTTGTACTGCTCCGGCGAGAACATCTGCATGCCCGGCCGGCCCAACTCGGCCCGCATCAGCAGAGCCATCAGACCACCGATCACGAACCACGCGAAAGCCGTGGCCAGATACATGATCCCGATCTGCTTCGCGTCGGTGGTGCGCAGTGTCCGGGCGAGCCACGAACCTCTGATCTGACGCCGCACCGGCCATTGCCGCGTCTGCACGGGACGAGGGGAAACAGCGGTCATCGAAAGTCCTCCCTGGACCGTTCGTACTCCCCACCGCCCGGGTTGCCAACCCGCGCCACATTCATCACCGCGGATCAAGCCCCCGGCCGTGCACCATCCGCACAACCCGGCGGGGCACCACCACCAGTCGGGTGTACCCACCGACGCCCCCGTCATTCCACAGTCCCAACAGACCACCCACCACCCACCCATCCACCCCAGAACACCAGAGCCCCTCACCCCCGCCCGCGCCCCTCGCTCCGCGATCCGTGCTGCTCAGTCGTCGCCTGAGCGTGTCCCCTGAGATCGAGAACCAACGTCGTTCGGCACAGTGCCGATCAACCCCGCCACCTCGAAAAACTTGACACCTGGCGTGGGTGTACCAACGCCCACAGCGGGTGTCGACTTCTCGGACGGCTCCATCGCAAGGGACCTACTATCGGCATCCAGCACCACCAGCGAATGCCTCGTCGCCGGGTGAACGCGACACCGACCCCATATACGTGGGTTTTCCGGGTGAGTTGATCTGCTGGCCGTGCGAAAGCGCTGCCTCACGTCAGTTCTGACCGCGAATTCGCACGGCAACCAAGCCGTACTTGAGCCGTCTCCCGGGCCAGCCAGAGCACCACTGAGCGACGTAGGGAGAGCGGTGCAGTGAGGTAGGTCACGGTGGCCCGTCGGGGGCGGGAACGGTCCAGTCAGGTGGGTCCGCCGGGTGCAGGGCGGGGTCGTCGACGAAGAACGTGCGCACCCGGCCCGGTGGGGTGTGTGGCCCCTCGAAGCGGACCGTGACCCGCCCGATGCCGCTGCCTCGCACCCAGCCGGCGCCGTACTCGTCGTGCCGCACGTCCTGGCCAGGACGCCAGACCGGCGCGGTGGGCGGCGCGGGCGGCCCGGAGAGAGCGGGCGGCCCGGAGAAGGACACAGGGGCAGACGATGGCGACGCGGAGGACGAAGCGGCGAGCCAGGGCGACCCGGAAACGCGAGCAGCGGAGGAAGAGGAGTCGGAATCCGGAACGGCAGGCAGAGCCGCACCAGCCACCGACGGCGTGGCGGCAGGCGGCGTCGGCGTGGCTGGAGAGGAAGCCGGCGTGGCTGAAGACGAAGGGGCAGGCAGAAGCGGGGCGGCGGTTGGGACCTCGAACGAGGGTGGCGCCGGAGACGAGTCAACAAATGGGGGCGGTGTCGCCGCCGAGGCGGCAGACGGCGACACCGAACCACCAGACGACGACTGCGCGACCGAACCAGCGGACGTAAGCCGCATCGCGACCGACGCAGCCGACGACGACACCGCATCAGCGGACGACAGCGGCATCGCGGCCGACGCAGCAGACGGCGACGGTCCAACCGCGCCAGCAGACAAGGACGACGGCTTAGAGGAGAGCGGCGTCGCGGAGGGAACTGGGACCGGAGGCGCGGAGAGCGACGGGAGACCCGCAGCGGTAGGGGATGGTGCGCCGGCGGGCGAGGCCTCCTCGGCCGGGGAGGGGAAGGAGTAGAACGGCGGGTCCTCACCGGCGGCGGTGAACAGGTCGTCCTGGGCGAAATCGGCCAGCGTGGACACGCCGACTCCGAGCAGGCGCACACCACCCGAGGTGTTGAGCTCGGCGAGGAGGCGGCGGGCCAGCTGGGCGATCAGGCGGCCGTCGTCGGTGGGCTGGTCGCGAGTCACCGCGCGGGTCACCGTGGTGAAGTCGGGGTGGCGAACCTTGATGTTGACGGTACGGCCGGTGAGGCCGGACCGGCGCAGGCGGCCGGCGACGCGGGTGGCGAGCAGGTCGAGTTCGCGGTTGAGGCGGCCGGGGTCGTTGAGGTCGACGTCGAAGGTCTCCTCGGCGGAGACGGACTTGGCCTCGCGCTCACTGACGACGGGACGGTTGTCCTCGGCGCGGGCCAGGCGGTACAGGCCGTGGCCATGAGCGGTGCCGAACCAGTCGACCAGGTCGTCGAGGGGCCTGGCGGCGAGGTCGCCCACGGTGCGGATGCCGGAGCGGTGCAGGCGCTGCTCCGTGGCGGGGCCGACGCCGCCGAGGCGGCGGACCGGCAGGGGATGCAGGACGGCCAGTTCCTCACCGGCGGGAACGATGGTGACGCCGTCGGGTTTGTTGAGATCGGAGCCGATCTTGGCGAGGAGTTTGCTGGAGGCGGCGCCGATCGAGCCGGTCACCCCGCCGGTGACGACGGCGATCTCCGCTTTCAGCCGGTGGGCGAGCTCGGTGACACCACGCAGGCTGAGGTCGTGGCCGCCGGCGGCGAGATCGACGTAGGCCTCGTCGATGGAGACCTGCTCGACCAGGGGTGACACTCCGGCCAGCAGTTCCATGACGACCGCGCTGGTCCGCTGGTAGGCCGGGAACCGGGGGGACAGGAAGGCGGTGTTCGGTGGGCAGAGCCGGCGGGCCTGGGCCATCGGCATCGCGGAGCGCGCGCCGAATCTGCGGGCCTCGTAGGAGGCGGTGGCCACCACGCCGCGCCCGGCGACTCCGCCGACGATCACCGGAATCCCGCGCAGCGACACTTTGTCGCGCTGCTCGACCGCGGCGAACATCGCGTCGAGGTCGACATGCAGGATGCTCGGTTCCCTCCTCACCAACGCAGCCTAAGCATGGGGTACGACAAAAATCACCGCCCGAACGCAAAGCCCACCGGCGACCGGTACGACGGCGAGCGGCACAACGACATCCGCCAGGCCGTGCCGGAGGCATGTCCCCACCGGGGACCGAGTCGGGGCGTAAACCCAGGGGGCAGGACGCCGTACGCCATGGCGCCGCGAGGCACCGTCGCGGGGCGCGCCGCGACGAGCCGACGCGCATGCTCCGTCCGGACGACATGGGGGGCTCCTCTCACCGGTGAACGCCGCCTCTGGCGAAGGTGGCAGAGAGTAGATGCACGCCCGTGGGAGCGATAACAAAAATCCGGAGAACCGTGACGACGGCCGCTTTACAGGCTTCCGAGGGCTGTGCCACGATACGGCTCGATCACGATCAGAAGCATGTTGTCGCAGCTAGCAGGCATGGACCCGGATCAAGACACGCATCACCTTCGATTTCCGCCGATCAGCGGGGGCACTCCAACGAAGAGAGCGAGACGGTGACGGAGAGTCACACAGCGGTGGCGCGAAGCGTCGCGGACCTGGTCCGTCAGGCTCAGGGTGGGGACGTGCCCGCCCGCGACCAGCTGATCACCGGCCATCTGTCGCTGATCTACAACGTCATCGGCCGCGCGCTGCACGGGCACCCGGACGTCGACGATCTGGTGCAGGACAGCATGCTCCAGGCGATCAACGGGCTGGGTGGCCTCCGTGACCCGGAGCGGTTCCGGTCGTGGCTGGTGGCGATCGCGTACCGCCGGGTCCAGATGCACATGCGCTCGCGCAAGATGACCCTGACGCGCCACCTTCCGGAGCCGGTGGACGTGCCCGACCCGGTCGGCGACTTCGCCGAGCGGACCACCGCCGAGCTGGTCGTCGCCGAGCAGCGGCGGGAACTGGCCGAGGCCGCCCGCTGGCTGGAGGCCGGCGACCGGGAGCTGCTCGGCCTCTGGTGGCAGGAGGCCAGCGGCGACTTGACCCGGGCGGAGCTGGCGGCCGTGCTCGATGTCAGCGCGAAGCACGCCGCGGTCAAGGTGCAGCGGATGAAGGCCCAGCTGGACCTCTCCCGCGGGGTGGTGCGGGCGCTACGGGCCAAGCCGCTCTGCACGGAGTTGTCCGGCATGATCCGTCTCTGGGACGGGACCGCCGACTCGGTGTGGCGCAAACGCCTGGGCCGGCACGTCCGGGACTGCCCGAAATGCCGCGTCCACCAGTCCGGGATGGTCTCGCCGGAACGGCTGTTGCTCGGCTTCGCCGCGCTGCCGGTGCCGGTGGCGCTGTGGGCCGGCATCCAGGCCGCGGTCCAGGGTGGAGCGGCCACCCCGGCACTGGTCACCGGCACCTCGCTGGTCGCCCATGTGCAGTCGCTGGCACATCACAAGGGCCTGATGGCGGCCGCGGTGGCGGCGACCGTCGCGGCGGGTGGCGGCCTGACCCTGGCCGTGGTGAACGAGCCGGAGGCTCCGGCGTCGCTCGGTCCGGCACTGACGATCACCGCCTCGCCCGGGGTGACGGCGACGGCGGGGCCGTCGACCGCGGCCAGTCCCGGTGTGAGCGCTGCCTCCGCCGCCCCGAAGGCCACCCCGGCCGACCGGGCGGCCCCCGGCCTGGGCGTGAGCGGGGCCGACGTCTACGTGGCGCCGAACGGCTCGGACGACGGTGACGGCAGCCTGGCCCGCCCGTTCGCCTCGGTGGCCAAGGCGGTCTCGGTGGTGAAGCCGGGTCAGACGATCGCGCTGCGCGGTGGCACCTACCGGCCGACGAGTCCGATCTCGATCAGTACGAGCGGGACCGCGTCGCAGCGGGTGACGCTCAGCGGGTACGGCTCCGAACGCGCGGTGATCGACGCCTCGGGCATACCGGCCGACCAGTGGGCGATCACTCAGCGGGCGTCGCACTGGACGGTGCGCGACATCGAGGTCACCGGCGCACGCAATGCCACCTGGACCTGCCTGGCCTGCACGAACAACGTCTTCGAGCGGCTCGCGGTGCATGACAACGCCGGTGTCGGGCTGATGCTGCGCAACGACGGGACGACCGGCAACCAGGTGCTGGACAGCGACTTCTACGCCAACCGGGGCTCCGGGCTGTCGGTGCAGTTCGGCGCCGGCGAGGGGAACACGCTCCGCGGCAACCGGGTGTTCCGCAACGGTCAGGACGGCATCGATCTGGGTTCGTTCCGCGGCCGGGTGTCGGTTCAGCACAACTGGTCGTACCGCAACGGGGCGAACGGGTTCGCGCTGGGCGGCGGGACCCCGGCGGTGAACGCGGCCCACACGCTCCGGCACAACGCCTCGTGGGGCAACAGCGGGCACGGCTTCGTCGACGAGGGCAACACCGCGGCGATCGAGCTGGGCAACAACACCGCGTTCCGGAACACCGGCCTCGGCTTCGCGCTGAGCACCGCCCCGGCGGTGCTGCGCAACAACGTGGCGGTCGGCAACGCCCAGGGCGAGAACAGTCTGTCGGCGGGCGCGAAACCGAGCGACAACAGCTGGCAGGCGCCCCGTTTCACCGAGACGTCGTTCCGGTCGGTGGATCCGGCGGCGGCCGAGGGCCCGCGGACCGCACGGGCCGGGCTGCCCGGCACCACTTACCTCTCCACCGGCAATGGCATGGGAGCGTCCATGTCCGACTCCTGAAACGGCTTCCCGGCGACGAGAAGCGACAGGTGACGCACGCCGGCGACAAGGAACGAACGCCCGCGACAGGAAACGGTCGCCGGGGTCAACGAAAAAGAGCATTCACGGACAAGGTACGAACGTCCAGCGGCGAGGACAGTGCCGGTTCAGCCCCCGCCGGGGATCCGCCAGTCCGGGTAGGGCTCCTCCTCGGGGGCGCGTTCCGGCCCGCCTGCGGCGGTCGCGCGCAGCAGCAGCGAGGTGCCGTCGGCGCAGACGATCCGCAGCCCGCGCGGCACCTTGCCACGTTCGTCGGACGGGCCGAGGTCACGCAGCGCGACGAGTCGCCAGGACCGGAAGCCGGCCGGACGGGCCGCGTCGAGCAGCAGCGCGGCGAGGACCGCGACACGGTCCGGGCGACGGCCGGCCGGTGGCGGCAGCGTCTCCGGGGTCGGCAGGTCCGTCTCCGACGGCCAGACCGCGCCCCAGAGGTACGCCAGAGCGCCGTCGACGTATCGGATTCGGACACCGGACGGGGACGGGCCGCCGGGCACGGTGTCCGAGCCGAAGCGTTCCACCGCCTCGATCTCCGGGTGCCCACAGGCCTGGAACAGTGTCTCGATCACATCGAGGACCTGAGCGAGGTGCAACGGCGGCTCCTTCGGCGGCGGCGGTGTCACCTCAGCAAACCGTGTTTCGGAGCGTGCCAGCCGCCCTCGATGTGCGACGCGGGGTAGGTTTCGGACATGGATCGCGTACGTGCCGCGCTGTACCTGGACTTCGACAATGTGTTCAGCGCGCTGATCAGGCAGGACCCCGACGTGGCGATCCAGTTCGCCGAGGAGCCGGGGGCCTGGCTGTCCCGGCTGACCACGTCACTGACGGTGGAGGGTCCGCGCCGCTGGTTGATCCTTCGGTGCTACATGAACCCGGGTGGCTGGGTGCCGCACCCCGATCCGGCGAGCGGCCTGCAGCGGCTTTACTACTCGCGTTTCCGGCCGTTCTTCGTGAACGCGGGTTTCGAGGTGATCGACTGCCCGCGGCTGACGCACACCAAGAACGCCGCCGACATCCGGATGGTGGTCGACGCGGTGGACGCGCTGGCCGATCCGGTGCCGTACGAGGAGTTCGTGATCGCGTCCGGCGACTCGGACATGACGCCGTTGCTGGTGCGGTTGCGACGGTCCGACCGGCGGACCACGATCGTCTCCCCGGCCGACGCGGCGCTGGCTTTCACCTCGGTCGCCGACCGGCTGATCACCAGCCAGGAACTGCTGGAGCTGGTGCAGGGCGAGCCGGTCGACAGCGAGGACCCGGTGGTGGTCGTCACGCCCGGCGAGGCCGAGCCGGAGGCCTCCTACGAGCAGTTCCGTGACCTGGTGAGCTGGCGGTTCACCGCGGCGCCCGGCCCGCTCAACCTGGCGTCGCTCGCCCACGACCTGCGCAGGCAGCTCGGCAGCGGGGTGGACGACACGAACTGGTTCGGGTTCGGTGGTTTCGTCCGCGCGCTGGAGAGCCTGCGGCTTCCGTACGTCAAGTTCTCGAATCATTTCGTCTGGGACGACAGCCGGCACGGCCCGCCGGAGACGGCGGGTTCGACCGGTCCGGCCCCGGAACCGGTGGTGCGGCTCAGCGCGCCGCTGGGACTGCCGCGGCTGCCGCGTGAGATGTGGCCACCGGTCTATCGCGCGCTGGCGGACTACGCGGCGTCGCACCACTTCAACCTGACCGAGGCGACCCGCTGGGCCCGGGATCTGCTCGCCGAGCAGGGGGTGGACGTGAGCCGGTCGGCGATCGCGTTCGTGACCCGGGGCACCGCCTTCGGTGGCGCCCCGCTCTATCGGCAGCCGCCGCCGGACGCCGACGAGATCGCCGCGGCGTTCGCCGACAACGTGCTCAACCGGGCGGACGCGGCCGCGATCGCCCTCACCGACGAGGAGTGCGCCGAGGTCCGCTCCTGGCTGGGCGCCGACGACCCGAAAGCCTAGCGGCCCGAGAACTCAGCGACCCGGAAGCCCGGCGCCCCGAGAACTCAGCGACCCGAAAGCCCGGCGCCCCCGAGAACTCAGCGACCCGAAAGCCCGGACTCACCGGAAGAGGCCGGCGAAGAGCCGGCCGGCGGCCGCCTCCCAGGCGGTGATCAGGTCGATCGTCTCGGGTTCGCGCAGCCAGAGGATCTGCAGGCCGTCCATCAGGGCGACGACCTGCCCGGCCAGTGCCCGCGGGTCGGGCACGTGGCCCTCCGCCAGCGCGGACATCGTGGTGAGGATGCGCCGCTGGCGTGCCCGGAAGTAGTCGTGGGCGGGGTGGCCGGGGGCGAGCGACTCGGCCTCCAGCACGGCGAAGAGCCGGACGATCTCGGGCTGCCCGGCGTTGCGCCGGACCAGCGCCGAGCAGATCTGCGGGAGCGTGACGCGGGGCGCCCCTTCGGTCCAGAGCTGGTGCACGGGCACGCCGAGCTGCTCGGCGAGGGATGTGGCGTCCTGTTCGTCACGGTGTTCCAGCACGGCGACGAGCAGGCTGTCCTTGGAGCCGACGTGGTGCAGCATGCCGGGGACGGTCAGGCCGCAGCCGTCCGCCACGTCCTGCATCGACAGACCCCAGAAGCCGCGCTCGGCGATCAGTTTCGTGGTCACCTCAAGGATCTGCCGACGGCGTTCGGCAGCGGGTAACCGGGCGCGTTCGCGTCGGAACGCTGGGGAACTCTGCACAGGTACTTACTACCAGCCACCTCTTGTCACACGGCCGCTGACCTGGCTATGTTTCGTGCTAGTTAATACCTAGTAGGTACTCAGTAAGGCGGAGCCGATGGAACTCAGCACCTCGGAACAGGCAGCGATCACCAGCGGCGGCGACTTCTGGAGCACCGAGGCGATCGAGTCCGCGGGCATTCCCGCCGTCACCGTGACCGACGGCCCGCACGGTGTGCGCATGCAGGCGTCCGGCGGCGACCTGCTGGCCGGCGTCCCGGCGACCTGCTTCCCGCCCGCGGTGGCCGGCGCCTCCACCTGGGACCCGGAGCTGCTGCACCGGATGGGCCGGGCGCTCGGCGACGAGTGCCGCGCGCAGGACGTGGCGGTGCTGCTCGGGCCGGGCGTCAACCTCAAGCGCAGCCCGCTCGGCGGCCGCAACTTCGAGTACTTCTCCGAGGACCCGATCCTGACCGGCGTGCTCGCCACCGCGTGGGTGCGCGGCCTGCAGAGCCGGGGCGTCGGCGCGTCGCTGAAACACTTCGCGGTCAACAACCAGGAGACCGACCGCATGCGGATCAGCGCCGACGTCGACGAGCGCACGCTGCGGGAGATGTACCTGCGGGCCTTCCAGAAGGTGGTCACCCGGGCCCAGCCGTGGACCGTCATGTGCGCCTACAACAAGATCAACGGGGTGTACGCGAGCGAGCACCACTGGCTGCTCACCGAGGTGCTGCGCGGCGAGTGGGGCTTCGAGGGCCTGGTCGTCTCCGACTGGGGCGCGGTGGTCGACCGGGTGCGGGCGGTCGCCGCGGGTCTCGACCTGACCATGCCGGGGCCGGACGCCGCGGGCGACCGCGCGCTCGCCGACGCCGTCGAGGCGGGACGGCTCGACGCGCGGACGCTACGGCTCAGCGCGGAGCGCGTACGCAAGATGATCGAGAAGGCCGGGGAACGGCCCGCCGGAAGCTATGACGCCGAGGCGCACCACGCGCTGGCCCGGGAGATCGCCGCCAGGGCGATCGTCCTGCTGAAGAACGACGGTGACCTGCTGCCGCTGGGAGAGAACCGGACGCTCGCGGTGCTCGGCGAGTTCGCGCGCACGCCGCGTTACCAGGGCGGCGGCAGCTCGCAGATCACCCCGACGAGGCTCGACGACGCGCTCACCGAGATCACCGCGTCGACCGGCGCCGAGGTCGCGTTCGCCGCCGGCTACACCACGCAGGGCGACCCGGACGAGAGGCTGCTGGACGAGGCCGTGGCGGTCGCGGCCGGCAAGGACGTGGCGATCGTGTTCGTGGGCAGCGTGCACGAGACCGAGGGCGCCGACCGCGAGTCGATCGACCTGCCGGCCGCGCAGCTCGCGCTGATCGAGCGGGTCGCGGCGGTCAACCCGAGGACAATCGTGGTGCTCTCCAACGGCGCGGTCCTCGCGACGAAGCCCTGGGACGAGAACGTGCCGGCGCTGCTGGAGGGCTGGCTGCTCGGGCAGGCCGGCGGCAGCGCCATCGCCGACGTGCTGTTCGGGCGGGTCAACCCGTCCGGGCGGCTCGCCGAGACGATCCCGGTGAAGCTCGCCGACCACCCGTCCTACCTGGACTTCCCCGGCGAGCACGGCCACGTCCGGTACGGCGAGGGCCTGCACGTCGGCTACCGTGGCTTCGACGCGCGCGGCCAGGAGGTGGCGTACCCGTTCGGTTTCGGCCTGTCGTACACCACCTTCGGTTACGGCGCGGTCCAGGCCACGGCGACCGCGGCCGGCGTCGAGGTCGGCGTCCCGGTGACCAACACCGGCGGCCGGGACGGGCGCGAGGTGGTGCAGGCATATGTGAGCCTGCCCGGTTCCCGGGTGCGCCGGGCCCCGCGGGAGTTGAAGGCGTTCGCCAGCGTGCCGGTCACCGCCGGGGACACGGTCGAGGCGCGGCTGGTCATCGAGCGTGCGGATCTCGCGTACTGGGACACCCGGCTCGGCCGGTGGATCGTCGAGGGCGGCGAGTACCTGATCGAGGTGGGTTCCTCGTCGCGAGACGTGCGCGCCTCGGTGACCGTGCGCGTCGCCTGCGACCCGGCCCGGGTGCCGCTGACCCGCGAGTCCAGCGTCGGCGAGTGGCTGGCCGACCCGCGCGGCGCCGAGGTGCTCGGCGCGGCGTTCGCCGCGGCGGCGGGCGCGTCCGACGGCCCGACGGCGGCGATGACCGCCAACCCGGAGGTGTTGATGATGCTCGGCAGCCTGCCACTGAGCCGGATGGCGTCCTTCCCCGGCAGCCCGCTGAACGCCGGCGACCTGGACAAGATGGTGGAGGCCGCGAACTGACGTCAGGTACGCGCCCGCGTGAGCAGCGCCTGGATTCGGGAGACCAGCTCACGCGGGCTGAACGGCTTGGTCACATAGTCGTCGGCGCCGGCGTTGAACCCGCCTTCGACGTCCTGTTCCTGCACCCGGGCGGTCAGCATGATGATCAGCATGCCCGCGGTGGAGGGCTCGGCGCGCAGCGCCCGGCACACGTCGATGCCCGAGAGCCCCGGCATCGACACGTCCAGCACGGCGAGCGCCGGAAGGTAGGCCCGTGCCGTCTCCACGGCGGCTTGACCGTCACCGACCGCCAGGACTTCCAGCCCCGCCTGCTCCAGCTTGAACGCCACCAGGTCGCGGATGTCGGCGTCGTCATCGGCCACCAGGACGGTCGTCACGCGGCTTCCCCCGATCCGTTGGACTGTGTGCTCGGACCATATACCGATAAAAGCCCTGATGAGGGTGGTCTTCGCCAAGTGCTCCGCAACCGTGCCGCACCCGGGCGCGACCGGAGTTGCAGCCGGCGTGCGGTGTGCTGATCTCCAGACCGGCACCGGCACCACCACCGCTGGGGAGGAAACCGATGAACGCGACGATCGATGACGTGCGCTGCGAAGCGCTCTTCGCATCTGACCTGCAACGGTCATGGCGGCCGACGGCGGAGACGATCCGGGCGACGGTGACCGACGTGGTCGGCCGGCTCGGCGAGGACGGCTGCGCCGAACTGGTCGCCCAGGAGTACGGCGAACACCCCGACTGCGCGATCGGGCGGATGCGGTGGGCCCGCGACGCGGTCCGCTCGGCGTTCGCCGTCTGAAGACCGACCGCCACGCGTACTGGCGCAACCTGCGGGCCGGCCGTAAGCTTTCCGCCATGCGCGCACGTTTGACCATGTGGTGGCCCGCCTGAAAGGCGGCCACCTTCCGCGCGTTGACCAACCGCGGCCGCCTCGCTGAGGCGGCCGTTTCGCGTTGTGGCCGGTCCTCGGCCCGGCGGCTTCCCAGCCGAAACGAGGACCCATGCCATTCGCCCTGCTGCACCGTGACGGCGCCGACCACGTCGAAGTTCTCACCGGGGACGTCGTCACCGTCGCCACGCTCGCCGACATCCCGATGGTCCCCGGCACGCCCGTGCTCGCGGTGATCCCCTACCGACAGGTCACCGAACGCGGCTTCGACTGCGTCGACGACGGCGCCCCGCTGGAGTGCCTGCTGGTGACGTCGCGTCATACCGAGCCGCTGGCGAATTTCCCGGCCGGGCCGCTGACCCTGCGTGACGGCGGCTTCGATCTGTCCGACGACGAGTACGGCCGGGTCGTCACCGACGTGCTCGCGAACGAGATCGGCCACGGCGCCGGCGCCAACTTCGTGATCCACCGCGTCTACCGGGCCGCCGTCGAGGGTGATCCGCTCGCCGCGGCGCGTGCCGCCTTCGGCCGCCTGCTCACCGGAGAGCAGGGCACCTACTGGACGTTCCTGGTCGACACCGGCAACCGGATCCTCGTCGGGGCGACCCCCGAACGGCACGTCAGCGTCCTCGACGGCATCGTCATGATGAACCCGATCAGCGGCACGTTCCGCAACGGCTCCGGGGACCTCCTCGACTTCCTGCGCGACCCCAAGGAGATCGAGGAGCTCTACATGGTCCTCGACGAGGAGCTCAAGATGATGGCGACCGTCGCCGAACACGGCGGCCAGGTCGCCGGCCCCTATCTGAAGGAGATGGCCCGCCTCACCCACACCGAGTATCTGCTGGCCGGCCGCGGTTCTCTCGACGTCCGCGAGGTGCTCCGGGAGACCATGTTCGCCCCCACCGTCACCGGCAGCCCGATCGAGAACGCCTGCCGCGTCATCGCCCGCCACGAACGCCGCGGCCGCCGCTACTACGCCGGCGTCCTCGCGCTGCTCGACCACGACGCCGACGGCAGGCAGACCCTCGACGCGCCCATCCTGATCCGCACCGCCGAGATCACCCCCGACGGCGTCCTTCGCGTGCCGGTCGGCGCCACCCTGGTCCGGCACTCCACCCCGGCGGGCGAGGTCGCCGAGACCCACACCAAGGCGGCCGGCCTGCTGTCCGCGCTGGGCGCGGTCGACTCTCACCCTCTGCCGGTACGGGGTACCGCACAGTCGGAGGAGGTGCGGGCCCTGCTCGCCGCCCGCAACGACGACCTGGCCCGATTCTGGCTCGACTCGCGCGCGCCGGGCGCCCTGACGGTCCCGGCCCTGGCCGGCCGGCACGCGCTGGTCGTCGACGCCGAGGACACCTTCACCGCGATGCTCGCCCACCAGCTGAAAGCCCTGGGCCTGACCGTCACGGTCGTGCCCTGGACCGCCGCGGCCGCTCTCGGCCGAGCCGGACTCGACGACGCTGATCTGGTGGTGTTCGGGCCGGGCCCCGGTGACCCCTCGGACCTCGGCGACCCGAAGATGGCGGCGTTGCACGGTCTGCTCGGCTCCCGGCTCGCGGCCGGCCGCCCACTCTTCGCCGTCTGCCTGGGCCAGCAGATCCTCGCCTCGCTGCTCGGGTTGTCGCTGGCCCGGCGCGACTCGCCCTATCAGGGCCTGGCCCGTGACATCGACCTGTTCGGGACGGTCCGCCGGGTCGGCTTCTACTCCAGCTTCTCCGCGGTCGCCCCCGGAGACGTGGCCGTCACCGGCCACGGGCCGGTGGAACTGGCCGTGGACCCGGCCGACGACACGGTCCACGCGCTGCGGGGCGAGGGTTTCGCCGGCGTCCAGTTCCACCCCGAGTCGGTTCTCAGCCGCGACGGTGTCGACATTCTCCGCGAACTTCTTCCACCGCTTCTGTCCGGTGTGGTTAGCCCGGCGATTACCGGGTAGCGAAACAAGTACCGGTGGTCCAAGGCGATCGAGAGCCTCTCCTTGGGCCACCGGCCCTGTCACCGGTTCTTGTTCCGGGCTCTATTTCGGGGCTCTATTTCGGGGGCAGCATGTGCTCCTCGTGGTCGAGTTCACGCTCCAGCACCCGCATGCCCTCGTCGGGCAGCCGGCCGGCGTCCCGCCAGCGCAGCAACTCCTCCCGCTGTGCCTCGATGGTGACGTGCCGCATCCGTGACTCCTCCTGATAGTCGGCCGACGACGCGGCCCCCACCTCGGCGCCGGACCGCAGCGAGTCCAGCCGGCCCTGATAGCGGCGCAGCCGGGTGTGCAGCCTCTCCCTGGTCCGGGCGATCAGCCGCGGATCGGCGTCCGGCTCGTCGGTGTCCATCTCGTCCAGGCGGATCAGCGCCGCGTGCACCGACGCCGACCGGGCCTCGTTGCGCAGCACGGCCTGATCCGCCTCGCTGGCGTGCAACCGCAGGACCCGCACCAGCCAGGCGAAGGTCAGGCCCTGGCCGAGCAACGTCACCAGCACCGCGACCAGGGTGCAGAACACCAGCAGGTCGCGCAGCGGGAACGGATCCCCGGCCGTCGTGGTCAACGGCACGGTGAAGATCGCCGCGAGGCTGATCACGCCACGGGTGCCCGCCCAGCTGAGCGCGATCACCTCGCGGCCGGACAGCGCGTCCGCGGCCCGGAACCGCCGGGAGATCGCGGCCGGCACCGTCTGGGTCAGAACCAGCCACAACGGCCGGAACAGCACCACCACGCCGACCGTGACCGCGACGGCCGGAACGATCGTGCCGGCGTCGTACTGCCGCAGCCCCTCCAGGATCTGCGGCAACTGCTGGCCGATCAGCAGGAAGACCAGTCCCTCCAGCAGGTAGTCGACGAGGCGCCAGACCGCACCGGTCTGCAGGCGGCTCGCACCGGACGCCCAGCGCGGGGCGTCGTGGCCGATGATCAGACCGGTCACCACGACGGCCAGCACACCGGAGACGTGCACCCGCTCGGCGAGCAGGTACGCCACGTAGGGGGTGACCAGCGAGACGGCGTTGGCGGTCAGCGGCTCCTTGGCCACGTGCCGGAGCATGCGGACGGCGTACGCGACGATCGTGCCGGCGACGATGCCCCCGGCGGCCGACAGCAGGAACTGGCCGAGCGCGGAGGGCGCCGAGAACCCGTCGCCCTCGGCCGCGACGACGGCGACGCTGAGCAGGGTGAGGGCGGTGGCGTCGTTGAGCAGGCCCTCCCCCTGGATCAGGGTGACCAGCCGGACCGGCAGCCCGGAGGTCCGGGCCACGCCGAGCGCCGCCACCGGATCGGGGGGCGCGACCGCGGCCCCGACCGCCACCCCGGCGGCGAGCGTGGCCCCCGCCACGAACCACGTGAAGCCGACCCCGATGATCAGGGCGGTGAACACCACCAGCAGCACCGACAGGCTGATCACCGTGGTCAGGTTGCGGCGGATCGCCAGCAGCGAGGAGTCGAGCGCGGCGCTGTAGAGCAGCGGCGGGATCACGAAGGCGAGGACGTACGACGGGTTCAGCGGGATGTTCGGCCCGGGCAGCACCGAGTAGGCGATCCCGGCGATGGTCAGCAGGGCCGCGGACGGCATGCCGGTCCGCTCCGCCGTCCACCGCACCGCGACCACCACCGCGACGGCGGCGACCACGAACAGAAGTACGGTGTCTGCTCTCACCGTCTCGATTCTTCTCCGAGAGCACCGGCCGCCGGACGCGGCCGGTCCGGATCAGCCGGCCGGGGTCCGGCCGACGGTGTCGAGGTGCCGCACCGCCTGCGCGTAGGAGGCGACCAGGCTGGTCTCGAGGTAGGAGATCTCGCGATCCCGGCAGAAGTCCCGGACGATCCGCTGAGAACGGCGCAGGTTCGGCCGCGGCATCGACGGGAACAGGTGGTGCTCGATCTGGTAGTTGAGGCCGCCCAGCAGGATGTCGGTGGCCCAGAACCCGCGCACGTTGCGGGAGGTGAGAACCTGCCGGAGCAGGTAGTCGGCGGCGTCGGCCTCACTCAGCGAGGGCATGCCCTTGTGGTTCGGCGCGAACGCGCAGCCGAGATAGAGGCCGAACAGCCCCTGGTGCACCAGGATGAAGACGACCGCCTTGAGCGGGGAGAGCACCAGGAAGACCAGCGTGAAGTACGCGGCGAGGTGCACCGTGATCAGCGCCAGCTCCCGGATCTCGCGCGAGCCCCGCTTCTGCAGCAGGTAGGTGACGCTGGAGACCCGCAGGTTCAGCGCCTCCAGCAGCAGCACCGGGAAGAACAGCCACGCCTGGAACCGGTGGAAGAACCGGGCGACCGGGGCGGCCCGCCGCACCTGCCCGGCGGTGAAGGCGAGCGGGCCGGCGACGCCGACGTCCGGGTCCTTCTCCTCGTCGTTGGGGTGCGCGTGGTGCCGGTTGTGCTTGTCGGTCCACCACTCGTAACTGAACGCGACGCCGAGATTGGCGAGCAGCGTGCCCGCGGTCCGGTTGGCCCGGCCCGAGGTGAAGATCTGGCGGTGCCCGGCGTCGTGGCCGAGAAAGCCGAGCTGCGTGGAGAGCACCGCGAAGACGACGGCCACGGCCATCTGCCACCAGGAGTCGCCGATCAGGACCAGGGCCAGCAGGGAGGCCACACAGGCGGCCCCGAGGAGACCCGCGTGAACGATGTAATAACCCGGGCGGCGGTCGAGCAGGCCGGCCTTCTTGATCAGGCGGGAGAGTTCCGCATAGGCGCTGCCACGTGATGTAGCGGTTTCGATGATGTCCATCCCTCGGTCCAGTCTCGCTGCGGCATCGATGCCACGCCGGGGTCCGGGGCGAGTGACTCAGCCTCTCACGGTACAGCTCACCGCTGGAAAAGTTCGGGGACGGATCTCACATCGCCACGACCAGGTGTGCGACCTCGCCCAACCGCCGGTTGTGGCGGCCATCCACCCCGTTCGCGAACCCCGCCGAGAACCCGGGCCTGAAACCGCCGGGTCTCCTCGGTTCGCGCGTCGCGGGGTCGTACGCCTCCACGCGAGCGCTGGTACCGAAGTTCGCCGCCCGGTCCCGCGAGGGGACGGCGACCGGACGAGTCCGCCCGGCGGCCCGCTCATCGACCACCCTACGCGTGACGGCCCGGATTCCGGCCCGCGAGGTGTGCCACGACCGGCCCTCCGGGACCGGGTAATCCTTGGAGGTGAACGTACGCGGGAAAGCCCTTTCCGGGTTTACCGCCGCCGGGCGCGCGGGTATCCGGCAGGCGTCGCTGACCTCCGGAGGGAAACCTTGACCGAGCCGCATGTCACTCTCGACCCGCAGTCGCTCAACCCCGTGGAGGAGAAGCTGCGCGGTCCGCTGGAGGATCAACTCAGCTCCGCCCTGCAGGCCGCGACCGTGAAGGTCGGGCAGCACTACTCCGGGGAGAGCGTCGAGCAGGTCACCAGCATGCTCCTGGAGCAGGCCAGGGCCGGCCTGCACCCGGACATCGCCGCCGGCTTCCACCCCGACCACGAACAGTTGCGCCACGTGGCCGAGGTGATCGTCACCCGCGCCCACTGACCTGACCGGTCACCGTGCGCGCTGCCCCGGCGGGCGGCGCGCACGCCGGTTTCCCGAGACACGGGCCTCAGGACCTCGAGTCCGGGCCTCAGCGAGGAGACCTCAGGTTGAAGACCAGGTCGATCACCAGGGCGGTCCACCCGGTCTGGTGCCAGGCGCCGAGCCCGGCCCCGTTGTCGCCGTGGAAGTACTCCGGGAAGGCGACCAGGTCCTTCCAGTCGGGATGGTTCTGGAACAGTTCGGTCGCCCCGTAGATCGGGCGCCGTCCGTCGGCGTCCGGCACGAACAGGCCGATCAGCCGGCGGGACAGGTCGTCGGCGATCTCGGTGAGCCCGGCCTTGCGCTGCGAGCCGGTCGGGTACTCGGCCTTCAGATCCTCGCCGTAGAACTCGGCGTACTCGCGCAGCGCCTGGATCAGCAGGTAGTTGACCGGCATCCAGACCGGCCCGCGCCAGTTGGAGTTGCCGCCGAACAGGCCGCTGGTGCTCTCGGCCGGCTCGTAGCCGACGGTGAAGTCCGAGCCGCCCAGCGAGACCGTGAACGGCTTCTCCAGGTGGGAGCGCGACAGCGTGCGCAGCCCGTACGGCGAAAGGAACTCCTCGGGGTCGAGCAGACGTGCCAGGATGCGCAGCAGCTGATCCTGGCCGACCATGCTGAGCAGGCGCTGCTGGCGCCGGTCGGCGCCGCCGAGCCGCCGCGCACTGATCACATCACCGAACTCGCCCTGATGGTGGAGCATCCACCGGACCCGCGAGTTGATCTCCGGTAGCCGGCTGAGGGTCTCCGAGGTGAGGCGGGTGGTGGCCGCCAGCGGCAGCAGGCCGACGATGGAGCGGGCCTTCAGCGGCACCTTGTGGCCGTCCGGCAACCGCAGCACGTCGTAGAAGAAGCTGTCCTCCTCGTCCCACAGCCCCTGCCGGTACGCGGCCTCCGCGATGTACGTGAAGTGCTCGAAGAACTTGGTCGCCATGTCCTCATAGGCGCGGTCGTGCCGGGCCAGCAGGATCGCCATGTCGAGCAGGTTGAGCGCGTACATCGCCATCCAGCCCGTGCCGTCGGACTGTTCGAGCACCCCGGCGACCGGCAGCGCGGCCGACCGGTCGAACGGGCCGACGTTGTCGAGGCCGAGGAAGCCGCCCTCGAAGACGTTGTTGCCGCCGACGTCCTTGCGGTTGACCCACCAGGTGAAGTTGAGCAGCAGCTTGTGCATCACCCGAGAGAGGAAGTCGAAGTCGCGGGAGCCGTCGATCCGGAACACCTGCAGCGCCGCCCAGGCGTGCACCGGCGGGTTCACGTCGGAGAACGACCACTCGTACGCCGGGATCTGCCCGTTGGGGTGCATGTACCACTCGCGCAGCAGCAGTGTGAGCTGCGACTTCGCGAAGCCGGGATCGACGCGGGCGATGCTGACACAGTGGAACGCCAGGTCCCAGGCGGCGTACCAGGGGTACTCCCACGGATCCGGCATGCTGATGACGTCGAAGCTGTTCATGTGCCACCAGCCGTTGTTACGCCCGTAACGCCGGCCCGGTGGCGGCGGCGCGTTGCCCGGGTCGCCGCGCAGCCACTGCTTCACGTCGAAGTGGTAGAACTGCTTGCCCCACATCAGCCCGGCGACGGCTTGGCGCGCCACGTCCTTCTCGTCCGCGGTCGCCGCCTCCGGCAGCACGTCGTCGAAGAACTCGTCGGCCTCGGCGCGCCGGGCGCGCATCACCCCGGCCCAGCCGTCCCCCAGGTCCGCCGAGGGCAACGGCTTGTCACTCTGGGTGAGACGCAGCCGGAGGGTGCGGGTCTCGCCCGCCCCCATCCACAGCCGGTAGTGCAGCGCCCCCTTGGTCCCGGTCCCGGCCGGGTTCACCGTGGGCGCGCGGTGGATCAGGTGGTCGTTGATCCCGTCCTTCGGGTACGGGCTGCGCCCGGGCAGTCCCCACAGGCGCTGCGCGTTCGTCTCGTTGTCGCACATCAGCGCGACCGGCCCGCCCTGGCCCTCGAGAGACAGGTGGCCGAGCGACTGGTGCTGTCCGTCGATCCGTCCCGGAACACCGGTCATGGCCGGCGCGTGACGGCCCGGCAGCCCCCAGGCCCAGGTGTTACGGAACCAGAGGGTGGGCAGCACGTGCAGGACCGCCGGGTCGGGCCCGCGGTTGCTGACGGTGATCGCGATGCAGACGTCGGTCGGGGAGGCCTTGGCGTAGTCGACGGTCACCGCCCAGAACCGGTCGTGGTCGAAGACGCCGGTGTCGACGAGTTCGTACTCGCCCTCGTTGCGCGAGCGCGCCCCGTTCACCCGGACCAGCTGGTCGTAGGGGAACTCGGCCTGCGGATAGTGGTAGCGCCAGCGCATCCACGAGTGGGTGGGTGTGGAGTCCTGGTACCACCAGTACTCCTTGGCGTCCTCGCCGTGGTTGCCACCGTCGCCGCCGAGGCCGAACATCCGCTCCTTGAGGATCGGGTCCTTGCCGTTCCACAGGGCGAGCGCGAAGGCGAACGTCTGCCGGTCGTCGCAGAGACCGGCCATGCCGTCCTCGTTCCACCGGTACGCCCGGGAGCGCGCGTGGTCGTGCGGGAAGTAGTCCCACGCCGTGCCGTGCTCGCTGTAGTCCTCCCGGACCGTGCCCCAGGCGCGCTCGGCGACGTACGGGCCCCACGCGCGCCACGGCTGCTCGCCGGAGTCCGCCTGGGCCAGGCGTACGCGCTCCGACACGTCCGTTCTCACCCCCACAACCCGATATCCCCCACTGGCCGCAATTCCTCCCCGGAGTCGATCACACTGAGGTTGTCACGCTCATGTGTCAAGTGAGGCTTGTTCGCGACCTTCCTCGAGACCGGATGTCCGAAGCCACCACGGCGTCCGCACCGACGCGACCAACCTCATCGTGCAACGGCCGACCGATTCCGCCCACGGTTGGGGGTACTCCCTTGGCAACTGCCCGCCCGATCACCTTCGGACCCCAGGTCTGCGCCCGCCTCGCTGAGGGCGCCACCCGGGAATGGCTCGTACCCGACGGAGTCGGCGGCTATGCCATGGGAACGGTCAGCGGTTTACGAACCCGCAGGTACCACGGCCTTTTGGTGGTCGCGGACCACACGCCGGCGTCCCGAAGGCTGGGACTGGCGTCGCTCGACCCGGTCGTCACATGTCCGTCCGGCGCCGTGGTGCGACTCGGCGTGCACGAGTGGGCCGACGGCGCGATCTCCCCCACCGGGCACCGCCTGCTGGCCGGTTTCGCACTCGTCGACGGGGTGCCGCGATGGCGATGGCGGCTCGGCGAGGTGGTGATCGAACGGGAGATCGCCGCGGTGCACGGCCGGCCGGCGGTCGCGATCGTGCACCGGCTGGTCTCCGGCGGTCCGGTCCGGCTCACCCTGGAGGCCCTCTGCACCTGGCGGGACGCGCACGGCGAACGTACGGCGAACGGCCCGCCTCCGGCGGTGACCGCCGTCGCGGACGGCTGCGTCGTCGAGAACGCCTACCGGATCAACGGCCCGGGCTTCACCCCGGGCGGCGACTGGTTCCGCGACGTCCGGCACCGCACCGAGGAGGAGCGGGGCCTCACGTCAACAGAGGATCTCTGGTACGCGGGAAGCTTCCACGTGACGCTGGACCGTCCCGGCGAGATCGCCGAGGTGTCGGCCTGGGCCGGTGACCTGAACGATCCGCCGCCACCGGCCGGACCGGCCGTGGCCGCCGCCCGGCTCCGCAACCGGGCCGTGGTCGCGGCCGCCGCTCCCGCCGACGACATCCAGGCCACCCTGGCGCTGGCCGCCGACGCGTTCGTGGTGCACACCGTCAACGGCCCGGACGTGGTCGCCGGCTATCCCTGGTTCGGGGCCTGGTCCCGGGACACGATGACCAGCTACGAGGGCCTGTTCCTGGCCACGAACCGCTCCTCCGAGGGCCGGGAACTCCTCCGGGCGTACGCCGGCACCCTTTCCGAGGGCATGCTGGCGAACACCGCCGACACCGGCGGGGTCGAGTACAACACCGTCGACGGCACGCTCTGGTTCCTGCACGCGGTCGGCCGGCACGTGGCCGCCACCGGTGACGACGACCTGGCCGTGGAGTTGCTGCCCGCGCTGCGCGACATCGTCGCCTACCACCTGGCCGGCACCCGCTACGGCATCGGCGCCGACCCGGCCGACGGCCTGCTCCGCGCCGGCGCCCCCGGTGAGGCCCTGACCTGGATGGACGCCCGCGTCGACGGCGTTCCGGTGACCGCCCGCGCGGGCAAGCCGGTCGAGGTGAACGCGCTCTGGATCAACGGCCTGGCCACGGTGCTGGAACTGTCCGCCCGCACCGGTTCGCCACCCGGTCCCGCCGAGCGGGCCTGCCCGCAGGCCCGGGAGGGGTTCGCCCGGCTCTTCCCGGCGCCCGGCGGCCTGCTCCACGACGTGGTCGGCGACCCCGGCCCGGCCGCCTCGATCGCGAATCCCGTGCTCCGCCCCAACCAGTTGCTCGCCTGGTCCCTGCCGCACGCCCCGGCACGCCCGAACCGGGCCGTCCTGGACCGGCTCGGCGCCACCCTGCTGACCCCGCTCGGGCCGCGCAGCCTGGCGCCCGGCGAGGCCGGGTACTCGGGACGGCACCGGGGCACGCCCGCCGAACGAGACCGGGCCTACCACACCGGCACGGTCTGGCCCTGGCTCACCGGCTCGTGGGCGACCGCCCTGCACCGGCTCGGCCTCAGCGGATCCGACCTGCTCGCCGACATCGAAGGGCACCTGGCCGAACACGGGCTCGGTTCGATCTCGGAGACCGCCGACGGCGACCCGCCGCACCGGGCCACCGGATGCCCGTTCCAAGCCTGGTCGGTGGCCGAGCATCTGCGGGCCAGACGACTCTGACACCGAGCGATGCCCGGAACGCACCCGTTCCGCAACCCACGGCAGAGAGGCTTCTCCGGTGCGACGTGATCGGTGGACCGCAATCGCCTGGCTGGGTGTGCTGGCGTTCTGTGTCGGGCTGCGCGTCCACCTCGGCTCGAACGGCAGCTCCGAACTGGTCGCGCAGCTACCCTACATGGCGGTCAGCATCGGGACGCCGTTCGTGATCGTCTACGGCACGATCCGGCACCGCCCGCCGCACCGGGCCGGCTGGTTCGTGCTCGCCGCCGCGCAGGTGTTCTACGCCATCGCCGACGGCGTGAGCGTCGCCGACGAATGGCTCTCCGGCGAGTTCCTCGAACCCACCCCGGCGGACCTGCTCTACTTCACGTACTACCTGCTCATCTCGGCCGCGGTGCTGGTCTTCATCCGGCGGCGCACCCCCGGATGGGACCTGCCCAGCGGAATCGACGCCCTCGTCGTGGCGATCAGCGCCGGCCTGCTGAGCTGGATCTACATCCTGGAGCCGCTGACCGCCGACTCGGAGCTGCCGCTCAACGCGAAACTGACGCAGTCGGCGTACCCGGTCCTCGATCTGATGCTGCTCATCCTCGCGGTCCGCCTGGTGATGGGCCAGGGCACCAGGGGCGCCGTGCTCTACCTGCTCCTGAGCAGCCTGACCCTGATGCTCGGCGTGGACACCGCCTACCTCGCCACCTCCATCGCCGACGGCACATCGGTGACCGTGGTCTACCTGGACGCCGTGTGGATGGTGTCGCTCGGGCTGCTCGGCAGCGCCGCGCTGCACCCCGCGATCCGCCACTTCGACCAGCGCAGCGACACCGCGCTCCCGGACGCGTCGCCGGCCCGGCTGGGCGTGCTCTCGATCGCGGTGCTGATGGCCCCGGGAGTCCAGCTCATCCAGTGGCTGCGCGGCGACCCGGTAAGCGTGCCGCTGATCAGCGGCGCCTGCGCGGTCATGTTCCTGCTGGTGCTCGCCCGCATGTCCGGGCTGGTCTCGGCGCAGCGCAAAGCCGCCGTCACGGACGGCCTGACCGGCCTGCGCACCCGGCGGTACTTCTCCGAGGTGCTGGCCGTCGAGTGCCGGCGGGCCGCCCGCACCGGTCACGGCGTCGGCCTGCTCATGATCGACGTCGACCACTTCAAGCGCATCAACGACGGGTACGGCCACCCGGCCGGAGACCGGGTGCTGCGCGAGGTCGCGCACCGGCTCAACGCCGGGAACCGGGCCGGCAGCGTGGTCGCCCGGTACGGCGGTGAAGAGTTCGTGGTGCTCGCCCCGCACACCGGCCCCGAGGAACTTTTCGCCCTCGCCGAACGCCTGCGCTCGGAAGTCGGCGGACTGCCCGTCGACCTCGGCGGCGACCTCCTCGCCGTCACCGTCTCGGTCGGCGCCGCGACGCTCAGCCGTCCTCAGCCGGACGCTCTGCTGAACGCCGCCGACGAGGCCCTCTACGCCGCCAAGGCGGCCGGCCGCAACCGGTCGGTCCTCGCGGCCCCCCAGCACCTGGCCGGCAAGGTGGCTTAGGGCCGGCGTCGTGCCCGCCGCCCCTGAGCCCGCCGCCCCGCGGCCCGCTCTCTCAGCCCGCCAGCCAGCCGGGGCGGATCAGGCCGGCCTCGTAGGCGTGGACCACCAACTGGGCGCGGTCCCGTGCACCCAGTTTGATCATCGTGCGGCTGACGTGGGTCTTGGCGGTGGCCGGGCTGATCACCAGGCGTGCGGCGATCTCGTCGTTCGACAGCCCTTCGGCGACCAGCGCCATCACCTCCCGTTCCCGGTCGGTGAGCTGGTCCAGTTCGGGAGGCGGCTCCGGCCGCCGGCCGTGCGCCGACGCGGTCGCGAACGAGCCGATCACCCGGCGGGCCACGCTCGGCGACAGCAGACCGTCCCCGGCCGCGACCGCCCGCACCCCGCGCAGCAGGTCGACCGGCTCGGTGTCCTTCACCAGGAAGCCGGAAGCGCCGGTGCGCAGCGCCTCGAACACGTACTCGTCCAACTCGAACGTCGTCAGGATGACCACCCGGGTGGCGGCCAGTGCCGGATCGGCGGCGATGCGGCGGGTCGCCTCCAGGCCGTCCACGCCCGGCATACGGATGTCCATCAGCACGACGTCCGGCCGGGTCGCCCGGACCATCTCCACCGCCCGCAACCCGTCCGCCGCTTCGCCCACCACGTCGATGTCCGGCTCGGCGTCGAGCAGCGCCCGGAACCCGGCCCGGACCAGCGCCTGGTCGTCAGCGATCACCACCGAGATCATCGGTCCCCCTCGGAGCGCCGCGCCGCCACCCGTGGCTGCCCGTGCTGCCCGGGCCGCCCCGGGGCGGGATGCACGGCCGCCGGCTCCTCGACCGGCTCCGGACCGGCTCCAGGGGATGACGCGGCGTCCGGCACCACCGATGACCCCCAGGACGCGGCATCCGAAAGCGCCGGTGATCGCCCGGGCGAGGGTGCGGCGCCCGGCGAGGCGGGCAGCGTCCCCTCCGGCGGAGGCCCGGCTCCGGGTACCGGCGGGGACGGCAGCACAGCGATGACGCGGAAGCCGCCGTCGGGTTCCGGCCCGGCCGTGAGCCGGCCACCCAGGCTCTCCGCCCGCGCCCGCATCCCGGCGATGCCGCTCCCCTGCTGGAACCGGCCCTTCGCCGGACCGCCGGCGACACCGTCACCGCCGTCACCGGCCGGGCCGGTGTTGCTGATCGACAGGTGGAGCGCGTCGCCCCGGTAAGTGATCTCGATGAGCACGGCCGGCCCGGAACCGGCATGCCGACGGACGTTGGTGAGCGCCTCCTGCACGATCCGGTAGGCGGCCCGGTCGACCTCGGCCGGCAGCACCCGCGGCTCGCCACCGATCCGGGTGCGCACCGGGAAACCGGCATCGGCGGTCAGCGCGGTGAGCCGGTTGAGACCGAGCGCGGGCTGCCTGGGCGCGGCCTCCCCCTCGGTACGCAGCACGCCCAGCACCGACCGCACCTCACGCAAGGCCTCCGCGCTCGCCGTCTTGATCGCGGAAAGCGCCTCGCGAGCCTGCTCCGGCCGGTTGTCCATGAGATGCAAACCCACTCCCGCCTGGACGCTGATCAGGGAAAGGTGATGGCCCAGCACATCGTGCAGCTCCTGCGCCATCCGCAGGCGCTCCTCCGAGGCCTGCCGCCGTTTCTGCTCGCTCTCGGCCCGCTTCTGCTCCTCGGCGGCACGCTGCTTCTCGTCCCGGGCCTGCGCCAGAGCGGCCACCTGGTCACGGTGGACCTTCGCGACCGCGCCGGCGAGAACGCAGCCCAGCAGCCCGGCCCCGGCCAACAACGACTCGCGCGGGCCGGGCCGTGCCCCGGCGGGCAGACCCCACGGCCCGGCCAGGCCCACGGTCACCACCAGATAGGTCACCCAGGCGATGGCCGCGGCGATACCGGCCGCGGTCCGCCGGCCCTGCTTGGCCAGAGCGAACAGGGCCATGCCAGGTGCGACGGCGTACATCCAGTGGGGATCGGCGCGGGTGGCGACGACGAGGGACGCGGCGGCGGCGACCACGAACCCCACGAGCGGGGCCCGCCGCCGCCAGAGCAGCGCGAGCGGGCCGATCAGCAGCAACGCGTAGACCGGCGGGGTGAGGGCCATGTGAAGGCCGCCGCGTTCGGCGAGTTCCCGGACCCCGGCGATGTGGAAGATCGAGGCCACGATCGCGGCGCCGGGCGGCCAGCCGGAGTGCGGCCCCCGCCTCGTCCGCTGCCACGGCGCGGCCGACAGCCGCTCGTCCAGCGGCCCCGCGAGGCCCGGAGACTCGCAGGGGCCGGATGTGGGCCGCCACCACCGCGCCCGGCCACGCCGGCCCGGCACGCCGTCACGGCCCGAATGCCTCATGAAGCGAACGTACGGCACAGGACCGGCCCCGGTCATCGGCGTGTGGACGTACTTCCGGCGGCGCACACGCCATGGTCCCGGTACGCCCGGGGGCGTACGACCGTGGCCGGCGACAGGGCCGGCTGCGCCGCACGAATGCGCCGCTGGGCCGACGCGTGCCGGTCCCGCCACAGCCCACTCTGGTGTGTGCAAGCCCCGAGCGAAGGAGAAGACGATGCAACCCCACGCCACCACCCCCGCCCCTACCCGGCTGCGCACCTCCGACACCGAGCGCGAGCAGGTCGCCGAGATCCTGCGTGCCGCCATGGCCGAGGGACGCCTCGATCTGGCGGAGGGTGAGGAGCGCCTGGCCACCACGTACGCCGCGAAGTTCCGCGACGAGCTCACCGGTCTGACCGTGGACCTGCCCGGCGGGGGCCGTCACGCTCTCGCCCGCACCCCGGGCGCCCGCGCCGCGACACGCCGGTCCCTGCACCGGCACGGCAGTTTCATCCTGATCGCCGCCGGTGTCCTGACCGGACTGTGGCTGCTCTCCGGCGCCGACTTCTTCTGGCCGATCATTCCGCTGGCGTTCCTGGTCGTCGGCCTGTTCAAACACGCCAGGTACGGCCGTTGGAGCCCGGAGTACAGCTTCGGGCACTGGGCGCGGCACTGACCGCCGGCTGTCGGGTGGCCGACCCCACGCGCGACATACGGACCCGGTCGTTGATCTTCTTCGCTGGCTCTGCCACAGTGGCCGAGTTTTGTTCGGGGAGGGACAACGCCAATGATGGGTCCGTCGCACGCGCTATCGGGCGCGGCTGCCTGGCTTGCCGGGAGCTGGGCTCTGCACCAGTTCGCCAATGTGGCCCAGTCGCCGCTGGAGGTGGCGGTCGGCACGGCGATCTGTGCGGGCGGCGCGCTCCTGCCCGACCTCGACATGTCCGGTAAGGTGACCCGCAACCAGGGCGGCGCGACCGTGGCCCGCACCTTCGGGGTGGCGTCGCTGTTCGTGGCCGAGGTGGTGGAGAAGTTCTCACTGGGCGTCTACACGGCCACGAAACTGAGCCGTGACCCGCGCCGGGACAACGGGCACCGCACCTTCACGCACACGCTGCCGTTCTGCGGGCTGATCGGCTGGGGCACCACCGCCCTGTGCGCCGGTTACGGCTACTGGGCGGTCATCGGCATCGTCTTCTTCATGTCCGGCCTGGCCCTGCGAGGCCTCTTCGACAAGTGGGCGGAGCGGGCCGGCTGGGTCATCGTGACCCTCGCCTCGGCCGTGATCGCCTGGTTCACCGCCGCCAACCTGCCCACTGACCGCGGCTATCCGCTGCTGGGCGTCGCGGTCGGCGTCGGCTGTTTCGTCCACATCCTCGGCGACATGATCACCAAGAACGGGGTGCCGATCCTCTGGCCGATCCCGCTCAACCGCCGCATGTGGAGAATGGTCGGCATCCCGAACAGCATGGCCGTCAAGGTCGGCGGCAAGGTCGAGGTGGTCGTGCTGCGGACCGCGTTCACGGTCATCTCGCTGCTCTCCATCGCCGGCCTGTTCGTGCCGGGAGTGCTGGAGCGCTTCAACCTGGACGTCTGGGCGAGCAAGTAGCCCGTGCCCACCGAGGAGACCACCGCCACCCCGCAAGTGGCGGCCGCCGCCGTGATCCCGCCGCAGCCGCAGGGCCCACCGAAAACGCCGGCCCCGGGCCAAGCACAAACCCCCACGAAGGGCCAGGCGCAAGGCCGAGCGAAAAACCCCACGGCGGGCCAGGCGAAAGGCCCCACGGCGGACCAAGCAAAAGGCCGAGCGGAAACCCGGGCCGACGGCCAGGCGCACGGCCCGGCCGACGGCTGGGCGGAAAAGCTTCCGGATGAGGTACGGGCGCCGCAACGCCCCGCCTCCGACCTACTTCCCGCCGCGACGCCGCAACGCCCCACCTCCCACCCACTTCCCGGCGCAGCACCGCAACGCCCCACCTCCCACCCACTTCCCGGCGCAGCACCGCAACGCCCCACCTCCGACCTGCTTTCCTACGCGGCTCTGGGCGCCCTGCCGGTGGCTTTCGTCCTCGGCGCGCTGGCGCTGCTGATCGACGGCGCCCCGCGCGTTGCCCCACTCGCCGGGACGGCCGGGGCGGCGCTGCTCGCAGCGGCCGGGTTCGGTGCCGCGACCGCCGTCCGGAGGCGGCGGGCCGGTGAACAGTCGCCGGCCGCACGACGGTCTGCCCCATTCGTGCTGTCCGTGTTGCCGCTGGCGGGTGGGCTGCTGGCGGCGGTGGCGGTCCTGGCGGCCGGCGGTAGCCTCCAGGTCGCCTGCTGGGCCGGCGCAGTGACCGCCGCGCTGGAACTCCTCACCGGCCTGACGATCCTGCGCTCCCACGCCGAACGCACAGAAGACGAACAGGCAGACGACACAGGCGCACTCACCGAACGCATGAAGGCACAACGCGCAGCCGCCGCACGGGCAGACGCCCAACACGCCGCGGCCGAACAAGCAAAAGCCCACCACGCGGCCACCGCACTGGCGAAAGCGCAATACGCAGCCACCGAACGCGCAAAGGCCCAACGTGCAGCCGCCGCACGGGCAAACGCGCAGGCTGCAGCCGCCGCAGGGGCGAACGCGCAGGTCGCAGCCGCAGCACGGGTAGACGCGCAAGGTACAGCCGCCGGACGGGCAGACGAGCAACGCGCCGGCGCCCCGCGTGCCGACATCACACGCCGGGACGAGTACTGACCGTTCCGGCACTGATCGCCGGACGGTCACTGACCGCTATGGCTTGAGCACCACCTTGATGCAGCCGTCGTCCTTCTGCTTGAAGATTTCGTAGCCGTGCGGCGCCTGCTCCAGCGGCAGGCGGTGGGTGACCAGGTCGTCGACGCCGAGCGGATCGTCATCGCCGGTCAGCAGCGGCAGCAGGTCGTCCACCCAGCGCTTCACGTGGGCCTGTCCCATCCGGATGGTCACACCCTTGTCGAAGAGATCCATCATCGGGAACGGGTCGGCATTGCCGCCGTACACGCCGATGATCGAGATGGTGCCGGCCCGCCGGACCACGTCGAAGGCGGTGCGCAGCGCCGCCATGCGGTCCACGCCGAGGGTCTCGGTGGCCTTGCGGGCGATCGGGCCGGGCAGCATGCCGGCCGCTTTGACGGCCGCGGCCTGGAACGGTGAGCCGTGCGCCTCCATGCCGACGGCTTCGATCACACCGTCGGCGCCACGGCCGTGGGTGAGCTGCCGGACGGCTTCTCCGACGTCATCGACCGCACCGGTGTCGATGGTCTCGATGCCGTGCCGCTGCGCCATCGCGAGGCGCTCGGCCACGCTGTCGATCCCGATCACACGCTCGGCGCCGAGGTGCCGGGCGATCCGGGCGGACATCTGACCGATCGGCCCGAGCCCGGTGACGACGACGGTGTCACCCGGCTCGACGTCCGCGTAGCGGGCCGCCTGCCACGAGGTGGTGAGCACGTCGGAGAGGAAAAGATAACGCTCGTCAGGATGCTGCTCGGGCACTTTGATCGGCCCGAACTGGGCCTGCGGCACCCGCAGGTACTCGGCCTGACCACCGGGCACCTGGCCATACAGCTTGGTGTAGCCGAACAGCGCCGCGCCGGAGCCCTGCTCGCGCACCTGGGTGGTCTCACACTGCGCGAAGTAGCCGCGCGTGCACATCCAACAGTGCCCACAGGAGATGTTGAACGGGATCACCACCCGGTCCCCGGGCCGGATGTGGCTGACACCGGGCCCGACCTCCTCGACGATGCCCATCGGCTCGTGGCCGAGAACGTCGCCCTTGTCGAGGTACATTCCCAGGACGTCGTAAAGATGCAGGTCGGAGCCACAGATCGCGGTGGAGGTGATCCGCACGATCGCGTCGGTCGGCTGCTCGATCTTAGGGTCGGGGACGTTCTCCACGGACACCTTGCCGGTGCCCTGCCATGTCAACGCTCGCATACCTCGCGCTTGCCCGCGAGACGCCCACCTAACCCTCCCCGCTCCCTCACCCTCCCACCCGCTCACCACCCCACCACTCCCCGCCCGCCGCAACGTCACACCACCGCCAACCGCCACCACGTCGCCCCGCCCCGACACCACCTGCCACTCGGGCCCGCCACCACGTCGCCCCGCCCCGACACCACCTGCCACTCGGGCCCGCCACCACGTCGCCCCGCCCCGACACCACCTGCCACTCGGGCCCGCCACCACGTCGCCCCGCCCGGACACCACCTGCCACTCGCCGCCCGCCGCCACGGCACCGCCTACCGCCAACTCCCCCAGCCACCGCCGCTACCTCATTCAGCGCTCGCCGCCGCCTACCGCCACGTCCCATCCCGCCGCCACCCCATTTGCCGCTCGCCGCTCGCCGTTAGCTGCGACGGCGCCCTGCCGCCCCGCTACCACGCCGCCGAACCGCTCGCCGCCGCGCCACCTACCGCCACTTCCCGCGGCCTCCGCCACAACCTCATTCAGCGCGCGCCGCCGTGCGCCGCCTGCCGCCCGCCGCTACCCCACCTGCCACTGCTATCCGCTACTCGCTACTCGCCGATCGCAGCGACGAGCCATGCCGCCCCGCTACCACGCCACCGAGCCGCTCGTCGCCGCGCCGCTCACCCACGACTGCCCCCTCACTTGCCGCCACGCCGCACGCCGTCCGCCGCCCCGCAACTCTCGGGCCTCCATAGCGCCCCGCGCCCGACCGCCCGACCGCGATAGGTGTGTCCTTGAAAGCTGACACCCGTTGTGGGTGTCAGCTACACCCACAACGGGTGTCGACATTTCTCAAGACACCATCGCCAGCGGCCGGTTATCCACAGGTCGGATCCAGGGGGTCGCCAAGGACGCTCGAAAATCGCAAAATCATCGGCGGGACAACGAGTGCGAGCGACAAGCCGAACCACGACGACATGAGCCGGGCCGGTGCGTGCCGAACCGCGACGGCGGCCGGAAAGGCGGGCCGTCTGACAGCCGCCGGGTCGGCTGGCCTAACCGTCTAACGGCCGGCCGGCGGACTGTCAGACGGCAGGCAGGCTAGCTGGCAAGCGGACTGGCGGGCAGGCGGGCTGGCTGGCCTCGCGTCTGCCCGCCAGTCCGCCGTCTGACAGCGGACAGCCCGGCTGCCTGGCCTTCTGGGCTAACCGTCTGACGGCGGGCGAGCTAGCCTCCGCGCCTGGCTGGGCACCTGCCCTCGCCGGACGGCGACCAGGTGGGCAGGCGGGCGGATGGGCGGACGGGCCCAGCTGCGTGATCGGCTGGGCTAACCGTCTGACGGCGGGCTGACTGGCCTCGTGTCCGCCTGCCTGGCCGACGGAGGGCTGGGCGGCGGGCTGCCATACCCGGCTGCCTCACGGCGGGCGGGCTGCCTCACGGTCGGCGGGCTGGCCGACGGTCGGCAGGCTGGGGATGCCTGGTTGACGGCGAGTGGGCGGCGGGCGGGCGCACTCACTGGTGGGTTGCCTGACGGTGGACAGGCGGGCGGCTGGCTAGCCAAAGCGGACGGCTGACGGGCGACGACGGGATGGGTGCACGGGGCGGTACCGGCGGTGCCAGCAACACGGACGGCACGGGGCGGTACCGGCGGTGCCAGCAACACGGACGGCACGGGGCGGGACCGGCGGTGAGCATCGAGGCTTGGGTGGAGGGGACATGGTTGGTGGGCAGGGGCGGTTGGCCACACGGGTCGGGCTGGTTGTGCAAGCGGCTCGCGCTCAGGCCGGGTGGAGCCAGCGGACGCTCGCTGAACGCGCCGAGACCAGCCAGCAGTGGATCTCCCGGGTGGAGCGTGGTGAGGTCGACCTGCGCCTCAGCCGAATCGAACGACTGCTCAACGTGCTGGATCGGCGCCTCGTCGTCGAGTCGGCCGGCATTGCTGACGTCGCGGCGGACGACTCGGACACGGTCGACCATGTGGAGGCCGCCGAGTTGCTGACCTTCTACGTGTCGACCTGCGGCATCCTGTGGCGCCGGCTCGACAAAGTGCCCTATGTCGTCTCGGGCCGGCTCGCTGCCCTGGCCCAGGGCATGCTCGTCCGGCCGACGCGAGTGGACCTGCGTATCGCGGCGGATGACGTGCTGGCGGCCAGCCGCGCGCTGTCGACGCTCAGGATGCCGCGCTGGCATGAACGCCTGCAGATGTACGTCGGCCAGGACCCGATCCTGGACGCGCCGGGACCGCGCCGCTGGTTCGCCGCCGATATGACTGAGATGCGCGTCGACATCGTGCCTTCGATCGAGCCCGGGGTGACCGTCGCCGTCGAGGGCCGTTCGCTTCCGGTGGTGCCGCTCGGTGAGTTGCTGGTGGCTGATGCCGACATCGCGGAACTGCGGCGCCGCGCGTCCTCGTGACCGTCCAACCGCGCGACCTCATCACCGTCCGAGCACACGCCCACACCGCCCGAGCACACGCCCGCACCGCCCGAGCGCACGCCCACGACGTCCGAGCACACGGTCGCGCCATCGACCGCACGCCCGGCATGTCCGAGCACACGGTCGCGCCATCGACCGCACGCCCGGCATGTCCGAGCACACGGTCGCGCCATCGACCGCACGGCCGGCATGTTTGAGCGCGCGGTCGCGCCGTCACCGCCCGGGTTTAGGGCGGTGACGGTGTCGCTCGCGGGGTCAGTCGATCGAGTAGGCGAGGTTGGGGCGCAGCCAGCGCTCGATCTCGGCGACCGGCATGCCACGGCGGGTCGCGTAGTCCTCGATCTGGTCCTTGCCGAGGCGGCCGACGGTGAAGTACTTCGCCTCGGGGTGGGCGAAGATCAACCCGCTGACGGCGGCGGCCGGGGTCATCGCGTACGACTCGGTGAGGCCGATGCCGATCGAGGAGGTGCCGAGCAGCTCGAAGAGTTCCTTCTTCTCGCTGTGGTCGGGGCAGGCCGGGTAGCCGAGCGCGGGCCGGATGCCCCGGAACCGTTCGGCGTGCAGGTCTGCCAGCACCGGCTGGGCGTCCGGCTCGAACCAGTCGCGCCGGGCCTTGAGGTGCAGGTATTCGGCGAAGGCCTCGGCGAGCCGGTCGGCCAGGGCCTTGACCATGATGGCCCGGTAGTCGTCGTGCTCGGCCTCGTACTTCTTCGCCAGGGCCTCGGCGCCGTGGATGGCCACCGCGAAACCGCCGAGGTGGTCGCGTTCCGGCGCGATGTAGTCGGCCAGGCAGCGGTTGGCGCGGCCGGCCGGCTTCACGGTCTGCTGGCGCAGCATCGGGAACGACATCCCGTTCGCCAGCTTGATGTCGTCGCCGTCGGCATGCGCGGGCCAGAAACCGTAGAGCCCGCGAGCCTGGAACGAGCCCTCGGCGATGATCTGGTCGAGCAGCGTGTTGGCGTCGTCGAACAGCTCCTTCGCGACCGGCTGCTGCAGGATCGCCGGGTACTTGCCCTTCAGTTCCCAGGCCAGGAAGAGGAACTGCCAGTCGATCATCCCGCGCAGTTCGGCGATGGTGGGCGCGACCTCGCGTACCCCGGTGAACTTCGGGGTGGGAAGGTCGCTGAAATCGATCTTCTCCCGGTTGGCCCGCGTCTGGGCGAGAGTGAGCAGCGGCTGTGAGTGCCGCTTCTCGTGCTGCTCGCGCAGCCGCTGCTGCTCGTCCCGGTTGGCCTCGTCGAGTTTCACCGACCGGTCGGAGTCGAGCAGGTCGGAGACCACGCCGACCACCCGGGACGCGTCCAGCACGTGCACGGTCACGCCGTCGTACGCCGGAGCGATCCGCACCGCCGTGTGCTGCTTGGACGTGGTCGCCCCGCCGATCAGCAGGGGCAGCTTGAGGCCGCGCCGCTGCATCTCGGCGCCGACCGCGACCATCTCGTCGAGGGAGGGGGTGATCAGGCCGGAGAGCCCGATGGCGTCGGCGCCCTCGGCGATCGCGGTGTCCAGGATCTTCGCGGTCGGCACCATCACGCCGAGGTCGATCACCTCGTAGTTGTTGCAGCCCAGCACCACGCCGACGATGTTCTTGCCGATGTCGTGGACGTCGCCCTTGACCGTGGCGAGCACGACCTTGCCCTGCCCACGGTCGGCCTCGACGCGGCCTTCCAGGCGGGCCTGCTCCTTCTCCGCCTCCATGTACGGCAGCAGGTAGGCGACCGACCGCTTCATCACGCGGGCGCTCTTGACCACCTGGGGCAGGAACATCTTGCCGGAGCCGAAGAGGTCGCCGACCACCTTCATGCCGTCCATCAGCGGGCCCTCGATGACGTCGAGCGGGCGGGGCAGTTTCTGCCGGGCCTCCTCGGTGTCGGCCTCGATGAAGTCGACAATGCCGTGCACGAGGGCGTGGCTGAGTCGCTCCTCGACCTCGGTCTCCCGCCAGGACAGGTCGATCTCGCGCTTGGCGCCGGAGCCGGTGACCGTGGAGGCGAACGTGACGAGCCGGTCGGTGGCGTCCGGCCGGCGGTCGAAGATCACGTCCTCGACGAGTTCCAGCAGCTCGGCGGGGATGTCCTGGTAGACGGCGAGCTGTCCGGCGTTGACGATGCCCATGTCCAGCCCGGCCTTGACCGCGTGGAACAGGAACGCCGAGTGCATGGCCTCGCGGACCACGTCGTTGCCGCGGAAGGCGAACGACAGGTTGGAGATGCCGCCGCTGGTGCGAGCGCCGGGGCAGCGCTGCTTGATCAGCGGAAGGGCGTCGATGAAGTTCTTCGCGTAACCATTGTGCTCGGCGATGCCGGTCGCGACGGCCAGCACGTTCGGGTCGAAGATGATGTCGGTCGGGTCGAAGCCATCGCCGACCAGCAGGTCGTACGCCCGGCCGCAGATCTCGACCTTGCGCTCGGTCGTGTCGGCCTGGCCCTGCTCGTCGAAAGCCATCACCACGGCGCCGGCGCCGAAGTCGCGGATCCGGCGGGCCTGGGCGAGGAACTGCTCCTCACCCTCCTTCAGGCTGATCGAGTTGACCACGCCCTTGCCCTGGACGCACTTGAGGCCGGCCTCGAGAACGGTCCACTTCGAGCTATCGATCATGATCGGGATCCGGGCCACCTCCGGCTCGGTCGCGATCAGGTTCAGGAAGGTCACCATGGCCTGCTCGCTGTCGAGCAGGTCGGCGTCCATGTTCACGTCGAGCAGGTTGGCGCCACCGCGCACCTGCTCCAGGGCCACGTCGACGGCGGCCTGGTGGTCGTCGGCCTCGATGAGCCGGCGGAACTTGGCCGAGCCGGTGACGTTGGTCCGCTCGCCGATCATCACGAACCCGGTGTCCGGGCCGATCTCGAACGGCTCCAGGCCGCTGAACCGGGTGGTCGGCTTCGGCGGGTCGATCGCCCGCGGGGTGGCGCCAGCGACGGCCGAGGCGACCGCGGCGATGTGCGCGGGGCTGGTGCCGCAGCAGCCGCCGACGATGTTGACCAGGCCGTCGGCGGCGAACCCGGCGAGCAGCTCACCGGTCTCCTCCGGGGTCTGGTCGTAACCGCCGAAGGCGTTCGGCAGGCCGGCGTTCGGGTGCGAGGCGACGTAGACGTTCGACAGCCGGGCCAGGTCGGCGACGTGCGGGCGCATCTCGGTCGCGCCGAGCGAGCAGTTCACGCCGACGACCAGGGGCTCGGCGCGCTCGATGGAGCGCCAGAACGCCTCGACGGTCTGGCCGGAGAGGGTCCGCCCGGACAGGTCGACGATCGTGACCGAGATCCACAGCGGGGTCTCCGGCGCCACCTCGCGTGCCGCCGCGATGGCCGCCTTCGCGTTCAGCGTGTCGAAGATCGTCTCGACCAGCAGGAGGTCGACGCCGCCTTCGACCAGGGCCGAGATCTGTTCCGCGTACGCCGCCTTGACCTGGTCGAACGTGACCGCGCGGTACGCCGGGTCCTCGACTTTCGGCGACAGCGACAGGGTGACGTTGAGCGGGCCGATCGATCCGGCCACGAACCGGAGCCGGCCGTCGGACGCGAATGCCTCGTCGGCGGCCTGCCGGGCCAGCCGGACACCCTGCACGTTCATCTCCCGCACCAGGTGCTCCAGCCCGTAGTCGGCCTGGGCGATGCTGGTGGCGGTGAACGTGTTCGTCGTGGTGATGTCGGCGCCGGCCGCGAGATATTGCCGGTGGACGTCGAGGATCACGTCCGGCCGAGTCAGGATGAGCAGGTCGGGGTCGCCGGTGACGTCTTTCGGGTGATCGGCCGGGATCAGGTCGCCGCGGTAGTCGGCAGGTGTCAGCCTCGCGCCCTGAAGCATGGTGCCCCAGGCCCCGTCCAGCACCAGAACCCGCTCGGCGAGCAACTCACGCAACGTGGCGACGGTCGAAGCAACTGCACGGTTCGAACCCAACACTGCACCTCCGAATAGTCGGAGGCGCCCTTGCATCGGGTGGTTCACCGGTCGAGCGTGACGGGTGGCCCGCTGCAGCGCCTCTCGGCCGGTCCGTCAACGATACCGACTTTTTCATTTGGCGTCGGCGTAGGCACCAACCACTGAGACGTCTAACGGAAATCGCACCGTGGTGGCGCCGAAGAGCAACCGGCCCGCCGTGGCGGCGCTCTCGTGGACCGCCGCGACGACGCTGTCGGCCTGTCCGGCCGGGCAGTGCACCACTACCTCGTCGTGAACGAACAGGACCAGTTCCGCGGCGGTGCCCTCCAACGCGGTCCGCAGCGTGGCGAGGAGCACCAGCGCCCACTCGGCGGCCGTGGCCTGGATCACAAAGTTTCGGGTGAAACGGCCACGTGCCCGCCCGGGCGGCGGGGCCACCTCGTCGGGCGGGTCCAGACCGGCGTCACGCCAGGCGCCCGCGGCCGGTGGGCAGGTGCGGCCCAGCCAGGACCGGACCAGGCCACCCACCTCACCGGTGCGGGCGGCTGCCTCCACATATTCGAAGGCGGTCGGATAGTGCCGCCGGAGCACGGCCAGGGCGGGGAGGGCGTCGCCCCCGGTCTGCCCGTACATCGCCCCGAGCAGGGCGATCTTGGCTTTGCCGCGGTCGCCGTCGAACGAGTCGGCGGCCAGCGCGGCGTAGAGGTCGCCCGCGGCTGCGGCCCGGGCCAGTCGCTCGTCGCCGGAGACGGCGGCCAGGACACGGGGCTCCAGCTGGCCGGCGTCGGCGACCACAAACCGCCAGCCGGGATCGGCCACCACGGCCCGGCGCACCACCTTGGGCACCTGCAGGGCGCCGCCGCCCCGGGTGGCCCAGCGGCCGGAGACGACGCCTCCCGGCACGTACTCCGGGCGGAAGCGGCCGTCACGCACCCAGGAGTCGCACCAGGCCCAGCCGTGCGCGGTCCAGATGCGGTAGAGCTCCTTGAATTCCAGCAGCGGGGCGACCGCCGGGTGCTCGACCTGCCGCAGCACCCAGCGCCGGGTGTTGGGCACGTCGATGCCGGCCCGGTGGAAGGCGCGAATCACCTCGGCCGGCAGGTCGGGATGCAGGCCCTGGGTGCCGAACGCGGCGTTGATCTCGGCGGTCAGCTCGGCCAGCCGGCGGGGCGGGCCCATCGGCTGAGGCGGGCCGAGCAGCTCGCGCAGCAGCTCGTCGTGCAGATCGGACCGCCAGGGCAGGCCGGTGTGGCCCATCTCGGCGGCGATCAGGGCGCCCGCGCACTCGGCCGCCACCAGCATCCGGAAACGGCCGGGATGGCCTGTTTCGCCGATGCGGCGCAGCTGTTCGCCGTACACCTCGATCAGGTCGTTGATCTTGATCTGGCCGGCTGGAATCGACTCGAAGAGCGCGCCCTGCGCGAAGCCCGGCGGCTCGGCGTCGGGCCGGAGCGGGTCGGGCGGGACGGGAAGCCCGCGCAGCCGGGCGACGGCCGCGGCGAGCCCGCGTGGCTCACCCCACCGCCCGGCCTGGCCGAGCAGCAGCGCCTCGGTCAGCTCGACGTCGTGGCAGCGGGCCACGCGCACCCCGGCGCGCAGCAGGGCCGGATAGATGTCGGCGGTGGCCGCCCACACCCAGCGTGGCCGGTCGGCGGCCTCACGCTCGGCGACCGCGGCCGCGAGATCAGGGACGTGCCGTGGCTCGGAGGGAGGGGCCGCCCCCGGGCCGGGGGCAGCGGTCAACTCGGCGAGACGGCCGCCTCGGCCGTCCGGATCGGGCACCACCGCAACCAGCACCCCGCCATTCTCGCCGCGGGGTATGACAACTTCTCATGCCCCGGCGCGGCTCACACCTGCGGGCGTGGGCTAAGGGATCGTCACCGCCCGGCCCGGACCGGCCGAGCGGTGGCCTACTTGACGGCGCCGGCGGTCAGGCCGGCCTGGATCTGCCGCTGGAAGATCGCGTAGACGACGATCATCGGGAGGATGCTCAGGGTCAGAGCGGCGAACAGCGTCGACCATTCGGCGTGGTACCCGGCCTGCGTCGAGATGTTCGCGATGCCCTGGGTGAGCACCCACTTCTCCTCGGCGCCCTGCCCCTGCATGATCACCAGCGGCAGAAGGTACTGGTTCCACTGGCCCACGATGTTGAAGATCGTGATGCTGACCAGGCCGGACTTCGCCATCGGCATCATGATCTGGAAGAACTTGCGGGTGTGCGAGGCCCCGTCCACGGTCGCCGCCTCGTCGATCTCGTGCGGCAGCGTCTTGAAGAACGCGGCCAGGAAGAACACCGTGAACGGCAGCGAGTAGGCGATGTAGACCAGGATCAGCCCGAGGTACGAGTTCAGCAGCCCCATGTTCTTGAGGATGTGGAACAGCGGGCCGAGCGCCATGAACGTCGGGAAGGCCAGCCCGGAGACGAACAGGTAGTAGAGGAAGCGGTTGCCGAAGAACGAGTACCGGGCCAGCACGTACGCGGCCATCGACCCGAACAGCATGGTGCCCGCGGTGCTGATCACCACGACGAGGACGCTGTTGAGGAAGTACTGCCCGATGTGCGCCTGGTCCCACGCGGAGAGGTATGTCTCCAGCGAGAACGTGCTGGGCAGCGCGAACGGCTCACCCAGGAAGATCTCGGTGTTGGACTTGAACGAGGCCAGCACTACCCAGAGCAACGGGCCGGCGGTGACCAGCGCCCAGAAGATCAGGGCGAGGTGCGCCAGGCCGTTGAAGGCCCGCAGCTCACGGTGGGTCTTCTCGGCCTTCGGGGTGACTACCGTTTCCGAAGGCGCGGTCGCGGTGAGGTTGCTCATGTGCGGGCCTCTCAGACGGCGTCGCGGCGGGTGACCCGCAGGGTCAGCGCGGCGAAGGTCAGGGTCAGGAAGAACAGCACCACGCCGAGTGCGGAGGCGTAACCGACCTGGGAGTACTCGAAGGTGTTGCGGTAGATCATCATGGCCAGCACCGAGGTCGCGCCGTCCGGGCCACCCCGGTCCACGGTCATGATGTTGACCAGGGCGAACGCGTCGAACGCGGCGATGCCCAGGTAGACCCAGCCGGTCTGGATGGTGTTCCAGAGCAGCGGCAGGGTGATCCGGAAGAACAGGGTGACCCGGGTGGCGCCGTCGAGCGCCGCGGCCTCGTAGATCTCCTCGCCGATGGAGCCCATGCCGGCCGAGAAGAGCACCACGTAGAAGCCGACCGCCTGCCAGACCAGCACCGCCAGGATGCAGGTCAGGGCCCAGCGTTCGTCGGCCAGGAACAGCCACGGCGACCAGGAGTCCGGGAAAAGGCCGTTGAGCATGCCGCTCTTGTCCGAGGAGAACACCCGGCCGAAGATCACCGCGACGATGGCCAGGGCCATGAGCTGCGGGAAGAAGAAGATCACCCGGTAGAACTTGGAGCCCCACACACCCCGGGTGACGCCGCCCTTGGTGCCGCCGCCGACGTTGAGCAGGAACGCGAAGACCAGAGCCAGCGCGATCGTCAGGATCGGCAGCAGGAACAGCAGGTACGCGTTGTGGCGCAGCGACTTCCAGAACAGCTCGTCTTCCCACAGTTTGACGAAGTTGTCGAAGCCGACGTACTTGATCACCCCGAACCCGGACCAGCTGGTCAGTGACAGCTGGAAGGTCTGGACGTACGCCGCCACCACGAAGGTGGCGTAGAGCGCCACCGGCACGGCGAGGAAGCCGATGATGAAGGGATACTTACCGTGCCGCATGGCGCTCTACCTCACCTACTGACTAGCTACGGGTCTGCTTCTTGACCGAGGAGTCCTTGGCGAGCGCCTGGGCGGCGGTCTCCATCCGGTCACAGAACTTCTGGGCGTCGCCGCCGTTGAACATCAGGTCGTTGACCGCGCTCAGCGACTCGTCATGGAGCTTCTTGTACCAGGTGTCGAACAGGTAGCCCATGAAGACGTCCTTGCCGGCCTTGGTGATCGCGTCGTTGGCGCTGTTCAGGCCGGGGGAGATCTCGATGCCGTCGGAGGCGCCGGCCACCACGGTCAGCGACTTGGTGAGCTTGGTGAACTCGAGCGCGGCCTGCTTGGAGAGCATGACGCGCAGGTACTCCATGCCGCCGCGGGGGTTCTTCCCCTTCGACGAGGCGAAGTAGATCTCGCCGGCCGCCGCGTTGATGGCGGTCGCCGGGAGCTTGTCCGAGGCGGTCACGCTCGGGTAGGGCGCCACCGCGTACTTGAAGCCGGGCGGGGTGTCCTTGGCCTGCTCGTTCTCCAGCCAGGAGCCGCACGGGTAGAAGGCGATCTTGTCCTGGTTCTGGCGCAACTGGACCTCGGTGTGCTTGAGGCCGAGGAACGACTTCTCCAGGTACTTGGTGCCGATCTCGCCCCAGGCCTTCGCGGCCTCGAGCACGGCCGGGGCGGTCCACGCGCCCGGCTTGAGGTTGTCGATGTCCTTCAGAACCTGCTCGGTGCCGATCTTGCCGGCGCTGGTGAGCAGGGCACGGACCATGTAGTACGCCGCGTTGCTGCCGGCGTAGCCGAACGGGACGACGCCCGCCGCCTTGATCTTGTCGCACAGGGCGGTGAAGTCGGCCCAGGTCGCCGGCACGGTCCAGCCGTTCTTCTCGAACAGCGTGGCGTTGTACCACAGACCGAACACGGTGTAGGAGTAGTTCACCGCGAACGGCTTGCCGTCGTAGGAGCCCTGCTCGACGGCGCCCGGCACCAGCGTCTGGGCGACGGTCTTGCCGGGGATGTCGAAGGACGGGGCGGCGAACAGCTCGCTCAGGTCCTGCGCCTGGCCGGCGGCGACGATCGCGCCGAAGTCCATCATCTTCGCGCCGGAGTTGTTGATCATGTCGGGTGCGTCGCCGGCGTTCAGCCGCGGCTGGACGATCGTCGATACCTCCTGGGTGGCGGTGAACTTGACCTCGGACTCCGGCCACTTCTTCTTGTACATCGGAGTGTCGACGTCGGTGGCGTACTTGGTGCCCAGACCACCATCGAAGATCACGATCTCGACCGGCTTCTTGGGGTCGATGCCGAGCGGGTTGTCGGCCGACTTCGTACCGGTCGCCTGGTTGGCGGTCTCCTCGGCGCCGCCGCCGACACAGGCGCTGAGCATGCCCACCGCCGGGGTCGCCGCCAGGCCGACCGCGGCGGCACGGCGCAGCAGGCTACGACGGTCCAGCTCGGATTTCGTTATCTCAGACATCGATGTCCTTTCAGATCAACCCTTGACGGCGCCAGCCGTCAAACCGGTGGCGATGTTGCGCTGAATGATCAGGAAGAAGATCACCACGGGGATCGAGGTGATGATCGCACCGGCCATGAGAGGACCCCAGGCGGTACCGCGTTCGGTCTGGTTGTAGAGCAGCCAGGCCATCAGGTTCTGGTTCTTCGGGTCGTTCAGCGTGTTGATGATGATGAATTCGTTCCACGCCTGGATGAACCCGTAGACCGATGTGGCGACCAGCCCGGGCCCGGTGAGCGGCAGGATGATCCGCCAGAACACCTGGGCGCGGGTGCAGCCGTCGATCATCGCGGCCTCGTCCAGTTCCCGCGGGATGCCGGAGATGAAGCCGCGCAGCGTCCACACCGTGTACGGCAGCAGCAGGACCAGGTACACCAGGGCCACGCCGACCAGTGTGTTGGTCAGGCCGGCGCCCTGCAGCATGAGGAAGAGGGGGATGAGCAGCGCCAGGAACGGCACCAGTTGAACGGCCAGGACCACCAGGATGATCGCCCTGCGCCCGTAGAAGCTGAAGCGGGCGATCGCGAGCGCCGCCAGGAAGCCCACGACCAGCGCGGCGGCCACCGCCAGGGCGGTGATGATCAAGCCGTTGATCATGCTCGGGATGAAGAGTTCCTCACCGAGCGCGGATCTGAAGTTGTCCAACGTGAACTCGTGCGGCCAGAACGTCGGCGTGAAGCTGCGGACCTCCTTGTCCGGCTTGAACGCCGTGTTCAGCACCCAGTACACCGGGAAGAGCATGACCAGTCCGAAGACGATCCCGGTGCTGTTCGCGAAGAACGTACCGACACGGCTGCGCCCCACGGTGACGACGCCCTCGTCGTGGCGAGCCATCAGTCCACCTCTCCGATTTTGAACATCTGGCGGATATAGAAGATCATCACGCCGAGCATCAGCAGCACGGTGATCACCGCGATCGCCGAGCCGTAGCTGTAGTTGGAACGCCCGAACGCCTGCGTGTACGAGAAGGTCGCCAGAGTCTGGTAGACCGGCTCCGGATGGCCGTCACGCAGCGCCCAGTTCTGGGTGAAGAGGCCGAAGTTCCAGATCACCGACAGCGTGGTGACGATGGTCAGCAGCGGCTTCAGGATGGGCAGGGTGATGTTGCGCAGCGCCTGCCACGGCGTGGCGCCGTCCACTGTCGCGGCTTCCAGCAGCTCCTTCGGCACCTGAGTGAGGCCGGCGCTGAGCGAGATGGCCAGGAAGGGGATGCCGGCCCAGACCACCAGCACGGTGATCACCGTCCAGCCCTCCCACGGGTTCACGAACCAGCTGTGGGTCGCGTAGTCCAGCCCGAGCTTGGTGAGCACGTAGTTCAGGACGCCGAAGTCCGAGTCGGTCAGCCAGCGGAACGACTGCGCGGCGACCAGCTGGGGCAGCGCCCAGACGAACATCATCGCGACCATCATGAAGATCCGGACCTTGCTGTGCACCCGGCGCATCAGCAGCGCGATGCCGAGTCCGGCCAGGACCGAGAGCGAGACCGAGACGACCGTGAAAGCGGCGGTACGGCCGACGACACCCCAGAACACACCGTCGGTCAGAGCCTTCGTGTACTGGTCGAAGCCGGCCCACGGCGGAGTCGCGCCGGAGAACAGCTCCTTGAGCCGCATGTTCTGGAACGACAGCACGATCATGCGGTAGAGCGGGTAGGCCAGCATCGCGATCAGGATCACGAGCGTGGGCAGGGAGAGCAGCCAGGCGACACGGGCCTCCCGCTGGCTGCGGCGGCGCACCGGCTTCGCGTGCTGCGCAGGCGGGGTCTGCGGCGACCGGGCCGGGGTCGGCGGTGAGTCGACGGCGTACATCCTCGAAATCCTCTTCCACCATCAGAGGGTGTGCCGCCCGCCCAGCAGAAGGACGGACGGGCGGCACCTGGTCGTCAGGCCTCGTTGAGCGTCGCGGCGATCTGCTCGTCCGCCCACTTGGTGCCGTCGGCCACCGACTTCTTACCGGTCAGGATGTCCGTCAGCATGGTCTGCAGGATGCTGGCCTTCTCGACGTCGGCCCACTTCTCGGCGTTCGGCGGGAACCAGCTGTTCTTCGCGGCGAGCGCCGCCGGCGCGATCTTCGGGTTGTCGGTCGCGGCCTTGTCCAGCAGGTTGGTGGCGTTCGGCAGGGCGCCGGCCTTGGCCAGCCCCTCCATCGCCTTGCTGTCGGTGAAGGCCTTGACCCACTGGGCGGCGAGCTCCTTGTTGGCGCTCTTGGCGGTCACACCGAGGTTGGAGCCACCGAGGAAGGACGGCACCTCGGGCAGCGGAGCGGCGGCCAGCTTGCCCTTGACCGGGGTCGGGATCAGCTCGGACGTCGGGTCGTTCGGGTCCTTGCGGGTCTCCTCGGCCGAGCCCTGCTCCCAGGCGTTGCCGTAGAACATGCCGCCGGAGCCCTGCGCGAAGATGCCGGCCTGCTCGTTCTCGTTCTTGGTGACGTCAGCCTTCGAGTACGTCTTGGTCAGGTCGACCCACTTCTGCAGGCCCGCCTGCGACTGCGGGGTGGAGAGCTGGCCGGCCCACTTGCCGCCCTCCTGCTTGGCGATCTCGCCGCCGGAGCCCTTCACCCACGACATGGCCGCGTACCAGTACTGGCCCGGCATGTAGAAGGCGCTGAACTTGGGGTCGCCCGCGTTGCCGGCCTTCAGCTTCTCGGCGGCGGCGGTGAAGTCCGCGTAGGTCTTCGGGGCGCCGGTGATACCGGCCTTCTCGAAGAGGTCCTTGCGGTAGATCAGGACGCGAGCGCCGGCGTAGTAGGGCACGCAGTAGACCTTGCCCTCGGACTCGCAGGCGCCGGAGAGACCGGGCAGCCAGGTGCCGGAGTTCTCGAAGTCACCCTTGTTGAGCTCGGCGAAGCCACCGCTGAAGACGTACTTGGAGAACTCGGTGTTGCCGAGCTCGACCACGTCCGGAACGTCCGAGCCGGCCAGCGTGGCGTCCAGCTTGGTGAGATGGTTGGCCCACTGCTGGTACTCGACGTTCACCTTCGCGCCGGTGGCCGCGGTGAATCGCTGGGAGGCATCGTCGACGACGCCCTTCCACGCGGTCTCGGCGTCGACCATGAGCCAGACCTTGATGGTCTTGCCGGCGCCGTCGACCTTGCCGGCGGCCGAGGTCTTGGCGTCGTCACCGCCACTGTTTCCACATGCGGCGACGCCGAGCATCGACGCGGCGAGCGCCGCGGCGACCACGATCTTGCGCTTCACAATTCCTCCCGAGGGATTTTCATTCGTCACAGGGGTTCAGCTGTCTTTCGCGGCCTTGTGCCCGTGCACCGCTTGAGCGGTGCGCTGGAACGCGGCGTGCGACCGTTCGTGGGTTCGTTGCGCGACGGCGACGTACAGCAGGTCGAGAACCACCAGCTGCGGGTGGCGGGCGCTGAGCGCGTCCGGCCGGAAGGTCGTCGCCTGGGTGGCGGTGAGCAGGACGATGTCCGCCAACTCGGCCAGCGGGGATCGGGGGAAGCTGGTGAGCGCGATCGTGGTGGCGCCCCGGCTGTTCGCCTCCGCGAGCAGCTCGATCGTCTCGCCGGTCTCGCCACTGTGCGAGATGCCGAGCGCGACGTCGCCGGGCCTGGACAAGGCGGCGCTGGCCAGACCGTTGTGCACGTCGGTCCAGGCCCACACCGGGATGCCGATGCGGTGCAGACTGAACTGCATCTCCTCGCCGACCAGCGCGCTTCCGCTGGCGCCGAAGATGTTCACCCGCGGCGCGACGGCGATCGCCCCCGCGGCCCGCTCCACCTCGCCCAGATCCAGCAGCGCGGCGGTGTCGTGCATGGCCCTGGTGTCGGCGGCCATGATCTGGCCGAGCACCCGCTCCAGGGGGTCGTTGGGCTGGATCTCGCGGCCGATGTCCACGGTCCAGCCGGCCGAGCGGGCCCGCCCGGTCTCCGACGCGATGCCGAGACGCAGGTCCGCGTACCCGTCGAAGCCGACCGCCCGGCAGAACCGGGTGATCGTCGCGGGCGAGGTGCCGCTGCGCTCGGCCAGCTCGACGATGGTCGCCCGCGAGGCGCCGGCCGGGTCGGTGAGCACCTGCTCGGCGACCCGCTGCAGCGCCCCGGTGAAGTCCGGCAGCAGCGTCCTGACCCGAGCGAGCACCCCGTCGGCGGGAGGTCGGTTCACACCGTTCGTGATGATTCGCTCGCCCCCGTGGTCGTTCCCGTAACGGGCGGCGCCGCGAACCAGCGAGTCGGCGACCGCGGTCAACGCGGTGCCGTCCATCTCCGGCTCAGCCATCGGACACCCTTTCAGGAAGGACTGTTTACTGTCGCGGTAAAAGTTCTTACTAATGCCCCCCTGCTGTCAAGACTGTGAAGGAAGTTTTCAGAACCGTTACCCACCAGCCCGAATGAACTGATGTTTCGAGCCCGCCGAATGGCAGCTATCAATCCCCAAATGGCCGTTACGACGTGACCGCCATCACATGTACGCATTTGGACGATTTCCACCTGGCCGTTGGGCGGACTACGGGATGACCGTTCGGCCATCGCAGCGCAGACGATCGGGCCATCTCAGTGACGGTGCGAAACCTCGTCGTCACTTGAAAGCAAGATCAAAAAAATTTCCGGTACGGCGTACGCGCCGGGCGGGCCTGGAATGCGACGGCGGGGGTCATCCGAATGGCCGGGATTCTTACCTTTGGCCAGGCCCCGCGCACTGCCGTGAAAACATCGGGTGACCCGCTTCGCAAATCAGGAGAAAAGGGCATGCGACTGCTTCCCGTATTGATCAGCGCGGCCGTCGCCGGCAGCCTCTCGAGTGCCGCCCCGGCCCGGGCGGGGGTGACCTTCGACTTCCATACCAACACCGGATACGTCGACGCGGAGGACGTGCTGCGGGGCCTCAAGTGGGACGGCGCGAAGCTGTCGAGGGAGGCCGCGAAGATCAAGTTCGAGCACAACACCCACGTCGTCGAGACCTGGTCGGTCACCTGCGACGACGGCCGTCCCTTCGACGCCGCGCGCGCCCTTCAGGGGATGACGGAATTCCTGGCCGCCTCGGTCACCTACCGGGCGGGCGGGACCGAGGTCGCCGGCTTCCGGCTCACCGGCTCGAACATGGGGATGTCCAGCACCACCGTGGAACCCGTGCCCGGTGTCCCGTGCCCCGACACCGCCCACGGAAAGACCATCCGCTCATCACGCCGCCTGGCGACCACCACCACCGAGCACCTGATCGCCGAGTTCGCGACGACGTACGCCTCGCTCGCCGAACTCCGGACCGGCCCGGAGGCGCCCGAATGATCCGGCCCATCGCTTTCGCGGCCGCCGGGCTCCTGGCCGGAGGCATCGTCGCCCCGGCCGCCGCCGGGGAGATCCGGTTCTACCCGGCCGCCGCTGCGGAGATCCGGTTCGATCCGGCCACCAAGACGGGGTTCGTCGATGCGGAGGACGTCCGGAAGGCCTTCGGCTGGGACGCGGCGACCCTCGCACGCAACGCTCCGGACGTCGGCTTCACCTACCACCTGGGCAAGGAGGAGATCTACACCGTGTTCTGCGACCGCGACGTGCGAGCCGAGGTCAGCCGCAATCCGGGCAGCACCAGCGACAGCCTGATCGTCGTCGTCACGGCCGGCCCCGGCGCCGGGAGCCTGGAGGGCTTCCGCCTCACCGGGGCGGGCGCCGGCGCCTCCAGCATCGAGGCCCTGCCGGAGGCCGGGCACCCCTGCCCGGACGAGCGCGGAAAGGTCGTCCGGCGGGTCACCTACGTGCACACGAAGATCACCGAGGCGCTCTCCGCCGAGTTCCGCGACACCCAGGCCTACCTGACCCGGAACCAGACCGTCAGCACGTCACCGCCGGCCGGCGATTGACGCCCATCCGGCCGGACGGTGGCCGCGCGTCACTCGGCCGTTTCGCGCACCGCCTGAGCGAAGACCTCCGAGCGGTGCTCGAAGTTGCGGAACCGGCCATAGCTCGGCGCGGCCGGCGACAGCAGCACCACTCCCCCGGCTGGAGTGATCTTGCGAGCCAGCCGGACCGCGTCGAGCAGATCCTCGGCCGGCTCGGTGCGCACCCGGGGCAGCCGCGCCAGCGCCTCCAGGATGCGCGGCCCGCTGTCGGGCAACCCGATCACGGTGAGTTCCCGCTCGGCCAGAAACTCTCGTAACGGGGAGTAATCGAGGCCACGGTCGTTTCCGCCGACCAACACGGTGAGTGGCCGGTTCTCGTACGCCTCGATGGCGTGCATGGCCGCGTAGGGACTCGTCGACAGCGTGTCGTCGACGAAGGTCAGCCCGGACGGGTCAGCGATCTCGGCGAGCCGGTGCGGCAGCCCCGGGAACGACCGGACGGCCGCTTCGAGCGTCTCGCGCTGTCCCGCCACGTCCACGCCCATGCCGTCCAGCACGGCCAGGGCGACGCACAGGTTGCCGCCGTTGTGGCGGCCCTTCAGCCCCAGGGCGTCCCGGCTGAACAGCGCCTCGTCGCCGCACCACACCTGACCGTCCTCGACCCGGAACCGGGAGTCGGCGGCGGCCGCCGGGACGGGCGGGAAACGGTTCGCGTCGGTGACCCCGCGGATCTCGTCACGCAGCCGCTCGTCGGTCCCGTTCACCACGATCAGCTCCGGCCCGTACCCGAGAAGGTTGAGCTTGTCGCGGTAGTACTCCCGCTCGCCGCCGTGCGCGTCCAGATGCTCCGGGAACAGCGAGGTGACCACCGCCACCCGCGGCGAGTCGGTCAGATCGGCGCACTGGTAGCTGGAGAGCTCCAGCACGTACAACTCGGCCTCGGGCATGTCCAGCAGGGGCACGCCGATGTTCCCGCCGTACGCGTTGGGCCGGCCGACCGCCGTGAGCAGGTGGCTGATCAGGCTCGACGTGGTGCTCTTGCCCTTGCTGCCGGTCACCCCGACAGTCCGGGCGGCGTGCTCGGCCATCCACAGCGCGCTGCCGCCGGTCACCGTGATCCCACGCTCCCGCAGCTCGATCATGTACGGGTGGGTGGACGGCACCCCCGGCGAGCGGACCACCACGTCCGCGCTGACCAGAGCGGCGAACGCGTGATCCCCACCGGCCAACGGGGCCAGTGCGGCCAGCTCGCTGGTCCACTCGACGGACAGGTAGTCGGCACGGTCGTCGACCGCGATCAGGCGGGACGGCTGGTGACGGGCGATCGCGGTCACCGCGGCCCGGCCCTCCCGGCCGGTACCCCAGACCGCCACCGAACGGCCGCGCAGGTCTGCCAGGCGCACGTCGTCTCTCCCCACGTCACTCTCGGACCGGACGAACTAATATTGCCCGTCGGCCAGATGACAGGAGTTCCCGGGTGCAGTTCGACGTCATGCGCTTCCCCTCGTACTCGTTCGATCCGGCGACGGGGGTGGTGGCATTCGACTATCTGCTGGACGGCCCGGAGCCACTGCGTTTCACCGAGACCGTCACCTTCCCGGTCCCGACCGGCCGGGACGTCCCGGAGACCTTCCACCGCGTGCTCGACCTGCTGCACGTGGTCGCCGGGGTGAGCTACTTCAAGGTCGGCGCGCCGGCCCGGGTGGTCGCGCCCAAACCCGTTCCGGCCGAGGTCGCCGCCTTCTTCACCGCTGTCTACACCAAGGGCATGGCGGAGTACGCCTACCGCAACCGCCTGCCGCACGTCCTGGAACTGACCGTCGAGACGCCCGGCGTGATCCCGGCCGCGGCTCCCGTCGAGGTTCCCGGCGCCCGGCCGCTGTCGGCCGTCGGGGGCGGCAAGGACTCGATCGTCACGCTGGAGATCCTGCGTGCCGCAGGGCTCGACCCGGTGCCGTTCTCGGTCAACCCCAACCCGGTGATCGAGAACGTGAACGCCGCGTCCGGGCTGTCCGCTCTCGCCGCCCGCCGCAAGCTCGACCCGCGGCTCTTCGAATTGAACAAGGCCGGCGCACTGAACGGGCACATCCCGGTCACCGCGATCAATTCGCTGATCTCGATCGCCACCGCCGCCTGGCACGGCCTCGGACCGGTGGTGATGTCCAACGAGCGTTCCGCCTCCGACCCGAACCTGATCTGGAACGGACACGAGGTCAACCACCAGTGGTCCAAGGGCGTTCTCGCCGAAGGACTGCTGAGGGACGCGGTCGCAGCCTACGCCGGGTTGACCGACCCGTACTTCTCCCTGCTGCGGCCCCTCTCCGAGCTGCACATCGCGCAGTTGTTCGCCGGTCACACCGCGTATGATGACGTCGTCACCAGCTGTAACAAGGCGTTCAAGCTGCACGACCCGACCGCCCGGTGGTGCGGTGACTGTCCGAAGTGCCGTTTCGTGTTCCTGGCGATGGCGCCCCACATGTCGCGGGAGCGCCTGGCGCACATCTTCGGCCGCGACCTCTTCGCCGACGAGGCCCAGGTACCCGGCTTCCTCGAACTACTCGGTGTCGACGCGCACAAGCCGTTCGAGTGCGTCGGCGAGGCCGAGGAGTGCCTGGTAGCGCTCGCCATGCTGACCGACGACGCACCGGTGCTGGTCGCCCTGCGCGCCGCCGTCCCCGCCTCCGCGTGGACGGACGCGTCCCGGTCCAGCGTCTTCACACCGGGCGGCCCGGATCACCTGCCCCCGGCATACAAGAAGATCCTCAACGAAGCCCTCGCCTGACCACATCCGCCTCAGCGGAACCTCCGCTGACGCACCTCACCCCGCCTCACCCAGCAGGCTCGAACGTCGCCGACACCGCCTACGTCGCCGACACCGCCTACGTCGTCTACGTCGTCTACGTCGCCGCGCCCTCCGGAGCAGCGACGCGCTCCCCACGGCGGCCACGCGCTCATCGATGCCTGCACCAATAGCGTCGGAGCGCTCCATCCGGTCAATCCCCGAGCGGTCGGCACGATGAACTTCGCCAGCCCACTCGCCCGCCGGCCGGATGGCCGGATGGCCGGATGGCCGGATGGCCGGATGGCCGGATGGGATCGGATCGGATCGGTCGAGGCAGGTCGGTCTAAGCGGTCGGCCAACCCGATTGGGCAGGGGCGAATCGGTCCGGTCGGTCCGGTTCGGTGACGTCGGTCCGGGTGATCCGCCGAGCCGGTCAGGCGGGTGGAATCGAATCAGTCCGGTCAGTCCGGTCGGTGACGGCGGTCCGGGCGATCCGCCGGGGCCGATTGGGGCCAGGGGGATCGGCCGGTGCCCTCGGTCCGGCCGATTGGATCGGCCGGGGCGATTGGGGCGAGCGGGGTCGGGGGGCCATCGGGGCCAGTGGGATCGGCCGGGGCCGTCGGTCCCGCCGATCGGGGCCGGTGGGATCCGCCGGGGCCGTCGGTCCCGCCGATCAGGGCCGGTGGGATCCGCCGGGG
>NZ_JASCTH010000002.1:407617-470366 GCF_030009775.1 Actinoplanes sandaracinus | reverse complement strand
CTTTCCGCGGACAAGGACCCTCTGCACTCGTAGCGGGGACAGGATTTGAACCTGCGACCTCTGGGTTATGAGCCCAGCGAGCTACCGAGCTGCTCCACCCCGCGTCGGTAGTGAAAGCCTAGCGCACCGACTATGCGGGCTGCAAAGCGGTCCCGCGGCATGGTCCCCGCTGGGACGCCGAACGGCCCTCCGGGGTGGGATCCCGGAGGGCCGTTTCGGTGCGGTGGCGGGTCAGCAGGTGGTGTAGCCCTTGCCGGCCTTAGTCCACTTGCAGGAGTCGATCAGCTTGCCGGCGCCGGTGCGGAGGGCCGCGGTGTCGCCGGCGTTGTTCCAGACGTGGTAGCTCCGGCCCCAGTAGCGGGTGGCGGTGGTGTTGGAGCCCTTGCCGGTGCGGACGGTGACGCTCTTGCCGGCGGCGAGCGTGTAGTTGGTGGTGAAGCGGTACAGGTTGCCGGCGGCGTCGCGGACGGTCCAGCCCTTCAGGTTGACGGCCTTCTTGGACTTGTTGGTGAGCCGGGCGTACTCGCCGTTGATGCTCGTGTTGGTCCGGCGGTCCACGCCAGCGGCGTTGTAGTTGACCCGGGTGAACTGGATCGAGCCGACGGCCGGGGTGGCCGGCGGGTTGGTCGTCGGCGGGTTGGTCGTGGGCGGGTTGGTCGGCGGCGTCGTGGTCGGCGGCGTCGTGGGGTTGGCCGTCGGCGGGGTGGTGGCGGGCGGCGGGGTGCTGCCGCCGCCGGTGCCGGCGACCGTGACCTGGCCGGTGAACGTGTTCGCGAGGATCAGGTTGTCCGGCGACGCGTAGGCGGGCTGCGCGGCGCTGGCGACGACCGCGCGGTACGTCTGCGCGCCGGCGGGCTGGCCGGTGAGGGTGGTGGTGACGTCGGAGGCCGGGTCCGAGGCGCTGGTGTCGTCGGTGGTGCCGGTGCCGACGGTGACCCACGCGCTGCCGTTCTGCCGCTGGATGGTCACCGGCAGGCCGGGCTCGTCGGGCGAGGCGCGGTAGCTGAAGGCGACCGTGTTGCTCGCGGTGGAGCCGAGCGTGAGTGTGCCGCCGATCTTCAGGGGCGCCGCCACGATCCGCGAGTACTCGCCGCCGGCCGCGACGGCCCAGACGAAGCCCGAGTCCATCGTGCGGGTGATGCTCCAGCGGCCGGTCGTCGCGTTGGCGGTGACGGTCGTCGGGTGGTCGTAGGCCTCGGCGGGCTCCAGTTCGGCGGCGTTGGTGACGTCCTTGCCCCACTTGTAGGCGCGCTCGCGGAGCGTCACGGAGGCGCCCGGCGTGGCGGTGCCGGTGAGGACCACGTCACCCCAGCCGGTCTGGCTCGGTGGGGTGTCGAAGGTCGGTGCGGCGGCCCAGGCCGGCGCGGTCCCGAACACTCCGGTTCCAGCGATGAGTACGCCCAGCGCGGTACCCACGCCGAAAACTGTTTTCGGTCGGCTTTGCATGTTATTCGAAATCCTCTGTTGTGCGGGCAGCGCTCACCGCACCCGCTCCGGCATTGGGGTTACGACGCTATCGACAATCAACCGGCAAGGTCATCGTTCGTCCCGTCTGCGCACCATACCCGCAGGTGCCGAAGCAAGTGGTCGTCCCGGCTGGGGAGTGACCAAAATTGCAGGTCAGAGCTGTGTGAGCGGGTGTCGGTAAAGTTACCCGCAGCGCCCACCGGCGTGCTACCGCAATTAGTCGCGCCGAAATGGCCCGGCCCACCGAAAAGGATGAAATGAATCGCCTCGCCGCCGATTGTTCTCGCTGTGCCGCACTGTGCTGCGTTGCACCGGCTTTCGCCCGCTCATCCGATTTCGCGGTCGACAAGCCGGCGGGCCGGCCGTGCCGCAATCTGGGCGACGATTTCCGCTGCACCATTCACGAGGAGCTGCCGCGGCGCGGCTTTCCGGGCTGCGTGGTGTTCGACTGCTTCGGCGCCGGTCAGCGGATCACCCAGGACACCTTCGGCGGGCGGGACTGGCGGTCCGCGCCCGAGTTGGCCGGTGACATGTTCGCGCTGCTCCCGGTGGTGCGGCAGTTGCACGAGCTGATGTGGTACCTGACCGAGGCGCTGAAGCTGGACGACGCGCGGCGGCTGCATCCGAAGTTGCGGGCCGCGTTCGACGAGACCGACGCTCTGGCCGCATCGGCCCCGGCTGAGCTGCGGAGACTGGACGTGGAGGCGTACCGGACCAAGATTGTCCCGTTGTTGCGCAGGGCGAGTGAGATGGTGCGGGCCCGGTCCGGCGGCCGCCGCCCGGACCACAGCGGGGCTCGCCTGATCGGCCGCCGCATGCGCGGCGCCGATCTGCGCGGCGCGAGCTTCCGCGGCGCGCTGCTGATCGGTGCGGACCTGCGCGACGCGGATCTGCGGCGGGCCGACTTCACCGGCGCCGACATGCGGGGTACGGACCTGCGCGGCGCGAACCTGGACGGGGTGCTCTTCCTGACGGCGTCACAGTTGCGTGCCGCAGTGACGGAGACCGATCACCCCTAGGATGGTGTCCATGCAACCGGTGTCCGGTGTGGTGTGGGTCTTGACCGTTGCCGGCATCGTCGGCCTGCTGCTCTTCGACTTCTTCTTCCACGTGCGGCGCGCTCACGTGCCCCGGCTGCGTGAGGCAGCGCTGTGGACGTCGGTCTATGTGTCGATCGCGATCCTGTTCGGCGTCGGCGTGTGGGTCTTCGGCGGGTCCACCATGGGTGCTGAGTACTTCGCGGGTTACGTCACCGAGGAGGCGCTCTCGGTCGACAACCTCTTCGTCTTCCTGTTGCTGATGAGCAGCTTCAAGGTGCCCCGCGCCGACCAGCAGAAGGTGCTGCTCTTCGGGATCGTGGTGTCGCTGCTGGCCCGGACCGGTTTCATCCTGGTCGGCGCCGCGCTGATCAACTCGTTCGCCTGGATCTTCTACCTGTTCGGACTGATCCTGCTGGTCACCGCGGGAAACCTGCTGAAGGACAAGCACGAGGAGGGGGAGGCTCCGGACAACTTCGTGATCCGGCTGGCCCGCCGCTTCCTGCGCACCTCCGACACGTATGACGGGGACAAGCTCTTCACCTATCAGGACGGCAAGCGGGTGCTGACCCCGATGCTGCTGGTCATGGTGGCGATCGGCGGCACCGACATCCTGTTCGCGCTGGACTCGATCCCGGCGATCTTCGGGCTGACGCAGAACGTCTACCTGGTCTTCACCGCCACCGCCTTCTCCCTGCTGGGCCTCCGGCAGCTGTACTTCCTGATCGACGGCCTGCTGGACCGGCTGGTCTACCTGTCGTACGGGCTGGCCGCGATCCTGGGCCTGATCGGCGTGAAACTGGTCCTGCACGCCTTGCACGAGAACAACGTGCCGTTCATCAACGGCGGCAAACACGTCGACGTGGTGGAGATCCCGACCGTGGCCTCGCTGGGGATCATCATCGGGGTTCTGGTGGTGACCGTGGTCGTCTCGTTGCTCAGCCCGAAGGGCCGCGCCCGCACCGCGGTGGCGGGGGCTCGCCGGCAGGCCACCGAGTTCCTCGACATCGAGACCGATCCGGCCTACTGCGACGAGATCTACCACCGGCTGCTCGAGGAGGAGAAGAAGCTCAAGCAGCTGCCCGAGAAGTACCGTGCCCGGATCCGGCAGCAGGTTGAGTTGATGGAACTGCTGGAGCGCGCGCACCGGGTGCACGCGGAGCGGGTCGCCGCCGGAAGCTGTTACGTGCCGGCGACCACGTGAGGACCGCCGGTCAGCGGTCCTGGTCGAGGTAAGCGGAGAGGTTCGTCGCCTGTCCGTCGTCGGGTGAGTGGGAGACGAGGTTCGCGACCCGGGCGGCCAGGCTGGCCGCCCGGGACGCCAGGTCCGGCTCGGCCTGCCGTGCCTTCAGCTCGGCGCGCAGGGCCTCCTCGGCGCGGAGGGCGTCGGCCTCCCGGCCGGGACGCTCGGCGTAAGCGCGGCCGCTGGAGACCGGCGTCTCCTCGAAGACCGGATCCTCCTGGTACGGGTCCTGGTACGCCGTTCCCTGGTAGACGGGCTCCTGGTACGCCGGCTCCGGATAGGCGGGCTCCGCGTAGGTGGGCTCTGCTGCGTAGGCGGGCTCCTGGTAGTGCTCGGCGGCCTCCGGGCCGGGCACCGGGACGGCGCCGAGCAGCGTCACCGTCTGCCCCTGCCCGCCCTGGTAGTTGCTGAACTCCGGCCCGATCACCAGACGGGACAGCATCCGCGCCTGCGGCGCCGGCACCCCGATCAGGTCGGCGTTCTCCACCCGGAACCGGGCGATCGCCTGTCGCAGCGTGTTGGCCAGGCGGTCCGCGTCGCCGATCGTGGCGAGCGCGCCACCGGCGAAGACCAGAGCCGGGAAGGTGCCGTCCGGGCCGGTGCAGACCAGCTGGATCTGGGTGACCGTCGCGTTACGGCCGGTCTCCCGGTTCCCGGGCTGGACCCGCAGGTGCTGGGGCCAGAGCCAGAACAACTCGCCGCTACTCTGCGTTTCCCCGGTCGTGTGGATGTAACGCACCCGGCGGTCGGTGACGACCACGTCGGTCTGTTCCGGCAGGGTCCAGCGCGGCAGCGAGGACGCCTCGTCGAACGCGTACTCGGCCACGGCGCAGCGGCCGGACCACAGCACACGCTCGCCGCCGTCCAGTGGTCCGAGGTCCGTGCCCGCGGGGGACAGGAAGTGCTGGTGGAACATGGTCGCCTTCCCCGTGTTCGCCGCGATCTCCGAACACGCGGCCGAAACGATTACAACCGGGCACCGGCGGTGTGGCCAGTCACCGGGCGTTAATCACACCGGAAGTCGCGAAATCGACACAGGACGGTGATCGGAGATGCACCAACGGCCGACTCGTGATTACTTACGGTTACCGAACAGGCTTTCGGGCGGTAGGGGAGAGGGTACCGCCACGGCGTCGGTAACGGGAGCGGCTCCGGCGGCGAAGCGATCCAGGTCGGTCTCGACCCGGCCCGGGAACCAGTCGCCGGCGGCCCGGCGGGACAGTTCGGCGATCGGCGGCGGGGTACGCCCGGCGACCACCACCAGATTGCCGAAGCGCCGCCCGCGCAGCACCCCCGAGTCGGCGACCAGGCAGGCCTCCGGCAGAGCGGCACGGATCGTGGCGACCTGCGCGCGGGCGTACCGCAGCGGCGGGCCGTCGGCCACGTTGGCGATCAGCCGCCCGGCCGGGTCGAGCACCCGGGCCACCTGCTGGGCGAACTCGGCCGAGGCCAGGTGGGCGGGGGTGCGCGCGCCCGCGAACACGTCCAGGATCACCACGTCGTACCCGGAGTCACGCATTCCTTCGACCGCGGCACGGGCGTCGGAGACCCGTACCCGGATGTTGGCGTTGGCGGGCAGCGGCAGCGCCTGCCGGATCAGCTCGACCAGCGGACCGTCGATCTCGACCACGCGTTGCGCCGAACCGGGCCGGGTGGCCGCGACGTACCGGGCCAGGGTGAGCGCGCCGCCGCCGAGATGCAGCACCCGCAGCGGCCGGCCCGGAGGGGCCGCCAGATCGATCGCGGAGGCCATCCGCCGCACGTACTCGAACTCCAGGTGAGTGGGATCGGCCAGGTCGACGTGCGACTGCGGCGCCCCGTCCAGCAGCAGGGTCCAGGCGGTGTCCCGATCGGGATCGGGCACCAGCTCGGCCACCCCGGAGGCGACCGTCTCCACCCGCCTTCGTGACGCCCTGCGCTGTGCCATCCGGCCAGTATCCAGGTAGCAGGTGGGTAGCACGGTGCGGGGATTCCACAGGTGTGGTGCAAAACTTCCGACGTTTGTTCCCGTGAGCGCAATGGAGCAGACGATGACGCGCCGCAGCGTCGTGGGCGGGATCGCCGCGGCCGGTGCGGCGGCCGCCCTGACCACCGGCACGCCTGCCGCCGCCGCGGACCCGGCCGCCGCCACGCTGCTTCCCACCGATCCGCTGCTGCACCTGCTGCGCCGGGCGACGTTCGGGCCCAGCCCGTCCTCGATCGCGGAGATCCGCCGGCTGGGCGCGAAGGCGTGGCTGGACCGCCAGCTCAACCCGGCCTCGATCCCCGACCCGGTCGCCGATGGCGTGATCGCCCGGCTGCCGCTGAGCCGCCTGTCGATCGCCGAGATCCGTGGCCGGGTGTCCGCCGGAACGTTGAAGCGGTACAGCTGGGACCCGATGTGGCAGCTCGGCTTCGGGGCCGTGGCCCGGGCGATCTGGAGCGAGCGGCAGCTCCTCGAGGTGATGACCGACTTCTGGAGCAACCACCTGAACGTCACCTGCCCGCAGGGGGACGTCTGGGACAGCCGGATCGACTACGACACCATGATCCGCCAGCACGCCCTGGGCAGGTTCTCCGACCTGCTCAAGGCGTCGGCCCGGCACCCGGCGATGCTCACCTACCTCGACAACCGCTTCTCGACGAAGGCCGCGCCCAACGAGAACTACGGGCGTGAGCTGCTGGAACTGCACACCGTCGGGCTCGCCTACACCGAGGCGGACGTGAAGAACGCCGCCCGCCTGCTCACCGGCCTGACCGTGGACAACGGCACCGGCAAGTACCGGTACGACGCCGCCCTCCACGCTGTCGGGGCTGTCCGGGTGCTGGCCTTCCAGCACGCCAACGCCACCGCCGCGGGGGGTGAGGCGGCGGTTATGGCGCTGCTCGACTACCTGGCCATGCACCAGGTGACGGCCCGCCGGATCGTCACCAAGCTGTGCGTGCGGTTTGTCGCCGACAACCCACCCGCCTCGTTGATCACCGCCCTGGTCAAGGTCTACCTGGACAACTCCTCGGCGATCGCGCCGGTGCTGCGGGCGCTGTTCACGTCACCCGAGTTCGCGGCCTCGATCGGGGCCAAGACGCGGACGCCGCTGGAGGACCTCGCCGCGACCGTCCGGACACTCGGCTACGGCCCGGCGACCAGCGGCACCAAGTTCCTGGAGAGCCTCTACTGGATGGCGCGTGACGCCGGGCAGGCGCCGCTGGGCTGGGGCCCGCCGAACGGTTACCCGGACGTGGCCGAGGCCTGGGGCTCACCGTCCGGTCTGCTGGTGCGGTGGAACTTCCATCTCTCCATCGCGGCCGGCTGGTGGCCGGAAACGCTGGTCCGGCCGGCGAACCTGCTGACCGGGATGGTGGGGGCGCTGCCGGCCACGTACGGCGCGCTGATCCAGGCGACCGCCGTGCGGCTGCTCGGCATCGCCCCGAGCGCGAGGCAGACCGCCGTGCTGGCCGAGTTCTACGGCAAGACCCCGGCGTCGCCGCTCAAGGCGAACGACCCGGTGGCCGGCTGGATGTATCCGTACCTGATGGGGATGCTCCTGAACTCCCCGTCCTTCGCGGTGAAGTGAGCGTAGAGGTGACGATGACAGCGGTTTGTGGATGCGACGACGACCGGCGGACCCGGCTCGCCCGCCGGCGGGTGCTGGCGGCCGGTGCGGCGGGAGCGTTCGCCGGGCTGGCCGGGGCGACGGTCGACACCGGCCTGGCCTTCGCGGCTGACCCGGCGTACGACGGTGACGTGCTGGTGCTGCTCTCGCTGCGTGGCGGGTTCGACGGGCTGTCCGCCGTGGTTCCGGCGGGCGACGCCGCCTATTACGCGGCGCGGCCGTCCATCGGCGTACCCCGGTCGCAGTTGATCGGGGGTGGCTCGTTCTTCGGGCTGAACCCGGCTTTGGCGCCCCTGCTGCCGTACTGGACGGGTGGGCAGCTCGCCGCGGTGCACGCGGTCGGCCAGCCGGCGCCGAACCGGTCGCACTTCTCGGCCATGGAGGATCTGGAGCGGGCCGCTCCCGGCACCTCGATCCGGACCGGCTGGCTCAACCGGATGCTCGGCGTGATCGGCTCCTCCGACCCGCTGCAGGCGGTGGCGATGGGCACCGCGAGGCCGGCGCGGGTGCTCGGTGGGCCGGCGCCCTATCTGGGGGTGACCTCGATCGACAAGACGGCGCTCACCGGGGAGCAGGCCGGACGGCCGATCGCGGCGACGATGGCGAAGCTCTACGAGGGCGCGCCGACGGCGCTCCGGCAGACGGTCGGGCAGTTGGGCGGCGCGCTGCAGAAGACCGCGCAGATGCGGGCGGCCGGCTACACCCCGGCCAACGGGGCGGTCTATCCGGCCACCGATCTGGGCGCGGCGCTGCGTGACGTGGCCCGGTTGATCAAGTCGGGGGCCGGGCTGAGGAGCGCGACCGTGGACTGCGGTGACTGGGACATGCACGAGAACCTCGGCCCGGCGGTCGCCGGCCGGCGGATGTACGACCAGCTCAAGGCGCTCGCCTCGGCGCTGGCCGCGTTCGCCGCGGACCTCGGGGCCACCGGGATGCGGCGGGTAACCCTGATCACGATCAGTGAGTTCGGCCGGCGGGTGGCCCAGAACGGCTCGGGCGGGCTCGACCACGGTTACGGCAACGCGATGTTCGTGCTCGGCGGCGCGGTCAAGGGCGGCAAGGTGTACGGCCGGTGGCCCGGCCTGACGAACGCCCAGCTCCGCGACGGTGATCTGGCGGTGACGACCGACTACCGGGCTGTCATCGGTGAGATCCTGCGGGCCCGGTGCGGGGTCGGCGACCTGTCGGGTGTGTTCCCCGGCGTGACCGCCTCCGGCCTGGGAATAGTCGCCGCTCGCTGAACCTGGCGATATTCCGCAAAACGCCTATACGTGACCATCGGCGGCGATACACACTGATCACATGTCGAGCAACCTGCTTGCCGAATTGATCGGTGCACAGCGGCGGTCGCACGCGGCGACCCCGTCACCGACCGGGCCGCCGCTGCGGATCCGGCGGCACACCTCCGAGGAGGGCGCACCGTTCTGGCGGTGGGACTGCTCCGGCTGCGGCGAGTACGGCGGCGGCCGGCACCACGAGGACGCGGTGACCCGGGCGCTGCGGCACTGCCACGAGCACCCGGAGCACCACTCCTCACTGCTGCCGCCGGCGCGCTGCCGGCAGCCGCACACCTACCTGCCGCTGCACCCGATGCTCTACGCGCTGGACGACGAGCCGCCGCCTCCGCCACTCGCCCTCTGACCGTTTCCGATCGGGCCGGGCCGACTGCTCAGGATCCCGGCGACCTTACGGAACAGCGGGTCGGCGACCACCTCGGCCAGGTCCGGGCCGAGCGGGATGCGCCAGTTCGGATACTCCTCGAAGGTGCCCGGCAGGTTCGGCTGACGGCGTTCCAGCAGGACGTCGTGCAGCGAGGCGGTAACCAGCCGGCACGGGGTCCGGGCCAGGAACTCGTGCATGGCCACCACCACGTCCTCGGCGGCGGGGTCCGGCCCGGTCAGCAGCCCCTCGGCGCGCAGGTGGGCGAGCAGTTCCCGCCGATCCTTGCGCCAGGCCGCCCGCTCGTCCTCCACCGTCCCGGTCAGCTGGCCCAACTCCGCGCGGACCTCGACCTGCTCCCCGGCGAGGAACCCGGCCGCGGTCGGCAGGTCATGGGTGGAGATGCTGGCCAGCGCGTTGCGCGGATAGTCGGCTGACGGCCGGTAGCCGCCCTCGTCGTCCCGGGTGAACCAGAGCACCGCCGAGCCGAGCATGTTGGTCCGCTGGAGACCCTCGGTCACCACCGGCATGACCGTCCCCAGGTCCTCACCGATCACCGCGGCTCCGGCCCGGTACGCCTCCAGCGCCAGGATCCCCAGCATGGCCTCCGGGTCGTAGTGCACGTACGTGCCCTTGGCCGGGCCCAGGCCGGCCGGCACCCACCACAGCCGCCACAGCCCCGCCACGTGGTCGACGCGCAGGCCGCCGGCGTACCGGAAGATCCGTCGCAGCATGTCCCGGTAGGCGGCGTACCCGGTCTCGATCAGCCGGTCCGGCCGCCACGCCACTCCGCCCCACTCCTGGCCGAGTTGGTTGAACGCGTCCGGTGGCGCGCCGGTGCGGGCCTCCATCGCCAGCACGTCCTGCAGCAGCCATCCGTCGGCGCCGCCGGGCTCGACGGCGACCGCCAGGTCGTACACGATGCCCACCGGCATGCCCTGCTCCCGCGCCGCCTCCCCGGCCGTGTCGAACTGCTGCTCCAGCAGCTCCTGGATCCAGACGTGGAAGGCGACCCGGTCGCCGCGCATCGCCCGCACCGCCGGGGCGTCCGGACGGCGCGACTCGTCCGGCCACCGCCGCCAGTCGGGGCCGTGCTCCTCGGCGAGCACGCAGAACCGCGCGAAGTCGGTGAGCCCCGGGTCCCGGTCCAGGTCGACCGGCCCGGCCAGCGGCCAGAGCAGCTCGCACGCGGCGATTTTGGCGGCGAACACCGCGTCGTAGTCGATCAGAGCGCCGGCGGGAGGTTCCGGCCGCAACGCGTCCACCCGGGCCCGCAGCGCCGCGTCCGCCCGCCGGTACTCGGGGGTGTCGGTGATCCGCAGGTAGAGCAGGTTGGCGAACCGGCGGCTCGACGGGGAGTACGGCGACGCCGGAACCGGCCGGGTCGGTGTGATCGCGTGCAGCGGGTTGAGTAGCACCAGCCCCGCGCCGGCCGAGCCGGCCACGAAGTCGCGCAGGTCCCCGAGATCGCCCATGCCCCACGAGCCGGCCGAGTGCAGGGTGTAGAGCTGCAGCATCCAGCCCCAGGCGTCCGGCGGCTCGGGCAACGTGGCGGGGACCACCACCAGGGTGACCTCCTGATCGCGGCACCGCAGCCGGTGCCAGCCCAGCGGCAGGTCGGCGGGCAGCCGGTCCACCCGCCGGACGGCGCCGTCCTCGAGGGTGATCTCGGCCGGTGCGGGCAGCGTGCCGCCGGCGCCTTCGCGTAGCACGATCGTCCCGGGCAGCCGGTCACCGACATCACGGCGGCGGGCCGCGGCGAGCGACTCCCGGACCGCTTGTGGGGTGCTCGCGTCGACGCCCAGCATGCCGAGCACGCCGATCACCGACTCCGCGGCGACCTCGGTCTCCCGGCGCTGCCAGTTCTCGTAGTGCGTGGCCACTCCGTGCGCCTCGGCCAGGGCCACCAGATCCGCGTCCATGCAAGTCCTTCCCGTCGGTACCGCCCTCGATACACGATCCCTTACCCGTTGCGTACATCGGTCAGCATGGGGCACATGGGTGACATGGCTGGAAAACTCCAAAGATGGTTCGCCGCCGCAGTGGCCGGCGTGACCCTGACCCTGTTGATACCGGCACAGGCCTGGGCCGCCGAGCCCGGCGTGCCACAGCTCGTGATCGAGGCGGCCCGCAAGTCCCGGCGCGGCGGAATCGGGTTCGGCATCATCGGACTGCTCTGCTGCCTGGGTGTGATCGCGGCCGTCGTGGTCGCGTTCGTATTGATCTCCCGGAAGCGCAAGCGTCGCTGACGTTCCCCGGCCTAGCCTGGAACCCATGCGTTCATGGGTGCTGGGCTCCGGGATCGCGGTGGTGCTCTGCGTGCCCCTGGCGATCTCCGTGGCGGCCAGTGCCAACCCCGACGTGGTGCTCACCAAGGGGCGCCCGGCACTGGCCTCCGCGACCGAGAGCGTCGCCTGGCCCGCCGCCGGCGTCACCGACACCGCGACGGACACCCGGTGGTCCAGCGGGGCTTCCGGGCCGGTTACACAGTGGATCCGGATCGATCTGGGCACGGCCCAGGACGTCCGCCGGGTCCGGCTGCACTGGGCTCGGGCCTTCGCGACGGCGTACCGCGTCCAGATGTCCGGCGACGGTGCGTCGTGGACGGACCTCTACCACACCTCGTCCGGCGACGGCGGCACCGACGACCTCCGTGGCCTCGCCGGGACCGGGCGCTATCTGCGGGTGCTGGCCACCCAGCGGGGCACCTCGGAAGGCTACTCACTCTGGGACGTCCGGGCGTACGGTCCCGGACACGCCGCGCCCGTGACCGAGTCGGCCGCCACGGCCGACGTGCCGCCGGCCGCCGCCGGCCTGGCCGACGAGGCGAAGAAGGAGACCGCGCTCAAGATCGTCTCCAGCGCGGAGAACTCGACTCTGGCATGGCGGTCGGAGTACGACTACATCGAGGACATCGGAGACGGCCGCGGCTACACGGGCGGCATCGTCGGCTTCTGCTCGGGTACGTCCGACATGCTCGCGGTGGTCACCGAGTACACCCGCCGCAAGCCGGACAACGGCTTGGCCGGTTACCTGCCCGCGCTGCGTGCCGTGGACGGCACCGACTCGCACGACGGTCTCGACCCGGGTTTCCCGGCCGCCTGGCGGTCCGCCGGCGGCGACCCGGTGTTCCAGAAGGTCCAGGAGGACGCCCGGGACCGGATGTACTACTCCCCGGCGGTGCGCCTGGCCGAGGCGGACGGGCTGCGGGCGCTCGGCCAGCTCGCCTACTACGACGCGGCCGTGATGCACGGCGTCTCCGGGCTGCGGGCGATCCGCGAACGCGTCGTCGCCGGGCAGCGGACACCGGTGCAGGGCGGCGACGAGATCCCCTACCTGGCGGCGTTCCTGGACGCGCGGGCGGCCGAGATGCGCACCGAGGCGGCACACAGCGACACCACGCGGGTCGACACCGCCCAGCGGACCTTCCTCGACGCCGGAAACCTCGACCTGGCCGCTCCGCTGACCTGGAAGGTCTACGGCGACGTGTACGAGATCGCCGGTTAGACCTTCTCGAACAGCGCGGGCACGAGGTCGGGTTTCCAGTCCGGCAGCGACGTGTGCGCTTCCCGCACCCGGTAGACCACGGTGCGGTATTTGACCAGGTCACCCGCCTTGTACGCGATGAACGCCTTCCACTGCTTCGCCGAGCTGGTGTCCACCGGCACCTGGACGGTGATCTCCACCTGGTCCACCAGCATGCCGCTGGAGTTCTGCCCGCCGGCCGCCCCGTTGAGCACGAAGATCTTCGGCATGCCCTTCTGCTCCGGAGTGAAGCGGAGGACCTGGCGGCCGTCCAGCGACCAGGTCAGCGTGGTCGGCGTCCAGTCGATCGCGTAGGTGTGGAAGTCGCCGGAGTCCACCTGGTCCGAGGCGAGGATCTCGGGCTGTCCGGCCGGCACCCGGCCCGACGCGTCGAGCACGCCCAGCGCCCGCCACGCCCCGTCCGCCCGGTCGCCCTTGATCCGGGCCTCGACGTGGCCGGACTCCTGCTCGAAGATCGTCTCGGTGCGCAGCGCGGACCCGAGCGCGAGCCGGCCCTCACCGTCCAGCCGGGCCGTGCCGCCGCTGCCCGTGGCCGTCCAGACGTCGCCGTCCGGTTCGCCACCGCGGTCGCCGGAGAAGTCGTCACTGAGCACGACCCGGGTCTCGGTGACCGCCGCCTCGGCGGTGTCGCCTCGCCCGGCCGACCATGTCGCCGCTGCCACCCCGGAAACGATCACCATGGCCGCCAGCGCGCGCGGCACGCTCCCTCGCATGCGAACAACCCCCACTCAATGATCAGGTGGGCACTGTGCGCAACTGGGAGCGCTACCGGCAAGAGCAAGAGCCGATTTTCGGCGAGGCTTTACCCGACTGTGGCCGGACAGACGATCAGTCGTAGTCCGGCGCACGGGTCTCGTGCATCGCCAGTTCCTCCGCGCTGGCGCCGCCACCGGCCGCCCCCGCGTCGTAGGCGACGCTGTCCGGCTCCTCGTCCCACCCGGAGCCCTCGTCCGGCGCGACCAGGCGGCCCACCTGACGCGGCGAGCTCTCGTCCAGCTGGCCGTCGTCGTACAGCGAGATGGGCGATTTGGGGTCGGAGGCCGGGCTCGGCTCCCACACGTCCCGGTCGAAATCGCGCTGCTCGGAACTGTCCACCGTCTCGTCCCCGGCGTCCCGCGGCTCGGCCCGCGACTCGGCGCCGAAGTCCGGCTCCTCCTGTCGCAGCCGCTGCTCCAAGGTCTCGCCCTGTCGCTGCTCCTCGGCGGTGTCACCGAACCGGTTCGAGCCGCCCGGGCCCACCCCGGCGAGCGCGGCCGGGTCCGGCCCGTCGGCCCACCGTGGGCTGTTCACCTCGTCGTACGCGGTGGAATCGTCATCGGCGGTGTCCGGCAGACCGGACGCCTCCGGATCGCTGACCTCAGCCGGGTAGTCGTTGTCTCGCATGTCCGCAATCTACCCACGTGCGGGGTCGGTCATGCCCGCATGACGGGTTCGAGGCGCGGGCCGTTTGCCCTCCAGCCGGGCCCAGACCACTTTGCCGTCGTCGAGCGGCAGATTGCCCCACCGGTCGGCGACCGCGTCGATCAGCAGGAGGCCACGGCCGCCGTACGACGTGGGTGCCACCGGCCCGCCCAGCCGGGGGATCACGGCCGACCCGTCGCGGACCGCCACGCTCATCGTGTCGCCGCGCAGGGCCAGCATCAGCCGCATCGATGTCCGGACGTGCGCCACCACGTTGTTGACCATCTCGGTGGCCACGATGCACGCGTTGCCCGCCAGGTCCGGCCGGTCCCACCGGCCGCACGCCTCGGTGATCACCTGACGGGAGCGGCGGGCCGCGCCGACGGCGGGTTCCAGGCCGGCATCGACCCTCCGGGCGGGGTCGGGCGCGCCCAGCGCGGCGAACGCGCCGGCCGGATCCGGCCAGACCGGCCACCCGCTCGGCCGCCACGCCGTGGCGTCGGTGGAGCCGCAGAGCGCCAGGTGGCTGCCCGGCCAGTCCCGGGTCTCGTCCAGGACCTCGCGCAGCACCTCGACGGCGTCCGCCCGGGCCGCCCGCAGGCCGGCGATGTCGACCACCACGGCCTCGGGCTGGGTGGCCAGCACGTCGAACAGCGCCGAGCGAACCGGGGCGGCGGTGGTCTCGTCGAGGACTCCGGTGAGCCGGACCAGTGGGTAGTCCTGGCCGCGGTCAACCCGGTGACGAACCTCGCTCGGCATGATCGCTCCATTGTGCATAACGCGGCCGTGGTGCGCATTCGCCAGAGCACCGGGCCGACGATCCCGGCAATGGGGGCATAGCGCCCTGACGGGCATTTCCTGGAGGTACCCCGCCCGGCGGTTCTCATGCCGACCGCGGCGATCTCAGCCGCGACGTGCCAGCGCGGTCAGCACACTCTCGTGCAGCAGGCCGTTCGTGCCGATCACCGAACTCTTGTCAGCGGTCGGCCGGCCGTCCAGGTCGGTGATCTTCCCGCCCGCCTCGGTCACGATCGGGATCAGCGCCGCCATGTCCCAGAGCGAGAGCTCCGGCTCGGCCATCGCGTCCAGAGCGCCCTCGGCGAGCAGCATGTATCCGTAGAAGTCGCCGTAGGCCCGGCTCCGCCACACCCCCAGCAGGATGTCCATCATCTGCTCCAGGCGGCCGTTCTCGGCCCAGCCGTTGAGGCTCGCGTAACAGAAACTCGCGTCGGTCATCTTCCGCACCGAGGAGACGCTGATCCGGCTCGCCGAGTGCTGGTTGCGCCCGGCGAAGGCGCCCAGCCCGCGCCCGGCCCACCAGCGCCGACCCAGCGCCGGCGCGGAGACCAGCCCGGCCACCGGGGTGTCGCCCTCCATCAGGGCGATCAGCGTGGCCCAGATCGGCACACCACGGACGAAGTTCTTGGTGCCGTCGATCGGGTCGATCACCCAGTACCGGTTGCCGGGTCCGGCGACCGCCGGGGTGCGGCCGAACTCCTCACCGAGCACCCCGTCGCGTGGCCGGGCCCGGGCCAGGGTCGCGCGGATCGCCTTCTCCACCGCGGTGTCCGCGTCGGACACCGGCGTCAGGTCGGGTTTCGCCTCGACCCTCAGATCCAGCGCCCGGAAGCGGGCCATCGAGATGGCGTCGGCCGAGTCGGCGAGGACGTGGGCAAGCGCAAGATCGTCGGCATATCCGGCCATGCGGAGAAAGTTAGTCCATCAACCCGGCGCGGTCGCGCCGGGTTTACCGCTTTCCAAGATCAGATATCTTCGGCGACCTGATCCCGCCAGTCACCCTCACCGGAGCGGGAGGACAACAGCCGGCGGTACGACGCCAGACGGCGCTCGTCGGCCTTCCCCTCCGCCACCCACGCGTCCAGCCGGCACTCGGAGTCGCCGGCGGCGTGCCCGCAGTTCGGCTGATCCTCCAGCGTGCCCTCGACCAGGTCGGGGAACCCGTGCAGCAGACTGTCCGCGCTCACGTGCGCCAGCCCGAAGCTCCGGATGCCGGGAGTGTCGATGATCCAGCCCGGATCCTTCCGGGACTTGCCGACGACCGGCAGCCGCAACGCCACCGCGCTGGTCGAGGTGTGCCGGCCCTTGCCGATCGCGCTGACCACGCCGACCGCCCGCAGAGCGGCCGGCACCAGACGGTTGACCAGCGTCGACTTGCCCACTCCGGAGTGCCCGACCATCACCGAGATGCGGCCGGCCAGCCGGGCGCGCAACTCGTCCAGGTCGCTGCCCGGGCGGACCAGCACGTGCGGCAGGTCCAGTTCGGCGTAATAGCCGAGCACCTGTTCCGGGCCGGCCAGGTCGGCCTTGGTCAGGCACAGCAGCGGCTCGATGCCCGCGTCGTACGCCGCCACCAGGCACCGGTCGATGAACCCGGTCCGCGGCGGCGGGTCGGCGAGCGCGCTCACGATGACCAGCTGGTCGGCGTTCGCCACCACCACCCGCTCCAGACGGCCCTCGGGAGTGGTGTCGTCGTCGTCCGCCGTTCGGCGCAGCACCGACGTGCGCTCACTGATCCGGACGATCCGGGCCAGCGTGCCCGCCGCTCCGGACGAGTCGCCGGCCAGGGCCACCCGGTCGCCGACCACCACCGACTTGCGGCCCAGCTCGCGGGCCCGCATCGCGGTGATCACGTCATCGCCGCTGCCGTCCTCGCGGACGCAGCCGTACCGGCCCCGGTCCACGGCGATGACCAGGGCGTCGACGGCGTCGTCGTGTTTAGGGCGGGTTCGGGTACGCGGCCGTGACGCTCTACCCGGACGGATCCGGACGTCGTCCTCGTCGTACTCCCGTTTGCGCGCTGGCAGATCTAGCTCCTCGCCACGAGTCCCGCCCAGAGTTCCGGGAACTCGGGCAACGTCTTCGACGTACAACTTACGTCGGCGAGGTTGACGCCCGGCACGGTGAGTCCGACAACCGCGGCCGCGTGTGCCATCCGGTGGTCGGCGTAGGTCTCGAAAGTGGTGCCGTGCAGCGCCCCCGGCACGATGCGCAGACCGTCGGGGAACTCGGTCACCTCGGCGCCGGCCTTGCCCAGCTCGGTGGCGAGCGCGGTGATCCGGTCGGTCTCGTGCCCCCGGATGTGCGCCACCCCGCGCAGCTCGGACGGGCCCTCGGCGAGCGCGGCCAGCGCCGACACCACCGGCGTCAGCTCACTGACCTCGGACAGGTCGGCGGTGATGCCGCGCAGCGCGCCGGCGCCGCGCACGGTCAGGCCCTGCTCCGACCGGGTGACCTCGGCGCCCAGCGCGGTGAGGATCTCGCTGAGCTGCGCCACCGGCTGCCAGCTGTCGGCCGGCCAGCCGGCCAGGGTGACCGTGCCGCCGGTGACCATGGCCGCCGCGAAGAACGGCGCCGCCCCGGACAGGTCCGGCTCGATGGTCCACGTGCGCCCGCGCAGCACCCCGGGCTCGACCGCCCACACGTCCGGCACGCTGTCGTCCACCACGGCGCCCGCGGCGCGCAGCATGTGCGTGGTCATGCGCAGGTGCGGGGCGGACGGCACCGGCGGGCCCTCGTGCCGCAGGGTGAGGCCCTTGGCGAAGCGCGGGGCGGAGAGCAGCAGCCCGGAGACGAACTGGCTGGACTCGGAGGCGTCGATGACCGTCTCGCCGCCGGGGATCGGGCCGGAGCCGTGCACGGTGAGCGGCAGCCCGCCGGTGGGGGAGGCCTCGATCGTCGCGCCGAGCGAGCGCAGCGCCTCGATGATCGGGCGCAGCGGCCGGTTGCGGGCGTGCGGATCGCCGTCGAACTCGACCACGCCCTCGGCGAGAGCGGCGGCCGGTGGCAGGAACCGCATGATCGTGCCGGCCAGGCCGACGTCGACCCGGGCCGGGCCGCGCAGCGGGCCGGGCGTCACGATCCACCGGTCGCCGTCGGTGGTGTCCACCTCGACACCGAGTGCGCGCAGGCCGTCGGCCATCAGCACGGTGTCACGGGCCCGCAGCGGGGCCTCGATGACCGAGGGCCCGTCGGCGAGGGCGGCCAGGATCAGGGCGCGGGCGGTCATCGATTTCGAGCCGGGCAGCCGCACGGTCGCCGAGACCGGGCCGGTGGCGGACGGGGCGAGCCAGGGTCGGGGTTCTGCAGTCACGGAGCCATTCTGCCGTCGCCCGCCGACAGTTCCGGCCCGCGTTCCCGCCTTCCGGGACATTTCGGCGCGCTGTCCCCCACCCGTGCGCCTCCGGCGATCCCGGGGCGCCGCGTCAGCCGCCGCGACACAGCGCCCGGAGTCGGCCGGGAGGGTGTCGCGGGGCGGACGGGTGTTCGACGGCGGCGTACCGTGCTGTCCATGTGCGGCCGATACGCCACCACCCGGAGCAACGCCGATCTCAGCAAGCTGTTCGAGGCCGTGGACGTCGCCGAGCCGCTGCGCGTCAGCTGGAACGTGGCGCCCACCGACCCGGTCCCGCTGGTCCGGATGTCCTCCGAGCACGAGGGCCGGGTGCTGGACACCGCCCGCTGGGGCCTGGTCCCGCACTGGGCGAAGGATCTGAAGGCCGGCGCCCGCATGATCAACGCGAGAGCCGAGACGGTCACCGAACTGCGGTCGTTCGCGCCGTCGTTCGCCAAGCGCCGCTGCCTGGTCCCGGCCGACGGCTGGTTCGAGTGGGTCCGCGACGGCAAGCGGAAGCAGGCGTTCTACATGACCCCGGCGGACGGGTCGCCGCTGGCCTTCGCCGGTCTCTGGTCGGCGTGGGGCCCGGAGTCGGTGCTCACCTGCAGCGTGATCACCACAGCGGCGCTCGGCGGTCTGCGGAAGGTGCACGACCGGATGCCGCTGATCCTGCCGGCGGACCGCTGGGAGGACTGGCTGGCCGGTGGCGGCGAGCCGGAGCGGTTGCTGCGCCCGCTCTCCGAGCGCGATCTGGAGGCCATCGAGGTGCGCCCGGTCGGCGCCGCCGTCGGCAACGTGCGCAACAACGGACCCGAGCTGATCGAGCCGGTGCCGGAGATTACGCTTTTTTGAACTCTCGAAGATCAACGAAGGTATTTGTCGGGATATGCGCCCATTCTCCACCGACAATTTTGTTTAGAGATAGACCACCCCCTTGTTCTGATCTTGTACCTTGCGATACAAACCAGCGCCGGAGTGGTGCTGGACCGTAAGGTGCGGCCCGGCCGCCACATGCAGTTCCGGTCCCACGGGGGAGGTGGGCTGATGACACGAGCACGCATGCCGCGTCCGCACGAGGTTGCTATCGCGCGACGCGACCCGCGACTGCTCGAGGCGATCGCGCAACGGTGTACCGATGAGGCGTGGCGCACGCGGGGCGCCTGCCGGACCGTTGATCCGGAGACGTTCTTTCCCGCGCCCAACGAACCATCGGGCGGAGCCGTCGCACTCTGCGGCACCTGTGACGTGCAAGGGCCGTGTCTGGCCTGGGCGCTGCAGGTCGGCGACTGCCACGGGGTCTGGGGTGGCACCACCCCACGGGAGCGCCGGGCCATGCTGGTCGCCTGGCGGGAGCGGATACAGGCGAACGGTGACGAGGTCGAGGACTCACCGGACGACGAAGATCGTCGTCTACTGACACTCACACCGGTCAGCCGCTGATACAACGGAGCGCGTGACCAGCTCCGCGATCGTCCTCGACACCCCGCGCGGCCCCGCCGCCGCGTCCGTCACCGATCCACCCGGCCCGGTGCTCGGCCTGCTCGTCCTCGGCCACGGCGCCGGGGGCGGGGTCGACGCGCCGGACCTGGTGGCGGTGCGCGACGCGGCGGTGGCGGCCGGCGTGCGGGTCGCCCTGGTCACCCAGCCGTACCGGGTGGCCGGCCGGCGCGCGCCCGCTCCCGCCGGGCACCTCGACGAGGCCTGGACCGCGGTGGTGGGTGCGCTACGCGTACCCGGAACGCCCCTGATCGTCGGCGGCCGGTCCAGCGGGGCGCGGGTCGCCTGCCGGACCGCGGCCACGCTGGGCGCCGCGGGTGTCCTCGCCCTGGCCTTCCCGCTGCATCCGCCCGGGAAGCCGGAGAAGAGCCGGGCCGCCGAGCTGCCCGCCACGGTGCCCACGCTGGTCATCAACGGCGACCGTGACCCGTTCGGGGTGCCCGGGGCCGGCGGCGCGGTCGAGGTGGTGGTGCGGCCGGGAGCGGTGCACGATCTGCGAAAGGATCTTCCCGGGACCGCCGAGGCCGCCGTCGCATGGCTCCGTCGCCATTCGTGGGCGCGGTGAACGGCCGAGGGAATGTGCGACGCCGTCGAGGGTGTTATCCAGCTGGACACTCATCGGCGGAAGGGGTTCTCAAGTGCGTGCCGGTGTCGGAAGCGTCGAGCGTGACGGCCGTGAGGCGAACCGGGTGCGGAGCCTTCTGGGTTCCCCCGAATGGCCCGCGGCTCAGACGTCACAGCCGCTGCCGTCGGTGAGCGTGAGCACACCCGCGGTTTTCGAAGGCGTTACAGGGGCACTACCCGTATCCTCGGCGGGGCGGTCGAGGGGAGATTCCAGGGTGGCCCAGAAGGAACGGACCGAGGAGCGCCGGGAGCGCTTCGAGCGTGAGGCATTGCCGTTCGTCGACCAGTTGTATGCCGCCGGCCTGCGGATGACCCGCAATCCGGCCGATGCCGAAGACCTGGTGCAGGAGACATTCCTCAAGGCGTTCTCCGCGTTCCACCAGTTCGAGCAGGGGACGAACCTCAAGGCCTGGCTCTACCGGATCCTCACGAACACATACATCAACTCGTACCGGCGCAAGCAGCGGCAGCCGCTGCAGTCGCCGACCGAGGAGATCACCGACTGGCAGCTGGCGTCGAGCGAGTCGCACACGTCGCAGGGTCTGCGATCGGCCGAGACCGAGGCGCTGGACCGGCTGCCCGACAGCGACATCAAGGAAGCGCTCCAGTCCCTGCCGGAAGACTTCCGGCTCGCCGTCTACCTCGCCGATGTCGAGGGTTTCTCGTACAAGGAGATCGCCGACATCATGGGCACGCCGATCGGCACGGTCATGTCCCGGCTGCATCGGGGCCGGCGCAACCTGCGCAAGCTCCTGGAGCAGTACGCGGCTGACCGGGGCATCACGCGGACCGCGACCTCCGAACCGCAGGGGGCGTGAGGTCGATGGGCCACGACGAGAACGAGCACGACACCGATTGCAGCATCGTCCTCAGCGAGGTGTACCTCTACCTCGATCTGGAGTGCTCCGAGGACCGGCGCATGCTGATCCAGAAACACCTGGACGAGTGCTCCGGCTGCCTGCGGGAATTCGGCATCGAGCACGACGTGAAGGCGCTGGTGGGCCGCTGCTGCGGCGACGAGCGAGCCCCGGCTGAGCTGCGTGACCGGCTGCGCCACAAACTGGGCCAGCTCGAGATCCAAGCCGAGACCAGGGAGTTCCTTCCCTGAGAGCCAAAAGGCCCGGCGGATGCCGGGCCTTTTCGTTTTCAGCTGTTGGGGCGCTTGCCGTGGTTGGCGGCGCTCTTCTTACGGGCCTTCTTCTTGCGGGACTTCTTCGCCATGCCGGCACTCCTGTTCGTGGTGCGTGAACTCGCTGCCGATCGTAATGGGCGCGTCGGGCCGGGCGGGACTCGCCCGCGTCCGATCCGTGATTTGATGACGTTCACCGGGCAGGTTGTTGAGGGAGGGGGTTGGACCCATGGCGGACGAGATCCGGGCCGAGATGGTGGCCAACGTGTGGAAAGTCGTGACGGCGCCGGGCGCCACCGTCGCTGAGGGGGACACTCTGGTGATCCTCGAGTCGATGAAGATGGAGATCCCGGTCCTCGCCGAGACCGACGGGACGGTCGCTCAGCTGGCCGTCAACGAGGGTGACGTCGTCCAGGAGGGCGACCTCATCGCGGTCATCGAGGGCTGACCCTCCTGATCCCGCGCCGGCGCGGGATCGACGTTTTCTCGCGATCACCGTCGATGAGCCGGCGGGCGGAGCACCGCCTGCCCCTCATCGGTGGTACGGCGGCCGCCGCGAAGCGAAGCGGAGCCAGGCGGCTCTGCCGCGCTGACGGGGGACGGCCGGCACCCGGATCGTGGCGGCGGCCAGTTCCCGGGTCGGCCGGTCCAGCGCGGGCGCGGTGAGAGCCAGCTCGGCGACCGCGCGGGCGGCCGGACCGGAAGCGGTCTCGGTGAGGCGCCCGGCGACCACCGGGGCGATGTCGGCCCGAGCCTCCGGGTCCACCCAGGCATAGGCGACTAGGGCGAACAGCGCCGCCTGCGTCACCCGGTCGACGTCACCGTCGAGCAGCCCGAGCAGCAGCCGCCGGCGGCTCGACTCCAGCCAGGGCTCCTCCGTCCCGTGGTGCAGCAGTCCGAGGCAGGCCCAGACCTCCAGACCGTTCTGCTGGTCGGCGCGGACCGTCTCCGGGTGGGCGAGCAGGGCCAGCAGCTCCCACGGCTCGACCAGGACCAGGCCGAGTGCCCGGTCATAGGCGCCGGGCGGGTGCGGCCAGGTCGGGCCCGCGACCCGCTGGAGCCGGCGCAGCGCGTCCGCCGACGGTTCGGCGTGGACCGGGGCGCGGCCGGCGGGCAGCGGAGGCCCGGGCGGGAGGCCACCGAGCCACGGCGTGTTGCGGCAGCACTCCTCCAGGTCGGAGTGCTCGTGCGCGTCGTCGGGGTTGCCCCGGATGAAGTCGGCCAGGCCGACCAGGTGGGCGACGTCGCCGTCGGCGCGGTAACGCAGCCGGTGGGCCGTGTGCACCACGCAGTCGAAGCCGGGGTCGCGCTCCAGGGCCAGCTCGGTCCAGCGCAGCGCCTCGTCGAGGCGGCCCAGATCGGCGAGGGTGGCCGCGACGTCGGCGTAGACCGAGAGGTCGTCGGGGTCGTAGGCGACCGCCCGGCGGAGGGCGGCGAGGGCCTCGGGCATCCGGCCGGCGCTGCGGAACGCATACCCCAGCCAGATCTCTCCCAGCTTGGACGGCTGGGCCCGCGCGCCGCGCCCGGCCCACTCGACGGCGAGGCGGACCTCGCCGAGCCGGCGCGCCAGCGCCGAGCCGGCGCCGAGCAGCATCGCGTGCTCGCCGTGCGCGGCGACGGCGTGGCGGACCACGGTCAGGTAGGGGCGTAGCGGGGTCACGGTCTCCGCCGGCGCCGGGTCGCCGACCGCCGTGCAGAGCCGCATCACGGTCCGGGCCACGTGCCCCGGCTCGACCCGGGCGCCGAGCGCGGGGTCCGTGACCCAGGGCACCCCGGCCCAGTCGAGGGCCGGGAGGTTTCCGCTGGCGGCGGCCAGCAGCGGCAGGCCCTCCTCGGGGCGGCCGGCGGCGGCCAGCAGGTGGGCACGAGCGGCGAGCCGGCCGGCCGGCGCGTGCGGCTCCACGACGAAGAGGCCGAGCCCGCCACCGGGTTGTGCCGCCAAGCGGCTGAGCAGCTCGTGAGTCTCGGGCAGGGTGGGGGCGTGGGTCAGCGCGGCGGCGAGATGCCCGGCGGCGGGCACGGTCTCGCCGGCCTCCAGAGCGGCGCGGGCGCGTGCGAGGTCACGGCGGGCCGAAGGGCGGGAATCCACGAGTGAAGACCCTAGGGGAAGTGCGGTCGATTGTCAGTCCTCACGTTTGCTCATTCGTGCACGAAAAATTGACTAACTAAGCTTCTTCTTGCAAGACTGCGCACAGATTGCGCATGGATCGCGCGGAAGGGGAGGATCACGTGACACAGCGAGGCCTGGGGATGTCGGAGGACATCGCGGAACAACCAGCCGGTTTCGCACGGCTGCTGGAGGCCGGGCCGTCCGGGGCGATCGCCGAGGTGGCCGCCGAGGTGGCCCGCCGGGCGCCGCGCAGTGTCCTTTTCGTCGGCCGGGGCACGTCCGACCACGCGGCGCTCTACGGGGCGTACCTGGCCGAGATCCGGCTGGGCCTGCCGGTGGCCAGCGCCTCCCCGAGCGCGATCACGCTCTACGGCGCCCGCCCCGACCTGACCGGCACGCTCGTCGTCGGCGTCAGCCAGAGCGGCGGATCGGCCGACCTCAGCGGCGTGCTCAGCGTGGCCCGGGAGACCGGCGCGCTGACCCTGGCGCTCACCAACAACCCCGACTCACCTTTGGCCGAGGCCGCCGAGCTCTCCGTCGACGTGGTGGCCGGGCACGAGCGGGCCGTGGCGGCGACCAAGACCTACACCGCCGAGCTGCTCGCGCTGCTGATGCTGATCGAGGGCATCCGGGCCGGCGACGGCCGGCTGCCCGCCGACGAGCGGGCCGCGCTGGAGAAACTGCCCGAGCTGGCCGCCGGCGTGCTCGCCGACCGGTCCGCCGGGGAGCTGGCGCAGCGCTACCGGTTCGCCTCCAGCCTGGTCACGACCGGCCGGGGGTACGCCTACCCGACCGCCCGTGAGGCCGCGCTCAAGCTGATGGAGACCTCCTACCTGCCCGCGCTCGCCTTCTCCGGCGCCGACCTGCTGCACGGCCCGCTCGCGATGGCCGACCCGGACGTGCCGGTGCTCGCCGTGGTCGGCGACGGCCCCGGCGGCCGTTCGATGCGGGACGTGGTGACCCGGCTCGGCGAGCGCCGTGCCGACGTGGTGACGATCGGTGGCTCGGACATCGAGGGCGCCTCGGCGCGGCTGGCCGTCCCGTCCGTCGACGAGCGGTACGCCCCGCTGCTCGACATCCTGCCGTTGCAGCAGCTGGCGCTCTCCCTGGCGCTGGCCCGGGGCGAGGACCCGGACGCGCCGCGCGGGCTCAAGAAGGTCACCACGACTCTTTAGAAACAAGCGTCTGGCAGTCTTGGGCCGTGTCCACCCTGCGTGATCTCGTCGAAGAACACACCGATCTCAGCTCCGCCGACATCGACCATCTGCACCGGATCGCCGGTGACTGGCAGCTGCTGTCCGATCTCTCCTTCGCGGACCTGCTGCTCTGGGTGCCGATCAAGGGGGAACCGAGGAAGCCGCGGGAGTTCCTCTGCGTGGCTCAGGTGCGGCCGACCACGGCGCCCACGGCGTACCAGGACGACCAGGTCGGCAAGATCGTCGGCGGGCCGGAGGTGGCACACCTCGACGTCGCCATCACGCAGGAGCGGATCTGGCGGGAGGGCGACCCGGTCTGGTACGGCGACACCCCCGCCCGCCACGAGGCCATCCCGGTCCGGTTGCGCGACGCCACCGACCTGGAGGAGGCGCTCAGCGAGGTGATCGCGGTGATCGGCCGCGACACCAACCTGAGCACCGCGCGCACCCCCAGCCAGCTGGAACTCAACTACCTCACCACGGCCGACGACCTGGCGCAGATGGTGGCGGACGGGACGTTCCCGCCGCCCCGCCTGCCGGGAGAGATCACCTCGGCGCCGCGCGTCGGTGACGGCCTGATCCGGCTGGACGCCTCCGGCAAGGTGACCTACGCGAGCCCGAACGCCCAGTCCGCGTACCGGCGGCTCGGGTTCAACGCTCACCTGGTCGGCGAGGAGCTGGCGAAACTGTCCAGCCGGCTCTCCGGCGACCCGCTGGAGGGCAACGACGCGGCCGAGCGCATCCTGGCCTCGCTGCGGGGCGAGTTCGCGGCGCGGATGGAGATGGAGGCGCGCGGGGCGACCGTGCTCACCCGCGCGCTGCCGTTGCTGCCGGCCGGCGTGCCGATCGGCGCGCTGGTCCTGGTGCGGGACGTGACCGAGGTGCGCCGCCGGGAGCGGGCGCTGATGACCAAGGACGCCACCATCCGGGAGATCCACCACCGGGTGAAGAACAACCTGCAGACCGTGGCGGCGCTGCTGCGCCTGCAGGCCCGCCGGGTGGACGCCCCGGAGGCCCGGATGGCGCTGGAGGAGTCGGTCCGCCGGGTCGCCTCGATCGCCCTGGTGCACGAGACCCTCTCGATGTCGAGCGACGAGGCGGTCGAGTTCGACGGCATCGTGGACCGGGTCGCGTCCGCCGCGACCGAGGTGGCCGCCACCGGTTACCGGGTGGTGATCCGCCGGGAGGGCACTTTCGGCGTGCTGCCCGCCGAGATCGCCACCTCGCTCGTGATGGTGCTGAACGAGTTGCTGATCAATGCGGTCGAGCACGGCTTCCCGGCACTGGAGGAGGAGGCGGAGCCGGCCGACGGCGCCGGGGAGGTGGTCGTCTCGGCGCACCGGTTCCGCAAGCAGCTGCACGTCACGGTCGCGGACAACGGGCGGGGCCTGCCGGAGGGCTTCAAGTTCGAGGGAAGCAACCGGCTGGGGCTGCAGATCGTCCGCGCGCTGGCCACCGGGGAGCTGCGCGGCAGCATCGAACTGCGCAACCGCTCGGGCAACGGCACCGAGGCCGTGCTGGTGGTCCCGTTGGAAAAGCGCTGATCAACGCGGGTGGGTGGTACAGCCTAGGGGGCAACTGTTACAAGGTGTTGGCGTTGTGCTACTCCGCACACTCCCGGAATCTGGACCGTGCTGGCCGAGAATGCCTGCGCGTGAGAGGCTTGCCGACATGACCGCTGCAGTTGACCGCCGCTTCGTGGCCCGCCGCCACGTCGACTACGGCCGTGTCCGCAGCGCCATGTGTCCGGCTTCCTGACGACGCCCGATTTCCATTTCCGGGCGCTCGACCGCCGGGCCCAACTCCTGACACAGATGTCACGAGCCTCCCAACGGGCCGTGAGCGGCACAGCGCGCCCACGAAACCCGGAGGAACGCCGAGATGGCGCCCAGCAACACTCCCGCTGCAAGGCCGGCCGCCCGCCCCCGTAAGGCGCGCGGCGAGGGTCAGTGGGCGCTCGGACACCGCGAGCCGCTCAACCCCAACGAACGCAGCAAGAAGGACGACAACCCGCTCAACGTGCGAGCGCGGATCGAGAACATCTACGCGCACGGCGGCTTCTCCTCGATCGACCCCGCCGACCTGCGCGGCCGGTTCCGCTGGTGGGGCCTCTACACCCAGCGGAAGGCCGGGATCGACGGCGGCCGCACCGCGGTGCTGGAGCCCGAGGAGCTCGAGGACGAGTACTTCATGCTCCGGGTCCGCATCGACGGCGGCGCCCTCAACCTCGCCCAGCTGCGCGTCATCGCCGGGATCGCGACCGAGTTCGCCCGCGACTCGGCCGACATCACCGACCGGCAGAACATCCAGATGCACTGGATCCGGGTCGAGGACATGCCGGAGATCTGGCGCCGGCTGGAGGCGGTCGGCCTGCAGACCACCGAGGCCTGCGGCGACTGCCCGCGCATCGTTCTCGGCAGCCCGGTCGCCGGGGTGTCGGTCGACGAGGTGATCGACGCGACGCCGGCGATCGACGAGATCGTCAAGCGGTACGTCGGCGACCCGCGCTACTCCAACCTCCCCCGCAAGTTCAAGTCGGTCATCTCCTGGCTGCCGGACGGGCCGTACCAGGCCAACGACATCTCGTTCGTCGGCGTGCACCACCCCGACCACGGGCCCGGCTTCGACCTCTGGGTCGGCGGCGGCCTCTCCACCAACCCGCGCCTGGCCGAGCGGCTCGGCGTCTGGGTGCCGCTGGCCGAGATCCCGGACGTCTGGGAGGGCGTCGTCGGGATCTTCCGGGACTACGGCTACCGGCGCCTGCGTCACCGCGCCCGCCTCAAGTTCCTGCTCGCCGACTGGGGTGTCGAGAAGTTCCGTGAGGTCCTGGAGAAGGAATACCTGGGCCGCGCGCTGATCGACGGCCCGGCACCGGAGCTGCCGGAGAAGCCGATCGACCACATCGGTGTGCACAAGCAGCGGGACGGGCGCAACTACATCGGCGCGGCCCCCGTCGTCGGGCGCTCCTCGGGCGGGCAGCTGACCAAACTCGCCGACCTGGTCGAGGCGCACGGCTCGGACCGGGTGCGGCTCACGGCGTACCAGAAGCTCCTCGTCTTGGACGTCGCCGACGACCAGGTGGAACCGCTCGTCGAAGGCCTCCGGGCGATCGGGCTGGAAGCCCGTCCCTCGGCCTTCCGCCGGGGCACCATGGCGTGCACCGGCATCGAGTACTGCAAGCTCGCGATCGTCGAGACCAAGGCGCGCGGCGAGGAGTTGGTGGCCCGCCTCGAGGACCGGCTCAAGGGCTTCGACGCCGACCTGTCGATCCACATCAACGGCTGCCCGAACGCCTGCGCCCGCACTCAGGTCGCCGACATCGGCCTCAAGGGCCAGCTCGTCATGAACGCGCACGGCGAGCAGGTGGAGGGCTTCCAGATCCACCTCGGCGGCGCTCTCGGCATGGCCAAGGGCGAGACCGCCGGCTTCGGCCGCAAGGTCCGCGGTCTCAAGGCCACCGCCGAAGAGCTTCCGGAGTACGTGGAACGCGTCGCCCGGCACTACCTGGACGGCCGCACCGACGGCGAGACGTTCGCCACCTGGGTGCTGCGGGCCGACGAGGAGCTCCTGAAATGAGTGAGAGAGCCGCCCCGCTGTACTGCCCGTACTGCGGCGACGAGGACCTCCGTCCCAACGAGGCCTCGCACGGCGCCTGGGAGTGCCGCTCCTGCGCCCGTGTGTTCTCGGTCAAGTTCATCGGCCTGCTGTCGGCCTCATTCACGGCAAAACCCGAAGAAGCGTTCGAAAAGGGAGTGAGTTCTTCATGAGTCTCCTCAACGCCGCGGGTATCGGCCTGATCAACCTGGGCGCACCCGCCGTCACCGCCGACCCCGAGCGCCGCAAACCGGAGGAGCTGAAGGCACTCGCCCTCGCGGCCGCCGAAGCGCTCGAGGGCGCGCCCGCCGAGGAGATCGCCAAGTGGGCGACCGACACCTTCGGCGAGCGCTTCTGCGTCACCAGCTCGATGGCCGACGCTGTCGTGGCCCACCTCTTCTCCCGGGTCTCGCCCGGCGTGGACGTGGTCTTCCTCGACACCGGCCTGCACTTCCCGGAGACGCTGAAGGTCCGGGACACGGTCGTCCGCACGATGAACGTGAACGTCCGCTCGGTCCGCCCGCGCCTGACCGTCGGCCAGCAGGACGGCGAGTACGGCCCCCGGCTGTTCGCCCGCAGCCCCGACGAGTGCTGCTTCCTGCGCAAGGTGGAACCGCTGGAGCGGGCGCTCGCCGAGTACGACTCCTGGGCCACCGGCCTGCGCCGGGACGAGTCGCCGACCCGCGCCAACACGCCGGTCGTCGCGTTCGACGCCAAGAAGGGCAAGGTGAAGGTCAACCCGATCGCCGCCTGGACCGAGGACGACGTCAACGCCTACATCAGCCGGTGGAACGTGCCGGTCAACGAGCTGTTCAAGAAGGGCTACGGCTCGATCGGCTGCTGGCCGTGCACCCGGCGGACCAAAGCCGGCGAGGACCCCCGCGCCGGTCGCTGGGCGATGTTCGAGAAGACCGAATGCGGTCTGCACGTCTAGCCTCCCGTCAGCGGCCGGCCGTGGTCCTGGTGGCCCACGGCAGCCGTGATCCCCGGGCCGCGGCGTCGACCGAGGCACTGGCCCGGGCGGTCCGCCGGGCTCGGCCGGAGTGGACGGTTCGGGCGTCGTACCTGGACCACGACGGCCCCCGCCCGCTGGACGTGCTGGCGTCCCTGCCCGAAACCCGGGCCGTTCTCGTGCCGCTGCTCCTGACCGCCGCGTACCACGGCCGGGTCGACCTGCCCGCGGTGATCCGCGAGGCGGCCACGCTCCCCGTCCGGGTGACCGCGGCCGAGGTGCTCGGGCCCGCCTCCCCGCTGCTGCTCTCGGCGGTGTGCCGCCGGCTGCCCGTGGCCGGCCTGGACGCCGTCGTGCTGGCCGCCGCCGGCACCCGTGACGACGCCGCCCGGCAGACCGTCGCGGACGCGGCCGCCGCCCTGGGCCGGCGGCTGGGGCTGCCGTCGGCGGCCTGCTACGCCTCCGGGCCCGGCCCCCGGGCGGGCGAGGCCGTCCAGAGGCTGCGTGACGCCGGAGCACGCCGGGTCGGGGTGGCCGCCTACTTCCTGGCGCCGGGACTGCTCTACGACACCGCCGCGGCCGCGGCGCGAGAGGCGGGGGCCGTCGCGGTCGCCGAGCCGCTCGGCGTGGGACCGGAACTCGTCCGGCTGGTGGCCGCGCGGGTGGAAGCGGTTCTCGGAGGCGCCGCGGCTCTCATCGCCGCGGCCTGAAGCATCCTTCTCGCCGTTGTGGCGTTCTCATCGCTGTGGGCCGTTTCGTCGCCGTGGCGGGAAAGCCCCGAGGTCCACTGTGCGAGGGCGGAGTCGTCCAGCCCTGCCCCAGGGTGGGTAGGCGGTCTTCCGGAGCGGAGAAAGGCCGTCAGGCCATTACTGAGAGATGGCTGGCAATATCGGTCGCCATGGTGACTCTGGGCGACGGTGACTCTGCGCTAGGCGACGATCGGGTGCCCATTGGCATCTGCGGATGATCGTCCCTTGCGGAGTGTGCCGGAGCGGCGACGCAAAGCGTTGCGGGCGGCATTTCGAGATCATTTCGGTGGTCCGCGAAACGTACTGTGATCGAATTTACGCACAGCGGAATGGAGCACGGTGTGAGCTACCCGAAACAGCAAGACGCCCCGGTGCCGTACGGCCCGGGGCGCAAATGCTGTGTGGGGGATTGATTCAGGCGGTGGGAACGCCGACCCGAAGGCCGCCGCGACGCTTCACGGCACGCCGTTCGTCTTCGCTCATCCCGCCCCAAACGCCGGCGTCCTGACCCGACTCGAGAGCCCATGAGAGGCATCCCTCGGTCACCGGGCACCGCCGGCACACGGCCTTGGCCTGCTCGACCTGCAGGAGCGCCGGGCCGGACGTCCCGATCGGGAAGAACAGCTCGGGGTCCTCGTCGCGGCAGATCGCATCGTGACGCCAGTCCATGGCGGCAAACTCCTTGTTTCGGATGGGTAATGAAAACAGTGCTGTTTACCTATATGCGAGCGCTGTGGTTCGCGACGGCTTGTGCCCGTGCGCTCACCGGTGCGTTAGCAAGCTTTTGTGTTTGGTGGCTCTTCCGTGCTTCCGTATAAGGAACGCGCACAAGCGGCAACCGGTTACTTCTTATCGCTTGTGAATGCTTTCACGAACTCTCGCGATGTCAAGGGTAGCGCTGGAAGTTTCTCCCGGCGGGTGAGCTGACTCACGCACCCATATGTCCGGTTCCGCCGCTCATGCCAGAGCCGGTTGACGAACGCTCCCATCAATGTAGTACGGTCCCGGCCACTTCGCAGACCTTTTGCCCGTGTTTCTGTAACGGATCGTGAGCACGTGTCGGTTCACGTACCCCCGAGTCAGCAGATCACACGTAGAGCCGAGGGGACGGACACGAAGTGCACCTTCTGCCGTTCCCCTAGGTAGTCACCGTCCAGCTGGAATGCCTGGGGCCGGGACGCCACCACGGTGAACTCGGTGATGTCATGTAGGCGCAACACCTGTTTACCTCGTGGATCACGCGCCCGCCACGCGAGTTGTGTCACCGTCCGCGCGCCGCCGGCGATCGTCAGTTTCCGCAGGGCCACCACGTCCAGCCCGAGATCGAACGAGGCGTCCGGATTCAAATGGACAGGACGGTCACCGACGTACGTCCAGGGCGCGGTGTTCTGCACGATCACCGTGCTCAGCTCCGTGTCCGGCGTCTCACCCGGCCGCTCCAGAGTGAGCGGTGGATCCTTCCGGTCCCGGCCGGCGAAGAACTGGCCGAACGTGGCGCGCATGTAGAGACCCGGCGTCGACGTGCGGCCGTGCATCCGGGACTGCTCCACCCGCCGGATCGTCGCGGCGTCCCAGCCCAGGCCGGCGGTGAAGGTGAACCAGCGGTCGTCGGCCCGGCCCAGGCCGATCACCCGGGTCCGGCCGTCACGTATCCCGTCCAGGATCACGCTCGTTCCCTCGGCCCAGTCGCGGGGCATGCCGAGCGCGCGGGCGAAGACGTTCGTGGAGCCGCCCGGCACCACGGCGAGCGACGGCAGCCGGTCCGCGGTGGGGCCCGGCAGGCCGGAGAGCGCTGTCGATGCGGTGAGCAGGCCGTTCACCGCCTCGTTCACGGTGCCGTCGCCACCGAGCGTCACGACGACGTCGACCCCGCTCTCCGCGGCGTCGCGGGCCAGCTTGGTGGCGTGGCCGCGCCGCTGCGTGTAGCTCACCGTCAGGTCCACCGCGCTGCGCAACGCCCGCACCAGCACGTCCCGGCCGCGCTCACTGGTGGTCGTCGCCCGGGGGTTGACCACCAGCAACGCTCGCATGCGCGGCACTGTACCCAACCAAGCGCCGGAAGGCTGTCGGTATGGTGCACCAGTGACCGGTGAGAAACCCGTGCCTACCAGCGTCCCCACCCTCGAATGGGGAGTGCGGCTGATCTACCTGCAGGCCGCCGGATTGGCCGCTCTCACGGCCTATCTCATCGTGCTGATTCTGACCCGTGACGACTTCCTGGTCTCGGTCGCCGCGTCGCTCACCGTCATGGTCGCCCTCGCCGCGGTCTCGGTCTTCGCGGTCGCCCGCGCTCTCGGCCGCCGCGCTGTCCGGGCGCGCGGCCCGGCCGTGGTGGTGCAGCTCTTCACGCTCGCCACGGGTGGCTTCCTGATCCAGTACGGCACACTCTGGGTCGGTATCGGACTACTCGCCCTGGGCGGGGTGACCGCGGCCCTGATCCTGATTCCGCCCAGCAGCCGAGCGTTGGGCGTCGATTAGCGGGTCTCCGCGAGCGGATCAGGGCCTAACCTGTACGGGTGACCGGCTCAACGGTGCGACCACCCGCCTATCAGCAGCTCGCGGACGAGTTGCGAGCGGAGATCACCTCCGGCCGTCTGCAGCCGGGGGAGCGACTGCCACCCGAACCCGAACTGTGCGTCAAGATCGGTGTCAGCCGCAGCACGGTCCGGGAAGCCCTTCGTCTGCTGGCCAGCCAGCACCTCATCGTCACGACCAGAGGCGTCACCGGCGGCAGCTTCGTCGCCCACCCCGACGCCGGCCAGCTCGCCGACGGCCTCTCCACCGGCTTCGCCCTGCTCACCCACTCCGCCGCGATCGGCCTCGCCGACCTGCTGGAGCTGCGCCGGGCACTGGAGATCCCGGCCGCCGGCCTGGCCGCCCTGCGCCGCGAGGACGCCCACCTCACCGAGTTGCGCGGCACGCTCTTCGACCCGGACATCGACGACTTCGACACCATGCTGGCGGCCCACTCGGCGTTTCACCGGGCGATGGCCAAGGCCACCGGCAACCCGCTGTTCGAACTCGTCGGCCAGCCCATCTACCAGGTCACCTACGGCGAGGAGGTGATCGGCAGCCTGCCCGACGGCTACTGGCTGCGCATCGACGCCGACCACCGCGCCATCATCGACTGCCTCGCCGACCGCAACGCCGAGGGAGCGACCCGGGCCGCCGCCGCTCACCTCGACTACATCGCCCAGACCGTCCGGTAAACCCGGGCTTCCGGCCGCGATCCCCCTGCGGTCCGGAGTGCTCACCGTTTCACCCCTTCGTGGTACGGGGGCGCAAGCGTCCGCGAGCCGCGGGAGTGGGCAGCAGCCCGGCGGTCGCGCTGGGGCCTGGGCCGGGCAGGGCCTCGCGTGGACTGCCACGGGAGGCCGGGGTGCGGTGGAGGGCTGCCGACGGCGTACCAGCGAATGGGCTGTCAGCGGCGAAACGCCGGGCCGCGAGCGGATCGCGGACTCGACAGCCGGACTCGTCGCCCCGCGGCCGGCGGATCAGAACTCGGTGCGCCTCGTGAGGAGACGGATCGTGGCGTGGCGGCCGTTCGCCTCGGCGGCGGCGGAGGTGGTGAGGGCCGTCAGGACCTTCCACGCGAACGACGACTCCGACGGCAGGCGGGCGCCGCGGACCGTGGCGACGGTGACCTCGACGGTCAGGGCGTCGTCGGTGACCGCGAATCGGCACTCCAGCTCGGCGTTGCGAGTGGCGATGGCCAGGAGCATGGCGCACGCCTCGTCGACGGCGATGCGCAGATCCTCGATCTCGTCGAGGGCGAAGTGCAGGCGGGCGGCGAGGCCCGCGGTGGCCGTCCGGAGGACGCCCAGGTATCCGCCGTCGGCCGGCACCGTCAGCAGTACGACGTCGTCTCCGACGTCCAGCTCCGTGTCCGTCACCTGAGTCACGTGGGGCCCTCCTCCCGATGGAGAGACTGTAGCGGCTCGAAGACGCTACGGGACCACCCGGTGACCGCCTGTCCTGGCGAGTGGGTGATCCGGGTGAGCGAACAGCGACGGCCGGCGCCCGGTAAGGGGCGGCCCGGCCGTCGAATGGCCGTCATGCTCAGGCCTGCTTGGTCTCCCAGAAGATCTTGGAGATCTCCTCGATCTTGCCCAGCAGCTGCTCGGCGATCGCGGGGTCCACCGAGCCCTTGGCGCCGGCGGCGCCGGCCAGCTTGGTGGCCTCGTTGAAGAGCTGGTGCAGGTTCGGGTACTTCTCGAAGTGCGGAGCCTTGAAGTAGTCCGTCCACAGGACCCAGAGGTGGTGCTTGACCAGCTCGGAGCGCTGCTCCTTGATGAGGATCGCGCGGGTGCGGAACTCGGGGTCGGTGTTCCCCTGGTACTTCTCGGCGATCGCCTTGATCGACTCGGCCTCGATCCGGGCCTGTGCCGGGTCGTAGACGCCGCACGGCAGGTCGCAGTGCGCGCTGACCACGGTGCGCGGGGTGAGGAAACGCGGAAGTCGCATCAGGACTCCTCCATAGAATTTGCGATGATCCGAGGTTGACACTACCCCTTACGCCCATGCCGTAACGCGAGGAGGCTTGATGCCTTGAGGTGGCAATTACCACTGTTCGCCGTGCTCGTCCGGGGCCCGTCGATGGTGCCGACGCTGCGAGCCGGGGACGCGCTGATCGTCCGGCGGGGCGGGCGGATCCGGGCCGGTGACGTCGTGGTCGCCGAATTCCGGTCGCGGCCGGGCCTGCTCGTCGTCAAGCGGGCCGTCGCGGAGCGTGACGGCGGGTGGTGGCTGCTCGGCGACAATTCATTCGTGGATGACGATTCCCGTGCTCACGGCGTCGCCGATGTCATCGGGCGTGTGATATTTCGCTACTACCCGAGACCGTTCCGGTTAAGTTAGTGTCCTCTGATCCCCAGCGCACACCCGCGCTGGAGGTGGCTGTACCGGGTGATCCCCGCATCGCACCGCGGTTTCCGGCGCATACTCGCGACCGGAACTCCAGCAGGTGCCACGTATCAATGTCGATGCAGTGTGGAGTTTCACCGTGTCTTTCTTCAGTTTTGAACTCGATCCCGCCCTCGCCGCCGATCCCGTCTTCGACCTGCACCGCCGGGGCAAGATGACGATGAGCGCGACCGTCCCGCTGGCCAGCCGCGATGACCTGTCGCTGGCCTACACCCCGGGCGTCGCTCGGGTCTGCGAGGCGATCGCCGAGGACGAGTCGCTCTACTCCGACTTCACCTGGACGTCGAACACCGTCGCCGTGGTCACCGACGGCTCGGCCGTCCTCGGTCTCGGCAACATCGGGCCCAAGGCCGCCATGCCGGTCATGGAGGGCAAGTCCGTCCTGTTCAAGCAGTTCGGCGGAGTCGACTCGATCCCGATCGTCCTCGACACGCAGGACGTCGAGGGCATCATCGCCACGGTCAAGGCGATGGCCCCCTCGTTCGGCGGCATCAACCTGGAGGACATCAGCGCCCCGCGCTGCTTCGAGATCGAGCGTCGGCTCGACGCCGAACTCGACATCCCGGTCTTCCACGACGACCAGCACGGCACCGCCGTCGTCACGCTGGCCGCGCTGCGCAACGCGGCGAAGCTTCTCGGCCGCAAGTTCGGCGACCTGCGCGTGGTCGTCAGCGGGGCCGGGGCCGCCGGCGTCGCGATCACGAACACGCTGATCGCGGCGGGTGTCGAGGGCGCCAACATGATCGTCGTCGACTCGCGGGGCATCATCCACAGCGACCGCGCCGACCTCAGCGGGACGAAGGCCGAGATCGCGGCCGCCACGAACATCTCCGGGCGCACCGGCGGGATCGCCGAGGCGCTGATCGGCGCCGACGTGCTCGTCGGAGTCTCCGGTGGCAACATCGGCGAGGAGGCCCTGGCCGGCATGGCGCCGGGCGCGATCATCTTCGCGCTGGCCAACCCGACTCCCGAGGTCCACCCGACGGTCGCGCACAAGTACGCGGCGATCGTCGCGACCGGCCGCAGCGACTTCCCCAACCAGATCAACAACGTCCTGGCGTTCCCCGGCATCTTCCGGGGCGCGCTGGACGTCCGGGCCACCACGATCACCGACCGGATGAAGGTGGCCGCCGCCGACGCGATCGCGGCGATCGTCGCCGACGACCTCCGGCCGGAGGCGATCGTCCCGTCACCGCTGGACCCGCGGGTCGCCCCGGCGGTGGCCGCCGCCGTCGCCGCCGCGGCCATCGAGGACGGCGTCGCGCGCCGCGTCGCCGCCCCCGCGCCCGAGCCGGAGCACCAGCCCGTCTGATCGATCGATGACCGTCGCGCCGCCCTTTGTTCGCCGAGGGCGGCGCGACGCGTTAACGGTCGCTAAGGTCGGGTGATGCGCGCTGCCTATGCTTCCGCCCTGAACCCGGAGGACCCGCTCAGCGGCCTGACCGTGGGTGAGCTGCCGCTCGCCGTCCCGGACGGCTGGGTGCCCATCGACGTGCGGGCCGCCTCCCTCAACCACCACGACATCTGGTCGCTGCGGGGCGTCGGGCTGCCCGCCGACCGGCTGCCGATGATCCTCGGCTGCGACGCCGCCGGGGTGGACCCCGACGGCAATGAGGTCGTGGTCTATCCGGTGGTGGAGGACAAGGCCGATCCACGGGGGTTCTCGCTCTTCTCCGAGCGCCACCCGGGCACCATCGCCGAACGCCTGGCGGCGCCCCGGCAGAACCTGATCCCCAAACCGGCCGGAGTGTCCTTCGCCGAGGCGGCCTGCCTGCCCACGGCCTGGCTCACGGCATACCACATGCTCGTCACCCGTGGCCGGGCCTCGGAGGCCGGATCAGTGCTGGTCCAGGGCGCCGGCGGCGGGGTCTCCACAGCGGCGGTCGCGCTTGCCGCCGCTCTCGGCAAGAGGGTGTACGCCACCAGCCGCGACCCCGGCAAACGGGAGCGGATCGCCGCGCTGGGCGCGACCGCGGTGGAACCCGGCGCCCGGCTGCCCGAGCGCGTCGACCTGGTGATCGAGTCGGTCGGCGCGGCCACCTTCGACCATTCGATGAAGTGCTCCGCGCCAGGCGCCCGGATCGTGGTGTGCGGGGCGACCGCCGGGCACCGGGCCGAGGTCGACCTGCGCCGCGTCTTCGCCATGCAGCTGGAGATCCTGGGCAGCAGCATGGGCACCCCGGACGAGCTGGCCGCCCTGCTGGAGATGGTGGCGTCCGGGCAGGTGCGGCCGGTGATCGACGCGACGGTCCGGTTCGACGAGGTCGCCGGGGCCTTCGCGCGGCTCGCCGGCGGCGACGTCTTCGGCAAGATCGTGGTGGAGTTCTAAAGGAGGCTGGTGAGGCCGGCCGGCGCGGCGTCCCGCGGCATGCGGTCCTTCGCGGCCTGATCGCCCCGGAGACTCCAGAGCCAGAAGTCGGTGGTGGTGGCGGCCACCACCGACGGCTCGTCGCGGTGCGGCAGATGGGTGCCCTGCGGGAGCTCCAGGAAGGCCTTGGGCCAGCTCACCTCGTTGTACGCCCCGTACGCCTGCTCGTAGGTGACCGTCTTGTCGAGCTTGCCCTGCACGAACAGCAGCGGCGCCGGGGCGCCCGCAAAGGGGGCCGGCTGCGGCATCTGGCGGCCGGCGATCAGCAGCCCGGCCTTGAGCCGTTCGTCCCGGCTTCCGCTGAACAGGCCGACCGTGGTGATCGCGCCGGCCGAGTGCCCGGCCGCGGCGATCCGCTGCGGGTCGACGATCCCGGCCAGGGCGGTCAGCAGCTCGGTGATCACGTGCTGCGCGTCGGCGGGCTGGTTGACGATGTCGCCGGCGTCGTACGCGGCGGTCTGGTTCCAGGTGTGCGGGTACTTGGGGCCGGCCACCACGAAACCGGCCGCCGCCCAGGCGCTGAGCAGTTCGGCGTAGTCGTCGGGCTGTGAGGTCAATCCGTGACTGAAATAGATCAGCGGGAACGGTCCCTCACCGGCCGGCAGCCACACCTTGGTCGGCAGCGGACGATCGCCGCCCCTGTTGAACGCGAACTCCCGCGTCCCGGCCTGACGCTGTTCTCGGGAGCGGGAGGGTGAGGGCGTGGCCTGACCCTGTTCTTTCGTGGGGGCGGGGGTGGAGCAGGCGGTCAAACCGGCGGAGGCAAGGGCGAGAGTGAGTACGGAACGGCGCAGCACCCGGCCATTGTGCCTGCTCAAGATCGGAATTCCCTGGTATCGGGTATCACACCGGGTTCCGCCGAACAGGTGCCGGGCTTCGCCATCCTGGACCCGTTTGGCTAGGGTCGTGCCCATGTCTGAGAACCAGGTCGACCCCAGTGGCAACACCGAGGCGTTTCGGGCGTTCACCCGCACGACGCCCTCCGAGGCCCAGGCACCCTCCAAGATGCCCTACATCATCGCCGGCGCGGTGGCCGCGGTCGTGCTGATCGCGCTGATCGCCTGGCTAGCCCTCTGATCCGATCGCCTTCCGCGCCTCCGAGGCGATCTCCAGCTCCTCCTCGGTCGGCACCACGCACACGGCGACCGGCGAGCCGTCCGGGGAGATGATCGTGGCGTTGCGCTCGTTGCGCTCCGGGTCGACGGCGATGCCGAGCGGCTCCAGCCCGGCGAGCGTGTGCGCCCGCACCAGCCGCGAGTTCTCCCCGACCCCGCCGGTGAACGTGATCGCGTCCACCCGGCCCAGCACCGCCAGGTAGGACCCGGTGTACTCGCGGATCCGCCGGCAGTAGACGTCGAAGGCGAGCGTGGCCTCCGGGTCGCCGGCGAGATAGCGCTCCTGCACCGCGCGCAGATCGTTGTCACCGGCCAGGCCGAGCAGCCCCGAGCGGCGGGTCAGCACGTCCTCGATCTCGTCGAGTGACAGCCCGGCGACCCGGTGCAGGTGGAAGATCAGGCTGGGGTCGATGTCCCCAGACCGGGTGCCCATGACCAGGCCGGGCAGCGGTGTCAGGCCCATCGAGGTGGCCACGCTCGCGCCCCCGCGCACCGCGGTGGCGCTCGCCCCGTTGCCCAGGTGCAGCGTGATCACGTTCGTCTCGGCGGCCGGCCTGCCGAGCAGCCGGGCGGTCTCCCGCGAGACGTAGGCGTGAGACGTCCCGTGAAACCCGTACCGCCGCAGCCCCCACTTGCCGGCGAGTTCCCGGTCGATCGCCCAGAAGGCGCCCTCCGGGGGGATCGTCGAGTGGAACGCGGTGTCGAAGACCGCCACCTGCGGGACGTCCGGCAGCAACTCGCGGGCCACCCGCAGCCCGGTCAGCGCGGCCGGATTGTGCAGCGGCGCGAGCGGGATCAGCTCCTCGATGGCGGCCAGCACCTCGTCGTCGGCGATCGTCGAGGCGGTGAACCGGTCGCCGCCGTGCACCACCCGGTGCCCGACCGCGGCCAGCCCGGACAGGTCCAGTTCGTCCATCAGCTTCCGCAGCGCCGCCGCGTGGTCGGCCGCGTCGCCGCCGGCCTCGCCGATCCGCTGGACCAGGCCTTTCGCCAGTACCTCGGACGAGTCGAAGAGCCGGTAGCGCAGCGACGACGAGCCGCTGTTGAGCACCAGAACCCGGGTCATCTCGCTCCCGCCTGAATCGCCGTGATGGCGACCGTGTTCACGATGTCCTTCACCGTCGCGCCGCGGGACAGGTCGTTGACCGGCGCCCGGAGACCCTGCATCACCGGCCCGACCGCGACCGCGTTGGCCGAACGCTGGACGGCCTTGTAGGTGTTGTTGCCGGTGTTCAGGTCGGGGAACACGAAGACGGTGGCCTTTCCGGCGACCGCGCTGCCGGGCAGCTTCGCGGCGGCGACGGCCGGATCGATCGCCGCGTCGTACTGGATCGGGCCCTCGACCGGCAGGTCCGGCCGCCGCCGGCGGACCAGCGCGGTGGCCGCGGCGACCTTGTCCACATCGGCGCCGGAACCGGAACTGCCGGTGGAATAGGACAGCATCGCCACCCGCGGCTCGATGCCGAACGCGGCGGCGGTCTGTGCCGAGGACAGCGCGATGTCGGCGAGCTGGGCCGCGTCCGGGTCGGGGTTGACCGCGCAGTCGCCGTAGACCAGCACCCGGTCGGCCAGCAGCATGAAGAAGACGCTCGACGCGACCGACACCTCCGGCACCGTCTTGATGATCTCGAAGGCCGGCCGGATCGTCGCGGCCGTGGTGTGCGTCGCGCCGGAGACCATGCCGTCGGCCAGTCCCGCGGCGACCATCATGGTGCCGAAGTAGTTCACGTCACGGACCACGTCGAACGCCAGGTCCAGGGTCACGCCCCGGTGCTTGCGGATCTCCGCGTACCGGGCCGCGAAGTCCTCCCGCAACTCGCTGGCGGACGGGTCGACGAGCCGGGCGCCGCCGATCTCCACACCGATCTCGCGGGCCCGCCGGGCGATCTCGGCCGGGTCGCCGAGCAGGGTCAGATCGGCCACACCGCGCCGCAGCAGGGTCTCGGTGGCCCGCAGGATGCGCTCCTCGGCGCCCTCCGGCAGCACCAGATGCCGCCGCTCGGCGCGGGCCCGGTCGATCAGGTCGTTCTCGAACATCAGCGGCGTCACCCGGCTGGACCGGGCCACGTCGAGCACCCGCGACAGCTCGGCGGTGTCGACGGTCTCCTCGAACACGCCGAGCGCCGCCTCGACCTTGCGCGGGGTGCTGAGCCGCGCATCGATCCGGTCGGCGGCCGCGATGGTGTGGTAGCTGTCGGTCTTGACGATCAGCATGGCGAGGCCGGTGTTGAGACGCTCGATGACCCGGACGGCACGCTCGTCGGGCGGCTCGCCGAGAGTGAGCACCAGACCGGCCAGCGTCACCGTGCCGGCGGCGTGCGCGGCCGACGCGGCCACCAGCAGATCGGCTCGATCACCCGGGGTGATCAACAGCGATCCCTCGGTCAGATGCTCCAGCACGTTCGGCACATGGGCGGCGCCGACGACGTAGTCGAGCACGTCACGGTCGAGGGCGCTCGGCCCACCGGAGAAGACCGTGGCGTCCAGGGCCGCCGCCACCTCGCCCACCGTGGGCGCGGCGATCGCCGCGACCTCCGGCACCGCCCAGAAGGGCACCGGGAGGCCTTCCGGCCGGCTGCCGGACGCGGCCGCCGGGACCCGGTTCGCGATCACCGCGGCGACCGTCGCGCCGAGATCCACCAGCGAGTGGTACGCACTCCGCGCGGCCGCCGCCAGCGACTCCGCCGACCGGCCCGCACCGCTGATCACCGGCACCACGACGCTGCCGAACTCGGTCGCCAGCCGCGCGTTGAAGGCCAGCTCCCGGGGCAGCTCCTCGTGGCCCTCGGCGGGTTTGTCGGTGAAGTCGCTGCCGATCACCACGACCGCGCTGCTCTGCCGCTCGACCGCGCGGTAACGCTCGACGATCCGGCCGATCAGCTCTTCCCGCCGGCCGTCGGCGACCAGCGCGGACGCCTCGGCGAGGGTGACGCCGAACGACTCCTCGGCCGCGACCGGGCCGGGATAGCGCTCGCGGAGGACGGTGAGCAGATGATCCTGACCGGCCCCGGAGACCAGCGGCCGGAAGACGGCCACTTTCGCGACCCGGCGGGAGAGCAGCTCGACGATGCCGAGAGCCACGGTCCCCTTGCCGACGGACGGGCCCAAGCCCGCTACGTACACACTGCGCGCCACGCCCTCAACCTACCGGCCCGGCGGCCACGGCACCGGGCCGAAGGTCCCGACCCCCGGCATGACCCCGATCACCGGCGGCTCTGGCGAACCGCCCCGGCGTCGCGGGGACGGCACCGGGAGCCCGGTCACTCGTCGTCGTCCTCGTCGTCGCGAGCCAGCCAGGTCGCGAAACGCTCGATCGGGGTCTCGAACTCGGGGTTCATGTCGACGAAGGTGCGCAGCTGCTCACCGATCCACTCCAGCGTGACGGTCTCCTCGCCACGCCGCTGGACCAGTTCCTCGATGCCACGATCGGTGAAGTACATGCCCAGATGGTAAAAGGGGGCGCCCCGCTGTCGCGGAGCGCCCCCTTTCAACCGTGTGTCACGAGCGCGGCAACGACGCCTCGACCAGCGCCTGCTGCTCGGCCTCGTGCAGCTTGGCCGAGCCGACCGCCGGGGCGGCGGCGGACGGGCGGGAGATCCGGCGCAGCCGGACACCCTCCAGGTGCTCCAGCAGGTTGAGCGCCACGAACGACCAGGCGCCCTGGTTGGCCGGCTCCTCCTGCACCCAGGCGAAGTCCTCGGCGTTCGGGTACTGCGCGAGAACCGCCTTCAGCTCCTCGACGGGCAGCGGGTAGATCTGCTCCATCCGGATGATCGCGGTGTCGGTGATGCCCCGCTCGGCACGCGCCTGGAACAGGTCGTAGTAGACCTTGCCGGAGCAGAGCAGCACCCGCTTCACCGAGCCGCCGTCGAGCGGCTGGCCCTTGACCCCGGCGTCGCCGAGGATCGGCTGGAAGGTGCCCTCGGTGAACTCGTTGACCTGCGACACCGCGAGCTTGTGACGCAGCAGCGACTTCGGCGAGAAGACCACCAGCGGCTTGCGCTTGGGAGACAGGCCCTGGCGGCGCAGCAGGTGGAAGTAGTTCGCCGGGGTGGTCGGGTTCGCCACCCGCATGTTGTCCTGCGCGCAGAGCTGCAGGAACCGCTCCGGGCGGCCGGACGAGTGGTCCGGGCCCTGGCCCTCCATGCCGTGCGGAAGCAGCAGCACCAGCGACGACTGCTGGCCCCACTTCACCTCGCCGGAGGAGAGGAACTCGTCCACGATCGACTGTGCGCCGTTGACGAAGTCGCCGAACTGGGCCTCCCAGAGGACCAGCGCGTCCGGGTTCTCCACCGAGTAGCCGTACTCGAAGCCCATCGCCGCGTACTCCGACAGCAGCGAGTCGTGCACGAAGAACCGGGCGCTGCCGGTGGCCAGCGAGCCGAGCGGCAGGAAGTCCTTGCCGGTGATCGAGTCGACGATGGCCGCGTGCCGCGAGGTGAAGGTGCCGCGGCGCGAGTCCTGGCCGGCGAGGCGGACGGTGACGCCCTGGTTGAGCAGCGAGCCGAAGGCGATCAGCTCACCGAAGCCCCAGTCGATGCCACCGTCGGTGGACATCTTGGCCCGCCGGTCGAGCAGCTGCTGGACCCGCTTGTGCGGAGTGAAGCCCTCGGGCAGCTCGACGTGCGCCTGCCCGACCGAGCGGACCACCGCCGCGTCGACGGCCGTCTCCACCTCGGGCTCCGGCTCCTCGGCGATGATGCGCGACCGCTGCGGGGAACCGCCCGAGTCCCGGGTGGCCTTGAAGACCTCTTCGAGCCGGCCCTGGTAGTCGCGAAGCTGCTCCTCGGCCTCCTGCACGGTGATGTCACCGCGGCCGATCAGCTCCTCGGTGTAGAGCTTCCGCACGCTGCGCTTGGTGTCGATGATCTGGTACATGCGCGGGTTGGTCATCGACGGGTCGTCGCCCTCGTTGTGACCGCGGCGGCGGTAGCAGATCATGTCGATCACGACGTCCTTGTTGAACGCCTGGCGGTACTCGAACGCCAGCTTCGCGACCCGGACCACGGCCTCGGGGTCGTCGCCGTTCACGTGGAAGATCGGCGCCTGGATCATCCGGGCCACGTCGGTCGAGTACATCGACGAGCGGCTGTACTCCGGGGCGGTGGTGAAACCGACCTGGTTGTTCACGATCACGTGGATCGTGCCGCCGGTGCGGTAACCACGGAGCTGGGACAGGTTGAGCGTCTCGGCGACCACGCCCTGACCGGCGAACGCGGCGTCGCCGTGCACCAGCACCGGCAGCACCGTGTAACCGTGCAGACCGAGGTCGAGACGGTCCTGCTTGGCCCGGACGATGCCCTCCAGGACCGGGTCGACGGCCTCCAGGTGGGACGGGTTGGCGACGACGCTGACCGTCGTCGAGAACTCCCCGTCGGGCGTCGTGTATTTGCCGGTCTGGCCCAGGTGGTACTTGACGTCACCGGAGCCGTGCGCCGACTTCGGGTCCATCTGACCCTCGAACTCGTTGAAGATCTTCTCGTACGGCTTGCCGACGATGTTGGTGAGCACGTTCAGCCGGCCACGGTGGGCCATGCCGATCACCATCTCGTCCAGGCCCGCCTCGGCGGAGTCCTGCAGCACCGCGTCGAGCAGCGGGATCAGCGACTCGCCGCCCTCCAGCGAGAACCGCTTCTGGCCGACGTACTTCGTCTGGAGGAAGGTCTCGAACGCCTCGCCGGCGTTCAGCCGGTGCAGGATGTGCTTCTGCTCGTCGGTGTCCGGCTTGGTGTACTTGACCTCGATACGTTCCTGGACCCAGCGGCGCTCCTCCGGGTCCTGGATGTGCATGTACTCGATGCCGATCCGGCGGCAGTAGCTGTCCCGCAGGACGCCGAGGACGTCCCGCAGCTTCATCTTCTGCTTGCCGGCGAAGCCGCCGACCGGGAAGGTGCGGTCCAGGTCCCACAGGGTCAGGCCGTGCTGGAGCACGTCGAGGTCGGGGTGCTTGCGGATGGTGAACTCGAGCGGGTCGGTGTCGGCCATCAGGTGACCGCGCACCCGGTAGGCGTGGATCAGCTCGACCACCCGGGCGGCCTTGTCGATCTGCCCCTCGGAGGTCCGGGCCACGTCGCGCACCCAGCGGACCGGCTCGTACGGGATCCGCAGCGACGTGAAGATCTCGTCGTAGAAGCCGTGCTGACCGAGCAGCAGCTCGTGCATCACCTTGAGGAACTCGCCGGACTGCGCGCCCTGGATGACCCGGTGGTCGTAGGTGCTGGTCAGCGTGGTGACCTTGCTGACGCCGTGCTCGGCCAGGGTCTCGTCGCTCATCCCGGAGTACGGAGCCGGGTACTCCATCGCGCCGACCCCGATGATCGCGCTCTGCCCGTTCATCAGGCGGGGGATGGAGTGGACGGTGCCGATGCCGCCGGGGTTGGTCAGCGAGATCGTGGTGCCGGAGTAGTCCTCCATGGTCAGCTCGTTGCGGCGGGCGCGCCGGACCACGTCCTCGTACGCCTGCCAGAACTGCCGGAAGTCCATCGTCTCGCAGTTCTTGATGGACGGCACGACCAGCGTGCGGGAGCCGTCCTTCTTGGCGAGGTCGATGGCGATGCCAAGGTTGATGTGCTCCGGCGCGACCAGCGCGGGCTTGCCGTCGATCTCGGCGTAGGAGTTGTTCATCTCCGGGTGCTTGAGAACCGCGCGGATCAGCGCCCAGCCGATCAGGTGGGTGAAGCTCACCTTGCCGCCACGGCCACGGGAGAGGTGGTTGTTGACGACGATGCGGTTGTCGACCATGAGCTTCGCCGGGACCGCGCGCACCGACGTGGCGGTGGGGACCTCCAGCGAGGACTCCATGTTCTGCACGATCTTGGCGGCGACGCCGCGCAGGGTCGTGGTCTTGGCGCCGGCGGCCGGTGCGGTGGCGGCCGCGGTGGGCTTCGCCGGGGCGGCCTTGGCGGCCGGGGCCGGCTTCGCCGCAGGCGGGGTCACCGGCTTGGCCGGGGCCACGGTCGCGGCGGCCGGGGCGTCCGTGCCCGCCTTGGCCGCGGTCGCGGTGGCGTTGGCCGCGGTGGCCTCGTCCGGGGTCGCGATCGAGCCCTGCGACGTCGCCGGCTTGTAGTCGGCGAAGAAATCGTGCCAGGCAGGGTCGACACTGGCCGGGTCGGCCAGGTACCGCTGGTACATCTCATCGACGATCCACTCGTTGGGACCGAAATCCGCGAGTGGATTGTCCTGCGAAGTCTGCTGCGTCGACACTGCCGCGTTCGCCTCTTTCACCGTTTTTGTCATCACGTGACTGATCCGTCACGCGGGACGGGTAGGATTCGGTGTCCAGGCTACGCCGTGCACAGGCGCTGTCGGTGCGGACGTCCGCTCTGTGGCCAATCAGACCTTGAGGCCGAGGAACCGCCGGCCGACAACTCCGGCCCCGCCGCTCCGTCGCGACCCGGCGAGACTACACCCCCCGATTTCGCCGCCGCAGGCGGGAAAGACCCCGCCCGAAAACTTGGACGGCCCCTGTTTGCGCTGGTCGCCGCTCCACGACGAACCGCGCACGACCAACGGTCGTGCGCGGCGCGCGAGCATGGGTTTTCGGTACGCGTTACCCGACGTCCCGCTCTTTGGTGATGAGCGTGCCGACCACCGAGAACACCGCGGCATAGGCGAGCATGATCAGTGCGCCGACCCAGCGCGGGGGGTCGTCCGGGAACTGCTGCCCGGAGACCATCAGGTCCGAGGCGAGGGTCGGCACGACCACCCGGAACGTGAGGACCGACTCGTTCCACATGGTGCCCAGCAGCACGAAGATGCCGGAGAGCACCTGGGCGCCGACCACGTAGAGCACCGACAGGGTCAGGGTCGCGCCGATCTGGCTGCGGATCAGCACCCCGGTGCCCACCCCGAGCAGCCCCCAGAGCACGAAGGCCAGCGCGTTCAGCCCGATCGCCTGCCAGACGAAGCTCTCGCCGATGTGCGAGGGCTGGTTCATGGTGCTCAGCGCGAACGGGGCGAAGCCCAGGCTGAGCACGGTGGTGACCAGCCAGACAGTCAGCGCGATCACCACCGAGACGGCCATCTTAGCCAGGATGACCAGCTCCCGACGCGGCGTGGTGAGGAACGTGCTGGTCGCCGTCAGGTGGAAGAACTCGTTGGTCACCAGGATCGCGCTGAGCAGCACCACCAGCAGGATGCCGAAGAACTGGCCGCTGGTGTAGAGGCCGGAGACGGCGCGGTCCGCCTCGCCGATCATCCCGGTGTCCACATCGGCGTAGTCCGACGACAGCATCACGTTGGCGGTCAGCCAGTTGTAGGCCAGCGCGACGCCGTAGATCGGCACCAGCAGGATCGCGAAGATCCACCAGAGCGCGGTGGTACGCAGTTTCAGCAGCTCGGCACGGATGAGGTTCATCGGGCGCCCGCCTTTCCGGCCGTCAGGTCCAGGAAGGCACGCTCCAGATCGGCGCTCTCCCCGATCAGCTCGTGCAACTCGACCCCGGCCGTGAAGGCGATGTGCCCCACCTGGGCGGTATCAGCCCCGGAGATCTGCAGCGAGCCGTCCGGCCCGCCGCCGACCTCCAGCCGTGCCTCCTGCAACGCGGTGGCGAGCCGCTCCGGCTGCGGTGTGCGGACCCGCACCCGGGCCACGCCGGCGGCCGCGCCGAGAACCTCGCTGACCGGGCCCTGCCGGATCAGCCGCCCGGCCGCGATGATCACCACGTCGTCGGCGAGCTGCTGCATCTCGCCCAGCAGGTGACTGGAGACCAGGACCGTGCGGCCCTCGGCGGCGAGTGCCTTGAGCAGGTCGCGCATCCATCGGATGCCCTCCGGGTCGAGACCGTTGGTCGGCTCGTCCAGGATCAGCACCCGCGGATCGCCGAGCAGCGCCGCGGCGATACCGAGACGCTGCTTCATGCCCAGCGAGTAGCCCTTGAATTTGCGGGTGCCGACGGTGTTCAGCCCGACGATGGCGAGCACCTCGTCGGCGCGCTGGTCGGGCAGGCCGGCCGCGCGGCAGATGACCCGCAGGTGGTTGCGCGCGCTGCGGCCGCGGTGCGCGCTGGACGCCTCGAGGACCGCGCCGACCTGCCGGATCGGGTCGGGCATGTCCACGTATCGGACGCCGCCGATGGTGGCGGTGCCGGCGGTGGGCGTGACCAGCCCCAGGATCATCCGCAGAGCGGTGGTCTTGCCGGCCCCGTTCGGGCCGAGGAATCCGGTGACACGGCCGGCGTTCACCGTGAAGGAGAGGTCGTCGACGGCCCGCACCTTGGCGTACTGCTTGGTGAGGCGATCGACGCTGATCTCCGTGTAGTTGGGCCGGCTCATCGTCGCGGCTCCTTCCCCGTCAGCTGAAGCGCTCAACCTACTAGATCAACGCGAGCCAGGTCGCCCGTGCGCGAGCGAGGTGGCGGCCGTCCGGGCCGTACACCGACGAATCGACGGTCGCCTTTCGGCCCGACACTCCGGAGAGGGCGCCGACCACCACACACTCCGCACCCGGGGCGGGCAGTTCGCCGACGGACGCGGCGATCCGGCCCAGTACGAAGGCACGGCCGGACGTGCCGATCGCCGTCCATCCGCCCGGGCAGTCCAGCGCGGCCCACATGGTCTCCGTGGAGACGCCGTCCGGGACCGTCCACGGCGCGGCCGTACGGTCGCCGGGCAGCGGGCCCGGGAAGATCCGCAGGCCGTCGCCGGGCGCACGGTCCGGGCCGCAGACGTAGCAGCCCGGAAACGGGTGAGCGGCGAAGCCGGGGAAGCCCCCGGCGGCCGCGACCGCCTCGCCGTGCGGGACCGAAGGCACGGCGGCGCCCGCGTCGGCGACCTCGGTGACCTCGGCGACCAGGCTGTCACCGGCCCAGACCGTGCCGTCCCGCAGTTCCAGTCCGGTGTCCAGTGGCGGCGGCACCCGCAGGGTGACCTGAAAGGCCGGGCCGCCGATCCGTGCTCCGGCGGCGGTGGCGAAGGCGCCCGCGCACCAGCCGCCGTTGCCGGTGCCGGGCGGGCCGTTGAAACGAGCCGGGACAATCATGCCCCGACCTTCGCACACGTCGTTCCGCCCGCCGCCGGCGATCACCCGTCGCCGGTGAACATCTCCGCGGCGTAAAACCGATGGCGCCCGTTCACTGAGGCGACACGCCATCGGCAGTTGTCACCCTTACACAGGTCACATGGCAGTTCTCATGACGGCCGCCGCACCCACCGGGACCAGCGGCTACTCGCTTCTCCTCGCCGACGGTCCCGGTCTGGTCGAGGCCGCGCAGCGCCTGCGCCACGACGTCTTCGCCGGCGAGCTCGGCGCCCGGCTCGACGGCACCGCCGAGGGTGTCGACGCCGACGAGTTCGACGCCTTCTGCGACCATCTGATCGTTCGCGACGACGCGAGCGGCGAGGTGGTCGGCACCTACCGGATGCTGCCGCCGCGCGCCGCGGAACTGGCCGGCCGCCGCTACGCCGACGCCGAGTTCGATCTGAGCGCGCTGCGCCCGCTGCGTGACCACCTGGTGGAGATCGGCCGCTCCTGCGTGCACCCGGACCACCGGTCCGGTGCGGTGGTCAACCTGATGTGGGCCGGCATCGCCCGCTACCTGCACCTGAACAACCTGCGCTGGCTGGGCGGCTGCGCCTCGGTGCCGCTGAACGACGGTGGCCGGACGGCCGCCGGCGTGCGGGCCCGGGTGAACGGGAGGCACCTCTCCCCGCCCGCCTTGCGGGTCAGGCCGCGACGCCCGTGGATGCCGGCCGAGGATGTCGAGGCCGACCCCAAGGTGGCGGTGCCGCCGCTGCTGCGCGGCTACCTGCGGCTGGGCAGTTGGGTGTGCGGCGAGCCGGCCTACGACCCGGACTTCGACTGTGCCGACTTCTACGTGCTCTTCTCGATGGACCGGCTCGACCCGCGGTACCGGCGGCACTTCCTCGGGGCGTCGCGATGACCACGACCGTGCCGGCCAGCATGACCACGCCGGCCAGCACGGCCGCCTCGACGGGGCCGGCCGCTGCCGGGACCTTCCCGGCGGGCGAGCGGGGCACGCTGTGGTACCCGGCCTCCGGGTGCGACGACAAATGCCGGGACGGCGATTTCCGCCGGAGTGGTCCGGTGACGACCGTGGTGCGGTTGACGGGCTTGGTGGCCGTACTCCTCGGGGGTCTGCTCCTGACGCCCCTGCTGCGCGGCGTCGCGCTGCGTGCCATGGCCCGCGGCATCCTCGCGGTCCTCGGGGTCCGGACGGTGTGGCGAGGCCCCGAGCCGCGTCCCGGAAGCCTGCTGGTCGCCAACCACGTCTCCTGGCTGGACGTGGTCGCCATGGCCGCGATCCTGCCGGTGCGGATGGTGGCCAAGCACGAGGTCCGGGCCTGGGCCGGCATCGGCCGCGCCGCCGTGCACGCCGGCACGATCTTCATCGACCGCACGCGGCCGCGTGCGCTGCCGGAGACGGTGGCCGAGGTCGCCGGCGCGCTGCGGGCCGGCTCCACGATCGCGATCTTTCCGGAGGGTACGACCTACTGCGGCCCCGAGCAGGGCCGCTTCCGGTCCGCGCTGTTCCAGGCGGCGATCGACGCGGGCGCCCCGGTGGTCCCGGTCTCGATCGGCTACGACTCCACCGAGGCGTCGTTCGTGGGCGCGGACACCCTGGGCGCGTCGGTGCTGCGGGTGGCCCGTGTCCGCCGCCTCACCCTGACCATGGTGGCGGCCCCGGCGCTGCGGCCCGATCCGGGCGCGGACCGGCGTGTCCTGGCCCGTGCCGCGCAGGCCAGCCGAGCCGGTGGGGGTTATCACCTGGCCGCGTGACGCTTTGTGCAGGCTCACAGACAATTTTCAGCGAGTGTGCAGGCATGGCGCAGCGGCCGGAGAAACAATGGCGCCATGGCTACCCAGACCCAGCCCAAGCAGAGCGAGGCGAAGCTGCTCGTCGTCGAGGACGACGCCAACATCCTCGAGTTGCTGTCCGCCAGTCTCCGCTTCGCCGGGTTCGAGGTGACCACCGCGATGAGCGGCAGCGCTGCCGTCAGCGCCGCCCGCAGTTCCACTCCCGACCTGGTCGTTCTCGACGTGATGCTGCCCGACCTGGACGGCTTCGAGGTGATCCGGCTGATGCGCGAGGGCGGGCAGCGGACGCCGGTGGTGTTCCTCACCGCCCGCGACGGCACCGATGACAAGATCCGCGGCCTGACCCTGGGCGGCGACGACTACGTGACCAAGCCGTTCAGCCTGGAGGAGCTCACCGCCCGGATCCGGGCGGTGCTGCGCCGCACCAACGCCGGCGACGAGCAGCCGTCCCGCCTGGTCTTCGCCGACCTCGAGCTCGACGAGGAGACGCACGAGGTCTACCGGGCCGGTTCCCGGGTGCAGCTCTCGCCGACCGAGTTCAAGCTGCTGCGCTATCTGATGCTCAACGCCAACCGGGTGCTCTCCAAGGCGCAGATCCTCGACCACGTGTGGAAATACGACTTCCGCGGTGACGACAACATCGTCGAGTCCTACATCTCCTATCTTCGCCGCAAGGTCGACAACGTGCAGCCGCGCCTGATCCACACGCTGCGCGGCGTGGGCTACGTGCTGCGCAAGCCAGCGGTCTAGGCCCGGAAATGACTCTCACGGAGCGGGTCCGCAGCCGGATGCCGCGCAACAGGGGGCTGCGCCGGATCTCGCTCCAGACCAAGCTGGTCGCCTCGGTGCTGGTGCTGGTGCTCGCCGCGCTCACCCTGATCAGCGCCGCCAGCAGCTACTTACTGAACGACTACATGATGACCCGCCTCGATCAGCAACTGGTGGAGACGGCCAGCGGCGCCGAGGCGGAACTGGCAAGTCTGCATTACAAGGCGGTGTACGCGCCTCCCGGTCATCTCGTCGCCTTCACCGCGGTCAGCGGTGAGGCCGCGATCCGCAGTCGCGGCGCGGGCATCGCCAGAGAAGACACCCCCAAGCTGCTGTACGGCGTGGAGACCATCGAGAGGGTCGCGAACAAGCCGTACACGGTCAAGGGCCAGAACGGTAAGTACATGTGGCGGATGCTGGTCATCCGCCTCTCGGACGACGCGGTCATGCACGTCGGCCAGCGGATGACCGGGGTCGACGACGTGATCGCCCGGCTGGTCCTGGTGGACATCCTGGTCGGTGTCGGCGTGCTGATCGCCCTGGCCATGGTCGGCGCCGCGCTGGTGCGGCAGAGCCTGATCCCGCTGCTCCAGGTCGAGCGCACCGCCGCCGCGATCGCGGCCGGCGACCTCACCCGGCGGGTGCCCGACCCGGAGGAGGCCGGCGGTCACCCGACCACCGAGCTGGGCCGGCTCTCCGAGGCGCTGAACGCGATGCTCGCCCAGATCGAGGCGGCCTTCCTGGCCCGGGCCCAATCCGAGCAGGCGGCCCGGCAGGCGGCCGAGGCGGCGCAGGTGTCCGAGGCTCGCGCGCTGGAGTCCGAGGCCCGCGCTCTGGAGTCGGAGGCGAAGGCCCTGCAGTCGGAGGGCAAGATGCGGCAGTTCGTCGCCGACGCCTCCCACGAACTGCGCACGCCGCTGACCACCATCCGCGGGTTCGCCGAGCTGTACCGGCAGGGCGCGGTCTCCGATCCGGAGCAGGTGGCCCAGTTGGTCCGGCGGATCGAGGACGAGGCGGCCCGGATGGGACTGCTCGTCGAGGACCTGCTTCTGCTGGCCCGGCTCGACCGGGAGCGGCCGCTCACCCTGGCGCCGGTGGAGCTGCTGGTCCTGGCGATGGACGCGGTGGAGGCGGCGCAGGCGATGGCGCCGGACCGGCGGATCGACCTGGAGGTGCGGGATCCGGCGGACCGGCTGGTGGCGTACGGCGACGACGCCCGGCTGCGCCAGGTGATCGGCAACCTGATGACCAACGCCCTGGTCCACACGCCCGCCGGCGCCTCGGTCGCGCTGCGGCTGTTCGCCGGGGAGGGCGACCACGCGGTGGTCGAGGTGTCGGATACCGGACCCGGTCTGAGCCCGGAGCAGACCGAGCGCGTGTTCGAGCGCTTCTACCGGGTGGACGAGGCGCGCACCCGCAAGACCGATCGGGAGGCCACCGGCACCGGCCTGGGACTGGCTATCGTGGCCGCGATCGTGCGGGCCCACGAGGGAACCGTCGAGGTGCTGTCGGAGGCGGGCCGGGGAGCGACCTTCCGCGTCACTTTGCCGACCATAAATCCCGACAAAGAGTTCACAGAAAACGTCCAGGAGTAACTCAGTTCGGTACGAGTCCGACGGGGCAGAGTGAGATACATGAGCGAGAACGAGACCAACCCGCGGCCCGCGGACGCCGCCGCTGACAACACCAGCGCGGAGCGGGTGGAGTCTGAGCAGCCGACGCTTGCGCAGCCGCCGGTTGCCCCGCAGTCGGGTGCTCCCCAGTCCGCGGCACCCGAGCAGACCAGCGCCTGGGCGCAGAAGCCGAGCTGGCAACCGCAGCAGCCCGCCTCCGGCGAGCCGACCGCGGCCCAGCCCGTGTCGGCCCAGCCCATGTCGGCCCAGCCCATGTCGACGCATCCGGTGTCGGCCCAACCGGTATCGGCCCAACCGGTATCGGCTCAGCCCGCGCCCACCCAGTCGCTGCCGGCGCATCCCGTGTCGGGCCAGCCGGTGACCGCCCAGCCGGCCAGCGGAGTGCCCTACGAGCAGCCGCACTACGCCTACCAGTCCCCGCAGGGCTACGGCCAGCAGCCCGGTTACCAGGATTACGCGCAGCAGCAGGCGGCGTACCAGGCCTGGCACGCCGCCGCGGCCGCACAGGCCGCCGGCGCCGGCGGCAACGTCCCGCCCGGCTGGAACCAGCCTCCCGGAGCGGGCGACCAGCGGCGTCCCGGCCAGGGCCGGAAGATCTTCGTCGCCGGAGCGGCGGCCGTGCTGATCGCGCTGGCCTCGGGCGGGATCGGCGCCGCCACCGCGTTGGCCATGGACGACGACGGCAGGCCCAACAGCGTGCAGACCGGCAACTCGTCGGTCACCCGGGTGGTGGACCGCTCGTCGCTGGCCCAGATCGCCGCCGCCGTGCAGGACAGCGTCGTCTCGATCACCACCGGCTCGGGCGAGGGCTCCGGCGTGGTGCTGACCGCCGACGGTTACATCGTGACCAACAACCACGTCGTCTCGACCGCGCAGAGCGCGAACGTGACGGTGATCTTCGCGAACGGCACCAAAACCACCGCCAAGGTGATCGGCACCGACGAGCGCACCGACCTCGCCGTGATCAAGGCCGAGGGCGTCTCCTCGCTCAAGGCCGGCACCTTCGGCAACAGCTCGCAGATCCAGGTCGGTGACACCGTCCTCGCGCTGGGCAGCCCGCTCGGTCTGCAGGGCTCGGTGACCGCCGGCATCATCAGCGCCAAGGACCGCGCCATCCAGGCCGGCGGCGGGCGTGAGGAGCCGCAGAGCCCCTGGGGTCAGCAGCCACAGCAGCAGGGGTCGCCCACGATGACCGGCCTGCTGCAGACCGACGCCCCGATCAACCCGGGCAACTCCGGTGGCGCCCTGGTCAACACCAACGGCGAGGTGATCGGCATCAACTCGGCGATCGCCACCTCCGGTGCGGGCACCGGCAACATCGGTCTCGGCTTCGCCATCCCGAGCAACAAGGCGAAGCAGGTCGCCGAGGAGCTGATGCAGGGCAAGAAGGTCAGCCACCCGGCGCTCGGCGTCAGCGTCACCAATGCCGAGAACGGCGGCGCCGTGGTCAGCGCGGTGGTCGAGAACAGCGCCGCCGCCAAGGCCCAGCTCCAGCGCGGCGATGTGGTCACCAAGGTGGACGGCAAGGCGATCGACGACTCCGACGACCTCGTCGCGGCCGTCCAGGCGGGCACCGTCGGCCAGCAGATGACCCTGACCTTCACCCGCAACGGCAGCGAGCAGACCGTGACGGTCACCCTGCAGGAGGCCCAGTAAGCATTCCCTCCTCCGCTACGGCGGGTGACGTGCCCGGGGGTGGGCGCGTCACCCGCCGTATCGCTGTGTGCCACGAGATTCAGGACCTTTCGGGTTTAAGGGGAAGGTTTCCCCACGCGGGCCTCGCGTTCCCGGAGGGGACCGCCTAATCTCCATTCGCCATCGGCGAAGCCTCGTCCGCTGGTGCGATCGTGCGGTGTTCGCCCAGGCGGGCACGGCGCCGGCCGTTCGCGGCCGGTGAGGATCTCCATGCGGCTGGCGAGGATCTCAACGGCGGAGTGAAAGGCCCCCTGAGTTGACGTATGTCGAAACCCGGACCAATGTCTGGGAAGCCCTGGCCGGTCGGGCTCCGGGGGTACCATCCGGGCCGGCCGACACCGGGCTCTGGCACACCGTCGCTGACCGGCTCGACCCGGCCAGCGCCCGCCCGATCCTGCGTTCCGGGATCGAGGTCCGGCACCGCACCGCTGTCCGCGGCGGCCGTTACGTGATGCTGCGTTCCCCCGAGGACGGCGGCCGCAGCTCGTACCTCCGGCTCACCCCGGAGGAGTACCAGCTGGCCCTGATGATGGACGGCGACAGCACGGTGGCCCGGCTGGTCGCCGAGTTCGCCCGGATCGCCGGCCGTCTCGCGCCCGACCAGGTCCGCCGGGTCGTCGCCGACCTGGCCGCCAACCGGATGCTCGAAGAACTGCCGGTGGACGCCTTCCGCCCGCTGCGCGAGATGAGCCGGGAACCGCTGCCGCGCCGGGTGGGCGACTCGCTGGCCGCCGCCGTGCGGGGCCGGGTGGTCCTGTCCGTCCCGGTGGACGCGATGGTCACCACGCTCTACCGGACGGCCGGCCGGTTCCTGTTCACCCGTGCCGCCGTCTGGGCCGGGGCCCTGGTGGCGGTGGCCGGCCTGCTGCTGTTCGCGGCCACCTGGCAGCGGGGGAGCCGGTCCCTCTTCCTGGTCGGCGACTCCTACCTGCTGGGTGCGGTCACCCTGATGCTGTTGAACGTGTGCGTGCTGGCCGCGCACGAGTTCGGTCACGCTCTCGCGGCGAAACGGGTCGGCCGGGAAGTCCCGGCCGCCGGGCTGATGCTCTATTTCGGCATCCCCTCGGTCTTCGCCGACACCAGCGACGTCTGGATGGCGGGGCGGCGGGCCCGGCTCGCCGTCACCGCTGCCGGGCCGGCCACCGCGCTGGGCCTGGCCGGCCTGGTCCAGATCACCGGCTTCGCCGTGCCGGCCGTCGCGGGCCTCGCCTTCAAACTGGCCTTCCTCTTCTACCTGCACACCTTCTTCAACCTCAGCCCGCTGCTGCCCCTGGACGGCAAGTACCTGCTGATGGACTGGCTGGAGATCCCGGACGTACGGGCCCGCGGCCTGTCGTGGATGGCCGGCCGGCTGCGGCGCCGGGGGCCCCGGTGGACCGCCCTGGACCGGGAGGGCCGCCTGGTCGCCCTCTACGGCGTGCTCGGGCTGCTCTGGCTGGTCAGCGCGATCGGCCTCGGCTACCGGCTGTGGACCGACCGGATCCTCGGTCTGGTCGTCGGCCTCTGGTACGAGGGCGTCGGCGGCCTGCTGCTGCTGTTCGTGATCGTGCTGGGCGTGGTGGCCCCACCGCTCTACTTCCTGCTCGGCCGGGTCCTGCGGGCGGCCCGCCGGCTGCGGCAGCGGGCCGCCGAGCGTGACCGGGAGGCCGACCTGCCCCGCCGGGTGGTCGCGTTGCGCGCCTCCGAGCTGGGCGGCCTGCCCGAGCCGTCGCTGCAGGCCCTGGCCACCCGGGCCCGCTGGTCGCGTCCGCCCACCGGCCGTCAGCTGGTGCTGGCCGGAGAGACCCAGGGCGCCGTCTATCTGGTGGTCGAGGGCGCCCTGCACGGCCGCCGCCCCGGCGACCCCGGTGGCACCATCCGTCACCACGTCGGCCCCGGCGGTGTGGTCGGCCTGGCCACCGCGCTCACCGGGCGCAGCCCTCAGCTCGACTGGCACACCGCGGGCGTCACCCTGCTGTCCCTGCCCGCCTCGACGGTGGCGACCGTGGTCGGCCCGATGCCCGGCCCGCCGCCACAGGAGCGCGCCGAGGCGGAGGCGCTCTTCGCCGACACCCCGGCGCTCGCCGCGCTGGAGGAGGACCAGCGGCTGGCGCTGATCGCGGCCGCGCACCCGGTCGACCTGGACCCGGGCGCGCCGGTCATCCTGCCCGGCCCCACCCATGCGGTGGTGGTCGAGTCCGGGGTGATCGCCATGCCCGACGGTGTCGAGTTGCGCCGCGGCACCCTGGTCGGGCCGGTCGGTGACGGCAGCCCCGGCATGGTGGCGCAGGCCCGGACCCCGGTGCGGCTCTGGGTCATCCCGGACGCCTCGAGCCTGCCGCCGCTGATCGGCGCGTACGGCCCCGGCGTCCCGATGCCGTCGCTGCGGCCCAGCACCCCGGCGGTGGGACGGCCGGGCTCGGCGCACCCGCCGCTCGCGGTCCCACCCGGCCCGCCGGACGCCGACGAGCAGTACGACGTGGACCGCCACTTCGAGCGCCGCATGTGGGGCTTCGTGAGCATGCTGCTGGTCTTCGCGCTCGGCAGCGTGCTGATCAACGTACGCAGCGGTCCGGCGTGGGCCGAGATGCCGGCCGAGCGGGTACTGCTGAGCGTGCAGCGGGGCGCCGTCACCGCGAACGCCGACCGGGATCCGGTGTCGCTGGTGCCGGGTGACCGTCGCTATCTGGCCGCCGGCGCCAAGATCGAGGTGCCCGGCAAGGCTGTGGCTCTGCTGACCTTCCCGGGCGGGGCTGCCGTGGTGCTCTGCGGTGGGTCGCGTGTCGAGGTCAACGGCGTCGAGGTGGCGAGCGGACGCACCTCAGCCCCGTCCGGGCGGCTCACTCTGGAGAACGGCCGCCTGCTGGCCGACACGAGCAGCCCCAGCGGGGCGTTCGAGCCGCTGGCCCTGGCCGTCGCCCGCAGTCAGGGCGAGGTCGTCAGTGGCGGCCGGGCCTGGTTCGCGGTCGACCCCGCGCAGGTCGCCGTCTCGACCGGGACGGTCACCGTCGGCGGATCCGGCAGCCAGGCCGCCGGTGGTGAGCTGACCTGCGGGGACGGCGTGCCGGTCAAGCCGCCGACCGAGACGAAACCGAACGAGGAGTCGGTCGAGGAGACGTTCCCGTCCGAGCTTCCGGCGCCCTCGACGACCCCTACTACCGTGCCGAGTACGACGGACGAGCCCGTCGACGGTGAGGAGCCGACGACGGCGACCACCACGACCAGCGGCCGGACCTCCCGGCCGACGTCCCGGCCGACGACAGGCGCCACGACGACCACGGTCCCGAGCAGCCGGCCGACCGTCACCCGGACGACCAATCCGGCGTCCAACCCGACCACCGGCACCACGACCACGACCCCGACGGCCGGCACCACGACCACGACGCCGACGGCCGGCACCACGACCACGACGCCGACCGCCGGCACCACGCCATCGGACTCGTCCGACGACTGATCATGGGCGGTCCTCCACGACGACGAGTGAGGAGTGACCGCCCATGTTGTGCTGGTTCTGTGCCGAGGCGGCGCGGGCGACGTGCCGGTTCTGCGGCCGCGGGGTGTGCGCCCAACACGCGCGGTTCGGGCCGTACCTCCTGGAGGTGACCCGCTCGGCGCGGCGGGACCGGGCCGAGGCGCTGGTGGTCGAGGACGCGGTGCAGTGCGGCACCTGCCGCCCCCGGCCCCAGCCGGTCGCCATGCCGGAGCTGGACTGACTAGCTGTTCACGTACGGCGTGAGCGCGTTCGTCATGGCCTGCCGCAGCAGCGACTTCGGCCGGGCGCCGACGATCGTCGCGGTGACCACGCCGCCGGTGAAGAAGAGCAGCGTCGGCATGGAGTGCACCCGGTAGGTGATGGTGGTCGCCGGGTTGGCGTCCACGTCGAGTTTCGCGATCAGCATCCGGTCGCGGAACTCCTCGGCCAGTTCGCCCAGGACGCGTGCCAGCGGGCCGCACGGCGGGCACCATTGCGCCCAGAAGTCGACGAGCACCGGGGTGGTCTCGGCCAGCACGGTCGCGGCGAACGTGTCGTCGGTGACGGTGATCAGGGCGTCATCTGGCATCTGACTTCCTTCAACTGGGTCTGCAGTCTGTCGCGGATCACGGTGAGCTGGTCCAGGTATCCGTCCACCTCGGCGAGCCGGCGTCGCAGCACCGCCACCGAGTCCGGGCACACGTGACCGGAGCTGTTGCCCGCCCGCAGGCAGGCGACGAAGGGCTTGATGTCGTCCACGCCGAAGCCGTCGGCGAGCAGCGCCCGGATCTCGGTCACCACGCGCAGTTCGGCGTCGTCGTACTGCCGGTAGCCGTTGGCGTCCCGGCTCGGGCGGACCAGCCCGTGCTCCTCGTAGTAGCGCAGCGTGCGAGGGCTGGTGCCGGCCCGCTCGGCCAGCTCTCCGATCAGCATGGGCCGACGGTATGCCCTGACACCGGCGTCAAGGCAAGGCTGTCGTGGAAGGGACGGCCGGGCCACGCCTTGCTCCTGCCCCCGTGGCGAAGCAGAGCCTGGTGGGAGGATGGACTCATGATCGACGGTCCGGTGGCGTTCGTGCTCGGCGGTGGGGGCGTCCTCGGCGCGGTCGAGGTCGGGATGTTGCGGGCCCTGTTCCGGGCCGGGTTCCGGCCGGACGTGGTGGTCGGCACCTCGATCGGCGCGGTCAACGGCGCGCTGGTCGCCTCCGACCCCAGCGAGCCGGTCACCGAGCGCCTGGTCCGGCTGTGGACGTCGCCGGAGGCGGCGGCGGTCTACGGCGACTCGATCGGCCGTCAGATGCGCCGGTTCGCGGCCCGGACCCATCTGCACTCACCTCTTCCGCTGCGCCGCCTGCTGGAGCGCGAGCTGGGGGAGTCGGCCACGTTCGCCGGCCTGAAGGTGCCGTTCCACTGCTGTGCGGCCAGCATCGAGCGGGCCGCCGAGCACTGGTTCGACAGTGGACCGCTGGTCGAGGCGGTGCTGGCGTCGTCCGCGGTGCCCGGGCTGCTCCCGCCGATGGAGATCGGGGGCGAGCACTATGTGGACGGCGGCATCGTCAACTCGATCCCGATCGGCGAGGCGGTCCGGCTCGGCGCGAAACTGATCTTCGTGTTGCAGGTCGGCCGGGTGGAGCGACAGCTCAGCGTGCCGAAACGGCCGTGGGAGGTGGCGCAGGTGGCGTTCGAGATCGCCCGGCGGCACCGGTTCGCCCGCGAGCTTGCGTCGCTGCCGGACGATGTACGGGTGCATGTGCTTCCGAGCGGCGGCGGTGAGGGACGGGACGACTCGCCGTGGGCGTACCGGGACATGGCCGCGGTCGGCCGCCGGATCAGCCGCGCCTACACCGTGTCCCGGCGTTATCTGCAGGCGAACGTGCACCCGTTGCCCGAGGCCGGGAGCCGTTGATGCCGCCCGTCTGGGTCCGCCGGCTGGTGATCGCCCCTGCCGTCGTGCTGGTCGCGTTCACGCTGCTCACCACTCTGCCGGTCTGGCTGTTCCTCGCGCTCGCCGTCTCACCCCTGGTGCCGGGCCGTCTCCGGGTGCCCCGGCTGGTCTTCCTGCTGATCGTCTATCTGGTGTGGGACGCGGTGGCGCTGATCGCCCTCGGGCTGCTCTGGCTCGCCTCGGGTTGCGGCCGGCGCATCCGCGGGCCCTGGTTCCAGCGGGCCCACTACGTGCTGACCGGGCGTTTCCTGGGCGTGCTGTTCTGGTTCGCGCGCTGGTCGCTGCACCTGGAGATCGACGTGGTCGGCACCGACCCGGACACCGCCCAGCCCGGCCGCCCGGAGATCGTGGTGAGCCGGCACGCCGGCCCCGGTGACTCGTTCACCCTGATCCACGCGCTGGTCAACTGGTTCGCCCGGGAACCGCGGATCGTGCTGAAAGCCGCCCTGCAGTGGGACCCCGCGGTGGACGTGCTGCTCAACCGCCTGCCCAACCGTTTCATCTCGCCGGGCCGCACCGGGACGGCCACGTTGGAGGAGCAGATCGGCGATCTGGCCACCGGCCTGGACCACAACGACGCCTTCGTGATCTTCCCGGAGGGCGGTAACTTCACCCCGCGCCGCAAGGTCAGCGCCATCGCCCGGCTGCGGGCCCGCGGCCTGCACGACATGGCGACCCGGGCCGAGGACCTGCGTAACCTGCTGCCGCCGAAACCGGGCGGCCTGCTCGCCGCGATCGAGGCGGCCCCGGACGCCGGCGTCATCTTCGTCGCGCACACCGGCCTGGACCGGATGATGAGCGTCGCCGACGTCTGGCGCGAGCTGCCGATGGACAAGCGGCTGGTGATGCGTTTCTGGAGCGTGCCGCCGGAGGGCGTGCCCACCGGCGAGCAGGAGCGGATCGAGTGGCTTTACGACTGGTGGGCCCGCATCGACGCGTGGATCGACGAACACCAGCCGGCGCCCCGGCCACTGTGGACGCCGCGCACCCGATAGGGGCCCACCGGTAACGTCACGCCTTGGTCGTCTTGCCCTGCGCGGCGAGGATCTTGAGCATTTCCTTCGGCATCGGCTTCACCTGGGACGCGGGCGGGGCCTTCACGACGACCTTGGTCCCGAAGTCGTAGTACTTCGCGGTCATCTTGCCGGCCGCGGGGGCCAGCTGAGTCATGTCGATGGTCATCTCGATGAGCCGGCCCTTGTCGTCCACCTCGGCGGTGAACGGGACCTCGGTGCTCTTGCCGCCCAGCGCCTTCAGCGACTCCGCGTCGGCGGTCGGCGACTTGGCGATGTCGAGCGTGCCCTTGAACGAGTCGCCGGTGCGCTGCACGTTGGTCGCGGCCTCGGTGTAAAACTCCGTGTTCGCTGCCATGTTCGACGGATTCATCGGGCTGTTGGCGGGCAGCTTGGACACGTCGAGCGACATCCACTCGGTGTCGTACTTCATGTAGAGGGTCTTGCCGATCAGGCGCATGGCGAATTTCTCGGCGCCCATGGTCATGGTCATGTCGGCCTTGCTGCCCGGCAGGTCGAACGAGCCGGAGGCGTCGATGCCGCCCGGCATCGTCATGCTGAACCTCATCGTCTCCTTCTCGAGCGTCTTCGCCGCGGTGATGAACTCCGCGAGCGGGTCGCCGACCGGCGTAACCGACGCACTGGGCGCCGGCGCGGCCCCGGTGGACCCGGTGGACGCGGTGGGCCCGGTTGACCCGGACGCGCAGCCGCTGAGCCCGATGATGGCCGCGATCGTCACCGTCGCGGCGGCCAGCCGTTGGAACCTCATGATGTGTGTCTCCCCGTCGATGTGTCGAACGGCGCCCACCATAGCCGCAGGCTCCGACAATCACCGGCCCGATTTCCCGGCCGATCATGGGCGGGGCATGATGGGTCGAAGGGTCAGCACGCGCTTGTACAGGGGGAGGACTCGTGAGATTCGAGGTCAGCAAGGTCCTCGACGCCATCGAGGCCCGGCTCACCACCGATCCGGCACTCGCCCGGGCTGTGGTCGATCTGGCGGAAGTCGTCCGTTACGCCGACCTGGACGGCGGGCGCCCGGCCAGTCTGGTCCGGCTCGGCCTGCTCGTCGACGCGCTCGGCCGGTATGTCTCCGAGGAGAACGTCCCGGTTTACGTGGTCACGCCACACGGTCTGCTCTCCGACACCGATCTCACGTCGAACGAACGCATGGTGGTGCGCCGCTGGGCCGACGACGGCAAGGTCGAGGTTGTGCCGCAGGTCGGCGATCGGGTGCTGGAGGTGGCCGAGATGCTGGGCCTGCCGGTGCTCACCCGTGACCGGGAGGACCGCTTCCGGGCCGGCCGTCCCTGGGTGACCGAGCCGGGCCGGCTGCTCGCCCTCGTGTCGGCCCAGGGCGGCCCGACGCTGGTGGCCCGGGTCGGCCGGGGCGAGGTGGCGCCTCCGGTGCCGCGCTCCCCGCTGGGCGAGCGCCTGCTCGCCCGGGTGTGGCGCTGCGCGTCGCTGAGCTGCAACAGCTACGGCGACGGCGGTGACGCGGACAGCCCGTTCGCCGACATGCGCACCTACACCAGCCCGGTGTCGCAGCCGCCGCCGACGCTGCGAGCCGGCGTGCCGACCTGCCCGCGGCACGGCGAGCGACTCAGGGACGTCGGGCCGCGCCCGGCGACCGAGGTCTTCTCGGTCCGCATCGACGGCGTGATCCGGCAGCGGTTCGTGGTCTCCGAGGACCTGCCCGCCGTGATCGGCCGGGCGCCGGAGGGCGGCTCCGGGGTGATGCTGGGGCAGTGGCTCACCGACGCCGCCCGCAAGTGGATCAGCCGTGGGCACGTCATGCTGACGCTGCGCGGCACCGAGGTGACCGCGCAGGACATCAGCATGAACGGCACCGGCATCCGCCTCGGCGGGTCGTTCGACGACGGCCAGCGGCTCACCCTGCGCCGGGACGAGACCCGGGTGCTGGCCGCCGACGACGTGGTGGAGCTCTACTCCGGAGTGCTGCTGGGCCGGTCGAAGCTCTGGGCCGACGGCGGTGTCATGCAGCCGGAATCGGTCATGGGCGAGGCCCCGACCATGGCGTTCCGGCCGGTCGGCAGATAACCGTGGAGGGGGCCCCCCACGGCCGCCCCCACACGGCGGGCCCCGGCCCCCCCTGACCCCCCCCGCCCC
>NZ_JASCTH010000002.1:339558-407607 GCF_030009775.1 Actinoplanes sandaracinus | reverse complement strand
CCGTCGGGGCGGGTCGTAAGACTGCGGGGGGGGGGCCCGCCCGCGCCGCCCCCCTCTCTGCGGAACCGGTCAGCCCTTGACGACCTCGGCCAGCCGCGCGAGCGCGTGGTCCAGATCCTCCTCGGTGACGACCAGCGGCGGGGCGAGCCGGATCGTGGACCCGTGGGTGTCCTTGGCCAGCACGCCACGCTCGGCGAGCCGCTCGCAGGCCTGGCGCCCGGTCATCAGCACGGGGTCGATGTCCACCCCGGCCCACAGCCCGCGCCCGCGCACCGCGACGACCCCGTGGCCGATCAACGCCTCGAGTCCGGCGTGCAGCCGGGCCCCGAGCAGCGCCGACCGCTCCTGGAACTCGCCGGACGCGAGCAGTCTCACCACCTCGGCGCCGACCGCGCAGGCCAGCGGGTTGCCGCCGAAGGTGGAACCGTGTTCGCCGGGCTTCAGCACGCCCAGCACGGCCTGGTCGGCGGCGACCGCCGAGACCGGCACGATGCCGCCGCCGAGGGCCTTGCCGAGTACGTACATGTCGGGGACGACGCCCTCGTGTTCGATGGCGAAGGTCTTCCCGGTCCGGCCCAGGCCGGACTGGATCTCGTCGGCGATCATCAGCACGTTGTTCTCGGTGCAGAGCTCACGCAGCCCGGCGAAGAACCCGGCCGGCGGCACCAGCACTCCGGCCTCGCCCTGGATCGGCTCCATCAGCACGGCGACCGTGTTGGGGGTGATCGCGTCCCGCACCGCGGCCAGGTCGCCGTACGGCACCACCACGAACCCGGGCGTGTACGGCCCGAAGTCGGCACGGGCCTCCGGATCGGTGGAGAAACTGACGATGGTGGTGGTACGCCCGTGGAAGTTGTCCGCCGCCACGATGATCTCGGCCTGCTCGTCGGCGACGCCCTTGACCCGGTAACCCCACTTGCGGGCCACCTTGATCGCGGTCTCCACCGCCTCGGCGCCGGTGTTCATCGGCAGCACCATGTCCTTGCCGCAGAGCTCGGCGAGCCCGCGGCAGAATTCGGCGAACCGGTCGTGCACGAACGCCCGGCTGGTCAGGGTGACCCGGTCGAGCTGGGCGTGCGCGGCGGCGATCAGCCCGGGGTGCCGGTGCCCGAAGTTGAGCGCCGAGTAACCGGCCAGGAAGTCGAGGTAGCGGCGGCCGTCGACGTCGGTGATCCAGGCGCCCTCGGCTTCGGCGACGACCACCGGCAGCGGGTGGTAGTTGTGGGCGGTCCAGCGCTCCGCGTCGGCGAGCGCCTGTGGCGTACGGAATTCGACGGTCGTCACGAGGAACGCACCTCCAGCGTGCAGCACTTGGGTCCGCCGCCGGCCTTGCGCAGCTCGGACAGGTCGACCCCGATGGTCTTGTAGCCGGCCGCCCGCAGCGCGGCGGCCAGGTGGGTGGCCTGCTCGGCCAGCACCACGGTCTCGCCGTCGCTGACCGCGTTGAGGCCCAGCACGGCCGCGTCCTCCGGCGTTGCGATGATCGCATTCGGGAAGAGCTGCCGGAGCACGGCCTGCGAACCGGGCGAGAAGGCCTGCGGAAGGTACGCGATGTTGCGCTCGTCCAGCACGCAGAGCGCGGTGTCCAGGTGGTAGTAGGCCGGATCGACCAGTTGCAGCGTGATCACCGGCCGCTGGAGCACCTCCTGGGTCTCCGCGTGCGACGCGTGCGCGGTCCGGAACCCGGTGCCGGCCAGCAGCATGTCCCCGGCGAGCAGGATGTCGCCCTCGCCCTCGTTGGTGTGCTTGGGCATCTCCACCTCGAAGCCCCGCTCACGGAACCAGCTCGCGTACGCCGGGGCCTCGTCGGCCCGCTCGGCGTCGCGGAACTGCACACCCAGCACCCTGCCGCCGACGACGGTGGCGCCGTTCGCGGCGAAGACCATGTCGGGCAGACCGGGCAGCGGCTCGATCAGCTCGACGGTGTGGCCGAGGCCGAGGAAGGTCTGCCGGAGGTTCTCCCACTGGCTGATGGCGAGCGCGTTGTCGTACGGCGCCGACGGGTCCATCCAGGGATTGATCCGGTAGGTGACGGCGAAGTGGGTGGGCCGGCACATCAGGTAGCGGCGCTTATGGCTCATGGAAGAAAACGGTAGGCGTACGGTGCCGACGGACACCCCGGGTCAACCATGCGTGATCCGGCTGATCGTTGCGTGATCTCGGGGGCTGGCGGCGATTCATTGCAAAGGCCCCGATGGGGTGGCGAACCGCCACCTTGCCGGGGCCTCAGCAACATCCGGCGAACCGCCGGAAGCAACGTCCGGCGACTCGCCGGAGGCGTTTCTCCGGCGAACCGCCGGAGGGATTCGGGGCGGGCCGGCCTGAGCCGTCCCGGTTCCGAGGGGTGGTACCGCCGCCTCATCGTCGGCGGTACATGTCAGATGCCCGTCAGATCCTTGTCTCAAACTGTGTGTCAAGCCACGTCCGCAACTCGGGTACGGTCTGCGTGTCGGTGCCCAGCCAGTACAGCTGACCGGTCAGGGCGAGCACGCCGATCACGATCGCGCCCACCGACAGCACCAGGCCGATCAGGGCGCCGCCCTTGCCGGCCACGTGCCGCTTGCGGGTGGTGAAGACGCCGGCGAGCGAGAGGATCGCCGCGATCGCGGCGACGCCCATGCCGTACCCCAGAAGGGGCCCGGACAGCACCAGCAGCGCACCCGCCACCGCGAGGACCAGACCGAGGGTGGCGATGAAGCTCGTCCGTGCCCGTGGAGCGGGCGTGGTGACGGCGACCGGCGCGGAGATGGCCCGAGCCCGTTCCGTCTCGGTGTGCGCGGGTGCGGGCCGCACGGGCGGGAGAGTCGTGGTCGTAATCTCGTCGTCGTCCCGCCGCGGGACCACCGGCGTACGGTCGGTGTCCGTTTTATCGGCCGTGGACTGGCGGGGGATGGTCGGAATCCTCACGTCAGCACCTCCTTGACAGGTTGAGGCGCTACTTACCCCTGTGGCCCGGAAATGACACGAAGGGCACGCCCAGGGAGGACGTGCCCTTCGCGGAGGAGGGATCAGACCAGCGAGGAGACCGCGTTCACGTCGCTCGCCTTGGCGATCACGTGGTCGACGAGGCCGTATTCCTTGGCCTGCTGGGCGGTGAACCAGCGGTCCCGGTCGGAGTCGCGCTCGATCTCCTCCGGAGTGTGCCCGCTGTGGAACGCGATCCGGTCGTTCATCACGTGCTTGATGTGCAGCATGCTCTCGGCCTGGATGGCGATGTCGGCCGCGGTGCCGCCGATGCCGCCGGAGAGCTGGTGCATCATCACCCGGGCGTGCGGAAGCGCGTAACGCTTGCCGGGGGTGCCGGCGCAGAGCAGGAACTGCCCCATCGAGGCGGCCATGCCCATCGCGATGGTGGCCACGTCGTTCTTGATGTACTGCATGGTGTCGTAGACCGCCATGCCGGCGCTGATCGAGCCGCCGGGCGAGTTGATGTAGAGCGCGATGTCGCGCTCCGCGTCCTCGGAGGCGAGCAGGAGCATCTGCGCACAGATGCGGTTGGTCACCTCGTCGTTGACCTCACTGCCGAGGAAGATGATCCGCTCCCGGAGCAGGCGCTCGAACACCTGGTCGTCGAAGGACGCGCCGCCACCACGCATGGTCGTGTCAATGCTCATGGATCCACCCTCTCGCATCCGCTGTTCCACGTCCCCACCCTCTCCCAGGGCGGTCCCGGATCCCAGCGATTCCCCTCAGGGCGAATCCGCTGTTGGCATAATGCCCGGCTACCTTTGGTGCGTGCCGGAGGGACATACCATTCACCGCCTCGCGATCCGCCATCGTGAGCTCTTCGCCGGGCGCCCGGTCACGGCGGCCAGCCCGCAGGGCCGCTTCGCCGCGGGGGCCGCGCTGATCGACGGGCGCGTGCTGCGCGACACCGAGGCGTGCGGCAAGCATCTGCTCCACCACTACGAGGGTGACCTGACCCTGCATGTGCACCTGGGCCTCTACGGCAAGTTCGCCGACGGCGAGCTGCCGGTCCCGGCGCCGGTCGGTCAGCTCCGGATGGTGCTGACCGGTTCCGGTCACTGGCTGGAACTGCGTGGCCCGACCGCCTGCGAGGTCCTCGACGTGGGCGCGACGGACCTGCTGCGGTCCCGGCTCGGGGCCGACCCGCTGCGCGACGACGCCGACCCCGCGGCCGCCCACGCCCGGGTCCGCGCCAGCACCAAGCCGCTCGCCGCCCTGCTCATGGACCAGTCCATCGTGGCCGGGTGTGGCCTCATCTACGCCAACGAGGTGCTGTTCCGGGCCGGCCTCGCCCCGCAGACGCCGGGCACCGCGATCGACGCGGTCCGCTGGACCGCGATCTGGGACGACCTGCGCGCCCTGATGAAGGAGGGCGTGCTGCGCGGCCGGATCGACACCGTGCACACCGAGCACACCCCGGAGGCGATGCGGCGGGCGCCGCGGGTCGACCGGCACGGCGGCGAGGTGTACGTGTACCGCCGTCCCGGCCAGCCCTGCCTGGTCTGCGGCACCCCGATCACCCGTGGCCCGATGGCCGGCCGCAACCTCTACTGGTGCCCGGTGTGCCAGCCGGAGCCGCCGGTCAGGCGGGCGCGGAGGCGCTCGGCGTGACGGATGGCGTCCCGGACGGGGCGACCGGCGGCGTCGTGGGCGTCGGCTGCGACGGCGTGGGCGACGGCGCCTGCGAGACGCCCGGGACGCCGATCTCGAAGTTCTCCACCAGCCACGGGAGCAGCTGCTCGTACGCCGAGGTGGTGTCCGGCTGGTTGAAGTCGTGCGACAGCACGATCGCGCCGGGCCGGGTCTCCCGTCGCACCTGGGCGACGATCCGCTTCACGTGCTGCTCGGCGGTCTCGCCTTCCGGGTGTTCCCAGTCGCGCGGGTCCACCTCCCAGTAGAGGGAGGTCATGCCGTCGCCGTACGCCGTCTTCACCAGCCGGTCGGTGAAGTTGCCGCCGGGCGCCCGGAAGTACGGAACCCGGGCGTCCGGCACAGCCGCGCGGATGGCCGCGTTCGTCCGCTCCAGATCAGCGCTGATCTGGTCGGGGTTCTTGACGCCGATCTTCAGATCGTGGCTCCACGTGTGGTTGCAGAGCACATGACCGGCGTCGGCGATCTGCCGGACCAGGTCCGGGTGCCGCCGCGCCTGCGTGCCGACCAGGCAGAACACCGCTTTCACCTGGTGTTTCTTCAACAGCGCCAGCATCTTCGGCGTCTCCACCGGGTCCGGCCCGTCGTCGAAGCTCAGCATCACCACTTTCGACCCGGTGGTGCGCAGCGAGTTGAACGGCCCGTCGCCGGGCGGCACCACGACCTGCTGCTGCGGCGGCGGCTGCGGCTGCTGCTGCTGGCCCTCGGTCTCCTGGGCGGCCGGTGTCGCCTGCGGCGGCGACGGCTCGGCCGTGGTGGTCCGGGTGGCGGCGGGAGCGGGCGGTGCGGCCGGCGGCTTGGTCTCGAGCCTGGGCTTCTTCTGCTCGGGCTTGCTGATCACGCCCACCGCCTCGGCTGCGGCGTTGATCACCGTGGTGCTGCCGCCGTCCTGCGGGATGGGCACCGCGGTGATCAGCAGTCCGGCGGCGACTAGCGTGCCGAGCAGCACCTGCGGCCGGTTCTTGGCGGCCCGGAGCCAATTCTCCGCCGACCCGGCCGAGGGGGCGCGGTGGGCGCCGCCGGTGGCACGGTCCACTCCGGAGCGACGCGGGTTCGGCGAGTGCCGGGCGCCGTCGCCGCCCGCGCGACGGGCGGCGGCCCGGGAGGATCCATACGATTCGGACGCATCCGCGCGGTGCCGGGCCGACCGGGTAGTGGCGACGGTCGTGCCGGAGGCGTCCACGATCGCGGAGCGCAGTCCGTTGAACCGTGACGAGACGGCTCGTGCGGGCGCACTGCCGACCGGCGGCGCGGCGGCCCGGTGCCGCCCGGTGGCCGGGCCGTCCGCGCGGGACGTCGGCGCAGGTGAGGGCGAGGCGTGCGGCGGCATCCGTCATGACTACCGTGCTACTTGATCGAGCGCGATACCGAATCCGTCACGCCGTCGATACTCGCCGTTATATGCCCTGTTCGCTGTGCTTGACTGCGCTCCGCAAGATCCGTCAGATCGGTTCCGGTGCGTCCTGTCCGCGGGTGGTCCGGGCCAGCCAGTCGACGACCTCGCCGACCGATCCGCCGCGGGCCAGCACGGCTCGCTGGCGGGCGGCGCCGGTGCCGTGCTCGCGCAGCCGTCCCATCAGGAGGGTGACGCGGGCCAGGTCGCCGTGCCGCTCCAGCTCCGGCCGGACGTAGTCGAACAACTGGCGCAGCAGCCGCCAGGCCGGCCGTGGCTCCCGGGTCGCCATGTCGATGTTCAGCCCCTCCAGGCCGTCGTGCGCGGCCCGCCAGTGCGCCGCCATCAGCAGCGGGTGCGCGACGTCCGGCGCCTGCACCCCGGACCGCACCTCGCGCAGCAGCGTCGCGACCAGGGCCCGGGCCAGCGCGGCGAGCAGGACCGCGTCGTCGGCGGAGGGCATGACGTCGCCCATCCGGATCTCCACGGTGGGATAGCTCGCGGAGAGGCGGGCGTACCAGTAGAGCATCCCCTCGTCGAGCATCGCGCCGCTCGCCTCCAGGTCGGCGACGAGGGTCAGGTAGTGCTCGTGCGACTGCAGGTACGGCGCCGGGCCGACGGTCGGCCAGCGCTCCCACATCATCGAGCGCCAGCTGGCGTACCCGGTGTCGTGCCCGGCGAACAACGGCGAGTTGGCGGTGGCCGCCTGCAGCACCGGCAGCCAGGGGCGCAGGTGGTTGAGGATCTGAACGCCGGTCTCCGGGTCGGGGATGCTGACGTGCACGTGCGTGCCGCACATGCCCTGACCGGGGGAGAGGTCGCCGAAGCGCTCGCGCATGAGGTGGTACCGGGGCTTGTCGACGATCCGCGCGTTGGGGCCGGCGGCGGGACCGGTGCCGACCGCGATGAGCCGGGCGCCGGCCCGTTCGGCCGCGGCCCCGACCTCGGAGCGCAGCTCCCGCAGTGATGCGGCGAGGTCGTCGAGTTCGAGTTGCGGCGGGCTGGCGACCTCGATCTGGGTGCGGTGGTACTCGTGCTGGACCACGTTCCGCAGATGTTCGGGCAGTTCGGCGAAGACGGCGTCCACCGCCTCCGCCGCGCGCGGTTCGACGGCGTCGGCGAGCAGGTACTCCTCCTCCACGCCGAGAGTGAGTAGATCGTCTCGTTCGGCCTTGGCGGCGAGCTCCGGAGTGATCGCCGTGCCCTCGGTCGCGGTTCCCATGGTGATCGATTACCCGCGGCGCGGATCGCGGAAACGATCGGCGGGCGCCCATATCGGCAACGGCGACTGGCTGCGGTTCCGGCGCTAGGACCTGTGGGCGTCGGCGGCGGCACGTCGCCGACGGCGCTTGCGCACCTTCTTCATCACCCACGACGCGATGGCGATCGCGAAGAACGCCATGATCGCGTAGTCGAAGTACTGGCTGTACTTCTCCAGGTCCCGCCAGCGGGAGCCGAGCGCGTACCCGCCACCGATGAAGAGGGCGTTCCACGCGCCGCTGCCGATCGCGGTGTAGAGCATGAACTGGCCCACCGGCATGTGGTTGGCGCCCGCCGGGATGGAGACCAGGCTGCGCACCACCGGCGCGCACCGGCCGAAGAGCACCGCGGCCCGCTCGTGTTTCTCGAACCAGCGGTCCGCCTGGTTGAGGTCGTCCGAGTCGACCAGCGGGATCCGGTCCAGCCAGTGCTTCAGCCGCTCCTCGCCGAGCCCCCGGCCCAGCCAGTAGAGCGCCACCGCCCCGCCCAGCGCGCCCAGCGTCGCGGTGAGCCAGACCAGCACCACGTTGACCCGGCCCGTGCTGGCCAGATAACCGGCCATCGAGAGGACGATCTCGCTCGGGATCGGTGGGATCAGGTTCTCCAAGGCCACCAGCAGGCCGACGCCGATCTCGCCGAGCGAATCGATGACGGAAGCGACCCAGCCGGTCAGTCCGCCGAGATTGCTCAGATCGCCTTCGGCCATGTGCGCGCCTCCCAAGAGTGTTTCGGGCATTGAAGAGTGCGGGGAGTTCCGGCGCCGGTCGCACCGAACTCCCTACACAGTGCCGCCGGTAGCTGTGAGTTACCCGAGAGCCGTCCGGTGAACCGCTTGGCGCATATACCGATCATCTGTATATGCTCCTGTCATGAGCGACAGCCCGATGCGTGAGCCGACGTTCCTGGTCCTCACCGCTCTGGCCGAGGAGCCACGGCACGGCTATGCCGTGATCGAGGATGTCGCCACGATGACCGGTGGACGGGTGCGCCTCCGGGCCGGCACGCTCTACGCCGCCCTGGACCGGCTGCGCGTCGAAGGCCTGATCGAGGTCGACCGCGAGGAGGTCGTGCAGTCCCGGCTGCGGCGCTACTACCGGCTCACGGGGGCCGGCGAGCAGAGCCTGGCAGTCGAGACCGCACGCCTCCGCGCGCAGACCACCATCGCCGAGCGCCGCCTGCGCGCCCGCCGCCTGCGCGCCCGCCGCCTCAACCTCGGGGGAGCCACCACGTGACCAGCCTGGAGTTGCGCTACCGCCGCCTGTTGCGGGTCTATCCGGCCGGCCACCGGGCCGCCTACGAGGACGAGATGATCGGCGTGCTGATGTCCGGCGCGGAGCCCGGCCGCCGCTTCCCCGCCGCGGCCGACACCCTCGACCTGCTCCGCGCGGGCCTCACCGCCCGTCTCGGCCAGGGATTGCACACCCAGCGGGGTACGGGCTGGCGCGCTGCCGCCACGGTCACCGGCCTGTTCGCCGCGCTGGTGCTGAGCGGAGTGGCGATCGGCCGGCTCGCCGACGGGCTGGTGCGGTCGACGTTCGGTGACCCGATGCGGGCGCATGGTGTCGACGGTCTGGCGCTGCTCGACCCGGCCGTGCTCACCGCCACCTGGCTCGTTGCCGCCGCCGCCGCGGTGCTCGGCCTGCGCCGGGCCGCCGTCGCGATCGCCGCCGCCGGGGTGCTTTTCCAGGCGGGCACGGTCGCCTGGTGGGCGCAACCGGCCCCGTGGGAGGCCCTCGGCCTCGGGTGGTCGCTCGCTCTCGCGGTCGTGGCACTGGGGCTGTTCGCGGCCTCCGGTCCTCCGGTCCGTGCCGTGCTCGGCAACCGGGGCCTGGCGCTGGTCATGGCCACGGCGGCCGCCGTGGCCGTGGCGTGGGTGTTGCCCTGGACCGGGGTGATATCGATCGACGTGGGGACGGTGCGGTCCGTGCGCTTCCTCGTCCCGCTTCCGGTCCTGGCCGTCGCGGCGATGGCTGCCGGGCGCGGGGTACGCGGCCGGATCGCCGTGCTGTCCGCCGTGGTCGTCGCGATCCCGGTCGCCTTCTCCTGGCTGGAGGAGGCGGCGCGGTGGTCGCTCTTCTTCGACCTGACGCCGGGGATCGTGGCGTCCTCGGTCATCGTGCTGCTCCTGACCCCGATCGTGGTCCTCGCCGCCGGTGTCACCCTGCTGAGCGCCTGGGAACGTTTGGCCGATAGGGGCCACGGACATGTAAGGGCCTATGAGTGACCGCTGGTACTCCAAGGCCGTCGTCTACTGCCTCGACATCGACGCCTTCGCCGATTCCGACGGTGACGGCTGCGGTGACATCCGCGGTCTGATCGGGCGTCTGGACTACCTGTCCCGCCTGGGCGTCAACTGCCTGTGGCTCAACCCGATCCACCCGTCGCCCGGCAAGGACGACGGCTACGACGTGTCCGACTTCTACAATGTGGACCCCCGCTTCGGCACCCTGGGCGACTTCGCCGAGCTGCTGCACCAGGCGGCCAACCGTGGCATCAAGGTGATCATCGACCTGGTGGTCAACCACACGTCCGACCAGCACCCGTGGTTCCAGTCGGCGCGGTCGTCGCCGGACTCGCCGTACCGTGACTGGTTCGTCTGGAGCGAGACCGCCCCGGCGGACCGCAAGCAGGGGATGGTGTTCCCCGGCGAACAGGACGAGACGTGGAGCTACGACCGGACGGCGAAGCTCTGGTACTACCACCGGTTCTACAAGTTCCAGCCGGACCTGAACATCAGGAACCCCGCGGTCCGCGAGGAGATCAAGAAGATCTGCGCGTTCTGGCTCCAGCTCGGGGTGTCCGGATTCCGGATGGACGCGGTGCCGTTCATCATCGAGGAGACCGAGCCGGGCACCCCGGCCTCGCCGATGGACTTCGGCTTCCTCAGTGAGCTGCGCCAGCACGTGCAGTGGCGGCGCGGCGACGCGGTCCTGCTCGCCGAGGCCAATGTGGAGCCCGAGAAGCTGGTGGCCTTCTTCGGTGACGAGGGCGGCTCCAGCAACCGCATCCACATGCTGTTCGACTTCATGCTCAACGGCCGGCTGATGCTCGCGCTGGCCCGGCAGGACACCGAGCCGATCATCGACGCGCTGCGGGACACGCCGCAGCTCCCGGCCGGCGGACAGTGGGCCACCTTCCTGCGCAACCACGACGAGATCGACCTGTCCCGGCTGACCGCCGAGCAGCGCAAGGACGTCCTCGCGCAGTTCGGCCCGGAAGAGCACATGCAGCTGTACGGCCGGGGCATCCGCCGCCGTCTGGCCCCGATGCTCGGCAACGACCGCCGGCGGCTGGAACTGGCCTACGCGCTGCAGTTCAGCCTGCGCGGGACGCCGGTGCTGCGCTACGGCGAGGAGATCGGGATGGGGGAGAACCTCGACCTGGACGGGCGCTACGCCATCCGTACCCCGATGCAGTGGTCCCACCTGCCGAACGGCGGCTTCTCCAGCGCGGATCCGAAGGACCTGGTCCGGCCGGTCATCTCCGGTGGTGAGTACGGCTACGAGAAGGTCAACGCGACCATCCAGCGGCACGACCCGGCATCACTGCTGTCGTGGTTCGAGCGGATGATCCGCACGCTCCGTGAGGCGCCCGAGGTCGGCGACGGAAGCTGCACCCACGTCGACGTGCCCGCGCCGCGCGGGATCCTCGTGCACCGGGCCGACGCCGACACCGGGACCATGCTGTTCGTGCACAATCTGAGCACCGAGGCCGGCGTGGTCGATCTGAGCAGTCTGGCCGGTGAGGCCGAGTTCCCGAACGACGTGCTCGCCGACCAGGAGTACCCGGAGCCGGGCAAACTCGACAAGATCCAGGTCGAGGGATACGGATACCGGTGGATCCGGATGCGCAGAACCGCCTGACCACGACTAGCATCGGCCTCCGGTGAGTCTTCCTCGCGACCGGTGGCGATCTTGCGACTTGACTCGCGGATTCGCTACTCACAAGGTTGATCGCGTACAAGACTCAGTAGTCTGGATCACTACCGGAGGCCCGCAATGTCGCAGTCCGCAGCCAGTCGTGTCGCCGTCGTGACCGGGGCCGCGCGCGGCATCGGTGCGGCGATCGCCCGCAAACTCGCCGCCGGAGGCATGGCCGTCGCGGTCGTCGACCTCGACGAGAAGACTGGTGCCGAGACGGTCGACGCCATCGTCTCCGCCGGGGGCTCAGCGATCGCGGTCGGCGCCGATGTGGCCGACTCCGGTCAGGTCGCGGCCGCCGTCGAGAGGGTCGTCGCCGAGCTCGGCCCGCCGACCGTGCTGGTCAACAACGCCGGGGTGCTGCGCGACAACCTGCTCTTCAAGATGTCCGAGGACGACTGGGACACGGTCATGGGCGTCCACCTGCGCGGCGCGTTCCTGTTCAGCAAGGCGATCCAGAAACACATGGTCGACGCGGGTTACGGCCGCATCGTCAACCTCTCCAGCACGTCCGCTCTCGGCAACCGGGGCCAGGCCAACTACGCCGCCGCCAAGGCCGGCCTCCAGGGCTTCACCAAGACTCTCGCCATCGAGCTCGGCAAGTTCGGCATCACCGCCAACGCGGTCGCGCCCGGCTTCATCGTGACCGATATGACCAAGGCGACCGCCGCCCGCATCGGTGTCGACTTCGCCGACTTCGAGAAGGCCACGGTGAGTCAGATTCCCGTCGGGCGTGCGGGCCGTCCCGAGGACGTCGCGGCTACTGTGGCGTTCCTGACCAGCGAAGACGCCGGTTTCGTCTCCGGCCAGGTCATCTACGTGGCCGGCGGCCCGCAGGACTGACACGCCCTCGTCGCTGGCAACTTGCTGAGAAGAGTTACAAAGAAATCATGAACCGACGCATGAGTTCCCGGACCGTGTCGCTGACCAGCACCTTCCTCCTGCTGGCCGCGGGCGGTACGGCCGCGTGCGACAACGATGAGACCGTCGACGAGGGCTTCTACTGCGCCGACGCCAACGGGGTGATCGTCGACGAGGACCTGTGCGACGACGACGGCGGCGGCGGTGGCGGTAGCGGCTTCTTCATCTGGCACTCGTCGGCTTACCGGTCCGGTTACCCGGTCGGGCAGAGGCTGCCGGCCGGCGGGACCAAGTTCGCGTACAACGACTCGGCGGCCCGTTCCCGGTTCGGCTTGCCGTCCAGCGGCCGGATTCCCAACGGCACCATCAAGAGCAGCGTCGTCGGCAAGGGCGGCAGCGGCTCGTCCGGCAAGTCCGGATCGTCGGGAGGCTGACCGTGCGCCGGATTTCGAACGGGCCGGTGCGCGACGGGTGGCGGCTGACCAACTTCAGCCTCGGCCTGACGTACAACGACGACGTCCTGCCGGACGGGACCGCGTACTCGTACTGGCAGGAGGGGGCGTACTACGACTTCACCGCGGCCGAGATCGAGGAGCTGGAGACCGCCACCTCGACCCTCTACGCCATGTGCCTGGAGGCCGGCGACTGGATGGTCCAGCAGTGCCCGCGGCGCACCGTCGAGGGTCGCAAGCAGGGCTATTTCGCCTCGGTCTGCACCGCCGAGTCGTGTTTCCTGACCCGCATCGGGATCCCCGAGTACACCCATGAGCAGATCATCCGGACCTGGTTCGACGGCGACGCGGAGACGTGGACGCACTACGACAAGGACCCGGACATGCGCCTGCCCATGCAGACGCCGGACTACTCGCCGACCGTCTACGGCCGTTTCGACTTCTGGTACAACGGGGCCGGCACCGTCCCGAAACTGCTCGAATTCAACGCGCAGACCCCGACGTCGCTGGTCGAGGCCGCCGTCATCCAGTGGCACTGGATGGACCAGACCGGCGTCACCGAGCACCCGTGGCGTCAATGGAACTCCATCCACGAGCGCCTGACCGGCTGGGAACCCACCCCCGGCGAGCCGGGCGACCCCGGCGCCTGGCGGCGCAACATCGGCAAGCTGCGCGAGGCCCGGCACTGGCTCCCGGAAAAACCCAAGATCTTCTTCGCGTACGAGACGTCGGAGACCTCGGGCGAGGATCGGATGAACGTCGCCTACCTGATGGCCACCGCGGAGGAGGCCGGTTACCCGGTCGAGCTGATCGCGATGAGCCAGATCGGCTGGGACGTGGCCGGCGACCGGGTCCTGTTCGTCCCCGCGCCCGGCCAGGAACACCGCGCCGAGCCCATCGACGTGATCTTCATGCTGTACCCCTGGGAGTGGTTCTGGCACGAGGAAGGCGGCAAGGCCTTCTTCCGCAACATGGCCGACCCCGAGAAACGCGGCACCGTCTGGATCGAGCCCCCTTACAAGGCGGCCCTGCTCGGCAACAAGGCCCTGCTCCCGGTCCTCTGGAAGCTGTTCGGCGACCACCCTGAGCGCGGGAAGTACCTGCTCCCGGCCTACTTCGCCGAATCGTCCGGCGCCGCCACCCTCACGTCCTACGCGAAGAAACCCGTCTGGGGCCGTGAGGGCGGTTCGGTCACCCTGGTCCGCGACGGCGTCCCGATCACCGACGTCCCGTCCGAGTACGGGTCCGACGGCCGCTACGTCGTCCAGCAGCTCTGTGAGCTGCCATCGTTCGAAGGCCTGGAAGGCGTCGTCCACCCGGTGATCGGCTCCTGGCTGATCGACGGCGAACCGGCCGGCATGGGCATCCGCGAGGGCGTCGGCACCGCGGGCTTGGTGACGACGAACACCTGCAACTTCATCCCCCACGTAATCACCTGACCACCCCAAGAACGCCCAGCCCGGAAACCCGCCCCATAGTTTTCCAGTGCGCACGCCCCCACCAAACGGCCCGCAAAACGCCGCGGGTGACGTGGCGTGTTTTTTTCCAGCGCCGCGGGGTGTGCGGCGGTGGAAACTCACCCGCCTCGTCACCGGTAACCAGGCGTTTTGCCGCGGAGCGAAGCGGAGCAATCAAGCACAGCGGAGCAATCAAGCACAGCGGAGCAATTAAGCCCTGCGCCAGATCCACCAGAGGCCGATGAACGGCAGAACCAGCGGAATGTAGCCGTAGCCGCTGCCGAAACGGGACCACACCGTGTCGTCGGGGAAGGCGACGCTGTCGACGATGCTGAGAGTGCCGATGACCAGCACTCCGATCAGCTCGATGGTGCAGCTGACCAGGGCGAGGAGCCGGCCGCGAGGGCCGCCGCGGGCCAGTCCGACGGTGGCGGCGATGTAGACGAGGCCGGCCACGGCGGAGAGCAGGTAGGCCAGTGGCGCCTCGCCGAAGTGGGTGCTGATCTGCACCAGGGCGCGAGCGCTCGCGGAGAGCGCGAAGACGCCGTAGACGAGGAGCAGCACGCGCCCGATCCCGGAGCCGAGAGCGGCGTCGCGGGGGCGGCTGACGGCTTCCGCGGGGGTCTGGTCAGGCACCGGTCACCGACGCGATCTGCTGCAGGCGCAGCACGAGGACGGGCAGGACGAGGCAGCCGATGCCGAGGATCAGGTTGCCCCAGCGGGTCGGTTCCATCTTGGCCAGGATCAGCGCCGTCGGGACGAGGCCGATGGTCGTGATCAGGTAACCGGCGAACGTGCCGGTGTCGGTGGGGCGGCTGCCGTCGAAGAGGCCGGCTACGGCGACTACGACGAGGACGGCGACGAAGGCGCCGAGCACGCCGGCGGCGATCAGATCGAGACGGCTCGGCGCGCGGTCCAAGGCTGTCCGCAACAGGTACCAGGCGGCCAGGAGGAGGGCGGCGACGATCGTCGCCGTCGACAGGGCACCGTTCACCCGGTCAGGTTACTGAGGTGCCCGATGCCTGGTAACTTCCGGCCCGGGAGATCAATGATGCGAGGGCGGGCGATCCGGTGCGCTTCGGACTATTCGGTACGGGGCCGTGGGCTCATCAGGCGCACGCGCCGGCACTGGCCGCGCATTCCGGCGTGGAGTTCGCCGGAGTCTGGGGACGGGACCCGGAGAAGGCGGCCGATCTGGCCGGCCGGTACGGCGTACCCGTCTACACCGACGTCGATGCCCTGATCGCCGACGTCGACGCCGTGGCGGTCGCGCTGCCACCGGACGTGCAGGCGCCGATCGCGCTGCGGGCGGCGCGCGCGGGCCGGCACCTCCTGCTCGACAAGCCGGTCGCGCTGCGTACCGCGGATGCCGAAGCCCTCGCCGAGGCGGCGGCCGGCGTGGCGTCGGTGGTGTTCTTCACCCGCCGGTTCACGCCGGAGCTGGACGCCTTCGTGGCCGAGGCGGTGGAGACCGGCGGCTGGTCCGAGGCCCGGATCGACCATCTGGGCTCGATCTTCCAGCCGGGCAATCCGTTCGGGGCGTCGCCGTGGCGGCGTGAGCGCGGCGGCCTCTGGGACGTGGGCCCGCACGCGCTGGCCCTGGTGCTTCCGGTGCTGGGCCCGGTCACCGAGGTGACCGGGATCGCCGGTGACCGCGACCTGACGTACCTGCTGCTCAAGCATGCCGGCGGGGCGGTGAGCCGGCTCACCCTCGCGGTGGACGCGCCGCCCGCGGCGGCCCGGGAGGAGGCCGTCTTCGTCGGCGAGGCGGGGCTCCGGGAGGTGCCGCGCGGCCGGTGGGTGCCGTCGGAGTCGCTGGGGCGTGCTCTCGACCAGTTGATCGCGGCGGCTGCGGGCGGGCCCCGGCCGGCTTGCGACGTGCGGTTCGGCGCTCAGGTCACGGCGGTCCTGGCCGCCGCCGAGCGGGCGATCACCGACCGCGCCACGGTCAGCCTCTCTGTCTGATTCTGATAGCGCCTTCCGGGCGGATGGTCGCGACCCGTGACCGGGCCCGGCCGAACTGAGCGCTAACTGGACAGAACCTGCGCGTTACGGATGGACGCATAGTAGCGAGCCGAATACATTTTCGGCTTGTCACGTGTGCCGGGAGCCGGATTCCCGTCGGTGGCCGTCGCGGGCCCGCGACGCCGCCGGGCACGTGTCGGGGTGAGGGGATGCACTGCATGACCGATCGCACAGCCAGAGTCGTGAAACCGAAGCCGGGCGAGCGTGGGGGAGCGCGGGCATGACCGGTCTGTGGGACGCCGAGCGTGACGCTTCCGAGGCGGCACAGGCCCTGGCCGGCCTGGTCGCCCTGCTGCGTGAGGGTGTTCCGGCCGATCCCCGGATGCTGCTGAGCATCGCCGAGAACGGCGGCGCGGCGGCCGAGCGGGTCGTCGCCTATCTCCGGCAGCGCCGCGCGCCCGGGGACGGCGAGATGGCCGCGGTGCCGCCGCGGCTGGGGCCATGGCGCGACTGGACGCCGGCGCGTGGGCACCTGTTCGGAACGGCCGATGCGGGCCGTCACGCCGACGGAGTGCCGCAGCCGCGGCGGTGTGGCGACCCGGGCGAGTGACACCCGTTCAGGTGGCGGACCGCAGCGTCTCCGACGGTGACTCCCCGAACCGTTTGCGGTAGGCCGACGCGAACCGGCCGAGGTGCGCGAAGCCCCACCGGTGCGCGACGTCGGCGACCGTGACCGCGGCTGGGTCGCTCCGGCGCAGCGTCTCGTGGACCCGGGTGAGCCGGACCTGTTGCAGGTGCGTCATCGGGGCGCTGCCGACGTGCCGCCGGAACCCGGACTGGAGCGACCGGATGCTCGTTCCGGCGATCGCCGCGAGTTCGCCCACGGTGAAGGCGCGTTCCGGTTCGCCGCTGATCGCCTCCAGGACCCGCCGGATGGGCCGGGGCGGACCGGTCGCGGCCGGCGCCACCAATTCGTCGTGGTAGCGATGCGACACGCTGAGCAGCAGGCCGCTCAGGACGCTGCTGCAGAGCTGCTCGGCGATCAGCGGCTGGTAGATGAGGCTGGTCTCGTGCTCCAGCTCGTCGCGGAGCAGCCGGATGAGCCGGCTCCAGCTGTGCGCGGGGCCCTCGGTGAGGTCGAAGGCGGGCGGCAGGTCGATCGGCCCCTCGATGGGGTGGCCGAGCAGCCCGGCCAGTTCCGCCTCCAGCGCCCAGCTCTCGATCCGCACGTCGATCTCCGCGGTGTTCGGCTCGTGGCGCAGCTGGATCCGGTCGCCGGGGCGGAACGCGAGCGCGGTCGTGGGAGTGGCGACGACCTCGCGCCCGTCGCGGCTGGACCGGACGACCCCGCTGGTGGGCAGGGTGACGTGGTAGGCGGCGGCTTCGGAGAAGTCCAGAGTTGCGCTACGGGCGAACGTGAGGTGACCGACGGTCAGTGGTCCGAGTTGGATCACCTCGACGTCGAGCTGGAGGTCCGCTCCCGCGGACACCGGGTGATAGAAACGATTCAGGACGTCACGGACCCGGTCACGGTCGACGCTGTCGAAATAGACGCTGTCGAAGTAGACGGTGCCCGGCGCCGATGTGGCGCACGGCAGGGCGTCAACCATGCCGCCAGGTGCTCCAACGCATACGGTGAGTATTCGGTCAAAGTCAGTGGACAGTCAACGCGGGCGCCACGCACTGACCGTTCCAGCACATTCCGGCCATATGAACTACTCTGGCGTTCCGCGCCTACGTGGCGTAACTTGCAGACCAGCGGATTGTTGTAGGAACGCGGGTTCCGGTCGGCGTCCCTCAGCGAACGCCGCTCGCGCACGGCCCCCTCATCAGTGAGATCTCTAGATTGTGAAATCTCTCGGGAGCCGGCCGGCGCAAAAAACCGTGTCCCGCGGCAAATCGGCGTCGGCCCGAGGCCGGACGCCAGGAAGAGGGCAGCTGTGTATCTGCCGATCACGACCCGCCAGCTGGCCGACGGCACTGTTGAGATCGCCCCCAGCGGCGAGATCGATCTGGACAACGCTCACGTCATGCGGGACGCGGTCAACGACGTCCTGACCGCGATGACGCCGGGCAAGATCTGTCTGGACCTGCAGCGGGTCATGTTGATCGACAGTATCGGGATCGGCATCCTCGTCGCCTGCTTCCACACCGCCGCCGCGAGCGGCGTGAAACTGGTGGTCAGCCACCCCAGCGCCACGGTTTACCGGCAGCTCTGGGTGTCCGGGCTGGTCGGCCTGCTCGGCTGCGCCGAGCCGCCGACCCCGCGGACCTCGGTGGGCCTGCGCCCGTCCTGAAGCTTTTCACCCGTCCGGGAGGACCGGCCGACTGATTTCGACCGGTCCTCCCGCGCGGGCGCCGAGCGCCGAGGGCGCATCAATCGTTGAGCTGAGACCGCTCGATCTCCCCGAGCGCCGCCGTCCACCAGGGCGCGACCGGCCTTCCGGCCAGCAAGTCGGCGATCAGCACGGCGGCGTGCCACGCCAGTGCGCCGGGTTTCGGGCCCGGTGTCCCGTCCTCCTCCAGCACGCCGAGCGCCCCGGCCAGCAGCCAGAGCACCACCTGCGGATCGGCCTGTGGCCACGACCGGACACAACCGGTCAGAGCGGCCCGCACGTCGTCGGCGGTGAGCCCGTCCGGGTGCCCGTCCTCCAGCAACAGGCGCACCGCCGTGCCGAGGACCAGGCCGGTCTGCGCCGGATCGAGGGCGGCCAGTGTGGCGGCCGCCTCGTCGAGGGCCGCGGTGTCGTGCGCCTGGGCGGCGGCCACGGCCGAGGTGGCCGCGGCGGCGATGGGGCGGGCCGGTGCGGGCAGATGCCGCCAGGAATCGGTCATGAGGCCCGACCCTACGGCCCCGCGGCAGGAGGGTCGGTGTCACTCTCCGGGGCGAACCCCCGGCCGCCGGAAAGCGTGCCGGCGCGGGCCGAACCGGGCTCCGGACCACGCCGCCTATCCGGAATCGGCATTCGAACATGAAAAGTGAAGGTAATTCCGGTGCCACTCGGATGTGCGAATCGCCCGGCATTTAGGCAGACTGCGTCGGGTGGAGGCGGAGCGGAAACTCGGCGGGCGGTACCGGCTGGAGAACGAACTCGGCCGCGGTGGCATGGCGGTCGTCTGGCTTGCCATGGACGAGGTGCTGGACCGCCCGGTGGCGGTGAAGGTGCTGGCTGGGCGCTACGCGGGAGACCGCCGGTTCCGGGCCCGGATTCTGCACGAGGCGCGGGCGGCGGCGACCCTTTCGCATCCGAACATCGCACAGATCTACGATTTCGGGGAATCCCAGGAGAATGGGAGCCCGGTTCCCTACGTGGTCATGGAACTGATCAACGGGCCGACACTGCAGCAGCGGGTCTCCCGCGGCCGCATTCCGCCGAGAACGGTATTCCGGATCTGTGGTGAAGTGGCCACCGCGCTGGCCGTCGCGCACGAGGACGGGCTCGTGCACCGCGACATCAAACTCGCCAACATCATGGTCACGCCGGCCGGCGCCAAGGTGGTGGACTTCGGCATCGCCGCCGTCGCCGGACCCGCCTCGCCCGAGGACGCGCTGCTCGGCACCCCCGCATACCTCGCCCCGGAGCGTCTCCTCGGCGGCGCCATCGAGCCCGCCTCCGACGTCTACGCGCTCGGTGTGCTGCTCTATCGCCTGCTCGCCGGGACCGCGCCGTGGAGCGTGGAGACCACCACTCAGATGCTCAAGGCGCACGTCTATCTGGAACCGCTGCCGCTGCCCGGCCTCCCCGGCGTGCCGGCCGAGATCATCGACCTGGTCGGCCGCTGCCTCGCCAAGGACCCGGCCGGGCGGCCGGACGCGGCGGAGGTGGCGGGCCTGCTCGGCGACGCGGCCGAGGCCGCCAACATCACCAAGCCCTATCTGGTACGGGCGACCGCGTCCCGCTCCGGCGAACAGGAGCGGGACGGCCCCGGCGACGCGACGGTCCTGGTGGGTCCTGGCCCGGAGCGGACCGCGCTCACACCACGGCCGCGCGGAACGGCAGGGGGCGCCGCGGGACGGTCCGGTGCGGTGGTGGTGCGGGCGGCGCCCGTACGACATCGGTGGAGAAAAGCTCGGCTGCCGGCCGCCGCAGCCGTCGCCGCGACCCTGCTCGCCGCCGCGCCGTTCTTCCTCGCCGGCGGAAACGGTGACCAGCCGAGTGTGCCCGGGGTGGCCGCGCCGCCCGCCTCCGCGCCGGAGGCGGCCCGGAGCGTCGCCGGCGGACCGGGCGCCACGCCCCCGGCCGAGTCGACCACCCGCCCCGAGCGCACCCCCGCGACCAGCGGAGGCGCCCCCGTCCTGTGGCCCAGCCGACCGGACGCCCAGGACTCCCCGCCGCCGTCACAGGCCGTTCCGCGACCGAGCGGGTCGGCCGCCGCCCCGTCCGCTTCGGCGCCGGCGACCGGCACGTGGCTGGAATCGCCGGGTGGGTCGGTGCTGGCGCGGTGCGTGACCGCCGGCGCCGAACTGCTGGCCTGGGAGCCGCGGCCCGGCTTCGCCGTGAAGCGGGCCGATCCGGGCCCGGCCCTGACCACGGCGGTGGTGTTCGCCGGAGACCTGACGCAATACCGGATGACCGTGACCTGCGTGGGCGGCCGTCCCTCCGCGGTGGTTCTGCCGCTGTAGAGCCCGGTCCGTCCGCTCGCTACCGAGGTGCGCCCGATGTCCGACTAAACTGCGGCGGCACGCTGCGAAGGGACCTCGATGACGGCGACCGCGCCCACTGACTCCTGGCCGACCCGGTTCCGGGCCGCGCTCCGCCGCACCCCGCAGCCGGAGCCCAGGCCGGCGCCGGTCGTGCCGTCCGTGGTCAACCTGGTGCCGGACCCGGGATTCCGGGGCGCGATCGACCGGCCCGCGGAGTCCGGTGGTGTGGACGTGCCCCCGGCCGTGTCCGCCGAACCCACCGAGGTGCCCGGCCGGCCCGGCGTCACCGGACTGCGGGTGACCGCCCTGAGCGGCGACAACGACACGTGGATCGCGCCCGGCGGGATCCGCCTCGGCCTGCGTGCCGGCGGCACCTACACGGCGTCCGTCTCGGTCTTCCTGACCGAGCCGCTGGGCGGTCCGCTGCACCCGTCGGCGCTGCGCCTGGCGCCCGGCTGGACCACCGGCGAACCGGCCCCCGGGCTAGCGGCCCGGTCGATGCCGGCCCGCAACGAGTTCGGGCACCACCGGATCAGCGTGACGTTCACGATCCCGCCCGACGCCCGCGACGCCTGTGTGCGGCTGTGCTCCGGCATGACCGCCGGGCACGGCGCGGTGATCTGGTACGACTACACGCTCACCGAGACCGCCGCGCCGGTCGGCCACTTCGACGGCTCCACCCCCGACGACGCCTCCTACGTCCACCAGTGGACCGGTGAGCCGAACGCGTCACCGTCACGCCGCACGCTGCGCCCCGCACCGGCCGCCTTCCACCCGGAGACGCCGGAGGAGGCCGCCTTCCTGCGGTCGCTGGCCGTCGACGATCCGATGGCCGCCGCCCGGCTCGCGCTCGCCGCCGGCGACCGGGAGAGCGCGGTCTCCGAGCTGCGGCGGGTGGCCAAGGCCGGCGACCCGGACGGGGAGGCGGCGTACGAGCTGGGCCGGCTCGCGCTCGCCGAGCGGAAGTGGGCGACAGCGGAGCAGCTGCTGCGCGGCGCGGTGGCGAAACGTCCGGAGGCCTTCGAGCGGGGTTACGCGCTGGCGCTCGCCTACGACAAGCTCAAGCGCCGCGACGACAGCCGCCGGGCCTCGGCCGCCGCGCTGGTGCACGACACCAAACTGCCGTTCGACGGCCCGGCCCTGCTCGACTCCGACGTCACGTCCTTCGGCGCCCGCCGTGAGATCGGGATCTTCCTCGCCGAACACCTCACCCAGATCCGCACCCAGGCCGAGCAGCGGCTGGCCCGGCCGGTCCGGAGCACCTTCGACCAGCCGATCTTCGTCTACTGGGCGCAGGGTTTCGAGGCCGCCCCGCCGGTGGTCAAGGCCTGCCTGGCAGCGCTCAAGGCGAACAACCCCGGCTCCCGGGTGCACGAGCTGTCGCTGGACAACCTGGGCGGCTACGTCGACGTGCCGGAGGACCTGGCGGACGCGCTCGCGGACGACCACTTCCACTTCTCCGACCTGCTGCGCATGCTGCTGCTGGAGAAGTTCGGCGGCATCTGGGTGGACGCGACCTGCTTCGTCTCCGAGCCGCTGCGGCCGCACATCGACCGGGCGCTGGCCAAGGGGGGCGTCTTCGCCTTCAACTACACCGGGCCGTACCTGGTGAACTGGTTCCTGGCCAGCCGTCCGGACAGCTACGTCATGCACCTGTGGCGGGCCGCGTCGTTCCTGTGGTGGGAGAAGCGCGGCGAGATCGTCGATCCGCTGCTGCACCATCACGTCTTCGAGATGCTGCACCGGCTGGACGACCGTTTCCGCGCCGAGTGGGACGCCGGGTTGCGGCTCAACGCGACACCGCCGCACGCTCTGCAGTCGGTCATGCTGCGGCCGTACGAGCCCGAGATGCTCCAGACCATCATGGAGGGTGCGTTCGTGCACAAGCTGCGATACCAGGTGGACGGCATGACCAGCGAGTCCTACCTGGCCCGAATCATCCGCGGCGACCACGGAAACGGCGCCTGACCGCAAACGCCCAAGACCCCACCCCCGCCGCCGAAGAAGGCCGCCTCCGTGCTGCCCCCCCCTGGAAGTTGACATCGCGGGCGGGGCGTCACACATCAAGAACCGCAAGCAGAACCCCACCTTTGAGTACGAGTCAATCGGCATGCTTGGACTCGGCCAACCGCGCTAGGAAGCCCTCCAGCGCGTAGAGCTGATGCGGTTCGTCGGTCGGACGTTTGGTCCGGCGTGCCAGATTCTGTAGATCCAGATATGCCCGGCCGGCAACGGGACGGTACGTGCCTCGTGGGAGCGCCACGTCGATCATTGACGGAATCTCGTCGGTCAACCCGTGCCGGGCGGGGGCGGTAGTGAGGCACAGCGTTGCCGAGGACGCCCGTCGGGCGACACTCAGACGATCGACATCGGCAAGAGCATCCACATCGGTACGGCAAAAAGCCCGCGATCGATGACCTCGATGACGTCGTCATCCCTGAGTTGATACAGCTGACGATCGGACAGCCCGCCCAGGCGTGCTTCGGAATAAATGAACGTGACGGGAAGCCCGCGACGAGCGTCGTCCCACTTGACTGCCACGGAAGAAATCCTACGCACCTGGACCGTAACTAAAGCAACATTCCTCCGCATGGATGGCTCCGGCTAGGCGTGGGACGCCGCCTCTCAGAGACTGCGTCATACCCGCCCGAGCCCCCGAGGCGCTCGGCCAGAAAGCCGACTGACGGCTTACAAGACGAGGCGAAGGCGTGTCAGCCAAAGAGAAAGAGGCCGGACCAAGCCGCCCACCGCGACCACCGGCAGTGCGGGGTCCTGGGGGCGCGGCGCGGAGTTTGAGGCTTGGGCTTCAGGAAAGAAAATCACGGTGGGCACCAGTTCGCGTTTATCAGCGAACACAGGTGCCCACTCACATTGGGCCCCCGGCAGGATTCATCCCAAACCGGCTCCCCCGCATAGGCGAATAGCCATAGCGGCTGACGTGCCAATATAGGCTAAGACGGGCAATCTGTGGGCGGCGGTGTTGGAGTTCCAGGCGCGAAGGGAACGCCAGCGGGTGGGCCGCCGCCGCATCGCCGACGCGGTCCAAGCCGCAGACCTCCCTACTGACCCGGAGGCATTCTCAACGACGAGAATTTTCGTAGACATCAACGTATTGTTCCCGTTCTCGGTCATGGATCTCATGCTGGCCTTGACCGAGGACGGCGTGCGCGAGGTGTTGTGGACGCAGGCGCTGTAGCGGGTGGGAACGGGTCATCGTACGGCCGAGCGTCGATCCGCTGCCTCTGCTGCGGCCATCACGGCCGCCATCCGCGCATACTTCGCGGAGAGCGAGGTGCCTGAGGACGCCCATGCCGATCCGATCGCCCGGATGCCCGCCAAGGATCCCGATGATCGGGTTTACATGATCGCCGCCGTTGCCGCACACGTGGCTGCGATCGTGAACTGGAATCTTGCTGATTTTTCCGCCTAAACGTCGGCATCTCACGGAGTTCGTGTTTGCACGCCGGACGACTACCTTTGTTCGTTCGTCAGGCGAAAGCGCCGGCCGCCGATGACTCTGGTCGACCTTGCTAACTCACTTGCCAAGGCTGGCGCGCCGGCGTTCGCCCATAGGTTGCAGGCCGGACTAGCCGACCAGGGGCAACTTTAGCCAGCTGTGGGAGCTGACGTCCGGTGCAAATTGCCCAAGGCACGACCTGTTGACCGAGTCTTTGCGCCAAATTTACTCATAGGAGAGAAAGTGTAGCGAATTGCCTACTTTCAGCTGCGGCGAGATGTCTTCGAGTTGCCAATCGGACGCCGTGTCCGTTGAGCTCTTCCCGAGGAAAATACATTGACGGGTCATGAAGAGTGCTCCTCAGGGCGGCGTAATTCCTCCTAAATTATCAAGACGGCAAGCCGGGAAATACTTTATCGATACCGTTTTGCAGGTGTTGAATATGCGGCCAGCTCAGTTGTCTGCGCTTACTGGTCATGCCGCGGTCACCGTCTCGCGCTATCGCGCCGGAAAGCGCGTTCCGACAATGGGATTTATTCTCGACCTTGTCGACGCGGCGCCTAATGCGGGATTTACGGTCGATCAAGTTGCTCCGAGGTTGGGGCACCCGTGGAGGGCCACCAAAGATCCTGAACGTCACCGGACCTTCGCCGATTATGTAATCACCGTCCGTGTGCTGGCGAGACTTCCCGGGAATCAGTTTGCGATCAAGTCAGGCCTGACGATCGACTGCGTTCGGGATCTGGAGCGCGGTGTCCTACCGGATGATGCTGTGCTAAGAAAGTTTGTGCGCCACATTCCTGCGACCCGACTATTCGATTAAAGCCGTCATTGCTGCATTCCCTCAGTTGCGGCCGGATGAACGGGCGATAGAGCTTCGCGAGAAGTTCCTCAAGTTCCAGCATCTACCCAAAGGGGACTTGGTGAGAAGGGCGATGGATAATTCGATTATCGAGGAATGTGTACCGATGGCACAGAAAATAGCCCGGGCAGTCTCCGGGCGATATCGTCGGCCGGATTTGGCCGAAGAAATCTGGGGTCTAGGTCTAGTCCTCGCCGTCCGCGACCATGATCCGCGACGCGGATACTTACCTGGTTATTTAAAGGCGCGAATCCGGGGCCTCGCTCGTAGGATTATCTGGTCGCGGATGCAGACTGGCGTGAACGCCGCGTTGCGTGATTATGGCTTCGCGGTCAGGGAAACAGATGAATTTCTTCTCCAGGAATTCGGGCGAAGTCCCACCGAATTTGAAATCGCTCAGCATCTTGATGTCTCGGTGGAGGTCGTCCGCGAAGTCGCGCAGGCGCTGATCGCAAGTGATGCGCTGTTCACCGAACACCTTGACCTGCTGATGCAGGATGTCGTCGACTTGAGCGTCGCGTCTCGCGAGTGGGATGACAACGATGACGTGCTCGTCAGAAGATTTCGTCGACTTTCCCGAGAAGAGCAAGAAGTATTGTACCTCTTCTACTTCGATCAGTTCCCGATCGAAGAGATAGCACGTGTCACGGACGCCTCGGAGGCCGATGTATCGAATGCTTTGAAATGGGCGCTGGCGCAACTTTGCTCGGACGAAAGCTGAGTCTGTGTCGACGGCGCCTGAAGACTGGGTCGGCCGTCCTTGACAGGGTCGACCGTAGGTGGGGAACGAGGTCGGGCAGCAGAGCCGCCTCAGAGGTGGTTACGTGTGGTCTGGGCTTCGACTCCAGAAAGCAAAACGAGCGACCAAGCTCCGCGCCTTCCTGCGGACATGGGTCGCTCGGAGCTTGTGCCCTGCAGGATTCATCCCAGGCCTGCTCTCCTACATGGCCGGCTAGCCATAGCGGCTGACCTGCCCATGTGAGCTAGAAGGGCAATCGGTGAGAGGCGTGCGGCGGTGCGATCGGCCGCTGTTCCGGCGTGGTGGCAAACGTGTTCAAACGATGCGACTCCTAGCGCGCGGCGCTGTCCGCGCCAGGTACGGCAGGTTGGGCATAGGCATCAGTGCCGTCGCGGGTTACAGTTGTTTCGGATATCGTCGGTGTGAGGAGGCTTCGGTGGCGCGTTCAAGCGTTCTAGGAGAGGCGACCCGCGTTGAGCCGACCTCCGACGATCGTGATCGCGCGGCCGAGATCAGCCGCGCGGGGGCGAACCTTTCGCAGGCGGTCCTCCGGCTGCCCACCGGGGAGGAGATCGCGCTGCCCGAGTCCTTGGTGACCGTGCTGGTCGCATCCGCAGGCCAGTTGTCACAAGGCCATGGCGTCACAGTGCTCGCCACGGAGGTTTGTCTGACTCCGGCTGAGGTGGGCGAGTTGCTCGGATTGTCTCGTCCGTTCGTGGTCAGGTTGTTGGACGCCGGCGAGATCCCGTCGGAGCACCTTCCTGACAGCAAGCATCGCGTGGTGCGCTTGGTGGACGTGTTGGAGTTCCAAGCGCGCAGGGAACGCCGACGGGCGGGCCGCCGACGTATTGCCGACGCGGTTCAGGCCGCCGATCTTCCCTACTGAGCGCGGCCGCGATTTCGATGGCTAGGGTCTTCGTCGACACCAATGTGCTGTTCCCGTTCTCGGTCATGGATCTCATGCTGGCCCTGACCGAGGACGGCGTGCATGACGTGATGTGGACCCAGGCTCTGCTCGCCGAATGGGAGCGGGTCATCGTGCGGGAGCAACGCAGGTCCGCCGCCTCGGCCGCAGCGATCACCTCCGCGATCCGCGAGCACTTCGCCGACAGCGAGGTGCCCGAGTCCGCCTATTCCCCTCTGATCGAGCGGATGCCAGGCAAGGACCCCGACGATCGAGTGCACATGGCCGCTGCCGTTGCCGGTCGCGCGATTGCGATCGTGACGTGGAATCTCGCTGACTTTCCCGCCGCGGCGCTGGCATCTCACGGAGTCCGGGTCTGCACGCCGGACGACTACCTGTGCGGCCTGCTCGACGTCTGGCCAGGCGAGATTCTCGATACTGTTGTCCGGATGGCTGGCGAGAAGCGTCGCCCGTCGATGACTCCGGCCGATCTGGCTGACTCGTTGTCCAAAGCCGGCGTGCCGGCGTTCGCTCAACGACTACAGGCGACGTTAGTGGACCGGCGCGGTTGAGGTAATCGATCCCGATTCCGCTGGTGCTCGATATGACTGCGCAGGACAGGTCGAGTCTTCAATGGTGGTCCGACTCCGTGTCAAAGGTGTCGCCACGCGGTGGGTGTCCCTCCGCTGACGGTTTCACGGGGCGGTAGAGCGATTCAAGTCTTCTAGTACGGCAGCCGCCATTCGTGATCATGGTTGAAGTTCGAGGGTGAGGCGGCGGGCGTAATGGGCTCGTCTGGCTCGTGCCTGGTGTCGGCGTCGCCAGTTTGACATCTCAGACGGTAGGCGATGCTCCGGGTCGGCCGGATCAGCAGGACGTTGATCAGGCGACGGATCTCGTTGACGGTCAGCTCGATCATGTCGGGCTGAGCGTGGCGGTCTGCTGTTCGGGCGTCGGCGGCGCAGATCGCGAGAACGGCGAGGGCCGCGATGGCGAGGGTGGTGAACCGGTGCCAGGACGTCCAGCGGCGGACTTGGTGCTGGACGAGGCCGACCTGGCCCTTTCCGGCTTGGAAGCTTTCTTCCACGATCCAGCGAACTCCCGCCACCCGCACGAGCTGAGCGAGGGTAGCCGAGCCGGGTGTCCAGCAGCGGTAGAAAGCCAGCTCACCGGTGGTGTTGTTGCGGCGGATCAGCAAACTGTGCCGACCGTCGTCGTCGGGGTCACCGTCGGCGCCGACATCGGCCAGCCAGGCCCAGTCGTAGAACCGGGGACTCTCCGACCCGTCGCCGGCACTGCGGCGGGTCCACGCGGTGGCCGGCAGGTTCTCCACCAGCCGGTCGGCGCGGCAGCGGGTCTTACCGCCGTCGACCGGCACGAGATGATCACAGGAGACGGCCAGGACGTAACCCAGGCGGAGTTCCCGCAGCTCGGCCCGCAGGCTGGTGTTGTTGCCGTAGGCCTCGTCCGCGGCGACCCATCGAGCCGGGACCAGGGCCTTCACAGCGGCGTTGATCATGTCATCGGCCAGCTCGGATCGGGTGGCAAACGCGATGTCGTCCGGCACGCCGGCCTGTTCGCACCGCTGGGGGTCGCCGGTCCAGGACTTCGGTAGGTAGACCCGCCGATCGATCAGGGTGTGGCCGTGTCTGCTCGCGTAGGCCAGGAACACACCGACCTGGGCGTTCTCGATGCGTCCCGCGGTTCCGGTGTACTGGCGCTGGACACCGACGGTGTGCACACCCTTCTTCAGATCGCCGGTCTCGTCGACGACCAGGACCCCGTCCGGATCACCGAGCCGGTCGACGACGGCCTTGCGCACATCGTCACGCACCGCGTCGGCGTCCCACTTCGCCCGGTACAGCAACCTTTGCATCGGATCCGGGCGACCATGCCCGGCCTGCTCAGCCAGCTGCCAGCACGTCTTGATCTCCAGGTCGGCGAGCAGGCCGGTGACGAAGCCCGCGACCGCCCGGCGGGGTTCGCCCCGGGCGAACCGACCCGCGAACGCCCCGGTCACCAGGTCGATGGTTCGTCGCCACTGGGCGGGCTCTACGCTGCGGCTCTCGGCCACCGCAGGGTCGGATGTTGTGTCCACAACGCACAGACGATCATGCGGTGGCCGTCCTCGTTCCTGCGGGATCCGAGGTCGCCTCACGAACGGTGGCTGCCGTACTAGAATCGCCGCTGGCTGGGACTACTGCGAGCCATCGCCCGCGTTCGCCGTCCACGAAAGTGATCTCGTAGTCGAACCCCACGTTGCGTGACTTACCCATACTGCACCTGAGCACGGACAGCGCCGATGCGAAATGACGGTAACCCCAGTGGGTGACGGGAGTGAAGTCTGCCAGTAGCCGGCAGCGCCGACCGGCTCGCTGATGATGCGTCTGCGGCTCTAGCGTTTGAGGTGCGTACTCGCAGCTCAACTAGACTGATAGCGGATCACTCGATTCGAGATTAACCCGAAAGTGGTGCAAATGTGCCCCCGGCAGGATTCGAACCTGCGCTTTCGCCTCCGGAGGGCGACGCTCTATCCCCTGAGCTACGGGGGCTCAGTGAGGATGAGCCTAGCAGCACTCGCGCGGCCCCGGCCAACCGGTATGGGTCTTCGCGGGCGTTGCGGCCTTAAGGGGTTCCGGGCCCCGGGCGTCCCGCGGGGGGCCCGATCCCGTTCGCGCAGTTCAGGCGGCTGCTTCGATCTGTTGCTGGAGCGATTTCATGTCGGTGAGCTCGCGCTGCTGGCTGTTGATGGTCAGCTGCGCGGCCTCCACGACCTCCTGATCGTCGCTCAGTTTCAGGACTTCCTGGGCCATGTGGACGCCGCCCAGGTGGTGCTGAATCATCAGCTTGAGGAAGAGGCGGTCCTCGTCGAGGCCGGTGGCCTCGTTCAGCTGTTTCAGTTCCGCCTGGGTGGCCATGCCGGGCATCAGGCCGTTGACGACGCTCTGCTCACCGCCGGGCATCCATGCCATCGGGGGCTCGGACCTGGTCGGCTGCAGTTTCCACTCGCGCAGCCAGGCCTGCATCATGCCGATCTGGCCCTGCTGGTTGAGTGCGATGTCGACGGCCATGGAGCGGACGTCCGGGTTCTGCGCCCGGACGAACGCGACCAGGCCCATCTCGACCGCCTGCGTGTGGTGGGTGGTCATGTCCCGGGCGAAGCCGGCTTCCGGGGAATCGTCGGCCGGCAGGCTCGCGCCGCGCGGCACCACGAAACCGATGACGGCGCCCAGGATGAGCCCCACCACCAGGGCGACCGGAATCCAGTAGCTGATTCGCCGGGGCGCCGGGGCGGGGCCGTCCTCGTCGCCGGTCGGTGCCGGGCCGTCGTTCGTCAAGGTCAGGCCTGCGGGGTCGTGCCGGTGGCCGAGATGCCGCTGTCGCAGAGCGCGGTCGGGCCCTCGATGGAGGCGTTGATCCGCAGCGACTTGATGAACTCGTCGATCCGCGGGTCGTCGACCGTGTCGACCTTGAGCTGGTAGCCCCAGGCCTGCAGGGAGACGTTGTTGCTGAGGTCGGCCACCGGGCTCATCAGCATCTTCTCCAGGCCTTCGACCTTGGAGGCCAGGGTGGCGACCTGGTCGGCGGGGAGGCCCTGCTTGTAGGTGATCCAGACGGCGCCGTGTTCGAGGCTGTGCACGGCGTGCTCGTTGGCGATCGGTGCGGGATAGACGATGCCGTTGCAGTTCTGCCAGCGCGCGTTGTGCTCACCGGCGACCGGGGGCGACTGGTCGTACTTGAGCGGTCCGGCCTTGTGCTGGCTGCCCTTGACCAGGTCGGGGTTCGACTCGCGGTAGTTGACGACGCCGGCGATGGCGGCGGCCCGGTCGGCCCACGGGATCGCGTTCTTCTTGTCCGACTGGACGGAGGCGAACACGCCCCAGCCGATGATGCCGACCGCGATGAGCACCACGACGCCGACGACCGCGATCGGGCCCCAGTTGCGGCCGCCGTTCACCTTGACCGGGGTGACCGTCTTGCGGCCCTTGCCCTTGCCGCCCTTGCCGGTGGGACGAGGCCCACTTGGCCGGTTGGAGCCGGACTTGCCCGCAGGAGGCTTACCCTGACCGGTGGTCTTGTCGACCTTGACGGTGGACGGGACCCGTTCGGGCCCCGGCGTGCTCATGCTCATCGTGCCTCGTCGATTCTTCAATAAGGGGAAGGGGCGGGGCTCGGGTGGCCGCCGAACGCCGAAGTCTACCCCCGATAGCATGGTTGAGTGACTCCCGCCAACCTTGCTGACACCGTTCTCTCAGCCGCTCGTGCCGTTTTCGAGACGCGCGGACTCGACGTCGCGCTGTTGCCCGCCACGGCGACGGTGGAGCGGCCGCGCAACCCCGAGCACGGCGACTACGCCTCGAACCTTGCTCTGCAGCTGGGCAAGAAGGCCGGCGTCGTCCCGCGGGAGCTGGCCGCGGCCCTCGCCGAGGAACTCGGCCGCCGGGACGGCATCAAGTCGGTGGAGATCGCCGGTCCGGGCTTCCTGAACATCCGGCTGGACGCGGCCGCCGCCGGCGCGCTGGCCCGCGACATCGTGCTCGCCGGGGAAGCGTACGGCCGGACCGACCGGCTCGCCGGGGAACACGTCAACCTGGAGTTCGTCTCGGCCAACCCGACCGGCCCGGTGCACATCGGCGGGGTCCGGTGGGCGGCCGTCGGTGACGCCCTGTCCCGGCTGCTGCGCACCGCGGGCGCGCAGGTCGGCACCGAGTACTACTTCAACGACGCGGGTTCGCAGATCGACCGGTTCGCCCGGTCGCTGCTGGCCGCGGCGAAGGGCGAGCCCGCCCCGGAGGACGGCTACGGCGGCGCCTACATCGCCGAGATCGCGGCCGACGTGGTCAAGGCCGAGCCCGGGGTGCTGTCGCAGGACGACGCGGCGGCGCAGGAGACGTTCCGGCGGATCGGCGTCGAGCTGATGTTCGCCGAGATCAAGAAGTCGCTGACCGAGTTCGGCGTGCGGTTCGACACCTACTTCAACGAGAAGGACCTGCACGAGGGCGGCAAGCTGCAGGAGGCCCTGGACCGGCTGCGGGAGCAGGGCCACGTCTTCGAGCTGGACGGGGCGACCTGGCTGCGCACCACCGACTTCGGTGACGACAAGGACCGGGTGCTGCGCAAGTCCGACGGCGACTGGACGTACTTCGCCGCCGACTGCGCCTACTACCTGGACAAGCGCAAGCGTGGCTTCGATCGGGTCGTCATCATGCTCGGCGCCGACCACCACGGCTACATCGGCCGGATGAAGGCGATGGCGGCGTGTTTCGGCGACGACCCGTCGAAGAACCTGGAGATCCTGATCGGTCAGCTGGTCAACCTGGTCCGGGACGGCGAGCCGCTGCGGATGAGCAAGCGGGCCGGGACCGTGGTGACCCTGGAGGACTTCGTCGAGGCGCTCGGCGTCGACGCCGCGCGGTACGCCCTGGCCCGTTACTCGTCGGACTCGCCGATCGACATCGACATCGAGTTGTGGACCAAGGCCGGTAACGACAATCCGGTCTACTACGTGCAGTACGTGGCCGCCCGGACGGCGAACGTGGCCCGCAACGCCGCCGATCTCGGTCTGACCCGGGGCGACGCGGACGCCTTCAAGCCGGAGCTGCTCAGCCACGAGAAGGTGAACGCCCTCCTGAAGAGCCTGAACGAGTACCCGGACGTGATCGTCCGCTCGGCCGAGCTGCGGGAGCCGCACCACGTCGCCCGCTACCTGGAGAAGGTGGCCGGCGACTATCACCGGTTCTACGCCGACCCGGAGTGCCGGATCACCCCGATGGGCGACGAGGAGATCAACGACCGGCACGTGGCGCTGCTCTGGCTCAACGACGCCACTCGTACGGTGATCGCGAACGGTTTGGCCCTCCTCGGGGTCTCCGCTCCGGAGAGGATGTAAGGCATGCGCGCACACGAGGCCGGGGCACTGCACGGCGACCTCGGTAGTCGCGGGCCGGCCTGGTTGCGTACCCCCGAGGACGTGAACGCCCTCGTGCCGCAACTGTGGCCGCGGACCGTGACCCGCGGTGGCGCCGGGGCCCTGGAGATCGGCGGCGTGAGCGTCGCCGATCTGGCGGCGGACTACGGCACCCCCGCCTACCTGCTCGACGAGGACGACCTGCGGGCCCGCTGCCGGGACTTCGCGGCGGCCTTCGCCGGGGCCGACGTCTACTACGCCGGCAAGTCGTTCCTCTGCAAGGCCGTGGTCCGCATCGTCGAGGAGGAGGGGCTCTTCCTCGACGTCTGCTCCGGCGGCGAGCTGGCGGTCGCGCTGGCGGCCGGCTTCCCGCCCGAGCGGATGGGTTTCCACGGCAACAACAAGTCGGAGAACGAGCTGCGCCGGGCGCTGGACGCCGGGGTGGGCCGGATCATCGTCGACTCGTTCCACGAGATCGCCCGCCTGACGGCGCTGGCCACCGAGCTGAACAAGCGGCCCGGAGTGCTGGTCCGGGTCACGGTCGGTGTCGAGGCGCACACCCACGAGTTCATCGCGACCGCCCACGAGGACCAGAAGTTCGGGTTCTCGCTGGCCGGTGGGGCGGCGTTCACGGCGGCCGCGCAGATCATCGACGAGGGCGTGCTCGACCTGCGTGGCCTGCACTCGCACATCGGCTCGCAGATCTTCGACACCAGCGGGTTCGAGGTGGCCGCCCGGCGGATCCTGGAACTGCAGGCGCAGATCCGGGACGCCCGCGGGGTGGAGCTTCCGGAACTCGACCTGGGCGGTGGGTTCGGTATCGCGTACACGACGCAGGACGACCCGTCGACGCCGGGTGATCTGGCCAAGCGGATCAACAAGATCGTCGAGTCGGAGTGCGAGATGGCGTCGCTGCGCAAGCCGCACCTGTCGATCGAGCCGGGCCGGGCGATCGTCGGCCCGGCGGTGCTCACCCTCTACGAGGTCGGCACGGTCAAGGACGTCGACGGCATCCGGACCTATGTGAGCGTCGACGGCGGGATGAGCGACAACATCCGGACCGCGTTGTACGACGCCTCGTACTCGGCCACGCTGGCGAACCGGCAGAGCGTCGCGGAGCCGATGCTCGCCCGAGTGGTGGGAAAACATTGTGAGTCCGGGGACATTGTCGTGAAGGATGAATTCCTGCCCGCCGACGTGCAGCCCGGAGATCTTGTCGCGGTCCCCGGCACCGGTGCCTATTGCCGGAGCATGGCCAGCAACTACAACCACGTTCCTCGGCCGCCTGTGGTGGCGGTGCGCGACGGCGCCGCCCGCGTCATCGTGCGGCGGGAGACCGAGGACGACCTGCTTGCATTGGATGTTGGATGAGCCCCGCCGCTGTGCCCTCTGCCGCTGTGCCGGCCAAACAGCCGTCGGCTGACCGGCCGCCGGTCCGCCTCGCCCTGCTGGGCTGCGGCATCGTCGGTTCTGAAGTGGTCCGTCTCCTGCACGAGCAGCACGAGGACCTGACCGCCCGGATCGGCGCCCCGCTCGACATCGTCGGCATCGCGGTGCGGCGGGCCGGCCGCGAGCGCGGTGACCTCCCGGTCGACGCGTCACTGTTCACCACCGACGCGCTGGGCCTGATCAAGCGCGACGACGTGGACGTGGTGATCGAGGTCGTCGGTGGCATCGAGCCGGCCCGGACGTGGCTGCTCGAGGCGCTGCGGGCGGGCAAGAGCGTGGTCACGGCGAACAAGGCGCTGCTCGCCGAGGACGGCGGCGCGCTGCACGACGCCGCAGCCGAGGGCGGCGCGGACCTCTATTACGAGGCGTCGGTGGCCGGCGCGATCCCGCTGCTGCGCCCGCTGCGCGAGTCGCTGCACGGCGACCGCGTGACCGCGGTCACCGGCATCGTGAACGGCACCACCAACTTCATCCTCTCCTCCATGGCGTCCACCGGCGCGGGCTTCAACGAGGCTCTGGAAGAGGCCACCGAGCTGGGGTACGCGGAAGCCGACCCCACCGCCGACGTCGAGGGCTTCGACGCCGCCGCGAAGGCCGCCATCCTCGCGTCCCTGGCCTTCCACACCCGGGTCACCGCCGCCGACGTGTTCCGCGAGGGCATGACCGGGGTGACCGCCGGCGACATGGCCAGCGCCAGGGAGATGGGCTGCACCATCAAGCTGCTCTGCATCGCGCAGCGTGGTGAGGATTCCGTCTCGGTGCGCGTGCACCCGGCGATGATCCCGCTCACTCACCCGCTGGCGAGCGTGGGCGACGCGTTCAACGCGGTGTTCGTGGAGACCGAGGCGGCCGGCCCGCTGATGTTCTACGGCCGGGGCGCCGGCGGCCGGCCGACGGCCAGCGCGGTGCTCGGCGACATCGTCGCGGCGGCCCGCAACAAGCTGTCCGGCACCCGCGCGCCGAGCGAGAGCAACTACGCCCAGCTGCCGGTGCGCCCGATCGGCGAGTCGATGACCCGCTACCACATCAGCCTCGACGTGGCGGAGAAGCCGGGCGTCCTGGCCACCGTCGCCGGGGTCTTCGCCCAGCACGAGGTCTCCATCGCGACGGTCCGCCAGTCCGGCCGCGAGGACGACGCGAAGCTGGTCATCGTCACCCACAGCGCGCCGGACGCGGCCCTGGCCGCTACCGTCGAGGCGCTGTCGCGGCTGGACATCGTCCGGTCGATCGCGAGCGTGCTGCGTGTCGAGGGAGGAGCCGGCTGATGCTCGACCACGTGGGATTCCAGTGTGCCGATCTGGCGGCGAGCGCCGCGTTCTACGACGCGGTGCTGGCGCCGCTGGGCGGGCGCCGGATGCTCGACCACAAGGTCGCGATCGGCTACGGGACCGACCACCCGGACTTCTGGATCGGTGAGCTGACCGAGGGCGAGGGGTTCGTCGAGGCCCACATCGCCTTCGTCGCCGCCGACCGGGCCGCCGTGGACGCCTTCCACGAGGCGGCGGTGGCGGCCGGGGCCGAGGTGCTGCACGCGCCGCGCCTGCACCCGGAGTACCACGAGCATTACTACGGCGCATTCGTGCGCGATCCGGACGGCAACAACGTCGAGGCCGTCTGCCATCGCCCGGAAGAACCAGCAGCGTCCTGAATAGTGGGCACCCGGTCCCACGGGCCGGATGGATCGGGCACGCTGTGCCCGACTTCCCAGCGTGAGTGAGGAGTACGGCCATGTGGCGGGGCTTGATCGAGGCGTACCGGGACCGGCTGCCGGTCACCGACGCCACTCCGGTGGTCTCGTTGCACGAGGGGAACACCCCGCTGGTGCCGGCGCCGGTGCTGTCGGCGCGGGTCGGCGCGGACGTCTACCTGAAGGTGGAGGGCGCCAACCCGACCGGTTCCTTCAAGGACCGGGGTATGACGATGGCCGTCTCCAAGGCCGTCGAGGAGGGCGCGAAGGCGATCATCTGCGCGTCCACCGGCAACACCAGCGCTTCCGCCGCGGCGTACGCGGCCCGCGCCGGCATCACCTGCGCGGTGCTCGTGCCGCAGGGCAAGATCGCGCTCGGCAAGCTCGCGCAGGCGCTGGTGCACGGCGCCCGCCTGCTTCAGGTGGACGGCAACTTCGACGACTGCCTGGCGCTCGCCTCGAAGCTCTCCCAGGACTACCCGGTGGCGCTGGTCAACTCGGTGAACATCTTCCGCCTGCACGGGCAGAAGACGGCGTCCTTCGAGATCGTCGAGGCGCTCGGCGACGCGCCCGACATCCACTGCCTGCCGGTCGGCAACGCCGGCAACATCTCCGCCTACTGGATGGGCTACCAGGAGGACTACGAGGCCGGCAATGCCACGAAGCTGCCGAAGATGTACGGCTTCCAGGCCTCCGGCGCCGCCCCGATCGTGAACGGCAAGGTCGTCGAGCAGCCGTCGACGATCGCCACCGCGATCCGGATCGGCAACCCGGCGAGCTGGACCAAGGCCCTGGACGCCCGGGACGCGTCGGGTGGCCTGATCTCGGCGGTCACCGACCGGGACATCCTGAACGCGTACCGCCTGCTGGCCCGTGAAGTGGGTGTCTTCGTCGAGCTGGGCAGCGCGGCCAGCGTGGCGGGTCTGCTGCAGCAGTCGGCGGCCGGGAAGATCCCGGCCGGTTCCCGGGTGGTCTGCACGGTGACCGGGCACGGCCTGAAGGACCCGGAGTGGGCCATCTCCACGGCTCCGTCGCCGACCGTCATCGCGAACGACGCGCTGATCGCGGCGAAGGCCCTCGACCTGGCTTAGTCCTCTGGTTCACCGGTTTGCGGATCGGCCGCGGCATGGTCTGAGAGACTGGCTGCGGCCTCGTCCGTTTTCTGGCATCCCGCCTCGCGGACCAGGATGTCCATGGCTTTGGACACGATCGCGAGCTCCTCGGCTGAGAGCCTGCTGAGGAGTTCGCGCTGTTTGGCCACGCCCGCCGTGATGATGCCCTCGATGACTTCGGTCCCTGCCCTGGTGAGCCCGATCCGGCGTACCCGCCGATCGCTCAGGTCCTCTGTGCGCGTGACCAGGTCCTGCACGACGAGGCGGTCGACCATGCCGCTGAGCGCGGCGGCGCCGACCCCGAGCGACCGGGCCAGCTCGCCGCCGGCGAGGGTGCCGCGCCGGGACAGCAGCAGCAGGATCTTGAGCTGCGACATCGTCAGGTGCGACGAGAAGAGCGGGTGCGACCGGTCGTCGGCGAACAGATGCTCCAGCCGGATCTGCGCGCCCATGATGTCCGCGATGAGCTTCTCTTTCTGGCTCAGCGCCCACTCCTCTGGTGACATGCCGGTGGCCTGTTTGTCTCCACCTGGTGACGGACGCTACCAGTGGGCCTCGTCCACGACCTACGTCGAGCCGCGTCTTACCCGCGGGAAGCGCCACGTCTCCACCGTCGTGAGCAGGTCCCTAGGGGGCCCGGCCGAAAATCATTTGTTCGTGTCATGCAAACTATCAATATCGACCGAACCATTCTCGGGGGAGCGCCCATGTCAGCTCTGACACGGCTCAGCCTTGCCAACCGAGGTCTCGTCGCCCTGATCGCCCTGGTGATCAGCGGCTTCGGAATCTATGCGATCCCGTCACTCAAGCAGCAGCTCTTCCCCTCGATCGAGCTGCCCGCCGCGTTCGTCAGCGCGGTGCTGCCAGGAGCCTCGCCGGAAGCGGTCGAGGCACAGGTGACCAAGCCGATCGAGGACGCGGTCAAGGGCATCGACGGCATCGACACGGTGACGTCGACGTCGCGGGAGAACGTCTCGAGCGTCGTGGTGATGTTCGAGTTCGGCACCGACATCGAGTCCGCCGTCAACCAGGTCACCACCTCGGTGAACCGGATCCAGGCGCAGCTCCCGGAGAACGTCGACCCGACGGTCTTCGCCGGCGGCACCGACGACATCCCGGCCATCGTGCTCGCCGCCTCCGGTGGCTCCGACGAGGCCGACCTGCTCAACAAGCTCAACCAGACCGTCGTACCGGAACTGAACTCGATCGAGGGCGTCCGTGACACCCAGATCACCGGGGCCCGGGCCAAGCAGGTCGTGATCACCCCCGACCTGGCGAAGATGGGCGCGGCCGGGGTCGCCCCCACCTCGCTCACCACGGTGCTCCAGGCCAACGGCGTCTCCATCCCGGCCGGGGCGGTCGTGCAGGGCGACAAGTCGCTCACCGTGCAGGTCGGCACCCCGATCACCACGGTCGGCCAGCTCAAGGACGCCTATCTCACCGGCGCGCGCGGGCCGGTCCGGCTCGGTGACATCGCGGCGGTGGAGAGCAAGCTGCCGGCCGCCGAGTCCTACACGCGGACCGACGGGATCGACAGCCTCGGCATCGCGGTGACGGCCCGCCCGGACGGCAACCCGGTCTCGATCTCGCACGAGGTCCGGGACATGCTCGATCAGCTCCAGAAGGACTCCGGCGCCACGCTGAAGGTCATCACCGACCAGGCGCCGTACGTGGAGCGGTCCATCGAGAGCCTGACCACCGAAGGCCTGCTCGGTCTCCTGATGGCCGTCGTGGTCATCCTGGTCTTCCTGCTCAGCGTGCGGTCGACCCTGGTCACCGCGGTGTCCATCCCGCTGTCGGTGCTGGTCGCGCTGATCGCCCTGTGGATCGGTGACTACACGCTCAACCTGCTCACCCTCGGCGCGCTGACGATCGCGGTCGGCCGGGTGGTGGACGACTCGATCGTGGTGCTGGAGAACATCAAGCGCCACCTCGAGTACGGCGAGGAGAAGGTGCACGCCATCCTCGGCGCGGTCCGGGAGGTGTCCGGCGCGGTCGTCGCCTCCACGCTCACCACGGTCGCCGTCTTCGCCCCGATCGCCTTGGTCGGCGGTCTGGTCGGCCAGATCTTCGCGTCCTTCGCGATCACCGTGACGGTGGCGCTGCTGGCCTCGCTCCTGGTGGCGCTGACCATCGTGCCGGTGCTGGCGTACTGGTTCCTCAAGCCGCCGGCCGCCGGCGCCGACACCGCGGAGTTCCGCAAGGCCGCGGAGGCGAAGGAACTGCGCAGCCCGCTCCAGCGCGCCTACCTGCCGGTGATCAACTTCGCCACCACCAAGCGCTGGACCACGGTCCTGATCGGCCTGCTGGTCCTGGGCGGCACTGTCGGCCTCGGCCGGAACCTGGAGACGAACTTCCTCGACGAGTCCGGCCAGGACAGCCTGACGATCACGCAGGAGCTGCCGGCGGGCACCAGCCTGGCGGCCACCGACGCGGCGGCGAAGAAGGTCGAGGCGGTGCTCGCCGCCCGCGCCGAGATCACCACCTATCAGGTCACCGTCGGCGGCAACGCGGCCAACCCGTTCGCCGGGGGCGGCGGCGCCGGCAACGCCACCTTCAACGTGGCGCTCGGCGAGGACGTCGACGGCGAGAAGCTCTCCGACGAGCTGCGCGAGCAGTTCGCCCAGCTCACCGACAAGGGTGAGATCAAGATCGGCCAGGAGGGCTCCGGCCTGGGCAGCAGCCAGCTCTCCGTCCAGGTGTCCGCGGCCGACAACGTCGCGCTCGCCGCGGCCACCGAGCAGGTGCGGGCCGCGATGGCCGGCATCGCCGGTGTCACCGACGTGGACACCAGCCTGAAGGCCAGCGTCCCGCGGTTCGACGTGGTGGTGGACCGCAAGGCAGCCGCGACCGCCGGGCTGACCGAGGCGCAGATCGCTCAGACCGTGGCCGGCATGTTCCGCAGCGCCCCGGCCGGTGAGGTCAGCATCGACGGCACCGCCCAGGACGTGGTGATCTCGTTCGGGACGGCTCCCGCCGACCCGGCCGCGCTTCGCGCCCTGCCGCTGACCACCGCCCGTGGCGTGGTCCCGCTGGACCAGGTGGCCGACGTCAAGGAGGTCGGCGGCCCGGAGACCGTCACCCGGGTCGACGGCAACCGCACCGCCACCGTCACCGGCACGGTCACCGGCTCCGACCTCACCGCGGTCAACAAGGACCTCGCCGAGAGGCTGGACGCCCTCCAGAAGCCGCCCGGCGCCGAGACCACGGTCGGCGGTGTCAGCGCCGACCAGGCGGAGGCGTTCGAGCAGCTCGGCCTGGCCGTGCTGGCCGCGATCGCGATCGTCTTCATCATCATGGTCGCCACCTTCCGCAGCCTGCTGCAGCCGGTGATCCTGCTGGTGTCGATCCCGTTCGCGGCGACCGGCGCGATCGGCCTGCTGCTGATCACCGGCACTCCGCTCGGCGTACCGGCGTTGATCGGTGTGCTGATGCTGGTCGGCATCGTGGTCACCAACGCGATTGTGCTGATGGACCTGATCAACCACTACCGGGCCGAGGGGTACGGCGTGAAGGAGGCCGTGATCGAGGGCGGCCGGCACCGGCTGCGCCCGATCCTGATGACCGCCATCGCGACCATCTTCGCGCTGATCCCGATGGCGCTCGGCCTCACCGGCGAGGGCGGCTTCATCTCGCAGCCGCTCGCCATCGTGGTGATCGGTGGCCTGGTCAGCTCGACGCTGCTGACCCTGGTGCTGGTGCCGACGCTCTACACCATGGTGGAGAACCGCAAGGAGAAGAGCCGGGCCAAGCGCCAGGCGAAGCGGCTCCGCAAGCGCCAGGGCCCGGGCGCCCCGAAGCACGCCGCCGACGAGCCGGCCGACGACCTGGTTCCGGCCGGGGCGGCGCCGGACTCCAGCGGCGGCGCGCACGAGGCCCGGTCCTAGGCCGGTGGCCGGTCCGCGCCGCGCGGCATCACCGACCGGTTCGAGGTGCTCAAGGCTCCGCGCGGGCCGGTGAACCCGGCCGAGTAGTCAGCGTCACATAGTCAGGCCCGGTCCCGCGAGGGGCCGGGCCACGTCTATATAGGGTCGGTACGTGCCAGCCTCGTTCTCGGTCCTTACCCGCAACCGTGACTTCCGTCGCCTCTTCGGGGCCGAGCTGGTGGTCTTCGGCGCCGACTGGTTCGTCATGGTGCCGCTGCTCGTGCTGCTTCCCGAGCTCACCGGCGACGGCACCCTGGGCGCGCTGGTGCTGGCCGTGGACACCGGCATCCTGGCGCTGCTGCTGCCCTGGACCGGCACGGTCGCCGACCGGATGGACCGCCGGAAGATCCTGATCTGCTCCAACGTCGCCGCCTTCGTCTCGGTGCTGCTGCTCTTCGCGGTCCGGTCCGAGGCCACCGCCCCGCTGGCGCTGGTGGCGGTCGGGGCGATCGCGGTGTCGAAGGCCTTCTACTCGCCGGCGGCGTCGGCGGCGCTGCCGAACCTCGTGGACGCCCGCGACCTGGCGGCGGCGAACACCGTCGCCGGCTCCGCCTGGGGCACCATGACGGTGGTGGGCGCGTCGCTCGGTGGCGTGGTGAGCAGCGTCTTCAACCCGTACATCTGCTTCGCTGTGACCGCGGTCTGCCTGCTCACCGGAAGCCTGCTGACCGCGTTGATCCGGCGCCCGATGCAGGCGCCGCGCAGCGGCGGCGCCGAGCCGGCCCGTGCTCTGCCCGCGCTGCTGGAGTCGCTGCGCTACATCGCCGGCCGCCCGCGCATCCGGGCGCTGGTCACGGTGAAGTCCGCGGTCGGCCTCGGCAACGGGGTGCTGGCGGTGTTTCCGCTGATCGCGGCGGCGCACGGAGTGGGTGCGCTGGGCACCGGCCTGCTCTTCGCGCTGCGCGGGGCGGGTGCGCTGGTCGGCCCGCTGGTGATGCGCCCGGTGCTGAACCGCCCGTCCTGGCTGCTGCCGGGTCTGGCGATCTCCATGGGCCTGTACGGCGTCGGCTATCTCGGTGTCGCCTTCGCGCCGTGGTTCCCGCTGGTGCTGACCCTGGTCTTCGTCGCGCACTTCGCCGGCGGCAGCAACTGGGTGCTCTCCAATTTCGCGCTCCAGGGCGAGGTGCCGGACGCGCTGCGTGGCCGGGTCTTCGCCACCGACATGATGCTGGCGACGCTCGCCATCGCGATCAGTCAGCTCCTCGCGGGCGCGGCCATCGCGCACGTCGAACAGAAGTGGATCATCGCGGGCTGTGCGTCGATCACGCTCACCTATGCGATCGGCTGGCGGATCGCCACCCGGCGTCTGCGGCCGTCCCCGGCCGAGCCGACATTCGGGACTGCCGGGACCGGGGAGCCTCCCCGCCAATGATCAAGCCCTAGCATGTGGCGATGGGCTTGACCTTCGGCACCGAACCGGTCTCCGTCAGCACGCCGGCGACCAGCGCCAACCTCGGACCGGGCTTCGACGCCCTGGGCCTCGCGCTGACGCTCTACGACGACCTGACCGCCCGCGTGACCGGCGGCGGGTTCACGGTGACCCTGCACGGTGAGGGCGCCGGTGAGCTGCCCACCGACGCCCGTCACCTGGTCATCCGCGCGATGCTGGCGACGTTCGACGAGGCGGGGGAGAGGCCGCCGGGCGTGGCCCTGGAGTGCGTGAACCGGATCCCGCAGGCGCGTGGCATGGGCAGTTCGTCCGCGGCCATCGTGGGTGGCGTCCAACTGGCCCGTGGACTGATCAAGGACGGACAGAAGCTGATCGATGACGCGGCCGCGCTGCGCATCGCGGCCCGGCTGGAGGGCCACCCGGACAACGTCGCTCCCTGCCTGCTCGGCGGATTTACGATCGCGTGGACCGAGCCGGGCGGGGCACGTGCGGTCAAACTCGCGCCCGCCGCGGGCGTACGCCCCATGGTTTTCGTTCCCGCGGAACTTGGGTACACCGCCTCGGCGCGTGCGGCGCTGCCGTCCGAGGTGCCGCATCCCGACGCGGCGTTCAACGCCGGGCGGGCCGCGCTGCTCACACACGCGCTCACAGTTGATCCGTCGCTGCTGTTCCCGGCCACCGAGGACCGGCTGCACCAGGGTTACCGCGCTTCCGGCATGCCGGGCACGGCCGCTCTGGTGGCGGCGCTCCGGTCGGCCGGGGTGGCCGCCGTGGTCAGTGGCGCCGGGCCGACCGTGCTCGCGTTGACCGAGGTCCCGGGCGATTTCGCGCCCGGTGCGCACTGGCGCGGCGAAGTGCTGGGCGTGGATGACGCCGGTGCTTGTGTGAAAGGGGGTATGGTGGAACACGCCTAGCGGGGTCCTGTTGCCGCAGGTCGCACGAGTTGACTACGCTCATGGACCTGGCACGGTTTCATAGACATGCCGCGAAGCAAGCGATCTCTGCGGTTCGGCGCACCCGAGATTTCTGGGCCAACGCCCTTTCTCAACTCTCTCAAGGCATACGCCGAGCAGCAGTCGATTGATTGCTGCACTCGCCCGAGACCTACCCGTCAAGCCCTGACGGGAGGGATACCGGTCGAGCAGCCGTGCTGCACAAACTCCCGCGCCGCTGTTGCGAAGCGGGTTCCGAGGGCACCCGGCCCAAAGCCGAGTTTCCGGGTGATCTCGGGCTTTTTCCGACGGAAGGAATCCATTGAGCGACACCACCGACGTGACGTCGGGTGTTTCTGACGTCGCTGACGGCGCCGGCACCACCGCGACCGCTACGAAGCGCCGCCGGGGCGGCACCGGGCTGTCCGCGATGCTGCTGCCCGAGTTGCAGAGCCTCGCCGCCTCCCTCGGCATCTCCGGCACCGCCCGGATGCGCAAGGGCGAGCTGATCGCCGCGATCACCGAGCGTCAGAGTGGCGGCACCCCCGCCGCTGCCGCCGAGCCGGCCCCGCGCCCGCGCACCAACGGTTCCGAGGCCGTCGCCGCTCCCGTCCAGGCCGCTCCGGCCCAGTCGGCCCCGGTCCAGGCAGCCCCGGTCCAGGCAGCCCCGGTTCAGGCCGCTCCGGTTCAGGCCGCTCCGGCCGAGGCGCCCCAGACCGCAGCAGCTCCGGCCGAGACCGCTCCGGCTGAGCGCCCGTCCCGGAGCCGCCGCGAGCGTGGCTCCCGGGATTCGGCGGCCCGCGAGACGGCTCCTCGTGAGTCGGCTCCGCGGGAGACCGCTCCCCGCGAGACCGCCCCGCGTGACACCGCTCCGTCGGACGCCGCTCCGGCCGTCGCGGCCGAGGCGCCGGCGCCCGCCGCCGAGACCGCCGAGCGTCCCGAGCGGGGCGACCGGCCCGAGCGTGGCGAGCGCAACCGTGACCGGCAGCGCAACCAGCGCGACGGTCAGCGTGACGGCGGTCCGCGTGACGGCCAGCGTGACGGCGGCCAGCGTGACGGCGGTTCACGTGACGGCCAGCGTGACGGCGGCCCGCGTGACGGCGGTTCACGTGACGGCCAGCGTGACAGCGGCCCGCGTGACAGCGGCCCGCGTGACAGCGGTCCGCGTGACGGTCAGCAGCGTGACGACCGCGGCAACGACCGTGGTCAGCGCACCGACCAGGGTCACGACGACGACGACAGCGACGGCGAGGGTGGCCGCCGCAGCCGCCGCAGCCGCTTCCGGGACCGTCGTCGCGGCCGTGACCGTGACGAGAACCCGCGTGAGGACAACCGGCCCTCGGGCGGCCGGGAGCCGCACGTGTCCGAGGACGAGGTGCTCGTCCCGGTCGCCGGCATCCTGGACGTGCTGGACAACTACGCGTTCGTCCGCACCACCGGCTACCTCTCCGGCGCCAACGACGTCTACGTCTCGATGTCACAGGTCAAGAAGTACGGCCTGCGGCGCGGCGACGCGGTCACCGGTGCGGTGCGGTCGACCCCGCGCGAGAGCGGCACCGGCGACCAGCGGCGGGACAAGTACAACCCGCTGGTCCGGCTGGACACCATCAACGGGATGGAGCCCGACGAGGCCCGCCGGCGTCCCGAGTTCTACAAGCTCACGCCGCTCTACCCGCAGGAGCGCCTGCGCCTGGAGACCGAGCCGCACATCCTGACGACCCGCATCATCGACCTGGTGATGCCGATCGGCAAGGGCCAGCGTGCCCTCATCGTCTCGCCGCCGAAGGCCGGTAAGACGATGGTGCTGCAGGCTCTGGCCAACGCGATCACCCGCAACAACCCCGAGTGCCACCTGATGGTCGTGCTCGTGGACGAGCGGCCCGAAGAGGTCACCGACATGCAGCGCACGGTCAAGGGCGAGGTCATCGCGGCCACGTTCGACCGCCCGCCGCAGGACCACACCACGGTCGCCGAGCTCGCCATCGAGCGGGCCAAGCGGCTGGTCGAGCTTGGCCACGACGTGGTCGTGCTGCTCGACTCGGTGACCCGGCTCGGCCGGTCCTACAACCTGGCCGCTCCGGCCTCCGGCCGCATCATGTCGGGTGGTATCGATTCGACCGCTCTCTACCCGCCGAAGCGGTTCCTCGGCGCGGCGCGCAACATCGAGAACGGTGGCTCGCTCACCATCCTCGCGACCGCGCTGGTCGAGACCGGGTCGATGATGGACACGGTGATCTTCGAGGAGTTCAAGGGCACGGGCAACGCCGAGCTCAAGCTGGACCGCAAGATCGCCGACAAGCGTGTCTTCCCGGCCGTGGACGTCTCCGCCTCCAGTACCCGTAAGGAAGAGATCCTTCTGGGCAAGGAGGAGCTGGCGATCATCCACAAGCTCCGCAAGGTGCTCAGCTCGCTGGAGTCCGGCGCGGCACTGGACCTGTTGATGGACCGGCTCAAGCAGACCCGGACCAACATCGAGTTCCTGATGCAGATCGCCAAGTCGACACCTGGCGAGTAACCGTACAAAAGCGACGCGGCCCACCCAATCGGGTGGGCCGCGTCGTTTTCGTCGCACAGCTTGTCTGATTCAGCCCATCAAGGGCCGTGCGAACCTCCGGTATCCCCATCCTCAAAAATCCGGAGGCGCTCGATGATCGTGCCCGGCTACCGGGACTGCCCGGCCGAGCCATGGGATCCGAGCTCACCGGTGGACCCCGGCGAAGCCGAGGAGTTCCTGCGCCGCTGCTACACCGAGAATCCCAGGCTCGGACCGGTCGAGCCCAGGCTCGCCATCGTCCGCGCCCAGGTCGCCGCCACCGGCACGTACGTGCACACCACCGACGAACTGACCCACGGCGCGAAGATGGCCTGGCGCAACGCCAGCCGGTGCATCGGGCGCCTCTACTGGCGCAGCCTAATGGTGCTGGACCGGCGACGAGCCCGCACCGCCGACGAGATCTACTCGCTGCTGGTGCAACACCTCCAGACCGCCGGGACCGGGCAGATCCGGCCGGTGATCAGCATCTTCGCGGCCGCCCAGCCCGGCCAGCCCTACGCCCGCGTGTGGAACGACCAGCTGATCCGCTACGCCGGGTACCGCACCGAGGACGGCAGCGCCGTCGGCGACCCGAAGCAGGTCGGGTTCACCTCGGCCGTGCGCGGCTTCGGCTGGCGGGGCAAGAGCGAGGCCTTCGACGTCCTGCCGCTGGTGATCGAGACGCCGTCCGAGGGGGTCCGCGTCTACGAGCTGCCGGAACGCGCCATCCGCGAGGTGCCGCTCAGCCATCCCGAGTTCGCGTGGTTCGCCGAACTGGGGCTGCGCTGGCACGCGGTACCGGCGATCTCCAACATGCGCCTCACCATCGGCGGCGTGCACTATCCGCTGGCCCCGTTCAACGGGTGGTACATGGGCTCCGAGATCGGTGCGCGCAACCTCGCCGACGCCGACCGCTACAACCTGCTGCCGCTGGTCGCCGCACGGATGGACCTCGACACCAGCCGCGAATCCACCCTGTGGCGCGACCGTGCCCTCGTCGAGCTCAACCGTGCCGTCCTGCACAGCTTCGAGGTCGCCGGCGTCAAGATGAGCGACCACCACACCGAGTCGCAGCGCTTCATCACCCACCTGCGCAACGAGGAGAAGGCCGGCCGCCGCGTCCCCGCCGACTGGACCTGGATCGTCCCACCCATCTCCGGCGGCCTCACGCCGGTCTTCCACCGCTACTACGACGAGTTCGACGAACGGCCCGCGTTCTACCTCGACGACGAGGCGGCGTTCCTCGCGCAGCACGGCACCCGCTGTCCCCGCCGGGCCTTCCCGGGCTGACGCCTTTCCCCACTTTCGTACGGCCACCGAACGGCCCCTAGGTGCCACCTCGCGCGACGTCCCGCTCCCCACCCGGTCCGTGGCGCGGGCGGCGAACCGCTCCGCCCGGCAACCCTCGGTAGGCAGTGACCGAAATCACCACTCAGGCCACCCTGTCGCCAGCCACCGCGCCCGCTACTGCGGCACGGCCGATTCCGTGATCGTGGCTGTCCCTTCCCTGCCCGCGCCGGCGGGCTTGCCGCGAGGGCGGTCGGCCTGAAGGGTTCGCCCGAGGCGGGTGTTGGCTGGCTACTTCTGAATACTTTCGACACCCGCTGCGGGTGTGAAGTACACCCGCAGCGGGTGTCGAGTTTCGGGATGACCATCGCGCGAATTCGTCGAGACGCCCGCGCTGCGGCCGTGACCACGGTGGACTTTGCGGGGAAGCGCGGGGCCGTTCGGTAGGCGTACATGAAAGGGAAGGGTGAGAGGCGCGCGGCGGCCGCGGCAGCGAGGGGATGAGGGGAGAGCCGCGGCAGCGAGGGCATGAGGGGGCAGCCTCGGCCGCGGCGTGAGGGGTCGGGAAGCCGTCAGGCGAATTCGTTGAGGGCGAAGTCGTCGCGGTGGCGCCAGGAGGCCTCGGTGCGGACGTGGTCGGAGCGGACCCACTTGAGGACCTTGTGATCGAAATCGGACGCGGGGATGCGGCCGGCGGCGCGGACGACGAAGCCTTCGGAGGTTTCCGGGCTGTGCCGGGCGGCCCAGGCGGCGCGGGCCTCGGAGAGGCTGCCGCCGCGGTAGAGGACCGGGACGACGGGCAGTTCGAGGCGGCGGGCCCAGTCGACGGTGTCGTCCCAGCCGAGCAGCGTGTTCGTCTCGTCCCAGATGCCGAAGACCAGGAAGACGCCGGGCAGGTCGGTGTAGGCGACGCTGCGGCGAGCCCACATGGACTCGCCGCAGACACGCCAGTCGTCGGGTATGCGGTAGGCGGTCATCGCCCACAGCGCCTTGGCCGGGCGGTCCCAGGGCTGGGTGCCGGAGTCGAGCGAGCGGGCGAACATGGTGTCGCGGGTGAAGGTGAGGTTCCCGCCGTCCATCTTCTCGGTTACCACGATCTCGCCGTCCAGCCAGGACAGATCGTGCTGAATCCGGTCGTCGGCGGTCGCTCCCGGTGAATCGGGAAGATGGAACGTCCGCGGATACTTCACCCTAGAAATCCCCCTCCGCGACCTGGAAGACCGTCAGGCCGAGCTGCCGCCACATGCGTACCACCTGTTGACGGTCGTCGAACACCCCGACGATCCGCCAGCGATCCCTGACCTCCTGGTCGAAGATCTCCCGCTTGACGATCGAGTCTTTCCGGCTGTCGCCTTCGGCACGCATGAACAACGCCTCGTACGGGACGCCGACGAACAGGTCGAGCCATGCCTCCGTCTCGGCGCGGCACACCGCGTCGCGGCCGGAGCAGAAGACGATCGCGTGGCCGGCCGCGTGCATTGCCCGGACCGCGGTGATGACCGCCGGGTTCGGCTCGTCCTCGCCGACCCGGCCCCAGTCGTAGGGGCTGCGGCCGGCCATCAGCGCGACCGTCCCGTCGATGTCGACCAGCACCGCCTCGGGCAGGTCCGGGTCGGGCCGGTAGACGACGCCGGGCCCGCCGCGGTCGACGAACGGCACCGCCAGCGGCAGGTTCTTGCCGGCCAGATAGCGGCCGTGCATCCGGCGGATGGCGTCCTCACCGACCCGCTCGTCCTCGGGCCGGTCGGCGTCGCGCCGGACGCACTCGTCGACCGGCACGTCGGTGAAGTCGTGCACCTCGAACGACGCGTCGAACCGGGCGGCCATCTCAGCCCACTCCCGGACCGTCTTGGCGCGCAGATTGGTGTCGTCGACGATGACGCTCGCCCGGACCCGCAGCAGCGCCTCCACGGACGCGCGCTGGGCGTGCGTCACCTGCGACTCGGAGTGCTGCGTGAAGAGACGCCGGCCGTGCAGCATGCGCCGCAGGTCGTCGCGGTTGACCCGGACCACGTCCGGTTGCAGCTTGCGCGCGAACGTGGTCTTGCCGGACGCGGGCAGGCCGCGCGTGATCAGAAGTCGCGTCATTGTTCGTTTTCCCATCCGGTGCGATCGCCGGCCGGCCGCACCCGCTGCCACAGGCCGGGACGGTAGTCCTTGCCGTCGAGCCGCAGGAACAGCTCACCCCGGTACTCGGTGCGCAGCGCCGCGGCCGCGAACTCCTTGCGGCCCCAGCCGTCCGGCATCCCGGCGACGATCTTGTCGTAGGCGGCCTCGACCGCGGCCGCCCGTGCGTCGACCGCCGCGATGAGCTCGTCGGCGATGCCGCGGACCCAGACGTGGAACTCGTCCGGGAGCGGCTCGGTGAGCGCCTCCAGGTCGCCGCCGTTGGCGAGGATGTCCCACACGGTGCGCGGCGTGAGCCCCGTCACCAAGCGGTGCAGCCGCACGTAGTCGGCGTACTTGATCTTCACTCGCTGATCGGCCTCGGTGAAGTGGACGACCAGTCCTTCCTGCCCGTCACGCGGCGGGGCGGCGAGCGCCTCGGCGAGCGTCGCGTAACCGAACGTCTCGACCACCGGGCCCGGCCAGTCCGGGACCGCTGCCGGCCCGTGGCTGCGGCCCGTCGCGATCTCCACCGCGCCGAGCAGGATCAGGTCGTCCATGCCCTGGTAGTCGATGACGATCCGGTTGCCCGGGTAGACGATCTCGACGAGCACGGTCAGGCCGGCCGGGGGCACGAACGCGCCGTACCGGGCGCGCAGCACCTCGGTGGCGTGCCGTGCCTGGTCGGAGGCGAAGGACCCCCGGGTGGCGACGGCGTAACCGGAGCCATCGTGATAGATCACACCCAGGCTGCCGTCGGCCTTGTCGGTGACCGACACCCGCGCGCCCGGGTCGAGCACCGGCGCCTGCGGCTGGTCGTGGTTGAAGAACTTCGGGAACGGCCGCGCGACGATCCGGCCGTCCGAGTCCACCACCAGGCCGCGGCAGGCCAGCGTGACCGGCGTCCAGGCCCCGCTGTACTGGCAGGCCTCGGTGTAGTTGTAGATCACGAAGGGCCGGGTGGGATGACGCTGCGGGCGCACCAGGCCGTTGTCGATCGCGGCGGTCAGCTCGCCCGGATCGAGGACGTCGTGGAGCAGCGTCATGGGAGTGCCTTCCAGGGGTGGGAATGTCAGGAGGGACGCTCACGTTAACCAGCGTGAATCCAGTTGCGCCTCCTGATTTCCGGTCGGTATGTCAGGCATGGCAGACTGGTACATCGGCCAGTAGGGGTTCCGGTTCACGTCTCTCCATCAGGAAGACGACCCGGCGGCCCGAACATCTGAGAGGGACCGAGAAGACATGAAGAGCGGCATTCACCCCGAGTACACGACGACCGAGGTCGTCTGCTCCTGCGGCAGCACCTTCAGCACCCGCAGCACCGCCAAGGGCGGCGAGATCCGCGTCGAGACCTGCAGCGCCTGCCACCCGTTCTACACCGGCAAGCAGCGCGTCCTCGACACCGCGGGCCGGGTCGCGAAGTTCCAGGCGAAGTACGCCAAGGTCACTGCCGCGAAGAAGAAGTAACTGCTTCAACGGCGCCCGTCCCGGTTCTCCGGGGCGGGCGCCGTTCGCATGTGGGTCCGCATCCACCGCTTGGGAGAGTTCGATGAGCAACGACCGTTTGAGCGCCCTTCTCGCCGAGTACGCGGACCTGGAAAAGCGGATGGAGGACCCCTCGATCCACGCCGACCAGGCGCTGGTCCGGCGGGTCGGCCGCCGCTTCGCCGAGTTGGCGCCGCTCAACACCACCCACCAGGAGCTGGAGGCGGCCCGTGCCGACCTGGCCGCCGCGAAGGAGCTGGCCGCCGAGGACCCGGCGTTCGCCTCCGAGGTCGAGGCCGTCGCCGCGGTGATACCGGCGCTGGAGGAGAAGCTCAGCGAGATGCTGATGCCGCGTGACCCCAGCGACGCCAAGGACGTGATCATTGAGATCAAGGCGGGCGAGGGCGGCCAGGAGTCCGCGCTCTTCGCCGGTGACCTGTTGCGCATGTACACCCGGTACGCGGAGCGCCGCGGCTGGGTGGTCGAGGTGATCGACTCGCAGGAGTCGGACCTCGGCGGCGTCAAGGACATCTCGGTCGCGGTCAAGACGAAGGGCGTGCCCGAGGGCGGTCACGGCGTGTGGTCCCGGATGAAGTGGGAGGGCGGCGTGCACCGGGTGCAGCGGGTGCCCGTCACCGAGTCGCAGGGCCGCATCCACACCTCCGCGGCCGGCGTGCTGGTGCTGCCCGAGGCCGAGGACGTCGACGTCCACATCGAGCCCGGCGACCTGCGGATCGACGTGTACCGCTCGTCCGGCCCCGGTGGCCAGTCGGTCAACACCACCGACTCCGCGGTGCGGATCACCCACCTGCCCACCGGCACCGTGGTGAGCTGCCAGAACGAGAAGAGCCAGCTGCAGAACAAGGAGTCGGCAATGCGCATCCTGCGCTCCCGGCTGCTGGTGCAGGCCCAGGAGGCTGCGAACGCGGCGGCCTCCGACTCCCGTAAGGCCCAGGTGCGCACGGTCGACCGCTCCGAGCGGGTCCGCACCTACAACTTCCCGCAGAACCGGATCACCGACCACCGGATCGGCTACACCGCTTACAACCTGGATCTGGTGCTCGGCGGCGAACTGGACGGGGTGCTGGACGCGCTCGCCGACGCGGACCGGGCGGCCCGGCTGGCCGGGGACCCGGAGCTCAGCCGACGGCAGTGACCGTCAGAGTGGTTTCCACCTGACAGGCCAGATAGCGTCCCTCACCGGTGCAGAAGCGGTCGTCTCTGATCGGGAGGGCGCCGAGTGTCACGGCCCGGCCGGTGACCGGGTCGAGCCGGCTGACCGCCATCCGGTTCAGGTCCGGGAAGAGGCCGCGGAGCAGGAACAGCGCGCCGGTCCGGTCGTCCCGGTAGAGCAGCCGGCCGCGGCCGGCGCCACCGACCGGCCGGCCGGTGGCCACGTCGACGATCGTCTGCTGGGGGGCGTCGTCGTTGCCGCTCACCAGCAGCCGGTCGTTCGGCAGGAGCAACCCGAAGGCCGCGTTGCCGTCACCGGACCAGCGCGCCTCGCCGGTCGCGGGGTCGACCGCCGTGAAGAAGTTGCCGCCGCCGACACAGAGAACCGGGCCACAGTCCTGCACATGCGCCGAGTCGGTGAACTCCCGCGTCCAGAGCTCCTCCAGGGTGGTCGCCCGGTAGGCGGTCACCGTGTTCGTGTCCCGGGTGATGTGCAGAACCATCACCAGGCCGGGCGCGGTGGCGATCATGCTGCCCGTGCCGTCGGACGACGACGTCGGGCTCCACGGGACCTGCGCGGAGGCCACCGTGGTCCCGTCGGAGTAGCGCAGCACGGTGATCTCGCCGGTGGGGGTGGCGGTGACGATGTGGGCCGCGACCCCGTTCTCCGACTGGACCTCCACGCGGTCGACGCCGGCGGGCGCGCGCTGTTCCCACACGATCGACCCGTCCCGGGCGCCGACCAGCCGGAACGCGGTTATCTGGCCGTCACCGCCGCTCTCATGCAGCAGCACCTTGTCGCCGTCGTCGCCGTAGACCTGCATGCCCGGCCGCTCCCACAACCTGTTGCCGGTGGCCGGGTCGATGGCGGTGAGGGTGCCCCCGTAGGCGTACGAGACGACACTGCCGTCCTCGAGCGTGAGCGCGGTCACCTGCTCGTCGCTGGGCAGCAGGATCACACCCGGCTGGGTCGCGGCGTCGATCCAGACCGGGCTCTCGTCGCTCGCGCGGGTCCAGCGGAGCGCGCCGGTCGCCATGTCGTAGGCCGTCAACTCGGACCCGCCGGTGACGGCGCGATTCACGAAGAGCAGGCCCCCCTGCGCCGACATGGAGTCGTTGTCGCTGAACGGAACCGACCACACCTCGCGGAGGACGGGCGGGCCGGGCAACGCCGAGCCACCGAGCAGCAGCGCGCACACGCCGGCGATCACGGCCGTCGTCAGCCGGCGCAGGGTGGCCCGGTCGAACTCGTGACGGCGGGCCGGCGGGTACTCGTCCAGCCTCGCCGAGGGGTCGCTGACATCGCCGAGATCGATCACGGACACGCTCACGTCGGTTTCCTGCCGGCGGCCGCGGCGGCCAGGGCGGCGCTCAGCCCACGCCCGTTGGCGCCCACCTCCGACCAGCCCGAGGCCAGCCCGATCGGGGTGCCCGGCACCAGAGCCTGCCAGTTCTCCGCCATGGCGGCCGAACCTATCCGCCGTGACACCTCGGCGGCCTGGTGCGGGCCGGCTCCCGGCAGGACCAGCACGAACTCGTCACCGGCGAACCGGGCCACGAAGTCACCGCGCCGCATCACCCGGTGCAGCACCCCGGCGATCCGCTGCAGCACCAGGTCGCCGAGATGCCGGCCGTGCCGCATGTTCACCGTGGTGAAGCCGACCACGTCGCAGACGCCGATGGCGGCCCGCTCACCACGGGCCAGCAGCGAGTCCACGTACCGCTCCAGCTGGCGGCGGTTGGGCAGGCCGGTGAGCGGGTCGGCCAGGGTCTCGTCGCCGTAGCGGCCGGGATCACGGTGCGTCTCCTGCGCGTCGAGGCGGGCGGCCACCCCGTCGAGATAGCCGTCCCGGAGCTGGTCGATGCGCAGGGCGGCGAGGCGGAACGCGTACCGGTCGGCGGCGTGCGCGGCGGCGTGGTCACCGGCGCTGGCGTGACAGATGCTGCGCAGCCGGGCCGGTTCCGGAGCGCCCAGCACCTCGGCGGAGACCGGCACCGCCTCCAGCATGGCCAGCGCCTGCTGCGGGCGGCGGGCCGCGATGGACAGGCAGACCGAGCCGAGGTGCCGCAGGTCACGGGTGCGGGCGCTGTCACCGCCGCCGGTCAGCCAGCGGGCCGCGTCGGAAGCGGTGGCGTCACCCAGGGCGGCGCGGCGGGCGAGGGCGTAGCCGTACACCGTGCGGCTGCCGGGCCGCAGCTGGTCGGTGGCGAGGTAGCGGGACAGCTCGGCGTCGATGTCGCGCAGCACCCGCAGGCAGCCGTCGGTGTCGCCCTGGTGGTCCAGGGCGACGGCGTTGCGCAGCCGGATGCCGGGAGCGGCGAAGACCTCCGACGCCAGCCCCGCGCTGGCGCCGACCTCCCGCGCCTGCTCGATGGCGGTCAGCGCCTGACCGTGGAAACCCAGGTATGAGTACGCCATGGCGAGGTCGTGCCAGCCCCAGGCGGTCTCCGAGTCGCGCTCGGGCACCGCGGCCAGCGCCCGGGACGCCTGGACCAGGTGGGTGACGCCACGGTCCAGGTTGCTCTGCAGATGAGCGCCGAGCGCGGCGAAGGCGTGCATCTGCCCGCGCAGATAGGGGTCGGGAACCTCGCGGACCGCCTCGGAGGCGGCCGCCATCGCGGCCGCCAGCTCGCCCGCCCGGCCCAGGTTGATCAGGGCGCCGAAGCGCTGGACCAGCGCGTAAGCCCGGGTGGCGGGATCGGACGCGGAGGCGAGCACCGCGTCGAGGATCGGCAGAGCAGGCGCGGACTGGCCGTGCTGTTGCAGGTCCCCGGCACGGCGCAGATCCTCGACATGTTCCGCGAGCTGGTCCAACCAACTCACCAGGCGCCTCCCACGGCATCGGCGGGTCGCCGGCGACCCCGCGTGCGCGACGTTCCATGATTATGCCGTGACACCGCGACACGAACACCCCTGCGAGGGCACGGATCGGGTACGGCTGGCCCCGGAGCTGGCAGCGGCCACCGCCGATCTCTCGAAGGCCGGGGTGGCGTCGCCGCGGGTCGACGCGGAACTTCTGGTCGCGCATGTGCTCGGGGTGTCCCGTGGCCGGCTGCTGCTGATCGACTCGATCCGCGCCGGCGAGGTGGACCGGTTCCGCGAGTTGGTGGCCCGCCGGCGCCGGCGCGTCCCGTTGCAACATCTGCTCGGTACGGCCGCGTTCCGGCACGTCGAGCTGGCCGTGGGCGACGGCGTGTTCGTGCCGCGGCCGGAGACCGAGCTGCTGGCCGGCTGGGGAGTGGAGCGGACCGCGCCCGGCGCCCTGGTGGTCGACCTGTGCAGCGGCAGCGGGGCGATCGCGGTGTCGGTCGCCGACGAGACCGCGGCCGGCCGGGTGATCGCGGTGGAGCGGTCGCCGGCCGCGCTGCCCTGGCTGCGCCGCAACGCCGCCGCGTTCCCGGTCGTCGAGGTGGTGGCGGGCGACGTCACCGAACCCGGGCTGCTGTCCGATCTGCACGGTCAGGTGGACGTGCTGCTCTGCAACCCGCCGTACGTGCCGGACGGCACCGAGGTCCCGCCGGAGGTCGCCGACCACGACCCGGCGGAGGCCGTCTTCGGCGGCGGTGACGGGCTGACGGTGATCCGGCCGGTCATCGCGTTGGCCGCCGCCCTGCTCAGACCGGGTGGGTCAGTCGGCATCGAGCACGATGACGTGCACGGCGAGACGGTTCCCGCCCTGCTGCGCGCGGACGGGCGGTTCGATGAGGTGACGGCGCACGACGATTTCACCGGCCGTCCCCGTTACGCGACCGCCCGCCGCCGGTAGGGCCTTCTCCCGCCGCATGGCACACTGCATCTCGTGATGCTCTACGACTGCGCCACCGTCGCGGACCGGGACCGTGGCATAGCCGCCGCCGTCGAGGCGGCCAAGAGCGGCGAGCTCGTGGTCTTTCCCACCGACACGGTCTACGGGGTGGGCGCCGACGCGTTCGCCACCCACGCGATCACCCAGCTCCATCACGCCCGCGGCTCCGACCGCCGGGTGCCGCCGCCGGTGCTGGTCGGCTCCCGGCACACGCTGGACGGGCTGGTCTACTCGCTGCCGCGGGCGGCCCGGGAACTGGCCGACGCGTTCTGGCCGGGTGCGCTGACCATCATCGTGGAGCACTCGCCCAGCCTGCAGTGGGACCTCGGAGACACCGGGGGCTCGGTGGCCGTGCGGATGCCGCTGCACCCGGTCGCTCTGGAAGTGCTGCGCGAGGTCGGCCCGATGGCCGTCACCACCGCCAACAAGCTCGGCTCGCCCGCCCCGCTCACCGCCGACGAGGCCCGCGACCAACTGGAGTACGCGGTCCGCGTCTACCTGGAGGCCGGCCCCGCCGCCGACCCCGCGCCGAGCACGATCGTCGACGTCACCGGCGATGTGCCGAGGGTGCTCCGGGCCGGCGCGATCCCGCTCGGGAAGCTTCGTGACGTGGTTCCGGACATCACCGATGGGCAGGACTGAGTTGCCGCCGTTCACCGTCCTGCACGTCTGCATGGGCAACATCTGCCGGTCCCCGATGGCCGAGCGCTTGCTGGCCCGCGCCGTCCGCGAGCGCGCCGGTGACGCCGACGGCGCGCAACTGCTGCGCAGCGTCAGCGCCGGCACCGGCGGCTGGCACGAGGGCGAGCAGATGAACCCGCCGGCCGCCCGGCTGGTCCGCGCCCGCCGCGGTTCCGACGAGAACTTCCTGGCCCGCAAGCTGCGCGGTGACTTCATCGACGAGGCCGACCTGATCCTCACGGCCACCGTCGACCAGTACGACTACGTGGTGGCGCTGCGCCCCGAAGCGGCCTCCCGCACGTTCGTGCTCGGCGAGTTCGGCCGCCTGCTCGGCGCGGTCGACGGCGCCGCGCTGCCGCCGGCCGAGCCGGCGCCGGACGCGGTGCACGCCCGCGGGACCGCGATCGTCGAGGCCGTGGCCGGGCTGCGCGGCTCGGAGTCCCCGCAGGCCGGCGACGATCTGGACGACCCGTGGGGTCGCGGCGACCAGACGTTCCAGCGGGTCGCCGATGAGATCGAGGACACCACGATGCCTCTCGCCGCGCTTCTCCTGCCGTGACCTCGGTGGTGCGGCCCGACGCCGAGGGACTGCGGCGGGCGGTGGAGATCCTGCGCGCCGACTCGGTGGTGGCGTTTCCCACCGAGACCGTCTACGGCCTGGGCGCGAACGCGTTCTCCGAGAAGGCGGTCGGCGAGATCTACCGGCTGAAGCAGCGGCCGAGCTGGAACCCGCTGATCGTGCATGTCGCCGACGTGGCGGCGGCTCGTTCTCTCTCCGACGAATGGCCCGATCTCGCCGACGACCTCGCGGCCCGGTTCTGGCCCGGCCCGCTGACCCTGGTGGTGCGCCGGGCCGCGCGTCTGCCCGGCATCGGCGCCGCCAACGACACCGTCGCGGTGCGGGTCCCGGCCCATCCGGTCGCCCTCGACCTGCTGCGGGCGTCCGGACTGCCGCTGGCCGCGCCCAGCGCCAACCGCTCCGAGAGCATCTCGCCGACCACCGCCGGGCACGTGCTCCGCAGCCTGCCGGACGTGCCGCTGGTGCTCGACGGCGGCGTCTGCTCGTGGGGCATCGAGTCGACCGTCCTGGACCTGACCGGTGACGTGCCGCGACTGCTGCGGCCGGGCGCGCTCGGCCTGCGGGTGCTGCGCGACGCGATCGGGACGATCACCCTGCCCGACGCCGAGACCGTGGACGGCGCGGCCCGGCCGTCGCCGGGCATGAGCCGGCGGCACTACGCGCCGCGCGCCGAGGTCATCCTCTGCAAGGACGTCCGCGACCTGGACCGGTCCGGCCTGGCGGAGCCGATCGGCGTTCTGGCGTACGAGGGGAGCGAGGGCACCGAGATCCTGTCGGCCGATCCCCGGGAGTACGCCGCCGACCTGTACGCCGCCCTGCACCGCCTGGACGACGCCGGGGTCGCGACGATCCTGGTCCAGGAGCCGCCGCAGACCGAGGACTGGCTGGCCGTCCGCGACCGGCTGTCCCGCGCCGCCGCCTGACCGCCGCGGCGGCTCTCACCCGCGGCTCTCACCCCCGCGGCGACTGCTCCGCGGTGCGGGTGATGTTGCGGGCCATGCCGTTGAAGACGATGCCGTGGAAGGGCAGCACCGCCGCCCAGTACAGGTGCCCGGCCAGCCCTCGCGGCAGGAACACCGCCCGCTGCCGGTAGACGCTTCTGCCGTCGCCGTCGGTCTCGGCGCGCATCTCCAGCCAGGCCCGGCCCGGAACCCGCATCTCGGCCCGCAGGCGCAGCAGCGATCCGGGTTCGATCTCCTCGACCCGCCACCAGTCCAGCGCCTCACCGACGCGCAGCCGGTGCTGGTCGCGCCGGCCGCGGCGCAGCCCGACCCCGCCGGCCAGCCGGTCCAGCCAGCCGCGGACGGACCAGGCGAGCGGGAACGAGTACCAGCCGTTCTCGCCGCCGACGCCCTCGATGACCCGCCACAGCCGGTCGGCGGGCGCGGTCACCGGGCGGGACCGCTCGTCGACGTAGACGCTGGCGCCCGACCAGTCCGGGTCGCTGGGCAGCGGCTCGGCGGCGGCGTCCCCGCCCGCGGCGTTGGACCATCGGGTCTCCACGTCGGCTTCGCGGATCCGGCCGAGCGCGAGACGTGCCGCTTCGTCGAAACCCAGTGGCGCGGGTCCCGGGAGCAGCGCGGCCAGGTCGTTCTCGTGCGCGATCGCCTCGTGGACCAGGCTGGCGACGAGGGGGCGGGCGATGGCGTTCGGGACCGGGGTGATCAGGCCGACCCAGTGCGCGGAGAGCCAGGGGCTGAGCACCCGTACCGGGATGACGATCCGGCGGGGCAGGCCGGCCACCCGGGCGTAGCGCTGCATCATCTCGGCGTACGTGAGCACGTCGGCGCCGCCGATGTCGAAGCCGCGGTTGACCTCGGGCGGGAGGGTCGCCGCGCCGATCAGGTAACGCAGCACGTCCCGTACCGCGATGGGCTGGATCCTGTTCTTCACCCACCGTGGAGTGATCATGGCTGGCAGGCGTTCGGTGAGGTGGCGCAGCATCTCGAAGGACGCCGAGCCGGAGCCGATGATCACCGGGGCCCGGAGCACCACCGTGGGCACGCCGCTGTCCAGCAGGATCCGGCCGACCTCGGCGCGCGAGCGCAGGTGCGGGGACGGCCGGTCGCCGGGCGGCAGTTCCGGGCCGCCCAGGTAGACGATCCGGCGGACACCGGCGGCCCGGGCCGCGGCGGCGAAGTTCCGGGCCGACTCCCGGTCGAGTCGTTCGAAGTCGGGCCGGCCGAGGGAGTGGACGAGGAAGTAGGCGACGTCGACGTCCCGGAAGGCGGCCGGCAACGTCGCCGGATCGGTGAGATCGCCCTCGATGATCTCGGCGCGGCCGGCCCACGGGGCGTCGCGGAGCCGGGCCGCGCTGCGTGCCAGGCAGCGCACCTGGTGACCGGCGTCGAGCAGCCGGGGGGCGAGGCGGCCGCCGATGTAGCCGGTGGCTCCGGTGATGAGGTAGCGCATGCCTGTGTCTCCCCGTGGCGGAAAACCGAAGTAACCCCGTAGTGAAGACTGTGCCCACGAACCGACCCCTCGAAGCCATATGCTCGAACCGGCCACTTCCTCGATCTCGGGAGGCCAGGTGGGCACCTTCTGGGGTCCGGACTTCACGGCACTGGAGCGCGACGATCCGGAGATCGCCGCCGTACTCGTCGGCGAGGTGGCCCGGCAGCGGGGCACTCTGCAGCTGATCGCGAGCGAGAGCTTCGCGTCGCCGGCTGTGCTGGCGGCACTCGGCTCCACCCTGTCGAACAAGTATGCCGAGGGCTATCCCGGGCAGCGCTATTACGGCGGCTGCGCCCAGGTGGACCGGGCCGAGTCGCTGGCCGTCGAGCGCGCGACGGGCCTGTTCGCCGCGGAGCACGTCAACGTGCAGCCGCACTCCGGGGCGTCGGCGAACCTGGCGGCGTACGCGGCCCTCGCCGAGCCCGGCGACGTGGTCCTCGCCATGGGGCTCCCGCATGGCGGGCACCTCACCCACGGCAGCCGGGCCAACTTCTCCGGCCGGTGGTTCCATCCGATCGCCTACCGGGTCGCCCCGGACACCGAGGAGATCGACTACGACGAGGTCCGCGACCTGGCGCTGGCGCACCGGCCCAAGGTGATCGTGTGCGGCGCCACCTCGTACCCCCGGTTGATCGACTTCGCCCTGTTCCGGGAGATAGCCGACGAGGTGGGCGCCTACCTGCTGGTCGACGCCGCTCACTTCATCGGCCTGGTGGCCGGCCGGGCGGTGCCCTCGCCGGTGCCGCACGCCGACGTGGTCACCGGCACCACCCACAAGGCGCTGCGCGGCCCGCGCGGCGGGATGATCCTCTGTCGTGCCGAGCTGGCGCAGCGCATCGACAAGGCGGTCTTCCCGTTCGCTCAGGGCGGTCCGATGATGCATGCCATCGCGGCGAAGGCGGTCGCCTTCCGCGAGGCGGGCACGCCCGCCTTCCGGGGGTACGCGAACCAGACGGTCCGTAACGCGAGGGTCCTCGCCGCCGGCCTCGCGTGCGAGGGGATGCGCCCGGTCACCGGCGGCACCGACACCCATCTCGCGGTGCTCGACCTGAGCGAGCTGAGCATCACCGGGCGCGACGCCGAGACCCGCTGCGCGCGGGCGGGCATCGCCCTCAACAAGAACCCGGTGCCGTACGACCCGGAGCGCCCGGCAGTGACCTCGGGTGTGCGGGTCGGCACGCCGAGTGTCACGTCGCAGGGGATGCGCGAGGACGAGATGCGGCGGATCGCCGACCTGATCGGCCGGGTGGTCCGCGACGGTGTGGACTCCCCGGCCGGGGAGGAGGTTCTGCGCGAGGCGGCCGCCGAGGTGGCCGAGATGGTGTGCGCCTTCCCGCCTTATCCACTCGACACGGAATCGTCGGCGGATTCGGCGTTCGCCCGGTGAAGTACGACGCCTTTCGAATTTTCGGAAAGGATTCCGGGAACGTCACCTGAACGATGAATAACCGGAGGTGGACGTGTTTCCGGGGCGATCCGGGCGCGGTGATAACGTGACCCGCCGCTGTCGGCCTCGACGGTGGAACGCCAGGGGAGGTAATGGTGAGCCAGCTGCCGCCCGAGGAGCATCCGGCCACTGAGGCTCCGGCCGAGCCCGCGCCCCAGGACCCGAGCTGGCGGATCGAGCACCTGCCCCTGCTCTCCGGGGTCTCGACCGCGCTGCTGCTCTGCGCGGCGTCGGTGGGCTTCTTCACGGGCGGGGCCGACTCGGCCGTGGGCGCGGCGGCCGGAGTTCTGATCGTGACGATCAGCTACACGATGTCCACGCTGGTCATCGCCTGGGCGGACACGGTGCGGCCGGCTTTGCTGTTGCCGCTCGGAATGCTTACTTATGTGGTCAAATACTCCTTGTTGGGAGTCATCCTGGCCATCGGCGTGAACATCAAGTGGCCGGGGTGGATGGCGCTCGGTTACGGCATCATCGCCGGGGTGGTCGTCTGGACCGGCGTGCAGGCCTGGTGGGTACACCGGCGGACCATGCGCAGAGTGATCTAGCGCACCTCATCGCCGCTGGTCAGCGAAGGGGGAATCGGTCACGCCGCCACGATTCGGTGACCTCTTCGCTCGCGCCGTGTTCCGATCTGGCGCGACAGGAGTACCGTGTCCACACAGTTGCGAGACCCCTGACGCCTGGACAACCACGGTTGTGCGGGGGGTCCCGCTTAGCTTCGTGTTTCCTGCTGATATCGTTCGGGCCGTCATGACCGGCCAGAAACCACCTTCAGAATCTCGCGGTGACGACGGTTCCGACCCGCCTCCCGACTCGGGTGCGGGGATGACCGCACTGTCGTATCTCATCGCGGGAATCTTGTCCTGGGGCGGGATCGGCTGGCTTGTAGACCACTTCGTCGGAACCACGGGCATCTTCGCCGGCATCGGCGCTGTCCTCGGGGTCGCCGGTGGTGTGTACCTCATCGTGCGCCGGCTCGGCGCCTGACAGGAAAGGGCCAAGGTGATCAGTCAGTCGACGGTCCTCGCGGCGGCGTTCCCGCCCAGCGTCGAGGACTTTTACCTGCCCAGCATCCTGCCGTGGAACCAACACGGTTACTGGTTCACCAAGATCACAGTGCTGGTCTGGGTCGCGGTCGCGGCGATCATCGTCTTCTTCCTGATGTCGTACCGGAAGCCGCAGCTCGTACCGACCAAGAAGCAGTGGCTCGCCGAAAGCCTCTACGGCTTCGTGCGGAACAACATCGCCGTCGACATGATCGGTCCGCAGGGCGTGCGGTTCGCGCCGTACCTGACGACGCTCTTCATGTTCATTCTGGTGAACAACTTCTTCGGCATCCTGCCGCTCGTGCAGATCTCGCCGATGTCGCACATCGCCTTCCCCGCGATTCTTGCGGTGATCAGCTACGTGATGTTCATCTACATCGGCATCAAGAAGCACGGCATCGCGTACTTCAAGCATGCGGTGGTCCCGAACGCGCCGCTCGGTATCCTGCCGCTGCTGGTGCCGATCGAGATCTTCTCGAACTTCCTCGTTCGGCCGTTCTCGCTGGCGGTGCGTCTCTTCGCCAACATGTTCGCGGGCCACATGCTGTTGCTCGTGTTTACTCTCGGCGGGTTCGCGATGCTCAGCGAGAACGTCTGGCTGGCGCCCGTCTCGGTTCTCTCCTGGGTGCTCACCATTGCGATCACCTTCCTCGAGTTCATGGTGATCTGCCTCCAGGCCTACGTCTTCACAGTGCTGACCGCGAGCTATGTCCAGGGTTCGCTCGCCGACGAGCACTGAGTAGTACCGAACTAGTCACACCCCGTTTGTCGTCCCGCGTGATAGTCACGCGAGATACCAGGAGGAACTGAGAATGCTTGTCGCCGAAGTTGTCGGTAGCACCGCCGCCATCGGTTACGGCCTCGCGGCCATCGGCCCCGGTATCGGTGTCGGTCTGGTCTTCTCGGCCTACATCCAGGCCACCGCCCGTCAGCCCGAGTCGTCCCGTCTGACCCTGCCGTTCGTCTGGATCGGCTTCGCCGTCATCGAGGCGCTGGCCCTGCTGGGCATCGCGTTCGGCTTCATCTGGGCCGGCCAGTAGTCCTTTCCACCTCGTTGGGAGGTCTCCATGCTCACCTATCTTGCTGCTGAGGGTGCCAAAGAACCGCACAACCCGATCATTCCTGTCTGGGAAGAGATCGTCGTTGGCTCGGTGGCCTTCGCGGTGCTCTGCTTCGTGCTGATCAAGTTCGTCTTCCCGCAGATGGAGAAGACGTTCCAGGCGCGGGTGGACGCGATCGAGGGCGGCATCAAGCGCGCCGAGGCCGCTCAGGCCGAGGCCAACCAGCTGCTCGAGCAGTACAAGACGCAGCTGGCCGAGGCTCGTACCGAAGCCGCTCGCATCCGCGACGAGGCCCGGGCCGACGCCGAAGGCATCCGGCAGGATGTGCTGGCCAAGGCCCGCGAGGAGTCGGACCGCATCATCGCGGCCGGCAACGAGCAGCTGTCCGCCCAGCGTGAGTCCATCGTCCGGGAACTCCGGTCCGAGGTCGGCACGCTCGCGGTCGACCTGGCCAGCAAGATCGTCGGCGAGGCGCTGGCCGACGAGGCCCGCACCCGTGGCACCGTCGAGCGCTTCATCGCCGACCTCGACACGACGGCCGGGCGGCGCTGATGACGTCGAGCGTAAGCCGCGAGGCCTACGGCGAGGCGTCGGAGCGGCTCGCCGCGAACACCGCGTCGGCCACGGCCCCGCAGCTGGTGACGATCGCCGACGAGATCCTGTCGGTGGCCGGCCTGCTGCGGGCCCAGCCCCGGCTGCGGCGTGCGCTGACCGACCCGTCCCGTCCCGGCACCGACCGTGCCGGGCTGCTGAAGTCGCTGCTGGCGGGCAAGCTTTCCGACAGTGCGATGAACGCGTTGACCGCTCTGGTCGCCGGCCGGTTCTCCCGTCCGGCCGACCTGCTCGACGCCACCGAGCGGCTGGGTGTCGAAGCCCTGCTCAACGCGGCGGAGCGGGACGGCAAGCTGGCCGAGGTCGAGGACGAGCTGTTCCGATTCGGTCAGATCGTCTCCGGCGACTCCACGCTGGCGGTCACGCTCAGTGACGCCGGTGCTCCGGTCGATCGGCGCGTTAAGCTGGTGCAGGACTTGCTCAAGGGCAAGGTGCACGTGGCCACCGGCCGCCTCGCCGAGGTCGCGCTCACCGGTTTCGGTGGTCGTGGCTTCGAGGCCTCACTGGCCCGGCTGGTCGAGACGACTGCCGCGAAGCGTGACCGCGAGGTGGCGTATGTGACGGTGGCGAAGCCGCTCACCGACGCCGAAGAGCAGGCACTGGGCGCGAAACTGGCCTCCATCTACGGCCGTCAGGTCTCGGTGAAGGTCGACGTCGAGCCCGCTGTTCTCGGCGGTGTCAGCGTCCGGGTCGGTTCCGATCTCTACGACGGCACGATCCTGCGCCGGCTGAACGCAGCCAAGCAGGCGTTCGCTAAATAGTCTTTTCCCCTCGACTCCGATCGAGAAGCCCCCTCGGCGGCGGTGACGTCCCGAGCTAGACAGAGAAGGCAGAGGATGGCCGAGCTGACCATCTCCTCGGATGAGATCCGTGGGGCGCTAGAGCGCTACGTCTCGTCCGCTACGCATGATCTCACGCGCGAAGAGGTCGGCATCGTCTCCGATGCGGGCGACGGCATCGCGCACGTCGAGGGCCTGCCCTCGACGATGGCGAACGAGCTGCTGGAATTCGCGGACGGGACTCTGGGCGTCGCCCTGAACCTCGACGTCCGCGAGATCGGCGCCGTGATCCTGGGTGACTACACGAAGATCGAGGAGGGCCAGCCGGTCAAGCGCACCGGCCGCGTCCTCTCCGTCCCGGTGGGCGACGCCTTCCTGGGCCGTGTGGTCGACGCCCTCGGTAACCCGATCGACGACCGTGGCGAGATCGCGAACGAAGGTTTCCGCGAGCTCGAGCTGCAGGCGCCGAACGTCATGGCCCGTCAGCCGGTGAAGCAGCCGCTGCAGACCGGCATCAAGGCGATCGACGCCATGACGCCGATCGGCCGTGGCCAGCGCCAGCTGATCATCGGCGACCGCAAGACCGGTAAGACCACGGTCGCGCTCGACACGATCATCAACCAGAAGGCGAACTGGGACTCCGGCGACCCGGAGAAGCAGGTCCGCTGCATCTACGTCGCGATCGGCCAGAAGGCCTCCACCATCGCCAGCATCCGCGGCGTGCTGGAGGAGCAGGGCGCTCTGCAGTACACGACCATCGTGGCCGCACCGGCGTCCGACCCGGCCGGCTTCAAGTACATCGCCCCGTACACCGGCTCGTCCATCGGACAGCACTGGATGTACAACGGCAAGCACGTCCTGATCGTCTTCGACGACCTGACGAAGCAGGCCGAGGCGTACCGCGCCGTGTCGCTGCTGCTGCGCCGCCCGCCGGGCCGTGAGGCGTACCCCGGTGACGTCTTCTACCTGCACTCCCGCCTGCTGGAGCGTTGCGCCAAGCTCTCCAACGAGCTGGGCGCGGGCTCGATGACCGGCCTGCCGATCATCGAGACCAAGGCCAACGACATCTCGGCCTACATCCCGACCAACGTGATCTCGATCACCGACGGTCAGATCTTCCTCGAGTCGGACCTGTTCGCCTCGGGTGTGCGTCCCGCCATCAACGTCGGCACCTCGGTGTCCCGCGTGGGTGGTTCGGCGCAGGTGAAGGCGATGCGTACGGTCTCCGGCCGTCTGCGCCTCGACCTGGCCCAGTTCCGTGAGCTGGAGGCCTTCTCGGCCTTCGCCTCCGACCTGGACAAGGCGTCGCGTGCTCAGCTCGACAAGGGCGTCCGCCTGGTCGAGCTGCTGAAGCAGCCGCAGTACTCGCCGTACTCGACGGTCGACCAGGTCATCTCGATCTGGTCCGGCACCACCGGGCAGCTCGACGACATCCCGGTCGGTGACGTGCGCCGCTTCGAGCAGGAGTTCCTGCAGTGGTTCAAGCAGCACAAGAGCGACGTCTACACCGCGATCGAGTCGACGAACCTGCTGAGCGACGACAACATCGAGAGCCTGAAGGCCGGCGTCGTCGAGTTCAAGAAGGTCTTCCAGAGCGGCTCGACCGAGAGCGGTAGCTAGTCATGGCCGGTCAGGTACAGGCGCTGCGGCGGCGTATCAAAACCGTCAAGTCGACCAAGAAGATCGCCAAGGCGCAGGAGCTGGTCGCCACCAGCCGGATCGCCAAGGCGCAGGAGCGGGTGAACGCCTCCCGGCCGTACTCGGAGGCCATCGCCAAGGTCCTGGGCGCCCTGGCTGCCAACGCTTCGGTCGACAACCCGCTGCTGGTCGCGCGTGAGCGCGTCCAGCGGGCGGGTGTCGTGCTGATCACCAGTGACCGGGGCCTGGCCGGCGCCTACAACGCCAACGCCATCCGCACCGCCGAGCAGCTGATCACTCGGCTGAAGTCGGAGGGCAAGGATGTCGCGGTGTACATCGTTGGCCGCAAGGGTCTCGGCTACTACAAGTTCCGGAACCGGCCGGTCGCGGCCAGTTGGACCGGCTTCTCCGAGCGCCCGTCGTTCGCCGACGCCAAGCGCATCGGTGACGCGCTGATCGAGGCGTTCGCCGCGGGCTCCGAGGGCGACGGCACGTACGGCCCGGAGAACATCGTGGGCGTGGACGAGCTGCACATCGTGAGCACCGAGTTCAAGTCCCTGATGACCCAGAGCGCCAACGCGAAGCCGCTGGCGCCCGTGCAGGTCGAGGTACAGGACGAGGAGCCGGGCCTGCGCCCCGCTTACGAGTTCGAACCGGACGCCGACGAGTTGCTCGACGCGCTGCTGCCGAAGTACCTCAACACGCGCCTCTACGCGGCGCTGCTTGACTCGGCGGCCAGTGAGTCGGCCTCGCGCCGGCGGGCGATGAAGAGCGCGTCGGACAACGCCGACGACCTGCTCAAGCGGTACACGCGCGAGATGAACTCCGCGCGGCAGGCTGCGATCACCCAGGAAATCAGTGAGATCGTCGGCGGCGCCAACGCGCTGGCCGCGGCGGGAAGTGATGTGTGATGACTGCTGTTGCTGAGCCCATTAAGGCGGAGACCGCTGTCGGCCGCGTCGTCCGGGTCATCGGCCCGGTCGTCGACGTCGAGTTTCCCCGTGACGCGATTCCGGCCATCTTCAACGCGCTGCACGTGGAGGTCACCCTCTCCGGCGGCACGAAGAAGCTGACCATGGAGGTCGCCCAGCACCTGGGTGACAACCTGCTCCGCGCCATCTCGATGCAGCCGACCGACGGTCTGGTCCGCGGTTCCGCGGTCACCGACACCGGCGCGCCGATCTCGGTGCCCGTCGGTGACGTGACCAAGGGCCACGTGTTCAACGCCCTCGGCGAGGTGCTCAACGTCGACCCGTCGACGCTGGACATCCAGGAGCGCTGGTCGATCCACCGCAAGCCGCCGGCGTTCGCCGACCTCGAGCCGAAGACCGAGATGCTGGAGACCGGCATCAAGGTGCTCGACCTGCTCGCGCCGTACGTGCGTGGTGGGAAGATCGGCCTGTTCGGTGGCGCGGGCGTGGGCAAGACGGTGCTCATCCAGGAGATGATCATCCGAGTCGCCCGTAACTTCGGTGGCACCTCGGTGTTCGCCGGCGTCGGCGAGCGCACCCGTGAGGGCAACGACCTCATCCTGGAAATGGACGAGGGTGGCGTTCTCGACAAGACCGCCCTGGTCTTCGGCCAGATGGACGAGCCGCCGGGCACCCGTCTGCGGGTCGCCCTGACCGCTCTGACCATGGCGGAGTACTTCCGGGACGTCCAGAACCAGGAGGTGCTGCTCTTCATCGACAACATCTTCCGGTTCACCCAGGCCGGTTCCGAGGTCTCCACCCTGCTCGGCCGCATGCCGTCCGCCGTGGGTTACCAGCCCACGCTGGCCGACGAGATGGGCGAGCTCCAGGAGCGGATCACCTCGGTCCGTGGCAAGGCGATCACCTCGCTGCAGGCGATCTACGTGCCCGCCGACGACTACACCGACCCGGCGCCGGCCACCACCTTCGCCCACCTGGACGCGACGACCAACCTCGAGCGGTCGATCTCCGACAAGGGCATCTACCCGGCCGTGGACCCGCTGGCCTCCAGCTCGCGGATCCTCGCCCCCGAGTTCGTCGGTGCCGAGCACTACGCGGTCGCCCGCGAGGTGCAGCGGATCCTGCAGAAGTACAAGGACCTGCAGGACATCATCGCCATCCTCGGTATGGACGAGCTCTCCGAAGAGGACAAGGTCACGGTGCAGCGGGCTCGCCGCATCGAGCGGTTCCTGTCGCAGAACACCTACGCGGCGGAGCAGTTCACCGGCGTCCCCGGCTCGACGGTCCCGCTGAAGGAGACCATCGAGGCGTTCAAGAAGATCGCCGAGGGTGAGTACGACAACTACCCGGAGCAGGCCTTCTTCATGTGCGGTGGCCTCGAGGACCTCGAGAAGAACGCGCACGAGCTGATGAAGGGCTGACCTAGGTCAGTCTGGAAAGCGAGAGCCGCGGCCGGCTAGTAACCGCGGGGGGCACGCGGGTAGGGAAGG
>NZ_JASCTH010000002.1:0-339548 GCF_030009775.1 Actinoplanes sandaracinus | reverse complement strand
TTCCGTGTTAAACTTGTCCCGGCTGAAACGCCCTCCCCGCCCGGGCACCCCCCGGCCGCGGCTCTCGCTTTTCATTATGCGGGTTGATACCGGACATTCCGGGTATGCTGGGCGGCGCATTCGCCTGACCCTGTGACCGCCCCGGGGTCCGGGAACGATCCGGCATAGTGGGGATTCGAGTGGTCAAGTCGTCGAGACGCCGTCGGCACGCGCCGTTGTGGGCCAGGCTCAGTGCCACGGTCGGCTGCGTGCTCATGGTGGCGAGCGGTGGCGTCCTGGTCACCGGCCAGACCCTGATCGCCAGGTACGCCGGTGCGGTGGAGGCCGACAGTGGCAGTCTCATCGGCGACCCGGCGTCCGGCTCCTCCAGAGCCGACGAGATCAAAGGCCCGCTCAACATCCTGCTGGCCGGCATCGACCCGCGCAGCAGCGAACAGGCGCCACTCTCCGACTCGATCATCGTGGCGCACGTGCCCGCCGGCATGGACCAGGCGTTCCTCTTCTCGATCCCGCGCGACCTCTACGTGGAGATCCCACCCTTCCCGCAGACCGGCTTCGCCGGCGGAACATCCAAGATCAATTCCGCGATGTCGTACGGCAGCGCGGCCGGCGACGGCACGCACGACGTCGAACAAGGCTTCCAGCTGCTCACCAGGACGGTCTCCCGGCTGACCGGCATCGAGGAGTTCGACGCCGGCGCGCTGATCGATTTCGGCGGCTTCAAGAAGATCGTCGAGGCCATGGACGGCGTCACCATGACGATCGACCAGAACGTCAGATCCGAACACCTCCAGCCGAACGGCAAGCCCCGTCCCCAACGTCCCGAGTGCGTCGGCGAGGGCTGCGACCACCCGTACACCGGACCGCAGAAGACCTACGAGAAGGGCACCTACCGCCTGGAAGCGTGGGAGGCGCTCGACTACGTCCGTCAGCGGTACGGCCTGCCCGGCGGCGACTACGACCGGCAGCGGCACCAGCAGCAGTTCGTCAAGGCCATGGCCGAGCAGGCGCTGAGCAAGGACGTGGTGACCGACTCGGCCAAGCTGCTCGGCGTCCTCGACGCGGCCGGTGACTCTCTCACCTTCGACGGCGGTGGCGGCAGCATCATCGACTGGGGCGTGGCGCTCAAGGGCATCGACACCGATGACATGACCCTGATCAAGCTGCCGGGGACCGGCCGCTTCGAGAACGGCAGGTACCTCGGGGAGCAGCTCGACCCGTCAGGTGAGGAGTTCTTCCAGGCCCTCCGGGAGGACAGGATCGCCGCGTTTCTCCTGGACCATCCGGAATTCGTCAGCGCTGACGGCTGACCTGCCACCCCGTACCACGTCGGCGTCCGCCGCCGATTAGACTTCACTCGTTCGGTTTGGAACAGCAGAGGGAGACAGCGTGGCCAACCAGCTGCACGTCGAGGTCGTCGCCGTCGAGGAGAAGGTCTGGGTGGGAGAGGCCGAGATGCTCGTCGCGCGCACCACCGAGGGTGAGATCGGTGTGCTGCCCGGCCACTCGCCGCTGCTCGGTCTGCTGAAGGAGCCGTCCCAGGTCCGGGTCAAGCTCGCCGGTGGCGAGCAGATGACCTATGACGTGGCCGGTGGCTTCCTCTCGATCGACGCCAACGGCGTCACGGTGCTCGCCGAGAGCGCCACGCCCGCCAGCCCCGAGTCTCACTGACCCCGACGATGCGGATTCTGGAAATCGCCGGAATCTGCGTCGTCGCGCTGCTCGCGCTCCTCTTCGCGATCTTCTTCCGCCGCCGGCTGCTCAGGCTCGGCGGCGGAACCATTCGCCTCCAGGTTCGCATCAACACGATCGTGCCGGGCCGCGGGTGGTCAACCGGGGTCGGGCAGTTCGTCGGCGACGAGCTCCGGTTCCACCGCATGTTCAGCCTCGCCATCCGCCCCAAGCGCATCCTCGACCGGCGTTCGCTCCGGGTCGAGGAGCGTCGCCTGCCCGCCGGGCCGGAGCGCCTGACCATGCCGGGGCACTGGGTCGTCCTGCGCTGCCGCACCGCCGGCGTGGATGTCGAGATCGCCATGGCCGACACCACCGCGACCGGGTTCCTCTCCTGGCTGGAAGCGGGACCACCCCGCGATCCGGGCAGCCTACGCGGCAACCCGGTCTTCGGTCCCCGGCCGATCGAGGGCTGACACCCTTCCGGCCGGCGCCGTCAGCGGCTGCTCCCCGGGATCCGACGGCCGCCTCTTGCGGATTGGCCGTCGTGCCGACGGCCGCGAGTTCGTAACGTCAGTGGTATGCGGATCAGAATCGTCGACGCCTTCACCGACCGCCCCTTCGCCGGGAATCCCGCCGGTGTGCTGATCCTCGACGGCGACAGCTTCCCGTCCGACGAGTGGATGTCCAACGTCGCCGCCGAGGTCAACCACGCCGAGACGGCCTTCGCTCACCGCCTGCCGGAGGGATCGGGCGCTGACTGGGCGCTGCGCTGGTTCACCCCCACGGTCGAGGTGGCACTGTGCGGCCACGCCACGCTCGCCACCGCGCACGTGCTGCATGCTTCCGGGAAACTGGACGGCCGGGTCGGTTTCCAGACGCTGAGCGGCGTCCTGACCGCCACCGCCGGGCAGAGCGGGGCGATCACGCTCGACTTCCCGACAGCGCCACTCAGCGCGCTGCCGGCCGATCCGGGTCTGGCCGCGGCACTCGGGGTCGAGATCAGAACCGCCCTCCACACCGGCCCCAACACCGACGACGTGCTGGTCGAGGTGGCCGACGAGAAGACGGTCCGAGGCCTCACTCCCGACCTCCGCGCGGTGGCGGGCCTGACCGCCCGGGGCGTCATCGTCACCGCGGCCGCCGAAGACCCCACATCGGGGTACGACTTCGTGTCCCGCTTCTTCGGCCCCGCTGTCGGCGTCGACGAGGACCCGGTGACCGGTAGCGCCCACACTGCCCTGGCGCCGTTCTGGTCGTCCCGCCTGGGCCGGGACCAGCTCACCGGCTACCAGGCCTCCCGGCGTGGCGGCCTGGTCCGGGTCACCCTGCACGGCGACCGTACCCACCTGACCGGCCACGCCGTCACCACCATCGACGGCGCCCTCCTGAGCTGACCACACTGGAGGCGGCACGATCGTGATCGGGAGCGGGCTCAGGGAGACGCGACGAGCTCCACCTCGTAGCCCCAGGCGTCCTCCAGGTAAGCGGCGTAGGAGCCGGGCCCGCCCGCATGCGGGTAGCGGTCGGCGAACAGCGGCGCCCAGCCGTACGTGGGCGCCGCCGCCACGAGCCGGTCCACCTCGGCGGGCGTGCCCGCGGTGAAGGCCAGGTGGTTGAGGCCGGGCGCGAGCCGGTCGTGCGTGGTCCCGGACAACGCGGGGGACTGCTCCAGCACCAGATAGACGCTGCCGTGCCGCCAGGAGCGGCCGGCCGGCCACTCCTGGAACGGAGCCCACCCCAGCTCGCCGAGCAGCCATCCCCAGGACCGGATCGCGCCGGCCAGATCGCGCACCCAGACCTCGACGTGGTGCAACCCGCCGGTAGCGGGGCCGGTCACCGCTCGATACCGCCGCCGGGGACCCACTTCACGTCACCGGACGGGTTCGCCGCCCGGGAGAGGATGAAGAGCAGGTCGGAGAGACGGTTCAGATATTTCAGGGGCAGCACGCTCGTCCGGTCGGGCTCCTGCTCGTAGAGGGCCCAGGCGGTCCGCTCGGCGCGCCGGGCGACCGTGCGGGCGACGTGCAGGAGCGCCGCCCCGGGGGTGCCACCCGGGAGGATGAAGCTGTCCAGCGGGGCCAGACGGTCGTTGAACTCGTCGCACCAGCCTTCGAGCCGGGTCACATAGGCCTCGGTGATACGCAGGGGCGGGTACGGCGGGTCGTCGGTCACCGGGTTTCCCAGGTCCGCGCCCAGGTCGAACAGGTCGTTCTGGATCGCGGCGAGCACCGGGCGGACGTCGTCGGGCAGGTCACCCAGCGCCAGGGCCACCCCCAGCGCCGCGTTGCACTCGTCGGCGTCCGCGTAGGCGGCGATCCGTGGCGCGGTCTTCGCCGCGACCTCGTTGTTGACCAGCCTGGTCTGGCCGGCGTCGCCGGCACGGGTGTAGATACGGGTCAGATGCACAGCCATGCGTCCACCCTATGAGGCGCGGGTGGGTCCTGGCCCATACGATGGCCCGCGTGGATGTGATCAGGGTGAAGGGCGGGGCCCGCCTCGCCGGCGACGTCACGGTGGGCGGCGCGAAGAACTCGGCCCTCAAGCTGATGGCGGTCGCGCTGCTCGCCGAGGGCCGCAGCGTGGTGGCGAACGTTCCCCGGATCACCGACATAGCGATCATGGCCGAGGTGCTGCGGCGGCTCGGCTGCGACGTCACGCTGGACGGCACCGAGGCGGTCATCGACGTGCCCTCCGAGCCGGGCAGCGAGGCCGACTACGACCTGGTCCGGCGGCTGCGTGCCTCGATCTGCGTGCTCGGGCCGCTGCTGGCCCGCCGCGGTTATGTGCGGGTCGCGCTGCCGGGTGGCGACATGATCGGCTCGCGGGGTCTGGATATGCACGTCGCCGGCCTGGCCCGGATGGGTGCGGAGATCTCCGGCGAGCACGGTTTCGTGATCGCCTCGGCGCCCGGTGGGCTGCACGGCGCGAAGATCTGGCTGGACTTCCCGAGCGTCGGCGCGACCGAGAACATCCTGATGGCCGCGGTGCTGGCCAAGGGCGTCACCGAGATCGACAACGCGGCCCGTGAGCCGGAGATCGTCGACATCTGCGAGATGCTCAACGCGATGGGCGCGAAGATCGAGGGCGCCGGCTCGTCCACCCTGGTCATCGAGGGCGTCGACGGCCCGTTGAAGCCGGTGCGCCACACCACGGTCGGCGACCGGATCGTCGGCGGCACATGGGCGTTCGCCTCGGTGATGACCCGTGGTGACGTGACCGTGCACGGGGTGCGGCCGGAGTTCCTGGACATCGCCCTGGACAAGCTGGTCAACGCGGGCGCGACCGTCGAGCCGGGCGACAACAAGTTCCGGGTGCGGATGGACGCGCGACCGCGCGGCGTCGACATCGTGACGCTGCCCTATCCGGGGTTCGCCACCGACCTGCTGCCGATGGCGCTGGGCCTGGCCGCGGTCGCCGAGGGGTCGTCGCTGATCACCGAGAACATCTTCGACGGACGGTTCATGTTCGTGAACGAGATGGTGCGGCTGGGGGCGGACATCCGTACCGACGGGCACCACGCCGTGGTGAACGGCCGCGACCGGCTCTCCGGGGCTCCGGTGCGGGCCACCGACATCCGGGCCGGCGCGGGCCTGGTCATCGCCGGGCTCTGCGCCGACGGCGTGACGGAGGTCGGAGAGGTCCACCACATCGACCGCGGCTATCCGGACTTCGTCTCCGACCTGGCCCGCCTCGGCGTCGAGGTGGAGCGCACCGACGTGCCGGAGCCGACGTTCGACTTCTGACCGGACCGATTCAGATCAGAAGGACGCGACCAGTCGTCGCGCTTCCTCCACCTCTTCGGAGAAGACCAGCACGATCACCCGGCCGTCGCGCCGGATCGCTGTGGTCGCGCGGATGCCCGCGTCGGAGAGGAACCGCCGGATCTCTTCGGCCACCTCGGTGTCGTCGGTGACGGCGGCCGGCCGGAGCAGCCCGTAGTCCTCCCGCTCGCCGAAGATCGCCAGTCCGTCGGGAGACGTCTCGCGGGAGACGGTGGGTTGCAGGCCCATGCGCCAGAAGACGGCGCCGAGGAAGCCGACCAGACCGACGGCGATCAATGGTCCGATCAGGTACCAGCCGTCGCTTGTGGCCATGGGCACAGTCTGGCACCGCCGTCGGCACTTTTCCGGCGATTTGACCCGATCGGGAGGCGTGCTGAACCGCCGTTAAGGAACGCCGCTAAACTGACGTCGCCTCTAACGAAGGAGTGGAGCATGGCAGGTCGTCTCGCGGTAATCGGTTCCGGGCTGATGGGCTCCGGCATCGCCCAGGTCTCAGCACAGGCCGGCTGGCAGGTCACCATGCGGGACGTCGACGACGCCTCGCTCAACCGCGGCATGGCCGCCATCAGGGACTCGCTGAGCCGGTTCGCGGCCAAGGGCCGGATCGCCGAGGCCGACGTGGAGGCCACCCTCTCCCGGATCACCCCCACCACCGACCTGGACGCGGCCGCCGACGCCGACGTGGTGGTCGAGGCCATCTACGAGAAGGTCGAGGCCAAGCACGAGGTCTTCAAGGCCCTCGACAAGATCTGCAAGGCCGGTGCGGTCCTCGGCACCAACACCTCGGCCATCCCGATCACCCAGATCGCCACGGTCACCTCGCGCCCCGAGTCCGTCGTCGGCATCCACTTCTTCTCGCCGGTGCCGATGATGAAGCTGGTCGAGCTGGTCCGCGGCTACCAGACGTCCGACGAGACCCTCGCGGCCGCCCGCAACTACGCCGAAGAGGTCGGCAAGACCTGCGTCGAGGTCAAGCGCGACGTCGCCGGCTTCGTCTCCAACCGGCTCTTCTCCGCGATCCTCGTCGAGGCGATCAAGCTGGTGGAGTCCGGAGTCGTCTCGGCCGCCGACCTCGACACGGTCATGAAGCTCGGCTTCGGCCACGCGATGGGCCCGCTCGCCACCGTCGACCTCACCGGCCTCGACGTCATGCTGAACGCGGCGAGCAACATCTACCGCGACACCGCCGACGAGAAGTTCTTCCCGCCGGAGTTGCTGCAGCGCATGGTCCAGGCCGGCGACCTGGGCCGCAAGACCGGCAAGGGCTTCTACTCCTACTGACCAGTCAGCCCGGCCTGCCCAGCCCGGTTGGCCTGGCCCAGCCCGGCTTGGTCTGCTCGGTCTAGCCCGTTCGACCCGGTGCTACCAGCCTGGCCGACTACTCATATCGGCCGGCCAGCCTCAAGATCGGCGGCGTTCGTGCCGGGTGCTGCTCCGCGGCGCCCGGCACGCTCCGCTTCCGGCAACATTCCCACGGTGGTACGGCCGCACCTCCCAACCGCACGACTCCACACCACACCACCCCGCTCCGGCCGTCGGCGGCTACCGGCACCGCCCCCAGCCGTCGTTCCGGCCTCTCACGGATTGCCGGTAGCGCGCGTAACCTACGGCTCGCCGTCGCTGCTGCCCGCTGCCCGCGACCCGTGTGCCCGCGCCGTCCGTGCTTGCGTGGCCGGGTGCTCCTGCCGTTCCGCGCTCGCGCCGTCCGCTGCGTCTGCCTGTGCTGCTGGCCGCAGCGGATCTCCCGGGGTGTGTGCGTCGACGGGCGCACAGTGACCCTGTCGAGCTTGGCTGGCTGGTTGTGGGTGCGGTTCCGAGCGGATGTAGGCGGCACCCATGTTTAGGCGGCGCTCATGGCGGCCGGTAGCACCGCCCAAGATTGATCTCAGTCCGGGGCTGCCCGGGATCGTGGCTGCTCCCACCAATTTGTTGACCTGCTGGCCGTGCGGATTCGTGGTCAAAGCGGCCGTGTGACAGCGCTTTCGCACAGCCGGCAGATCAACTTACCCGGCAAGCCAGCGAGCCTGGGCATGTTGCCGCCTCCACACCGTTGCCGGGGCAGCCCGGCCTCCCGCCCCGGCCGTCGGCGCGGCGTCCTCGTGATGTGGCCGGCGTGCGTGGGGGCGTGCACGGGGTGGCTGTTCGGCCGTCGTTGGAGCGTCCTTTGGCATGCCGGTGACATGCGTGGGCGACGGCTCGCCGGGCTCGGCCCTCGGCGGGTTGGGTCATGCGCGGCCATTCCGCGTCACGGCTACGGCTGGGGTTGGGCGGTGACGGAACGCATGACCGGTGGCGGGGGTCGGTCGTGAGGGGACGCCTGCCCGGCCCGCCGCGAGTCATGTGACTGTCCGTGGCCCGTACAAGAGAGATGTTTGACCGGAAAAGCCCACCGGAAGTGGCCGGAAGTGGATCGCCAGCGGCGGGCAGCGGAGTCAGCGGCGGTAGCGGGGGTTGGCGGCGGGCGGCGGGGTGGCGAGGGGTGGGTCAGCGGGTGGTGGCGAAGGAGAGGGAGAGCAGGGTCGCGGCGACCATGCCGCCGAGCAGGGTGAGCCCGATGCCACCGATGTCCATGCGGGCGCGCAGCCGACTGTGCGTGATGAGGGCGGCGACCGGGACCCCGGCGGACGGCGCCACGAGGAAGGTCATCCAGCCCACCCCGCGGATGATCACGCCGCCCCACTCCGCGTCGTCACCGAAGGTGACGAGCCCGGCGGCGACGAGCCCGGCGAGAGCGGCGGTGACGGCGCCGATCAGCGGCAGCAGCGGCAGCGCCCAGCGGGGGAGGGCGCCGTTGCCGGCCGGGCGGACGGTGACGTCGATGCGGTCGGCGGCGCGGGAGAGCAGGACGCGCGGTGACTGGCGGCCGGGGGGAACGATGTCCTCGCCGGGTTCGGGGCGGCGCTGGAGGGCGACTCGGGGCATGGCTTCGACGGAGGCCGGTTCGGGGAGCTCGCCGAGAGCGCGGACGCGCATGCCGCGGGCGCGGCGGAGTTGGTCCCAGAGGCGGGCGGCTTCCCGGTCGACGTCGAGGACCTGGGCGGCGGCGGCGCCGGCCCACCGGTCGGCGGCGAGGGCCTCGCCTTCGGCGCGGGCGAGTTCGCCGGCGGCGCGGGCGGCGTTGTCCTGGTACGCCCGTTCGGCGTCGTCGAACGCGGTGTCGCGGCGGCGGGTCACGTCCGCGAGGGCGCTCACCATCAGCTGGTAGTCGCGGCCGAGTGGCTGGCGGTCACGTGTGGTCACTGTTCACCTCGTACGGAATGATCACTTCAGGCGTGCGGTGGACGGACCGGTCGAAGAACAGGGCCCGGCGCGGGCGTGGCTGCCAGAGCGGCCCGCCCGGCAGGGGATAGAGCGGCGCGAGTTCGGAGCCGTGCACGTCGAGGGCGACCCACGCGCCGACCGGGTCGAAGCGGCCGGCCAGGTCTTCGCGGAGCCGGGCGACGGTGCGCCACCAGCCGAGCACGTGGGTGCGCCGTTCGGGCCCGTTGTCGAGCAGGGCGCGCAGCGCGGGGCGGTGTGGTGGCCCGGCCGCGTCGAGCGCGTACCCGATGACGTAGCGGGGGATGTCCGAGGCGGGCGGGTCGAAGTGGACGTCGGAGGAGTCGTACCAGTCGGCTGCCGGGAGTTCGGCGACGAGCCGGGCCGCGGCCCGTTCCACGCCCGGTTCCAGGCAGACGATGCTGAAGTGGGCGGGGCCCTGCGCGGCGAGTGACAGCGCGGCCGCGGCGAGCACGTCGCAGGCCTCGCCGGCGCGTGTGCCGAGGACGGCGAGGTTCCGTCCGGGCATCCGCCCGAGCCGCAGCCGGGCGGGCCGCGCCGACACGTCGATCCGTTCGCCCAGCACCGCTCCCGGTGACGACCCGACCGGGGCGTCGGCGGCCGGCACCCGCCCGGACGGCCGGTACGCCGACGGCAGGCGCGGCACCGCGGTCCCGTCGAACAGCCGGGGCTCCTCGCAGCCGGGTGGCCGGGAACGCCACAGCCGGCGCTGGGTGGCCCGCCACGTGGTGAGGTCACCGGCGTCGGGCAGCCGGACGATCCGGTTGGATCCGGCCAGCCCGGACGCGGTGTTGACGACGGCGTGGTGGTGCGGGATGACCGACGCGGCCAGGTTGTCGTCGGCCAGCACGCGCCGGGCCTTGGGCAGGGCGATCCGCAGGGTGAACGGGGCGATCAGGGCGGGCCGGCCCCACAGCGCCTGGATGCCGGCCACCGACCCGGTGGCGAGGATCAGGTGGATCTCTTGCGAGGGGCCGCGCCGGGCCAGGTCCTCCAGCAGGCCGGTGGCCTCGTCGGCGATGCCGTCGCGGCCGTCGAGCAGCACCGGGAACTCGTCGAGGACGGCGACGATCCGGGGGCGGGGGACGTATCTGGCGGCCCGGGCGCGCAACTCCTCGCCGAGGTGGCGGAGCACGGCCAGGCCGAACTCGCGGTCCTTCGCCACGTTGATGCCGGCGAGGCGGGCCTGGGGGAGCCAGCTGGGGTCGCGCAGGCTGGGGGTGTACCGGGCGAAGGACGCGCTGTCGGAGAAGTCGAGCAGGTAGAGGGCGAGTTCGCCGGGACCGTACCGGGCGGTGAGCGAACCCAGCCAGGTGTGGATCAGGTTGGTCTTGCCGGAGCCGGGCGGGCCGCCGATCAGCGCGTGTGGTGGCTCGTCGCTGAGCGCGACGTCGACGAGCGTGCCGTCGGTGCTGTCGCCGACCGGGGCGGCCAGGCCGTGCCGGGCGGTCTCGGCCCAGAGGACGGCCGGTTCCAGGTCGGCGAGCCGGGCCGGGGGCGGACCCGGGGTCTGCCGGGTCGCGACCTCTCTGCAGAGAGCGGCGGGTGGCGGTGGGTCGAGGTGCACGTCGAGCCGGCCGAGCGAGGCGCACGAGGCGACCCGTTCGCGGACGGTGATGCGCTCGACCGCCGGATGGTCGGGGAGTTCCAGGCCGCGGACGACCAGGTGCACCCCACGGCCGATGCCGGCACGGGTGATCCGGTCGAGCAGTGCCCGCTGCCCCCGGGACATCTCGTCGGCGGTGGCCCGGTCGGCGAGCAGCACGACCAGCCGCCATCCGTGCTGGTCCTCGGGCCGGCCGAGTTCCTCGAGCAGGGTCCCGAACTCGCCGGGCCCGACGAACCGTGGCCCGAGCGGGGCGAAGGCGCCCCGCTGTTCCGGGTCGTAGACGATCAGTTCGACGTCGCCGGGGCGGGTGCTGCCGAGGGCCCGCAGCAGCAGGCCGGTGATCACTTCGTCGAGCGTGGCGGTGGGCCCGCTCAGGTGCAGGTGGGCATGGTCGAGCAGGGGTATCAGCGCGGGCAGGGCGGCGGTCTCGTCAAAGCTGATGGTGCCGATCCGCAGCAGGCCCGGCGGTCTGCCCGGCTCGGGTTCGCTGGGCGCCCAGAGCCGCCACGGCGCCCCGGCCGCGCCGGCCGCGCTCATCGTGGCGAGGCCCCGCAGGTGACCGGCGAGCCGGTTGGCCTCGCCGTGGTAGCGCTGCTGGATGTCCTGGCGGCTGGTTTCGCGTGCGGCGGCGAGCTGGCTCAGGCAGGTGGCGTACGCCTCGCGTACCAGCCGCCGCCGTTGCTGTGCCTCGCCCCGGGCGGATTCGGCGGCGGCGAGGACCGCGCGGGCCGTGCCGCGGGCTTCGGCGAGTTCCTGCCGGATCGCGGCGACCAGCGCGTTGCGGTGGCTAACCACGCGTTACCCCGGCGTCCATGGTCGGGGATATTAGCCACAAAATTCCCTTTTATGGCGTTTTGCTGCTGCGTGTCGTGATCTCGGCGGAGGGCAGCGCCCGGTGGCGGCTCGACACGTCCGTCCACAGCCGTTCAGCGACCAGCATCGCCGCCTCCCGCTGCCACTGCTTCGTCACGTCCGCCGGCACGTACCGCTTGAACCACTCCACGGCCAGCCGCGCCTCCCGGCTCATCCCGTCCACCCGGGGCCGCCGCGCGTACGGGTTCAACCCCAGCACGCAACAGAACTGGAGCACGTTGTAGTACCGCCACTCCTCGGTCGTCCCGAACGGACCCGGCGGGCGCATCGCCGACACGGACTCCCGCAGCACCGCCCGCAATTCCCGGGCCCGCGCCCGCGGCTGGTCCTCCCGCCCGGCCAGCCGCCGCTCCACCGCCGGCAGATCGGTCAGCGGGCTGCGGGCCAGCCGGTTCAGGTCTCCGAAGTCGGTCAGCGCCCGCCGGGTCAACCGCAGGAACTCCGGCTCGCCGAGACTGTTCAGACGCCGGTGTTCACGCCGCCGCAGCAGCGCGTCCGCGTTCAGGAACAACGCCGACCGGTCCGACCGCAGCGTCTGGTCGTCGGCGAGGGCCACCCGGTCCAGCAGGCGCCGCACCTGCGCGGCCAGCCCGGCCAGCGCGGACCCGGCGGCCAGCACCACGAACTGGAGCACGGCCACCGTGTCGTCGCCCGGCGCCAGGAACATGGTGGCCGCCGCCGGCGCCCCGGCCAGCACCAGCACCGCCAGCCCCGCCGCCAGCGAGCGCCGCAGGTCGGGCCGCAGGCGTTCGCCGTTCTCGGCCGCGTGGGCGACCGCCATCAGATAACCGATCACCAGCAGGTCCAGCCCGAGCGCGGGAATCGCGGCGACCGCGCCGGACTCGGTGAACAGCAGCAGCACCATGGCCGCCGTGCAGAGGACCGCCATCACCGTGAGCGCCGGCGGCAGCATCGTCGGGGTGACCTGCTCGCGCAGCCGCCAGAGCAGGATCAGCCCGCCGACCAGCGGAGCCAGCGCCACCAGGCGCCCGGCCTGCGGCAGGAAGACGAGCATCAGCAGGAACGCCGCGCCGAGGAACAGAGCGCCCCGGTCCACCGGCCGCCGCTCGGCCGGGGTCAGCGGCAGCAGCGCCACCACCGCTCCGGCCACGCACAGCGCCGGGATGCAGAGCAGCACCTCGGCGGCGGGGGAGCCGGGGGCGATGGCCCAGGCGGCGACCCCGAGGGCGTACGACACCAGCGCCGTCGCCGCCCACCGGAGGGTGACCCTCCCGGGATCACGGCCGATCAGATAGCAGGCGAGCCACCAGCTGAGGGCGAAGGCGGGTACGGCGATCGCGGGCACCCGTGCAGTCAACCAAACAGGTGACGGGTTTCGACACTTGCGGCCCGGTTTCTCTTGCGCCGCCGGCGACCGCGGACCACCCACACCGTCGCCCAGACCAGCACGCCCAGACCGATCAGGACGAGCACCGGAAGCACGATGGCCAGCACGGACATCACCACGCTGCCGATGTCCTCGGCGGTGCTGGCGACCGGGGCGCCGAAACCGGCCGTGGTGGCGTTCACCACCGGGCGGGAGGCCGACTTCACCCCGTGCACGATCAGCGCGATCACCACACCCGCGGCGATCGGCACCCACTGGTTCGAGGTGAAGAACGCGCCCGGATCGGCGACCGTCACCGTCTCGGAGGCCGATCCGGTGCCGAACGCCAGTCCACCGGCGGTCGGCCGGACGAACGTCTGCACCATGTCGTTGACGTGGTCGACCACCGGGATCTTGTCAGCCACCACCTCGACGGCCAGCAGCACGGCGAGAATGGTGAGGGTCCAGCCGTTGGACAGCCACGCCGAGCCGGACGGCAGGTCGATGGCGTCGGTGTACCGGGCGAGAAGTCCCATGGTCAGCAGGGGGATGTAGGCGTTCAGCCCGGCGGAGGCGGCCAGACCGGTACCCGTCAATACTTCGAACACGATCTCAGCATGGCACCGCCATGCTCGTGCCGCCCGGTGAGCACGAGGGAGGCGTCGGATACTGTCGTGCGGTGCGTCTGGTCATCGCGAAGTGCTCCGTGGACTATGTCGGCCGCCTCTCCGCCCACCTGCCTCTGGCAGTGCGGCTGTTGATGGTCAAGGCCGACGGTTCGGTGTCGATCCATGCCGACGACCGTGCCTACAAGCCACTCAACTGGATGAGCCCGCCCTGCAAGCTGCAGGAGGCGCCGGGCGTCTGGAAAGTGGTGAACAAGGCCGGCGAGGAGCTGCGGATCACTCTGGAGGAGGTCTTCCAGGACTACTCCTACGAGCTGGGCGTCGACCCCGGCCTGGTCAAGGACGGTGTCGAGGCGCACCTGCAGGAACTGCTCGCCAAGCACCCGGAGACCTTCGGTGAGGGCTGCACCCTGGTCCGCCGGGAGTACATGACCGCGATCGGCCCGGTCGATCTGCTCCTCAAGGACGCCACCGGCGGTTCGATCGCCGTCGAGGTCAAACGCCGCGGCGAGATCGACGGCGTCGAGCAGCTCACCCGTTACCTCGAACTGATGAACCGAGACCCGCTCATCGCCCCGGTCCAGGGCGTCTTCGCCGCCCAGGAGATCAAACCCCAGGCCCGGGTGCTGGCCACCGACCGCGGAATCCGCTGCGTCGTCGTCGATTACGACAAGCTGCGCGGCATGAAGCGCGACGAGCTCACCCTTTTCTAAACCCTCATCTCGTACGGCCGGCAAAGGCACCGTGGCATCCGCGCGACGCGGGCGGGCGCCCCGGCCGCTGCGCGCCGCACGGGCAAGGCTTCCGGTCACCGGCCCTCCGGCCGGCACCCACCGCTGGATCAGCCGGCCGGGTCCGGGGCTTCAGCGCGGGGACAGCTCGACCCGGCCGGGGTCGCTGGTCCAAGTCAGATATGCCTGCACGCCGATGACCGCGACCGCCACCTGGAGGACGATCGAGCTCGCGGTCGCCGGGTCACCCTGCACCAGGCGCAACACCGTGGGCAGGGCGAGGAGCAACAGGTCCAGGCCGGCGAAGGCGTAGAGGACCGGGCCGGTCGGGACCGAGCCCATCGGCGTGTCGATCGGGATCAAGTCGTTGCGGACGAAACCGGTACGGGCCGCCCGCACCGCGGCGGCCGCGCCGATCGGGCCGAGCGCCACTCCCAGCGGCCACCAGTGACCTGGCGGGAGCGCACCGGCCAGTTGCAGCAGGGCCAGTGCCACCGTGGCCCACACGACGCCGAGCGCGGACGGCACCCAGAACCGCTGCAGCAGCACCTGGCGGGAGTTCAGGCCCAGGGTCCGCAGCAGGACCGGGTTGCCGGCGTCGGTCTTCACCGTGGCGGTGGTGGTGCGGGCGGCGATCACCGTGCCGGCCAGCAGGGCGATCACCAGAACCCAGCGGGGCGCGGAGATCAGCAGCAGCGGCAGGGCGGTGGTGGCGGCGATCCACATCAGACGGGCCGGGCGGCGTTTCGCGAGCAGCAGATCCTGACCGGTCAGCGGCGGCAGGCGGCGGGGCAGGCGGGCCGAGCGGAGACGGCGGCGTGCCCAATAGCGGCGTTCCAGCATCTCGGACAGGAACGACGGCTCCATGCCGTAGACCGAGTCGGCCAGGGTGCCCGTCGTCCGGGCCGACTCCATGACCTCGGCGCTCGGGGTGCGCGCGAGGTCGCGTACGCCCAGAAGGAAACCGGCCGTGACGAGGACCGTGAGGGCGCCGGTGAGCGGGACCAGGACGGACGCCGTGGGCCATCCGGCGAAGGCGGGTGGGGTCCAGCCGGTCGTCTCGGCGACCAGGGCGGCGAGGCCGCCGGCGATCGCGACGCGGGCGACGGTGTCGGTGAGCGAGGCGAGGCGCGGCCGTGCCTGGGCGGCCGAGGCGAGGAGCGTGAGGAGCACGCCGGAGAGCGCCCCCACCGCGAGCAGCAGCGCCGACCCGTCCGCCACGGCGTTGCCGAGGATGCCGAAAGCGGCGGCGCCACCGGCCAGGGCCGCACCGAACGCGGCCGCGCGCAGCGACGGACCCAGCAGCTTCCGGCGGCTGACCGGAGCGGTGAGCAGGAAGTACGTGGCCGGGCGGCTGACCGTGACCGGGCCGAGGCGGCGCAGCGCCAGAAAGAGCAGGCCGGCGCAGGCAGCGGCGGAGGCGAGGGCGCCGGCGCCGCTGAGATCGGGGACCAGCGGGCTGAAGACGGCCGTGAGAGCGTCCTTCGCCATCACCGCCAGCACGGCGATCGAGAACAAGGCTGTGTAGACGGTGCCCAGCATGTCGCCGCGATCGCGGTGGGAGGCCTGGGCGCGCCGGATCCAGCGACGGACCGGCCGCAGCGCGACGACCTCGGTCACTGGTCCCCGTCCGCGGCCGTCGGGAACGCCGCGGGCTCCGTCGCCGGGCGTGCCGCCAGCTGCTCCATCGACGTGATCTCGGCGCCGGACGCCACCGCGAACTTGTCGTCGTGGCTGGCCAGCAGCAGCGAACCGCCGGTGGACAGGTAGTCGGCGAGCATCGCGGCGACCATCGCCCGGCCATCCGGGTCGAGGCGCTGCTCCGGCTCGTCCAGGATCAGCAGGGAGCTCGGCCGCAGCAGCACGAGGGCGAGCGTGAGGCGCTGTTTCTGGCCGGAGGACAGCGACGGCGGGATGGCGTCGGCGTGCCCGGCCAGCCCGAACCGCTCCAGGGCCTCGTCGATGCCCGCGGCGGAGGGATCCTGGCCGTGCGCGCGGCACACCAACTCGGCGTGCTCACGGGTGGTCAGGCCCAGGTACCAGGTCGGCGGCTCGACCGTGGTGGCCACCGCTCGCCAGAACGCGGGGCTGTCGCCGGGCTCGTCGCCGAAGACCCGGATCGTGCCCGAGTCCGGCCGCTGCAGGCTGCTCACGCAGCGCAGCAGAGTGGACTTGCCGATGCCGTTCTCGCCGGTCACGCAGACGCCGGCGCCGGCAGGGACGGTCAGTCCCACATCCACCAGCACCGGCGTCGAGCCGTAACTCACATGTAGACCGCTGACCTCGACCGCAGGATGATCGACCACCCGATCAGCGTAGGACCCTAGGGCTTGCGGCCGTAGAGCAGGCGTAGCGCCTTGAGGATCTGCTTGACCTGTGCGGGCGTGCGCTCGAACGTCATCGCCGGCAGCAGCGACGGGCCGCGCCGCACGGTGATCGCCTTGGCCCGGGCGAACTCGCGCAGCCCGTCCTCGCCGTGGATGCGCCCGAAACCGGACTCGCCGACGCCGCCGAACGGCAGGTTTCCCATGCCGACGAAGGTGAGCGTGCCGTTCACGGCGACCATGCCGGAACGCAGCCGGCGGGCGATGCGGATCGCGTTCTTCTTGCCGAAGACCGAGCCGCCCAGGCCGTACGGCGTGTCGTTGGCCTTCTGGATCGCCTCGTCCGCGTCGCGGACCCTGGTGATCGTCAGCGTCGGCCCGAACGTCTCCTCGCGGATCTCCGAGGAGTCGTCCGGAACGTCGACCAGCACGGTCGGCGACACGTAGGGCGCCTGCACCGCCTCAGCGCCGCCGAGCACGGCCCGGCCGCCCTTGGCCAGCGCGTCCTCGATGTGGTCGCGGATGATGTCGAGCTGCCGCGGCATGGTGATCGGCCCGATCTCCTCGCCGGTGCGCAGCTTGCCGGCTTTCTCCACGACGGCCTGCACGAACCGGTCGTAGACCGGCTCGACCGCGTAGACCCGCTCGATGCCGATGCAGGTCTGCCCGGCGTTGGTCATCGCGCCCCAGACCGCGGCCTCGGCGGCCGCGTTCACGTCGGCGTCGCCGTCGACGATCAGCGCGTCCTTGCCGCCCGCCTCCAGCACCACCGGCACCAGGTTCTCGGCGCAGGCGGCCATCACCTTCTTGGCGGTGGCGGTGGAACCGGTGAAAGCGATCTTGCCCACTCCGGCCCGGCACAGCGCCCCGCCGACGTCACCCAGGCCGTGCACCACCTGCAGCACCGGATGTTCCGGCACCACCTCGGCGAACGTGTCGGCCAGCCACTGGCCGACCACCGGGGTGTACTCGCTCGGCTTGAGGACGACCGCGTTGCCGGCCGCGAGCGCCCCGCTGATCGGGCCGACCGGCGTGACGATCGGATAGTTCCACGGGCCGATCACGCCGACCACGCCGAACGGCTGGTACTCGAGGTGGCCGGAGTGCTCGGCGACCAGCAGCCTGGTCCGGACCCGGCGCGGGCCGAGCACCCGCCGGGCGTTGCGGGCCGCCCAGTCGAGATGCTCGACGGCGGCGGTCGCCTCGATCAGGCCGTCGGTGATCGGCTTGCCGGTCTCGCGGTGGGTCAGCGCGGCCAGTTCCTCGATCCGCTGCACGATCAGGGAGCGCCAGCGCAGCATCCGGGTCTTCCGGCCGTCGAAGCCGAGCCCCAGCCACCACACGGACGCTTCCCGGGCGCGCTCGACGGCCGCGATCACGGCCTTCTCGTCGGCGACCGGCACACGGCCGGCCTCCTCGCCGGTGGCCGGGTTCGTGGAGATCAGCTGGCCGGCCTCGATCACGGGCAGGCCGGGAACGTGAGTCGCCGTCATGACGCGAGTCTAGGGCGATTGTTACCAGCGAGTCACTACGTACGCTTGAGCTTGTGAGTCCCCGCCGCAACCGCCCCCGCCGCCCCTCCTCGGAGGAACCGAACCCGAACCGCCCCGGGATCACCGAGGATCGTGTCCAGCAGTGGCGGGACGGTGAGTACATGGTGCGCAACGTCTTCGGCGGGGCGGCCGTGAAGACGTACCGTTGCCCGGGTTGTGTGCAGGAGATCCGTCCCGGTGTCGCGCATGTGGTGGCGTGGCCGGCTGACGGTTACGGCGACGAGAGCGATCGGCGCCACTGGCACACCGGCTGCTGGCGAGGACGTGACCGGCGTGGCCCGGGTGTGGAGCGGTCGCGCAACGCCCCGCGCTACGGGTGATGCCATCCGACCGCCCGCCCACCACCCGTAAGACGGAATGAAAGCATCTCTTTCATGAGCAACCAGATCCGTGCCAACTCGATTCTCCCGGCCCACCGGGAGGACATCGAGCTGCACACCGCGGACGGTGTCACCCTCGTGGGCGAGCTGGCCCGCCCGCTCGACCGCGAGCCGGTGGCCACCCTCGTCTGCCTGCACCCGCTGCCCACGCACGGCGGGATGATGGACAGCCACGTCTACCGCAAGGCCGCCTGGCGCCTGCCCGCGTTGGCCGGGATCGCGGTGCTGCGCTTCAACACCCGCGGCACCGCCAGCGTCCGGGGCGTCAGCGGCGGAGCGTTCTCCCACGCGGTCGACGAGCGTTACGACGTGGCCGCCGCCATCGAGTTCGCCGAGTTCGCCGATCTGCCGAACATCTGGCTGGTCGGCTGGTCCTTCGGCACCGACCTGACGCTGATGTACGGCCTCGATCCGGCGGTCTCCGGCGCGATCCTGCTCTCCCCGCCGCTGCGCTTCTCCCAGCCGTCGCACCTCGACGCGTGGGCGGCCGACGGCAAACCGGTCACCGCCCTGGTCCCCGAGTTCGACGACTACCTGCGCCCGGCCGAGGCCGTGGAGCGATTCGCCGCGATCCCGCAGGCCGAGGTGGTCGGGATCGACGGCGCCAAACACCTGTGGGTCGGAGACGCCGAGAAGGTCCTGAACGAGATCGTCCGCCGGGCCGCCCCGTCGGTGACGACCCCGCTGCCGACGACCTGGGACGGCCCGCTGGAGACCGGCGACGCCAGTGCCTACGCGGACCGCACCGTCGCGTCCTTCGAGAGCAGCTAGCGTTTCTGCATGCTGGGCAGCAGCACCTCCCGGGAGATGAGCTGGATGGCGGCCACCATGGGGATGGCGACCAGGGCGCCGACGACGCCGAAGAGGCCGACCCCGAGCAGGGCCGCCACCAGCGCCGCGACATCGCTGACCCGGACCGAGCGGCGCATCACCCGCGGATAGATCAGATAGTTCTCGACCTGCTGGTAGACGACGAAGAAGACGATGCAGACCACCCCGTCGGTGATCGACGAGGCGAGTCCGACCAGGCTGATCACCACAGCCCCGATGGTGGCGCCGATCTGCGGGATCAGGTCGCAGACGGCGACCACCACGGCCAGCGCGAACGGATAGGCGAGACCCAGGATCAGCGCGAGCACGAAGGTGCTCGCCCCGGCCAGGACGGCGATCGCCAGCGCCCCCACCATGTAGGCGCCCACCTTGGTGAGGATCTCGTCGGTGAGCAGTTGGATCCGCTCCCGGCGGGACGCCGGTACGAGCCGGTAGCCGGCCGCCTTCATCCGCTCGAACGCGGCCATGAAGTAGATCGTCAGGACCAGCACGGTCAGGATGTTGAAGATGGTCCCGAAGAGCAGCCGGGCGCCACCGACCACCCCGCCCAGGGCGTTCGTGACCGTCCCGGCGTTGACCGCGCCCTGCACCCGGCTCGCCAGGTCGTAACGCTGCACCAGATCGTTGACCGTGCGGCTGCGGCGCAGGCTCTCCAGCACCTCGGGCGCGTTGTTGACCAGCTCGGTGGTCTGTGTGACCAGCGGCGGGATCAGCGCCACCAGACCGCCGGCCAGCAGCAGCACCACGCTGAGCGCGACGGTCGCCACCGCCGCGCCACGAGGCAGGCCCAACTGCCGCAGCCGGGTCACCGCCGGGTTCAGCCCGATGGCCAGGAACAGCGCGATGAAGATCAGGACGAGGATCGAGGCGGCGTTGCGCACGCCGAGGAACAGTGCGTACGCCACGATCACGCCGAGTCCGAACAGGAATCCGAACAGGAACGGATTGCGCCTGTTCAGCGGCGGCCCGGGAGCACCGAACTGATTCTCGTCCGCGGCCGGAACCGCGGCCGGAACCGCGGCCGGAACCACGGCCGGCACGACGACCGGCGCAGCGGCCGGAGTCTCAGCCGAAGGATCAGCGGGTGGCTCGGCGGACATCGAAAGAGGTTATCGCCGCCGGGCCACCCTTGCCACCCGGGTTACTCCGCGTCGGCGGACACCCGGCTCGCCTGCGGAACCGCCACCTTCGCCGAGGCGGTGACCTTGGCGGGCTGGGCGACCGGCGGAACGGGCTGGGCGACCGGCGGAGCAGGCTGCACGGGCTGGGCCGCCGGCGGAGCGGGCTGCCTCTCGGCCGCCGGCGGTTCCGGCTCGGTGGGCAGGGACGGATCCTCCGGGTCGGCGGCGGCCGCCATGACCGCCGCGGCGGCCAGCTCGGCCACCCGCTTCGCCTCTTTCTGCACCTGCCGGCGCACGTCCGCGGCGTGCCGCTCGGCGGCGTCCCCGGAGCGCTTCGCCTCGGCGAGCCGCTTCAGCTCGGCCTCCAGTTGCTGCTGCACCTCGGCGAGCCGCTGCCGGACCCGCTCGGCCTCCTTCTCGGCGGCCTGTGCCTGCTCCTGCGAGGAGATGCGGCGCTGCTCGGCCTCCGCCACCTTGGCGGTGGCGGCTTCCAGCTCACGGCCGGCCTGGGCGATTTTCTCCTGCTGGGCGGCGATCTCCTTGCGCACGGCCGTCGCCTGGTCGTCCGAGCGGCGGAGGACCTCTTCGGCGTACTTGTCGGCCTCGCTGCGCAGATCTGCGCACTGCTTCTCGACGCCGGCCCGCATCTGGCCCAGTTCCTCGATCACCGAGTGCCGTCGCAGCGCCAGCTCGTGCTCGACGGACGCCTTGAGATCGGCCAGTTCCCGCTCGGTCTCGGCCCGTTTCGCCGCGATCTCCTGGCTGACCTTCTCCCGCAGCGCCTTCAGCTCCTGCTCGGCCTGCATCCGGGTGGACTGCACGTAGCCGTCCACTTCGGCGCGGGCGCGCTGAGCGTCCTGTGTGGCCTTCTCGATGATGTGCTGGCCCTCGTTGCGGGCCCGGGCCAGGACCGCCTCGGCCTCCTTGCGCATCTGCTCGGCGGACTGCCGGGCGGCCGCGAGGGCCTTGTCGGAGGCGGCCCGCTTGGCCGCGTCGGCCTTCTCCTCCTCGGAGCGGCGCGCCGCCAGGGCGATCTCGAAGTCACGGATGGCGTTGTGGGCGTGTGCCTCGGCCTCGGCCCGGATCCGCTCCGCCTCGGCGAGACGCGAGGCGATGTCGTCGGTCGCGGAGGCCTTGATCGCCTCGCCCTGCTCCTCGGCGAGCGCCAGGATCTGCTCGACCCGGGGGCCGAGATGCCGGAACGACACCTCACCGCTCATCCCGGAGTCACGGCGGGCCTGAGCGAGCTCCGCCTGCAGGCCCTTGATCTGCGCGGTCATCGCCTGCATCTGCGAGTACGCCTGCTCGCGGTCGGCGAGCAGAGCGGAGATCTCGTTCTCCGCCCGTGTTACGTACCGCTCGACCTGCTTCCTCTCATAACCCCGCAGGGCGGTCTCGAAGCTGGGTTCGGTGGCCGAATCTCCGCCGAGACCGAGAATTTCACCGCCGTGCGACATGCTTTCCATCCTCACATACGCATCGTCCCGTGGCGTGTCGATACACACCGGCTTGATGGAGACGATCCGGGTAGTTGTGATTTGTCAGACCTCGGCTCGATAAACCTTGGCAAGCCCGAAACGATTCAGGCCGTACCGGAGAAACTCCGGTACGGCCTCATTTCGTCATCGACCGCCCGGCCGCTGTCAACCGTCGCGCACTCGCGGCGGCTCCGCAACCGGAGAGACGATGCCTCAGGTCAGGGATTAGTCTTGGTCGCCACCGGCTCGTCGCCCGGCTCCGCGGGCTCCTCCTGCTGCGGCTGGTCAGCCTGTTCGGCCTGCGTAGGGGCCTGTCCGGGAGCCCGCTGGGCGGGCGCCTCGGCCGGTTTCGTGGCCGCCGCGGCGGCGGCGACCGCGGCCGGAGCGCCGGCGCCGACACCGGGAACCAGGCCGGAGAGGCCGGAGAGCATCTGGCCCAGCTGGCTGGTGACCGCGTCCTTCTGACGGGTCAGGTCCTCGACCTCGCGGCGGGCCGCCTGGGTGGTCAGCTCGGCCTCCTGCCGGGCCTCGCTGAGAAGGCGGTTCGCCTCGGCACGGGCCTCGGTGACGGTCTTCTCGGCCAGCGCCCGGGCCTTCTCCACCGTCTCCGAGGAGTGCCGCTCGGACTCGACCCGGCGGGTCTCGGCGCGCTGCGAGATCTCCTTGGAGCGGTCCTCGGCGGCGCGGGCCCGCTCCTCGGCCTCGGCCACCATCTTCTGGGTGGCGGCGACCTGGGCGGCGTGCCGCTGGGACTCCTCGGCCTCGGCCTTCTCCCGGCGCTCGGCGATCTCCAGGGCCAGCGCCTGCAGGTCCTTGTCGCGCTTGTCACGGGCGTCGGTGAGCAGCTTGGTCGCCTCGGCGCGCTTCTCCTCGGCCTCACGGGACGCCTTCGCCCGGGCCTGGGTGATCTCCCTCTCGGCGGTGGCACGGTGCGATGCGACCTCACGCTCCACCGTCGACTTCAGCTCGGCGACCTCGTGCGCGGTCACCGTCCGCAACTGCTTGGTCTCGCGGTCGGCGTCCGAGCGCAGCGTGTCTGCCTCGCGCCGGGCCTGCACCCGGGCCTCGGCGGCCTCGCGCTCGGCGTGCGTGCGGACCTGGCCGGCCTCACGCTCGGCGGTCGCCTTCATCGCGGCGGCCTCGGCCCGCGCCTTGTCGGTGATCTCGCGCGCTTCGAGGCGGGCCGCGGAGAGAATGCCCTCGGACTCCCGCTTCGCCTCGTTGCGGTGGTCGTTCGCCTGTTCCTCGGCGAGACGCAGGATCTGCTCCACCCGGGTGCCCAGCCCGGAGAGCGTCGGACGGTTGTTCTCCTCCAGCAGTTTGTTGCTGTCGGCCAGTTTCTGCTCGAGCGCGTTCAGTCGCTGCTCGGCCTGGCGCAGGCGACGCTGGGCGTCGTTCATCCTCTGCTCGGCCTCGCCGCGGGCCTGCTCGGACTGGTTCAGCGCGGCGAGCAGCCGGCCGATGTGTCCGTCGACCTGGTGACGGTCGTAACCGCGCAGAACGACCGTGAAATCGTGCTGCGAGTTAGCGGTCTCGAAGAAGGCCAGGTTCTGATCCTGCTGCTGGGGCATTGCGCCATCCTGGCGAAGAGGGGGTCGGACATGCAAGAGCCGAGCGGCATCCGAACCGCATCGTAGATCAGCTTTGACCTGGAGCGCAGTCCGCCCCCGGGCCGTTCGGAGAGGGCCGCTGACCCACCGGCCGGTCCGGTGTCGTCCCGCTGCCACCTGCCCACTCGGGGCTTCGGGGGATTCCGGGCCCGTCACGGACGTCGTCAGCCCTGCTCAATGGGCCCGATCCTGCCAGGCGGCCGGGCCCGCGTCAGGTCGATTCACCCGACCGGTGTACCCCCGGAGGCGGGCTCCACCAGCTCCACCAGCACACCTCCGGCGTCCTTCGGGTGCACGAAGTTGATCCGTGACCCGCCGGTCCCGCGCTTCGGCGCGTCATAGAGAAGGCGTAGGCCCCGGGCCCGCAGCGCCGCGGCGGCGGCCTCCACGTCGGTCACCGTGTAGGCGAGTTGTTGCAGGCCCGGTCCGTTGCGGTCGAGGAACTTGGCGATCGCCGAGTCGGGCCGGAGCGGGGCGAGCAGTTGCAGGCGGGGGCCGTCGCCGTCGCCGACCGCGAGCATCGCCTCCCGGACGCCCTGCTCCTCGTTCGTCTCTTGGTGCACACAGTGCAAACCGAAGGAGTCCGCATAGAAGCGGAGCGCTTCGTCCAGATCAGCGACGGCGATCCCGACATGGTCGATCCGTAGCAGCCCGACATCGGGGAATGTGACATTCTCGGCCCGTTTGCCACTCGGTGTGTCGTCGGTCATGAGGTTAGTCTCTGTCCTGAAGCATCGTTAAGGCCACCCCGGGTGTCCCCAGCGCCCGGTCGCGTAGATCGGATCGTGACCGTGACCACCTCCGTCATCGTCAGCGGCGCCCGGACCCCCATGGGACGTCTGCTCGGCAACCTCAAGCACCTGCCCGCCACCGCCCTCGGCGGCCACGCGATCGCCGCGGCCCTGAGCCGGGCCGGCGTCGAACCCGAGCGTGTGCAGTACGTGATCATGGGTCAGGTGCTGCAGGCCGGCTGCGGCCAGATTCCCGCCCGGCAGGCCGCCGTCGCGGCCGGCATCCCGATGACCACGCCCGCGCTCACCGTCAACAAGGTGTGCCTGTCCGGCCTCGACGCGATCGCGCTCGCCGACCAGCTGATCCGGGCCGGTGAGTTCGACATCGTGGTGGCCGGCGGCATGGAGTCGATGACCAATGCGCCACATCTGCTGACCGACCAGCGCGCGGGCCGTAAGTTCGGTGACGTGCTGGTGCGTGACCACTCGGCGATCGACGGCCTGACGGACCCGTGGGCCGGCATCTCGATGGGCGAGTCCACCGAGGCGAGCGGCACCCGGCTCGGGATCACCCGCGAGGAGCAGGACGCCTTCGCCGCTCAGAGCCACCAGCGGGCCGCCGCGGCCCAGCGCGAGGGCCGGTTCGCCGAGGAGATCGCCCCGGTCCCGGCCGGTGGCCGGGACGCCACGGCGGCGGTCGACGGCGACGAGGGCGTCCGCCCCGGCGCCACCGCCGAGTCGCTGGCCGGTCTGCGGCCGGCCTTCACCCCGGACGGCACGATCACCGCGGCCACCGCCTCGCCGATCTCCGACGGCGCGGCCGCGGTCGTGGTGATGAGCAGGGCCAAGGCCGAGGAACTCGGGCTGACCTGGCTCGCCGAGATCGTGTCGCACGGCAATGTCGCCGGTCCGGACAGCTCGCTGCAGTCGCAGCCGGCCAACGCCATCCGGCACGCGCTGGACAAGGCCCGGCTCGCCGTCGAAGACCTCGACCTGGTCGAGATCAACGAGGCGTTCGCCCAGGTGGTCATCCAGTCCGCCCGCGAGCTGAAGGTCGACGAGGCGATCGTCAACGTGAACGGTGGCGCGATCGCGCTCGGCCACCCGATCGGCATGTCCGGCGCCCGGCTGGTGCTCACGCTGGCGCTGGAACTGAAGCGGCGCGGCGGCGGTCTCGGCGCGGCCGGGCTCTGCGGCGGTGGCGGCCAGGGCGACGCGCTGATCATCAAGGTGCCATCGGCGTGATCGCACGGTTCCTCCGAGGACGAAAGGGCGCGCGGCCGTGACGGCCCGGCGTACCGGCGACGTCCCCTCCCTGGTGTCCAAGGCCAGGGAGGGTGACGCGCGGTCGGTGGCCCGGCTGATCAGCCTGGTGGAGAACGGCGACCCCGCGCTGCCCGAGGTGGCCGCCGCGATGGCTCCCTACGCCGGCCGTGCCCAGGTCGTCGGTCTCACCGGCGCGCCCGGTGTGGGCAAGTCGACCACGACGAACGAGCTGGTCCGGGCGCTGCGCGAGACGGGCGCCCGGGTCGGTGTGCTCGCCGTCGACCCGTCCAGCCCGTTCACCGGCGGCGCCATCCTCGGCGACCGGATCCGCATGCAGGACCACACCGCGGACCCGGGCGTGTATATCCGCTCGATGTCCAACCGCGGCCAGCTCGGCGGGCTGTCCGCGGCCACCCCGCAGGCGGTCCGGGTGCTGGAGGGCGCCGGCTGCGACGTGATCCTGGTCGAGACGGTCGGTGTGGGCCAGGCCGAGGTGGAGATCGCCTCCCTGGCCGACACCACGCTGGTGCTGCTCGCCCCCGGGATGGGCGACGCGATCCAGGCCGTCAAGGCGGGCGTCCTGGAGATCGCCGACGTCTTCGTGATCAACAAGGCGGACCGGCCCGGCGCCGACGCCACCTACCGCGACATCCAGGGCATGCTCGCTCTCGGCGAGCGGGCCTCCGGCGACTGGCGCCCCCAGGTGGTGCGCGCGATCGCGGCGAAGAACGAGGGCATCGACGACGTGGTGGCCGCCGTCGGCAAGCACCGCGACTGGCTGGAGAGCACCGGCAACCTGCGCAAGCGCCGGGAGCATCGGGCCGCGGCCGAGATCTCCGCGCTGGCTCTGGGCGCGCTGCGGGCCCGGATGGGCGACCTGCGCGACGGTACGGCCCTGCCGGAACTCGCCGCCCGTGTCGCGGCCGGCGCCATCGACCCGTACGCCGCCGCCGGTGAACTGCTCGCCGGGCTCGGCGCCGACTAACCGCTGAACCGGGCCAGCGTCTCCTCGATGAGCGCGAGGTCCCAGGTCAGGCTGCCGTCGCCGAGGTCGGCCACCACCCGGTCCAGCCAGTCGATCTCGGCGCGCAGCACGGCCGCGCGGTACTCGTCCTCCAGCAGGAAGAGGCGTGGCAGCCCGGGCGGCGCCTGCGCCTCGATGGCCGCGAGCCGGCCGGTCAGGGCCTCGATGCGCCGCTGGAACATCTCCCGCGTCTCGGTGGGACTGAGCGTCGGCAGGAAGGCGAGCGCCACCGGGAACTCCGGGAACTCGCGGGCCGGCTCCGGCAGCATCTCCAGCAGCCAGCGGCGCAGGGTGGCCGCGCCCTCCTCGGTCACCTCGTAGACGGTGCGCTCCGGCCGCCCGGCCTCCCGGCTGGTGCCGCCCGGGCGGACCAGCCGCTCCCGGACCAGGCGCTCCAGGGTCTGGTAGACGCTGTTGCGCTGCGCGACGTTGACCAACTGGTCCTGGCCGCGCTCTTTGATCACCTGCTGCATCCGGTACGGGTGCATCGGCGCCTCCACGAGCAGTGCCAGCAGAACCGTCGCCAGGGGAGACCGCTTCATGCGGGTCAGCTTAGGCCTTGACGAATCATAGTCATGACATCAATAGTCATTCTATGACTACTGAAGCTTCGGCACACGTGCCGAGACGAGCCGTGGTGGCCGGCGGCGGCATCGCCGGGACCGCCGCCGCCATCGCCCTGCGCTGCGCGGGGTGGACCCCGGTGATCTACGAGGCCATGGAGCCCGGCGCCACCGAGCGAGGTGTCTTCGTGACCCTCGCGGTGAACGGGGTGAACGCGTTACGGGCCCTCGGCCTGGACCCGGCCGTGGTGCTGGCCCGCGGCTTCGCCACCCCCTTGCTCGCCCTGCGCGGCGCCTCCGGGCGGCTGCTCGCCGAGGTCCCGCTGGGCGGGCCGCTGCCGGACGGGACGGTCACCACCACGATCCGCCGCGCGGACCTCTACGCCGCGCTGCGGGCCGAGGCCGGGGCCCGGGGCGTCGCGATCGTCCACGGCCACCGCCTGCGCTCGGCCACCCCGCGCCCGGGCGGTGTCGCCGTGCGGTTCGAGAACGGCCACGAGACCTCCGCGGACCTGCTCGTGGGGGCGGACGGGCTGCACTCACGTACCCGGAAGGCTCTTGATCCGGCGGCGCCCGCGCCGCACCACCTCGGGCTGCTCGACGCGGGCGGTTTCACCGACGGCCCGGTCGATCCGCGTCTGACACCGCCGCCCGGCGTCATGCAGATGTCCTTCGGCCGCAAGGCCTTCTTCGGCTGGGCCGCGGCGCCCGACGGCTCGGTGTGGTGGTTCGCCAACCCGCCGCGCCGGCGCCCGGTCGAGTCCGGCGAGTTCACCCCCGCGTCCTGGCGGCGGTACCTGCTCGACCTGTTCGAGACGGAGCCGGCGGCCGACCTGATCCGGGCCACCGGCGACATCCTCGGGCCGTGGAGCACCCGCGACCTGCGGCGGGTGCCGGTCTGGCGCGGCGACCGGATCGTGCTGGCCGGCGACGCCGCGCACGCCGTGTCGCCGTCGTCCGGGCAGGGCGCGTCGATGGCGCTGGAGGACGCCGTGGTCCTCGGGCACAGTTTGCGGGAGCACGCGGAGGTGCCGGAGGCGCTCGCCGCCTACGTGGCGGCCCGCCGCCCCAGAGTCGAGAAGGTCGTCGAGCACGGGCGCCGGACCAGCGGCGCGAAGGTGCTGGGGCCGGTCGGCGCGGCGGTGCGGGACGCGGTCATGCCCGCGCTTCTGCGGCGCGCGCACCGGCGCGGCGACCCGCAAGCGTGGATCTTCGACCATCGCCTGCCCGGCCTGGTCCCCTGACGCCGGTGGGTGCCCCGGCAGCGTTGGCGGGCGCTACCGGGGCGTTGGGGAAGGGCTGCGTTGTTGGTTCCCACTCTCGTCAACGCGCGGCTCCGGCGACAGTGGGGAAAACCCTTGCTGTTCGTTCACCGACCGACACCATCGAAGCCTTAGTGATCGTTCAGTTCTGATCTACCATGGCGGGTATGGATGCTGCCGATATCCGCGCCGGCCGGGAGCGCTGGCAACGACGCTACGACGCGGCCCGCAAGCGGGACGCCGACTTCACCACGCTCTCCGGCGCGACGGTGGAACCGGTCTACGGGCCACCCGACGACCTCGACTACCCCGGCTTCGAGCGGATCGGCTGGCCGGGCGAGTTCCCGTACACCCGAGGTCTGCACCCCACCGGGTACCGCGGCCGGACCTGGACCATCCGCCAGTTCGCGGGGTTCGGCAACGCCCGGCAGACCAACCGGCGCTACAAGATGATCCTCGCCGCCGGCGGTGGCGGCCTGAGCGTCGCCTTCGACATGCCGACCCTGATGGGCCGCGACTCCGACGAGCCGGAGTCGCTCGGCGAGGTCGGCCACTGCGGTGTCGCGATCGACTCGGCCGCCGACATGGACGTGCTCTTCGAGGGCATCCCGCTGCAGGACGTCACCACCAGCATGACCATCTCCGGGCCGGCCGTGCCGATCTTCTGCATGTACCTGGTGGCCGCCGAGCGGCAGGGCGCGGATCTTTCGCGTTTGGACGGAACGCTCCAGACCGACATCTTCAAGGAGTACATCGCGCAGAAGGAGTGGCTCTTCGAGCCCGAACCGCACCTGCGGCTCATCGGCGACCTGATGGAGTACTGCGCGGCCGAGATCCCGAAGTACAAACCACTGTCGGTCAGTGGCTATCACATCCGCGAGGCCGGCTCGACCGCCGCGCAGGAACTGGCCTACACCCTCGCCGACGGGTTCGGATACGTGGAACTCGGCCTGTCCCGCGGGCTCGACGTGAACACCTTCGCGCCCGGGCTGAGCTTCTTCTTCGACGCGCACACCGACTTCTTCGAGGAGATCGCCAAGTTCCGGGCCGCCCGCCGGATCTGGGCCCGGCACCTGCGCGACGAGTACGGCGCCACCAGCGAGAAAGCGCTGTGGCTGAAGTTCCACACCCAGACCGCCGGGGTCTCGCTCACCGCACAGCAGCCGGTCAACAACGTCGTCCGGACCGCGGTCGAGGCGCTGGCCGCGGTGCTCGGCGGCACCAACTCGCTGCACACCAACGCCCTCGACGAGACCCTCGCGCTGCCCACCGACGAGTCCGCCGAGATCGCCCTGCGCACCCAGCAGGTGATCATGGAGGAGACCGGGGTGGTCAACGTGGCCGACCCGCTCGGCGGCTCGTGGTACGTGGAGGCGCTCACCGACCGCATCGAGGCCGAGGCCGAGGAGATCTTCACCCGGATCCGCGAGCTCGGCCACGACGGCAGCATCACCGCCGGCCTGCTGCGCGGCATCGAGGACGGCTGGTTCACCGCCCACATCGCCGAGGCCGCCTTCGCCTACCAGCAGTCCGTGGAGAAAGGCGCCAAACGAGTGGTCGGGGTCAACGCCCACACCGGCACCGTCGCCAAGGACCTGGAGATCCTGCGCGTCTCCCACGAGGTCGAGCAGGAACAGCGGCGCGAGCTGACGGCCCGCAAGAACGACCGCGACGGGGTACGGGTGAAGGCCGCCCTGGAACACCTGATCGCCGTCGCGCGCAGCGGCGAGAACATGATCCCCGCGATGCTCGACGCGGCCCGTGCCGAGGCCACCCTCGGGGAGATCTGCGGCGTGCTCCGCACCGAGTGGGGCATCTACCGCGAACCGCCACGCTTCTGACGTACCCCACCGGCCGGTTTCCCGTGCCGCCCCGGCGTTGCCGACGGCGGTCCGGGCAGCCGGCCGGCCCGGTCCGGCGGGCCAGGTTGTGACGTCCGATATCGGGCGGCTGGTGGCGACGCTAACAGGCGTGACAGCGTGCGAGACTAGGTAACCATGAGCGACCCACGGACCACTCCGTCGATCTTCACCCGCGGCGCGGTCGATCTCAGCGCGCTGCGTCCCTCGGCAGCGGCCAAACCGGCCGCGCCGAGCCGTCCCGCCGCCCCGGCCGGCGAGGCCCCCGGTGCCGTTCCCGGCGGAGCCCCCGGTGCTGTGCCCGGCACCATCCCCGGCGTCACCCCGGAGACGGTCATCGACGTCACCGAGGCTGATTTTCAATCCGTCATGGAGTTGTCGGTCACCACTCCGGTCCTGCTGGACTTCTGGGCCGACTGGTGCGACCCCTGCAAGAAGCTCTCGCCCGTGCTGGAGAAGCTGGCGGCGGAGTACGGCGGCACGTGGATACTCGGCAAGGTCAATGTGGACCTGAACCCGCGCCTGGCGCAGGTCTTCCGGGTGCAGGGCATCCCGCAGGTGACCGCGCTGATCGGCGGGCAGCCGGTCGAGGGCTTCAGCGGCGTGCTCGCCGAGTCCCAGGTCCGGCAGTACATCGACGCCGTCCTCAAGGCGGCCGGAGTCAGCGTGGCCGCCCCCGAGGACCCCCGGCTCGACGCCGCCGACGACGCCCTGATGACCGGCGACCTCGACGCGGCCGAGGCGGCGTACCGGAAGATCCTCGCCGAGTCGCCCGCCGACGCCGCCGCCGAGTCCGGCCTGGCCCAGGTCGAGCTCTACCGCCGGATCAGCGGCGTCGACCCGGAGACCGCCCTGGCCAAGGCCGACGCCGACCCCGAAGACCTGCAGGCCCAGCGGATCGCCGCCGACATCGAGGTGCTCAGCGGCCAGGCCGACCGGGCCTATTCGCGACTGGTCGCACTGGTCAAGCGCACCGCCGGCGACGAGCGTGACGTCGTGCGCAAACACCTGCTGTCGCTCTTCGCCGTGGCCGGCCCCGACGACCCCGCGGTCGCCGATGCGCGACGGGCGCTTGCCCGCGCGCTCTTCTAGCCCGCGTCTTCCACTTCGAAGAAGGAGGGCGTCGTGCGCCGCATCGCCGTTCTGGACGCTCCGTCCAATCTAGGCCTGCGCCCGCCGACGGCGACGTCGGTGCCGGGCTGCGCCAAGGCACCCGGCGCCCTCCGCGATCACGGTCTGCTCACCCGGCTCGGCGCCCGCGACGCCGGCTGTCTCACCCCGCCGCGGTACGACCCGGGCGACTGGCGGCCCGGCGACGGCGTCGCCCACGCCGCCGAGATCAACGCCTACTCGCGTGCGCTCGCCGACCGGATCGGGGCGATCATCGACGGCGGCGAGTTCCCCGTGGTGCTCGGCGGTGACTGCTCGATACTGATCGGCGCCGGTGTCGCCATGCACCGCCTCGGCGACGCCGTCGGCGGCCGCATCGGCCTGGTCTTCGTGGATGGCCACTCCGACTTCCGGCACCCCGGCAACGCCTCCTACGTGGGCGCGGCCGCCGGCGAGGACCTGGCCCTGGTCACCGGCCGTGGTCAAGCCGACCTGGCGGCCATCGAGTCCCGCCGGCCCTACTTCCGCGACATCGACGTGGTCGTCCTCGGCATCCGCGCCCAGGACGAGCACCGGCTCGACCTCCAGGCCGCCGGCATTGTGACCCGCCCCGTCCCCGCCCTGCGTGCCGAGGGTGCCGCCCGCAGCGCCCAGTGGGCCCGCGACCAGCTCGTCGACTGCGCCGGCTACTGGGTGCACGTCGACGTGGACGTGCTCGACCCGGCGGTGATGCCGGCGGTCGACGCACCCGATCCGGGCGGGATCGCCTTTCCCGAGTTGGAACTCCTGCTGTCCGGCCTGGTGGAGTCCCCGCACTGCCTCGGCGTGGAGATCACGGTCTTCGACCCCGACTACGACCCCGACGGCCGCTACGCGGCGGAGATCACGTCGGCGGTGGTCAGCGGCCTCTCCCCGGTGCGTACTACGAGCCCCCGCCCTGACCTGATCGCCGCCCGCCGCGACCTGGCCACGACATCGGACCCGGCCGCCCGCCTCGCCGCCCGGCCCGCCACCGACCCAGCCGTCGAAGCCCCCGATCCCACCGTTGCGGCCGCCGATCCGGCCGACCGGGCGGCTGGGCGGCTTGCCGCCCGGTTCGTCGGGGAGTCACCCGCCGGGGAAGCGGCGGCGGCCGCACCGGCTGATGCCGCGAACTCCTCGGCCGACGCGGCCGGCCCCTTGCCTGCCACCGCGAACCCTTCACTCGCCGCCTCAGCCGGCGGCGCGCCGGCCACTGACCGTGCCTCGGTCAATGGCGGCTCCGCGGCTGCGGACCGTCCCTCGGTCGCTGGCGGCTCTGGGAGCGCGGACCGTGCCTCGGTCACCGACCGTGCTCCTGTCACCGACGGTTCCGCGGCCGCTGACCGTCTCCCGGTCGCTAGCGGTGCCGCAGCCATTGACTCTGCTTCGGTTGCGGACGGTTCGCTGGACGTTGGCGGTGCGTCGGTCATCGACCGTTCGGTGACCGACGGCCGTGAGTCGACCAGCTCCGCAACGCCGGGTGTCTCCACAACACCCTCGGCCGGCGGCGCGACGTCTTCGGCCGGTGAAGCGTCGGCCGTCGATGGTGCCTCGGATACCGCCGCCACGCCGTCGCCGGTCGCCGCGCCGGCTGACGCTCCTGCTGCGGAGGAGCCTGCCGCCGGGCCGCCGACCACTACTGAGCTGGAATTTGTGTTCTTCCCCGGGAGGGGCGGGCGTCTCGGGCCGGCCGTCGGCACGCCGTTCTCCGCTGTGACCGATGCGGAGGCCGCGTCGCCCACCGATGCGGACTTCGTCCTGGCCGCTGCGCTCGGCCGCCCAAGCGCACCCAACGGCCTTCGCTCGATCGCCGATCCAGCCGCGACCGTCGACCGGCAGGATTCGTCCGACTCCAGCGACCACGGTTCGTCGGGTGGTCTGGGTGACCGTGACCCGTCGGGTGGCTTCGGTGGCCGTGGTTCCTCGGGTGACTCCGTGGACCAGGATCCGCCTGCAGACGATTCCTACCACCGCGAAGGGTCGGATGACGTCTCAGACAGGGCGGCGCCGACCGGCCCCTCCGACTGGAACGAGTCGGCCGACACCCGTGACCAGGATGGGGAAGGCTCCCTCGATCGCCATGAGCCGACTGATCCTGCCGACCGAGGTGAGTCCGGCGCGCAGGAAAGCGACGAGGCGCAGCCGGCTGCCGGCGCGGACGACGTGGGAAGTGCAGGCGGACTAGACAAGGCGGACGGCCCGGATATTGCGGACAGCCCGGGAAGTCCGGACAGCGCGGACGGTCCAGACAGTGCGGACAGTTCGGATGGCCCGGACAGCGCGGACAGTGCGGATGGTCCGGACAGTGCGGGCGGCCCAGGCGGTGCGGACGGATCGGTCGGTGCAGGTGGCCCGGACAGCACGGGTGGCCTGGACGGTGTGGACGGTCTGGACGATGTGGATGGAGAGCGGGACTCGGGCGATGCGCATCGGGCCGACTCCGATGTGGATCCGCAGCCGGCCGCCACGACGGACAGCGCGGCGGAGATCGAGACCCTCCCGGAGCAGCGGGAAGTAGCTCCCGAGCCGGAACGCCCGGACATCCGTCTGCTGACCCGGCCGCTCGGGTCCGCGCCGCTGCTCGACTCGGAGCCGCTGCCGGCGACCCGGCCCGGCATGCTTCGCCCACGCCCGCCCGCCGACCCGCCGGCCGACGGTCTCGGATCACCCGCCGCCGAAACGGGCCGGCTCAGCGGCTTTCCCCCCGGCGTCGCCTGACCAGGCCAAGCCTGTCTTCGCGCTGCTCGCGTGCCCTCATGTTGGTCGGGTCCCCTCCAGGAGAGTTGCCGACTTCAGCAGAGCTGATGGCCTGGACGGTGGTCGAGTAGGTGGGTGAGGGGCCATCCGACAGTGTGGTTCGGCGCCGTGGCTCGCACGGTGTGGAACGCTCGACCGTCGGGGGAGCGTGCCCCGGGCGCGCCGCTCTGACGGCGCGCCCGAAAGCGTCGATCCCTAGCTGTTCAGGTTGGTCAGGAAGCGCTGCACGACCGGCACGGCGGCCTCCGAGCCGGCGCCGCCTTTCTGGACCATGACGGCGAAGGCGACGTCACCCTGGTAGCCGATGAACCACGAGTGGGTGTCGGCCGATCCGGTCTGGAATTCGGCGGTGCCGGTCTTCCCGTACACCGGCTGTCCGGGGGTGTTCCGTAGCGCCGTGCCGGTTCCCTCGGTGACCACTTCGCGCATCATCGCGCGCAGCGCGGTCACGGCTTCCTGGTCGAGTTGGGGTCCGGGGGTGCCGGGTGTGGCCGGCGCCGGGTCGAGCACCAGTTTCGGCGGCTGGAACTGGCCTTTCGCGATGGCCGCGGTGGCGACGGCCATGGCGAGGGGGCTGACGATCGTGCTGCCTTGGCCGAAGACCGCCGCGGCGAGTTCGGTGGCGGTGCCGCCGTCGGAGACCTGCCCGGTGTACGCGTCGACGCCGAGGTCCCATTTTCCGCCGAGGCCGAGTGCCGCGGCGGCTTGCTGGAGACCGTCCGAGCCGAGTTTGGGTGCGAGCGCGGCGAAGGCGGTGTTGCAGGACTTGGCGAAGTCGACATGGAATTCGACGCCGCCGAGCGCCTGGTCGTGTGAGTTCTTGAACTCACGGCCGTCCACATTGATCGTTTTCGGACAGTCGACGACCGTGGTGGCGGTGACCGCGTCGCGAGCGAGGAGCCCGTACGCGGAAATCGCCTTGAACGTCGAGCCGGGGGGAACCTGGCCGGTGAAGGCGGTGTTGAGCCCGCCCGGCTCGGGCCCGTTGGCGGAGGCCAGCACGGCGCCGTCGCTGACCCGGACGGCGACCAGGGAGGTGGGCTGCTTGTTCCCGGCGAAGGCGGCGAGGGCGGTGTCGGCGGCGTTCTGAACCCGGGTGTCGATGGTGATCTTGACGGGTTTGCCGGCGACGGGCTGTGAGGTGAAGAGTTTGGCGTCGGTGGTGGCGCCGTTGGTGCCTTCGCGGGCGATCACGACGGACAGGCCGGGCGCGCCGCGGAGAGTGTCGTCGTACTTCTGCTGGAGGCCGCCGTGCCCGGCCTGGTCGCCGGTGATGAGCAGGCCGGGGCGGGCGGCGAGGTCCTCCTCGGTGGCGGGGTCGACGGTGCCGAGCAGGGCGCGGGCGAAGGCCCTGGTGGGTGCTAGCTGCCGGGTCTCGTCGCGGAAGACGGTGCCGGGCAGTGGCCGGACCTCGTCCCGGATCTTGTCGTAGTCGGGCCGCCGCAGGGAGACGAGGTCGAGGAAGGCGCCGGGATCGGCTTTGTCGACCCGGTCCTTGAGGCCGCTCAGGTCGAGTTCCACGTCGATCTTGCGGAACGCCGTGATCAGGTCCTTCTGGAGCGCGGCGAGGTCGGTGATCTTCTCGGGGCTGACTCCGACGACCACCACCTTCTGCGCGCCGACGAGGGCCTTGCCGCCGGCGTCGACGATAGCGGCGCGTTCGGCCGCGACCCGGCGCAGCCGTAGTTTCTCGCCGGCGGCCAGCTCGGGCTGGACCACCGCGGGTTCCCAGACGACGCTCCAGCCGTCGCTGCTCGCCTTGGTGCTGCGGACCGTGCTGGGGTAGCTCCACTCGGCGCCGCCGGGCAGGGTCCATTTCACGGTGATCGGCGTGGTGGCGTCGTCGCCGTTCTCGGCGGTCTCACCGGCCGTGGTCACCGTGATCGGCTGGCTGGCGAGGTCGCCGTAGAGCCCGCGGATCTGGGTCAGCACCTCGGTCGAGGCGATCTTGCCGCCGGCCGCGGTGACGAAGCCGACGTTGTTGAGGTCGCCTTTGGTCCAGCCGCTCAGGAATGCCTCGACGGTGTCCTCGGCGGGGTCCGCGGCGCAGCCGGCAAGTCCGCCCGTGGCGAGCAGGAGCAGAGCGGCAAGGCCGGCGGTGGAGCGGCGCATGGGGATCCTTTCCGTGGGTAGCTGAACGAACCGTAATGGGTGTGCGCCCGTCGCGGCTGTCCCGCATCGGGCGATACGGTCTGAAACCGCACGCTGGGGCCCAGGTGAGGCCCTGGCACACCGGGGGTGTGCGGGGTTTGCCGGTGGTGGTTCTAGGCTGTGCTCGACACGTTCGAGCCCACAGTGCCGTGGGTGAGGGGAGCGCCGGACCATGGCTGTCGCCGATGAGGCCACGACCGATTCTGATCAGACTGTGCCCGACCAGGTTTTAACGAAACCGGGACTCGCCCTCACCGGGCGGATCGGTGCGTCCGTCGATGAGGGAGACATCGACGACACGGTGCCGAACGCCGAGCGGCTGATCGCGCAGGCGGTCGACCGGGCGGGCGAGGACCACAACACCGCATCGCTGGTGGGCCGCTTCTGGCGGTTCGCACCCGATGAGGAACTGGTCGGATACACGCCCGACGAGATGTACTCGGCCGCGGTCGAGCACCGCGAACTGGCCCGCAACCGGCTGCCGGGCGAGCTGAAACTCGCCATCACCGAACCGAGCGGCCCACAGGCCCACAGCGTGCTGCGGATCGTCACCGACGACATGCCGTTCCTGGTCGACTCGGTGATCGCGCTGCTCACCGCGCACAATCTGCAGGTCTACCTGATGGTGCACCCGCTGATCGTGGTGCGCCGGGAGCCCCTCGGCGCGCTCGCCGAGCTCGAAGCCGAGGTGGAGCCGGACGACGCCATCGAGGGCGACCTGGTGGAGAGCTGGATCCGGATCGAGATCGACCCGGTGCGCCGCCCGGAGGCCCGGGAACAGCTGCTCAACGAGGTGCGCCGGGTGCTCACCGACGTCCGCGACGCGGTCGAGGACTGGCCGCGGATGCGCCAGCGGGCCCTGGTCGTCGCCGACGAGCTGGCCACCGCGCGCGGCTCCAAGCGCGGGCTGCCGGTCCCCGACAAGGACGTGACCGACTCCGTCGAGCTGCTCAAATGGCTCGCCCACGACCATTTCACCTTCCTCGGCTACCGGGAGTACCGGCTGGACGACGGGCTCCTGTCGGCGGTTCCGGGCACCGGCCTGGGCATTCTGCGCGGCGCGAGCAAGCCACGCCGGCTCGCCGCCGAGATGGCTCCCGAGGTGTACGAGCGGGCCATGGAGCGGCGGCTCCTCGTGATCACCAAGGCCAACTCGCGGGCCACCGTGCACCGGTCCGCCTACCTCGACTACATCGGCGTAAAGGTTTTCGACGACGCCGGCAACGTGGTGGGCGAGAAGCGCTTCCTCGGGCTGTTCTCCTCCTCGGCATACCGGACGAGCGTGCGTCAGCTGCCGGTGGTCCGCCGCAAGGTGCAGGAGGTGATGGACCGCTCGGGCCTGTCGCCGCGCGGCCACTCCGGCAAGGATCTGCTGCAGATCCTGGAGACCTACCCCCGCGACGAGCTGTTCCAGATCAAGACCGACGACCTGTACGAGGCGGTCATCGGCGTGCTGCGGATGGCCGGCCGGCGGCAGTTGCGGCTGTTCCTGCGGCGCGACGGGTACGGCCGGTTCATCTCGTGCCTGATCTATCTGCCGCGGGACAGGTTCACCACCGGCAACCGGCTGCGCATGCAGGAGATCCTGCTGCGCGAGCTCAACGGCGTCGGTGTGGACTACACGACCCGGGTCACCGAGCGGATGCTGGCGCGGGTGCACTTCATCGTGCGTACCGATCCGGCGGCGCCGCCCGGCCATCCCGACCCGAACACGCTGGCCGAGCTGCTCGCCGACGCGACCCGGATGTGGGACGACGACTTCTCCCTGGTGCTGGAGCGCAAGCTCGGTGACGAGCAGGCGCGGCGGCTCTTCCTGCGCTACTCGTCGGCCTATCCGGAGAGCTACAAGAACACCCACACTCCTTACGAGGGCATGCAGGACCTGGCCAAGCTGGAGCTGCTGGAGGAGCCCGGTCAGCTCGCCATGCACCTGTTCCGGCGGCGCCGGCTCGGGCAGGACGGCACCCCCGAGCCGGACGAGCGTGACGTCCGTTTCAAGGTCTACCGGTACGGCGAGCCGATGATGCTCTCCGCGGTCCTCCCGGTGCTGCACTCGCTGGGTGTCCGGGTCATCGACGAGCGGCCGTACGAGATCCGCCGTGACGACGGTGTCATCTATCTCTACGACTTCGGTCTGCTGCCCCCGGCCGGCCACCGTGAGCTGGCCGAGGTCCGCCCGCAGGTGGAGAACGCGTTCGCGGCCGCCTGGCGGGGCGAGGCCGAGGTGGACGGCTTCAACGAGCTGGTGCTGCGGGCCGGCATGACGTGGCGTCAGGTGGTGGTGCTCCGCGCCTACGCCAAGTACCTGCGCCAGACCGGCAACGTCTTCTCGCAGCGCTACCTGGAGTCGACGTTCATCGCCTACCCGGAGATCGCCGGGCTGCTGGTGAAGCTCTTCGAGACCCGGTTCTCGCCGACGCTCCCGGTGGGCGAGGCCGAGCGGGCACGCCAGGCCGGTGAGGTCCGCGACCGGATCACCGAGCTGCTCGATCAGGTGGAGAGCCTGGACCAGGACCGGATCCTGCGTTCCTACCTCACCCTGATCGAGGCCACCCTGCGCACCAGCTTCTTCCAGCGAGGGCGCGAGGGCCGGCCGAAGTCCTATGTGGCCTTCAAGCTGGACCCGCAGGCCATCCCGGACCTGCCGCAGCCCCGGCCCAAGTTCGAGATCTTCGTCTATTCGCCCCGGTTCGAGGGCGTGCACCTGCGGTTCGGCGCGGTCGCCCGGGGCGGCCTGCGCTGGTCGGACCGGCGCGAGGACTTCCGTACCGAGGTCCTCGGCCTGGTCAAGGCGCAGATGGTGAAGAACTCGGTGATCGTGCCGGTCGGCGCCAAGGGCGGCTTCGTGCTGAAGCAGAAACCGGGCGACCGGGACGAGGCGGTGGAGTGCTACAAGCGCTTCATCACCGCGCTGCTGGACGTCACCGACAACATCCTCAGCGGCAAGATCGTGCCGCCGCCGGAGGTGGTCCGGCACGACGGCGACGACCCCTACCTGGTGGTGGCGGCCGACAAGGGGACGGCCACGTTCAGCGACATCGCCAACGAGATCTCGGTCGGCAAGGACTTCTGGATGGGCGACGCGTTCGCCAGCGGAGGCTCGGCCGGCTACGACCACAAGAAGATGGGCATCACCGCCCGCGGCGCCTGGGAGTCGGTCAAGAAGCACTTCCGCGACCTGGGCGTCGACACCCAGAGCCAGGACTTCACGGTGGTCGGCGTCGGCGACATGTCCGGCGACGTCTTCGGCAACGGCATGCTGCTGTCGCGGCACATCCGGCTGGTGGCGGCGTTCGACCACCGCCACATCTTCCTCGACCCCGACCCTCAGGCCTCGACGTCGTACGCCGAGCGCCAGCGCCTGTTCGACCTGCCCCGCTCGTCCTGGGACGACTACGACAGGTCGCTGATCAGTGCGGGTGGCGGCGTCTATCCGCGCGGCGCCAAGTCGATCCCGGTCAGCCCGCAGATCCGTGCGGTCCTCGGGCTCGGCGAGGCCCCGGCCGTGAGCCCGGCCGAGCTGATGCGGGCGATCCTGCGGGCTCCGGTCGACCTGCTCTTCAACGGCGGCATCGGCACCTATGTGAAGGCGGCCTCCGAGTCGCACGCCGACGTCGGTGACAAGGGCAACGACGCGATCCGGATCAACGGCGCCGATCTGCGGGTGAAGGTGGTCGGTGAGGGCGGCAACCTGGGGCTCACCCAGCGCGGCCGGATCGAGTTCGCCCGTGCCGGTGGACGGGTGTTCACCGACTTCATCGACAACTCGGCCGGGGTGGACTGCTCCGACCACGAGGTCAACATCAAGATCCTGCTCGGCGGGGCGGTCGTCGACGGTGAGATGACCATCCCGGAGCGGGACGAGCTGCTCGCCGCGATGACCGACGAGGTCGGCGAGCTGGTGCTGCGGGACAACTACGAGCAGGCGATGGCTCTCGGCAACGCCCGGGAGCAGGCGCACTCGCTGCTGCCGGTGCACCGGCGCATGCTCACCGCGCTCGAACAGCGGGGCGCGCTGAACCGGGAACTGGAGGCTCTGCCGTCGGACAAGGAACTCGCCGTCCGGCACGAGAACGGCGAGGGGCTCACCCCGCCGGAGTTCGCGGTGCTGCTGGCGTACGTCAAGATCAGTCTGGAGCGTGAGGTGCTCGCGGACGTCCTGGTCGACGAGGCCTGGACGGCCGACGTGCTCACCCGCTATTTCCCCACGCCGTTGCGGGAGCGGTTCGCCGGCCGGATGGCCGGCCACCGGCTGCGCCGAGAGATCATCTCCACGTCGCTGGTCAACGAGGTCGTCAACCGCGGTGGCACGTCGTTCGTGCACCGGGCCATGGAGGAGAGCGGGGCGTCGGCCGCCGACGTGATCCGGGCCTACGTGGTGATCCGGGACGTCTACGGCCTGCCGGAGATCTGGGCCGCTGGTGAGGCTCTCGACAACCAGGTGCCGACCTCGGCGCAGACGCTGGTCTTCCTGGAGACCCGGCGCCTGCTCGACCGGGCCGTGCGCTGGCTGGTCAGCACTCGCCGTTCGCCGATCGACGTGGCCGGTGAGATCGCCAAGCTGCGGCCCGGCGTCGCCGACCTGCTGCCACGGCTTCCGCAGGTGATCGTCGGCTCGGAGCGCCGGGCCCTCGACAGCCGGGTCGCCGAGCTGGTCGGCAGGGGCGTCCCGGAGGACCTGGCCGGTGCGGTCAGCCGGGTGTTCTACGGCTTCGGCCTGCTGGACATCCTGGAGACGGCCAGCGCCGTCAACCGTGACCCGGGTGAGGTGGCGCAGGTCTACTTCGTGCTCTCCGAGCGGTTCGGGGTGGACGTGCTGCTGTCGCACATCTCCCGGCTGCCGCGCGGCGACCGCTGGCAGACCCTGGCCCGGATGGCGCTGCGCTACGACCTGTACGCCGCGCTGGCCGCCCTGACCGCGGAGGTGCTCCAGTCGACACCGTCCACGGCGGCGCCGGAGGACCGGGTCTCGGAGTGGGAACAGGTGAACGCGGCGTCGATCGCGCGGGCGTCCAACGCGATGGGCGAGGTGGACGATTCACCGGCCGACCTGGCGGCGCTGTCGGTGCTGCTGCGACAGATCCGCACGCTGGTCAAGACCTCGTCGGCGGCCTGACGTTTTTGTGAGCCGGGCTTCGAGGGCTGCTCCCGAAGCCCGCCGAAGCCCGGCTCACCATCTGCGTCGCGGTTCGTTGCTGGTCCCGAGCCGAGTTCCGCGACGTTCCCCAGATCCACCTTCTGCCCATCACGCTAGGTGAGCGGCAGAGGCGGGGGGAAGCGGAGCGTACGCGGATTGACCGTTCGGCCAGCCCGATTCATGCAGAGGTTCCGGCCATGGGCGGACATAGGCGACAAGCGGCACTCGATCCGTGACGCTGCGTGATGGCGCGAACAAGGTCGGTCCCACGGCGGGTGCTGACCCGTAGGCGTCAGCGGGACAGGCCGAGCGCCTCGGCGGCGGCCCGGCTGTTCGCGAGACTGGCGCCGTGGGTGACGACGAAGGCCCGCACCCCGGCCGGGCGCCACGACGACGGCCAGCCCATCTCGACGACGCCGACCGGCCGTTCCGCGGCCAGTCTCCCGATCAGGGTCCGGGCCGCCGGTGAGTTGTGGATGCGGCGGCCGACCAGCACGATTGGCCGGTCACCGGCACGCTCCGTGATCGACTCGACGGTGGTCTCGGCGGCCACCACCTCGATCTCCTCGACGTTCGCCAGGTGCGGCGCGAGGCCCCACGGCACCCTGCCCTCGGCGATCGAGTGGCCGGCCACGAACCGCACCACGAGGGGTTTCCGCAGCTCATCGTCCGAACCTTCGAAGCGGAGTCCCTGGCGGGCGGCCTCGATGCCCAGCTCGACGTCGGGGGTGGAGTCCTGGCGCGGGGGCGCCGCGGGCCGGCTCCAGGCGGCCAGGGCGGCGGTCCGCTCCGCCGCGTCCTCCAGCCGGCCGATCGCGAGCCGTCCGTCGACGGTCGCCGCCGCGATCTCCGCGACGATCGCCTCGACCAGGGCCAGGTCCACCACCGCCCCGATGCACAGCAGGTCGGCTCCGGCGGCCAGGGCCGCCACCGCCGCCCGCGGGATGCCGCCCGCCGACGCGGCCGCGCCCCGCATCTCCAACGCGTCGGTGACGATCGCGCCGCGGAAGCCGAGTTCGTCGCGGAGCAGCCCGGTCAGGGCCGCCCGGCTGAACGTCGCCGGCCCGTCGCCGGTCAGCTCCGGCACCCGGATGTGCGCGCTCATCACCGCCCGCACCCCGGCCTGGACCGCGGCCGCGAACGGCGGCAGGTCCCGCGACCGCAGCACCGACAGCGGCACGTCCACGGTCGGCAGTTCCAGGTGCGAGTCGGAGACCGTCGCCCCGTGCCCGGGGAAGTGCTTGGCGCACGCGGCCACCCCGCTCGACTGGAGCCCGGTGACGGCCGCGCCGGTGTGCCGGGCGACCAGCGACGGGTCGGCGCCGAACGAGCGCGTACCGATGATCGGGTTGTCGTGAGCGGTGTTGACGTCGACGGTCGGCGCGAGGTCCAGGTTGATACCGGTCGCAGCGAGGTCGGCGCCGATCGCGGCATATACGCGGCGTGTCAGTTCCGGATCACCGGCCGCGCCGAGCGCGGCGTTTCCGGGATACGGGCTCCCGGTCCGGTGACCGAGCCGGGTGACGTCGCCGCCCTCCTCGTCGATGGCGATCAGCACGTCGGCCCGCGCCGAGCGCAGCCCGCGGGTCAGCCGGGCGAGCTGCTCAGGTCCCGCGACGTTGGTGCCGAACAGGGTGTGTCCGGCCAGCCCGTCGACGAGCAGGTCAGCGGCCCATTCCGGGGCGGATTCGCCGGGGAACGCGGCGAGGAGGGTGCGCAGGGCCAGACGGCGGAGGCCGGGGTCGATCGCCATGGGGTCCTTCCGGTGACGCGGCTCTGGCCGGGGCGGCCGGGAGCTGCCATGATCGCTCGGAGTCGATAGCCACCCTCCGGTTCGGCGGCATTGCCTACCGTTACGCTGCGGCTGCGTGTCGTGCGTCGACACTGTAACAGGAAAGAATCTTTAGTATTAGGGGACAACGCTATGGCCGCCACCCGCCTTCCGGGAACCCCCCGGTTGCTGCGCGCCCTCAACGACCGTGCGGCGCTGGACCTGCTGCTCACGCGAGGTCCGCTGACCCGGGCGCAGCTGGGCGAGATGACCGGCCTCAGCAAGGTGACGGCCTCCCAGCTCGTGGAACGGCTCGAAGAACGCGGCCTGGTCCGGCGGGTCGGTGAGCAGGCCGGCGGCCGCGGCCCGAACGCCCAGCTCTACTCGGTCACCCCGGGCAGCGCTCACGTGATCGGGGTCGAGGTCAACCCGGACGGCGTCGTCGCCGCCTGCGCGGACATCACCGGCACTGTGATCAGCCGGGTCGAGCAGAGCACCAAGGACACCGACGACCCGGTCGGCGTGGTGCACAACGCCGTGGTCCAGGCCGCCGGTGAGGCCGGCGCCGAGATGTCCTCGGTGCGCCGCGTCGTGCTGGGCACCCCGGGCCTGGTGGACCCGCAGTCGGGCGAGATCTCGTTCGCCCACGACCTGCCCCGCTGGCACCGTGGCCTGCTCGCCGATCTGCGCCGTGACCTCAACATCCCGGTCTTCTTCGGCAACGACGTCAACCTGGCCGCCGTCGCCGAGTCGAGCACCGGCGCGGCCACGGGGATGACCGACTTCGCACTGGTCTGGATCGGTCGTGGCGTCGGTCTCGCCACGGTCATCGCCGGCCGCCTGCACCAGGGCGCCACCGGCGCGGCCGGCGAGATCGGCTACCTGCCGGTGGCCGGCGCCGAAGTGCCGCACAACGCGTCGCGGCGCGGCGTGAAGGGCGCCTTCCAGGCGATCGCCGGCGCCGACGCGGTCAAGGCGATCGGCAAGCAGTTCGGATTCCGCGGCGCCGAGGCGGCCGACGTGGTGCGCGCCGCGGTCGCGGCCGGGTCCGCCGGCGAGCCCGTCCTCGACGAGCTCGCCCGCCGCCTGGCCCTCGGTGTGGCCGCCACCTGCGCGGTGCTCGATCCGCCTCTGGTGGTCCTGGCTGGTGAGGTGAGCCGGGCCGGTGGCCCCGCCCTGGCCGACCGGGTGGAGCGTGAGGTGGCGGCGATCACCCTGGTCTCGCCCAAGGTCGTGGTGACCGCGGTGGCCTCCGAACCGGTCCTGCACGGCGCGCTGCGGATGGCTCTGGACGCGGTCCGCGACGAGGTCTTCGGCTCGACGACGGACTGACGCCGGAGCCCGGGTCACCCCGTGGGGGCGGGACACCGGCACGCCGTCGGGCCGCCGGGCGCGAACATGGTTGGATGGACGCGTGCTGGACGCTGCCGTATCCATTCCGCCCGGCGAGGACACCGTCATCGCCTTCGACCGCGTCAATGTGGTGCGCGGCGGGAACTTCCTGATCCGCGACCTGTCCTGGCAGGTCGAGCTGGACGAGCGATGGGTGGTGCTGGGGCCGAACGGCGCCGGCAAGACCACCCTGCTCAACCTGGCGTCCGCCCGGCTGCACCCCACCCGGGGCAGCGCCTATGTTCTGGGCGAGAAACTGGGCCGGACCGATGTGACCGAGCTGCGGACCCGAGTGGGTCTCACCACCGGCCGGTTCGCCGACCAGGTGCCGCCGACCGAGCGGGTGCTCGACGTGGTGGTGACCGCCGCGTGGTCGGTCGTCGGCCGCTGGCGGGAGAGCTACGACCCGCAGGACGAGGCCCGTGCCCGTGAGCTGCTGGAGCAGCTCGGCATCGCCGGGTTCGCCGACCGTGAGTTCGGCACCCTGTCCGAGGGTGAGCGCAAGCGCGCCCAGATCGCCCGGGCGCTGATGACCGACCCCGAGCTGATGCTGCTCGACGAACCGACCGCCGGCCTCGACCTGGGTGGCCGCGAGACCCTGATCGGCCACCTCACCGAGCTCGCACTCGACCCGGACGCCCCGGCGATGGTGCTGGTCACCCACCACGTCGAGGAGATCCCGCCGGGCTTCACCCACGCGCTGCTGCTGCGGGAGGGGACCGCGGTCGCGGCCGGCCTGCTCGGCGAGGTGATGACGGCGGAGAACCTGACGAAGACCTTCGGCCTGCCGCTGATCGTGGACAGGTTCGGCGACCGCTACACCGCACGGGCGGGCTGATGGCCACCCGGGTCGTCGTCGCAGGCAGTGCCAACATGGACCTGGTCGGGCTGGCGCCCAGCCTGCCGCTGCCGGGGGAGACGGTGCTCGGCGACGACTTCGTCATGACGCCCGGCGGCAAGGGCTCCAACCAGGCCATCGCCGCCGCGCTGGCCGGCGGGCAGACGACGTTCCTGGGAGCCATCGGATCGGACGCCTTCGGCGTCACCCTCCACGCACGGCTCGCCGCGGCCGGTGTCGGCGTCGATCTGGTACGAACGAGCTACGGCTCCTCAGGCGTCGCGGTGATCATGGTGGACCGGGCCGGGGAGAACTCGATCCTGGTGAGCCCGGGGGCGAACCGCACCTTCGTCGAGCTGACCGAGCAGGAGTCGGCCGCGATCGCCGCCGCCGACGTGCTGCTCTGCCAGCAGGAGATCCCGATGGCCACGGTGCTTGCCGCGCTGCGTGCCGGCCGGGCCGCCGGGACCCGGACGATCCTGAACGCGGCGCCCGCCCAGGCGCTGCCCGCGGGCCTGCTCGACGAGGTGGACCTGCTCGTGGTCAACGAGACCGAGGCGCGGGCCATCACCGGCGGCCCCGACCCGGACGTGCACGCGCTGCTGGCGCTCGTGCCGCGGGTGGTGCTCACGCTCAGCGGCAACGGCTCCCGATACGCCGACCGCGACGGCGCCGACGTGCACGTGCCCGCTTACCGGGTGAAGGTCACCGACACCACCGCGGCGGGCGACGCCTTCACCGGCGCGCTGGCCGTGGCCTGGGGCGAGGGCCGCGACCTGGTCGACGCGGTGCGCTGGGCCAACGCCGCCGGGGCCGCCTGCGTCCGTCGTGTCGGCGCCAGCAACGCCCTCCCGGCGCGCGCTGACATCGACGCCCTTTACCACCAGACCGGGTGAACCCAGACCGGGTGAACCCGGTGTGCGCGGCGCACACCAGGCCGGCCACACCGGGGGTAGGCCGGGAGTCAGCACATCACCCGCGGCCGGGTAGGCCCGAAGTCAGCGGGCCACCCGCAGCGCCCACGCGATCAGCGGCGCCTGCAACGGCAGCCGTCCCCAGGCGATCGCCCGCCGGGCCGGTGGGGCGTGCCGCCAGTCCACCGCCATCTTGACGTTCGCCGGGAAGACCGCGACGAACAGCGCGGCCGCGGCCAGCCCTCCGGCGCGGCGGGTCCGCGGGTGTGCGACGGCGGCGGCCACCGCCAGTTCGGCGACGCCGCTGAGGTACGTCCAGGTGCGCGGCGACCCGGGCAGGCCGCGGGGCACGATGCCGTCGAACGGTTTCGGCGCCACGAAGTGCAGCACCCCGGTGGTGGCCAGCAGTGTGGCGAGGCCCGCGGCGTCCCGTTTCACCGGCGCGCCGCCGGCTCGAGGGCCCGCGTCAGAGCGCGGTAGACGCGGCCGAACCGCTGCGCGTCGTCAGTGCGCATCAGCAGCACCTCGCCGTCGCGGATCCGGCCCCAGATCTCCAGGTTGCGGCTGCCCCGGTCGTACGACCGGTCGACGCGCTCCAGCAGCAGGTCGGCGACCGGCATGACAGCCAGGCCGAGCAGGATGCCTCCGATGACCATGGCCAGGGTGGTGCCGATCGCGGCGTCCATCGTCAGGGCCACCAGCACGGCGAACCCGCCGGCCAGCAGCGGCAGGAGAATGGCCAGGCCGAGGGCGCCGCGCCGGGCGATGACGCCCCAGGAGCGGGTGCCTTTCGTGTACCAGACCTGTAGCAGCTCGGGCAGCCGGAACTCGCGGCCGTTCATCCTGACGCCAGCCGAAGTGATCAGCACTTCCGGATCCCGGTAATAGGTGGTCATCTGCTTCCTTCCCAGGGCACCCAATCTATCCGGTACCCGTCGCCGGCTGACTGCCAAACGGAATGAGAGGGAAGCCCGGCCCGGCTCTGCGGGCCGCCGGGTCGGCCGTCGATGAAGGCGTGTCCGGTGATCCGGCAACCGGCCTGGCGCTGGAGTCTCACCTGTTCGCGGGCCTTTTCGCGACCGACGATCGGCTCGAAGGGACTACCGCGTTCGTCGAGAAGCGGACGCCGAAGTGCACGGGCGGGTAGTGGATCGACCGGATGCAGGCCGTCATTGCCTAGACTGCGGGCATGCCCATCGACCAGGGTGGTCCGAAGCGGTACGCCCTCGGCGTCGACTTCGGCACCTCCAACACCGTCGCCGTCGCGCGATGGCCTGACGGTCGTGCCCGGCCGATCCTGGTCGACGGCTCCCCGCTGCTGCCGTCGGCCGTCTTCGCCGACTCCTCGGGCAACCTGCTCGTCGGCCGCGACGCCGTGCACAGCGCCCGCATCGACCCGGCCCGTTTCGAGCCCAATCCGAAACGGCGTGTCGACGACGACCTGGTGCTGCTCGGTGAGCGCGAGTTCGAGACCGTCGAGCTGATCGCGGCCGTCCTGGCCCGGGTCGCCGAGGAGTGGCACCGGGCCGTCGGGCCGTACCGGCCCGAGGTCACGCTCACCTGCCCGGCCACCTGGGGCGCCGCCCGCCGGACCCTGCTGGCCGAGGCCGCCGCACGGGCCGGTCTGGAAGGCGCCCGCCTGGTCGCCGAGCCGGTCGCCGCGGCCACCTACTTCGCCGAGGTGCTCGGCCGTGACGTGCCGATCGGTTCCGTCGTCATGGTGCACGACTTCGGCGCCGGCACCTTCGACACCAGTGTCGTCGCGCGCCACGCGACCGGTTTCGAGGTGCTGGCCGTCGACGGCCGCGACGACCTCGGCGGCCTCGACGTGGACGCCGCGATCGTCGAGCACCTGCACACCGACGACTGGGCCCGGCTGATGGAACCGGCCACCGTCGAGGAGCGCCGCGCCCGACGCCAGCTGTGGGACGACGTGCGGATCGCGAAGGAGCGGCTGTCCCGCGCCCAGTCGGCCGACTTCGTGGTGCCGCTGCTCGACGTGGAGGCGCACCTCACCCGCGAGGAACTGGAGACGGTGGCCCGGCCGGTGCTGGAGCAGACCGTTCAGATCACGCAAAATCTCCTGCGCTGGGCTGATCTGCCCGAGGGCCGGCTCGCCGGCGTCTTCCTGGTCGGCGGCGCCAGCCGGATCCCTCTGGTGGCGACGCTGCTGCACCGCGCACTGGGCGACCCGCCGGTGGTGATCGAGCAGCCCGAGCTGGTCGTCGCCGAGGGCAGCATCATGGCCGGCGCGGCCCTGCTGAGCAGCGAGCCGGCCGCGCCCGGCCCGACCGAGGAACTGCGCCTGCCGTCGAAGTACCTGCCGGCCAGCGTCATCGAGGACGACCGGCCGACGGTGCTCGCGGCGAAGCCGCGTGTGGAGGACGACCGGCCGACGGTGCTCGCGGCGAAGCCGCGTGTGGAGGACGACCGGCCGACGGTGCTCGCGGCGAAGCCGCGTGTGGAGGACGACCGGCCGACGGTGCTCGCGGCCAAGCCGCTGGTCGAGGACGACCGGCCCACCGTGCTCGCCGCCAAGCCCCGGGTGGAGGACGACCGGCCCACCGTCGTCGCTCCCCGGCCGCGGCTGGACGACGGGGCGACCGTCGTGGCCGCGCCCGCCGCGCCGGACGGGGCCACCGCTGTGGTGGACCGCCCGGCGCCGCTGCCCGCGACCACCCCGGTGCCGGCGATCCCGTCGGCGCAGGGCCCGGAAGCGGACCGCCCGCCCACCGGCGACACCGCCGTCGCCGGGGACTCCGCGGACACGCCGGTGGCCGCGGCCACCGGCGGCCCTGAGCCCGAGGCGGCGCAGGCAGCCCCCGCGGCCGCCGGCCCACTGCCGAAACGGCCGTCCCGCCCCGACAACGTGCCGCCGCGGCCGGACGGCCCGCCGCGCCAGAACCAGCATCAGGGAAGGGGCCCCGGCCCGAGCCGGCCGCAGCCACCGGCCACCGACGCCCCGCCGCACCTGCGCCCGCCGGTCGACCCGTGGCCGCACGCGGCCTCGGTCACCTGGCGACCCGACCCGGACGCGACGGTCGCGACCAGTCCGCCCGAATACCCGAACCGGACGCCCGTACCCCCTCGTCAGCCGGGACCCGCGGCGCGCCCGAAGCGGAGCCAGCAGCCGGTGGTGGTGCATGCCCGGCCGATATCGCCCGCGGTGGGCTCCGCCCGCCCGGTGTCCCCGCCGCGCGTGATGGCGACCGTGCCGCAGCAGCAGCCCACGCCGGAACCGGCCCGGGTCCGCCGGCCCCGCCGCCGGCTGCGCCGCCTGCTCCAGGTCCTGGTCAGCCTGATGGTGATGGTGACCGTGCCGGTCGTGGCGCTGATCCTCGCGTACGGCTACGGCAGCGAATCGTCGTTCGAGCAGGATGCGATCGACGTCCTCAGAGACCTGCGGGATCTGCTGGGGCTCTGACGACAGGAGGCGGCGGTGACGGGTTCGATCGAGGGGCACGGCGGCGAGCTGGCGCTGGCGGCCCTGCGGGCGTTCGGGGTCACCGAGATGTTCACCCTCTCCGGTGGGCACGTCTTCCCGCTCTACACGGCCGCGCACGAGTCCGGGTTCGGCCTGTACGACGTACGCCATGAACAGTCCGCCGTCTTCGCCGCCGAGGCCGTCGCCAAGCTGCGGCGGCGCCCCGGCCTGGCCGTCCTCACCGCCGGCCCGGGTGTGACCAACGGCATCTCCGGCCTGACCAGCGCGCACTTCAACGCCTCCCCGGTCCTGGTCCTGGGCGGCCGGGCCCCGAGCTTCCGCTGGGGTTCCGGCAGCCTCCAGGAGTTCGATCACGTGCCGCTGGTCGCCCCGATCACGAAGTACGCGGCCACGGTCACCGCTACCGCCTCGATCCCGGGGGAGATCGGCGCCGCCCTGACCGCCGCGCTCACTCCGCACCGCGGCCCGGTCTTCCTGGACCTGCCGCTGGAGGTGCTGTTCGGCACGGCCGGGGCCGCGGTTCCCGAGGCGCCCGCCGGCACGGTCGAGGAGGCCGACCCGGACGAGGTGGCCAAGGCCGCCGGCCTGCTCGCCGCAGCGGCCCGCCCGGTCGTCGTGGCCGGCTCGGACGTCTGGGCCGCGGACGCGGTCGCGGAACTCCGGGCCGCCGCCGAGGAGCTGCGGTTGCCGGTCTTCACCAACGGGATGGGCCGGGGCGCGCTGCCGCCGGGTCACCCGCTGGCGTTCTCCCGCACCCGGCGGCACGCGTTCGCCGGCGCCGACGTGATCGCCGTGATCGGCACGCCACTCGACTTCCGCCTCGGGTTCGGCGACTTCGGCGAGGCCACCGTGGTGCACGTGGTGGACGCCGTGTCGCAGCGGGCCACGCACGTCAGCCCGGCCGTCTCACCGGCCGGCGACCTGCGGCGGACCCTCACCGCGATCGCCGGCTGGGCCGGCCCGCGAGCCGCTCACGAGGACTGGATCGCGTCGCTGCGGGCGGCCGAGGAGGCCGCGAGAGCCCGCGACGTCTCCGCGATGGCGGCGGAGACCGATCCGATCAGACCCGCTCGCGTCTACGGCGAACTGCGACGCGTGCTCGACGCGGACGCGGTGACGATCGGTGACGGCGGCGACTTCGTCTCCTACGCCGGCCGGTTCCTGGAGCCCGCCCGGCCCGGCACCTGGCTCGACCCGGGCCCGTACGGATGTCTCGGCACCGGCCTCGGTTACGCCATGGGCGCCCGGGTCACCCACCCCGGCCGGCAGGTCTGTGTGCTGCTGGGCGACGGCGCCGCCGGGTTCTCGCTGATGGACGCCGAGTCACTGGTCCGGCAGGGCCTGCCCGTGGTGATCGTGGTCGGCAACAACGGCATCTGGGGGCTGGAGAAACATCCGATGCGGGCGATGTACGGCTACGACGTCGCCGCCGACCTGCAGCCGGGCCTGCGTTACGACGAGGTGGTCCGGGCGCTCGGCGGCGCCGGTGAGACCGTGGAGAAGCCGGGCGAGATCGGCCCGGCGCTGCGGCGCGCTTTCGACGCGGGCGTGCCCTACCTCGTGAACGTGCTGACCGACCCGGCCGACGCCTATCCCCGCAGCACCAGCCTGGCTTAGGGCTTCTCGTCGTCCTGGTGGAGTTCGCGTTCCAGGTCGGCGAGCAGTTCCCGGTCACGGCGGGCCTGGTCACGGTCCGTCGAGCCGGCCGTCGGGTTTTTCATCGAGCTGTCCACCGACCGGAGGAACTCGGGGTCGTCGTCGGGCGAGGATGGCCGCCGGGGCGGGCGGCGGCTGACCGGTCGGCCCCAGAGGAGATAGGCGATCGGTCCGGCGATCGGGAGCAGCACGATGAGCAGGATCCACACCGCGCGGGGCGCGTTGCGGAGCCGCTCCGCCGACAAACCGCTGATGAGAGCCAGGATCAGCAGCACGAGGGCTGCCGCTGCCAGAAGGATGAACAACCGGACCATGTCGCAATGATGCTCCCCCCGCGCCCGGACGGCGACGATCAGAGCATGACAACCCATCCGCCAAGGACCGCCATGGCGACGATGACGAGCGCGTAGGCGCGTACCGAACGGGGCGCCGGCCGGGGGAAGCGCGACCTCAGGCCGCGCGCGCGATGCAGGGCGAGCGCGACGGCCAGCGCCCAGCCGGCCATCGCGGCGGCAGCGACGAGCCATGCGGCCGGCCCGGCGCCGGGCGCGAAGGCGGGCCGGACGGTGAGAAGCGCCACCACGGTCGCGGAGAGGCCGGTTCGCCGCCAGGCCAGGCGGGTGCGTACCGCGGAGGCGCCCGGGTCCCGGCCGACCTGGCCGCACGCGCCGGGGTCCCGGTGGTGTTCGGCGCAGGGCTCGGTCATCCGGAGGCCGGTCATCAGCGGACCCGCATCAGAAGACCTGGATCAGGACCGCGACCATGATCACCACGGCGCCGGCGGCCACCGCGACGGCCAGGACCGCCGGGAACCGCGATCGCGGCAGGTCGGCGCCGAGCCGCATGGCCCGCTCGGTCCGTACCCAGTGGTCCACCGCCCGCAGCGCCACCAGCGCGCCCAGCACCAGCAGGAGGACGGCGATGATCTCCCGCAGGTGGTCGACCGGGAGCGGGGGCAGGAACTGCGCGCAGGCCAGGCCGCCGGCGATGAGCGCCAGACCGGTCCGGATCCAGGCGAGGAAGGTGCGTTCGTTGGCCAGCGAGAACCGGTAGTCCGGTGTCGTGCCGGCTTGCGACGGGTCGAACCACTGTCTCACGCTGCCGAACACGAGGCCGATTATCGACCTGACGGGTCGAAGAAGTCGTGCCAGAGATTGCGTACTTCGTCACTCACGCACGCCTCTCTCGGACGCCCGCAGCGGCACCACGGAGAGTCGGGACCCGTTTGTCCATGGGACTGCGGCTCCATGTGATCGGGGTGTGGGGGAGTATGGGTCGTGGCTGGGCTCATGCCCTCCACGAGCGAGACGATTTGACCGGACATGTCTGACACCTCCTCATTGCCCACTGTAGCGATCGTGATCGTCTAGCGGGTGAGGTGTGTCACTCTGGGTGGCCGGCAACAGTGAAGCTACTGGCGGGTAACCTGGCTGACATGTCCGCCGCCCGGCATCGTTCCGGCTGAGGGCAGGGCCGACCGCAACGGTGCGTTCAATACAGGAGGGTCGTAGGAACGCGATGAACATCGTCGTACTGGTGAAGCAGGTACCCGACTCCGGTGCCGAGCGCACCCTGAGCGCGAGCGACAACACGGTCGAGCGTGGCTCGGCGAGCAACGTCATCAACGAGATGGACGAATACGCCATCGAGGAAGCGCTGAAGATCAAAGAGGCGCACGGTGGCGAGGTGACCGTCCTGACCGTCGGCCCCGGCGGCGCGACCGACTCGATCCGCAAGGCCCTCTCGATGGGCCCCGACAAGGCCGTCCACGTGCAGGACGACGCCCTGCACGGCTCCTGCGCCGTCGCCACCTCCAAGGTGCTGGCCGCGGCGCTGCGCACGCTGAACGCCGACCTGATCCTCAGCGGCGCCGAGTCCACCGACGGCCGGGTCCAGGTCGTCCCGCACATGCTGGCCGAGCTCCTCGGCGTGGCCGCCCTCACCGGCGCCCGCAAGCTCACCGTGGACGGCTCGCAGCTGACCGTCGAGCGGCAGACCGACGAGGGCTACGAGGTCGTCACGGCCTCCACCCCCGCCATCGTCAGCGTCTGGGACACCATCAACGAGCCGCGGTACCCGTCCTTCAAGGGCATCATGGCCGCCAAGAAGAAGCCTGTGCAGGCCCTGTCCCTGGGCGACCTGGGCATCGCGAGCGACGAGGTCGGCTTCGCCGGCGCCACCAGCCAGGTGCTGGAATTCACCAAGCGCCCGGCCCGCACCGGTGGCGCCAAGGTCGTCGACGAGGGCAACGGCGGCGAGCAGCTCGTCGCGTACCTCGCCACCGAGAAGTTCGTCTGAGAGGGTTTGTCGTCATGGCTGAAGTACTGGTCGTCGTCGAGGCCTCGCAGGCCACCGGCGTCAAGAAGGTCACGCTCGAGATGCTGACCATCGCCCGTGGACTCGGTTCGCCGAGCGCGGTCGTCTTCGGTGACGCGTCGGCGCTCACCGACAAGCTCGCCGAGTTCGGCGCCGAGAAGATCTACGTCGCGTCCGGTGAGGACGTCGAGGGCTACCTGGTCGCCCCCAAGGCCACCGTGGTCGCTGAGCTGGTGAAGCAGGTGCAGCCGGCGGCTGTGCTGCTCGGCTCCACCCAGGAGGGCAAGGAGATCGCCGGCCGCCTGGCGATCAAGCTGGACAACGGCCTGCTCACCGACGCGGTCGAGGTTGCCGCCGACGGCACCGCCACTCAGGTGGTCTTCGCCGGCTCCACGATCGTCAAGTCGAAGGTCACCAAGGGCCTGCCCATCGTGACCATCCGCCCCAACTCGGTCACCCCGGCGCCCGCCGCCGCGACGCCGGCCGTCGAGCAGCTCACCGTCGCGGTCTCGGCCGCCGACAAGCTGACCAAGGTCGTCGAGCGGGTCGCCGAGCAGAAGGGCTCCCGCCCCGAGCTCACCGAGGCCGGCATCGTCGTCTCCGGTGGCCGTGGCGTCGGCAACGCCGACAACTTCAAGCTCGTCGAAGAGCTCGCCGACCTGCTCGGCGGTGCCGTCGGCGCCTCCCGCGCGGCTGTCGACTCGGGCTACTACCCGCACCAGTTCCAGGTCGGCCAGACCGGCAAGACGGTGTCGCCGCAGCTCTACCTGGCCCTCGGCATCTCCGGCGCGATCCAGCACCGGGCCGGCATGCAGACCTCGAAGACCATCGTCGCGGTCAACAAGGACGCCGAGGCGCCCATCTTCGAGCTCGCCGACTTCGGCGTGGTCGGCGACCTCTTCAAGATCGTGCCGCAGGCCGCTGAGGAGATCCGCAAGCGCAAGTGACAACCCGGCGTCCGTGATCCGGACGATCTCCCGCCACCTCCGGCGGCCGATCGCCAGGATCCGGCGTCCGACGAACGGCCCGGCGGTCCTCCGCCGGGCCGTCCGCCTTTTCTGCGGTACGCCGTAGGCGCCCCCGACCGCACCGATGGCGGTCCCGTGGCTCCCGCGCGAGGCCCGCGCGGCGCCAGGCCGACTCGCGGCCGCCGGGCCGAGCCCGTGGTCACCGTCACCGCGCCCAGCCGTAGCGCACGCGTGTTCGGGGCGTGTGGTGGGGCGGTTGTGCTACGGCCGGGGAAGTGCCTCGGCAACGGCGTGAATACGACAGCAACCTCTCGCCGGTCGGCTCCCCGATTGAGTTGATCTGCTGGCCGTGCGGATGCGCTGTTCAACGTCCGTTCTGACCGCGCTTCACGCGGCCAGCAGATCAACAATTGGCCGGAGCGGCCGCGATCCCGGGACGCGCCCCGCTTGGGACGGATTGGCTGGTTCTTCCAGTCGGCCGGGAGCGCTGCCTCGACCCCGCTCGGGACCGCGCTCACGACCAGCCAGCGGAGACCGGCTCAGCCACCGTCCGCCGTGACGAACATTCCCCAGCTGGGCGCTGAGGGGCGGGCCGGCCGTAGCGCAGGGGTCATTCGGGCATGCGGTGGCGTCTCTGGGCTACGGCGCGCTGGGCCCGGCCGTAACGCAGGCGTGTTGCGGACCTCTGGTGGGACCTCCGAGCTACGGCTGGAGGTGGGGCCGGTGGGACTGGGTGGGGTTGCGCGACCTTGGGGGCCGGAGGGGGTGGATGTAGTGGGCAGCAGCCCGGTGGTCGCGCCGGGGTGGCGGGGAGCGGACGTCGCGGGGAGTTGCGGGGCGGGATGGTGCTGTTGGGGGCGGGTCCGGGCGTACAAGAGCGGGGTTTCGATCTTGATCTTGATGGTCGCGGGATAGGTCGCTTGGTGGTCGAGGGGTAGGTCGCTTGGGGGTGGTGGGGTAGGGGTCTTGGCGGTCGCGGGGTAGGACGGCGGGCGGCGGTGACAGGGGGACGGCCTAAGCTGGGGGCGATGGCCTACCTCGATCATGCGGCGACCACGCCGATGCTGCCCGCCGCGCTGGACGCCTACGTCGCCGCGGCGCGTGAACTTGGCAATCCGTCTTCGCTGCATGCGGCGGGGCGGGGGGCCCGGCGACTGGTGGAGGAGTCGCGGGAGCGGCTCGCTGCGGCGCTGGGGGCGAGACCTTCGGAGGTCGTCTTCACCAGCGGCGGGACCGAGGCGGACAATCTGGCCGCCAAGGGCATCTTCTGGGCGCGGCGTGACGCTGATCCGCGGAAGCGGCGTGTGGTGGCCTCGGCGGTGGAGCATCACGCCGTGCTCGACGCGGTGGACTGGCTGGAGCGGCACGAGGGCGCCGAGGCCACGTTGCAGCCGGTGGACGGGGCCGGGCGGGTGGATCCGGAGGCGCTCGCCGAGCTGGTCCGGGCGCACGGCGACGAGATCGCGGTGGTCAGCGTCCAGTGGGCGAACAACGAGGTCGGCACGGTGCAGCCGGTGGCGGCGCTGGCGGCGGTCGCCGCCGCCGAGGGCGTGCCGTTCCACACCGACGCCGTGCAGGCCGTCGGCCAGGTGCCGGTGGACTTCGCCGCGAGCGGGGCGGCGGCGCTGACTCTGACGGGGCACAAGGTCGGTGGCCCGGTGGGTGTGGGCGCGCTGCTGCTCGGGCGGGACGTGCCGTGCACGCCTCTGCTGCACGGCGGTGGCCAGGAGCGCGACGTCCGCTCGGGGACGCTGGACACGCCGGGGGTGGTCGCGTTCGCGACGGCGGTCGAGGCGGCGGTCACCGGCCGCCAGGAGCGCGCGGAGCGGGTCGCGGCTCTTCGTGACGACCTGGTGGGGCGGGTGCGGGCGGCGGTTCCGGACGCGATTCTCAACGGTTCCCCGGTCGACCGGCTGCCGGGGAACGCGCACTTCTCCTTCCCGGGTTGCGAGGGTGACGCGCTGCTGTTGCTGCTGGACGCGCAGGGGGTCTACTGCTCGACGGGTTCGGCCTGTTCCGCGGGAGTGGCCCAGCCGAGTCACGTGCTGCTGGCGATGGGGGCCGATGACGGGCGGGCGCGATCGTCGCTGCGGTTCACGCTCGGTCACGACAGCACCAAAGCGGATGTGGACGCGCTGCTCGGGGCACTGCCGGGCGCGGTGGAGCGGGCCCGGCGGGCGGGAGCCTGGAAGACGCCCCGGTAAGCGGGGCCGGATAGGCTTGCGGCATGCGAGTTCTTGCGGCCATGTCCGGCGGTGTCGACTCCGCGGTCGCTGCCGCGCGTGCCCGGGATGCCGGCCATGACGTCACCGGTGTGCACCTGGCGCTGGCCCGTAATCCCCAGACGTTCCGGACCGGGGCGCGCGGCTGTTGCACCCTGGAGGATTCGCGCGACGCGCGCCGGGCCGCCGATGTGATCGGCATCCCGTTCTACGTGTGGGACATGGCGGAGGAGTTCCACGACAGCGTCGTGGACGATTTCGTGAACGAGTACGCGGCCGGCCGTACGCCGAACCCGTGCCTGCGCTGCAACGAGAAGATCAAGTTCACGGCGGTGCTGGACCGGGCGGTGGCCCTCGGGTTCGACGCGGTGGTGACCGGCCACCACGCGCGGCTGGGCGCCGACGGGCTGCTGCGCCGCAGCGTCGACCTGCCGAAAGACCAGTCCTACGTGCTGGCCGTGCTGACCCGCGAGCAGCTGGACCGGTCGATCTTCCCGCTCGGCGACTCGACCAAGGAGCAGGTCCGGGCCGAGGCCGCCGCGCGCGGGCTGGCCGTGGCCGACAAGCCCGACTCGCATGACATCTGCTTCATCGCCGACGGCGACACCCGCGGGTTCCTGGAGAGCCGCCTCGGGGCGGCGCCCGGCGACATCGTCGACGGGCGGACCGGTGAGACGCTGGGCCGGCACAACGGGGCGTACGGGTTCACGATCGGCCAGCGCAAGGGCCTCGACCTGCGGGTGCCGGCCGAGGACGGGCGCCCTCGTTACGTGTTGTCGATCACTCCGGTGAGCAACACGGTGACCGTGGGGCCGCGGGAGGACCTCGAGGTCGACGTGGTCAGCGCGACCCGCCCGATCTGGCATTCCGCTTCTCTCGCGGAGGACTGCGACGTGCAGTTGCGGGCACACGGCGAGGTGGTCGCCGCCTCGGTGTCGGTGACCGCTGACGCGCTGGTCGCGACTCTGAGGTCACCGGCGCGTGGCGTTGCGGCGGGTCAGGCGATCGTGGCCTACCGTCCCGACCCGGCCGGTGACATCGTGCTCGGGTCGGCGACGATCACCGCCGGGACCAGGGCGGCGTCGCATGCCTGAGTTCCCGTGGGGCGCGGGCGCCGCCACCGGGATCGGGTCGATGCCCGGCACCGACATCGCCGAGGCGCAGCGGATCGTCCTCGGTGAACTGCCCGGCCTGCCGCACCTGGCCGAGCTGCCGGAGCGCGGCCCGGGCGCCGACATGATCGGGCGGTCCGCGGGGTTCCTGGTCGAGATGCCGGTGCAGCTCTACACCGGCCGGTGGCAGATGGCCTCACGGCCGGGCAAAGACCTTCGGCGTACGTTCGACCTGCTGGAACGTGATCTCGATCAGCTGAGCGAGCAGGCCGCCGGATACTCCGGCCCGCTGAAGATCCAGGCCGCCGGCCCGTGGACCCTGGCGGCGAGCCTGGATCTGCCGATCGGCGGCCGGATGCTGCGCGACCCGGGCGCCGTGCGTGACCTGACCGACTCGCTCGCCGAGGGGCTGCGCCGGCACGTGGCAGAGGTGCGCAAGCGCGTGCCGGGAGCCACCGTGCTGCTTCAGCTGGACGAGCCGTCGCTGCCGGCTGTGCTGGCGGGGCACGTGCCGACGGAGAGCGGGCTCAGCGCGTACCGGACGGTCGACGGCCCGGACGCCTCCACCCGTCTGCGGACCGTGGTGGAGACCGTCGATGCGCCGGTGATCGTGCACTGCTGCGCTCCCGGCCTGCCGTTGCGGGTGGTGCGCGACACGACCGCGGCGGCCGTGGCGTTCGACCTGTCGCTGCTCACCGACCTGGACCCGCTGGGCGAGGCGATCGAGGCCGGCCTGGGGATCTTCGTGGGCGCCGCGCCGACCCGGCCGGCCGACGGACTGCGACCGGAGTCGAAGCAGATCGCCGAGCGGGTCGGCACGCTCTGGCAGCGCTTGGGCTTCCCGGCGGCGCGGCTGCCGGAGCAGGTGGTGATCACCCCGGCGTGTGGTCTGGCCGGCGCGCCGGCGGGCTATGTTCGTGCGTTGCTCAAGGCGTGCACGGAGGCCGGCCGCCGGATCGCCGAGGTCTGACGTCGCCCGGACGAGGTCTTGACGCCGGTCCGCGGAAATGTCGGTGGGTGGGACTAACGTGCGGGTTGAGTTCGCAGACACGGAGGTCCCGGTGCCCGACAATCCCACATCTGAGCTGGACCCGGCCGACGAGCTTCCGGCTGCCGCCCGCATCGCGGCGCCGGAGCCGGCCGCGGCCGCAGACCCGGCTTTGCGGGCCGCCGCCCGGCACTCCGAGCTGGCCGACGAGATCCGGGAGCATCAGCACCGCTATTACGAGCTCGACGCGCCCACCGTGTCGGACGCCGAGTTCGATCAGCTCCTGCGTGAGCTGGAGGCGCTGGAGGCGGAGTTCCCGGAGCTGCGCACCTCCGAGTCGCCGACCCAGCTGGTGGGCGGCACGGTCTCCGGCGACTTCCCCAAGGTCGACCACATCGAGCGCATGATGTCGCTGGACAACGTGTTCGACGACGACGAGCTGGCCGCGTGGACCGAGCGCACCCTGCGCGACGCCGGCGGCCCGGTGCGGTTCCTCTGCGAACTCAAGATCGACGGACTGGCGATCAACCTGACGTATGAGAAGGGCGTCCTCGTCCGGGCCGCCACCCGGGGCACCGGCCGCACCGGCGACGACGTCACGCCCAATGTGCGGACCATCCGTGACATCCCGGAGCGGTTGGCCGGCGACGACGTGCCCGATCTGGTGGAGGTGCGGGGCGAGATCTACTTCCCGGCCGAGGCGTTCGCCGCGCTCAACGCGATGTTGGTCGAGCAGGGCAAGCCGACGTATATGAATCCCCGCAACGCGGCCTCCGGCAGCCTGCGGCAGAAGGATCCGCGGATCACCGGGTCACGCGGGCTGGGCATGGTGGTGCACGGGCTCGGCGCGCGGGAGGGCTTCGCCCCGGCCTCGCAGTCGGAGTCCTACGCGGCGATGAAGGCGTGGGGGCTGCCGGTCAGTGAGCGCTGGCGGCTGGTCGACGATCTGGCCGGGGTGCGCGAGTTCATCGCCTACTACGGCAAGCACCGGCACGATGTCGAGCACGACATCGACGGTGTGGTGGTCAAGATCGATGACGTCGCCATCCAGGGGCGGCTCGGCTCGACCAGCCGGGCCCCGCGCTGGGCGATTGCCTTCAAATATCCGCCGGAGGAGGTCACCACCAAGCTGGTCGACATCTTGGTCAACGTGGGCCGCACCGGCCGGGTCACGCCCTATGCGGTGGTGGAGCCGGTGGTGGTGGCCGGGTCGGAGGTCGAGTTCGCCACCCTGCACAACGCGCAGGAGGTCGTCCGCAAGGGCGTGCTGATCGGTGACACGGTGGTGCTGCGCAAGGCCGGTGACGTCATCCCGGAGATCCTCGGCCCGGTGCTCGACCTGCGGCCGGCGGACGCGCGGGCCTTCGTCATGCCGACCGTCTGTCCCGACTGCGGCACGCCGCTGGCCCCGGCGAAAGAGGGCGACATCGACATCCGGTGCCCCAACTCGCGGTACTGCGTCGGCCAGCGCCGGGAGCGGCTGACCTATGTCGGGCATCGCAACGTCCTCGACATCGACGTGCTCGGGGAGAAGTCGGCTCGGGCGCTGATCGATTCGGGTGTGCTGTTCGACGAGGGAGACCTGTTCTCCCTCACCGAGGACGATCTGCTGCGGGCCCCGTTCTTCGTGAAAAAGGACGGCACGCTCGGCGCCAATGCGCACAAGATGCTGCTCAGCCTGGCCGAGGCGAAGGAGCGTCCGCTGGCCCGGATCCTGCGTGCGCTGTCGATCCGGCACGTCGGCCCGGACGCGGCCGGCGCCCTGGCCTTGGAGTTCGGCTCGATGGAGGCGCTCGAGGAGGTTCTGGAGCGGACAGCGGTCGCGCCCCCGGCTTCGCCCACGGCCGCCGTGGTGGAGCCGGCCGATGCCGGCGAGCCGGCCACCGCGGCCGAGCCTGCCATCGAGAGCGAGCCGGCCATCGAGAGCCAGCCTGCCACCGAGAGTGAGCCGGCCCCGAAGCGGAAAGCCGCCAAACCCGTCGACCCGCTCGCCGCGGTGGAGAAGGTCGGTCCGACCATCGCCGAGAGCCTGCGCGAGTGGTTCGCCGTCGACTGGCACCGGGAGATCATCGAGAAGTGGCGGGCGGCCGGGGTGCGGATGGCCGACGAGCGGGTCGAGACGGGCCCACGCCCGCTGGACGGCGTCACCGTGGTCGTGACCGGCACGCTCGCGGGTTACAGCCGTGACAAGGCGGCCGAGGCGATCACCACCCGAGGCGGCAAGGTGAGCGGTTCGGTGTCGAAGAAGACCGGGTTCGTGGTAGTCGGCGAGAACCCCGGCAGCAAGTACGACAAGGCGATCACCCTGAAGGTGCCGGTGCTCGACGAGGCCGGGTTCGGCGTACTGCTGGCGGAGGGCCCGGAAGCGGCCCGGGCGGTCGCCGAGACCGCCCCGGAAGGGTGAATCACGGCAGATCGTGCGTCTGGGAGTTGTGGGGCGTCTAACAACGTTTAGGTGCTTTAGGACAAAAAGCGCTATACGGATCTATGGTGTATGCGATCGGTGATCGAGGCCATCGTGGAGGTCGCATGGATGCCGCTCGCCCCCGGACGGCCGGCCTGCGTCACCGGCGCACAGTGATCGTCTCCACCGTGTCGGCCGCGGCCGCCGCCCTCGCGCTGCTGCTCGGTTCATCCGGTGATCTGCCGGCGGCCTTCTGGGTGACGGCTCTGCTCGCCGTCGTGGTCGACTCCCGGCCCTACCTGGTGCCCGGGCGGCGGGCCAGCGCGGTGATCCTGCCCTCCATCTGCTTCACCTTCGCCATTGCGCTGGCCTGGGGCGCGGCGCCGGCCATCGCGGTGCAGCTGGCCGCCGTCACCGTCGCCGGCATCCGGATGCGGCACTCGCTGCGCCGCACCCTTCACCTGGCCCTGCAACACGCCGCCGCGCTCGGCGCCGCGGCCGTGGTGGCCGGTTTCGGGTCGCTGCGGTTCGACCCGGGCCCCGGCTGGTGGGACGCGACGGTCATCTGCGCGGCCGCGATCGCCTGGATCTGCGCCCGTCACGCGGTCGCCGCCCTGGTCCGCGGCCTCACCTCGGAGAGCCGCGCCCCGGCCCGGCGCCGCCGCGGCCACGCCGACCTGCTGGCGACCGCCGCCCTGCTGCTGCTCGGCCCGGTGGTGCTGGTCGCCGCACTGGTCAGCCCGGCCCTGCTTCCGCTCACCCTGCTGGCCCTGCACGCCGTGCACCGGATGGTCCGCTGGGCCGGCGAGTCCGAGCGGGCCGCCCGCTTCGACCCGCTGACCGGCCTGCCCAACCGCCGGGCCCTGCAGACCGCGATGGCCGAGCGCGCCCCGGACCGGCGCCGTGCCCTGCTCCTGCTCGATCTGGACAGGTTCCGCACGGTCAACGACGCCCTCGGCCACGGCGCCGGCGACCGGTTGCTGACCAGGGTCGCCGACCGGCTGACCTCGGTGGTGCCCGCGCACGACCTGGTGGTCCGGCTGGGCGGCGACGAGTTCGCGGTCCTCGCCACCCGCGTCGAGGACCCGGCGTCGGCCCGGCGGATCGCCCAGCATCTGGCCGAGGCGCTGAGCCGCCCGTTCCCGCTGGACGGCACCCCGGTCGAGCTGAGCGCGTCGATCGGGATCGCGCTCCAGTCCGGCCGCCGCGACGCCAGCACGATGCTGCGTGAGGCGGAGTCCGCGATGTACGAGGCGAAACAGCGCGGCGACCAGGTCGCGGTGCACGGGCCGGACGCCGCCGAACACACCCCCGACCGGCTCACCCTGGTCGCCGACCTGCGCACCGCGCTGCGCCGGGACCCGCCGGACGACGGGATAGTCCTCTACTACCAACCCCAGATAGCGATCGGCACCGGCGAGGTCGTCGGAGTGGAGGCGCTGCTGCGCTGGCGGCACCCGCGCCGCGGCACGGTCGGGCCGGAGGAACTGCTGCGGGCCGCCGAGCCGACCCCGGTGATGCGGCTGCTGACCGCACGGGTGCTGGAGGAGGTGGTGGCGCAGCTCGCGGTGTGGCGCGACGGCCGGTTCCCGCTGCGGGCCGCGGTCAACGTCAGCGCGCGTGACCTGCACGCCGGTGACATCGTCGACCGGGTCGGTGGCCTCCTCGACCGGTACGGCGTCCCCGCCGACCTGCTCCAGCTGGAGATCACCGAGAGCGCGCTGATGGCCGACCCGCACCGGGTCCTGGAGACCACCACCCGGCTCAGCCGGATGGGCGTCGCGATCTCGCTGGACGACTTCGGCACCGGATATTCGTCACTGCAGCACCTGCGCCGGCTGCCGCTGTCCGAGGTCAAGATCGACCGCTCGTTCGTCCTCGGGATGGCCACCGACTCCGGTGACGCGGCGATCGTACGATCCGTGGTCGGTCTCGCCGGAGATCTCGGCCTCCGTGCCGTCGCGGAGGGTGTGGAGGACGAGGTGACCTGGCGGCTTCTCGCCGCCGCCGGGTGTCACACCGCCCAGGGCTGGTTCCACGCCCGCCCGATGCCCGCCGCCGACCTCGGGGAGTGGCTGTCGCGGTACCGCCCGGTCCAGCCCTGGAATCGCGGCGAAATAGACTCGGGGTTCGCACCGAACACCGTCAAACAATGAGGGGGCAGGATGGCCGCCATCTCCCGCGAAGAGGTAGCGCACCTGGCGCGCCTGTCGCGGCTCGCCGTGACCGAGGAGGAACTGGATCGATTCGCGGGTCAGCTCGACGTGATCCTGCAGTCGGTCGCCCGGGTCGGTGAGGTGGCCGCGGAGGACATCCCGCCGACCTCGCACTCGGTTCCGCTGACCAACGTGTACCGCGACGACGTGCCCACGCCGAGCCTGACGCAGGACGAGGCGCTCTCCGGCGCCCCCGACGCGTACGAGGGCCGGTTCCGGGTGCCGCGCATCCTGGACGAGGAGGCCTGAAGTGAGTGACCTGACCAGGCTCTCCGCCGCCGACCTGGCTTCGCGCATCGCGAAGCGGGAGGTCTCGGCCGTCGAGGTGGCCACCGCGCACCTCGACCGCATCGCCGCCGTCGACGAGCGGGTGCACGCGTTCCTCCACGTCGACCGCGAGGGCGCGCTCGCCGCCGCCAAACGCGTCGACGACGGCGAGATCACCGGGCCGCTGGCCGGGGTGCCGATCGCCGTCAAGGACGTGCTGACCACCAAGGGCATCCCGACGACCGCCGCCTCGAAGATCCTCGAGGGCTGGAAGCCGCCGTACGACGCCACCATCGTCGAGCGTCTCAAGAACGCCGGCATGCCGATCCTCGGCAAGACCAACATGGACGAGTTCGCGATGGGCTCCTCCACGGAGTACAGCGCGTACGGCCCGACGAACAACCCCTGGGACCTGGGACGCATCCCGGGCGGCTCGGGTGGTGGCTCGGCGGCGGCGCTGGCGGCCTACGAGGCTCCGCTCGCGATCGGCACCGACACCGGCGGCTCGATCCGGCAGCCGGGCGCGGTCACCGGCACCGTGGGCGCCAAGCCGACCTACGGCGGCACCTCGCGGTACGGGCTGATCGCGTTCTCGTCCTCGCTGGACACACCCGGCCCGTGTGGCCGGACGGTGGAGGACACCGCCCTGCTGCACGCGGTGATCGCCGGCCACGACCCGCGCGACTCGACCTCGATCCAGCAGGCCGTGCCCGACGTCGTCGCCGCCGCCCGCCTGGGTGCCACCGGTGACCTGACCGGCGTCAAGCTCGGCCTGGTCAAGGAGTTCGCCGGCGACGGCTCCGAGCCCGGCGTCGCAGCCGCGTTCCGGGAGTCGCTGGAGGCACTGGTCAAGCTGGGCGCCGAGGTCGTCGAGGTGTCCTGCCCGAACTTCCAGTACGCGCTTCCGGCCTACTACCTGATCGCCCCCAGCGAGTGCTCGTCGAACCTGGCCCGCTTCGACGGCGTCCGGTACGGCCTGCGCAGCGGCGACGACGGCAGCCGCTCGCTCGAGGAGGTCATGTCGCTGACCCGGGACGAGGGTTTCGGCCCCGAGGTCAAGCGGCGCATCATCCTCGGCACCTACGCCCTCTCGTCGGGTTACTACGACGCGTACTACGGTCAGGCGCAGAAGGTCCGGACCCTGATCACCCGGGACTTCCAGTCCGCGTTCGAGCAGGTCGACGTGCTGGTCTCACCGACCACCCCGTTCGTGGCGTTCCCGTTCGGCTCGCGGACGAGCGACCCGTACCAGATGTACCTCGCCGACCTGTTCACCATCCCGACGAACCTGTACGGCGGCCCGGCCATCTCGGTCCCGTGCGGTCTCGCCGAGGGCCTGCCGGTCGGCTTCCAGATCATGGCCCCGACGATGGCCGACGACCGCATGTACCGGGTCGCCGCCGCGCTGGAGTCCGCCGTCGGCACGTTCACCCCGCCGGCGCTCTGATCCGTTGACGAAGGGGCCCGCTGCTCGCGGGCCCCTTCTCACTGCGGTGTCGTCGGTGAGTCCAGCCAGGTGTCGATCAGCTTGGTGAAGTCCTTGCCGGTCTCCGCGTTCACGAACGCGATGAAACCGGCCCGGTCCTGGTTGGTGTTGCGGTTCTTCTCCGCCCACGCCCGGGCCAGTGCGAAGAACTTCTCGTCGCCGAGCGCGTCGTTCAGCTCCTTGAGCATGGCCGCCGGGCAGATGTAGACGTTGCTCTCGGCGAAGGTGCCGGCCTTCGGCTTGCCGGGCGGGCCCACCCTCTTGCGCAGGTCGGCGTCGTTCTCCCGCAGGGAGGCCTCCAGGGCGGCGTCGTCGAAGTCGTACAGCTTCTGCTCGTACACGTACTGGATGTAGGTGGCGAAGCCCTCGCTGAGCCACAGGTCGGTCCAGGTCCTCGGGGTGACCGCGTTGCCGAACCACTGGTGGGCGTACTCGTGGACGAGCACCGCCTCGAACTCCTTCAGATCCGTCTCGCGGAACGCCTCCCGGCCCATGCTGAGCATCTGAGACGTCTCCATGGCCGAGATCGAGCCGTTCATCAAAGCACCGGCGCTGGGGTACGGGTACGGCCCGAGCCGTTCCTCCAACCAGGTCAGCAACTGCGGCGACTTCTTCAGGACACCGAGGTACCGGTCGTCGGCCTTCGGCACCGTGAAATAGGTGAGCGGCAGTCCGTGCGGGCCCTTCTGCTCCACCTTGCTGTACCTGTCGACGGCCAGCGTCGTCACGTACGCCGCGGCCGGGTCTGTGCTCTGGTAGTGAAAGGTGTTGCCCTCGACCTTGCCGGGTGTGCCGCTGGCCGCCGCCGTCCAGCCCTCCGGAACGGTCACCGCCATGTCGTAGAGCGCCTCGTCGGACGGGTGCTCGTTGACCGGGTACCAGGTCAGCGCGCCCCACGGCTCCTGCATGGTCCAGAGGACGCCGTCCTTCGAGGTGCGCATGCCGATGCCCTCGGAGGCGTCACCGCGGCGCGACGGCATCTTCACCTGCTTGGGCGTGCCGTGATAGGCGACGGTCAGCGTCACCGGCTGCTCGGCGGCGACCGCGGCGGGCACGATGAGCTTGTCGGCGGTGACGGTGCCGGTGACCTGTTTGTCGTCGACGGTGACACGGTCGACGGTGAGGCCGGTGAAGTCCAGCTTGATCTCGTTCGCGTTCGCCACCGGCCGGATCCGCAGCGTGGCGACACCGGTGAGGATCTTGGTGGTGGGCTGCCAGTCCAGGTCGAGCTGATAGTGCAGGACGTCCAGGCCGGCGTTGCCCTTCTCCGGGTAGAGCGGGTCGGCCACGGGCGTGGAACGGCCGGCCGCCCAGGTGGCGAAATCGATCGCGGGCACCACGGGGCCGATGGAGCCCGACGGTGCGGGTGTGGGTGTGTCCTCGGCGGTGCATGCGGTGGTGAGAACCGTCGCGGCGAGGGCGACGACGGCGAGGGTGTGGCGCATGCGCGGACGGTACCTCGAACATAGATCTTCTCGGGGGCGCAAACCCGGCGTCGTTCTGTCAGACCGGGCGACTAGGCTTGGTCTCTGTCCGCAACGAAGTCTCTGAGCCGGAGCCGCACTCACATGACGACCATCGCGCTGCCGTCCTACGACGACGCCACCAGCCGTTACGAGCCGGTGATCGGCCTGGAGACGCACGTCGAGCTGGGCACCCAGACCAAGATGTTCTGCGGCTGCAAGACCGAGTTCGGCGCCGAGCCAAACACGCAGGTCTGCCCGGTGTGCCTCGCGCTGCCGGGTGCGCTGCCGGTGGCCAACCGGGCCGGCATCGAAGCCACCATCCGCATCGGCCTCGCGCTGAACTGCGACATCGCCGAGTGGTGCCGGATGGCCCGGAAGAACTACTTCTACCCGGACATGCCGAAGAACTTCCAGACCTCACAGTACGACGAACCCCTCTGCACCGACGGCTACGTCGACGTCGAGGTGGACGGCAAGTCCTACCGGATCGGCATCGAGCGGGTGCACCTCGAGGAGGACACCGGCAAGACCCTGCACGTCGGCGGGGCCACCGGCCGCATCCACGGCGCCACCGAGTCGCTGGTCGACTACAACCGGGCCGGCATCCCGCTGGTCGAGATCGTCACCAAGCCGGTTCCCGGCCTCGGCGCGCTCGCCCCCGAGATCGCCAAGGCCTACGTCGCCGAGCTGCGCGACATCATCCGCTCCCTCGGCGTCTCCGACGTCCGCATGGAGCAGGGTTCGCTGCGCTGCGACGTCAACACCTCGCTGAACCTGCCCGGCGAGGAGTGGGGCACCCGCACCGAGACGAAGAACGTCAACTCCCTCCGCTCTGTCGAGCGTGCCGTCCGCTCCGAGATCATCCGCCAGGCCGGCCTCCTCGACGGCGGCACCCGGATCTTCCAGGAGACCCGGCACTTCCAGGAGACCACCGGTGACACCCGGCCGGGCCGCTCCAAGGAGACCGCCACCGACTACCGCTACTTCCCCGAGCCCGACCTGGTGCCGATCGCGCCCGACCCGGCCTGGGTCGAAACCCTTCGCGCCTCGCTGCCGGAGAAGCCCAGCATCAAGCGGGCCCGCCTCCGCGAGGAGTGGGGCATCTCCGCGGTCGACATGCAGTCGGTGGCCAACGCCGGCGCGGTCGAGCTGATCGAGGAGACCATCGCCGCGGGCGCGTCCCCGGCCGGCGCCCGCAAGTGGTGGATGGGCGAGCTGGCCCGCCGCGCCAACGAGCTCGACGTCGAGCTGTCCGCCGTCGGCGCCACCCCCGCCCAGGTCGCCGGCCTGCAGAAACTGGTCGACGAGGGCAAGCTCAACGACAAGCTGGCCCGTGCCGTCCTGGAAGGCGTCGTCGCCGGCGAGGGCGACCCGGTCGAGGTGATGGCCGCCCGCGGGCTTGAGGTGGTCAACGACACCGGCGCGCTCACCGCCGCCGTCGACGAGGCCATCGCCGCCAACCCCGACATCGCCGCCAAGATCCGCGACGGCAAGGTCGCGGCGGCGGGCGCCCTGGTGGGCGCGGTCATGAAGACCACGCGAGGCCAGGCCGACGCCAAGTCCGTCCGCGACCTCATCCTCGCCCGGCTCGGCGCCGCCTAAACCGCCGCGGGGGTACGCATGACGCCCGGTCCCGTGCTCACGGTCCCGGGCGTCGTCGTTTCGGGCGTCGTCGTCCCGGCGGGCCTGTAGTCCCGTCGTCCCGCCACCTGCGCGCGTGCCGGCTCGTCACCCGTGCCCGGTTGCGGCCTGTGCGGGGTTGCCGCCTGCGCCTGGTTGTCGCTTGCGCTGTAACCGGTTGGGTGGGCCGGGCCGTCACACGCTTGTCCGTGCCGGTCGCCTTCAGTCTGATTCCGTCAAAGCAGGCGTCTGGGCGGCGTAACAGAGCGGCGTCTCCCGTTCCCACTCACGCGGCGGGAGGGCCACAGGACCCGAACTGTCCATCCTCGATCGGAGAAGAATTCGATCGAGGATGTACATTCCGTACGCTCTAGGTGGGCGAATTTGCGGCCTTATCGGGAGTTTCATGTCTGAAGAGGCATAGCCTGCCACGATGGCAGGGCACTCCTCGGCAGTAGTCCGCACGAACTCGCGGTGGGCCACCGTCGCACTGACGGCAACCCTCGCCCTCGTGGCCGCAACGTCAGCTGGTGCGAGAGTTGCCGAGATACCGCTTGTTGCAGGGATCGGTGGGACGCCGCCTGCTGCGGATGTCGCCGCTTCGCCCGCGGCTGCGAGGGCTGCGGAATCGCCGGTCGCTGCGGGGATTGCTGCATTGGCGGTCGTTGCAGGACCCGCGAAATCGGTGACTGTTGCGAGATCTGCTGGAACGCGAGCCGCTGCCGGGCCAAACGGGATGCGCGCGGTTACGGGATTCGCTGGAACGCGAGCCACTACCGGACCAAAGCGAAAGCGGGCCGTTGCAAGATCTGCAGAAGCTCGGGCCACTGCGGGATCGGGCTTTGGCGGATCGCGGCTTGTGGCGGAGCGTCGTGGATCACGGCTCATCGCGGGGTCTGGTGGATCGCGGGTTGTTGCGGGATTCGGTGGATCCCGGGTTGTTGCGGGTTCACGTGGATCACGGGCTGTCGCCGGGCTTACTGGCATGCGGGGCACTGCGGGAAAAGCCGACAGGTCGGGCAGCACCGAAACCGCGGGCGCTGCCATGACATCCGCTGCGGTGAGGGCGGTCGGCGATCCACTCACCGTCGGCGGCCCCGGCGTCCTGCTCACCTTCCCCGGCTCGGGTGCGGCGGGGTTCCGCGCCACCGCCGGCCAGCGCCTGACCGTTCTGGCCCAGCGCAAGACCCTCACCGCCGCAGACAACACCGACCTGGTGGTCCGGCGCAACGGCGCCCTGGTGGCCGAGGGCACCCTGCTCACCACCTGGTCCGATGTAAGCGTCGACTTCACCGCCGTTACGGCCGGCGCCTACACCGTCGAGGTGAAACCCCGGGCGAAGGACCGCGGCACCCTTTTGCTGAGCCTCGCCGGAACGACATCGGGCACCCTCTCCATCGGCGGACCAGCCCAGAAGATCACCATCGTCGAGCCCGGTGAACGCGCCTTCCTGGCCTTCCCTGCCACTGCCGGGCAGCAGCTCACCCTGGTGGCCCGCCGCGGCAGCCTCTCCAAGGACGAATACACGCATCTGGAGATCCGCGACCCGTCCGGCGAGATGTCCATGGCCGGCGCGGTCGGTTACGAGGCCGACTACCGCACCCTGGACTTCGACGTCACCGCGACCGGCCGGCATACCCTCGAAGTCGACCCGGACACGGCCGGCACCGGTACTCTCACGGTCCAGTTGGTCGGAGCCGTCACCACCACCCTGACCGCCGGCCAAGCCACCCGGATCACCCTGGCCCGTGCCGGCGAGCGCGCGTACGTCACCTTCCGCGCCGCCGAATCCGAACAGTTCCTCCTGACCGCCCGCCGCGACACCCTCACCGCCACGGAGGAGACCCGAATCCGTGTCCGCACCCCCGCCGGTCTCGAGGTCGTCGACGCGACCCTCACCCGTGAGAAACCCGCCGCGACGCTGGGCTTCAGTTCCTCAGCCGGCACTTACACGATCGAGATCGACCCCGAGGGTCTCGACACCGGCACCCTCACCCTCGACCTAGACAAGATCACCTAACACCCCTCCAGCTGCCAGCCCTTCGGCCCCAGCCCTTCGGCCCCAGCCCTTCGGCCCCAGCCCTTCGGCCCCAGCCCTTCGGCCCCAGCCCTTCGGCCCCAGCCCTTCGGCCCCAGCCCTTCGGCCCCAGCCCTTCGGCCCCAGCCCTTCGGCCCCAGCCCTTCGGCCCCAGCCCTTCGGCCCCAGCCCTTCGGCCCCAGCCCTTCGGCCCCAGCCCTTCGGCCCCAGCCCTTCGGCCCCAGCCCTTCGGCCCCAGCCCTTCGGCCCCAGCCCTTCGGCCCCAGCCCCTCAGCTCGCGGCTCCAGCTCCCAGCCCTTCAGCCCAGCCCTTCAGCCCAGCCCTTCAGTCCAGCCCTTCAGTCCTCAGGCGCCCTCCTCCCTCCCTCACCACCCATAACCGCCGATCTTGTGACCTTGTGGCTGTGCTTAGGCACAACATCAAAGGCCGCAAGCCGGGCCGATTGGCTTTTCGGGGGCCGGGCAGCCAGGGACAGGGCCGCCAGAGGCAGGGCCCGGGGCAGGTGTAGCGGGTGGGTAAGTGTCGCCGGTTGGTGTGGTGAGAGAACGTGATGTGAGAAAACGCCGGGTCAGCCTGTGGGCTGGCGGGCCGGCGCCGACGGAGTAGGAGTGGCGTCAGGTTCGAGGCCGATCACGTTGCGCTGCATCTCCACCGTGGACTCGCCGGTGCCGCCGAGCTGGATGTCGTCGTACGCCTTGAGCTCTCTGTTCTCGTCGAAGTAGAGCACCGACAGGCTCAGCGGGGTGGCCTCTTCCTCGTTCTCCAGGCCGCGCAGGCCGGCGCCGCCGGTGGAGCCCTCGACCATGAGACGTGTGGGGAGGGTGGGCAGCGCGGCCGCCGACGGCGACGGGGCGGGGGAGGGCGCCGCGGAGGAGCCGGGGGCCGACGGGTCGGGGGCCGGGGCGGCCGGCGGCGGGAGCATGGTCACCGAGCGGTTGTGCTGGTGGCCGGCGAGGACCAGCGGGACCAGGCCGGAGAGCGGCTGCGCCATGGCCGGGTCGTGGACCAGGGCGATGTCCACCGTTTTGCCGGACTGCCGGATCGTCTGGGACAGCCGCTTGCCGGCCGCGGTCAGCAGTTCGGGGCCGGAGTCGTCGCCGGCCTCGTTGGTCTCGCTCTTGTCGGGGGTGAACTGGGGGTCGCCGATGCCGGCGATGGTGAGGCCCTCGATCTCGGTGAGCCCGTCGTCGAGCACGATCGCGTTGCTCTGGGCGGCGACCGCGGCCTGGATGGCGGCCGAGTCGTGGTTGCCGCGGACGTAGATGTAAGGCACCTGGATCGACGGGATGGACGCGACGTATCCGGTTTCGGCGCTGCTGCCCCAGTCGACGATGTCGCCGGTGTCGATGACCGCGTCGATCTCGAAGGTTTCCACCACGGTCCGGATCAGGCCCCAGGACGAGGGGTTGAGGTGCAGGTCGGAGACGTGCAGCAGGCGGGTGGTGTTGCCGGCGGGCTCATAGACGGGCAGCGCCGAGATGGTCGAGTAGACGCGGCTGACGTTGCCGAGGATGGTCTGCAACTGGTCGGAGTATCGCCCGTAGTTGTCGGCGATCCGCCGCGCGTCACCGACCACCGCGGGCGCGTTGACCAGCAGGCCCTCGTAGCGCGGCTCGCTGATCGAGTCGGGCCGGAGGGTGCCGGCGGCCAGGCCCAGACTGCCGCCGGTGACCACCAGCGCGGTCACGCCGGCCGCCGCGGTCCGTCGCACATTGCGGAAGGTCAGGGCGGACAGGATGAGGCCGCCGAGAACGGCCAGGCCGAGGGTCCGCAGGCCGAGCCGCGCCACGGCGGCGGCCACCTCGTCGAGGGCCCGGTCACCGGCCGAGCTGATCGCCGCCGGGTTGTCGATCAGCGCCTCGGTGCGGCTCTGGTCCAGGGAGCCGAGGGCGACCCGCAGATGGACCGGGCCGCGGTGACTGTCGAGGTGCAGTGACCCGAGCGGCGGGATGTTGATCTCGGTGCCGCCGTGCACGGACGGTGTCACGGACATCTCCGCGCCGAACGGTCCGACGTTGAGGTCGGCGCGGGCGAAGAGCATCACCCCGATCAGCGCGCCGGCGACGCCGGTCAACCCGACGGCGGTGGCCACCCGGATGCGGCGGGTCCACCGGTGCCGGAACACCCGGCCGGACATGTCAGCCACGGTTCGCCAACGGTGTCGCCACGAGGGCCGGTCCGGAGCCGTGGTCGGCCGGTCTTCAGTCATCGTGGCCTCACCTGCCCGGTCGGGCTCGGGATGAAACAGTCATGGCCGTCAACTCCGGCCGGCGCCGCCGTCGGAGAAGACCAGCCGGATGACGCGGTCGTCATCGGGGGCGGAGGTTCCGCCGTCCTCCCGGTTGGAGGTGCCCACCCAGAACGAGCCGTCCGGGGCGGCAACCATGGCGCGCAGCCGGCCGAACTGGTCGGTCAGCAGCTCCTGAGGGCTGCCCAGGACCGTCCCCCCGGCGGTGACGTTGAGAAGCTGCAACCGCCGGCCCAGCACGCAGGCGGTGGCCACCAGGGTCTCCAGGGCGCCGACCCCGGCGCACGAGGAGACGCCGGACGGCCAGGACACCAGCGGATCGGTGAACGCGGCGCCGGCGCCGGCACCGGAGCCGTCGGCCTTCGGCCAGCCGTAGTTCTTGCCCTTCTCCACCACGTTCAATTCGGCGGTACGTGGCTGGCCGCGATCGGTCGCGTACATCCGCTTGGTCTGGTCCCAGGTCAGGCCCTGCACGTTGCGGTGACCGGAGGACCAGACGGGGGAGGTCTTGACCGGATTGCCGGGAGCCGGCTTGCCGGCCGTGGTGATCCGCAGGATCTTGCCGCCCAGACTCTTGGCGTCCTGCGCCTGGCCGCCGTCGGGCGTGCCGTCGCCGGTGCCGGCGTAGAGGAAGCCGTCCGGGCCGAAGGCCAGAGCGCCGCCGTTGTGTTCGGCCGAGCGTGGGATGCCGGTGAGGACGGGCTCCAGATCGCCGTCACCGGCCAGCTTGCCGATCCGGTTGTCCTGCTCGGTGGAGTAGAAGACGTAGAGCGTGCTGTCGGTCTTGTAGTCGGGCGAGACGGCGATGCCGAGCAGGCCGCCGTCGCCGCCGGCGCGCACCTCGCCGAGCCGCCGCAACTCGGTGACCTTGAGCCCCTCGGCGGTCGACTCGGGGCCGATCTTCAGGATGCGGGCGGTGTCGCGCTCGGTGACCACCGCCCCGGCGTCGGGCAGGAAGGCCATGCCCCACGGCACCTCGAGGTTCTTCGCCAGCACGGTGACCGCGATCCCGCGCTCGCCGTCGTCACCACCGGCGGTCGGAGCGGCCGACGGACGGGGCAGGTTGGGCGCGGAACCGGCCTTGTCCGGGCCGGGCGGGCCGAAGCTGCACCCCGCGGTCAGCGCCAGCACGGCCACGGAACCGGCGGCCAGAGCACGGCCGCGGCGGAAGAACCCCGCGCGGCCGGATGGCACGGCACGGCCGCGGCGGAACAGCACAGCACGGCCCCGGCGGAACAGCACGACCCGACCCCCTTCGGTCCTATGCCGACCAGGGTAGCCGTGCGGTCTGACAGAACCGGCTCATTGATGGTCGCCTGCGGCGACCGGATGGCCGCTGGCCTGGAGCACCAGGGGCAGGTTGTCCCGGGTGACACCGGTGAGGCGGATGACGTTGCCGTTGTCGAGCAGGGCCGAGACCCGGCCCCGCTCATCAGGGGCGAGCTCGGCGATCCGGCCGAACGGCACCCGGCTGCCGCCGATGAGGGCGCGGACGCGCAGCTCGCCGGGGTAGACGTCGGTGCCGGCCCGCCACGTCCAGGCGAGGACGGCGATCGGGATCAGCAGCAGCGGGGTCCGTGCCCAGGAGGAGCCGGCGATCGGGATCGTGCCGACGAGCCCGATCAACGCGGCGACCAGGACGGCGCCGGACTTGCGAACACGGAGGACGGGATGATCGCTCACGTACCCATTCTTCCACCCGGAGCGGCGATCGGTCGTGCCGGACCCGGGGCACCCGGCGCCGGGTTGACCGTCATCGCTGGATGGTCGACGATCCGATGGTGGGACGGCGACACGCCGTGCCGTAACCCGATCCGGGGACCGTCGTTGACCCGGTGCACTTCCCTCTTGCTCCCGCCCCGCATCCCGGGTCGCTCCGGGGTCAGAAAGCAGAGGAATCGTCGATGGTCGCCGTACTGCTCGCGTGGGCGATCGGCGTCACCGGCCTGTGCGCGGGTGCCGTCCTGATCCGTACCGCTCTGGCGATCCACCGTGCCGAGGGCGCGTTCGTGTCCTGCCGGGGCGCCGGATTCGTCGGACTGGGCGCCCTGGTCACGGCGATCACCGGTCTGGTCCCGTGGTGGGCGCCGGAGGACCGGGCCGGCTGGCTCACCGCGGGCCTGGCCGTGGCCGCCGTCTGTTTCGTGGCCGGCACGTCGCTGCTGCCCGGGGCGGCGAGCACCTGGGCGGTGCGGTTGCGGCGCGCGTACGACGGGGCCGCCCTCGGTGTGAGCCTGGGCTTCGCGATCTACCTGGTCCCGGCGGCGTCGAGCCGTCCCGAGGTGGTGCCGGCGCTGCTGATCGCGGCGGGCGGGATCGCCGTCGTCACGGTGATCGTGTTGCGCGCCCGTCCCCGTCCGCCGGGGGCCCTGTGGTGTGGCGCCGGTTCGGTGTTGGTCATGCTGGGCCTGAGCACTCTGGCGATCGGGGCGTCCGGACCGGTGTCGCCGGCCGCCGGGCTCCTCGTGGTGGCCGGCCTCAGCGCCTCGGCGATGGGCGGTTCCCGCCGTGATCTGCCACTGCCGCCGCTGGCGCCCCGCCACCCGGATCAGTACCTGGCGAGCTATCCGCTGCTGGCGGTGCCGGCCGCGGTGGGCGTGATCGCCGCGATCTGGCACCTGCTCACCGTCGACGAGTTCGAGACCGAGGCGATCGTCTTCGGTCTGGTGATGGTCAGTGTGCTGGTCGTCCGGGAACTGCTCGTGGTCCGCGACATCCGCCGCTACGCGGGCCGGCTGCGGGTCGCCGAGGCGCACTTCCGCTCTCTGGTGGCCGGTGCCACCGACCTCACCCTGGTGCTCGACGAGCGGCTCACGGTCCAGTGGCAGTCGCCGGCGGCGGCCCGCCTCTTCGGGCTCCGCGACCAGGAGGTGATCGGCCGGGACTTCCACGACCTGCTGCACCCCGACGACGCGGCGGACGCGCGGGCGGTGATCGGGTCGGTGCTCGCCGGTGAGCACGATGACGGCCCTCCGGTGCTGGTCAACGCCCGGGTCCGCGACGGCGCGCGGCTCTGGCGGGACACCGAGTCGACCATCTCGGATCTGCGCGGTGTCCCCGAGGTCGCGGCGCTTGTCGTACACGTCCGCGATGTGGGTGAACGCCGTCATCTGGAGCGGACCCTGCACCGGCTGTCCTACCTGGACCAGCTGACCGGCCTGGCGAATCGCCGGGCCCTGATGCGGGATCTGCTCGCTCTGCGCCGCCGGGCCGGGCAGCACGGCACGCTGCTGGTGATCGATCTGCACGGGCTCGCCGAGATCAACGACACCCGGGGGCGGGAGGTCGGGGACGCCGTGCTGATCGAGGTCGCCCGGCGGCTGCGCGCCCTGATCGGCGCCGAGGACGTCGCCGCGCGGCTGGCCGGCGACGAGTTCGCGGTGCTCACCACCGATTCGGCGGTTCCGGCGTACGCCCTGGCGAGCCGCATCGTGACCGCCCTGGGCGAGCCGTACGCGCTGCCCGGCACCACCGCCGTCCTGCACACCAGCGTGGGCCTGGCCGAGCTGGCCGGCGGCGCCGACTCCGACGAGGTGCTGCGGCACGCCGACCTGGCCCGGCAGCGGGCCCGCCAACTCGGGCGGGACCGGGTCGAGTGGTACGACCCGGATGTCGAGATCCAGCTGCACCGCCGGATGGAACTGGAGCAGCAGCTTCTCGGCGCGGCCGGGCGCGGCGAACTGGACCTGGTCTTTCAGCCGGTGTCGTGGCTGGGCGACGGCCGCCCGGCCGGGGTCGAGGCGCTGCTGCGCTGGCGGCATCCCGAGCTGGGCACGATCCTGCCGGAGGAGTTGCTGCCGATCGCGGCCTCGCTGGGGATCACCGCCGAGCTGGACGAGTGGGTGCTCGACGAGGCCTGTCACCACCTGGTCACCTGGTCGCTGAACGACGAGTTCTGGCTCTCCGTCAACGTGGGCCCGCGTGAGCTGCTGACCGCCCGTTTCCCGGAGCGGGTCCAGGCGACCCTGAGCCGGCACGGCCTGGCCCCGGAACGCCTGGTCGTCGAGGTGGCCGAGACCTGGATCGCCGAGGACGTGCCGGCTGTCGTGGCCGCTCTCGCCGGGTTGCGCAAGCTGGGGGTGCGCGCCGCTCTGGACGACTTCGGGTCCGGGCAGACCTCGCTGTCGCACCTGCGCCGGCTGCCGGTGGACATGCTGAAACTCAGCCCGTCACTGGCGACCGACCCGTCGGTGATGCAGGTGGTGGTGAGTCTCGGCCGCCGGCTGGGACTGGAGATCGTCGCCAAGAACCTGGAGACGCCGGAGGACATCGCCCGCGCGACCGAGGCCGGTTGCCGGTACGGCCAGGGGTTCGCTCTCGGTCATCCGGGCCCGGCGGAACGCGTCGAGGCATACCTCGACAGCCACCGAAGCTGAGGCAGCCACCGAAGCTGAGACGGCCGTTGAGGTCAGCGCGGCGGGGCGGTGCTGCCGCGCGGGGTGAGGTGAACCCGCCCGGCCTCGACGTTGCCGACTTTCCGGCCGTCGATGGCGTTGAGGAGCTCCAGCGCGGCCTGTGCGCCGTACGCCGAGATGTCCCGGCTGAGTGCGGTGAGCGGTGGGTGGACCAGGCTGCACAGGGGCGAGTCGTCCCAGGCCACGATCGACAGGTCGCCGGGGACGGAGAGCCCCATCTCCTGGGCGACGGCCAGGCCGGCGACGGCCATCACGTCGTTGTCGTAGATGATCGCGGTGGGCCGGTCGCCGCCGATCAGCAGCCGCCGGGTGGCCCGGCTGCCCTCCTCGCCGGTGTAGTCGGCCGGGATGGTCCTCGCGTGGTCCAGCCCCAGTGACGCGCAGACCGTCTCGAAGGCTTTCGTCCGGTTCTGGGTGTGCAGCAGGTCGGAGACGCCGCTGACCCGGGCGATCCGGTGGTGGCCGAGGGCGACCAGGTAGCGGACGGCTTCGGTGATGGCGCCGGCGTCGTCGGACCAGATCTGCGCGATCGACCCGGTCTCGCCGGGGCCGCCGATCACCACGGCCGGGAGCTGGAGCTGCTGCAGGACGGGGATGCGGATGTCGTCCTTGCGGATGTCGGTGACGATGACGCCGTCGATCCGGCGTTCCCCCCACCACCGGCGGTAGACCTCGATCTCCTCTTCGGGAGTGGCCACCACCTGGAGGGTCAGAGCGTAGGACCGGGCGCCGAGCTCGGCTTCGAAACCGCTGATCAGTCCCATGAACCAGGGCTCGATGCCGAGGAGTTTGGCGGGCCGGCACAGCGTGAGGCCGACGGCGCGTGCGCGAGCGCCGGAGAGCGCCCGGGCCGCGCTGTTGGCGTTGAACCCGATCTCTTCGGCGATCGACAGGATCCGCTTGCGCGTCGCCTCGGAGACGCCTGGCTGGCCGTTCAGCGCATATGACACGGCGCCTTTGGACACGCCCGCCCGCCGTGCGATGTCGGCGATCGTGGGCCGCTTCACTCAGTCTCCTCTGTCCCCACTGATGCCGAGCTTATCGGGCGCCGGATGGTGGGCCGTCGGACTCCCTCGACAACCGTCCCCTGCTTGATCGGTTAAGTGTTACGGCACACTGCAGGCGATGTAAACCCATCGATTTGTTCACGCCCGAAAAATCCGGCTTGCTACACACTGGGAGCGCGCCCGTAGCCCGCTATTGACAGGGATGAAAGCCCGGCTTACGGTTCCCAGAACTTACCCGGTTCAGTGATGCGCATCTCCTTGCGGAGGAATGACATGGAACATTTCGGACGTCGCGGCCTGCGTGTGGGTGCCGCCGGCCTCGCCGCTGCGTTGGCCATAACGGGTTGTAGCGGTCAGGCGCTGGAGGGCAACAACAACACCACCGCCGAGGGCGGCCAGGTCACCCTGAAGGTCAACTTCTGGGGTGACATGGGCCTGGACAAGCTGAAGGCCAAGTACGAGGCCGCCAACCCCAACGTCAAGATCGTGCTGAACACGGGCGAGTACAACGCCCAGCACGAGGACCTGCAGAAGAAGCTGGTCGCGGGCTCTGGCGCGCCGGACATCTCGGCTGTCGACGAGGGTTTCATCGTCCAGTTCCGCAGCCAGGCCGACCAGTTCGTCAATCTGACCGACAAGGGCGCCGGCGCGCTCGAGTCGAAGTACCTGCCCTGGAAGTGGCAGGCCTCGAAGTCCACCTCCGGCCAGCAGATCGGCCTCGGCACGGACGTCGGCGGTCTGGCCATGTGCTACCGCACCGACCTGTTCAAGGCGGCCGGCCTGCCCACCGACCGTGAGTCGGTCAGCAAGCTGTGGCCCACCTGGGACGCGTTCCTGGAGACCGGCAAGACCTACACCTCGAAGTCGAACAAGAAGTTCCTCGACTCCGGTACGAACCTGTTCAACCCGGTCCTCTCGCAGCAGCCGGTCGGCTTCTACAACGAGCAGGAGCAGCTCCAGATGGACGGCGGCCCGAAGGTCGCGTTCGACATCGCCACGAAGGCCCTCGACGCCGGCATCTCCGCCAACCTGGCCAGCTTCCAGCCGAACTGGGACCAGGGCTTCACCAAGGACCAGTTCGCCGTCCTCGCCTGCCCGGCGTGGATGCTCGGCCACATCCAGAAGACCGCGCCGGACCAGGCGGGCAAGTGGGACATCGCCACGATCCCGGGTGGCGGCGGCAACTGGGGCGGCTCCTGGTGGACCATCCCCAAGCAGGGCAAGAACGTCGATGCGGCGTACAAGTTCGTCGAGTGGCTGATCCAGCCGGAGCAGCAGATCGAGGTCTTCAAGACGGTCGGCAACCTGCCCTCGCAGCCGGCGCTCTACAAGGACCCCGCGGTGCTGGACTACAAGAAGGAGTTCTTCACCAACGCGCCGACCGGCCAGATCTTCGCCTCCACCGCGGAGAACCTGAAGCCGCAGTATCTCGGCAAGAAGAACGGCCCCACCCGCGTGGCCGTGGAGAACGTGATCAACCGGGTCGGCCAGGGCGGCATCAAGTCGGCTGACGCCTGGGCCGAGGCGGTCAAGGAAGCCGAGAAGGCCGCCAAGTCCTGATCCGTTTCCTTCGCAACGGCGGGGTGGCCACGGCCGCCCCGCCGTCCGGCCCGTAAGAGGAGTTTGTCGTGTCGCTCACCGACGTTCGCGCGGTGCGGACCGAGGAGCCGAAGCCCGCGCCGCCGAACGGCGCGAAGTTCTGGCTCTACCGTTTCGACACCAAGACCGTGCCCTACCTGCTGATCGCGCCGTTCTTCATCCTGTTCGCGATCTTCGGGCTGTTCCCTCTCATCTTCAACGCGGTGGTGTCACTGCGCCACTGGCGGCTCGACGACCCGACGCTCACCGGCTGGGCCGGCATGGAGAACTTCACCAAGCTGGTGGACGACTCCGACTTCTGGGACTCGCTGCTCAACACGTTCGGCATCTTCATCCTCTCCACCGTTCCGCAGCTGCTCATCGCGCTGATGCTGGCGAACCTGCTGAACCGCAAGCTGCGCGGCGCCACCTTCTGGCGGATCGGCGTGCTGCTGCCGTACGTCACCCCCGTCGCGGCCTCGACCCTGGTCTTCGCTGTCTTCTTCAGCCGCGACTACGGCCTCGCCAACTGGTTCCTGTCGCTCGTCGGTTTCGGCGAGGAACAGCCGCTCGACTGGCGCGCCTCCACATGGAGCAGCTGGATGGCCATCGCCGTCATGGTCAACTGGAAGTGGATCGGCTACAACGCGCTGCTCTACCTGTCGGCGATGCAGGCCATCCCGAAGGACGTCTATGAGGCCGCCGCGGTCGACGGCGCCGGCCCGTGGCGCCAGCTGTGGAAGATCACCGTGCCGATGATCCAGCCGGTCGTCCTCTTCACCGTCATCCTCTCCACCATCGGCGGGCTGCAGCTCTTCAACGAGCCGATGCTCTTCGACGAGAACCCGGCGCTCGCCAACGGCGGTTACGACCACCAGTGGCGCACCATCGCGCAGCTCATCTATAAGGTCGGCTGGCGCGACCTCGACCTCGGGTACGCCGCCGCGATGAGCTGGGCGCTGTTCCTGATCATTCTGGTTGTGGCCGCGGTGAACGCGATCGCCACCCGGCGCCTGGGAGGCGGAAAGTGAGCACCCGCCTGTTGAGCCGCGCGCCTCAGGACACTCCGGGAACGTGGAAGTCCTACCTCGGGCTGACCGCGATCCTGCTGGTGTCGGCGTTCCCGGTCTACTGGATGTTCGTCATCGCCACCAGCTCCGACGAGGCGGTGATGAAGTCGCCGCCGTCGGTGGTCCCCGGCGACCAGTTCCTGGCCAACCTGCGTGAAGTCTTCGGCATGCAGGACGTCTACTTCACCGCGTCATTGATCAACAGCCTGATCGTGGCGCTCGCGGTCACCGCGTCGACATTGTTCTTCTGCTCGCTGGCCGGGTTCGCCTTCGCGAAGCTGCGTTTCAAGGGCAACAACATCCTGATGTTCGTAGTGATCCTGACGCTGACCGTGCCCAACCAGCTCGGCGTGGTCGCCCTCTACATCCTGATGGGCAAGCTCGGCTGGAACGGAACGCTCCTCGCGGTCATCGCGCCCGGCCTGGTCAGCGCGTTCGGCGTCTTCTACATGCGGCAGTTCATCGGTCACGCGATCCCCGACGAGCTGGTCGAGGCGGCCCGCATCGACGGCGCGCTGACGCTGCGGATCTACTGGACCGTCGTGGTCCCGGCGATCCGTCCCGCTCTAGCCGTCCTCGGGCTGCTCACCTTCGTGGCCACCTGGAACGACTTCCAGTGGCCGCTGATCACGCTGAACGGCACCGATTTCCCGACCTCGATGGTGGCCCTCTCCGACCTGGCGAGCGGCAACTATGTGATCTATCGCCGGGTGCTGGCCGGTGCCTTCGTCGCCACCGTTCCGCTGGTCATCCTGCTGCTCGTCGGCGGACGTCAGCTGGTCCGCGGCATCATGGAGGGCGCGCTCAAGTAACGCCGTCCCGTTCAACAGGTTGACGTCCGCGATCAAGCGGGTTGACGTTTCCCGATCAACGGGGATGACGTCCCCGCTCAACATGTTGAGTCCAGTCAACACGTCATGTCCACCCATCAAGTCAACCCGTCAAGCCAAGAGGCCACGTTGAGGGTATCACGCCAGGCGGGCCCGTCCACCGCTTGCGGTGGACGGGCCTCGCCCTTTCAACCCTCTTGTCGTACGACTACCCCGACCCCGAACACACACGGACGGTTCCCAACCTCCGGCGGCTGACGGCCTCGCCTCTTCTCCCGACTCCCACAGCGGAATCCAGACCCGTGTTCGGGTGGATTCGGGTGGGTGTCGTGTTCGGGTGGATTCGGGTGGGTGTCGTGTTCGGGTGGGCTCGGGTGGGCGTCGTGTTCGCGTGGGCTCGGGTGGGCGTCGTGCTCGGGCGGGCCTCGCTTCCGGGTGGAGTCAGTCGGACCAGCGGTCGTCCTGCCAGGGTGTGCCGTCGAGCCGCCCGAACCGGTGGCACTCGCCGAATCGGAGTCGCCGCACGCGGTGGACGGCCATTGTGGCCGGTCCCTACGCTGGGGACCTGCGGACTCCGGCCTCCGAAAGGGCTGAGCGGCAATGGCCAATTCCCGGAAGCGTTCCCGTCCCCATCCGCACCGACCCTCCGCGCCGGCTCGGCCACCCGGCCCCGCGGTTCCCGATCTGCCGGTTCAGCAGTCGCCCGCGCGGCAGCCGGGGCGGTCCGCCCTCGAAGCGCCCGAGTATCCAACCTCCGGGCGGACGGCGCCTGAGGAGGTGGCTTCCGGGCGGGTGGCGGCTGAGGAGGTGGCTCTCGAGCGCGCGGCGCCCGAGCGGCAGGGCGCATCCGGTCCCGATCGTGCGGTCGATGACCTGACTCAGTGGCTCGAAGGCGGCGCCAGCGGCCGCGAATCCTCGAAGATCTCGACGCGAGAACTGGTGGCGCTCGGGTCCGCCCTACTCCTGCTGCTCTTTCTGATCAAGATCTACGGCGTCGGCCGTTATTCGCTGACCACGACGACCGCACTGCTCGCGGCCACCCCGGTGCAGGTCGCGCTCGGCACGGTCACCATCTACGCCTACTACGTGCTCCCGGCGATCGCCCTGGGTACACTGTGGTTCGCGGTCCGGTTCCGCGCCCGCATCCAGCCGGCGCTCTGGCCCCTGATCCTGATCGTCTCCACCGTCACGGCATTGGCGTCACCGTTCAGATATCTGCTTCGCGGCCTCGCGGTGGTCTTGGCCGCCCTGTGTGTGGAACTGGTCATCCGGCACTTCCGGCACCGCTGGCGTGACTCAGCCGACGAGAACCTGATCCGACGCTATCGGAAGCTGACCGGCTGGCAGGGCCTGTCCGTCGTCTACCTGGGCGCCGCCGCCCTCGCGTTCCAGTTCATGCACAGCCTCGACGCCCCATGGGTGTCGGCTCAGGCGTTCCTGCTCAACACCACGGCCGTGCCGGCGACCCAGAACCTGACCGACGGCGTCAACCGTCTCCAGGTGATCCCGGAGAGCCGCTTCGTCGGCTATCCCATCGCCGAGTCCGAGGAGTGGCTGACAGTTCTGCACGCCGATACCCGCTACGTCATGCGCATCCCGCAGTCTGCCGTGGACACTCGCCTGACCTGCCACAACGAGAACGACCAACTGGCCGGTGACCGCCCGCTACTGGACGCTCTGAGGGGCCAGACCTACAGCTCACCGAACCTGGACTGCCGCGAGGTCGTGCGCTACCTCAACCGCAAGCTCCCCGGCCAGCCCCTGCCGACCTGGAACTGACGCCCACCCCTGAACTCCCGCAGCTCGCGGCTGGTCACCCGGACCGGAGCAGTGAACCACCCACTGCCGGTGACGCAGGCCCGTCCACCAGCCCGGTCGAGGCAGAGCCCACGGCAAGCCGCCGAACCCATCTACCGGAGCCCAGAACACGCGCCACGGCTGGTGGGGTGGGCCGTCGCGTGGGCGTCTTCCGGGCGGGGTTGGGGTGCGCGGGCGCCTGTCGGGCGAGGGTTGGGGTGCGCGGGCGCCTGTCGGGCGAGGGTTGGCGTGGGCGGGCGACGGCTGGCGGGTGGGCCGTAGCGCGGGCGCCTGTCGGGCGAGGGTTGGCCTGCGTGGGCTACCGCTCGGGGCTGGGGTGGGGCCGGTTCCGGCGGGCGGCGTAGCCGGTGAGTGGGGATCCGCCCGAGAGGCGCGGCAGGGCCGGAGCCGCGGCGACGTCGCGTGGTAGCGCGCGACGGGGTGGTGCGGTGGGGGAGTCGTGGCCGTACCCCGATGGGCTTGTGGTTGACAGAGGCCGGCGGATGGGGTGAGCCATCCGCCGGCCTCCGTCGCCGTGCTGAAGGGTTACTCGGGGACGCGGCGGTAGGCGCCGTCGCTGGCGCTGGTGGCCATCGAGGCGTAGGCGCGCAGCGCCGCCGAGACCGGCCGCTGCCGGTCGGCCGGGGTGTACGGCTTCGGCCGGCGTTCCTGTTCGTGCCGGCGCTGGGCCAGCACGTCGTCGTGGACGTTGAGGGTGATGCTGCGGCCGGGGATGTCGATGGTGATCTCGTCGCCGGTCTCGACGAGGGAGATCAGGCCGCCGGCGGCCGCCTCCGGCGAGACGTGGCCGATGGAGAGGCCGCTGGTGCCGCCGGAGAACCGGCCGTCGGTGATCAGCGCGCACGCTTTGCCGAGGCCGCGGCCTTTCAGGAAGCTGGTCGGGTAGAGCATCTCCTGCATGCCGGGGCCTCCGCGCGGGCCCTCGTAGCGGATGACCACGACGTCGCCTTCGACGACCTCTTTGCCCAGGATGCCGGTGACGGCGTCGTCCTGCGACTCGTAGACGCGGGCCGGGCCGGTGAACTTCCAGATCGACTCGTCGACGCCGGCGGTCTTGACGACGCAGCCGTCGGGGGCGAGGTTGCCGAAGAGGATGGCGAGGCCGCCGTCGACGGTGTAGGCGTGCTCGACCGAGCGGATGCAGCCGCCCTCGGCGTCGGTGTCGAGTTTCCCCCAGCGGTTCTGCGTGCTGAACGGCTCGACGGTGCGGACCCCGCCGGGCGCGGCGTGGAACAGTTCCAGCGCCTCGGGCGCGGGCGAACCGCCGCGGATGTCCCACTTGTCGAGCCAGGAGGCGAGGTCGGGGGAGTGCACGGCGCGCACGGCGGGACGAAGCGCGCCGCCGCGGTTGAGCTCACCCAGGAGCGCGGGGATGCCGCCGGCCCGGTGCACGTCCTCCATGTGGTATTTCGGGCTGTTCGGCGCCACTTTCGACAGGCAGGGCACCCGGCGGGAGATGGCGTCGATGTCGGAGACGCTGAAGTCGAGCTCCGCCTCGCGGGCCGCGGCCAGCAGGTGCAGGATCGTGTTGGTGGAGCCGCCCATCGCCACGTCCAGGGCCACCGCGTTCTCGAAGGCGTCGCGGTTGGCGATCGAGCGCGGCAGCACCGACTCGTCGTCCTTCTCGTAGTAGTCCCTGGCGATCTCGACGATCAGCCGGCCGGCCTCTTCGAAGAGGGCCTTGCGGGAGGCGTGCGTGGCCAGCGTCGAGCCGTTGCCGGGCAGCGACAGGCCGATCGCCTCGGTCAGGCAGTTCATCGAGTTGGCGGTGAACATGCCGGAGCACGAGCCGCACGTGGGGCAGGCGGAGCGCTCGATCGTGTCGAGCTGCTCGTCGGTGACGTTGTCGTTGGCCGCGGCGCTCATCGCGTCGACCAGGTCGAGCTTCTCGTGGACGATGCCCTCGATGGCGATCGTCTTGCCGGCTTCCATCGGGCCGCCGGAGACGAAGACCGTCGGGATGTTGAGCCGCAGCGCGGCGATCAGCATGCCGGGTGTGATCTTGTCGCAGTTCGAGATGCAGACCAGGGCGTCGGCGCAGTGCGCGTTGACCATGTACTCGACGGCGTCGGCGATCAGTTCGCGACTGGGCAGCGAGTAGAGCATGCCGCCGTGGCCCATGGCGATGCCGTCGTCGACGGCGATGGTGTTGAACTCGCGCCCGATCCCGCCGGCCTTGAAGATCGATTCGGCGACGAGCCCACCCATGTCCTTGAGGTGCACGTGTCCGGGTACGAACTGGGTGTAGCTGTTGGCGATGGCGACGATCGGCTTGCCGAAGTCGTCGTCGGTCATACCGGTGGCGCGCCACAGGGCGCGCGCGCCGGCCATCGTCCGGCCGTGTGTCGAGGTCCGGGAGCGCAGCTCAGGCATGCCACCCATAGTGCCACTGTCCAGGCCGTCCACCACGGCGGACGTCCACAGCTCGGGACGCATGGGGTGTCATAAATCCCGGACATCCGGCACAGTGTGTCAGTGCACTCACCGTCGGGTATGGATCTGGCGGGCCTCATCGGCCTGCTCGTCGCCGTCCCGGCGGTCGCCTACCTGGGCCAGTCCGGCCGCCGGCACACCGGCGCCGCCCGGCGGGCGCATCTGCTGCTCGCCGCCGGTGGCGCGATCGCCACCGGCGCCGCGCTCGCCGGCCTGGTCACCGCGCTGATCACCGGGCACCACGACGTTCCCGGGCACACCCGCGCGCTGGCCACCGCGGTCGCCGTCGGCATGGGGATCGGCACGCTGACCCTGCTGGCCGGCACGGTGGCGCTGCCGGGCGCGGCCAGCAGCCCGGCCGCGGCGGTCCGGCACCTGCTGGACGGCCTGGTCATCGCGGCGGCCGTCTGGTTCGTCGGCTGGGTGCTGATCAGCCGGCCGACCCGGATCCTCGGCGACGCGACGCCGAACCGATGTCTCGCGATCCTGCTGCCGGCCCTGCTGATGGTGCTCGCCCTGGGCCTGACCGCGGTGCTGACGCTGCACGCCCACCGGCCGCGGCGGCACACCGTGCGGGTGGCGGCCGGGGTCACCGTGGTGGCAGCGGGGGCGAACGTGCTGGCCATCGGCATCTGCCGGGAGAACGAGGGTTTCACCCTGGCCAGCGGCCTGCTGCTGACGGCGGGGCTGACCCTGGTGGCGTGGGCGGTGCGGGCCGCCGACCGGCCGGTCGAGGTGTCCGGGGACGTGCTGGAGCGCGGCGCGGCCTACGTGGTGATGCCGATGGTCGCCATGATCGTCGCCCTCGGCTATCACCTGGCCCGCGGCGGGGCGATGGACGTGCTCGGCTATCTGGGCGTCAGCGTGGTGGGCCTGGCCCTGGTGGCCCGGCAATACCTGGCTCTCGGTGATGTGCGGCGCTACACGATGCGGCTGCGGCAGAGTGAGGCGCATTTTCGTGAGCTGGCACACACCGACCCGCTGACCGGGCTGGCCAACCGGCGCGGCCTGCAGGAGGCGCTGCGGGACGAGCCGTCGAAAGCCGCGTTGATCGGCATCGACATGGACGGGTTCAAGAGCGTCAACGACCTGCGCGGCCACGACGTCGGTGACGCCGTGCTGGCCGAGGTGGGCGCCCGGCTGCGGCGCAACCTGCTGGCCGGCGACGTGGCGGCGCGTCTCGGCGGCGACGAGTTCGCGGTGCTGATGCGCGGCGACACGGACGAGGCGGTGCTCGCGGCGCACCGGCTGCTCGCGGTTCTGGGCGAGCCCTACGAGGTGGACGGCGGCTCGATCTTCCTCTCCGCGAGCCTGGGCGTGGCCGCCACCGGCGAGCTGCTGCACGACGCCGACCTCGCGCTGCGCTACGCCAAGCAGCGCGGCAAGAACCGGGTGGAGAGCTACCAGCACGAGTACGACGAGTTGCTGCGCCGCAGAGGCATCCTGACCGGCGAGCTGCGTCACGCGATCGACCGCAACCAGCTCCACCTGGTGTTCCAGCCGGTGGTGGCGCTGCCGTCGATGCGCCCGCTCGGCGGCGAGGCGCTGCTGCGGTGGACGCATCCGGAGCTGGGCCGGGTCGCGCCGGTCGAGTTCATCCCGGTGGCCGAGGAGTCCGGCCTGATCAACCGGATCGGCGCCTGGGTGCTGGAGCAGGCCTGCAAGCAGCTCGCCGAGTGGCTGGCGAACGGGCACGACATCTGGCTGTCGGTGAACCTGTCGCCGAAGGAGCTGCACAACTCCGACTACGCCGCTCAGGTCGCCGACGTGCTGGCCGAGTACGGCGTACCCCCGCAGCGCCTGGTCCTGGAGGTGACCGAGCACGCCGTCGCCACTGACATGGAGGAGCTGGTCCGCAGGCTCGCCGAGTTGCGCGAGACGGGCGTGCGGATCGCGCTGGACGACTTCGGGGCCGGCTATTCCTCGCTGACCCAGCTGCGCACCCTTCCGGTCGACATCCTGAAGATCGACCACGCGCTGGTGGCGGAGCCCGAGTCACGGACCGGGACGGCGGCGCCGCTGGTCGACGTGGTGGTCCGGCTCGGGCACCGGCTCGGCCTGGAGGTGCTGGCCGAGGGGATCGGCACGCCGGCCCAGCGGGAGGTCGTCGAGGAGGCCGGCTGCCGGCTGGGTCAGGGCTCGTTGTTCGGGTGGGGTGTGCCGGCCGAGCACTTCGAGTCGCGGCTGTTGTCGTCGCGCCCGTCGGGCGCCCGCCCGCTTCCTCAGCCGCGGCGGAAGTCGTCGAGCGACGCACCGGCCCGCAGCCAGGTGGTCCGCCTCGGGCCGGGAATGCGGCAGGTCAGAGCGTTGCTGCCGAGCGATCCTGATTTCGCCACCGCGGCCCGTGATCAAAATATGGGATCAGTTGACTCAGGCCGTGAGATGGGGCAAGGTTAGCCGCATGTGCTTCGCGTCCCGAGTACTTATCTGAGCGCACTCCTCCGGCCAACGGAGAGTGCGCTAGGTCCCGTGCATCTGCACGTGGGCCTTTTTTGTTGCTCAAGACACGGATCAGCACCGGACGCCAACCCGAAAAGGTCTGAACTGCGATGACGAGACCCACTCCTGAATCCCTCGCACACCGAGCCACTCCAGCCACCGTCGCGGCGGCCGTGAACACCGCTCCGATCAGCGTGGCCCCGGTAGCCACCACCGGTGCCGGCGCGCTCGTCCGGTCGCTCGAGGCGCTCGGGGTCGAGGTCGCGTTCGGCATTCCGGGCGGGGCGATCCTTCCGGCGTACGACCCGCTGTTCGACTCGAAGGTGCGGCACATCCTGGTCCGCCACGAGCAGGGCGCCGGCCACGCCGCGACCGGTTACGCGCAGGCCACCGGCAAGGTGGGGGTCTGCATCGCGACCAGCGGCCCGGGCGCCACGAACCTGGTGACGCCGATCGCCGACGCGTACATGGACTCGGTGCCGATCGTCGCGATCACCGGGCAGGTCGGCCGTCCGTACATCGGGACGGACGCCTTCCAGGAGGCCGACATCCAGGGCATCACCCTGCCGATCACCAAGCACAACTTCCTGGTCCAGACGCCGGAGGAGCTGCCCCGGATCATGGCCGAGGCGTTCCACCTGGCGTCCAGCGGCCGTCCCGGCCCGGTCCTGGTGGACATCCCGAAGGACGTGCTGCAGGCGCAGACCGTCTTCGCCTGGCCGCCGACCCTGGACCTGCCCGGCTACCGCCCGACCCTGCACCCGCACGGCAAGCAGATCCGCGAGGCGGCCCGCCTGATCGCCGCGGCCAAGCGCCCGGTGCTGTACGTGGGCGGCGGCGTCCACAAGGCCGGGGCCACCGACGGCCTGCGCAAGCTGGCCGAGCTGACCGGCATCCCGGTGGTGACCACGCTGATGGGCATCGGCGCGTTCCCCGACTCGCACCCGCAGCACCTGGGCATGCCCGGCATGCACGGCACGGTTCCCGCGGTCTACGCGATGCAGAAGTCGGACCTGCTGGTCACTCTCGGCGCCCGCTTCGACGACCGGGTCACCGGCCAGCTCGACTCGTTCGCGCCGGACGCCAAGATCGTGCACGCCGACATCGATCCGGCGGAGATCGGCAAGAACCGGCACGCGGACGTCCCGATCGTCGGCGACGCCCGGCACGTGATCGACGAGCTGATCGCGGCGGTCTCGGCCACCGCGGCCGGCACCGAGCAGTACGCGGCCTGGTGGTCGACGCTGAACGACATCCGTGACCGTTACCCGATCGGCTACGACGAGCCGACCGACGGCACCCTGGCCCCGCAGTACGTGATCGAGCGGCTGGGCGCGCTGGTCGGGCCGGACGCGATCTACTGCGCGGGCGTCGGTCAGCACCAGATGTGGGCCTCCCAGTTCATCAAGTACGAGAAGCCGGGCACCTGGCTCAACTCGGGCGGCGCCGGCACGATGGGCTACGCGGTCCCGGCCGCGATGGGCGCCAAGGTCGCGAAGCCGGACACCACGGTGTGGGCGATCGACGGCGACGGCTGCTTCCAGATGACCAACCAGGAGCTGGCCACCTGCGCCCTGGAGGGCATCCCGATCAAGGTCGCCCTCATCAACAACGGCAACCTGGGCATGGTCCGGCAGTGGCAGACCCTGTTCTACGACGGCCGCTACTCGAACACCGAGCTGGGCACGCACAAGCACCGGATCCCGGACTTCGTGAAGCTGGCCGAGGCGCTCGGCTGCATCGGCCTGCGGTGTGAGTCGAAGGACGACGTCGACAAGATCATCCAGCAGGCCATGGAGATCAACGACGCCCCGGTGGTCATCGACTTCACGGTCGGCAAGGACGCCATGGTGTGGCCGATGGTCGCGGCCGGCACCAGCAACGACGAGATCATGTTCGCCCGGGACGTGCGCCCGACGTTCGAGGAGGACGACCTGTGACCAACAAACACACGCTGTCGGTGCTGGTCGAGAACAAGCCGGGTGTGCTCGCCCGGGTGAGCGGACTGTTCTCCCGGCGCAGCTTCAACATCGACTCCCTGGCGGTCGGCGAGACGGAGAACCCGGACGTCAGCCGCATCACGATCGTGGTCAACGCCGACTCTTCTCCTCTGGAGCAGGTCACCAAGCAGCTCAACAAGCTGGTGAACGTCCTGAAGATCGTGGAACTGGACCCGGCGCAGTCGGTCCAGCGTGAGCTCCTGCTGGTCAAGGTGCGCGCCGACCGGGCGCAGCGCAGCCAGGTGCTCGAGACCGTCGAGCTGTTCCGGGCGCGAGTGATCGACGTCGCTCCGGACACCCTGACGATCGAGGCGACCGGTAATCCCGACAAACTGGATGCACTGCTGCGCGACCTCGAGCCGTACGGCATCAAGGAGATGGTGCAGTCGGGCCTCGTGGCCATCGGCCGCGGTTCCCGCTCCATCACCACAGGCCCCGCGCTCCGCGCCGCCTGAGTCCCCCAGCGCCGCCTGAGTTAGTAAAACGAGAGAAGAAGGAAGTCATGACCGCGGAAGTGTTCTACGACGGCGACGCCGACCTGTCGATCATCCAGGGCAAGAAGGTCGCCGTCATCGGCTACGGCAGCCAGGGCCACGCCCACTCGCTGTCGCTGCGCGACTCCGGCGTCGAGGTCGTGGTGGGCCTGCAGGAGGGCTCGAAGAGCCGCTCGAAGGCCGAGGAGCAGGGCCTCACCGTGAAGACCCCGGCCGAGGCCTCCGCCTGGGCCGACGTGATCATGGTGCTGGCGCCGGACACCGCGCAGCGCAAGATCTACACCGAGTCGATCGCCCCGAACCTGACCGCCGGCAAGGCGCTCTTCTTCGGCCACGGCCTGAACATCCGCTTCGAGCTGATCAAGCCGCCCGCGGACGTCACCGTCGCGATGGTCGCCCCGAAGGGCCCCGGCCACCTGGTCCGCCGCCAGTACGTGGACGGCAAGGGTGTCCCCGCCCTGGTGGCGGTCGAGCAGGACCCGACCGGCGCCGGCCTCGCGCTCGCCCTGTCGTACGCGAAGGCGATCGGCGGCACCCGCGCCGGCGTCATCAAGACGACGTTCAAGGAGGAGACCGAGACCGACCTCTTCGGCGAGCAGGCCGTCCTCTGTGGCGGCACGGCAGCGCTGGTGCAGACCGGTTTCGAGGTGCTCACCGAGGCCGGTTACGCCCCGGAGATCGCCTACTTCGAGTGCCTGCACGAGCTCAAGCTGATCGTCGACCTGATGTACGAGGGCGGCATTTCCCGGATGCGGTACAGCGTCTCGGACACCGCCGAGTTCGGTGACTACGTCTCCGGCCCCCGCGTGATCAACGCGGAGACCAAGAAGGAGATGCAGGCGATCCTCGCCGACATCCAGTCCGGCGAGTTCACCCGCCGTCTGATCTCCGACGACGAGGCCGGCGCGCCGGAGCTCAAGAAGTACCGCGAGCAGGGCGCCGAGCACCCGATCGAGATCACCGGCAAGAAGCTGCGCGGCATGATGAGCTGGGTGGACCGGCCCATCACCGAGACCGCCTGATCCACCGCGGGTGTGGCACGGATCGGGCAGCGCTTCTCGAGGCGCTGCCCGATCTGTGGTCGCCGGGGACCTCACCGAACGGGTGACGGTCGAGGTGCGTGGCGCGTTGCCGGACGGATCGGGCGTGGTCGGCCTGCCAGCGGATCAGAAGGCCCGGTACACCGACCCGTCCTGGAGGTCGAGCAGGTCGAGGCGGAAGTGTCCGGCGTACCTCTCGATCGTCTCCAGCACCACGTCCGGGCAGTTCTCGTCGAGCCGCATGTGGATGTGGTCGGCTTCGGCGTGCAGCGGCGCGCTGGCCCATGGCGATCCAGACGCGCCGAGATGCGGCCCACGGTCCGGATAATGGCTGGTCAGGGCGTCGTAGAAGGCGACGACGCGGGGGTCGGCGGGGCGTCGGGGATGCTCGCCGCGGACGCAGCGGGCATTGGCGGCCCGGACCGCTTCCGGTTCGGCCGTCTGGCCCATGGCCCACACCACTAGGTCGAAACTCACCGGCGCATGGTGCCATCACCGCCGCGTCCCGCGACGAACCGTATCCCCGACACGCTGGTGTGCGGCTTGCGCGTCATTAGTCCGTCTCGCTAGCGTTGTCCTGACCGCACGTCCTGAACGGGCCTGTCTTCGGGTGATGGTGTCCGTCCCCGGGGCGAGCGGTGAGTATTCCGGCGGGACTTCTCGTCGCTACAGCCCCCGTGACCGTTTGCCGCGGTCCCGGGGGCTGTTCGCATTCGAGAGCATCCGAGATGCGTCCGAGAGCATCCGGAGCATCCGAACCAGCGTTGCGTCTGAACCAGCGTTCATTTGGTGGGACTGTCGTTCCGTTGATCGGGACAGGCGAGTAGCCTGGCCGGGGTTGACCGGACGTGTTGGGGGAATTGACGTGAGCGTGGCGCGGATCGCGGTTGTCGGCGGCGACGGCATCGGTACCGAGGTGACCGCGCAGGCCCGCAAGGTCATCGACGTCGTCCTCCCCGGAGTCGACTACAACGAGTACGACCTGGGCGCCCGCCTCTACCACCGCACCGGCGAGGTCCTGCCGGCGACGGTGCAGGGCGAGCTGGCCGGCCACGACGCCATCCTGCTGGGCGCCATCGGCGACCCGAGCGTCGCGCCGGGCATCCTGGAGCGCGGCCTGCTGCTGAAGCTCCGCTTCGACTTCGATCAGTATGTGAACCTCCGCCCGTCCAAGCTGTGGCCGGGCACCACCAGCCCGCTCGCCGGCGTCAAGCCCGGTGAGATCGACATGGTCGTGGTCCGCGAGGGCACCGAGGGCCTCTACGTCGGCGCCGGCGGCGTCCTGCACAAGGACACCCCCGCCGAGATCGCCACCGAGGAGAGCCTGAACACCCGGCACGGTGTCGAGCGGGTCATCCGTGACGCGTTCTCCCGCGCGCAGCGCCGCGACCGCCGCCACGTCACCCTGGTCCACAAGACCAACGTGCTGACCCACGCCGGCAACCTGTGGTCCCGTGCCTTCGCCGCCGTCGCCTCGGAGTTCCCCGAGGTCACCACGGAGTACCAGCACATCGACGCCGCCAGCATGTTCATGGTCAGCAACCCGCAGCGCTTCGACGTCGTGGTGACCGACAACCTCTTCGGTGACATCCTCACCGACATCGCCGCCGCCGTGACCGGTGGCATCGGCATGGCCGCCAGCGGCTCCGTCAACCCGGAGCGGGTCTACCCGTCGACGTTCGAGCCCGTGCACGGCTCCGCGCCGGACATCGCCGGCAAGGGCATCGCCGACCCGGCCGCGGCCATTCTCTCCGCCGCCCTGCTGCTGGAGCACCTGGGCAAGCTCGACGAGGCCCGGCGAGTAACCGAGGCGGTCGCGGCCGAGGTCGCGTCCCGGGCCCCGGGCGCGCCGCTGCGTACCGCCGAGGTCGGCGACCGCGTCGCCGCCGCCGTCTGAGCGACGCCACACCGAGCCCTTCGGGGCTTCGTCACCCGCGGTCATTGTGTTAACGACCGTTCGGGGTAAATTCATGGGGCACTGCGGGTGCCCCCACGCATGCTTCGATTCTGTCTGCAGAAAGCAGGTCTACTTGCCATGAGCGGTGGTGACAACCTCGATTTCGAGATCCGTCCGAACCCGGCACCCGTCAGCGACGCGGACCGTCAGGCCGCGCTGGCCAGCCCCGGTTTCGGCCGAATCTTCACCGACCACATGGTCACTGTGCGCTACGCCGACGGTAAGGGTTGGTACGAACCTCGCGTCGAGGCCCGCGCGCCGATCCCGATGGACCCGGCCAGCGCCGTGCTGCACTACGCCCAGGAGATCTTCGAGGGCTTGAAGGCGTACACGCTGCCCGACGGTGGTGTCGCGATGTTCCGGCCGGACGCCAACGCGGCCCGGTTCAACCAGTCCGCCCAGCGCATGGCGATGCCGGCGCTCCCGGTGGAGACGTTCCTCCGCTCCCTGCACGAGATCATCTCGATCGACCGGAAGTGGATTCCGGAAGATCCCGAGGGCAGCCTCTACCTGCGCCCGTTCGCCTACGCGAGCGAGGTCTTCCTCGGTGTCCGCCCCGCGAACGAGTACCTCTACCTGGTCATCGCCTCCCCGGTGGGTCCGTACTTCTCCGGCGGCGTCAAGCCGGTCAGCATCTGGGTGACGCCCGACTTCACCCGGGCCGCTCCCGGTGGCACCGGCGCGGCCAAGTGCGGCGGCAACTACGCCGCCGGTCTCTCCGCGCAGGCCGAGGCCTCCGAGCACGGCTGCGACCAGGTCGTCTACCTGGACGCGGTGGAGCGGAAGTACATCGACGAGCTGGGCGGCATGAATGTCTTCCTCGTCCTCGACGACGGGAACCTGATCACGCCGCCGCTGACCGGCACCATCCTGCCCGGCATCACCCGCGATTCGGTGATCAAGCTGGCCGAGCGGGCCGGCCGCCGTGTCGAGGAGCGCCCGATCAGCCTGGAGGAGTGGCGTGAGGGCGCCGCCTCCGGCCGGGTCCGCGAGGCGTTCGCCTGCGGCACCGCCGCCGTGATCACTCCGATCGGCGTGATCAAGAGTGAGGACGGCGACTTCACCGTCGCCGACGGCGGTCCCGGCGAGGTCACCATGGGCCTGCGCAAGGAGCTGGTCGACATCCAGCGCGGCCGCGCCGAAGACCCCTTCGGCTGGGTCCACCGCGTCCTCTAGATCAAAACCTTTCTCCGGTACGGGTGGGAGCCACCACAAACGCTCCCACCCCGTCTCGTGGCCCCCCCGCGACGTCACCCGCCTCTCGGCGCGCCGCGCGCCTATCGGCTGAGGCGGGTGGTTGCTGATCGGACACGGAGCATGTGCATGCGTGGATACGGGACCACGCGGAAATCCGACTTTTTCTATGCTGCGGGCTCCTGATCTTCGGACCGTTCCCGGGAGGAACCCCGCATGCACCGCCCCTCGGCACGGCGTCCACCTACAAGCTGTCCGGTGACCTTCCCGGTGTCAGCCTGGCGAATCCCGCGCAGCTCGGGGAGTGCGAGAGCACGTCACCGACCGAGTTGGTCTGCTCCACCCCGTTCGACGTCGACCTCGGCCCGGACTTCGACTGGATCTCGCTCGAGGCCGATCTGAAGGCGACCGGCAACGCCGTGGCCGGGTCGACCGGCAAGGTGACGGCGACACTCGCCGCCAAGGACGTCGCGCCGGTCAGCACCAGCGCGACGGTCGAGGTCGCCGAGAGCGTCGACCTGGCCGCCGGTGAGTCCATCGAGATCAGCGCCAAGCCGGGCAGTGCCTTCGACGCCCGGTCGACGGTGACCAACAAGAGCACCAAGGTCGTCACCGGCGCTGGTGTCTTCGGCTACACCGACTATGCGTTCGAGGTCGCCGAGCGGTTCTCGAACTGTGAATACCGCGGCAAGGTCGTGGGCTGCCTCTTCACCGAGGATCTGGAAGCCGGTGTTACCTACGGCGTCGACCTGCCGTTCCGGCTGCGCAAGGACACCGCGGCCCCGGGCAGGAGCGCCGTCCAGTTCCAGTGGATGACCGCTGCCGACTATGCCAAGGCCGCCGACCGGCTGGCCGCCGGCTCCCGGAAGGCCGCCGAGGGCGCGAAGCTGCGGCTGGTCCCGGTGAGCGCCGCCAAGGCGCGGGTTGCCCAGACCGACTCCAAGCCGGACGACAACTGGCAGGAGTTCAGCGTGCGGGCGACCGGGGCGCAGGGCGTCGACCTCGCCGCGGTGGGCGCGAAGGCGTCCGGCGCGGCCGGTTCCACGGTCACCGTCCGGGTCGGCGTGCGCAACAACGGCCCGGCGGCGCTGGACTCCGGCCAAGACCGCGGTCAGGAGAGCATCGCCATCGTCACGGTGCCGACCGGTACGACGGTCACCACCATCCCGATGGGTTGCTACCTCGCCAGAGGCAACGTGGTGAAGACCGATCCGCAGGCGGAGCAGTACGTCTGCTACGGCGGCACCGTGCGCCCCGTGGGTGAGACCGTCAGCTGGGAGTTCGGGCTGCGTATCGACAAGGTCGTCGCGGACGCCAAGGGCCGGATCGAGTCCAACCCGGCGTGCGAGTGCTCGCGTTTCGATCAGGACATCGACAAGTCGAACGACAAGGCCGAAATCGTGATCAACCCATCCGGGGCGGAGCCCGGCACGGGCGGCAACGGTGGCAACGGCGGTAGCGGTGACGCCGACGGCAACGGCGGGACCGGCGGCGAGTCCGGCGGTGAGGGCGGTGGCCTGCCGATCACCGGCCCGCAGGGAACGGCGATCGCCGGCGTCGGCGTGCTGCTCGTGGCGGCCGGTGCGGCCGGCTTCGTGATCGCCCGCAAGCGGCGCACCCGGTTCGAGGTCTGACCTTCTTCGCACGGATGGGCGGGCTCCGGCCCGCCCATCCGCATGTCTCAGGGCTGCAGCAGGTGGGAGCGCAGTGAGGCGAGCTGGTCGTCGGTGACGCCGATGTCCCTGGCGTACGACTCGACCGAGCCGTGCAGCGCGCGCAGGTCGTCGAGGAACATGTGCATCGCCTCGGCGGGCGAGTCGAACATGTGCTCGTTGCCGTTGACCGACTCGGGGCTGGTCCGGAGCAGGTACTCGGTGAGCGGGCGCATCGCCTCGGTGGTCAGCGCGTAGTCGGCGGCGATGTCCTCATCGGACACCCCGAGCAGGGACAGCGTCAGAGCGCAGACCGTGCCGGTCCGGTCCTTCCCGGCCATGCAGTGCACGACGACGGGCGCCGCCACCGGGTCGGCGATCAGGCGCAGCGAGTCGGCGATGCCCTCGCGGCCGTCCTCGGCGAAGTTCAGGTAGCGGTCGGCCAGCCAGCGCTCGCGCCCCGTCTCGCCGGGCTGTTCGATGCCGTCCCAGTCGACGTGCCGGACCACCAGGTTGTGGTAGTCGACGCCGCAGTCGTCGGCGACCCGGCCGAATTTCTCGACCTCGAACGGGCGCCGGAGGTCGATCACCGTGCGGACGCCGAGCGCGGCGAAGGCCTCGGCGTCGCCGTCCTGGATGCGGTGCAGCGAGTCGGCCCGGAACAACCGCCGCCAGCGGACCCGCCGCCCGTCCAGTCCGGCGTAGCCGCCGACGTCACGGAAGTTGTAGGCCTTCGAGAAGGGCAGGTTTCGCGAATACGATTCAGCCACCACGCCCTTAACCTATCCTCCGGGGTCGATCGCCCGATCCCGGAGGAGCGCGGTCACGCACCGTTCGCGCGCGCGGTGGAGCCGATCGGCGAAGTCTCCCGACCGAACGCCAGGACCGGGGGATTGGCCCTGGCGTTCATCCGATCGGGATCCGCCGGCCGGGTGGCGCGCCGCGCGTACCGTCTCAGCTTTTGGATTTGTGGTCTCACCGGGCGCCCGGCGTGGCATGCTCACAACCGTGACCCACTCCGTGCTGATTATTCGCACCTGGCGCGCCGGCTGACCTCATCGCCGACGCGCAGACCTCCCGCATCCGCGGGGGGTCTTTTTGTTGTGAGTGGTGGGTGACCAATCGAAAGGACTTCCCCGATGGACTACCAGGTGTTCGACACGACGCTGCGTGATGGCGGACAACGCGAGGGAATCAGCTACACGGTCGCCGACAAACTCGCCGTCGCACGCCTGCTGGACGAGTTCGGGGTGGGCTTCATCGAGGGCGGCTGGCCGGGCGCCATGCCCAAGGACACCGAGTTCTTCGCACGGGCGAAGACCGAACTGGACCTGCGGCACGCGGTCCTGGTCGCTTTCGGGGCCACCCGCAAGGCAGGCGTCGACGTCGCTGAGGACGCGCAGGTCAAAGCCCTCATCGACGCGGGTACGCCGGTGGTCTGCGTGGTCGCGAAGTCGGACATCCGGCACGTGGAGCGGGCGCTGCGCACCACCGGCGACGAGAATCTGGCGATGGTCCGGGACACCGTGCGGCACCTGGTCGCCAACGGGCGGCGCGCGTTCGTCGACTGTGAGCACTTCTTCGACGGCTTCCGCTACGACCCGGCGTACACGGCGAGTGTCGTGACGGCCGCCATCGAGGCGGGCGCCGAGCGGGTGGTCATGTGTGACACCAACGGCGGCATGCTCCCGTCGATGATCACCAAGGCGATCGAGGAGGTCGTCGCCCGGACCGGCGTGACCCCGGACCGGCTCGGCATCCACTGCCAGAACGACACCGCCTGCGCGGTCGCCAACACCATCGCCGCGGTCGAGGCCGGCGTCGAGCACTTCCAGTGCACCGCCAACGGGTACGGCGAACGCCCCGGCAACGCCGACCTGTTCGCCGTCGTCAGCAACCTGCAACTCAAGCTCGGGCTGAAAGTCCTACCGGACGGATGCCTGGAGAAGGCGACGCGGGTCTCCACCGCGCTCGCCGAGATCGCCAACATCGCCCCCGACACCCACCAGGCCTACGTCGGGGCCGCGGCATTCGCTCACAAGGCGGGGCTGCACGCGAGCGCGATCAAAGTGGATCCGCTGCTCTACAACCACGTCGACCCGTCGGTGGTGGGCAACGACATGCGGATCCTGGTAACCGAGATGGCCGGCCGGGCCAGCATCGAGCTCAAGAGCCGTGAGCTCGGGCTGGACCTGGCCGGCCACCCGGACACCTTGACCGCCGTGACCCGCAAGGTCAAGGACCTGGAAGCGGGCGGCTGGTCGTTCGAGGCCGCCGACGCGTCCTTCGAGCTGCTGGTCCGCGGCGAACTGCCCGGCGCCGATCTGGCACGGCCGTTCACCCTGGAGTCGTACCGGGTGCTGGTCGAGCACCGGGAGGACGGCACGGTCATCTCCGAGGGCACCGTCAAGGTGCGCGTCCGTGGCGAGCGGGTGATCGCCACGGCCGAGGGCAACGGCCCGGTCAACGCCCTCGACGAGGCGTTGCGCAGCGCCCTCCAGAACCACTATCCGCAGCTGAAGACGTTCGAGCTGTCCGACTTCAAGGTGCGGATCCTGGAGGGCAGCCACGGCACCAATGCGATCACCCGGGTGCTGCTGGAGACCAGCGATCGCAACCGCGAATGGACCACGGTCGGCGTGCACGAGAACATCGTCGAGGCCAGCTGGACGGCCCTCGTCGATGCCCTCACCTACGGGTTGGCGCGTACCTCCGCTCCCGCCTGATCCTGTCCCCTGCTCCGGGCGGCGGCTCTGATCGATGCGATCGCCGCCGCCCCCGGCATCGGATCCAGGCGTCGCCCGTCCCGCAGCCGCAGCGCCACCTGCCGCTCGGCGGCTTCCCGGGCGCCGATCACCGCGATGTACGGAACCCTCCGGCACTTGCGGATCCGGGCGCCGACCGAGCCGTCGTGCAGGACCTCCACACGCAGGTCGGCGGCCTCGGCGGCGAACTCCCGGGCCGCGGCGTCCTGATCGGCGCCGACCGGCAGCACCGCGAGCTGAACCGGGGCATACCAGACCGGGAACGCGCCCTCGTGCACCTCGATCAGGTGCCCGAACAGCCGCTCCATCGAGCCGGCCAGGCTGCGGTGCACCATGACCGGCCGGTCCCGCCCGCCGCTCGCGTTCACGTACCCCAGCTTGAACCGCTCCGGCTGGTGGTAGTCGACCTGAACGGTGGCGAGGGTCCACTCCCGGCCGGAGGGATCGGCCACCTGCACGTCGATCTTCGGGCCGTAGAACGCCGCCTCGCCCGCCGCCTCCACGTACGCGACCTTCGCGTCGGCCAGCGCGCCACGCAGCAGCGCCTCGGCCCGTGCCCACACGGCGTCGTCCCCGCCGTACCTCTTTCCCGGCCCGCGCAACGACAACCGGTAGGAGACCGCGCCCATGCCGAGGACCGCGTGCGCCTGGCGCATCAGCCCCAGCACCCCGGCCACCTCGGCGCCCGCCTGATCCTCCGCGCAGAAGATGTGGGCGTCGTTGAGCAGGATCGACCGCACCCGGGACAGGCCGCCGAGGACGCCCGAACGTTCCGCCCGGTACATCGGCCCCAACTCGGCGATCCGCAACGGCAGGTCACGGTACGACCTGCCGCGCGCGGAGAAGATCAGAGCGTGATGCGGGCAGAGACTGGGCCGCAGAACCAGCTCGTCATCACCGACCCGCATCGGCGGGAACATGTCGTCGGCGAAGTTCGACCAGTGGCCGGACAATTCGTACATCTTCCGTCTGCCCAGCGCCGGCGAATAGACGTGCCGGTACCCGGCGCGGCGCTCCAGGTCGTACAGAAAGGACTCGACCTCGTGGCGGGCGGCCGCGCCACCCGGCAGCCAGAACGGCAGGCCGGCGCCGATCAGCGGGTCGGAGTCGAACAGGTCCAGCTCGCGGCCGAGCTTGCGGTGATCAACAGGCATCGTGGGTCTCCTTCGCGGTGACCCCGAACGACACAGCCCCGGGCAGGTCGCCCGGGGCTGTGGATTGGCTTCGCGGATCAGCTCAACAGACACGCCGGGAGAGTTCCGGCGCGGTCGTCATCGAGCTGAGCATCATGCCGACGATGCTAGGAGTTCTCGTTCCGGGCGGCCAGCCAGTTTTCCGCCAGAAGCTGGTAGAGGTAGTGGTCCTGCCAGTCACCGGCGATCCGCAGGTACCGCTGCGCCATCCCGAACCGCTCGAAACCGTTGCGTTCGAGAACACGCTGCGACCGCACGTTGTGCAGCAGGGTGCCCGCCTCGACCCGATGCAGACCGTAAGTGGTGAACGCGGCCTCGACCACCGCGGCGACAGCGGCGCTCGCGACCCCGCGCCCCGCGACGTCCGCCGCCACCCAGTAACCGAGGTTGGCCGACTGGAACGCGCCGTGCACGACGTTCGACAGGTTGACCCGGCCGATGATCCGGCCGTCCTCGACGATCGCGTGCGGCAGCGCGTTGCCCGCCCGCATCAGATCGGAGATGATCTGCCACTGGCCGGCGGCGGTGTAGTAGGACTCGTCCCGCTCCGGGTCCCAGGGCTCCAGATGCTCCCGGTTGGCCCGCAGCAGGGCGGCCAGTTCTTCCGCGTCGGCCGGGCTGATCAGGCGGATCCCGGTCATGCCGTGGGAACCGTCACCCAGGCGATCACCGAGCGATGATCGGTTTCCTTCACGCTGTGCACCTGCACATCCTGCACGCCGATCCGCTCGTCGACCAGCACGTGATCGATGGTGACCGGCGGAATCGGATCACCGTCGTACGGTCCCCAGGTGCCGATCCAGCCCTTGCCGACCGCGTCGGCGGCGTCCCGGTAGCCGGTGGCGATCAGGTCACGCAGCGGCTTGTGGTCGAGTGTCGCGTTGAAGTCACCCATCAGGATCTTGGGGAGGCCGCCCTCGGCCGGCACCTGATCACGCAGGTCGGCCGACCAGCCGGAGACCATATCCGGGTGGGCCGGGGCCAACGGGTGCACCGACTCGACGTAGATCGTCGCGGCGCCCGGCACCTGGATCGTCGCGTGCGCCTGCTGGAAACCGCCGTCGTTACGCCGGGCGGCCTGCTCGGCGAACGGGAAGCGGGAGTAGAGGCCCGAACCGCTCGCACCCCACTCCGGAGCGGGCTGGTTGAACGGCAGGATCGTCTCCAGGCCGGCCGCCTTCAACGCTGCCTGTCCGTGCTCGGTGAATTCCTGCACCGCCAGCACGTCCACCCGGTTGTCGCGCACCAGCTTCACGATCTCGTTCGCGTCGGCGTCGCTGAACAGCAGGTTCGACGTCATCACGCGCATCTCGACGCCCTGGGACGGGCCTCGGTCGGCATCGGCCAGGACACGCGGCACCACAGCCTGCCCGAAACCGAAGGCGATCAGCGTGGCCAGCGCGGCGGCCGCCCCATTGCGGGCGATCAGCGCGACCCCGACTGGAACCAGGGTCCAGACGGCGACATAGGGCGTGAAGGCCAGGAACTGGACCCAGAGGCCACCCTCCCACCCGAAGGTGCGGGCCGGGAACCAGATGGCCGCCGGAACCAGGAGCAGCCAGACCAGAGAGGCCCGGACGATGCGTCGCCGTGCGGCCGGGCGTGCCGCGGGCGGTGCGTCGGTGATCGTCATGGCGGCGACGTTAGCCGCCCGCCGCCACCGCATCGGACCAACGCGGCCCAGGTCACATCATCGACAACCGTCGCGATTCGCCCGGCCTGGGCACGTCAGTCGATGAGCGGTCCGCCCAGGTCAGCCACCTGCTCGGCGGTCGCGGCCCGCTGAATCCATTGATCGAGCTGGTCCAGGTCGGTACATTCAGCGATCTTCATGCGCGCCTCGTCGGGCACCTCGATGCCACGGGCCGTGAGAAACGCGAGAATCGCCTCAGCCTTGGCCGCGGCTTTTCCGGCGGCGAAGTGCCGGCGCGCGAAGTCACTCTGGAACGGATAGTCCGTGGTGGTCATGAAGTCCTCCAGTAGCTTGCGGGTTGCGGTCGGCAACGCCGTGAGCATGACGTCATGGTATAGCGCGGCGTGGGCCGCATCGATGACGTCCAGGGCGTTGACCAGCGCTTCGAAAAGGGGAAGCGGGTCGGAACGGTCGGCGTGGGCAAGGGTCGAGAGCACGGCGAGCTCGGGCAGCCGCCGGGCCATGCCGGGATCGGTGACGACAGGAATGCGCTCCGGGCCGAAAGCCATCGGAGTGACCCGTGACCCAGGCGGGCCGATGGCGATCGGGTCGGTGGCCCAGGCGGCGACCTTCGGGTCCGGGCAGAGCGCCAGCAGGACGACCGGGCATCCCAGGCGTGCGTGCAGGGTGGCGACGTAGGCGGGTCAGCTGCGGCGTTTCTTGGTGTCGACGCGGAGCTGCACCTCGATGACGACCGCCAGCACGTCGGCGCCTGACCGGGTCAAGGTGACCACGGCATCGGCGCGGTACTCGGTCGGGGCGACATCGGTGAGCTCGGCGGAGGAGAGGTGGGCTTCCTCGTACTCGGGAAGTGCGCCGTGCAGCGGGCCGTCAAGTAGTTCCGCAGCGAGAGGGCCTGCTCCGGAACATTTCGATGAGGGTTTCATGCAGTTGTGACGGCATGGGAGAAGCGTAGAGCTAGTTGCTCCACGACCGCTAGTCTCTTGACAGGAGTAGTTGTCTGACAGGGGGTGGGCCCGCGCCCACCCCCTCGCGGCGTCAGATGTCGGAGTCGATCAGGTCGCCGAACTCGGTGAGCTCCTCGCGGATCGCGGCGCCGTCGCCCTCGACGACCAGGGTCAGCCCGTCGACGGCCAGGTGCTCGGCCGCGGCCTTCGACACCTGCTCGACGGTGGCCTCCAGGTATTCGCGGCGCAGCGTCTCGTAGTAGTCGTCCGGAAGGCCGTGCACCACCAGGGTGGCCAGGGCGCCGGCGATCGCCCCCGGCGTCTGCATCTCGACCGACAGCTGGCCGGCCCGCCACGAGCGCGCCACCTCCAGCTCCGCCTCGGTGACGCCCTCCCGCTGGGTGCGGGCGATCTCCCCGAGGGTGTCCCGGATCGCCGGAGCGGTCACCGCGGTCTGCACCCCGGCGGCCACCTCGAAACGGCCGGACCGGCGGGTCATCGCGTACGACCCCCGGATCCCGTACGTGTACCCCTTCACCTCGCGGATCAGATGGTTCAGCCGGGACGTGAACGCCCCGCCGAGCACGGTCGCCGCGAGCGTCATCGGCACGTAGTCGGGTGTGGCCCGCTCCGGCGCCCGGTGCCCGAGCCGCAGCGTCGACTGCACCGAGTCCGGCCGGTCCACCAGGATCGTGCGCCGCCGCGGCGGGAGCCGCACGCCGAGCGGCCCGGCCTGCTCCAGCGGGTCGCCGGACGTGCCGTCGAACGCGGCCTCCGCCAGCGCCGCCAGGTCGAGCGCGTCCAGGTCGCCGGCGACCAGCAGCACGCCGGGCCGCCGCAGCCACGCCTCGTGGAAGGCGAGCACGTCGTCGACGGTCACCGCCGCCACCGAGGTGGGATCGCCGTGCAGCGGGCGGCTGTACCGGCCGTCATCGCCGAACAGGTCGGCGCGCAACGTGGCGTCGGCTCGCGGGCCGGGCTGCGCCCAGTCCATTCGCAGAGCGGTCACCTCGTCGTCGCGGACACGCGCCACGTCCGCCGGATCCAGTTTCGGCGTGCGGGCGGCCTCGGCGGCCAGCCGCATGGCGTCGGCCAGCAACGGGCCGGGCGCCGACACCCCCACCCGGAAGGTGTCCCAGTCGACCCCGGGGGACAGTTCGGCGCCGAGACTCTCCAGCGCGAGGGCGTACGCCGCCGAGTCGCGTTTGCGGGTGCCCTCCTCCAGCGATTTGGCGAGCACGGTGGCCGTACCCTCGCGGCCGTCGGTCTCCCGGGCGGCGCCGGCGTCGAGCAGCAGCAGCGCGCTGGCGAGGATCTGCCCCGGCAGGTGGGCGGCGATCACCGTGCCGCCGTGGGCGGTGACCCGGCGGACGGCGGGGAAGGCGTACGGGCGGGCCGCTCCGGTGCCCGGGCGCGTGGTGACGAGGGTCATGAGGGCTCCCCGGGAACGTAGGTGAGGGTGACGCGGGACTCGGGGCGCAGCACGTGCGCGGCGGCCTCGGTGACGTCGTCGGCCGTGACGGCCAGCCACTTCGGCAGGCGGTCGGCGGCGGTGGCCGGGTCACCGAACTGGGTGGCGTACCGGCCCAGCAGGTCGGCGCGGCCGCCGACCGTGGAGACGCCCCGCCACCACGCGGTGGTCAGCAGCGCCTTGGCCCGGTTCAGCTCGTCGGGGGTGACCGGCTCGTCGATCAGGCTCTGCACCACCTCGGTCAGGCCGGCCTCCAGGGCGTCGATCCCGACGCCGTCCTTGGCGGTGGCGGTGATGATCAGCGGGGCCGGCGCGTGCGCCAGGTCCACCCCGTACGCCCCGATGTAGTCGGGCTGGGCGATCCGGGAGCCGTCGGCGAGCCGCTGGTAGAGGCGGCTGCCACGCCCGTTGCCGAGCACCGTGGCGAGCACCGTCACCGCGTCGTAGCCGGCCGTGCCGAATGGGTACGTCCGGTGCGACAGGTAGATCCGGGGAGCCGGCACCTTGGCGGTGACCGCCTCGCGGACCGCCTCGGTCGCCGGGGTCGGCAGGGTTCCGTCCGGGGCCGCCGGGATGCCCGGCACCGTGGCGATCGCCCCGAAGTACTTCTCCGCCAGCGCGAACACCTCAGCCGGCGTGGTGTCCCCGACGACCGTGAGCACGGCGTTGTTCGGCGCGTAGTACTGCTGGTGGAACGCCTGGAAGGTTTCCAGGGCGGCCGCGTTCAGGTCCTCCATCGACCCGATCGTGGCGTGATGATAGGGATGGCCCTGCGGGTAGAGCAGCGGCAGCAGACGCAGCCAGGCGTCGCCGTACGGCACGTTCTCGTACCGCTGGCGCCGCTCGTTCTTGACCACTTCGCGCTGGTTGTCGAGCGTCTCCTGGGTGAGCGCCGGAACCAGCCCGCCCATCCGGTCCGCCTCCAGCCAGAGCGCCAACTCCAGGTGCTCCGACGGCATCGTCTCGAAGTAGTTGGTCCGGTCCGGGTTGGTGGTCGCGTTCAGCGAACCGCCGTTGCCCTGCACCAGCTTCATGTGCTCGGTCTTCTTCACGTGCTGCGACCCCTCGAACATCAGGTGCTCGAAGAGGTGCGCGAACCCGGTCTGGCCTGGCGGTTCGTGCCGGGAACCGACGTCGTACCAGAGGTTGACGCAGACGACCGGGGCCGTCCGGTCCTCGCTGACGACGACGCGCAGGCCGTTCGCGAGCTGCGCGGTTTCGATGGGCCACGGATACCCGGTCGTGGCGACCGGTGCGGATGGTGACGTCACCCGTGCAATCATGCCCTGTCCGCCGCATTTCCGGCGCGGCTGCGCCGCTGCCGGTCGATAACCCCATGGCACATGATCGGTCCGGGTGCGATGCTGGGCGGCGTGCTTGAGGACGTACGGGTGAACGACCGCCTGACCATCCCGGCGGCCGAACTCGCGTGGCGTTTCTCCCGCGCGAGCGGCCCGGGCGGTCAGGGCGTCAACACCACCGATTCGAGGGTCGAGCTGTCGTGGGACCTGCTCGGCTCCGACCTGCTGCCCCCGATGTTGAAAGCGCGCGCCGCCGAACGCCTCGGCGCCCGCCTGGTCCAGGGTGTCATCACGATCACCGCCGCCGAGCACCGCTCGCAACTTCGCAACCGGGAGGCGGCCGCCGATCGCCTCGCCGGGCTGATCGCCGGTGCGGTCGCGGCGCCACCCCGGGCCCGCCGTGCGACGAAGCCGACGCGCGGTTCCGTGGAGCGCCGCATCTCCGAGAAGAAGCGCCGCGCCCAGACAAAACGAAACCGCCGCCCCGACCACGACTAGCCAACCGCCATCACCCACCCGCCTTACCGCTGCCCTCCAGCGCCGACCTTGTGGAGTTGTCCGGCCACGGTGCGCCGGAAGTCCGCAAGATCGCGAAACGGCGAGGGGGGCGGCGAGGTCAGCGATGGTTGAAGGGGGCTACTGCCTCGCGATTTTGGGCGGCGGCCGCCGGGCCGAGCAGGGCCTCGCAGACGCGGATGAGACGGCTGCGCAGGCCGGCCGCGCGGCGGGCCAGCTCCCGCTGGCGGGCGACATACTCCGCCTTGCCCTCCGGGGTTTCGATCTTGACCGGGGGATGGCCGTAGGAGGCCAGGTCGTAGGGGCTGGCCTGCATGTCCAGCAGGCGGATCTCGCCGGCCAGGGCGAAGCAGTCGAGGGCGAGGGCGCCGGGAACGGCGGGGCCGAGCTTCTGCGCCCACTTGTGCACGTCCATCGCGGCGTGCAGGCAGCCGGGCTGGTCGAGGTCGATCTGGGTGGCCCGGGTGGGCTGCAGGCGGTTGAGCCCGACGGCCTCGGGAGTGAAGAAGCGGAACGCGTCGTAGTGGGTGCAGCGAATGCTGTGCTGCTCGACCACCTCGTCGGTGCCGGCCTGGCCGAGGCGCAGCGGCAGCTCGTGGCGGTGCTCGTTGTCGCGGTAGACCATGGCCCACTCGTGCAGGCCGAAGCAGCCGGAGAAGACCGGGCGGGACGCGGTCGCGGTGAGCAGGCCGTGGATGTAGCGGACGCTCTCGGCGCGGGCGTGCATGAACGCGTCCTGGTCGAGGGTGACGACGCCGTCGGGATGGGACAGATAGAACTTCCACCCGGCGTGCTCGGCCAGGCCGTCGGGAGCCGGTGACAGGCCGGTGCCGACGCCGGGGTGCCAGCGGCGCAGCAGTGACGGGCGGGTCCCGTAGTAGTCGTAGAGAAAGTCCTCGATGGCGTGTTTCTCGCCCGCGGCGCGGCGGGCACGGTGGCCCGCGGTCATCTGGTCGGCGCGCTCCGAGTGCGCCCGGGCGAGGGGAATCCAGGTGACCGAGGGCAGCGTGGTGGTGAGTGCCCTCACCTGCTTGATCCCCATCGCACCAATGTATCTAGCCAAGGCGATCAACACGATCACCGTTTGGCGCGAATGAGTTCCGACACCAACGTTGGCACTGAAGATGTGTGCCGACATGTAGTAGATGTACTACGACATTGATAGTGTGCGTTACATGACGGGATCGGTAATGGCCGCGGGGTCCGTGGTCGACACGCCGGGGGCAGACCCGGTGATCGACGTCCGGGATCTCCGCATGCGTTATGGCGACAAGGAAGTGCTGGCCGGTGTCGACTTCTCGGCACGTGCCGGCGAGGTGGTCGTGCTGCTCGGGCCGAACGGCGCCGGCAAGACGACCACGATCGAGATCCTGGAGGGGTTCCGGGCGCGGTCCGGTGGCCACGCCCGGGTGCTCGGGGTCGATCCTGCGGCCGGCGACGAGCGGTGGCGGGCCCGGCTCGGGGTGGTGCTGCAGTCGTGGCGCGACCACAGCAAGTGGCGGGTCCGGGAGCTGCTCACGCATCTCGGGTCCTACTACGAGGCGTATTCGACGGCGGAGAAGCGCCGGCCCTGGGTGGTGGACGAACTGCTCGAGGTGGTCGGTCTCACCGCGGCGGCCGGCACCGCGATCGGCAGGCTCTCCGGTGGCCAGCGGCGCCGGCTCGACGTGGCGATCGGCATCGTCGGGCGACCCGACCTGCTCTTCCTCGACGAGCCGACGGTCGGCTTCGACCCGGAGGCGCGGCGTGACTTCCACGACCTGATCCACCGGTTGACCGATGTGGACTCGACGACCGTGCTGCTGACCACGCACGACCTGGACGAGGCGGAGAAGCTGGCCGACCGCATCCTGATCCTGGCCACCGGGCGGATCGTCGCGAGCGGCTCGGCCGACGAGCTGTCCCGGCAGGTGGCCGGCGAGTCCGAGGTCCGCTGGACGCGGGACGGGCGGCGGTTCGTGCACTCGGCGGCCGACGCCACCTCCTTCGTGCGCGAGTTGTTCGGCCAGCACGGCGAGGCCATCGGCGACCTCGAGGTGCGGCGGGCCGGCCTGGAGGAGACCTACATGCGGCTGGTCCGCGAGGCGGAGGGGGAGGGGCGATGAGACGGCTGATCGGCGCCGGTGTGCGGCGCGGCGTGATCGAGTTGCGCCAGACGGTGACCAACGTCGCCGACGTCATCGGCTACCTGTTCGCGCCGGTCATGCTGATCGGCTGGTTGCAGGTGATCAAGGGCGACGAGGTGCCCGGCTCGACCGTGTCGCTCGGCGCCTACAGCCTGGTCAGTTCGCTGGCCCTGCTGCTGGTGATCAGCGGGGTGACGTCCACGGCGCAGTACCTGACGATGGACCGGGAGGATGGCACGCTGCTGCGGGCCAAGGCCACGCCGAACGGCATGATCGGCTACCTGATCGGCAAGATCGTGCTGGTGGCCGGAGTCATGGTGCTCACCTGCGTGGTGACGCTGCTGCCGGGTTCCTTCCTGGTCGAGGGGCTGCGGTTCGACGGCGGCACCTGGCTGACCCTGCTCTGGCTGCTGCCGTTGTCGATGCTGGCCCTGATGCCGGCCGGCGCCATCCTCGGTTCGTTCTTCGAGACCGCCCGGGGCGCCGCGATCCTGATGCTGCCGGTGCTCGGCCTCACCGCCATCTCCGGCATCTTCTATGCCCACTCGGTGCAGCCGGGCTGGCTGCAAGGTGTGTCCCAGGTCTTCCCGATGTACTGGCTGGGATCGGGGCTGCGCTCCGCGTTCCTGCCCGGTGAGCCGGAGCGGCAACTGGCGACGGCCGGGGTGCTGGCGATCTGGGCTGTGCTCGGGCTCGGCCTCGCTCCGCGTATCCTGCGGCGGATGGCCAGGCGGGAGTCCGGCTCGCTGGTCGCGGCCCGCCGCGAGCGGGCGATGTCCCGGACCATTTGAGGGAGCACATGGCCAGCGAGGTCACCTACAACCGGATCGCGATGCTGCGTGCCGAGCGTGGCATCACGCGGCGGCAGCTCGCCGACGCTCTCGGGGTGCACTACCAGACGGTGGGTTACCTGGAGCGCGGCGAGTTCAGCCCGAGCCTGCATCTGGCGCTGCGCATCTCCGGCTACTTCGAGGTGCCGGTCGAGGTGGTCTTCGCCCTGGAGCCGTTCCCACGGCTCGGTGCGGAAACCCGACCGGCGTAGATTTCGGGGTGGTCCGGCTGGTTCTCCGTGCCGCCCCGGCGACTGGCGGGGAGGCACGGAGAGCCAGCCGGGAGTCCGCACTGCTAGAGATGGGGTTCACCCGTGCGCTTCGCCCGTTTTGTCCATTCCAAGGGAGTCTCTTTCGGCGTCGTCGAGGGCGACGGCTCCTCGGGACTGACGGTCGCCGAGATCGACAGCCTGCCCTTCAACGAGGTGCGCCTCACCGGGCAGCGATGGGCGCTGGCCGACATCCGGCTGCTCGCCCCGATCTTCTCCAGCAAGGTGATCGGTGTCGGCCGCAACTACGCCGACCACGCCGCCGAGATGGGCAACGAGGTGCCCAAGGAGCCGCTGATCTTCATCAAGCCGTCCACCTCGGTGATCGGCCCGAACGACGCGATCCGGATCCCCGCGGTCACCAACCGGGTCGAGGAGGAGGCCGAGCTCGCCGTCGTGATCGGCGCGACCGGCGCCCGCCGCGTCGACCGCGCCGGCGCCGAGAAGGCGATCTTCGGCTACACCTGCGGCAACGACGTGACCGCCCGTGACCTGCAGCGTTCCGACCCGCAGTGGACCCGGGCCAAGGGCTTCGACTCGTTCTGCCCGATCGGCCCGTGGATCGTCACCGGCCTGGACGTCAGCGACATCGAGGTGCGCTGCGAGGTCGGCCGTGACCCGGAGGCGATGGAGGTGCGCCAGATCGGGCGGACCAAGGACATGGTCTTCGACATCCCGAGCTTGATCTCCTACGTGTCGCACGTCATGACGTTGCTGCCGGGCGACATCATCCTGACCGGCACGCCCGCCGGTGTGAGCCAGATCGTGCCGGGCGACACCGTGTCGGTCAGCATCCAGGGCATCGGCGAGCTGCGTAACCCGGTGGTCTCACTCGACTGACCGCTCGATCCCGTCGAGCAGCAGGGCCAGGCCGTACTCGAAACCGGCCTGGTCCTCGAACCCGCCCGCGTTCCACAAGGCCGTCATCGCCGGGTAGGCCTCGACGTCGAACCACTTCTCCCAGAACTCGCCCCGCTCCAGCCACCACGACTCGGTGGACTGGCCGCTGATCCGGCTGAGCCGGGCGTCCTCGCCGGCCTCCCGGGCGAAGGCGTAGACATACGCCGTCACCGCCAGCGCCGCCCGGTTGATCTGCCCGGCGGGCACGCCCGCGCCGGTCATCGTGGCGACCAGGAACTCGCGCTCGGCCATCGTGCCCGGACCGAGCGGCGGCCGGACCAGCGACACCTCGGTCAGCCAGGGGTGCGTCACGAACATCTCCCGGGTGCGCTCGGCGAAGACCGCCACCCGATCCCGCCAGCTCTGCTCGGTGGCCGCCAGATGACGGGCCAGCAGCACATCGTCGACCATCGCCGCGATCAGATCGGCCCGGGACGGCACGTAGGTGTAGAGCGTCATCGTCGCCACCCCGAGATCCGCCGCGACCCGCGCCATCGAGGCCGCCTCCAGCCCGTCTGCGTCGGCGATCCGGATCGCGGCGGCCACCACCGCGTCGACGCTGAGTCGCGGCGGGCGTCCGGTGGGCTTCTTCGCGGGAAGAGTGCGGCGCCAGAGCAGTGGGTAGTTCTCCATGATTCCGTATACCCTACGGGAAAGCCTTTCCGTAGGGAGTACGAGAATGAGGATCCTGGTCACCGGAGCCACCGGAAACGTCGGCCGGATGGTCGTCGACGAGTTGCTGGCGCTCGGCGCTACCGAGGTGCGGGCCCTGACCGTCGACCCGACCCGAGCCGCGCTGCCACCCGGCGTCGAGGTGGTGAAGGGCTCCTTCAAGCGGCCCGGCGCGGTCGCCGAGGCGCTGAAGGGCGTCGAGAAGCTCTACCTCGCGCCCGACCCCGCCACCGCTTTCGAGGTCTGCCGGCTGGCCGCGGACGCCGGAGTGCGGCACATCGTCGACATGGCCGGGACGAAAGGGGACCACTGGCAGGGAGTCGAGGACGGCGTGGAGGCCTGCGGCGTGCCGTTCACCCATCTCGAACCCGGTGAGTTCATGGCGAACGCGACTCTCTGGGCCCCGCAGATCCAGGCCGGCGACGAGGTCCGGGACGCGTACCCGGACGCGATCAACGCGCCGATCGCCCAGGAGGACATCGCCGCCGTCGCCGCCCGCGTGTTGCTCTCCGAGGATCACCAGGGCAGGTCCTACGAGCTGACCGGCCCCGAGGCGCTCAGTCGTCCCGCGAAGGTCGCCGCCATCGGCACGGCCCTGGGCCGTGAGCTCACCTACACGGAGTTGACCGGTGACGCCGCGATCGCTCAGTTCGAGCAGGTCATGGGCGAGTACGGCCGTTGGTACCTGGACGGTCTCGCGCAACTCACCGAGCATCCTCAGCAGGCTGTGCCGGCCGTTTCCGACCTGCTGGGCCGCCCGGCGATGCGTTACGTGGAGTGGGCGCGCCGTCACGCTGATCTATTCGGGTAACCCGATTTGGTGGGCCGGGGGGCCTCGGGTAAAGTTCTCCACGGCACGGCAAGCCGGGCCAAATGGGGTATGGGGTAATTGGCAGCCCGGCTGATTCTGGTTCAGCTAGTCTAGGTTCGAGTCCTGGTACCCCAGCGCAGCCCTCCTCCGGGAGGGCAGTGCTGGAAAGCAGTTATCGCTGGAAACAGCGAGATAGCACGTCCTGGTCCCGTCGTCTAGCGGCCTAGGACGCCGCCCTCTCAAGGCGGTAGCGAGGGTTCGAATCCCTTCGGGACTACATTCGGCAACGGCCCGCATCTTCTGATGCGGGCCGTTTCGCATTCCACCACCCTCATCTCATACGCGGCCCGCCGCGCCCCGCCGCAGCCATCGACGTCGCGTGAGCTCCCGCGCGACGTGGGCGCCACTCGCGGGCTGGGGCCCTGTCGCACTCCGCCACAGGCCGCGGCTCCGCCGTTCTCGGTGCCGCCTCAGGGGTGCCGGGCGGCGCCCGGAGCGGGCCCGTGGTCCGGCCGTCGCCGGCGGTGTTGAGGTGGGTGGATATCCGATTTCGGCTGCGGCGGAGGTGCTGATAGAGTTCAGCCCGCCGCCGCAACCGGGCGGTGAACGGAAGTTCTTGGTCCCGTCGTCTAGCGGCCTAGGACGCCGCCCTCTCAAGGCGGTAGCGAGGGTTCGAATCCCTTCGGGACTACCAGAAAGATCGGCCCGCACCGGATCCGGTGCGGGCCGATCTATTTCTCTGCTGCCTCAGCACCCCTCAGTTTCCGCGCCGGAAGCAGAGATCGCGGGAAGCCGTTTTCTGCTCTCCGGAGATCGGCGTGGCCGGGCCGTCGCGTGCCGGGAATACTGCGGCGATGACCGACCTCACCGTTCGCCGCGTCGACTTCGGATGGTTCATCCGGCCCGCCGAGGAACCCGGCACCGGTGCGCCCCGGGTCGAACCCGCCCTGGGCTATCTCATCGACCACCCGGCCGGCCGGATCCTGGTCGATACCGGCATGGGCAGCCATCCCGAGGTCGACGCCCACTACCAGCCGCACCGCGTTCCGCTCGGAGCCGCGCTCGCGGCCGCCGGCGCCACGATCGGCGACATCCGGTACGTGGTGAACTGCCACCTCCACTTCGACCACAGTGGCGGCAACCCGGAGTTCGGCGGCGTGCCGGTCTTCACCCAGCGGACCGAGCTGGCCACCGCCCGGACCGTGCCCCATCACACACTTCCCGAGTTGGTCGACTTCGCCGGCGCCCGCTATGAGGAACTGGACGGCGAGACGGAGATCCTGCCCGGGGTCCGGATCGTTCCGACTCCGGGGCACACCGCCGGACACCAGTCGGTGGTGGTGACCGCCGCCGACGGCACCGTGATCGTGGCGGGGCAGAGTCACGACCACGCCAGCGCGTTCACCGGCGACGTGCTCGCTCACCGGGCCGGGGTCGGCGAACCCCCGCCGTGGATCGAGAGACTGCTCACGTTCGACCCGCGGCGGGTGCTCTTCGCTCACGACAACGCCGTCTGGACTCCCTGAAGCAGCGCCCCCACCGGCCGCGATCTAGTGAATGTCTCCGCCAACGGCGCGGCAGGAACCCACAAGATCGCGGCAGGTAGGTGGGTAGGCAGGTGGGTGAGGGGGGTTAGAGGCCGGAGAGGCGCTGGCCGGCGCGAACGACGGCCATCGCGTGACGCTCACCGGGGCGACGGCCCAGCCGCTCGATCGGACCGCTTATCGAAATCGACGCGATCACCCGCCCGGTGCGGTCCCGGATCGGCGCGGAGACGCTTGCCACACCCGGCTCACGCTCGGCGACGCTCTGGGCCCAGCCGCGGCGGCGCACCTCGGCCAGAGTGCGGCCGGTGAACTTGCAGCGCGGTAGGAGCGGCATCACAGCCTCGGGGGGCTCCCACGCGAGCAGGATCTGGGCGGCCGACCCGGCGACCATCGGCAGCACCGAACCGACCGGCACGGTGTCGCGCAGACCACTCGCCCGTTCGGCGGCGGCGACGCAGATCCGTTCATCGGCACGACGCAGATAAAGCTGAGCGCTCTCGCCCGTGGCGTCCCGTAGTGCGGACAGCAGGGGTTCCGCGGCGGTCAGCAGAACGTCTGGCGCGGCATTGGCCAACTCGCCCAATCTCGGTCCTGGCCGCCATCTTCCTTGAGTGTCACGCACCAGCATCCGATGGATCTCCAAGGCCTGGGCCAGGCGATGTGCGGTCGCCCGCGGCAGCTTGGTGCGTTCGACCAACTCGGCAAGGCTGGCGCCGTCGACACATGCGGCGAGGATGACGACCGCCTTGTCGAGAACGCCTACACCGCTCATACTGTGTCCCACAAGCCGAAACATACATTCCAGAATTTAGGATGTCCAGATGGTGGGAGTCACTCCCCAGAGCGGGAAACCCAGGACCCTGGCCGAGAAGGTCTGGGATGACCACGTGGTGCGCACGGCCGAGGGTGAGCCCGACCTGCTCTTCATCGACCTACACCTGCTGCACGAGGTCACCAGCCCGCAGGCGTTCGACGGTCTGCGGATGGCCGGGCGGCCGGTACGCCGTACCGACCTCACGCTCGCTACCGAGGACCACAACACCCCCACCGGGTATGCGGATCCCGCGTTCAACACCAAACGCGGCGAGCTCTTCACGATCGCCGACACGACCTCCCGCACGCAGATCGAGACCCTGCGCAAGAACTGCGCCGAGTTCGGTGTCGAGATCCGTCCGCTGGGCGACGTGAACCAGGGCATCGTGCACGTGATCGGCCCCCAGCTCGGCCTCACCCAGCCCGGCATGACGATCGTCTGCGGCGACTCGCACACCGCGACCCACGGCGCGTTCGGCGCGCTGGCCTTCGGCATCGGCACCAGTGAGGTCGAGCACGTGCTCGCCACCCAGACGCTGCCGCAGTCGAAGCCGAAGACGATGGCGGTCACGGTCGTCGGCGAGCTCGGCCCGGGCGTCTCCGCGAAGGACCTGATCCTCGCCCTGATCACGCAGACCGGCACCGGTGGCGGCAACGGCCACATCGTGGAGTACCGGGGCGAGGCCATCCGCAAGCTCTCCATGGAGGGCCGGATGACCATCTGCAACATGTCGATCGAGTGGGGCGCCAAGGCCGGCATGATCGCGCCGGACGAGACCACCTTCGAATACCTCAAGGGCCGCCGGCACGCCGCGAAGGGCGCCGACTGGGACGCCGCCGTCGCGTACTGGAAGACCCTGCCCACCGACGAGGGCGCCGAGTACGACACCGAGATCATCCTGGACGCGGCGTCGATCAGCCCGTTCATCACCTGGGGCACCAACCCGGGCCAGGGCGCCTCGCTGAACAGCGTCGTGCCCAGCCCCGAGGACTTCCTGGACGAGGTCGAGCGCGGCGCCGCCGAGCGCGCCCTGGCGTACATGGACCTGACTCCCGGCACCCCGTTCCGCGAGGTCCCGGTCGACGTCGTCTTCGTCGGCTCGTGCACCAACGGCCGCCTGGAGGACCTGCGTGCCGCCGCCGACGTGATCCGTGGCCGCAAGGTCGCCGACGGCGTCCGCATGATGATCGTGCCCGGCTCCTACCTGGTGCGCGAGCAGGCCGAGGCGGAGGGCCTGGACAAGGTCTTCATCGAGGCCGGCGCCGAGTGGCGGTTCGCCGGCTGCTCGATGTGCCTGGGCATGAACCCGGACACGCTCAGCCCCGGCCAGCGCGCCGCCTCCACCTCCAACCGCAACTTCGAGGGCCGGCAGGGCAAGGGTGGGCGCACCCACCTGGTCTCGCCGCAGGTCGCCGCCGCCACCGCCGTGGTCGGCAAGCTGGCCGCCCCCGCCGACCTCTGATCCCGCCGGAGAGAAAAATGGACAAGTTCGTCACCCACAGCGGCAAGGTCATGCCGCTGCGCCGTTCCGACGTGGACACCGACCAGATCATCCCCGCGGTCTACCTGAAGCGGGTCACCCGGACCGGCTTCGAGGACGGCCTCTTCAACGCCTGGCGTGAGGACCCGTCGTTCGTGTTGAACAAGCCGGCCCACGCGGGCGCCACCATCCTGGTCGCCGGCCCGAACTTCGGTACCGGATCGTCCCGGCAGCACGCCGTCTGGGCGCTGCGCGACTGGGGTTTCAAGGCGGTCATCGCCTCCCGCTTCGGCGACATCTTCCGCGGCAACTCCCTCAAGGAGGGCCTGCTGCCGGTCCAGCTCGACCAGAAGATCGTGGAGAGCCTCTGGGACCTCGCCGAGAGCGAGCCGGAGAAGGAGATCACCGTCGACCTGGAGAGCCGTGTGGTCCGCGTCGACGATGCCGCCTATGGCTTCCCGATCGACGATTTCAGTCGCTGGCGCCTCATGGAGGGCCTCGACGACATCGGACTCACACTGCGGCACGAAGAGGCGATTACCGCGTACGAGAAGACGCGTCCCGCTTTCAAGCCGGTCGTGGTCTGAGCCTTTTCCTCTTTGGCGCGCCCCTGCCGGGTCACCCGGCAGGGGCGTATTCGTTGGGACACAACGGTTTTTTCCCCTGAATGTTTCTGTAACCAGGTCACAGGGCATACCGTGCGCGCAGAATGGCCCGTGACGGGCCAGTTCTCACGTCCGGGAGGAAACCGTGAACAAGGCCGAGCTCATCGAGGCGCTCGCAGTCAAGCTGGGAGACAGGAAGACCGCGACACTGGCTTTGGACGCGTTCATCAGTGAGGTTCAGAACGCCGTTGCCAAGGGCGACAAGGTGGCCCTCACAGGATTCGGTTCGTTCGAGAAGCGGGCACGCAATGCGCGTACGGCGCGCAATCCGCGAACCGGTGAGCCGGTCAAGGTGAAGAAGACGTCGGTCGCGGTCTTCAAGGCCGGCAGCACATTCCGTGATCTGGTGGCGAGCGGAAAGCCGGCCAAGGCGGCCACGGCGGCGGCGAAGAAGTCCACCGCCACCAAGGCCGCACCGGCGAAGACGGCCGGCACTGCGACCGCGGCAAAGAAGACCGCGGCGAAGACGACCGCCACCAAGGCGGTCACGACGACGCCGGCCAAGAAGACCGCGGCGAAGACCACGTCCGCGACCAAGGCGGCCACCACCACCGCGGCCAAGAAGACGACCGCGGCGAAGACGGCCACCACGGCGGCGAAGACGGCGCCGGCGACCAAGAAGGCCGCCGCCACCAAGAAGACCGCCCCGGCGGCCAAGAGCACCACGGCCGCCAAGTCGACGGCCGCCAAGTCCACGGCGGCCAAATCCACGGCGGCCAAATCCACGGCGGCCAAGTCGGCGGCCAAGAGCACGGCGGCCAAGAGCACGGCGGCGAAGTCGACGGCGGCGGCGAAGACCACCGCGGCCGCCAAGAGCGCCACCACCGCGAAGGCCCCGGCCAAGCGGACCGCGCGAAAGGCGGCCACCCCGGCGCCGGCGCCCGCCCGCGCCCGCTCCGCTCCGGCCCGCCGGACCCGCTGACCGGCAGCCCGGCGACGGCGTCCACCCGTTGGGTGGACGCCTTTCCGGTGTTCCGGCGCCGCCCCGCCCGGCCGCCCTACCGTCCGGGGCATGCAGCGAACATCGAGGCCACGCGGCCTGACGACCCGGGCCGGACTCGCCGCGGCGCTGTTCGCGGTCGCGGTCGTGCCCGGGTGGACACTCGGCGACCTGGCCGAGGACCACACCGGCTGGCCGGTGCTGGACTGGCTGATCACCTGCGGCTGGTCGGGCGTCGCGGTGGCGGCCGGCGCGCCGTGGGGCTCGTACCGGCGGATGGACGGCTGGCTGGGGGCGGTGCCGGTCTACGGCTGGTACCTGGCCGGGATCCTGAGCTGGCGGCTGGCGTCGCTGCCGTACCGCGACTGGGAACCGCGCCGGGACGAACTGTGGCAGGCCCGCTGGCTCACCGGTGACCTGATCGGTTACTGGCGGGCCGACGCCGCCGCCCAGCGGGGGGTCACAGCCGCGACGCGCCCAACAGCCGCTCGCCGGACCAGGCCAGCAGCCAGCCGTCGCCCTTCGGCGTCTTGAACGGCTCGTGATCGTCCGAACCGTGCACGGACGCCAGCAGGTGCGGCATCAGCTTGCCCTGACTGCACACCACGACCCGCTCCTGTGCCCGTAACTCGGCCAGCCGGGCACGGGCGGCGGCCACCCGGGCGGGCAGGCCGTCCGGGCCGGACGGTTCAGCGAACGCGCCGTCCCGCACGATCGGCCGGTCACCGAGCGCCGCGGCGAGCGGCTCCAGCGTCTGCGTGCAGCGCAGCGGCGTCGCCGCCACCAGCCGGCGCGGCCGGAACGGGGTGAGCAGGGCGGCGATCCGGTCCGCCTGCTTCGCGCCGACCGGATCGATCGGCCGCAACTCGTCGCGGCCGGCCCACTTCTTCCGTTCCCCGGCCCGGGCGTGCCGGACCAGCGCGATCACCGCGGTCACCGGCGGCAGCGACGCGACTCTCGCCAGGACGGTCGTCTCCTCGGGGTACGTCAACCGCGCGCCGGCCTCGGCGAGAGGCAGCCACGCCAGCTCGTCCACCTCGGCGGTGTCCTGGACCGGCCCGTCCGAGGCCGCGCGCATCAGCCAGTAGGCGACGTTCTTCGGCCGCCCGCCGGGCATCGTGTAGTCGACGTCGGGCAGCCGCAGCTCGGGGATGCCGGCCGAGCCGGTCTCCTCCTCGACCTCCCGCAGCGCCCCGGCCAGCGGCTGCTCGCCACCGGCCAGCTTGCCTTTCGGCAGGCTCCAGTCGTCGTATCGCGGGCGGTGCACCAGGCACACCTCGACCCGGTCGCCGGACCGGCGGTACAGCACCCCGCCGGCGGCGCGTTCGATCTCCGTCACAGTCCCTACTTCTTGCCGATGATGCGCCGGAGCATGGCCGCCTGCAGGTGCACCTGCGGCCGCCCCGGAGTGCCCGTGCTGCGGTGCCAGAGGCCGTCACCGTCGAGGTCCCAGCCCTCGGTGTGCTCGCCCATCGACAGTTCCAGCACGTGCCGCAACTCCTCGCGGGCCGACGGCAGGGTTACCTTGACCAGCGCCTCCACCCGGCGGTCCAGGTTGCGGTGCATCATGTCGGCGGAACCCATCCAGTACTCGGAGTCGGGGCCCGGGCCGAACCGGAACACCCGCGAGTGCTCCAGGAACCGGCCGACGATCGAGCGCACCCGGATGTTCTCCGACAGGCCGGGCACCCCGGGCCGCAGCGCGCACATGCCGCGGATGATCAGGTCCACCTTGACCCCGTCCTGCGAGGCCCGGTACAGCGCGTCGATGGTCTTCTCGTCGACCAGCGAGTTCACCTTGAACTGGACCAGCGCCTCGCCGCCCTCCCGGGCGATCCGGGCCTGCTCCTCGATCCGCTCCAGCAGGCCCCGGCGGACCCCGTGCGGCGCCACCAACAGACGCCGGTAGGTGGTCTGCCGGCTGTATCCGGTGAGCACGTTGAACAGGTCGGTGACGTCGGCGCCCACCTCCGGGTCGGCGGTCAGCATGCCGAAGTCCTCGTAGAGCCGGGCCGTCTTCGGGTGGTAGTTGCCCGTGCCGATGTGACAGTAGCGCCGGATCTGGTTGCCCTCCTGCCGTACGACCAGAGAGGTCTTGCAGTGGGTCTTGAGACCGACCAGGCCGTAGACCACGTGGCAGCCGGCCCGCTCCAGGGTGCGCGCCCAGGCGATGTTGGCCACCTCGTCGAACCGGGCCTTCACCTCGACCAGGACCACCACCTGCTTGCCCGCCGCCGCCGCGTCGACCAGGGCGTCGACGATCGGGGAGTCACCCGACGTGCGGTAGAGAGTCTGCTTGATCGCCAGCACGTGCGGGTCCGCCGCGGCCTGCTCGATGAACCGCTGCACGCTCGTCGAGAACGAGTGGTACGGGTGGTGCACCAGGATGTCCGACTCGCGCAGCCGGTTGAACACGCTGCGTGGCACCTCGCCGTCGGCCAGATGCGGATGGGTCGCCGGGACGAAAGGGCGGTCCTTCAGGTCGTCGCGGTCGCACTCGCCGAACACCTGCCACAGCGACGACAGGTCGAGCAGGCCGGGCACCCGCAGCACGTCCTGACTGTCCATGTCGAGTTCGCGGACCAGCAGGTCGAGAACGTGGTCGCTGATCGAGGCGGCCACCTCGAGCCGGACCGGCGGGCCGAACCGGCGCTGCGCCAGCTCGCGCTCCAGGGCCTGCAGCAGGTCCTCGTCGCGGTCCTCGTCGACCTCCAGCTCGGCGTTGCGGGTCACCCGGAACAGATGCCACTCCAGGATCTGCATGCCGGGGAAGAGCTGGTTCAGGTGGACCGCGATCAGTTCCTCGATGGGCAGGAAGCGCACGCCGCGGTGATCGTTCTGCACGGCCACGAAACGGTGCACGTTGTTCGGCACCTTGACCCGGGCGAACAGCTCCGGGTTGTCGCCGTCCGGGTACCGCAGGGCCACGGCGAGGTTGAGCGAACGACTCGAGATGTACGGGAACGGGTGCGCCGGATCGACCGCCAGCGGAGTCAGGACCGGGAACACCTGCTCCCGGAAGAAGGTCCGCAGACGCCCCTGCTCGGCGGCGTTCAGCTCCTTCCACGAGACCAGCTCGATGCTCTCCGTCGCCAGTTTCGGCCGCACCTCGTCGGCGAAGCAGGCGGCGTGCCGAGTGACCAGGTCGGCGGTCCGCTCGGTGATCATCTCGATCTGGTGACGCAGCGGCGAGCGGTCGCCACCGCGGACCGGCAGGCCCGCGCTGAGCCGCCGCTTCAGGCCGGCCACCCGGACCATGTAGAACTCGTCCAGGTTGCTCGCGAAGATCGCCAGGAATTTCGCCCGCTCCAGCAGCGGGGTGCCCGGGTCCTCGGCCAGGGCCAGGACCCGGGCGTTGAAGTCGAGCCAGGACAGTTCCCGGTTGAGGAAACGGTCCTCGGGCAGCGTGTGACCCGGCTCCTCGTCCTTGTCGTCGTCCTCGTCGTCCACATCGAGCGCGGCCACCATCTCACTCACGGTGTGCTCGACGGCCTCGCGCTCCGTGATGACGGTCTCCGCCGGGGTCACCGTGGCCGGAACCACCGGCTCGGCGGCGGGTTCGGCGGCGGGCGCCGGGTCGGGAGCCTCGGTCGTCTGCGATTCCGCCGACTCGGGCCTGGGCAGAAAGCGGCCGTTGGGGCCGCGCCGGCGGGTCTCGGGGGTCCGGGGCGGGGTCTGCATGCGTCCATCATTGCCGTTTCCGGAGAAACGTGAAACGAACTACCGGATGATCACATCAAGCGATCCCGGGAATTAACACCCGCCAAATCACACCGGTCGCGTCCGACTCGACGGTCACGCGCTGGCCCAGCCGGAGAAGGCGCAGGCCGGAGCGGTTGAAGGCCTCCGCCGCGAAGGTCAGGGGGGTGCCGTCGTCGAGCAGCAGCGAACCGCTACGGGTCTCCGGGTCGAAAGTCGCTATCGTGCCCTGCACCGGACGAACGTTACCCCGCTCAGGCGGCCGGCGCGCACTCCGCCGTGAGCCCGAGGTCACGCAGCAGCCCGCAGGTGCGCCGGCCGGCACCCAGAGCGAGCACGGCGCCGAGATCGGCGGCGGTGTCCACGTCCTGCCGCAGGCCCGGCCAGTCCCCGCGCAGCCGGGCCGCGCCGGAGCCGGCGTGCGCCGCCGCCGAGAGCCCGCCGAACCGCGGATCGAGCACCTGCCCGGGCGGTACGGCCAGCAGGACCGTCCCGGTGCCCGCGGCGTCCGCCACGAAGCTGCGGCCGGACACCCGGCTCAGCGCGTCGTCGAGTTGCTCCGGGCGCAGGGCCGGCAGATCGCCGGCGAGCACGGCCCGGTGCGCCGACAGCCCGGCTGCCTCGTCGGCGCCGAACCGCATCGCCGAGTTCAGCCCGCCGCCCGGGTCGGGCACCACCCGGGCGCCCAGCTCTCGCACCGCGTCGCCGACCACCGGATCGTCGGTCACCACGATCAGCTCGGCGACAGTCGCGGCGGCGAGCACCGCGGCGGCGGTGTCGCGCACCATGGCGAGAGCGAGATCGGGGTGACGGTCCATCGGAACCGCGCCCCGCAACCGCGTCTTGGCCAGACCCAGCCGCTTCACCGGGATGACAGCCGTCCAATTCCGCACCACCCGCCCATCCTGCCCGAGGTCCGCCTCTCGCGGTGCCTCACGTCACCGCGTCCCCGCTCACAGACGGCGGTGGCCAGTGATCCGGCAGACCCCTGCCTGGTCCCACCGGCCATGAGCGGGCATGATTTCGTCGCAGGTGAACAAGGAAGTCGGCGGACGACGTCGCCGATCGAGGGACGGGGGACGCCGTGACACAGCTCAGGCTCGGCTTCTGGCAGCGTGTCGCGGTGATGCTGGTGCTCCCGGTCATGACCGTCCTGACCCGTAAGACGTGGCTGCGGATGACCGACATCCCGGCCACCGGACCGGTCATCCTGGTTCCCAACCACGTCTCGCACTTCGACCCACTGGTCGTGGCGCACTACCTCTACCGGGCCGGGCGCTGGCCACGGTTCCTCGGCAAGGCCAGCGTCTGGAAGGTTCCGGTTATCGGGTACCTGCTGACCAAGGCCCGGCAGATCCCCGTCGAACGAGGCAGTGTGGAAGCGGTGAAGTCGCTGGACACCCTGGTGGAGGCGTTGCGTGAGGGCGGGGCGGTGGTGATCTATCCGGAAGGCACCACGACCCGGCACCCCGACCTGTGGCCGATGCGCGGCAAGACCGGCGCCGCCCGGCTCGCCCTGCTCACCGGCGCACCGGTCGTGCCGATCGCGAACTGGGGCGCGCAGCAGATCTTCGACCCCCGTACCAACCGGCTGAAGCTGCGCCGGGCGCCCGTGACGGTGACGACCGGGAAACCGGTCGACCTCAGCCGCTGGGCCGGCCTCGAACCGAGCCGCCCGGTGCTGGAGGCGATGACCGAGGCGATCATGCTGGACATCCGGGACCTGCTCGGCGAGATCCGCGACGGCGAACCGCCGGCGCTCTACGACCGGCCCGCACGGCGGGCCATTAACTCGGAGGACGCACCATGAGGGCCGCCGTCATCGGATCCGGAGCCTGGGGCACCGCGTTCGCGAAGGTGCTCGGCGACGCCGGGTCGGAGGTGACCATGTGGGCACGGCGGGAAGCCGTGGCCGCGGAGATCCGCGACAAGCAGGGCAACGCCGGATCGCTGCCGGGTGTCCGGCTGGCCGACGGCGTGACCGCCACGACCGACCTGGCGGCGGCCGTCGCCGGAGCCGAGCTGATCGCGATCGCCGTGCCGTCGCAGACCCTGCGCGGCAACCTCGCCGACTGGGCCGGCCTCTTCCCGGCCGACGCCACGGTCGTGTCGCTGATGAAAGGCATCGAGCTCGGCACCCTCAAACGGATGAGCGAGGTGATCGTCGAGACCGCGGGCGTCGCCCCGGAACGGGTGGTCGTGGTCTCCGGGCCCAACCTGGCGCCCGAGATCGCCGCCGAGCAACCCACCACGACCGTCGTGGCGTGCTCCGACGAGAGCCGTGCCAAGCAGGTGCAGCACGCCCTCGCCACGCCGTATTTCCGGCCGTACACCAGCGACGACGTGATCGGCTGCGAGCTGGGTGGCGCCTGCAAGAACGTGATCGCGCTCGCGTACGGCATGGCGGTCGCGCTCGGGCTCGGCGACAACACCCGCGCCTCGCTGATCACCCGGGGACTCGCCGAGACCGCGCGACTCGGCGTGGCGCTCGGCGCCGACCCGCTCACCTTCGCCGGCCTCGCCGGCCTCGGCGACCTGGTCGCCTCCTGCTCGTCGCCACTGGCCCGCAACCGCACCTTCGGCGAGCACCTGGGCCGCGGCGAGAGCCTGGAACAGGCGCAGATCGCCACCCGGCAGACCGCCGAGGGCGTCAAGAGCTGCCTGTCCATCCGCGACCTGGCCCGGGCGAACGGCGTCGAGATGCCGATCGTCGAACAGGTGGAACGGGTGTGCCACGAGGGCGTGGACCCGCGGGTCGCGGTCAAACTGCTGATGACCCGGGAGATGAAACCCGAGTGATCGTACGAACCGTCGCGTTCGCCGCGATGCCGGAACACAGTGGGGAACCGCGATGAGTCACTCCGACGGCACCCGTGCCGTACACGCCGGCCTGCCGGCGCCCGCGGTCGGCGAGCCGTTCCTGCCGGGACCGGTCTTCGCCGCGCCCTACCACCTCGACCCGGTCACCGGGCCCGGTGAGAACGGTTACGCGCGGACCGAACACCCGACGAGACGGGCCCTGGAAACGGCGATCGAGGCCCTGGAGGGCGCGCCGACCCTGGCCTTCGCCAGCGGGCAGGCGGCGATCACCGCGCTGCTGCTCGCCGTGCTGCGCACCGGCGACACCGTCGCGCTTCCGTCGGACGGCTATTTCACGGTACGGGCGTTCGCCGAGGGAACGCTTCGTGACCTCGGTGTGAAGACCGTCCTGGTGCCGACCGCCGGCCCCTACCCGGACTTCACCGGGGTGCGCCTGGTGCTGCTGGAGACGCCGGCGAACCCGGGACTGGACGTGTGCGACGTGCGGGCGCTGTCCGCCGCCGCGCACGAGGCCGGGGCCCTGGTCGCGGTGGACAACACGACCGCCACACCGCTCGGGCAGAACCCGCTCGCCCTCGGGGCCGACCTGGTCGTGGCGTCCGGGACCAAGGCGCTGACCGGGCACTCCGACGTGCTGCTCGGGTACGTCTCGGCGCACGACCCCACACTGCTGGGCAAGGTGGAGACCTGGCGCAAGCAGACCGGGGCGGTGCCGGGGGCGTTCGACTCCTGGCTCGCGCACCGGTCGATCGCCACGCTCGACCTGCGGCTGGCCCGGCAGACCGCGAACGCCGCCGCCGTCGCCGGGCTGCTGCTGAGCCGCTCCGACGTGACCGGGGTGCGGTGGCCGGGGCTGCCGTCGGATCCGTCCTACCCGATCGCGTCGGCCCAGATGCGGCGGATTCCGGGAATCGTCTCGTTCGACCTCGGTTCCGCCGAGCGGGCCGGCCGGTTCCTGTCCGCGGCGCGGCTGGTGTTCGCGGCCACGTCGTTCGGCGGCGTGCACACCACGGCCGACCGGCGGGCGCAGTGGGGGGACGACACGCCGCCCGGGTTCCTGCGGTTCTCCTGCGGGATCGAGGACGCCGCGGACCTGCTCGCGGACCTCACGGCCGCGCTGGACGCGTCCGCGTGACCGGCGGTTGGGCGCCGGACGACGTGACCGGTGGTTCGTCGGTGGACGGCGTGACCGGTGGTTCGTCGGTGGGCTGGTCATGACGGCCTGGAGCAGCTTCGACGGCGACGAGGTCGCGGCGCTCACCCAGGGGGAGAGCTTCTTCGCCGACCCGGGGGAGCGGGACTGCCCGGCCTGCGGCCGGCGGCGCCTGCGGGCCTACTTCACCGCGCCGGAGAACGCCAAACGGCCGACTCTCGTCAGTTACGTGTGGTGCGGGGCGTGCGACAAGTTCGTGGGCACCCGAGCCCGGCACCCGGACGGGCTGATCTTCTCGGACCCGCTGGCCACGTTGTCCCCGGCCGAGCGGCGTGACCTGGAACGGAGCCTGACCGGCTTCCTCGCCCACCTGGACGCGCTGTGGGACTCGGGCGCCCTTCCCCAGACGTTCACCGCCTGAGTCCCCCCGGCCGGTGACCACCGGATCAGCCCGGCGGCGGCGTTACCGCCCGGCGCCGGGCGGACGTCGCCGGGAGCCCGCGGGACGGTCCGGCTTCGCTCGGGCGGGGTGGCCGTACCGTCGCATGGGTTTGATCTGGGGTCAGCCGTGTGTGGCGACGAAGTCGTAGAGCCAGTCGGGGGCGATGTCAGCGGGCGAGCCGGTGCGGCGGAGCGCCTCGCCGGGGCGGATGCCGAGCAGGGCGAGCGTCATCGTGGCCAGGAGCGTGGAGCGGCCGTTGTCGGCCGCCGACTGGGTGACCACGAAGCGGCCCGCGCGGACCTCACGGGCGAGCCGGACGGCGAGGGCCACCACCTGGTTCGCCTCCTGCCGCGTCTCGGTGGCCGACGGCGGCGACGACCTGGCCGGCGCGGGGAACGGCACCACCTCGATGCCGGCGGTGTCCGGGCCGGACTCGGCCGAGGAGACCAGCACCTGCACGCCGGCTCTGGCGAGCGCGCCCAGTTCCTGCGGCGACCACGGCTCGTCCCGGGGATGAGCCATCGTCGCCAACTGCCCTGGCCCCGGGCCGGCGATCACGTGGAGTGCTGGAGCCATGGACGCTTCGTCCTCCCTGCCTTGGACACTCTTCAGGGTCGCCGCCACGAATCCCATATTCGGCTTACGCAGAGTAGGGTCACCCCCGGTATGCCCGCTAGCTGGAAGGCGCGAGAAGAGTGACGTCCCCCCGCAAGACCCGCGTCGCGATCGTGTTCGGCGGTCGCAGCACTGAGCACGCCATTTCCTGCGTCAGTGCCGGTGCGATCCTGGCTGCGCTGGACCCCGGTCAGTACGAGGTGGTCCCCGTCGGAATCACCCGTGAGGGGCGGTGGGTCCTCGCATCGGGTGACACCGAAGAGCTCGCGATCAGCGAGCGGAGACTGCCGGAGATCACGGCCGAGTCGGGCAACGGGCTGGTGCTCGCGGCCGACCCGACGGCCGCCGAGCTGATCGTGCGGGACCCTGCCGAGGGTGTCTCCGAGCTGGCCGGTGTGGACGTGGTGTTCCCGGTGCTGCACGGCGCCTACGGCGAGGACGGCACGATCCAGGGGATGCTGGAGATGGCCGGTATCCCGTACGTGGGCGCCAACGTGTTCGCCTCGGCGGCGGCCATGGACAAGGAGTTCACCAAGAAGCTGGCGGCGGCCGAGGGGATTCCGGTCGGGCCGTACGCGGTGCTGCGCGCCGGCGTCTCGCTCTCCGAGGCCGACAAAGAGCGCCTCGGGCTGCCGGTCTTCGTCAAGCCGTCGCGGGCCGGGTCGTCCCTCGGCATCAGCAAGGTCACCGACTGGGCCGACCTGGACGCGGCCATCGCGGCCGCCCGGGAGATCGACCCGAAGGTGCTGGTCGAGGCCGCGCTCGTGGGCCGCGAGATCGAGTGCGGGGTGCTCGAGGCGGAGTCCGGTGGCACGCCGGAGGCGTCGCTGCTCTCCGAGGTCCACATGGACGACGTCGAGTGGTTCGACTTCGAGACGAAGTACCTGACCGGCAGCCGGTTCACGATCCCCGCCGAGCTCTCGCCGGAGCTGACCCGGAAGATCCAGGAATACTCGCTGCGGACCTTCACGGCGCTGGACTGCGCCGGCCTGGCCCGGGTCGACTTCTTCGTGACCGAGGCCGGCGAGGTCTTCCTCAACGAGATCAACACCATGCCGGGGATGACGCCGCACTCGATGTTCCCGCGGATGTGGGCGGCCACCGGCCTGGAGTACCCCAAGGTGGTGGACCGGCTGATCCGGACGGCGCTCAGCCGCGGCACCGGCCTGCACTAGGCGTCACTCGCAGCCGCTGGGCATGGTGCCGGCGGCCTTCGACTTGACCGTCTTCACGATCGTGTCGGAGAACTCGTTGGCCCATTGGGCCGGGTTCTCGTAGGACGCCGGCACGGTCACCCGCACCGGGACCTCGCGGTCCATCGTGGTGATGGTGGCCGCGCCGTCGCCGGGTGCGCCGTACCAGCAGACGTTGTTCATGATCAGGAGCTCGGTCTCCAGCGGGACGCAGCCGGGCGTGGTGTCGCCGGGAACCTCGCACATCACCGGCGCGGCGACCCCGCACTGGACCGTGACCGGCGGTTCGCCGTAGGCGGCGTTCTGCTCCGGGCCCGAACTCACCTTGCGGCCCGGTAGATCGCGGATCTTGGCCGGCAACTGGGACGTCACGGCGAGACAGACCTGAGCGGCTCTCTCGTCGAGCGGGGGCGCCTCCATCACGACCGGCGTGCTGGGGACTGGTCCTGCCGCTTTTTCGGTTTTATCCGAATTGTCTGGCTTTATGGTGAGGAAGGCGACGGCACCCACGATCAAAGTCACCGGCACGGCCACCGCGGTCGCCCACAGAGCGGCGATCCGCTTCGTCCGGTCCGGTGCTTCTTCGATCTTGGGAGTGTCGAGGTCCACCATGTCAGAGGTTTACCACGGAGCAGGTGAGCGTCCGCGTGATGCCTGGCACGTACTGGACCTTGCTCACAATCAGGCCGCCCAACTCGTCCACGGTGTGCGCCTGGGTCAGCACCACCACGTCATAAGGGCCGGTCACCGCGTCGACCCGCACCACTCCCGATATCTTCTCGATCGCTGCGGCCACGTCACGGGCCTTACCGACCTCGGTTTGAATGAGGATGTATGCCTGGACCACGATCGACTCCAATCCGCCACCGTGTCGGTGATCCCCGGTCGTTGAAACTACCGTACGAAGCGACCCGGCAGCGGGACGCCACCATCGAAGGACTTAGACGTGAGCATCGCAGAAGCCGGTGAATTCGGTCTGATCGGCCGAATCGTCTCCCGGCTCGGCTCCGGATCAGCGACCCTGCTCGGCCCCGGCGACGACGCCGCCGTGGTCAGGGCACCCGACGGACGGGTCGTCGCGTCCACCGACGTGCTCGTCGAAGGACGGCACTTCCGCCGCGACTGGTGCGGCGCCGCCGACGTCGGCCACCGCGCCGCCGCCGCCAACCTGGCCGACATCGCCGCCATGGGAGCCGTGCCGACCGCCCTGCTCGTAGCGCTGTGCCTGCCCACCGGACTCGAGGCCACCTGGGCCGAAGGCCTCGCCGACGGGCTCACCGACGAAGCCGGCCTCGTCGGCGCCACCGTCGTCGGCGGCGACACCTCGTCCAGCCCGACACTCACCATCGCGGTCACCGCCCTCGGCGACCTGCGCGGGGCGGCGCCGGTCCGGCGCGACGGGGCCCAGCCCGGCGACATCGTCGCCCTCAACGGACGGATCGGGTACGCGGCCGCCGGCCTCACCGTGCTCTCCCGCGGATTCCGGACGCCGAAACTGCTCGTCGAGGCGTACCGGCGGCCCGCCGTCCCCTACGCCGCCGGCCCCGAAGCCGCCCGGCTCGGCGCCACCTCGATGATCGACGTGTCCGACGGGCTGCTCCAGGACCTCGGGCACATCGCCGATGCCAGCGTCGTCGGCATCGACGTGCGGCGGGACGCCTTCGAGCTGCCGGACCAGATGCGGGACGCGGCCAAGGCGCTCGGCGTCGACCCGTACCAGTGGCTCCTCGCCGGCGGCGACGACCACCCGCTCGCGGCGACTTTCCCGGCCGGCGTTCCGCTGCCGACGGGGTGGCGGGTGATCGGCTCAGTGCATGACGGGTCCGGGGTCACGGTCGACCGCAAGCCTTGGACCGGTGGTCTGGGCTGGGACCACTTCCGCTAACCACCTGGTCGCCCGGGTTTCGCCGCCCGCCGCCCGCCGCCCGCCGGTTCTCCGCCGCCGGGCGTCGCTGCCCGCGTCGGCCGGCCGGTACCCGGCGTTTGACGTCCGCCGTCTCCTGGCGCCCGTGGCCCGCCTCTCGGTCGGTTTCCCTGTGTGCGCCCGCCTGGGCTGTCGCCTCTTGGCCGCCTACCGTTGCCGCCCGTCTCCCGCCATTCGCCGGCGGTCGTGCCGTCTGATGCTGTCGTCTTCGTCTCCCGACCGCCTTCGTCTGCCGCGGGGATCGGTGGCCGTGGTTACTCTTGCTTCGTGCACGACTTCAAGATCAACTCCGTGGGCTTCGACGATCCCGCGGTCCAGCTTCTCGTCGCCGAGAACCTGCGCGACCTCTCCGAGCGATATGGGGGGACCGGCGACGACACCCCGATCGCCGCGAGCGACTTCGCCCCGCCGAACGGAGACTTCCTCGTCGCCGTCGACGGTGACGAGCTGATCGCCAGCGCCGGCTGGCGCCGTCACGGCGACGACGCCGAACTCAAGCGCATGTTCACCACCAAGGCGGCACGCGGGCGCGGCGTGGCCCGCCGCATGCTCACCGCCATCGAGGAGTCAGCGGCGGCGGCCGGCTGCAAGCGAGTGATCCTGGAAACCGGCGACCGCCAGCCGGAGGCGATAGCCCTCTACGAGTCGGCGGGTTACGTGCGCATCGAGGACTTCGGCTATTACAAGGGCCACCCCGACGTCCTCTCGTACGCCAAGCCTCTCTAACTCTCTGGCGGCCTCTCTGGCGGCCGGATACGGACGGCCGCCGGTACTTCCGGTATCTGGCTCTCACCAGCACACCCCGTCTCGACGGCCGGCCTTGGCCATGTGCTGGCCGCGGGCCTCCCCCCTGTCGCGGTAGTGGCCTCAGGAGATGTGCTGGTCGTGAGCTCGTGTCCTGTGCCGGCTCTCGGCCCTGGCGACGTGCTGGCCGCAGTCCTCACCCTGCCTCGACAGCCCGCTCTAGCCATGTGTCGGCCGCGAACCCACCTCGCGCCCGCAGCCGGCCCTCACCATGGGTTAGCTAGCCGTCAGCTCTCGCCCTGTGCCGTTGCGGTGAGACGGGCCCGTGCTCGGCTGCCGGCCTGACCCGATGCCCGGCTCGACCGATTCCTGATGGCTAGAGCGCTTCCGGGATAGGGGTCACTGCTCGCACCGCCATTGGTCAAGGGCTGCGGTGCCGCCTAGGGGCCTTGCCTCCGATGGTCGGTGACATCGCCTTGGAGATCTTGGTGCACTACCCACCGGATGCGGGTGTTGACGCTTCAAGATCACTGGGGGTGGGGAGAGCTGGACGAATCTTGATGCGTTGGCAGCCGGATCCGGTGGTTAGCGCATCACGATTGCGAAGGTCTGGCTCGATAGCGGCGTCTGTAGATGAGGGTCTGGCTCGTGGGCGTCGTTTGAGGATGGCGGTCATGTGGGAACGGGCGTGGGCCTGCGTCGCTTGTTTGTCGCCGGCTCTTCCGTCGGTGCTCTGCCGGGCTTCTTCGTCGGCGCTTAGGCGGGCTTCTTCGTCGGCACCCAGGCGGGCTGCTCTGTCGGCGCTCGGCCGGGTTGCCTCTCCTGGACTTTCTCTGGGCGGAAGGCGGGGTCACGTCCGCTGGCGTGGTGTTAGAGGCGGAGGTTGCTGCTCGCGAGCGGATGCGGGCCTTGTAGATCTTGGTGCGGTGGCCACCGGTTGCGGTGGTTAATGCTTCAAGGTCGCTGGGGACGTGGCGGGCAACCGAGATGTTGATGCCCTCACTGCGGGCAGAGGGGGGCAGCGCTCCATGATCACCGTGGGCCGTGGGCCGTGGGCCGTGGGCCGTGGGCCGTGGGCTGTGGGCTGGGGGCCGTGGGCTGGGGGCTGGGGGCCGTGAAGCGTGGGCTGTGAGGCGTGGGATCGGGGCCGTGGGCTGGGGGCGGGGTCTTGCGGGGGTCTGGTGGAAGAGTGGCGATCGTTCAGTGAGGGTGGTGGAGGGCTGCCCTCAGCTGGACGAGAACCTCGTCTGGGCGGTGGCGGACCGCCCAGGCAGGGAAGCGGAGAACTCGATCACCGGGAATCCACAGGGAGTTCTACCGATGCATGTCGGCCCACCACTGCTGAACGTCCATGTGATGGCCGCCGTCGATCTCGACGTGCAGGCGTTGATCCGGGAAGTAGGCGTCCAGGTAGTTCTGTCTGCCGTTCCGGTCGCGGCGCGGGTGCTGGAGCACAGGCGCCGGCAGGCCGGCCCGCCGGCACAGGGCGAGGAAGTCGGCTTCGGGAAGCGAGTGCGCGCCTTCTGCCGAGCATGCGATGGCTTCCGTGATCGTTCGGCGATGGCGTAGTCGGGGCATCGCCGCCAGCATGGACCGCATGCCGTCGGCGCGGACGAGGCGCTGCTGGAAGCCGGCCGCCACGATCGCCCAGGCCCGGCGTTCCGAAGGCTGCCACTGTGCCGCGTCGAGGAGCGAACGGGCCGGTGAGGTGGCCGGCAACCGCCCGCCGGGATTCAGGTCGGCGGGACGAAGCAGCGTCGTCCGGTGAACGATCACACCGTCCGGCGCGTGCCTCACGGTCGTCCGAGCCGGGAGCAGCACATGGATCTCCTCGGATCCCAGGCCGCCGACGCCGGCTTCTCGGCCGCTGATGTCGGCTCCCGGGCTCCGGGCGCCGGTTCGCGGGCTGTGGATGTCGGCTCGCGGGCTGTGGGTGCCGGTTCGCGGGCTGTGGGTGCCGGTTCTCGGGCTGTGGATGTCGGCTCCCCGGCTGCTGGCGTCGCGGAAGCCCAGAGTTTCGAGTGCGGACAGCCCGGCGAGGTGGGCGGTATGCCCGGCGACTGTCCCCAGGATCGCGATCCAGCGCGCCTCACGTCGCCCGAGCGGGCCCGTATGGGTGACGTAGACGCCGCGGTGTGGTGCCTGCCAGCGACCGGAGGACAAACGTCGTTCGACCATTCGGACGGTGAGATGGCGTAGCGCCTGGACGCGGGTGAGGATCCCATCCTGGTGGTGAAGCAGTTCCCTCAGCGCGGGGTGGTCGTCGGCTCGCATGGCGGAAATGCTTCAGGGACTGCGGCCGCCGGGCGAACGGATACCCGGCATCCTGTGGATAACCGGCCGGTCGCCATCGGCTTCGCCAGCACGGGGATAGCCGAGGATGGCATTCGCGCTGCTCGCGAGAAGAATGCCAACATCTACGCGTGATGCGGCCACGGACGATCAACCGTGTGGCTACCCGACGATCGAGGCGCGGCTACGGGCGATCGAGGGCGGGGTTACAGGGGGCCAAGGGCGCGTCCGGACGGATAAAGGTGCCGTTGCGAGCGGTTGAGGGCGCGTCCGGGCCGCCGAGAGCGCGGTTGGAGGCGGCCGAGGGCGCGTTCGGGCGGCTGACGGCGCGGTTGGAGGCGGCCGAGGGCGTGTCTGGGCGGCTGAGGGTGCCGTTGGGTTGGCGCGGGGTGCCGAGGGCGGCTCCCCGAGACGCTCAGGGTGCGGTTGCGGGGCGGCTGACGGCGCGCGGCCGGAGGTGAGGTTGGCGCCCTGAGGGCACCGCATGCGGGCGGCCGGGGGTGCAGCTGAGGGTGCCGGGTGGTGTTGCGGGTGATGGTGCGGTTGCTGGGGACTGGGCTTCGGCGTTGTGGATGGGGGTCCGCTGATGGCGGGGTGGGCTCGGATGGCTGAACGCCGCGAACCAGGCCGGAACAGCGAGGATCCACCTCGGGAACAGCGAGGATCCACCTCGGGAACAGCGAGGATCCACCTCGGGAACAGCGAGGATCCACCTCGGGAACAGCGAGGATCCACCTCGGGAACAGCGAGGATCCACCTCGGGAACAGCGAAAAGCCGCCGAACCAGTGGGTTCGGCGGCTTTCGTTACAGCCTGGAAAGGCTCAGGTCAGGCGCGGACGACCTTGCCGGCCTTGATGCACGAGGTGCAGACCTTGAGCTTCTTGGTAGTCCCGCCACCGGCCGGAGTGCGCACCGACTGGATGTTCGGATTCCAGCGGCGGTTGGTCCGCCGGTGCGAGTGGGACACGTTGTGGCCGAAGCCCGGCCCCTTGCCACAGACGTCGCACACGCTAGCCACGGGATACTCCTGGGTTTGATACGAAACTGAAGGCGCCCAGGGAAATGAACATCGCCCAGGCAACCCGGCGAGCTTACCCGATCCGGGGGCTGGACAGCCAATCGCCCCCGGTCAGGGCGCGCACCCAGCGATTGTCGGGGGCGGTTAGTACGATTTTCGCGTGCTGGAGACCCTCGATGCCGCCGCGGTACGCCGCTGGTGTGATGGTGGGCTCGAGGCGCTCCGGGCTCACCAGCGTGAGATCGACGACCTGAACGTCTACCCGGTGCCCGACGGCGACACCGGCACCAACCTCGTCCTCACCCTGACCGCCGCACATGAGGCTCTGGCGTCCACCGAGACGCTCGATCCCACCGGGGCGCACGGGCCACCGGGCTCGACCGGAGTGGCCGGGCTCATGCGGCGGATGGCGCGGGGAGCGCTGCTCGGGGCGCGGGGCAACTCCGGCGTCATCGTCTCCCAGATTCTGCGGGGGATGGCCGACACCTTCACCGGCACGGTCGCGGTGCGGGGCATCGAGCTGGCCCGGGCGTTGCGGACGGCGACTGACGCCGCCTACGCGGCTGTGGCACGGCCGGTCGAGGGCACCGTGCTGTCGGTCGTGGCGGCCGCCGCCGAGGGAGCCGGCCGGATCAAGTCCGACGATCTGCTCATCGTTGCCCGGGCGGCCGCGCGGGCCGCCACCGAAGCCCTGGCCCGCACCCCGCAGCAGTTGCCGATTCTCGCTCAGGCGGGCGTGGTCGACGCCGGTGGCCGCGGTCTCTGCCTTCTACTCGACGCCCTGGTCCGAGCGGTCGCCGACGGCTCCGGCGAGGGACCCGGCGTCGGCGAGCGATCCGGCGACGGCGAGCGATCCGGCTCCGGCGAGGGACCCGGCGTCGGCGAGCGATCCGGCTCCGGCGAGGGAAACGGCGACGCGAGCGCCGACACCACAAGCAATGGCAGTGCGGACGACGGCAGCGCGGACGGTGCGCGCGGTGGCGATGCGAGCGGTGGGGGCAGCGGCAGTGTGCGCGGCGGCGTTGGTGGCGGCAGCGCGGGCGGCAGCAATGCCGCCGGAGGCACCGCACGGAGGGCCACGGCCGGCGGCCTAGTGCCGAGGCGCTCTGAAAGCAGCGCTACGGCCGATGACGGCCGGCCCGAATCCCAGCGGCCCAGCTGGCCGGGAGACAGGCGTGCGGCGGACGGCAGGCCGCAAGAGCTCTGGGCGGCGGGCGATCAGCGCGCGCCCGGCGGCCACGCGCCCGATGGCGGCTATGCGGGCGCCGGGCAGGCGGGCGGCGGGCATACGGGCGCTGGGCACGCAGGCGGCGGGCATGTGGGGGGCGGTGGCGAGGATGGGTGTGCCGGCTTCGGGTATGAGGTCCAGTACCTCCTGGACGCCACCGACGAGGCCGTCGAAAGGCTGCGGACCGTCCTGGACGGCCTCGGCGACTCACTGGTCATCGTCGGTTCAGGCGACGGCGACCCTCCGACCTGGAATGTCCACGTGCACGTCACCGAGATCGGCCCGGCTGTCGAGGCCGGAATAGCGGCCGGTCGCCCGTACCGGATAAGTGTCACCCCGCTGGAAGAGCGGCGCGGTGGAAGCGACAGCCGCGGCGCCGTGGTCGTCGCCGCCGGCGACGGGCTGACGGCGTTGTTCGAGGCGGAGGGCGTCGTGGTCGTCGACCGCAACCCGTCGACCGCGGAGATGCTGGCGGCCGTGCACGCGACCTGCGCCCGGTCGGTGGTGTTGCTGCCCAATGACGCCAATACGCATGCGGTCGCCGTCTCCGCGGCGCGCGAGGCGGAGACCACGGGGGTACGGGTGAGCGTCGTCCCCACCAGATCCCCGGTGCAGGCGCTGGCGGCTCTGGCGGTACGCGACGCGCAGCGGCCGTTCGCCGACGACGTGATCGCGATGGCCGAGGCCGCCGGCGCCTGCCGGTACGGCGAGGTCTGCACCGCCCAGCGGGACGCTTTCACGGTCGCCGGCCAGTGCCGGGCCGGTGACCTGCTGGGTCTGGTCGACGGCGAGGTGCACGTGATCGGCTCGGACCTGGCCGAGGTGAGCCGCCGCCTGCTGGACCGGATGCTCGGCGGCGGCGGCGAGCTGGTGACGCTGGTGCTCGGGGCGGGCGTCCCCTCGGGCTTCGAAGCGGATCTGCGCGGCCATGTGCACCGCACCTGGCCTTTCATCGAGCTGGAGTGCTACGCGGGCGGCCAGCCCCGCTACCACCTGTTGGCAGGAGTCGAATGACCACGACCGACACCCCGTTGACCAAGGTGCTGGGGGCGAAGACCGCCAAGGCCTTGGAGCAGCATCTCGACCTGAACACCGCCGGTGACCTGATCTATCACTTCCCGCGCCGTTACGACGAGCGTGGCGAGCACACCGACCTGCGCAGCCTGGAGGTGGACGAGCAGGTCACCGTGCTGGCGCAGGTGCAGGGCATCAGTGTGAAACCGATGCGGCAGCGGCGCGGCAACATGCTTGAGGTGACCATCGGCGACGGTTCGGGCGCGACGCTGACCTGCACGTTCTTCAATCAGGCCTGGCGTGAGCGGGAACTGCGCAAGGGTGTGTGGGGGCTGTTCGCCGGCAAGGTGACCGAGTTCCGTGGCAAGCGCCAGCTTAACGGCCCGGCCTATCAGCTGCTCAGCGCGGACGCGACGAAGGACGATGCGGCCGCCGAGATCGAGGAGTTCGCGGGGGCGCTGATCCCGGTCTATCCGGCTGCCCAGGCGGTGCCGACCTGGGTGATCGCCAAGTGTGTGCGGACGCTGCTGGACACCTTTCAGCCGCCGGACGATCCGATGCCGGCCGAGGTGCGGGCGAAACGGAACCTGTGCGGCATCGGGACGGCCCTGCGGGAGATCCACCGGCCGAGTTCCGACGCCGCGCTCTACTCCGCGAAACACCGGCTGAAGTGGGACGAGGCTTTCGCCGTACAGCTGACGCTCGCGCAACGCCGGGCACGGGCGGCGGCGGCGCCCGGGACCGCCCGGCCGCGAGCGGAGGACGGGCTGTTGTCGAAGTTCGACGCGGGTCTTCCCTATGAGCTGACCGAAGGTCAGCGACAGGTGGGCGAGGAGATCGCCGCCGACCTGACCCGGCCGCACCCGATGCACCGGTTGCTGCAGGGCGAGGTCGGCTCCGGCAAGACCCTCGTTTCGGTACGCGCGATGTTGCAGGTGGTCGACGCCGGGGGGCAGGCCGCCCTGCTGGCGCCGACGGAGGTTCTGGCGACCCAGCACTTCCGCGGCATCAGCGCCCAGCTGGGGGCGCTCGGCCGGGCCGGTGAGCTGGACGGCGATCCGGGCGGCACGCAGTTGGCCCTGGTCACCGGCTCGCTGGGGGCGGTGGCCCGGCGTGCGGCGCTGGCCAGGGTCGCCGACGGGACCGCCGGCATCGTCGTGGGCACGCACGCCCTGCTGTACGAGGGGGTCGACTTCAAGGATCTGGGTCTGGTGGTCGTCGACGAGCAGCACCGGTTCGGCGTGGAGCAGCGGGACGCTCTGCGTGCCAAGGCGTCCCGGCCACCGCACGTGCTGGTGATGACGGCGACGCCGATCCCGCGCACGGTGGCGATGACGGTCTACGGCGACCTGGAGACGTCGATCCTGTCGCAGTTGCCGCGCGGTCGTTCGCCGATCGCCTCGCATGTGATCCCGGCGCTGGACAAACCGGCTTATCTGGACCGCGCCTGGGTGCGGATCAAGGAGGAGGTGCGGGCCGGCCATCAGGCGTACGTGGTGTGCCCGCGGATCGGCGAGGGCCCGGAGGACGAGGAGACCCCGCCGAAGGACGACGAGCCGGCCCGCCGCCCGCCGCTGGCCGTCACGGAGGTGCTGCCGCTGCTGCGTGACGACTATCTGAAGGGCCTGCGCATCGGGATGCTGCACGGCAAGATGCCGCCGGACGAGAAGGACACGGTGATGCGCCGGTTCGCCGCCGGCGACGTGGACGTGCTGGTGGCGACCACGGTGATCGAGGTGGGGGTGGACGTGCCCAATGCGACGGTGATGCTGATCCTCGACGCCGACCGGTTCGGGGTGTCGCAGCTGCATCAGTTGCGCGGCCGGGTGGGCCGGGGTTCCGCGCCGGGCGTCTGCCTGCTGCACACCGAGTCGGTGGAGGGCTCGGCGGCCCGTGAGCGGCTGGACGCGGTCGCCTCCACCACGGACGGTTTCAAACTCTCCGAGATCGACCTGGAGCAGCGCCGGGAGGGCGACGTGCTGGGCGCGTCGCAGTCTGGCAAGCACTCGCACCTGCGGTTGTTGTCGCTGCTCCGCGACGAGAAGCTGATCAAGGAGGCCCGGGCGGAGGCGTCCGAGCTGGTCGGCGACGACCCCGACCTGTCCCGTCACCCCGCGCTGGCGGCCTCGGTCGCCGCGCTGGTGGACGAGGATCGCGCCGAATATCTGGAGAAGGGTTGATTCTGCACATCTGCCCGCGCGACGCGTGGGCCACGATCGTCGCCGACGGCTTCCTGGAGGCCGACGGCTTCATCCACTGTTCCCCGGCGGACTGGGTGCACGTGGTGGCGAACCGCGTCTTCCGGGGCCGCGACGACCTGGTCCTGCTGGAGATCGACGAGACCGGGCTGCCGGTGGTCTGGGAGGACGGCGACCCTCCGGAACCGGACGGCCGGCAGTTCCCGCACCTCTACGGCCGCCTGCCGGTGAGCGCGGTGGTGGCCGTCCACGATTACCCCCCACGCGAAGACGGGTCCTTCCCCGAGTGGGGAAGGACCCGTCAACAGTGATCATCAGGCGGTGAAGTTCACCTTACGGCGACGCGCCAGGATGTAGAGCACGGCGCCCGCGACGAGCAGCAGGAACGCGCCACCGGCGACACCGGCGGCGGCCGAGCCGGTCAGCGGCAGCTCGCCGTCGCCGTCGCCGCCACCGTCACCGGCGACCGGGGTGGTCGCGACCGGGCTGGTGCTGGTCGACACCGTCCCGGACGGGGTGGCCGACGGCTTGTCGGCGCTCGGCGAGGTGGTCGGCTTGGTGGTGGCCGGGGTGGAGCAGTTCGCCGGCTTGGTCCAGGTGACCGCGCCGTTCAGCACGTCGAGGCCACCGGAGACGGCGACCTTGAGGTTCTCGGCGGCCGCGAAGGTGACGGTCTTGGTCTCGCCCGGCTGGGCGGTGATCGTCTGCGCCGCACCCTTGTTCGGGGTGAAGGTGGCGGTCACGACCGCGCCGTTCTGCGGGTTCTTCACCGTGAAGGTGAGGCCGTCACAGTTGCTGGTCACCGTGCCGGTGGGCTTGCCGACCTCGGGAACCTGGCAGTCCGCGGGCTTGGTCCAGTCGCCGCTCCACAGCACGGTCGAGCCGGACTTGACCACGATGTTCTTGGCGTTGGCCTTCGGCACGGTGACCGTGACGGGGGTCGCGCTGGCCTTCAGCTCCTCGGTCTTGGAGAACCCGCCGTCGGCGGTGATGAGGAACTTCTCGCTGTGGCTGCTGCGGTTGGTCAGCGTCAGCTGCACGTTGCCGTCACAGTCGGGCAGCGCCACGGCGGCCGGCTTCGACACGCAGGTGCCCTGGCCGCCGTTGTACCAGGCGTACTTCGGGTTGTCCTTGGCCGGGGTGGAACGAGAGCCCTCGTTCTTGTCGCTGCCGACCTTGCGGTCGTTGTAGAACTCGCCGCCCTCGGTCAGCGGGTTGAGGATCTTGTCGCCGAAGACGAAGTCGACCTGGGTGAAGCACTGCGGAACCTCGACCTTGAAGTCCAGCTTGCTCTCGGTGAGCTTCTGCGATCCGGTCGGCGCGGTGAACTTCTTCACCGAGGTGTCCAGCACGTACTGCGGGAGGGCGAACTTCGCCGACGGCGCGGTGTAGGAGACCAGAGCGAACGACTGCTCCAGGCCGGCGCAGAGCGGGCCGTTGGTCAACGTGATGCCGGCGGTGCCGGCCGGGCCGTTGAAGGTGTGCTCGTACCTGGCGTTCTCAAGGGTGGTGCAGGCTTCACCGGTGGCGCTCGCCGGGGAGGAGAACCCGACGAGGCCGGTCAGGCCGACCAGCGCGGCGGCCACCACGGCCGCAGCGCGGGGGAACATCTTCATTCGTGCTCCAACATGAGGGGAATGGGCGGGGGCACGCCGACTCGAGATCGGCGCGCCCCCGGTTGTTGCTGTTTTCAGTGGTGCTGAAGCCCTTGTCAGGCGGTGAACTTCACCTTGCGGCGGCGAGCCAGGAAGAACAGCGCGCCACCCACGGCGAGCAGGCCGGCGGCGCCGGCGGCGACACCACCGGCGGCGGCGCCGGTGACGGGCAGGCCGCCACCCTCGCCGTTGTCGCAGTTGTCGGGCTGCTCGAACGGAACCTTGGCGGACTCGGTGTAGGTCTTGCCCTTGTAGACGACGGTGAAGGTCACGTCGACGGAGAAGCCCTCGGTGGCGCTGAAGGTCGCGGCGTCCTTCTTGCCCGGCTCGATGACGAGCTGGCGCACCTCACCCTTGCTGGTCTTGAAGTCGAGGGTGAACTTGCTGTCGTTCTTGGTGTTGTCGACACCGATCGTGATGGTGTCGCAGGTGAGCTCGAAGATCGGCTCAGCCGGAACCTCTTCGGGGATGGTCACCGGAGGAACCGGGGTGCTGGCGCTCGCCGACGGCGAGGCCGGGGCGGACGGCGAGGACGAGGTGCTGGGCTTGTCCTCGGGCTTCTTGCACTCACCCACGAGCGGGACGGTGTCGCCCTTGGTGGCCGTCTTCCCGTTGTCCCACTCGGCCGAGATCGTGAGCGTGGCGCTCTTCTCGGTGGCGGCCACCCGCTGCTTGCCGACGACGGTCTCGCCGCTGGCCATCCACTCGTTGATCGCGAACTTCGGCCCGTCGATCTTGCCGGTCGGCGACAGCGTGACCGCGGTCCACTTGACCTTCTGGTTGGGCGACCCGTCGCCGACGGCCTTGACGGTCCAGTCCACGACCCACTCGCCGGCGACGCAGGTGGACTTGCCGGAAACCTCGTTGTGGTGGGCCAGCGCCGGGGAGGCGAAGGCCACGGTGCCGGCGATGCCGATCAGCGAACCGGCGACGAGGACTGTCGCTCTGCGGAGCGGGGACTTGGACACGTTCACGCCATCTCCTGGTGTAACGGGGGTCAGGAAGGGTGCGCGCGAGGAGTTCGCAGAGGATCGCCGGTGGACGGCACGAGGCCTGCGCTTGACGCCTCCCCGCGTCATTCGGTGCGGGAGGATAGAACGCCCCCGCAACGTCGCCCGACCCTAGCCACTTCCGGAGATCAAAGAAACGTCTCAGCCGCAGCTAATGCTCTTGTTGTCAATCTGAGATCTTCGCTACACCGAACGGCATCGGGTGGTCGCCCGCCGTGCCTATGGCGACGGAAATATTCACGCCGCGGTGGTCTCCCGCTGGTGGTGAAGTAGCGTCGCCTGTGATGACCAGGATTATCGCGGGTGCGCACGGCGGCCGTCGGCTGTCGGCTCCTCCCGGCGCGCAGACGAGGCCCACTTCGGACCGGGTGCGGGAGGCGTTCTTCAGTGCACTCGAGACGATGACCGACTTGTCCGGCGCGCGGGTCGCCGACCTCTATGCCGGATCCGGAGCCGTGGGCCTGGAGGCTCTGTCCCGGGGCGCCGCGCACGCGTTGCTGGTCGAGGCGGACGCCAAGGCGGCGCGCGTCATCCGGGACAACATCGTCGCGCTGAAGGTGGGTGAGGCCGCGAGGCTGGTCACCGGCAAGGTCGTCCAGGCTCTCGGCAGCCCGCCCTCCGGGGGTCCGTACGACGTGGTGTTCGCCGATCCGCCCTATGCGCTCGGTGACGACGAGATCACGACCGTGCAGGAGGAACTGGTGGCCAACGGCTGGCTGGCGCCGGACGCCGTGGTGATTTTCGAGCGTTCCACCCGCGGAGAGCCGCTGAGCTGGGTGGACGGTCTGGCCGGGGACCGCACCCGGCGTTATGGCGAGACCACGCTTTGGTACGGTCGCCGATCATGAGACGAGCGGTGTGTCCTGGCTCCTTCGACCCGGTCACCAACGGGCATCTCGACATCATCGGACGGGCCAGCCGGCTCTTCGACGAGGTCATCATCGGAGTCCTCATCAACCAGTCGAAGACCGGGCTGTTCACCATCGAGGAGCGTCTGGAGATGCTCGGGGAGGCGACGGCGGAGTACGGCAACGTACGGGTCGCGGCCTTCCACGGCCTGCTGGTCGACTTCTGCCGCACCCAGGGCGCCGCGGTCGTCGTGAAGGGCCTCCGCGCGGTCAGCGACTTCGACTACGAGTTGCAGATGGCGCAGATGAACATCGGGCTCTCCGGTGTGGAGACCCTGTTCATGCCCACCAACCCGCTCTACTCCTTCCTCTCGTCGAGCCTGGTGAAAGACGTGGTCAAGTGGGGCGGTGACGCCTCGCCGTACCTCCCCGACCCGGTGCTGGCGCGGCTGATCAGCCGGCTCAAGCAGAACTAGGCGCCCTCGGCGCGCCGGGAACTCCCCGGGCGGTGAAGAAGTAACGTGATCGCACCACCTTGAGTGGCGCGAACCGGAGTGGCGCGAGACGACAGGAGTGAGGCACCGGTGGATCCGCTCGACCGCATCGACGAGATCATCGACCTTGTGCAGGACGCGCGCGCCGTACCCATGTCGCGAACGAATTTCATGTTCGAGCGCGCCGAGATGATCGATCGCCTGGAGATCCTCCGCTCCGAGCTGCCCGAGGCCCTGCGCCGGGCGGCCGCGGTCCTGGAGGAGCGGGACCGGATCGTCGACGCCGGCCGCCGTGAGGCCGACCGCATCATCAGTGAGGGTGAGAGTGAACACTCCCGCCTGGTCTCGGTGAACGAGATCACCGTCTCCGCCGAGCACGAGGGCGCCCGGATCATCTCCGAGGCTCGCACCGAGGCGCAGCGCCTCCGTGAGGAGGTCGACGACTACGTCGACACCGCCCTGGCCAACTTCGAGCAGTTCCTGACCCGGGCGCTGGCGTCGATCGAGCGGGGCCGTGACAAGATGCACGCCTTGCGCGAGATCGGCACCTTCCAGGGGGAAGACGCCGAGCGGCCGCTACCTTTCTAAGCTGAGCACTCCCACCAGCCCGATTCGACGACGTCCGACAAGCTCAGGTAATGTTTTCGGTCGGCCTACCCATGGCTGAGGAATCACGATGCCCAAGTCACCGCAGAGCCACCTAGACCCCAGGAAGCCGCTGGTCGTCGACACGACGAAGCTCCCACGGCAGCCTGGTGCGACGCGTGCCCTGAAACGGGTGGTGCCGGCCCCGGCAGACCTCGGTCTGGAAATGATCTCGGTCCCCGAGGGTTCCGACCTCACGCTCGATCTGAGCATGACGTCGGTGTCCGAGGGGGTCTACATCGACGGCATCGTCAGCGGCTCGCTCACCGGCGAGTGCGGGCGGTGCCTCAACGAGATCGACAAGTCGTTCGCGGTGCGGATCGCGGAGCTGTTCGCCTATCCGGACAGCACCACCGAGGAGACCACCGAGGACGACGAGGTGGGGCGGATGCAGGGCGACCTGCTAGACCTGGAGTTGGCGGTTCGGGACGCGATCGTGCTGAAACTGCCGGTCACCCCGCTCTGCCGCGCGGACTGCCCAGGGTTGTGCCCCGACTGCGGGGTGCACTTCGACGACCTTCCGGCTGATCACAGCCACGAGGAGATCGATGCCCGCTGGGCCGCTTTGCGCAACCTGACGAATACTGAGCAGTCCGATGGGGCGCCGCCGCCCTGAGTAAGCCTGGTCGCCCTGAGTAAGCCTGGTGCGGCTCCGCCGCAACAACCGCAGAACATCATCAAGGAGTAGGAACCGTGGCCGTCCCGAAGCGCAAGATGTCGCGCAGCAACACCCGCTCGCGCCGGGCGAACTGGAAGGCGACCGCGGTGGTTACCGCGGCCTGCTCCCAGTGCAAGTCGCCGAAGCTGCCGCACGCCGCCTGTGGTGTCTGCGGTACCTACAACGGCCGTCAGGTCATCGAGGTCTGACGACTCCGCGTGACACGCCCGATCATCGGGCGGGTCGTGCCGGAGCGGTGGCGAACCACCGGTGCCGCGGCTCCCGGACAGCGTTCTGTCGGGGAGCCGGGCACCGCGCGGATCGCCGTCGACCTCCTCGGCGGGGACCAAGCTCCCGCCGTCGTGGTTGACGGCGCTCTGCGTGCTTGCAAGGCAGACCCGTCCCTGCACCTGACTCTCGTCGGCCCGGCCGAGGCTGCCGACGCGGTTCTGGCCGCCCTGAAACCGGCCGATCGCCGCCGGATCACCACCGCGATCACTCCCGCCGACACCATCGGCGGTGCGGTGCTCGCCGTCGCCGAGGGCCGCGCCGACGCGCTGGTCTCCGCCGGCGACACCCGGGCCACGGTTCTCTCCGCGGCCCGCGAGCTCGGCCGCTGGCCGGGCCTCCGCCGTCCCGCCCTGGCCGCCGTCGTGCCGACCGCCGCCGGCCGTCTCGTCCTGCTCGACGTGGGTTCCACCGTCGACCCCGACGAGGAGACCCTGGCCTGGCACGCCCGCCTCGGAGCGGCGTACGCCTCGGTCGTCCACCGCATCTCCGCGCCGCGCGTCGGCCTGCTCACCATCGGCACCGAACCCGGCAAGGGCGATCGCCTGCGCCGCGCCCTGCCCGCCCAGCTCGTCAGCCTGCCGCTGCCGGCCGGCGCCCGCTACGCCGGTCTGGTCGAGGGCGGTGACGTGGTGCTGGGCCGCGCCGCCGACGTCGTCGTGACCGACGGCTTCACCGGAAACGTCCTGCTCAAGGGCTTGGAAACGGCGTACGCGCTGACCGGCCCACCCTCCCGGAACACCGATCCGCCAGCCCGCGCAGCGTTGCTGCTCGGGGTCTCCGGCACGGTCGTCGTCTGCCACGGCGCCGCCGCCGGCCCTGATATCGCCGCGGGCATCGCGCTCGCGGCGGACCTGTACCGTCGCGGCTCGGTCGCGGCGATCGCCGACCTGCTCAGAGTTCAGCGAGGTATCGCATGATTGACAAGCGTCGCCGTCCGTCCACCGAACCCCTCGAGGAGGCGTTCGGTGTGCCGTTCAAGCCGGAGCTGCTGGAACGTGCCCTGACCCACCGCTCGTACGCGTACGAGAACGGTGGCCTCCCGACCAACGAGCGCCTGGAGTTCCTGGGCGACTCGGTCCTCGGCGTGGTGATCACGTCGGCGCTCTTCCACAACCACCCGGACCTGCCCGAGGGCCAGCTCGCGAAGCTGCGGGCCAGCGTGGTGAACATGCACGCGCTGGCCGACGTGGCGCGCGCTCTGGGACCGGGCGGGCTCGGCCCGCACCTGCTGCTCGGCAAGGGCGAGGAGACCACCGGCGGCCGGGACAAGGCCAGCATCCTCGCCGACACCCTGGAAGCCCTGCTCGGCGCGATCTATCTGGAGCACGGGCTGGAGATCGCCGGCGAGGTGATCCACCGCCTGTTCGACCCGCTGATGGCCGAGTCGGCGGGCCGGGGCGCCGCCCTGGACTGGAAGACCAGCCTTCAGGAGCTGACGGCCGCACTGGGCCTGGGTGTGCCGGACTACCTGATCGAGGACTCCGGGCCGGATCACGCCAAGACGTTCACCGCCTGGGTGGTCGTCGCCGGTGAGCGGTACGGCGGCTCCGAGGGGCGCAGCAAGAAGCAGGCCGAGCAGCGGGCGGCCGCGGCCGCGTGGCGAACCTTGACGGAGCAGGCCGAGAAGACGGAGCCATGACGATCACGTCCGAGAAGACGATGAAGGCGGACCTCTGGGCCAGATCGGGCGCCTGGAACGGTCTGCTCACCGCCGTCGGCGTTCTCGCGCTGACCCGGATCGGTCAGCTGATGATGATCTCCTGGCTGGGCGGGGCCACCACTGCGCCACGATCGGTCTGGGAACGGCTTCTGATCTGGGACGCGGGCTGGTTCCTGCGGGTCGCCATGGACGGCTACCCCGACGGGTACACCTATGACGGTCAGGGCAAGCTCGAAGGCAACGAGCTGGCCTTCTTCCCGGTCTATCCGATGCTGATCCGGGCCGGCGCCGCGATCGGCATGGACCCGAGCGTGGCCGCCGTCGGCGTGGCGTGGACCGCCTCGATCGCCGCCGCGGTGGCACTGCACCTGCTCGGCACCGCCCTCTACGACCGGCGGGCCGGCTGGGCGCTGGTCGCCGTCTGCTGCTCCGCCCCCGCTTCCGTGGTGCTCTCCATGGCGTACTCGGAAAGCCTCTTCATCGCCCTGGTCGCCGGCATGTTCGTGGCCGCCCATCAGCGGGTGTGGTGGGCCGCCGGCCTGCTCGGCCTGGCCGCCGCGCTGACCCGCCCGACCGGCGCCGCCGCCGCGCTCGGCCTGGCGGTGGCGGCCGCCCTGGCGATGCGGGACAGCCGCGAACAACGGTGGAAGCCCCTCGCCGCGGCCGCCGCCGCACTCGCCGGGGTGCCGCTCTACCTGGGCTGGGTCGCCTATCGGGTGGGTGACCTCAGCGCCTGGTTCAAGATTCAGACCGCGGGCTGGGGCACGTCGTTCGACTACGGCAGCAGCACCGGCAAGTTCCTCTGGACCACCCTGCGCGGCGGCGACGGCTGGATCCCGGTCAGTGTCGCGCTCATCCTGCTGGTGGCGCTGGCCGCGGCCGGGGTGGCGCTGGCCCAGAAACCGTGGCTGCCGCTGGCCGTCTACGGCGTGGTCGCGATGGTCCTCGTCTATGGGCAGGCCGGCTTCTACCACTCCAAGCCGCGGCTGCTGCTGCCCGTACTGTTGACGCTGCTGCCCGCCGTCGCGGCGGCCGCTCGCGCCCGCCCCCGGGTCGCGATCCTGTCCATCGCCGCCTGGGCGCTGTTCGGCCTCTGGTACGGCGCCTACCTGGTAACCGTCTGGCCGTTCACGCTGTAAAGGATCCCCCCGTGCCCGAGCTTCCCGAGGTCGAGACCGTCCGTCAGGGCCTGGCCAAGTGGGTGACCGGCCGCACCATCGCCACCGCCGAGGTGCTGCACCCGCGCGCGATCCGCCGCCACCTCCCCGGCGACGCGCACTTCGCGGCGATCCTGGCCGGCCGCACCGTCCTCGACATCTCCCGCCGCGGCAAATACCTGTGGCTGCCCCTCGACTCCGGCGACGCGATCATCGGCCACCTGGGCATGAGCGGCCAGCTGCTGATGCAGCCCGCCGAGGCCGCCGACGAGAAGCACCTGCGGGTCCGGTTCACCTTCACCGACGGCGGGCCGCAGCTGCGCTTCGTCGACCAGCGCACGTTCGGCGGCCTGTCGGTCTCCGAGGGCGGCGCCGAACTGCCCGACGAGATCTCCCACATCGCCCGGGACCCGATGGACCCGCTCTTCGACGATCACGCGTTCACCGCGCGCATCCGGGGCCGGCACACCGAGGTCAAACGCGCCCTGCTCGACCAGACGCTGATCTCCGGCGTCGGCAACATCTACGCCGACGAGGCCCTGTGGCGGGCGAGACTGCACGGCGCCCGCCCCACCGACCTGTTGAGCCGCCCGGCCGTCGAGCGCCTGCTCGGCCACGTCCGCGACGTCCTCGGCGAGGCCATCGTGGCCGGTGGCACCAGCTTCGACGAGCTCTATGTCAACGTGAACGGCGAGAGCGGCTACTTCGACCGCTCGCTCAACGCCTACGGCCGCGAGAACGAGCCCTGCCACCGCTGCGGCGCGATCATCCGGCGCGAGCAGTTCATGAACCGCTCATCGTTCAGCTGCCCCCGCTGCCAACCCCGACCCCGCAAGAGCCTCTGATCTCGTACGGCCACCCCGCCCCCCACCGCACCACGGGCGTCCCGTGGCTCCCCGCGACGCCGCCCCCACTCCATGCCGCCCCGCGACTCTCGCGCACGGCGTTTCCCCGTCGCCATCTTGATGCGCCACCCACCGTTCCCGGTGGTCACCGCACCAAGATCGCGATGCTAGGCGGCGGCGGGGGCGGTGGCGGGGATTCGGGGGCCGGCGTCGGTGGCGAGGCCGAAGCCGGCTCCGCGTCGTCCCATCAGCCGGCGGGCGGCGGTCAGCAGGGGCGCGGGCACCCCGTACACGATGTGCCCGTCCCCGGGCCGCACCCCGTCACCGTCCCAGCTCTGGTAGGCCGACCACGGGCCCTCGAACGTGCAGATCCGCACGCCCAGGTCCCGGTAGAGCGGATGCGTCGGCACCCCCGGGTTCAGGACCACCCGATGCAGCCCGCGCCGGGCGGCCAGCCGGACGGTCAGCGCGACCGGGCCGACCCCGCCCGACCCGGCCGGGGCGCGGTCGAGGAACAGCCCCTCCACACCGTCGGCCCGCCAGGCGTCGACATCGGCGAGCACGTCGGCGAGGGACCGGCTGCCCCAGTCCAGGTCGATGCGGCCGAGGGACTGGTGCAGGGTGCGGCGGTCGCCGGGTTGTTCGCGGACCACCCAGGTCTCGGCGTCCAGTTCCAGTTCAGGCGACGGGTGGGCGTACGGGGGGAACAGGGTTTTCACGGCGTCCTCCGGAGATCGGCGGCGGTCGATGCGACGATGAGCAGGCCGGCGAGGTGCGTGGCGGCGAGCACGGCGACGGCGGCGGGCAGCAGCCCGGCCGGCGGGGCGAACAGGGCGAGCACGGCCGCGGCGAGCGGCGGGATCGCGGCGAGTGTGGCGGCGATCCCGTGCCGGGACCGGGCCGCGAGCAGGAAGGTGACCGCGAACACGCCGCCCAGCAGCGTCCCGGCGGCCAGCGCGAGCACCGCGTCCCGGGCGCCGGGAACAGCGGAGAACCCGTACGGCAGCCGGTACGCGGCCACCAGCAGCCCGCAGCCCGCGGCGAGCGGCGGCACCAGGCCGGCCAGGGTGATCGCGGTGACGTTGCGGACGTGCCGGTCGAACTCCTCAGGTGTCTCGGCGGAGTCGAGTCCGGCATCGAGCCGGTCGGTGTGCCAGCCGATCAGACCTTCCAGCAGCGGCACGGCGAGCAGCAGCGGCAGGGTGGCGGGCAGCGGCATGACCGCCGGCCCACCCCGCCAGAGCAGGATCACGGAGATCGCCTGCGCGGCGCCGATCACCAGGTAGGCGAGGGCGCGCCGGCGGTCGGCGGAGGTGAGGCGCGGGGTGCGGCCGATCGGCGCGGAGAGCACCGCGGGCAGCAGAGCCGGCCGGAACGCGCGGACCGCGACCGCCACGATCGCCGCCGGGAGCAGCGTCTCCACCGGCACCAGGGCGGCCTCGGCGACGCCGCCGGCGTCGGCCATCACCGTGGCGGCGAGCAGCCAGCACGGCACGTACCATCCGGCGACCGTGCTCTCGGCGCGGGTGACCAGCGCGGCGGTGACGCTGCCCAGCGTGATCAGCCCGCCGATGCCGACGGTCGCGGCGAGCAGCCGGTCCGGCCCGAGCAACGCGTCCGGCGCGATCCACACCAGCGCGCACCAGAGCCCGATCACTCCGGCGAACCCGGCACCGACCGTCCGGGCCGCGGCGGCCGGCCCACCCCGGTGAGCGACGGTCACCCCCACCCCGGTCAGCCCCTGCGCCGCGGTCCATCCGAGCAGCAGGATCATGGCGGGTACCGGCCAGGCCACCCGCCCCAGCACCTCGGCGGCGGCGACGGCGACGCTGAGCGGCCCCAGGTAGAGCCCGCAGCGCACCAGCGCGGCGATCAGATAGGCGCTCCGCGGGCGCCGGGCATGCGCGCGGCGGCCTCCGCGCCGCCGAGGTGCGATCCGATTTCCTATCCGGTACGCCCCACGCGCCCCGCCGTCGTCGCGAGAGGCATCGCGCCCCACCGGCTCGGCGCCGGCCGGCCCTGGTGACGGCTCACCCTCCGACACGTCCCGCCCTCCGGCGAGTCCCGTGACGGACGATCCCGCACCGGCCGGCGCCGGCGCCACGAGGACCGCTGCCCCCGGCCCGCCCGCCCGGTCCGTCCCGGTCATGTCCGCCAAGCTCTCCGCCCGGCGGACGTCCAGGCCGCTCTGCCCCTGGCGGACGTCCAAGCCGTGAACGCCATCCCCGGCGTCCACACCGTTGACGTCGTCCCACCCGGTCCCGTAGGCGGCGTCCCACCCGGCCCTCTGGGCGGCGTCATCCCACCCGGCTCCGTGGGCGTCGGTCCAGCCTGTCGCGCCCGTGGCACCTGCTTCCGCGGTGTCCGTCCAGGCGGTTCCGAGCGCGGTGTCCGTGACCGAGGGCCCGGTCCAGCCGTCCACGGCCGTCCCGGCCCAGCCGCTGACCGCCGTCCCGTCTCCCGTTCCGGCCCAGCCGTCCGTTCCGGCCCAGCCGTCCGTTCCGGCCCAGCCGTCCGGTCCGGCCCAGAAGGCCCGTCCGTCGACCACCCCCGACGCCTCCAGCGGGTCGGTGATGCTCGCGGCCGGCAGCGCCTGCCCGGCGTGTGCCGGCCACGGGCCCGGGGACGGCGCCGGGAACTCGACTTCCGCGAGATCGGCCACGGCTCCCGGAGCCGGCACGGGTTCGTCGGCGGCGTGCCGTCCACCGCCGCGGCGGCGCGGGGGCGCCAGCTCGTTCGGGTTGACGGCGGCGTGCCGCGGTTCGCCCGCGGAGTTCTGCCGCCGCCGGTTGCGGCCGCGGGCGGAGCGGGTGGAGGTGCCGCCCGCGCCACGCGGGGGAGTGATCGTCATGAAGTCTCCCGGGTTAGCCATCGCACGGTCGCCGGTGTGGCGATCCGGGGCGCGGGGACGGTGAGCGCCAGTTCGAAGGCCGTCGCCGGGGGTGGCGCGGCCAGGTCGGTGTAGAGAGCGCCGTACACCCGGACCACCCGGTCGACGGTGAAGTGGGTGAGGGCGCGCTGGCGGGCGGCGTCGCCGAGGGCCCGGCGCCGGCCGGGGGCGCGGAGCAGCCCGACGATCGCGATGGCCAGTTCGGACGGGTCCCCGGTGGGCACCAGCACCCCGGTGTCGCCGATCGTCTCGGCGGCCGGCCCGACGTCCACGCCGACCACGGCGCGGCCCGACATCATCGCCTCCACCAGCCGGTACGGCGGGTCGGCGGGTCCCGGCACGTGTGCCACGACCTGCCCGACGGTGTACCGGTCGCGGGGGTCGGCGGGCAGCGGGTGCAGGCGTACCGCCCGGCCGAGCCCGGTCCGTTCGATCTGCTCGGCGCAGTGTTCCTCGTGGGCGGCGGTGACTCCGACCAGGTGCAGGACCACGCCGGGGATGGCCGCGGCGACCTCGGTGAACGCGTCCAGCACCAGGCCGAGCCCGCTGTCCGGCCCGCCGCTGCCGGCCCACACCACGGTCGGAGACTCGGTGGGTTCGGCGGCTCCCGGGTACTCGCGGGGGTCGACCCCGGCGGGCACCTGGACGAGCCGGGTGGGCTGCGCGCCGTGTTCCAGCGCCCAGCCGTGGTGGTAGGTGCTCAGCGGGGCGATCAGTTCCGCCTCGGCGTACCCGATGCGGGCGACCGAGGTGCGGAACCGGCGCAGCACCGTGCGCACGCCCACGGAGAGCCGGTCCTCGGCGGGCCGCTGCCGGGGCACCGCGGCACGCGCCTCGGTGAGCAGCAGTGGCGTGCCGGTGCGCCAGCGGCCGGCCAGCGCCGTGAGCAGCGGTGTGGTGCCCCCCACGCAGTGCACGAGTTCCACCTCGGGCAGCGGCACCGCGAGCGCCCGCATGGCATGGCGCAGCAGGGTGGCCGCGGTGCGGGCGTCCCGCACGCTGAGCCGGGGCAGCGGGGGGATGCCGCCGCCGGCGCCGGCCTGCCGCTGCCGCCATGCCTCCAGCAGCGCGTCGGCGAGCGGGAGCGCGGCGAGCGGGTCGGCGTGGTCGTCGCCGGCCGACGGCGGGCAGAGCCGGGCGATCCGCCGCAGTCCGTCGGTGAACTGGGCGGTGACCGGCGTCTCGTCACCGAGAAGGCCTTTGCAGAGCAGGGTGGCGGCTTCGGCGGCGCCACCGGGGGCGGGTCCGCGCCGTCGTTCGGCGCGTGCCGGGTCCCGGCCCAGCGCGATGGCACGCGCGGAGCCGACGTTGAACGGAAGCGGGTACGCGGGCGCGGACGGTAGCTCACGGTCCGTGACGGTCAGCAACTCGAAGCGGAACCGGCGCAGTCCCTCGACGAGGGTCCGGCACCAACCACCGAGCGCGTCCCGCCGGTACGGGTACCCGCCGCCGGTGAGCAGACAGATGCGCTCGCGCGACGGGGTCGGATTCACGCTGGGGGCAACGACGCAACCCGGCGAAGTTGCGGGACGATGTCGGCTAGGCGACACAATTACGTACTTTTTACACCTATTTGTCAGCCGCCTTTGCCCGTTTTTGCCCGAAAGGCCACGACGTGCGGGCCGCTTCTGTGCTTGTCGGAGGCGCCGGTGGCCCGGTCCGGTGCCGACCGCCCGTGTCCTCGCGGCCACGCAGCGGAGCGACCGCCGGCCCGCGCCCGCGTCGCCACCGTCGCCGGCCGCCACGTGAGCCGCCGCCATGGGAAGCGGGCAAGCCTCGCCGAGTGTGCCGAATCCCGCGAATCGGGCCGCTCTTGACGAGATCGACACGCCCGCCAATGATGGGTATGACCTGGTAGGGCACCCCTGAGCGGTCCTGGTGGCGTGATTCACTTGACTCGCGCGCGCAACCGGCATGCCCTCGGCTTGACGGAGAGTGGATGTCGGCGGACTATGGAGTTGTCGCCAGTCGCGCCCACTCATGCCTCGGTTCACCCGCGGCCTGAGCTTCCGCACCATAAGAGCCCCGCAGTTTCACTGGCGGGATTCTGCGCTCGCGCGTGCCCGTGAGCATGTGGTGTGTCGGTTCGCCTTGAGTTGACACTGCGCCCCGATCCTTTGGGTGCGTCAGTTGAGGGCGCCACGCTGGCCGGCTTTTCCGGCAGCGGACAGGCAGCGCAAACAGCAAAGCGCAAACGGCACAGCACAGCGCAACAACACAGCGGACCACCCCAAACCGAGACGCAACGCGTCACAAGGAGTCACGATGGCGAAGGCCCTCTTTGGCCACGTAGGTGCGGCGCCCGACCGGCGCCTCCTCGACGAGGTCACCCGTCTGCGTTCCCGGGTCCAGGCCCTGGAGTTCGAGGTCACCCGCCTGCAGGCGGACAACGATCGTCTGGCGGCGGCGGCCGCGGAGGCAGACGACTTCGCGCGGCTGACCGAGCCCGCCCTGACCTGAGCCCCCCGCCGAATGCCGGAGGGTGCTGCGGGGTGACCACCCGGCGTTCACATCCCCTCGAAGTACAGAAGTAAAGACGCACCGAAGAAAAGCGCGCCTCCACCTACCGTGGCGGCGCGCAGCTTTTTAGCCACGTGATTCCGCTGCGGGAAAGCGACGGCCGGGTAGCCTGCCTCCCAGCAGACGTACCGGCGACCCTCGGAGATCCGTGCACCTCAAGAGCCTGACGGTCAAGGGCTTCAAGTCCTTCGCCTCCGCCACCACCTTGCGGCTGGAGCCGGGCATCACCTGTGTGGTGGGGCCGAACGGATCCGGCAAGTCCAACGTCGTCGACGCCATCGCCTGGGTTCTCGGCGAGCAGGGCGCGAAGGCGCTGCGGGGCGGCAAGATGGAGGACGTCATCTTCGCCGGGACGGCGGGTCGGGCCCCACTGGGCCGGGCCGAGGTGACGCTGACCATCGACAACAACGACGGCGCTCTGCCGATCGACTACACCGAGGTGTCGATCACGCGCCGGATGTTCCGCGACGGTGCCAGCGAATACGAGATCAACGGCAACACCTGCCGGCTGCTCGACATCCAGGAACTGCTCAGCGACTCCGGCATCGGCCGGGAGATGCACATCATCGTCGGGCAGGGCCGACTCGACGCCATGCTGCACGCCAAGCCCGAGGACCGCCGCTCGTTCATCGAGGAGGCGGCCGGTGTGCTCAAGCACCGCAAGCGCAAAGAGAAGGCGATCCGCAAGCTGGACGCCATGGGGGTCAACCTCAACCGCCTCGGTGACCTGACGACCGAGTTGCGGCGGCAGCTCAAGCCGCTCGGCAGGCAGGCCGAGGTCGCCCGCCGGGCCGCCGGCATCCAGTCCGACCTGCGCGACGCCCGCCTGCGCCTGCTCGCCGACGACCTGCACACCCTGCGCACCACCCTGGACCGGGAGATCGCCGACGAGTCGGCGATGCGGGACCGTCGTGGCCAGGTCGAGGAGGAGAACCGCGAGATCCAGCGGATGCTCGCCGACCTGGAGCTGGCGCACGCCGAGGACGCGCCGCTGCTGGCGGCCGCCCAGGACGCCTGGTACAAGCTGTCCACCCTGCAGGAGCGGTTCCGGTCCACCGAGCAGCTCGCCACCGAGCGGCTGCGCCACCTCGCCGCCACCCCCGACGACGAGCGCCCCGGCCGCGACCCGGAGATGCTCGAGGCCGAGGCCGAGAGCGTCCGCGAGCAGGAGGACGAGCTGCGCGAGGCGCTCACCGAGGACCAGATGCGGCTGGCCGAGGCGGTGGAGTACCGGCAGGACCTGGAGCGCCAGCTGGCCGCGGCCGAGGGCGAGCTGCGGGCGGCGGCCAAGGCGATCGCCGACCGGCGCGAGGGTCTGGCCAAGCTCACCGGCAACGTGAACGCGGCACGCGCCCGGACGACCAGCGCGGCCGAGGAGATCGAGCGGCTGGCGGCGGCACACGACGACGCGATGATGCGGGCCGAGGCCGCGCAGTCCGAGGTCGACCTGGTCGCGGCCGAGTCCACCGAGGCCGACCGGGACAACGCCGACCTCGACGCGCGGCACGACGAGGCGGTGGCCGCGCACGACCGGGCCGCGGCCGTGGTCCGCGAGTTGTCCGACACCGAGCGCTCCGCCGAGAAGGACGCCGCCAGCTGGAAGGCCCGCGAGGAGGCACTCGCTCTCGGCCTGAAGCGCAAGGACGGCGCGGGCGCGCTGCTCGCCCGGTCCGGTCAGGTGCCCGGGTTGCTGGGCAGTCTCGCGTCGCTGCTGACCGTCCGCCCCGGCCACGAGGTGGCGCTCGCCGCGGCCCTGGGCGTGCTGGCCGACTCGGTCGCTCTCTCCGGTGTGGACGAGGCGATCGAGGCGATGCGTACCCTCAAGATCGCTGACGCCGGGCGCGCGGACCTGGTGGTCGCCGGATCCGCCGGGCCGGGCATGCAGGGCTCGCTCGCGAGCCTCCGCCCGGAGCTGCCGGAGGGCGCTGTCTGGGCTCCTGAGATGGTCGACTGCCCGGAGCAGGTCCGGCCCGCGCTCAACCGGGCGCTGCGGGACGTGGTGCTGGTTCCGGACCTGGCCGCGGCCGCCGCACTGATCGCCGCGAACGCCGAGCTGCGCGCGGTCACGCCGGAAGGCGACGTGCTCGGCGCCTACGCGGCGGCCGGCGGCTCGGCGAAGGCGACCAGCTACATCGAGGTGCAGGCAGCGGTCGACGAGGCCAAGGCCAGGCGGGCGGCGGCCGAGCAGACCATCGCCGAGGTCAAGGAGCAGCTGGGCGCGGCCCGGGCCGAGGTGGCCGAGCTCAAGCAGGCCGTCGGCGTGGCCGCGCAGGCCAAGCGGGCCGCCGAGGGCGAGCGCAACGCGGCCGCCCGGCGACTGGCCGAGCTGGGCGCCGCCGCCCGGTCCGCCAAGGCGGAGACCGAGCGGCTCGGCACCTCCCGGCAGAAGGCCGAAGCCGCCCGCGAGGCCGACCTGATGCGGGTGGCCGAGTTGGAGGAGCGGCTGCGGCTGGCCGAGGACACCCCGCTCGACGAGGAGCCCTCCACCGAGGAACGTGACCGGCTCGCCGCTCTGGTGCCGCAGTCCCGGCAGAACGAGATGGAGGTGCGGCTCGCCGTCCGTACCGCTGAGGAACGGGTCTCCTCCATCGCCGGCCGTGCCGACTCGCTGCTGCGCCAGGCCAACCAGGAGCGGCAGGCCCGGGAACGGGCCGCCGCGAGGCGGGCCGCACGTGCCCGCGGCGCCGAGATCGCCCGCGCGGTCGCGCTCGGCGCGGCGGCCGCGCTGGGACGCGTCGCCGTCTCCCTCGCGGCCGCGGCCGACCACCGCGACCAGATCGCGAGCGCGCGCACCAGCCGGGAGGCCGAGCTCCAGGAGGTACGGGCCACGGCCAAGCGCCTCGTCACCGAGCTGGAGCGGCTCACCAGCGAGGTGCACCGCGACGAGATGGCCCGCGCCGAGCAGCGGATGCGCATCGACCAGCTGGAGGCCAAGGCCGCCGAGGACTTCTCGCTCGACGTCGAGACCCTGATCAACGAGTACGGCCCGGAGCAGCTCGTCCCGCCCGCACAGGCCGACGTGCTGCAGGCCGAGAAGGACGGCAAACCGCTCCCCGAGCCGGCGCCGTTCCACCGCCCCACCCAGGAGAAGCGGGCCAACAAGGCGGAACGGGACCTCACCCTGCTCGGCAAGGTCAACCCGCTGGCGCTGGAGGAGTTCGCCGCCCTGGAGGAACGTTACAAGTTCCTCAGCGACCAGCTGGAGGACCTGAAGGCCACCCGCAAGGACCTGCTCACCGTGGTCAAGGACGTCGACGAGCGGATCCTGGAGGTCTTCACGTCGGCGTTCGAGGACACCGCGCGCGAGTTCCAGGCCGTCTTCCAGGTGCTCTTCCCCGGCGGTGAGGGCCGGCTGATCCTCACCGATCCGGAGGACATGCTCACCACCGGCGTCGACGTGGAGGCCCGCCCGCCGGGCAAGAAGATCAAGCGGCTGTCGTTGCTCTCCGGTGGCGAGCGCTCCCTGACCGCGGTGGCCATGCTGTGCGCCATCTTCCGGGCCCGGCCGTCGCCCTTCTACATCATGGACGAGGTGGAGGCGGCCCTCGACGACGTCAACCTGGGCCGGTTGATTACCCTCTTCCAGCAGCTCCGTGAGAAGAGCCAGTTGCTCATCATCACGCACCAGAAACGCACGATGGAGGTCGCGGACGCCCTGTACGGCGTCACGATGCGCGCCGGCGTCACCCAGGTGATCAGTCAGCGTCTCAACACCAGCCCAGCCGCGCCGCCCACCACCCCCGAGCGGACGGAAGGCGACCCTTACCCGGAGGAGTAGACACGTCATGCGCGATCGCGCCCAGGCCCTGTTGATCGACCTGGACGGCGTGCTGCGCCGCTGGGACCCGGCCCCGATGATCGCCGTCGAGGTCCAGTACGGTCTCAAGCCGGCCTCGTTGCTGGAGACGGCGATGTCGTGGGACATCTACCGGCCCGCGATGGCGGGCGAGATCACCCACGCCGAGTGGATGAAGCTGGTCGCCGACCGGCTGCCGCTGGACGGCGAGGAGGCCACCGCGGCGGTCGCCGAGTGGCAGGCGTACCGGGGTGAGGTGGACCCGGACGCGCTGGCGTTCGTCCGCGAGGTGCGAGCGGCCGGCCGCAAGGTCGGCCTGGCCACCAACGCCACCGACCTGCTCCGCGGCGATCTGGATCTGCTCGGGCTCACCGGCGAGGTCGACCTGATCCTGAACTCCTGGGAACTCAAGGTCCACAAGCCCGCCCCGGAGTACTTCCAGCAGGCATGCGTGGCGATCGAAACCGTACCCAAGCGGGTGCTCTTCGTCGACGACGACGACCGGGTGATCCGCGGCGCCCGGGTGGCGGGCCTTTCCGGATACCGCTGGGCCGGGCCGGAGCACGTACCGTACCTGCGCAAGGTTCTCGATCTGCCGATGTGATGCCACCGGGGTGGTCGAAGGGAACGTCATGTCTGTTGTTGCCAGGATCGGCGCGCTGATCAGCGGTGGCGCCCTCGTCCTGTGCGTGTCGGCCTGCACCTCCGACCCGGCCGAGCCGGCTCCGTCCGGTCCCGCCTGGATCGAGGCCGACACGTCGGAGGCGACCGGTGGCCCGACCGGGGCGCCGAAGTCACCGGGCGCGTCGGCGGCGACCGTCGCGCCGGTGACCGCGGACCGCCAGTTCGTCTTCGGCACGGTCGACTCGGACGGCAAGTGGTTCCTCAGCGTGAACGGCACCGGTCTGGTGGAACTCACCCGGAAGTACAGCGACCAGGCCCTGTTCGTGCCGTCGCCGGTCGATGCCGGCGGGGCCGGGTTTCTGCTGAGAACCGGGTCGGGGACCTCGTGCCTCAAGGTGCACGACCCGGGTGGCGGCAAGCAGTCGCGTCTCAAGACCGCTGCCTGTGACATCGCGGACGCCGGCCAGATCTTCAGCTTCTCGCTCTCCCGGGACGGCCAGGGCCGGGCTGTCGCGGTGAACGGCCTGGTCGTCCACGCCGAGGCCGGGAGCAGCAAGGTCATCGTCAAGAAGGCCGGCGAGGGTCTCTTCCCGGCCTTCATCGCGACCGACCGCGGCGCCTCGACCCTGCCGCGCCTGGGCGGTTGACGCTCGCGTCGACGGGGCCCCGGCGGACTGAGACGCCGGGGCCACGCCTTCGTCAGCGCTGGTAGTCGACCGAGGCGACCTCGAACAGTTCGCCGGCCTTGGTGGTGCCCTCGATGAGAGCGGTGGCGACCGGGCCGTCCAGGATCAGGGTGCCGACCGCGTTGCCGAAGTACGGCCCGGCCAGACGCTTCCAGCGCAGCGCCGGCCGGTGCACCGAGGCGGTCCGGGCCAGTCCGCGGGCCAGCTGGGCCAGCGCGCGGGACCAGGCGGCTCGCATCAGCGGGCGCATCGGCAGCGGCACCTCGTTGTGGATCGGCGAACAGGTCAGCTGATAGACCGGAGTCGCCATGGCGTGACCGAAGTCGGCGCGGGCCACGTACGAGTGATGAACGTCACCGGACAGCACGCTGATCGAGGCGGGCGCCCCGTACGCTCCGCCGGCTCCCACCCGGTGCCCCGGCGCCTCCGGACCGCCCTCACCGAGCCGCCGGAACAGCTCACCCAGCGCCGCGAACGACTTCCCGAACGCCGCCCAGTGCTCCATGTCGAAGGTGCGGCGCATCGTCTCCCCGAGCGCCGCCACCCGTGGCTTGTGCGAATCGGCGAGCCGCTCGTTCCACGCCTCCAGGTGATGGAACGCGTGCGGCATCAGCCACGGCAGCGACGACCCGACGACCAGATGGTCGTAGTCACCGTGGGCGCGGTCCAGGAACCAGTCCCACTCGGCGGCCGGCAGCATCGCCCGGGCGCCCGGAGTGAGCACCCGGTTGCACCGGTTGTCCAGCACGATCAGGCGGGTCCGGCCCAGGTCGAGGGCGAAACTCCACTGGTACGGCACGTCGGTGTTGTGCGCCGACTCCGGATCGTCCACCCGGTTGCCGAAATCACGCAGCAGCTCGGTGGCGTCGTCGGTGGTGCTGACCTTCTGGAAGAGCGGGTCGGCGGCCAGCTCGTCCGGGCTGAGGTTGCCGAGGTGCTGATAGATCCAGTAGGACGCCAGGCCGGCGGAGATCCGCTCCCGCCACCACGGCTGCCGGGCCATGTCGGCGCGCCAGGACGCGGACGTGTTCCAGTCGTCGATCAGCTCGTGGTCGTCGAAGATCATCACGCTCGGCACGGTGGAGAACAGCCAGCGCACCTCGGGGTCGCGCCACGACTCGAGGTAGAGCTTCGTGTACTCCTCGAACGCGACGACCTGGTCGGTCGGGCCCAGGTGGCCGTTGCGGCGGCGGCGCCGCAGGAACCGGCGCACCTTCGCCGAGGTCTCGTCGGCGTAGACCTGGTCGCCGAGCAGGACCAGCGTGTCGGGACGGGCCTCCGGGTCGGCCATCAGCCGCCGGGCGTAGGCGTCGAGGGCGTCCGGCGGCAGCCTGCGCCCGCTCGCCTCGGGAGTGGCCTCGCGGCAGGACCCGAAGACGAGACTGACCGGCTGGTCCCGGTCGTCGGCGGCCCGGGTCCGGATCACCGGCGGCGGGTACTCCGACCCGGACTCGGGCCAGACCTGCCGGTCGTCGAGGAGCAGGCGGTACGGGGTCGCCGAACCGAGGGCGAGGCCGTCGACGACGACGATCGCGTAGTGGTGGCCGTACGCCGAGAAGGTCTGCGCCGACCCGGCGCCCGTGCCGTCGGCATCGACCCGCACCTGGGCGGGTTCGCTGGTCTCCAGCCACAGGGTCGCGCGGTCTCCGTCGACCCGGCGCAGCACCGGTCCGATGAGCAGTTGAGCGGTCACCGGTCGGTACCGCGGGTGTTGCGCATTGGGGATCCTCCACGCCGTTACAGGGGGTGACCCATCCTCCGCCACCAGGGCCCGGAATCGCCAGTGTGTAGCCTCTCCCACGGCCCGACGGCGCATCTGTCAGGATTCGGGCATGGAATACGTGGTCGCCGCAGTGATCCTGCTCGTCGTCCTGGTCGTGGGCGCGGTCGGGCTGGTGGTGCCGAAGATGCGCCGTCGCGATCTTCCGCCCCCTCCCACCGCGGGCTCGACCACCACCCTGGAACGTCCCCCGTCCGTGCCTACCGCGCCCCCGATCGAGGACGAGCTTCCGCCGCTGATCGAGCGGCCCGCTCCGGTCGAGGCCCCGGCGCCGCCCGCCCCGGTCGTCGTCGAGGAGCCGCCGGCGCCGGTGGTCGAGGAACCGGCGCTGGACCGGCCGGAGCCGTCGGCCGGCCGCATGGTCCGGCTGCGCGCCCGGCTGGCCCGCTCGCAGAGCGCCCTCGGCCGCGGCCTGCTCGCCGTCCTCTCCCGGGACCACCTGGAGGAGGAGGACTGGGAGGAGATCGAGGAGAGCCTGATCACCGCGGACGTCGGGATCGAGGCCACCCAGGTGATCGTCGAACGGCTTCGGGAACGGGTCCGGATCCTCGGCACCCGGACCGTCTCCGGGGTGCGGGAGCAACTCGTCGAGGAACTCGTCGCCGCCCTCGAACCCGGAATGGACCGCAGCCTGAAGACCGCGCCGCACGACGGCCGCCCGGCCGTGGTGCTGGTCGTCGGGGTCAACGGCGCGGGCAAGACCACCACCTGCGGAAAGATCGGCCGGGTGCTGATCGCCGACGGGAACACCGTGCTGTTCGGCGCGGCCGACACGTTCCGCGCCGCGGCCGCCGACCAGATCCAGACCTGGGGCGAGCGGGTCGGCGCCGAGACCGTCCGGGGCCCGGAGGGCGGAGATCCGGCCAGTGTGGCGTTCGACGCGGTGAAGCGGGGCATCGACACCGGAGTGGACACGGTGCTGATCGACACCGCGGGCCGGCTGCAGAACAAGGTCGGCCTGATGGACGAGCTCGGCAAGGTCAAGCGCGTGGTGGAGAAGCACGGCGCGGTCGACGAGACGCTGCTCGTGCTCGACGCCACGACCGGTCAGAACGGCCTGGAGCAGGCCCGGGTCTTCACCGAGGTGGTGGACGTCACGGGTGTGGTGCTGACCAAGCTGGACGGCACGGCGAAGGGCGGCATCGTCATCGCCGTACAGCGCAAGCTGGGGATTCCGGTCAAGCTGGTGGGCCTGGGCGAGGGTCCGGACGACCTGGCCCCGTTCGAGCCGGTGGCCTTCGTCGAAGCCCTTGTTGGCGGGGACGCGTAGTCTTCCGGGTGTGTTGTGTTCGAGCCTGCGGGTGTGTGGTGTTTGAGCCTGGGAGGCCGTGAGTGACGCAGGAGCCGCTGCGCGAGATACCGCTGCACGGTGGCAACGTCAGTACGGTCTCCCGGGTCGGTGACACGGTCCGGCGTAACGCGGGGCCGTGGACGCCGGCCGTGCACGCCCTGCTGCTCCACCTGGAGCGGGTCGGTTTCACCGGCTCGCCGCACGCCCTCGGCATGGACGAGAAGGGCCGCGAGGTTCTCTCCTACCTGGACGGCGAGTGCGGGGAATACCCCCTGGCGCCGCACTGGGTCACCGAGGAGGCGCTGGTCACCGTCGCCACGATGCTGCGGATGTTCCATGACGCGCAGTACGGCTTCGTCCCCCCGCCGGGCTCGGTCTGGCGCTCGTTCGGGCCGCCTCCGCCGGACACCGAGGTGATCTGCCACCACGACGCCGCGCCGCACAACGTGGTCTGGCGGCCCGACGGCACCCTCGCGCTGATCGATTTCGACCTGGCGTCGCCGGGCTCACGGCTCTACGACGTGGCGTACGCGGCGTGGACCTGGGTGCCTCTGTTCAGCGACCGGGACTCGTACACGCTCGGGTGGAAACGGCCGAACCGGCCGCGGCGGCTGCGCCTGTTCGCGGACGCCTACGGGCTGATCCCGCGAGACCGGCACCGGCTGGTGAAGACCATAAGGAAGCGGATCGTCGACCACGTCGAGGGCATCCGGCGGATGGCGGCGGCCGGTGATCCGGCGTTCGTCCGGATCGTGCACAAGGGCCATCTGCGCCGTCCGATGCGCGACCTGAGGCTGCTCGATTACGAGCGCCACACGCTGGAGTACGCGCTCCGCTGATCCACCCGTAATGCCCTGCGACCGGGGCGAATGCGGCTATATCGTGGCTGTTCACAGGGCCATCGCCTGCGCCCTGTGAGAGTTTCTTCACACGTCGGAAACAGTGCGTGACTTGCTGGAAATCGCGCGTAGACCGTGCTCGAAACAGCCGACCGGAAGGCTTCCGCCGAACCGGCCGACAGGCGACGTTGCCCCAGGTGCGGTGTGAGTGGACACCTTATTCCGAGAGGAGGCAGCGTGGAGATCAACACCGGCAATACCGCTTGGTTGCTCCTGTCGTCTGCGCTCGTTTTGCTCATGACACCGGGTCTGGCGCTGTTCTACGGTGGCCTCAACCGGTCCAAGGGCGTTCTGAACATGATGATGATGAGCTTCTCCTGTCTGGGGCTCATCAGCGTCCTGTGGGTGCTCTACGGCTTCAGCCTGGCATTCGGGGTCAACAAGAGCCCCGGTCTGCAGAACGTCATCGGCAACTTCGACTACCTCGGCGCCGACGCCGCCAAGATCACGGAGGAGTGGCTGTTCTTCGGGGCCAACACCGGCATCCCGACGTACGCCTTCCTGGTCTTCCAGATGATGTTCGCCATCATCACCGTCGCCCTGATCAGCGGCGCGGTCTCCGACCGGATGAAGTTCGGCGGCTGGGTCCTCTTCGCGCTCGGCTGGTTCACCCTCGTCTACATCCCGGTCGCCCACATGGTGTGGGGTGGCGGCTTCATCGGCACCACGATCCGCGCCCTGGACTTCGCCGGTGGCACCGCGGTCCACATCAACGCCGGCGCCGCGGCCCTGGCGCTGGTCCTGATCCTCGGCAAGCGGATCGGCTGGCCGCGGGAGAACATGCGGCCGCACAACGTGCCGTTCGTCGCCCTCGGCGCCGGCCTGCTGTGGTTCGGCTGGTTCGGCTTCAACGCCGGCTCCGAGCTGACCGTCGACGGCACCACCGTCATCGCCTTCATCAACACCCAGGTCGCCACCGGCGCCGCGCTCGTCGGCTGGGTCGCCGTCGAGTGGATCCGGGACCGCAAGCCGACCCTGGTCGGCGCCTCCTCCGGCGCCGTCGCCGGCCTGGTCGCCATCACCCCGGCCTGTGGCTTCGTCGAGCCGGTCCCGGCCGTCATCATCGGCCTGATCGCCGGTGTGGTCTGCGCCCTGGCGGTCGGCCTGAAGTACAAGCTCGGCTACGACGACTCGCTCGACGTGGTCGGCGTCCACTTCGTCGGCGGCTGGATCGGCTCCCTGGCGCTCGGCTTCTTCGCCACCGACTCGGTCAACGCCGGCATCACCGACGAGAAGATCCTGAACGCCAGCAACGGCCTCTTCTACGGCGGCGGCCTCACCCAGCTGGTCCGCCAGTTCGAGGGAAGCGCCCTGGTCACCGCCTACTCCTTCGCGGTCGCGGCGGTCCTGGCCCTGATCCTCAAGGCGGTCAAGCTCGGCCGCGTCAGCGAGGAGACCGAGGTCGGCGGCATCGACATCACGGCCCACGGCGAGAGCGGCTACGACTTCACCCCGGCCGCCGGTGCGAGTGGCGGCGCGTTCGCCCTGGCCGGTATCGGTTCCAAGGAAAGCGTGGACGCTGACGGCAAGGCTTCCGTCAGCCAGAAGGTCTCCGGCTAGATTTCCCCGATGGCTGCAATGGAAGGACTGAGCATGAAGCTGGTGACAGCGGTCATCAAGCCGTACCAGCTCGACGCGGTGAAAGAGGCTCTGCACGCCCTCGGCGTCGCCGGGCTCACCGTGAGCGAGGTACAGGGATACGGCCGGCAGAAGGGCCACACCGAGGTGTACCGGGGCGCCGAGTACACCGTCGAGTTCCTGCCCAAGATCAAGGTCGAGGTGCTGACCGACGAGATCGACGTCGAGAAGATCGTCGACGCGGTCGTCACGGCCTCCCGGACCGGCAAGATCGGCGACGGCAAGGTCTGGGTGACCTCGGTCGAAGAGGTCGTCCGGGTCCGCACCGGCGAACGTGGCCTGGACGCCCTGTAAGCCATGACGAACCCGTTGAGTGAGCCGCCGGCCCCGCCGGCACGCCCCGGCGCCGGCGGCTCGCTCGACAGCCTGAGGCGACACATCGGCGCCTGGCTGAAGGACCTCTTCCCGGCCCACCTGTCCGGGGTCAGCCTGATCGCGGTCGGCGGGCTCGGCCGGCGCGACTGCGCCCCCTACAGCGACCTCGACCTGGTGCTGGTGCACAACGGCACCGCCGGGATCGACCGGATCGCCTCCGCGCTCTGGTACCCGATCTGGGACGCCCGCCTCGGGCTGGACCACTCGGTGCGTACCCTCCCCGAGGCCCTGTCCGTCGCACACGACGACGTGAAGGTCTCCCTCGGGCTCCTCGACGCCCGGCACCTGGCCGGCGACGCCGCCCTCTCCGCCGAGCTCATCGCCGCCACCTCGGACCAGTGGCGGCGCACCGCGGTGCGGTTGATGCCCCAGCTCCGGGAACTCACCACCAGCCGCTGGACCAGCCACGGCGAACTCGCCTTCCTGCTGGAGGGCGACCTCAAGGAGGCGTCCGGCGGGCTGCGCGACGTCACCCTGCTGCGCGGCATCGGCCGGGCCGGGATCGCCGACACCATGCGGCCCGCGGTCCGGGCCGCCACGCTGCGCCTGCTGGACACCCGCGACGCCCTGCACCTGGCCGTCGGCCGCCGGGTGGACCGGCTCGTCGCCCAGGAGCGCAAGGCCGTCGCCGACATGCTCGACATCGAGGACCCGGACACGCTCCTGCGGCGGGTGTCCGGCGATGCCCGTACCATCGCCCATGCCGTGGACGACGCCTGGCGTGCCGTCGAACGCCTGCGCGGCGGACGCCGCCGCGGCGGCCCCGGCTCCCCGCCGAACCGCCGGCCGGTCGCCCGTGACGTCGTGGAACACGACGGCGAACTGGTCCTCGCCCGCACCGCGATCGGACCGGTCCCCGACCCCAGCCTCTCGCTGCGGGTGGCCGCCGCGGCCGCCACCGCGCGGCTGCCCATCGCCCGCGCCACCAGCGAATGGCTCGCCTCGTTCTGCCCGCCGCTGCCGACCCCCTGGCCGCCCGCGGCGCGCGCCGCGCTGGTCTCACTGCTCGGGTCCGGTCCCGGGCTGCTGCCCGCCTGGGAGACCTGCGACCGGTACGGGCTGATCGACGCGTGGCTGCCCGAGTGGGCCCGGATGCGCAGCCTCCCGCAGCACCACCCGATCCACCGCTACACGCTCGACCGTCACCTGGTGCAGACCGCCTACGAGGCCACCGCCCACACCCGTGAGGTGGACCGCCCCGACCTGCTGCTGATCGGCGCCTTCCTGCACGACGTCGGCAAGGGCCTGCCCGGTGACCACAGCATCGCCGGCGCCCCGATCGCCGCCGACATCGCGGTCCGCATCGGCCTGCCACCCGCCGACGTGGCCACCATCGAGAAACTGGTCCTGCTGCATCTGCTGCTGCCCGACGTGGCCACCCGGCGCGACCTGAGCGATCCGAAGACGATCTCCACGGTGGCCGCGCAGGTCGGCGACACCCACACCCTGCACCTGCTGCACGCGCTGGCCCGCGCCGACTCGCGGGCCACCGGCCCGGCCGCCTGGTCGGACTGGAAGGGCCGGCTGATGGCCGAACTGGTCACCCGGGTCGACACCGCGCTCGACACCGGCGCGCTGCCGGAACCGCCGGAACCCGACCCGGAACTGCTCGACGGCGCCCTGCCGGTGGTGCACCTGGACGGCGACCGGGTGGCGGTGGCCGCGGCCGACCGCCGGGGCCTGCTCGCCGGGGTGGCGGCCTGCCTGGCCATGCACCGGCTGGACGTGGTGGCCGCGAACACGACCACCGTGGACGGGCGGGCCATCGTGGAGTTCTACACGTCGCCGCGGTACGGGTCGCCGTACGACCCGGTCGCCCTCGCCGCCGACCTGCGCCGGGTCGGCGCCGGTGACGTGTCGGTGACCCAGCGGGTGCGCGCCCGCGCGATGAGCGGCCGCGGCGGGACCGCCTCGCCCCGGGTGGTCTGGCAGCGTGACGTGGCCACCGACGCGGTGGTGCTGGAGTTGCGTGCCGCCGATTCGGCCGGGCTGCTCTACCGCGTGACCCACGCCCTCGACGAGGCCGGGGCGGAGATCCGCGCGGCCCGCATCTCCACCCTCGGCGGTGACGTGGTCGACGCGTTCTACCTGGTGGGCGCGTGGGCCTCGGCCGACGAGCGGAAACGGGTGGAGGCCGCGGTCCTGGCCGCCGTCTGAGCGTCACCCGGCCGTCGTACCGGCGTTGATCCGAAAGGACATTGCCCGGTACGGACGGAGAGTCGATGGCTGAGGCACACCCGGTCGCGTTGCTGGACGATCACGTCACCCTCGCCGGGGCCGGGGCGGAGGTGTCGCTGCCGAACACGGCGATGCGCAACCGCTCGGTGGCCGCCCGCCGGGTGCTCGCCCGCGCGGCCGGGATCGGCCTGGACGAGGTCCTCGAAGCGGCCCGCAAGGGTGACACCCGCAAGATCCGCCGGCCGGTCGACCCGGCGCTGCTCGCCGGGCTGGCACAGACCATCGCGCTGCAGGACGAGCAGCCGAGCGACCGGGCCGACGCCCTGGCGCTGTACGCGCTGATCCGCACCGGCCGCGGCGCCCGTTCGCTGCCCGGCGCCCATCAGGCCCTGCACGCCCAGCTGGTCTACGCCTGGCAGGGGCCGGGGAACGCCCGTCAGCTGCTCGGCGCCTACCACCGGATCCCGGCCGCGGCCCGGGAGTCGCTGGAGATCGACCTGGCGAACCCGCACGCGGGCGGGCTGGACGAGGAGGAGACCTGGCTGGCCCGGTTCGGAGCGCTGTTCCCGTCGCCTCCGCCGGTGCTGGCCGCCGCCCCGGAGCGGGCGCCGTTCGACCGTCTCGCCGGTTCCGCCGGCCACCCCGCGGAGACCGCGGGCGAACGCGTCTCGGTGGTCGTCACCGCGTACCGGCCGGGGGAGGGGCTGCTCACCGCGGTCCGCTCGATCGCCGCCCAGTCCTGGCCGGACCTGGAGATCATCGTGGTGGACGACGCCTCGCCACCGGAACACGACGCGATCCTGGCCGCCGCCGAGGACCTGGACCCGCGGGTACGGCTGATCCGGCTGCCCGGGAACGGCGGGACCTACGCGGCCCGCAACGCCGGGCTCGCGGCGGCCCGCGGCGACTTCGTCACCTTCCAGGACTCCGACGACTGGTCCCATCCGCGCCGCATCGAGCTGCAACTGGCGCCGCTGCTCGCCGGCCCGGCCGTGGTCGCCTCCACCTCGGAGGGCATCAGCGTCACCGACCACCTGGTGATGACCCGCCCAGGCATCCGGCGGGGCCGGGTCAACGTGTCGTCGCTGCTGTTCCGGCGAGAGGCGGTGCTGCGGCGGATCGGCTGGTTCGACGCGGTCCGCAAGGCCGCCGACTCCGAATACCTGGAACGCATCCAGGCGGCCTTCGGCCCCGGATCGGTGGTACGGGTGGCGAAGCCGCTCGCCCTGATCCGGCTGACCGAGGGGTCACTGTCCCGCTCGGAGATCCGGGCCTACTGGATGCATCCGGCGCGGACCGCGTACATGTCGGCGTACCGGTGCTGGCACGCGGGAGTCCGGCCGCTGCACCGGGAACGGGCCGGCACGGACCGGCCGTTCGTCGCGCCGGCCCACCTCAGCGGGCTGTCGCCGGCCCGGCGCTACGACGTGGTGGTGGCCGCCGACTGGCGGTTCCTGACCGGCACCCAGCGGTCGGCGCTGGCCGAGATCAGGGCGCTGCGCGCGGCCGGGCACTCGGTGGCGATCCTGCACCTGGAGTCGCTGCGGTCGGTGCACCGGCAGCGGCGGTCGCTCAGCCCCGGAGTGCAGCGCCTGATCAACACCGGGCGGCTGGACCAGGTGCTGGAGACCGAGGACGTCGACGCGGGACTGCTGCTGGTCAGGCAACCCGAGGTCCTCCAGTTCGCGCCGGAGGACGGCTGCCGGATCCGGCCCCGCCGGGTGGTGCTGGTCGCGGACCGGGCGCCGGCCCGGCGCGACGGCAGCGACCGCCGGTACACGGTGCCGGCGGCCTCGGCCGCGGCTGTCCGGCTGTTCGGGGCCGCCCCGCTCTGGTGCCCGCAGGACGCCGCCGTCCGGAACCTCATCGCCGGCGCCGAGATGACCGACTTCGACCTGCCGTACGTCGCCGAGCCGCTGGACGTGGCACGCCCGATGCCCGCCCCACTTGGGCCCGCCGTGGTCGGCACCGACCTCTGCGACGCCGGCGAGTGGCCCGGCGACCTGGCCGAGGCGCTCGCCGTCCCCCGCCGGTTCAGCGACGCGGACGTACGCTTGCGGCTGCCCGAGAGCCCGCTGCGCCCGGCCGGCCTGCCCGCGTCCTGGCTGGTCTACGAACCGGCCGACCTCGATCCGCGGACCTTCACCGCCCAGATCGACTTCTACCTGCACTTCCCCGCCGAGCAGTCGGCCGAGATGCTGTCCCGGCCCGCCCTGGAGGCGGCCGCGACCGGCTGCGTCGTCCTCGTCCCGGGGCGTCTCGCGGACGCGTTCGGTGACGCCGCCGTGCCGTGCGCGCCCGCCGACGCGCCGGCCGTGGTCCGTCGCTTCCAGTCCGACCCGCGCCGGTACGCGGCACAGAGCGCCCGGGCCCGCGCCGCCGTCGCCCGCGACCACCGTCCCGAGGCTCTCACCGAGCGGATCGGCGCCCTGCTCCACGTGGGCGCCCCGGCACCCGCCCAGCGAGGGCGTAACGGGGCCGGTACCAACCCCGTTACCCCGGGGGCTGGGCTTTCGTAGGGCTGGGCTTTCTCGAAGACAGCGCACCGATGAGGAGTATCCGCATGAGCACACTGAGCCGAATCCGCCGCCGGCTGCCGCGCCTGACCGGTTTGCAGGCCGTGGCGATGTCGGCCGCCGGCGTCCTCTGCGCCGGCGCCGCGGCGACCGCGCTCACCGGGCACACCGGAGTCGCCACCGCTCTGCTCGCCCTGCTCGGCGGCATCATCCTGGCCGGGCTGATGCTGCTGTACCGGCGCCTCGCCAAGGTGCAGAAGGCCGGGCTCGCCGCCCAGCGCGACCTGCGGACCACGGTCGAGGAGATGCAGCGGCGCCTGGTCGCGGCCGTCGAGCGGGAACGGCTCACCGCCGGCGACCGCCACCTCGAACTGGCCGACGCGATCGCCCGGGTCAAGCAGATCACCGATCGCAAGGCCGCCGCCTCGCAGCTTCTCGCCCTGCCCCGCGAGTTCGAGGCCACCATGCAGCTCTTCCAGGGCTTCACACCGCGCGCCCCGATGCCGTCGTCCGGCGACTACGCGCTCAACCCGACCGACCTGCTGGAGCTGCTGCACCTGGTCCGTACCCGGCAGCCGCGCCTCGTGCTGGAACTGGGCAGCGGCACCTCCTCGGTGTGGATCGCCTACGCCCTGGAGCAGTCCGGCGGCCGGCTGATCTCGCTGGACCACGACGCCGGCTACGCCGGGCGCACCCGGGCGGCCCTCGCCGCTCACGGCCTGTCCGGGGTCGCGGAGGTACGGGACGCGCCGCTCACCCCGGTCGGCATCGAGGGCCGTGACTACCCGTGGTACGACCCGGAGGTCCTGGCCGACCTGCACGACATCGACTTCGTGCTGATCGACGGGCCGCCCGCGTCGACCGGCGCGGACGCCCGCTACCCGGCCATGCACATGATCGAGAAGCGTCTCGCGGACCGGGCCACCATCGTGTTCGACGACGCCGGGCGCAGCGACGAGCAGGCCGCCATGGCCGCCTGGACCGAGCGGTACGAGGGGCTGACCCGCGAGGGTGAGCTGCTGGGCCGGCACGCGGTGCTGGCGTTCGTACGCCCGCCGGCGATGGCCACCGCCCGCGCCTGATGACCGTCACGCTGCCCCGGCGCCGGAGCAGGCCGGCCCGGGGCGCGGCGCGGCCGGTGTACCGGGGCGACATCGAAGGGCTCCGCGCCGTCGCGGTGCTGCTGGTCGTCCTGGCCCACGTGGGCGTGCCCGGCATGTCTGGCGGGTTCCTCGGCGTCGACGTGTTCTTCGTCGTCTCCGGGTTCCTGATCACCACGCTGCTGCGGCGGGAGATGGACTCGACCGGGCGGATCGGCCTGGCCCGGTTCTACGCCCGGCGGGCCGTCCGGCTGCTGCCCGTCGCCACCTTGGTCATCGTGGTGAGCCTGGCCGGGGCCTGGTTCCTGGCGCCGCCGCTGCGGTTCCCGGACTTCGCCCGAGACGCCCTGGCCGCCGCCACCTACACGATGAACCTGCGCCTCGACGCGGGCGGCACCGACTACTTCGGAGATCCGGCGCCGTCACCGTTCCAGCACTTCTGGTCGCTGGCGGTCGAGGAGCAGTTCTATCTGCTGTGGCCACTGCTCGTGGCCCGGGGCCGGTTCGCCCCGCACCTGATGGTGGCCGTCACGATCGCCTCGTTCACCTGGTCGGTCACCCAGATGTCCTACTTCGGGACCCTGGGCCGGGCCTGGGAGCTCGGCGCCGGGGCGCTGCTCTCCTTCCTGGTGATCAAGCGCCGTCCGTGGCTCGGCTGGGCCGGTCTGGCGGCCGTCGTCACGGGAGCGTTCGTCTATGACGAGGCGACCCCGTTCCCGGGGGTGGCGGCGCTGCTGCCGGTGCTCGGGACGGTCGCGGTCATCGCCGCGCACGGCAACCCGCTCCTGGAGACCGGGCCGATGCGCTGGCTCGGCCGGATGTCCTACGGGTGGTACCTCTGGCACTGGCCGGTGCTGCTCGTCGCCCCCGCCAGCCTGGCCGCCCGGATCGCGGCCGCCGTCGCCGCGCTGGGGCTCGCCGTGGTCAGCCACCACCTGCTGGAGAACCCGGTGCGGCATCATCGTGCTTGGACCGTACGCCCACGCCGTGGCCTTCTTCTCGGGCTCGGCCTGTCCGCCTCCGCCGCCGTCCTCGCCGCGCTCGGCATCCACCACCCGCCGCGGATCCCCGCCCACGGCACCGCCCCCGACGCCGGCCGGGCCATCGCCGCCGCCGGGAACCCGGCCGGCACCATGAAGCGGATGCTCGCCACCGCGACCACTCCCACCGGCCTGCCCCGCAACCTCGACCCCACCCTGGAGGACGCGGCCCGGCAGCGGCTGGCGCCCCAGCTCGACGGCTGCCACGTCGGCCTGACCGGCCCGTTCCGTCCCCGGAGCGACTGCTCGTACACGACCGGACGGCGCACCGCCGTCCTCTTCGGCGACTCGCACGCCCTGCAGTGGTTCCCCACCATGGAGGCCATCGCCCGGAAGAACGGCTGGCGGCTCTACAGCTTCACCCGCAGCTCGTGCAGCCCTGCCGACGTCGCCCTGGACGAGCGCCGGGCCCGCAGCCGTTACGTCGAATGCGACGACTGGCGGACCCAGGTGATGGCCCGGATCGCACAGCTGCGGCCCGACCTGGTGGTCGTCTCGTCCAGCGTCAACTACCGCCAGGTCCTGGCCGGACGGCCCGCCGACCCCGACGCGGTCTGGCAGACCGGCTGGGTGCGCACCCTGCCCGCCCTCAAACGCGCCGCCACCCAGGTGGCCGTGCTCGCCGACACGCCGTTCCTCACCGTGGCGCCCGCCGACTGCCTCAGCACCAGAGCCGACGACATCTCCGGATGCGCGGCCCCGCGAGCCGACGTGCTGCCCGAACCACGGTGGCGGGAGATCGAACGGGCCACCGCCGTCGCGGCCGGGATACCCGTGATCGATCCGGTGTCCTGGCTGTGTGCCGCCCGCTGCCCGCTGGTGGTCGGGAACACCCTCATCTACCGCGACAGCAATCACCTGACGGAGGCGTACGCCCGGCTCGTCGCTCCTCTGCTGGAGCCCCGGCTGCCGCAACCCTGGAGATGAAAAGAGCGCGCCCCGGGGGGGGGGGGCGGGGGCGGCCCCGCGGCGCGGGGGGGGGGGCCCCCGCCCGGGCCGGAAGGGGGCTCCGGCCCATGCTCGAATCGGTCAGTAACCGAAGTTCTGGGTGAAGTAGCCGGTGCCGTTCGCGGAGTACACCGCGCCGACGCCGACGGTCTTCGCCTTGCAGTTGAGGATGTTGGCGCGGTGTCCCGGGCTCTTCATCCAGGCGTTGACCACCTCGTTCGCCGTGCGGTAACCCCACGCGATGTTCTCCGAGGCGGGCTTGGTGTAGCCGGCGGCCTTGATCCGGGTCACGAACGACGACCCGGCACTGCCGGTGTGGCTGAACTTGCCGGTCTTCGCCATCCACGCGCTGTGCTGGCGGGCGGCCACGGTGAGCTTGGCGTTGACGGCGACGGCGCCGCAGCCCTTCGCCTTACGCTGGACGTTGGTCAGCTTGGCGATGTCGGCCTGCAGGCTCGCCACCGGCACGACCGCGGCCTCGGCCGGCGACGCGACGAACATCGCGCCGAGGGCGGCGGGGGCGAGGGCGGCCAGAGCGAGACGGCGGAACATCGAGCGCAAGAGGAGCCCTTCCGAAGATCGGCGCCCGGCTGCATCGCCGGGCTCACCGTTCTCTTCGGCCCGCCCTCAGGCCACTGGAATGCCAACCAGGTGCGCTCCAGTCACCATCAAGTTGCCACCCCCGCTACCTACCCACCCCCACTACTCGCCGCCACCTCCGCCAGCCGCGATCTCGCTGAGTTGAGGCGCACCGTTATCGGGCAGTTCCACAAGATCGCCGGTGGAGGGGGTGGGCGGCGGCTGCTCGAGGAGGGTTGTCACCGCGGCCGCGTAGCGGGTGTGCGGGTGGCGGGTCTGGGCGAAGGCCAGGCCGCGCTCGCTCTGGGCGAGCAGGGCCGCCGGGTCGCGGTGGAGGCGTTCGACGGTGGCGGCGACGTCCTCCGGGGTGGCGTAGACCGCGGCCGGACCGAACGCCGGGGCGTGGTGGTGCGGAAGGACCGGGATGCAGCCGGCCGCCATCGCGATCAGGACCTCCGGGCTGACCGGCGCGGCCCGCTCGTCGGCGGGCAGGTGCACGTAGAAGTCGAGCTGGTGCAGGAAGCCGCGGGTGTCCACGTCGGGCCGCTGGTAGACGAGCCAGCCGTGCGGGACCGCCTGGGGTGGGCGGTTCAGGTCGAGGACCCGCACGTCCAGGCCGGCGCGGCCGGACTCCGGGGCGCCGGCGCGGCGGGTGGACACCGGGAGGGCCGTGCGCAGGCGGTGCCATTCGCCCGCGCCACCGGTGCAGATGCGGCCGATCACCGGACGGTCGGCGCGCGGGCCGGAGCGGTGCAGGCGCCAGCGCCGCAGGTTGACGCTGCCGGGCAGGTCGGTGGCGGTGAGGCGGGACCCGAACGGGCCGGCGGCGAGCTGGTCGCGGCAGGCCGGATCGGTGGGCGCCCAGTGCGGTTCGACGCCGAACAGGCGGCGCGCCTCGGCGGCGCAGTGCGCGGCGGCCGGAGTCCACGCCGGGTCGGCTTCGATCACCACACGGGAGCCGCGGATCGCCGACGCGGTGCCGGGGGCGAACCCGAGGACCGCGGGACCGTGCACCAGGATCAGCCGGGCGTGCACCTCGTCGGCGAGGACGACCTGGTCCACCACCCGAGCGTTGATCATCTGCTGCAGGGCCGGGTCCAGTTTCGCGGGCCGCCCGGCGACGTTGGCCAGCGTGTCGAGATGCAGGATCGCCACCGCGCGGCCGGGCTCGGTGAGAGCGCGGACGCGTTCGGCGACCGGCCAGGAGGTGTCGCCGTGGGTGTTCCAGTCACCGGCCAGGATCACGTCGTAGGTGGTGCGCCGCTGCCCGGCCTCGCCGGCCAGGGCCCGGGGCGCGGCGAACGGCCGCTGCCGCGGGGCGCGCGGGCGTACCGCGGTCTCCTGGGCGGCGGCGACCCGGGCGTGCCAGGCCTGGAACGCCGAGAGGTACGCGTGCCGCGCCGGATGCATCCAGCCGGGCCCGATGTCGGCGCTGGACAGCGAGCCGGCGGTGAGCCGCACCAGGGCGAGCGGTTCGCTGCCGAGGTGCCGCACGGCGGGCCGCCCGAAGACCGCCCGGGCCCGTTCCACATATTCGGCGTCGGCCCCCTTGCGGACCGGGTCGAGATAGCCGAGCCGTTCGAGGACGGTCTCGCGGCGGATCATCAGCGACGACAGGTTGTACGACCGGAACTCGCCGAAGCCGGGCCGGGTCACCACCAGGTCCTCGGTGACCCGGATCGCCGCCGACGTGGTCGCCACCAGGGCCGGTTCGGTGAGCAGCGGGGCGACCTGGCGCTGCAGGCGCAGCGGGTGTGACCAGTCGTCGGAGTCCTGGAAGGTGACGAACTCGCCGCTGGCCAGGTCGAGTCCGGCGTTGCGGGCCCGGTAGGTGCCGCCGTTGGAACCGAGGCGGACGATCCGCACCCGCGGGTCGAGTGCGGCCGCCCGGGCCAGGACCGGCTCGTGGGCGGGGCCGGAGCCGTCGTCGACGACGAGGATCTCGTGATTGGTCCAGCTCTGCGCGACGAGCGAACGGACCGCGGTGATCAGTTCCGGTCCCGGGCGGTAGGTGGTGACGATCGTGGTGATCCGGTGTGCCGAGCCGTGCCGGGACGCGGGCCGCGACCGGATCCGGTCGAAGCTGGTCGCCTCCTCGGAGGAGGCGTCCAGGGCGAGGCCGGGCGCCGGAAAGAGGGCGGTGAAGCGGCCCGGCCACTCGTCCTTGGTGGCCAGGTCGACGACCAGAGCCTCCCGGATCGGGCCGGGCACCTCCGGGTAGTCGGCGAGCAGCTTCGCCACCCGGACCGGGTCGCCGGCGGCGAACGCGATCTGCGCGTGCAGACCCTGGTGGGCGGGTGCGACCCCGGACGGGCCGAAGGTGCGCAGCAGCGAGTCGAACAGAGCCAGCCCGTCGGCCCGGTCACCGGGGTAGAGGTCCTGCAACGCGACCACCCGGGCGAGCTCTCCCAGCGCCCACGCGTCGGCGTCGGGGAAGAGCCGGCCCTCGCGGGCGGCGGCGACCAGTTCGTCGGCCGGGCGGCGGGCCGCGGCGTAGGCGAGCAGTGTCCGGGCCGCCGCCGACCGGGTGTGCAGGGCCGCGGCGGCGGGACCGGTGGGCGCCACCGCGGACAGGTCCCGCCAGTGCCGTTCCAGCAGGTCCGTGCCGTACGCGTCCGGTGTCGTGTGCTGCCTGCGCATTGCCCCCCTCAGTCTTCTCGCTCCGATCAACGCGCCGGGGGTGGGGTGCGTGACGCCGGGTACGCACGCCTCGTTGACCCGACCATGACCGCGACCGTCCACGACGTGGCGATCCTCTCCGACTTCCGGTACCCGGGAGGCACTTCGGCCAGCATCGCCGCGGAGGTCCGTGCCCAGGCTCGCGCCGGCCTGACCACCGTGCTCGTGCACGTGCGCTCGCCGCACCTGAAGAAGGAGCGGCCGTTCCATCCGCTGATCACCGGGCTGATCCGGGACGGGTCGGCCTATCTGGCCGCCGAGGGCGAGGAGGTGGCCGCGAAGCTGCTGGTGGTCCGGCAGCCGCGGATCTTCACCGAGGACCCGGCGTCGCCGCCGCCGGTGCGGGCCGGCCGTGCCGTGATGGTCCTCAACCAGGCTCCCGGTGATGCCGGGGACCCGGCCCGCTACTACGACTTCGCCGAGGTCCGCAAGCGGGTGGAGGGCCTGTTCGGGGCCGGCATCGAGTGGGCGCCGATCAGCCCGCAGGTCCGCGCCGAGGTGCTCCGCGCCGAACCGGGCGCGGTGCTGACCGGCGCCGACTGGCACGAGATCATCGACGGGTCGCAGTGGTGGTCGGACCACTCGAAGCTCGGATCGGTGCCGGTGATCGGGCGGCACGGCCGGCCCGACCCGGTGAAGTGGCCGCGGACCCGGGCGGAGTTGCTCCAGGCGTACCCGGACGCCCCCGACATCAGAGTCCGCGTCCTCGGCGGCGGTGAACTGGCCGTCGAACGGCTCGGCCGCAGACCGGCGAACTGGGAGATCATCGAGTTCGGTACGTGCGAGCCGGCCGAGTTCCTGCGCGGGATCGACTTCTTCGTCTACTTCCACGACCCGGACCTGATCGAGGCGTTCGGCCGGACCATCATGGAGGCGATGGCCGCCGGTGTGCCGGTGATCGTCGGCGAGCATTTCCGGCCGCTGTTCGCCGACGCCGCGCTCTACACCACCCCCGAGGGCGTGGTTCCGCTGGTCCGGGAGTTGTACGCGGACCGGGAACGGTACCGGTCGATCTGCCTGCGCGGGCGGGAGTTCATCGAGTCCCGGTACGGCTACCCGTCCCACCTGATCCGGCTCGCCGACCGCGGCGTGCGTCCCGGCGCCCCGCCGCAGCCGGCACTGACGGCGCCGCGCCCGGTGGAGACCGGCACGGTGCTGCTGGTCAGCGACAACGGTGTCGGGCTGGGGCACCTGTCCCGGCTGATGGCGATCGGCCGGCGGCTGCCCGGGGGTGTCCCGTCCGTGGTCGCCACCCAGTCGCACGGGGCGATGGTCGCCCACCGGGAGGGCTTCCTCACCGAGTACATCCCGTCCCGCAGCGTGCTGAACCTGCCCCGGCAGGCCTGGTCGGAGCTGCTGCGCAGCCGCCTGGAGCATCTGATCGACCTGCACCGCCCGGCCGTGGTGGCGGTGGATAGCGTCCCGCACGACGGCATCGTCGCCGCCGCGCGATCGCGGCCCGGAGCCACTTGGGTGTGGGTGCGCCGGCCGATGTGGCGGCGGGACACCGGCGCCGAGTGGATCGAGCGGCGGGCCGCCTTCCATCACATCCTGGAACCCGGCGAGTTCGCGGCCGCCGCCGACGAGGGGCCGACCGTGGCCGACCGGGGCGGCGTGCACACCGTCCGGCCGATCACCTATCTGGACGCCGCCGAACTGGCCGAGCCGGAGGCCGCCCGGGCCGTCCTGGAACTCGAACCCGGCCACCCGGCCGCTCTGCTGCAGCTCGGCGCCGGGAACATCAACGACATCTCGTCGCCGGTGGCCCGGATCGCCCGGCGCCTGCGGGACGCGGGCTTCCAGGTGGTGCTGGCCGAGTCGGCGATCGCCACCGAGCCGATGCCCCCGGTCGACGGCGCGCACCTGGTGCGGGTCTACCCGATCAGTCGATACCTGCGCGGTTTCGACCTGGTGGTGAGCGCGGCGGGTTACAACTCGTTCCATGAGCTGATCGCCTTCGGGATCCCGGCCGTCTTCGTGCCCAACCGGGAGACCGCCCTGGACGACCAGGTCAGCCGGGCCCGTTTCGCCGCGGCCGCGGGCGCCGCCCTGATCGTCGAGGACCCGGACGGCGACGACCTGGACCGGGTGCTGGCCCGGGCGGTGCGGGCGGACGTACGCGAGTCGCTGAGCCGCCGCTGCGCCGAGGTGGCCCTCGGCAACGGGGCCACGGACGCCGCCGACTGGCTGGCGGCCTTTGTTCACGCGAGAACGGGAACGTGACCGATGCCTGACGAAGGCGAGATGCAGTCCCTGGTGGTCCGGCTGCGCACGATCGAGCAGGAGCGGGACGCCTGGCGGTCACGGTGCGACGGCCTGGCGACCGAACGGGACCGGGAGCGGGAGGCCGCCCGGCGGTTGCGGGGCAGCCGCTCGTACCGGCTCGGGAACGGCCTGGCGACGCTGGCCCGTGAGCCGTTGCGGCTGGTGCGCCGGATCCGCCGTCGTCCGGTCGACGTGCCGCCGCGCCGCAGGGCGGCGAAGCGCCCTCTGCCGGCCCGTCTCTACGTGGCGATCGGCCTGGACCTGCCGGAGCTGCGGGAGTTCGTGCTGACGGTCCGGCGGCGGGTGGTCGTGGAACTCGACCACCGGGCCGTGGTGCTGACCGACAATCCGGAGTTCTCGCTGCTGCGCAAGGCCGGCCTGATCCTGGAGTACCTGCCGGACCGCGTCACCTGGGAGCGGCACCGCCCGGATCAGCCGTGGGACGTGGTGCTCTCCCAGCGGCTGTCGCGCCTCTACGCCGAGCACGACGCGACGCACGTGGTCTTCGTCGACCCGGACCGGCCGCCGACGCTGCCGGAGATGCTGGACACAACCCCGCCGGCCCGGACGTCGTTGCAGCAGTCATGACGGCCCAAACGGTGATGATTCCGGCGACAGAGCTGCCGGCCGCTCGGGAGAGGCCGGAAGCACCCCGGCTGTGGGGACACGTGGCCCGGCGCTGCCTCCTGGTGCCGCTCGTGGTGCTGACCCCGCTGCTGGCCGTGGCGCCCTCCCGGGATCACCGGTTCAACGTCTACTGGCACGGCGGCATGTTCCGCGGCGACCCGGGCGCGATCGTCTCGCACACCATCGCCAGCGGCGACGCCTACCTGCGGCTCGGCAACTTCCGCCCGCTCGGCCGGATGCTGGAGAAGTCCCTCGACCTGCTCGCCTTCACCGGCATGCAGCAGCTCGGACTGCCCGCCACGGTCACGCTGCGGGCCGTCTCGATCGGCGCGGCGATCCTGCTCACCCTGGCCGTGGTCGTCTTCGCGGAGAGCGTGCTGAACCGGGGCCGGATGATCGGCGGGACACCGTCGGCGGTGGGGCTGCTGCTGCCGTACGCGGTCGGCGCCGGCTTCATCGCCTCCGGCCAGGACAGCACCACGGTCCTGTTCGGAGGCCTCTACTTCAGCACCGCCGCGCTGGTCCTGCTGGTCGCCGCCGCGGCCTGCCGGCTCGACCGGCTGCGCTGGTGGAACGGGGTGCTCGCGGTCACCGCCGGCGCCGGCCTGGCGATCTTCAACGAGCCCGCCTACTTCGCCGTGCCGCTGGCCACCGCCGCCGTGCTGCTGCGCGGCCGGTTCGTCCTCGGTCTGAACCCCCGGCAGTTGCTCACCTCGCCCGGCGCCCGGTTCGCCGCCCTGCTCTGGGCCGGGTTCCTGCCGGTCTTCGCCGCGGTCCGGTGGATCATCCGGGGGTTCTGCGCCGGCGGCGGCTGTTACCAGGGCTCCGACCTGATCGTGGACGGCCGGTCGATCCTGCTGCTGCCGGTCCGGATGGTGGCCTGGCTGCCGCCGCTGCAGTGGCGGGCGGCCACCGGGACGGCGACCGGACCCTGGCTGCGCGGAGTCATCCCGGTGGTGGCGATCCTGCTGATCGGGGCGCTCGCCGTGCGTACCCTCCGGGTCCTGCCGAAGACCGCGCGCCCGGACCGGCGGTCGCTCGCGGGCCTGGCCGCCCTCGCCGTGGTGGTGCTCGCCTGCGGCGCGCTGCTGGCCACGCTCAGCGTGGCCGTCCGCGCCGCGATGAGCGGCGCGGAGTTGTGGGAGCAGGGCTGGCGTGACTCCGCGCTGACCGTGCCCGGCGGAATGCTCCTGGCCGTCGCGCTGGCGCTGCTCGGCGGCCGTCGGGCGGCCGTCGCGGCGCTGGCCGCCCTGATCCTCTGCGGGGCCGTCTCGGCGACCGCGAACCGCGCCTACGCCGCCGCCACCGCCGCCGGTAAGGCCGCCCAGATGGACAACCGGATCGCCGCCGCGATGGGCTCCTTCGAGCGCGGCCGGCCCGGCAACGCCCGCCGGTGCGCGCTGCTCGACGAGGCGATCCAGTCCTATCGCGGCAAGCCGTTCCTGCAGGAGCGCTACGCCGACTCGCTGGACGTGGCGGCCCGCACCCTCGCCGGCGTCCCGTTCTGCGACCGGGCGGCCCGATGAACCCGATCAATCCGGTGAGTCCGGTGAGCCCGCTGATCTCGGTGGTCGCGCCGATCTACAACGAGGGCCCCGGCGTCGAACGGTTCGTGGCCCGGCTCGGCGAGGTGCTCGGCGCGGCCTCGATCGACTACGAGCTGGTCCTGGTCGACGACGGCTCCGCCGACGACTCCTGGTCCCGCATCGCCCAGCAGGCGCTCCTCGACCCGCGGGTGCGCGGCCTGCGGCTGTCCCGCAACTTCGGCAAGGAGGCGGCTCTGCTGGCCGGGCTCGAACACGCGGCCGGCGACGCCGTCGTGGTGATCGACTCGGATCTCCAGCACCCGCCGTCCGCCATCCCGGCGATGGTGCGGCGCTGGCAGGAGGGCGCCCACGTGGTCGAAGCCGTCAAACGCAACCGGACCGGGCAGTCGCTCGGCAACCGGCTCGGCTCCCGCCTCTTCAACCGGGCGTTCACCCGGCTCACCCACGTGGACCTGGTCGACGCCACCGACTTCCGGCTGCTCGGCCGCCCGGCCGTGGACGCGCTGCGGCGGATGCCCGAGCACTCCTCGTTCTTCCGCGGCACCAGCAGCTGGATCGGCTTCACCCGGGCCACCGTCGAGGTCGACATCGACCACCGGGAGGGCGGCGCGTCCCGCTGGACGCCGCGCGGCCTGGCACGGCTCGCGGTCAACGGCCTGACCTCGTTCACCTCGGCCCCGCTGCACCTGGTCACCCTGGTCGGACTGGCGTTCGCGGTGTTCGCGGCGGTCCTCGGCGTGCAGACGCTGATCCGCTGGATCTCCGGCGGCTCGGTCGCCGGCTTCACCACCGTCATATTGCTGCTGCTGGTGACGGGCACGTTCGTGCTGATCGGCCTCGGCGTGATCGGCGAGTACCTGGCCCGCATCCACGAGGAGGTCCGGGGGCGGCCGCGCTACCTGGTCCAGGAGCGGGCCGAGACCGCGGTTCCCGAGCGCTGGGTGGTCGAGCAGCGTGCCGAGCGCTGACGATCTGACCCGATTAGCCCGTTACGGCATCAGTGGCGGGCTGAGCGCACTCACCCATTTCACCGTTGGCCTGGCCGCTTCCGCCTGGCTCGGCCTGCCGGCGGTCCCGGCCTCCACGACCGGCTTCGCCGCCAGCGTCGCCGTCTCCTACCTGCTGCAACGCGCCTGGGTCTTCCGCGCCGACGCCGGACACTCGATCACCGGCCCACGTTTTCTCACGGTCACGGCGGCGGCCCTGGCCCTCAACACGGCAGTCCTCTGGATCGGCGCGGACCTCCTCGACGGCCCCTACGCCGCCGTCCAGGGCGTGGCCATCCTGCTGATCCCGGTGGTCAACTATCTGCTCAACTCCCGGTGGACCTTCGCTCGGGCTTAAAGCCTCTGACGGTACGGCTACCCGAGCACCGTGGGGGGGGGGGCCGGGCCGCGCCCCGGCCGCCCCGCGAGGCCCCCCGGCCCGGCCTTGTTGTTTCGCCCACCCCGCCCCGGGGGCCCCCCCCCCCCCCCGCCCCCCCCCCCCCCACGGTGCTCCCTGCCGGCCGTACAAGATGGGTGCCTTTAGAGGCGGTGCGCCTCGCGGACGGTGGTGACGCCGCGGGTGTCGAAGAAGCGCTTCGCGATGCGGGCCAGGTGGTCCGGGTCGTAGCTGCGGTGGTTCTGCACCAGGATGACCAGATCGGCGCTGGCGGCGGCCCCTTCCAGGTCGTCGGTGCGGGAGACCGGGACGCCGTCGAGGTCCCAGGTCGTCACGTGCGGGTCGTGATAGGCGACCGTGGCGCCGAGCGCGGCCAGGTGCCGGGCCAGCGGCGCGGCCGGGGACTCACGCTGGTCGGCGATGTTCGCCTTATAGGTGATGCCGAGCAGCAGCACCGTCGCGCCGCGGACCGCCTGGCCGTCCGCGTTCAGCAGGTTCTGCGCGCGGCGGGCCACGTACGCCGGCATCGTGGTGTTGATCTCCTGGGCCAGCTCCACGAACCGGAACGGGTAGCCGAGCTTGCTGCGCACGTTGTGGCTCAGGTAGTTCGGGTCGATCGGGATGCAGTGCCCGCCGACGCCCGGCCCGGGGTAGAAGGCCTGGAAGCCGAACGGCTTCGTGGACGCCGCGTGGATCACGTCCCAGAGGTCGATGTCGAGCTCGTGGCAGAACCGGGCCATCTCGTTGACCAGTGCGATGTTCACGTGCCGGTACGTGTTCTCCAGCAGTTTCGCGGTCTCCGCCTCGCGGGTAGACCGGGTCCGCACCACCGTCTCGACGAACCGGCCGTAGAACTTCTCGGCCGTGTCCGTGCACGCCGGGGTGTAGCCGCCGACCACCTTCGGGGTGTTGTGCGCGCCGTACACCTGGTTGCCCGGGTCGATCCGCTCCGGCGAGAAGGCCAGGTGGAAGTCGATGCCGGCGGTGAGCCCGGAGAGCTGCTCCAGCCGGGGCCGCACCTCCTCGTCGGTGGTGCCCGGATAGGTGGTGGACTCCAGCACCACGAGCATGCCGGGCCGCAGGTTGCGCCCGATCGCCGAGGTGGCGCCGAGCACCGCCCGCAGGTCGGGCCCGTCGCCCTCGGCCAGCGGCGTGGGCACGCAGATCACCGCGGTCCGCGCCTGCCCGATCAGCGACTCCTCGGAGGTCGGGAGGAAGCCGGCGGCCAGCATGTCCGCCACGTCGGCGTCGCTGAGATCGTCCACGTGGGAGCGGCCGTCGGCGAGGGAACGGACCACGGGCTCGTTGATGTCGAAGCCGAGAACCGACATGCCGGCCCGGATCGCCTGCCGCGCCAGTGGCAGGCCGACGTACCCGAGTCCGAGAATGACGACGTCGTAACTCAAGGAAGGTCTCCTTCTCGCGAGGAATCCGCCGGTCAGGCGACGGGCGGCAGCGCCACATCGGGCGGGACCGGCCGGTCGTCCCGCTCGGGGTTCGGCTGCCGGGGCGCCGCGATCGCGCGGACGCTCCGGTGCTGCAGCTCGAACGGGGAGGTGAACGGCAGATAGGCCGGAAGGAACTCGGCGACCAGTGCCTCCTGGTCGGCGACCGCCGCGCTGTGCACGTCCACGTCGTTCAGGCAGAACGCGTCGACGTTGCGTCCGCGCAGCAGCCTGGCCAGCCGCAACGGCGTCGCCGGCTGGGCCAGGTCGGTGTAGAGGTAGCGGATCCTCCCGGGCGCGGCCCGTCCGGTGAGGTAGGCGTAGTACTGCTGGAGCGACGAGAGCAGCGAGATGTCGTCCGGATGCCGGAACTGGTGCCCGGCGGTGGCCGTGACCTGCTCGAAGAACCGCTCCTCGATCTCGGCGATGACGCCGCGCCGCGACGGGTGCGGGGTGTGCATCATCTTCCGGGTCAGCGTCCGGCCGAACGTCTCCTGGATCAGCCGGCGGTTGTTCTTGGCGGCCGAGTCGGCCGGACGGTCGGCGGGGCCGCGTGGCGCGGTGTCCACCCGGGCCGCCGAGGCGAAGAACTTGGTCAGCCCGCCCGGGGTGAAGAACAGATCCGGGGTGACCGGCCGGCCCAGGATCACGTCGTCGTTCAGGTAGAGGAAGTGCTCGGCCAGCCCGGGGATCCGGTGCAGCCGCGACTCGATCGCCTGCGAGTTGAAGGTCGGCAGCCGCCCGGTGTCGCCGAAGATCTCCCGATGGCTGACCACGGTGAGCCTCGGGTGGGACTGGTCCAGCCAGGCCGGCACCTGGTCGTCGGTGACCAGGAACACCCGGCGCACCCACGGGGCGAAGCAGTGCAGGGCGCGCAGCGAGTAGCGCAGTTCGTCGCGACTGACGTAGCGGGAGTCGTTGGCGGCCTGCCGGCTGCCGGCACCGACCCAGGTGTTCTCGGCGAGCGCCCGGGCCTTGCGCCGCCGCCACTCCGGGTCCTCGCCGTCCACCCAGGTGTAGACCACGTCGACGGGGAAGTCGATCCGGTCCGGGTCCACCGTCGTGAACACCCGCCGGGTTCGGTACGCGGTCACCTCGTCCGGAGCGCTGAAGGCCCCGAAGACCGGCTCGGCGGCGACCGTGACCGGCTCGGCGACCGGGATCGAGTCGGCCACCGGGTTGCGGCGCGGCGAGATCAGACGGCCGTCCCGCTCGCGCCAGAACTCGACCTCGCAGGCCAGGTCGTGGCCGAGCACCAGGCTGCCGCCCGGGTCGGTCACCGGCCAGCACACCGCCACCACCTCGGCGGTACGGCGGCGGCGTTCCGGGCGGACCACGCGCAGCGATCCGTGATCGGTGGTGACCAGCTTGCGGAGCAGTCGCAGAACCTCGTCGCGGCCGGACTCGGCCACGGCCACGGCGGTGCGGACGGGCGACCGGGTCGGCACCCGGAACCAGTCGACCCCGGCCTCGTCCAGGGCCCGGACGACCCGGTCCAGGTTGCTGCGGCGGATCTCGGCGGGTGAGGCGGCGGGGTCGACGCGGGCGGTCAGGACCCCGGCGGTGGTGCGTACGCGCAGCGTGGTGGCGTCCGGGCGGCCGGGCCGGGCCGGGCCGAGCGGCATGAAGGTACGGGCGATCCGCAGCCGCCGCTCCGGGGCCACACGGGGCAGGACTCGTGCCTCGACCGTCTCGAAGAGCCGCCGGCGCACCGGCCAGGGGGCCAGCCGTAGGACCTGTCGCAGCGTCACGCCGTCGTCCTTTCGCCGCACATCCGCCGAGGTATCAACGCCCCGGCAAAGAACGAAGTTGCGGTCTATGCCCTCTAACTGCGTTATACGGCTTTAGTGCCGGTCAGGCGCGTCATCGTGCCGACATCACCCCTAGGGGAACGGATGGGGGACTCAGCCGATGCGGCCCTTGCGCGGGACAGGCATGGTGGAGGGCGCGACGATGCGACGACGGCGGGAGGCCGGCGATGGGCAAGGCAATCGCATTCCTGGTGGCAGTGATCGCGGGCGTGGTGGCGGTGGGCTGGGTGTTCAGCTCGCTGCTCGGCCCGTTCCTCTTCTATCTGATCGTGGGCGCGCTGGTGGTCGGCGGCGGCCTTTACCTCTACTCGAAGGCGAAGAGTTCCCTCGCCCCCGGCACCCGGGCTCAGCGCCGTATCGAGGCGGCCGCACGCACCTACCGCATGCGGAACAGGTGAGGATGCGACCGTGCGGCTAGGCTTGGCGCTGACGCCAACACTTTCGACCAACGGGATGTCGCACCGTGTTTGACACTTTGAGTGACCGCCTATCCGGGATCTTCGGCAAGCTCCGCGGCAAGGGCAAGCTCACTGATGCCGACATCGACGCCACCGCGCGGGAGATCCGTCTCGCGCTGCTGGAGGCCGACGTCGCGTTGCCGGTGGTGAAGGCGTTCATCGCCAGCCTGAAGGAGCGGGCCCGGGGCGCCGAGGTCTCCCAGGCCCTCAACCCGGCCCAGCAGATCATCAAGATCGTCAACGAGGAGCTCATCGAGATCCTCGGCGGCGAGGGCCGGCGCCTGCAGTTCGCCAAGCAGCCGCCGACCGTCATCATGCTGGCCGGTCTCCAGGGCTCCGGTAAGACCACGCTCGCCGGCAAGCTCTCCCGCTGGCTCAAGAACCAGGGCCACCAGCCGCTCCTGGTCGCCTGTGACCTGCAGCGCCCCAACGCGGTCAACCAGCTCCAGGTGCTCGCCGGCCGGGCCGGGGTCGACGTCTACGCTCCCGAGCCCGGCAACGGCGTCGGCGACCCGGTCAAGGTCGCCCGCGACTCGATCGAGCACGCCAAGCGGGCGGCGAAGGACATCGTCATCGTCGACACCGCCGGCCGCCTCGGCATCGACGCCGAGATGATGCAGCAGGCCGCCGACATCCGTGCCGCGGTCGACCCCGACGAGGTCATCTTCGTCATCGACGCCATGGTCGGCCAGGACGCGGTGCGCACCGCCGAGGCGTTCCGCGACGGCGTCGGCATCACCGGTGTGGTCCTCTCCAAGCTCGACGGTGACGCCCGCGGCGGTGCCGCGCTCTCCGTCCGGCACGTCACCGGCCAGCCCATCCTGTTCGCCTCCACCGGCGAGAAACTGGAGGACTTCGACGTCTTCCACCCCGACCGGATGGCCGGCCGGATCCTTGACATGGGCGACCTTCTGACCCTCATCGAGCAGGCCGAGAGCGCCTTCGACGATGACCAGAAGGAGAAGATGGCCAGCAAGCTGCTCGGTGGCGAGCAGTTCACGCTGGAGGACTTCCTGGACCAGCTGATCGCGGTCCGCAAGATGGGCCCGATCGCCAACATCCTCGGCATGATGCCCGGCATGGGCCAGCTCAAGGGCCAGCTCGACGACCTCGACGACAGCCACTTCGACCGGGTCACCGCGATCATCCGCTCGATGACCCCGGGCGAGCGCACCAACCCGAAGATCATCAACGGCTCCCGCCGGCTGCGTATCGCGAACGGCTCCGGCGTCACCGTGATGGACGTCAACCAGCTGCTCAACCGCTTCACCGACGCGCAGAAGATGATGAAGCAGATGACCGGCATGATGGGCCTGCCGGGCGCCCGCCGGAGCGCGACGAAGAGCTCGAAGAACAAGCGCAAGGGCACCAAGGGCGGCAACCGTCCCCGCGTCGGGGGCCGTCCCGGTGGCATGCCTGCCGGTTTCCCCGGTGGCATGCCCCAGCTGCCCCCGGGCCTCGACCCGAACGCCCTGGGTGGCGGCGGCATGCCGGGCGGTTTCAAGCTGCCGAAACTCGACTTCAACAAGCTGAGCAAGCCCAAGGACGAGGACCGCTAGAATAGTCAAGGGGCTAGTGGCGTTGCGCTAGTAGTCAGGGGGCTAGTATCGTGGGTGTCGATCCCAGCGAGGAGGACCTCATGACCGCTGCCCTGCGCCTGCCGGACAAGCAGGACTGGACCGTCGACGACCTGGCCAGCCTTCCGTCGGATCTCAACTATGAGTTGATCGACGGAAGGCTGATCTTGCCGTCCCCTATCGGATTGCATCAGATTCTCGGCATCAAAATCGCGGTGGCGCTGGAGCAGGCCTGCCCCGAGGGCTACAGCCCGGTGACCGACTACTCGATGGAGGTCGATCGCCGAAACGAGCCACGACCGGACGTCGTGGTGGTGCACGACAGCGTCGTCATGAAAAGTCCGGCTCCCATCGATCGGGCGATCCTGGTCATCGAGATCATCTCGCCGACGTCCCACTTCAGGGACATGCATGCGAAGGCCAAGGTCTATGCGGAGGCAGGGGTGAGCCACTACTGGGTGGTCGACCCGACGGTGGAGAGCGGCGTGACCCTGACGGTGTTCCACCCCGGCCGCACAGGGGCCTACGAGGTCGTCGTCGACACCAGCAAGGTGTTCAACACGGATGTGCCCTACCCGATCACCATCGATCTGCCGGCGCTGACCAAACTCCGTGACAAATACCTCGCTGCCCAGGGCGACTCTTGATCCTGTAGTAGTGGTGCATGGCGTTTCATGTGCGCGGGACGGTTCTGCCGGACGGTGAGGTCCGGGACCTGTGGCTGGTGGGGGATCGGGTCACCTTCGAGCCGGTGGCCGGGGCCGAGACGATCAGTGACGGCGGGTTCGTCCTGCCGGGGCTCGTCGACGCGCACTGCCACCTGGGGATCGCCTTCGGGGCGAAACCGATCGAGAGCGTCGATCAGGCCCGTGAGCTGGCCGTGATCGACCGGGATGCGGGTGTGCTGGCTCTTCGGGACGCCGGCTCGCCGTTTCCGTACCCCGAGTTGGACGACGAGTCCGGAGTTCCGCGCCTGGCGCGCGCCGGGCGGCATGTGGCCGCGCCCCGCCGCTATCTGCGGGACATCGGGGTCGAGGTGGCCGGTGACGAGGTCGCCGCCGCCGTCACCGCGCAGGCGAAAGCGGGCACCGGCTGGGTGAAGCTGGTCGGCGACTGGATCGACCGGTCGGTGGGTGACCTGGCGCCGAGCTGGGACGCCGCGACCATGAAGGCCGCCGTCGAGGCCGCGCACGCCGCCGGGGCGCGGGCCGCGGTGCACACGTTCTCCGAGGAGGGCGTGGAGGTCATGGTGAAGGCCGGTGTGGACTCGGTCGAGCACGGCACCGGGCTGACGCTGGACCTGATCGACGAGATGGCGCGACGGCAGACCGCCCTGGTCCCCACGATGATCAACATCCGGACGTTCGGCAAGATCGCCGACAACGCGCGCGGGAAGTTCGACGGCTACGCCGACCACATGATCGCGCTGCGGGACCGTTTCCCCTCGGTGGTGCTGGCCGCGCACGAGGCCGGCGTGCCGATCTATGTCGGGACCGACGCGGGCGGCGGCATCCGGCACGGCCTGGCCGCCGAGGAGATGCTCTACCTGCACGAGGCCGGGATCCCGGCGATCGACGTGCTGGCCGCCGCCTCGTGGAGGGCGCGGGAGTGGCTGGGCTTCCCCGGTCTGGTCGAGGGCGGCCTCGCCGACCTGGTGGTCTACGACGCCGACCCTCGAGCCGACCTACGGGTGGTCCGGGCGCCCCGAAGGATCGTCCTGCGAGGCCGCGTCATCCGCTGAGTTCGTCAGCCGGTCAGGTCCCACATCTCCAGACCGTCCTTGGTCGCGCAGGCGAGGCGTTCGGCGGTGAAACCGCACCGGCCGGTGATCGCCGGGGTCTCGCCGAGCACGGTGCGGGCATCGGTCGCCGCTGTGACCTTGACCATCCGGGTGGCCTGACCTTCCCCTGCCGGCGCCATCACCATGAGCAGGTGACCGGAGTCCAGCCAGCCCACCTGGCCGGCATGCCGGAAGGTCTCCCGGCCGTTCTCGTCGTAGAAGGCGGCCCCCTCGTCGCCGGACACCAACGTCCGCCCGCCCAGCGAGGAGAGCCACGCCGACCCGTCCGGCGCGGGAGTCCGCCACAGCCGGCGGCGCTTTTGCACGTCGACGGCGGCGACGGTCGGCGGCTCGTCGCCGTCCTGCTCTAGCACGCAGACCCGGCCGGGCCCGCAGGGAGTCAGATCGGCGACGGTGCGGATACCCGGCCCGATCTCATGGACGACCGACGTGGCGGTGCCGCCCGACAGGTCGACGGCGTGCACCCGCGACAGCGTATTGCGGGTTCCGTACTGGTCGGTGCCCTTGGCGGGGCCAGACTCGACGAAGTACGCCCAGCCGTCGTAAACGGTCAGGTCACTGAACGTCGTGTCGGCCTTGACGTCGGCGGGGAGGCTCTGCACCAGTTCGCCTGTCGACATCCGGCGTACCTGGACCTTGCCGCTCCTGGTCACCTGCGCGAAGCGGTCGGTGGACGCCGCGGACGGCAGCCCGTACTGGGTGGCGCGTTGCTCGTCGGCGGGCGTGTACAGCACCGCACTGGACACCGGGCGGTCGGATCCGGCCGGTTGCTTCCAGAGCTTCGCGCCGCTGTGCACGTCGAACCCTTCGGTCTGGCCGGTCGCCGCCACCATGTGCACGTACACCCGGTCGGAGAAGAGGGTGTCGTCCGCCACGTCGAAGGGCTGACTCCAGCGCTGGGCCCCGGTGACGCCGTCGAAGCCGTACTCGGTGCGGTCCGGGTCGGTTCCGTCGTTGTGTTCGAGGCTGACCATCACCATCCCGGCGACGGCCTGGAAACCCCCGAATTCGCCGGATCCGGTGGGCTTCTGGGCGGGCCACGTTGCCGCACCGGTTCGCGCGTCGGCCCCCAGAATCCGCATACCGTCCTTGTCGGCCCAGGCCGCGTAGGCCCGTTCGCCGTCGATCGCGGCGAAGGAGGGGAAGCCCTGCTCCGGGTACGAGATCGGGCCGGCGATCGGCGCGCCGACCGAAGGCAGCTGACCCCCGGTCGCGGCCGGTGGCGTGGTCTGCCGGCTGTGCCCGTCGCGCCAAGTGGTGACGCTGAGGCCGGCCGCGGCCAGCGTCACGGCGGCGGCGACCGACACCATGGCCCGGGCCTGGCTGCGTCGCCGGCCACGGCGGCGTGCCTGCTCGGGTGATCCGAGCGGGATCGCGTCCGCCTGCCGGTGCATGGAGGAGAGAAGTTCATCGAGGTCAACCGGCACTGCGGGCTCCTTCCGGGAGGGGTGCGGCCTCAATGCCGCCGACTGCTGCCGCGAGTGCGGCGCGCCCGCGGGACAGCCATGACTTGACCGTGCCGCTGGAGGCGCCGGTCTCCGCGGCGATCTCGGCCACCGATCGATCCAGCAGGTAGTGCAGGACGACGGCGTGCCGGTACTTCGCGGACAGCGTTCGCATCGCCGCGACGATCAGCACCAGGTCCTCGGACGGGGGTGGGGCGGGCGCCGGCGGTCGTTCGCCCTCGGCACGGGAACGCCACAACTGCAGCCGCCGCCAGCGATCGGTGGAGAGCCGTTGCACCACCAACCTCAGCCAGGCCTCCGGATCCTGGTAGCCGGACAGCCTCCGCCACCGCTGCCAAGCCCTCGCATAAGCCTCCTGGACGAGGTCTTGCGCTTCACCGGGGTCTCCGGTGAGCCCGTACGCGTACCGCAACAGGCGCCGGGACGTGTCCCGGTAGAACCCGTCGAAGTCGTCAGCTCTGCTCATCGCACCGCCTTTCCAGAGAGAGACACGGTCCGCCCGCCCGGCTGGTTGCACGATGGCCACGACTAAGATGTCGCCTCATGGCTCGCGTGCTCACTCCCCGTGCGGAGGATTTCCCCCGCTGGTACCAGGACCTCATCGCCAAGGCGCAACTCGCCGACAACGGCCCGGTGCGCGGGACGATGGTGATCCGGCCGGTCGGCTACGCCATCTGGGAGCGCATGCAGGCCGACATGGACGCCCGCATCAAGCAGGCCGGTGTGCAGAACGCGTACTTCCCGCTCTTCATCCCGGAGAACTACCTGCGCCGCGAGGCCGACCACGTCGAGGGCTTCTCGCCCGAGCTGGCCGTCGTCACCCACGCCGGCGGTAAGGAGCTCGCCGAGCCGCTGGTGGTGCGCCCCACCAGCGAGACGGTGATCGGCGAGTTCATGGCCAAGTGGGTCGACTCGTACCGTGACCTGCCCCTGCTGCTGAACCAGTGGGCCAACGTGGTCCGCTGGGAGCTGCGTCCGCGGACCTTCCTGCGCACCACCGAGTTCCTCTGGCAGGAGGGCCACACCGCACACGCCACCGAGGCCGACGCGCGCGAGCACGCCCGCGACATCCACCGCAACGTCTACCAGGCGTTCATGGAGGACTTCCTGGCCATCCCGGTGGTGCCGGGCCGCAAGACCAAGGGCGAGCGTTTCGCCGGCGCCACCAACACGATGACCGTCGAGGCCATGATGCGCGACGGCAAGGCGCTGCAGATGGGCACCTCGCACGAGCTCGGCCAGAACTTCGCGAAGGCGTTCGACATCACGTACTCGTCGGCGGAGCGCACCGTCGAGCACGCCTGGACCACCTCGTGGGGCACCTCGACCCGCATGATCGGCGGTCTGATCATGGTGCACGGCGACGACAACGGCCTGCGGCTTCCGCCGCGCCTCGCGCCGATCCAGGTCCAGGTCATGGTGGTCAAGGCGGGCGAGGGCGTCGCCGAGGCGGCGGCCACGCTCACCGAGGACCTCAAAGCCGCTGGTGTACGGGTGAAGCTCGACGACCGTGCCGACATCCCGTTCGGCCGCCGCGCGGTCGACGCGGAGTTGCAGGGCATCCCGATCCGGATCGAGGTCGGTCCGCGTGACCTGGCCAACGGCAACGCCGTGGTGGCCCGCCGGATCGACGGCACCAAGTCGCCGATCGCCCTGGCCGAGGTGACGAACGCGGTGGTCGCCGCCCTCGAGGCCGACCAGCAGCGGCTGTACGACGACGCGCTGGCGTTCCGGGTGGAGCGCACGGTCGACGTGAAGACGCTCGGTGAGGCGATCGAGGCGTCGCAGACCGGCTGGGCCCGGGCGCCGTGGTCGGCGATCGGCGAGGCCGGTGAGAAGGAGGCGAACGGCAAGGCCGTCACGGTCCGCTGCCTCACCCGCGAGGACGGCTCGATGCCGGAGTCGGACTCCGAACCGGATCTGATCGCCTACCTGGGCCGTTCGTACTGACCGTGCGGTTCGAACCCGGTCGCCTGATCCTGCACCGTGACACCCACCTCGGCCGGATCGCCTTCGTGCATCCCGGCCGGGTGATCTCCGACGACGACCGTGGGCTGCTCATCTGGGTGGCCCGCGGTTCGGCGATCGCGGTCGAGACGACGCTGGACGGCCGTTTCTCGCGGGACTTCCCGTTCGCCGACTGGATGGCCGCTCCGCGCGCGGTCCGGCCGGCTCAGTGGCGTGGACCGGGCGTGCTGCGGTTCTTCCCGCCCGGCGAGAACCATTCGGTCTGGTTCTTCCGCGACGACGAGGGCTCCTTCACCGAGTACTACGTGAACCTGGAGGAGTCCGCGGTCCGCTGGGACGACGGTGACGCCGCCGGCATCGACGTGATCGACCAGGACCTCGACGTCGTGGCGACCGCCGGCCGGGTCTGGCGCTGGAAGGACGAGGACGAGTTCGCCGAGCGCCTGGCCTTCCCGGACCTCTACTGGGTGCCCGACGAGGCCGCGGTGTGGGCCGAGGGCCGCCGGGTGATCAAGCGGATCGAGGCGGGGGAGTTCCCGTTCGACGGCACGTGGACGGATTTCCACCCGGACCCCACCTGGCCCACCCCGGCCGAACTGCCCTCGGGCTGGGACCGTCCGGTTGTCGCTCGTCACTAGGGGTCGATTGTCATCCACCGGCTGTCGTCTGGCAGAATGGCATGCTGGTATCCGGCATGCGTCAGGCGCCCTCTAACCCCTGATCGCGATGCCAGTCCACGAACCATCGGTCCCGCAATCCCCACGTGGGCTCCGGTCGGCTCACCCACGCAGTCATCAGGAGCGAAAACACCGTGGCCGTTAAGATCCGGCTCCTGCGGATGGGCAAGATCCGCAACCCGCAGTACCGCATCGTCGTCGCCGACTCGCGCACCAAGCGCGACGGTCGCGCCATCGAGTACGTCGGCATCTACCAGCCGAAGGAACACCCCTCGGTGATCGAGGTCAAGTCCGAGCGCGTCCAGTACTGGCTCTCCGTCGGCGCCCAGCCGTCCGAGCCGGTGCAGCGCATCCTGGAGAAGACCGGCGACTGGCAGAAGTTCAAGGGCCTGCCGGCCCCGCCGCCCCTGCTGGTGGCGCCGAGCAAGCAGAACAAGACCGAGGTCTACGAGGCCGAGGCCAAGGCTGCCCTGGGTCTGAACGAGACCAAGCCGGCCACCCAGAGCAAGCAGAGCAAGAAGGCTGCCGCTCCGGAGGTCGCCGAGGCTCGCCCGGCCGACACCAAGGCCGCCGACCCGGCGGAGCCGAACCGTGAGGCCGTTGCCGAGACTGCACAGGACCCGGCCGGTGCCGGCGCCGACGCAAGCTGACGGGGCGCTCCGGCCCGCGCTGGAGCACCTCGTCAAGGGCATCGTCGACAACCCGGACGACGTCCGGGTTCGTCTGGTCGACTCGCGCCGCGGTAAGCGGCTCGAGGTCCGTGTGCACCCGGAGGACCTGGGAACGGTCATCGGGCGCGGCGGGCGGACGGCCAAGGCCCTGCGTCAGGTGATCGGGTCGATCGGCGGTCGTGGCATCCGGGTCGACATCGTCGACGCGTACTGACCTGAGCTTCCTAATCGGCTTCGCCGTACTGCAAGGGGAGTTTGAGTGCTGCTCGTCGTCGGCCAGATCGGTAAACCGCACGGCATCCGTGGCGAGGTCACGGTGGTCGTGCGGACCGACGAGCCCGAGGAACGCTTCACCGCCGGGTCGGTGTTCACCACGGAGGTCCCCAGGGACCGCCGGGTGAGCGCCGGCCCGGCGGCCGCGCCCGAACCCGGTGCTCGTTTCAAGGTTCCCGAACAACTCGTCCTCGAGTCGATCCGCTGGCATCAGGGTCGCGGCATCGCCGTCTTCGAGGGCATCCACGACCGCAATGTCGCCGAGGCGCTCAAGGGCGTGTTCCTTCAGGTGGACAGCGCTGACGTGGCTCCGCCGGAGGACCCGGAGGAGTTCAACGACCACCAACTCATCGGGCTTCGGGTGGAGTCTCTGCAGGGTGTGGAGTACGGCACGGTGCAGCGGATCGACCACGCTCCCGCGTCCGATCTGATCGTGCTGAAGAAGACCGATGGCGGGACGGCCCTGATCCCGTTCGTGACCGCGATGGTCCCGACGGTGGATCTGCCCGGCGGCCGGATCGTCGTCGACCTCCCGGAAGGCCTCCTCGATCTGTGAAGGTCGACATCATCTCGATCTTCCCGGATTACTTCGCGCCGCTGGAGCTCTCGCTCATCGGCAAGGCGCGGACCACCGGGACACTCGATCTCACCGTGCACGACCTGCGCACCTGGACGCACGACGTGCACCGGACGGTGGACGACTCCCCGTACGGCGGCGGCCCCGGCATGGTGATGCGCCCGGAACCGTGGGGCCAGGCCCTGGACGCGGTCGCGGCCGCGGGGGCGACTCTGGTCGTACCCTCGCCGGTGGGGAAGCCGTTCGCCCAGGCGGACGCCCACGAGCTCGCCGGCCTGGATCACCTGATCTTCGCCTGCGGCCGTTACGAGGGCATCGACCAGCGGGTGATCGACGACGCCGCGGACCGGATGCCGGTGCGTGAGGTGTCCCTCGGCGACTATGTGCTGTTCGGTGGCGAGGTCGCGGTCATCGTGATCCTGGAGGCGGTCACCCGGCTGCTGCCCGGGGTGCTCGGCAACGCCGACTCGCTCACCGAGGAGTCGCACGCGGCCGGCCTGCTGGAGGCCCCGGTCTACACGAAACCGCAGTCGTGGCGCGGTCGCGAGGTGCCTGAGGTGCTGCGCTCCGGCGATCACGGCCGGATCGCCCGCTGGCGCCGCGAGCAGAGTCTGCTGCGCACCGCGGCCCGCCGCCCCGATCTGTACGCCTCCTATCCGCCGGAGCACCTCGACAAGAAGGACCGGAAGGCGCTGGCCGAGGCCGGATTACCGACCCCGCCTCCGCGTGTGGCAGAGTAGGGAAGTTGCCGTCTCGTTCCCGCGCCGTGGGACCGAGACGAGGACCCTCTGAGGCTGATCTCGATCAGACCGGTGGGGGGTCAGAATCACCCACCGCGCACCGAACTCCCGGTGCGCCACGAAGTACGAGGATGCAGCGATGAACACGCTGGACGCTCTCGACGCCCAGTCGCAGCGCACCGACCTTCCGAGCTTCCGCGCCGGTGACACCCTCAAGGTGCACGCCCGGGTCGTCGAAGGTAACCGTTCCCGTGTCCAGGTCTTCCAGGGCGTGGTGATCGCCCGCCAGGGTGCCGGCCTGCGGGAGACCTTCAAGGTCCGCAAGATCAGCTTCGGTGTCGGTGTCGAGCGGACCTACCCGCTCAACAGCCCGGCGATCGACCGGATCGAAGTCATCACCCGTGGTGACGTGCGCCGCGCCAAGCTCTACTACCTGCGTGAGCTCCGTGGCAAGAAGGCCAAGATCAAGGAGCTTCGCGAGAAGCAGTCCGTCTGACGATCTCCGATCCGGCGGAAACCGAGCGAGCGAACTAAGCTTGCGCCGGTGCCGGATTGTTCGGACATTTTCGTGGCCCTGGCCATGACGATGAACCATTCCAGTGCTACCGCCCGTAACTTTCCCTAGCCGGGAAACTCGGGCGGTAGTGCTGTATCCGGGGGCGGTTCGCACCGTCTGGCGGCGGGAGATGCAAAGCGTGGATCCGATGGAAGGCTATCGGCCGGCACGACGGCGGCGGTCCGTGGTGCGGCGCAAGGAGATGCCGCTGTGGCAGGAGCTTCCGCTGCTGCTGATCGTGGCGTTCTGCCTGGCGGTACTGATCCGGACCTTCCTGGTCCAGGCCTTCTACATCCCGTCGGGGTCGATGCAGACCACCTTGGAGATCAAGGACCGGGTGCTGGTCAACAAGGTCGTCTACGACATGCGGGACCCGCTGCGCGGTGAGATCGTGGTGTTCCGGGGCACCGAGGACTGGGCTCCCGAGGTGACCGAGGCGGTCAGCAACACCTTCATCGCCAAGCTCGGCCGCACGGTCGGCGACCTGGTCGGAGTCAGCCGGCCCGGCGAGCGTGACTTCATCAAACGGGTGATCGGTCTTCCGGGTGACAAGGTGGCCTGCTGCGACGCGCAGGGCCGGATCACGGTCAACGGGGTCGGCATCGACGAGCCGTACATCGCCGAGGGCTTCAACTCCGACCTGAGCCAGCCACCGATCGCGAAACAGTGCACGAGCCGCCGGTTCACCGAGGTGACCGTCCCCCCGGGCGAGATGTTCGTCATGGGCGACCACCGCTCGGTCTCACAGGACGCCCGCTGCCAGGGGACGGTGCCGATCGAGAACATCATCGGCCGGGCCTTCGTGGTGGTGTGGCCCAGCGAGCGCTTCACCGGCCTGGACGTGCCCGACGTCTGGCGACAGTTCGGCGAGCAGCAACCGGCGGCCGCCGCCGCGCGCCCCGTCCCGCAACAGCGGGAGCAGCCGGCGGTTGCCACAAACGTGTTCCCTCTTCTCTTCGGTGTGGTTTTATCCGCGCGTTCCGGCATGTCGTTGTGGACTCGACGACGTAGGCTCCGAGCGTGATTGACGAGCAGACCGAGAAGCGCCAGGGATCGTTCTGGCGTGAACTTCCCATCCTGCTGGGGGTGGCGATCCTGGTCGCCGTCCTGGTGCGCGCGTTCGTGCTGCAGACGTTCTACATCCCGTCTCCCTCGATGCAGCACACGCTCGAGCTGTGGGACAGAGTTCTGGTCAACAAACTCGTCTACGAATTCCGCGAGCCACGCCGCGGCGAGATCATCGTCTTCAAAGCCCCCTCCGTCTGGCAGGCCGGCAACGAGGGCGACGACTTCATCAAGCGGGTCATCGGTCAGCCGGGCGACAACGTGGTCTGCTGCGACCCGCAGCAGCGGCTCATGATCAACGGCAAGTCCCTCGACGAGCCGTACATCTATGTCGAGTCCGACGGCACCCGTAACCAGGTCGCCGACCAGAACTTCGACATCACCGTCCCGGCGGGCCGCCTCTGGGTGATGGGCGACCACCGCGAGGCGTCCGGTGACTCCCTGGAGCACTACGAGCAGAGCAGCGCCACCGACGAGGCCGGCAAGATCGAGCAGGCTACGGTCCCGGTCGACTCGGTGGTCGGGCGCGCCTTCACGATCTTCTGGCCGGCCGGCCGGGCGACCTGGCTCACCGTGCCGGATGAGTTCAACTCGATCCCCGACGCGGGCAAGTAACTCCTCCGCAATAGGCTTGGTCACGTGACCGAAGTGATTGACCGTCGCGCCGGCCGCGTTCTGCTCGTCGATCTGGCGGGCCGGGTGCTGCTGCTGCACGGCGGCGACCCCGCGCGGCCCGGCCTGCGCTGGTGGTTCACCCCTGGTGGCGGCCTCGACACGGGCGAGACCACCGTCGACGCCGCCTGCCGGGAGCTCTTCGAGGAGACCGGCCTGCGCGCTCCCGCCGCCGATTTGGGCGAGCCGGTCCTGCACGAGGTCACCGACTTCTCCTACAACGACCGCGCGTTCCGGCAGGAGCAGGACTTCTATCTGCTCCGGGTGACCGATTGGCAGGTCGACACCGCCGGGATGGACGAGGAGGAACGCCTCACCATCACCGAACATCGGTGGTGGTCGGCCGCCGAGATCGAGGCGAGCCGCGAGGAGATCTTCCCGGCCGGCCTGGCCGCCCTGCTCCGGCGGCTCACCGTCGACGCCGTACCCGAAGGTTCCTGAAGATGCTGGCCCCACCGCGCACCGTCGTCCGCCGCGAGGCGGGCCTCTACGCCTTGGAGCAGGCCCTCCAGCGCCGCGGCTTCCGACATGTGGCCGGGGCCGACGAGGCTGGCCGCGGCGCCTGCGCCGGGCCGCTCGTCGCGGCCGCCGCGATCCTGCCGGAAGGCCGGCGTGGCGAGATCCCCGGCCTGGCCGACTCGAAACTGCTGACCCCCGCCGCCCGCGAGCGGGTCTACGACCAGGTGGTCGCGAAAGCCCTCGCCTGGTCCGTGATGATCATCCCGCCGGCCGAGGTCGACGCCCGCGGCCTGCACGTCTGCAACCTCGCGGCGATGCGCCGGGCGCTGGCGTCGCTCGCCGTCCGCCCGGAGTACGTGCTCACCGACGGCTTCGGCGTCGACGGCCTGGGCGTGCCCGGTCTCGCGGTGTGGAAAGGCGACCGGGTCGCCGCCTGCGTCGCCGCCGCCAGCGTCCTGGCGAAAGTCACCCGCGACCGGCTCATGGTCGAACTGCACGACAGGTTCCCCGACTACGGGTTCGCCGTGCACAAGGGTTACATCACCGAGGAGCACAGCACCGCGCTGGCCACCCACGGCCCGTGCTCCGAGCACCGCTTCTCATATGTCAACGTCGCCGCCGCCTCCGGGCGCGGCAACCGGCCGCCGCGGGCCCGCCGCCCCGTGGACCCGGTGATTCCCGCAGTGCCGTCACTGTTCGACGACGTATCCGTTACCGAGCCGCTGCTGCTTCCGGAAGCGGCTGAGGGTACCGTCGGCGTGGCGTCCGGCGAGCAGCCTCAGCCGTCGCCGTCGGTGGGGGAAGATAGTGCCATGGAGGGCGAGACACGATGAGCGCAGAGGATCTCGAGAAGTACGAGACCGAGATGGAGCTGCAGCTCTACCGGGAGTACCGCGACATCGTCCGCCAGTTCTCCTACGTGGTGGAGACCGAGCGCCGGTTCTACCTGGCCAACCAGGTCGATCTGCACGTGCGTAACTCCGACGGCGAGGTGTATTTCGAGGTCGAGATGCACGACGCCTGGGTCTGGGACATGTACCGCCCGGCCCGCTTCGTGAAGAACGTGCGGGTGATGACGTTCAAGGACGTCAACGTCGAGGAGCTGGAGAAGCCAGACATCTCGCTGCCGGACGAGCCGGGTTTCGGCGGCTGACGGTCGTCCACAGTCCGCGGCCGTCCACAGGGGCGGTCGTGAGCCCTGCCGCGGCCCGGCAGGCTCGGTGGCATGCCTGTTCCCGCCGTTGTGGCGCTGCTGCCGCTGTTTCTGCTTCCCGGCCCTCCGGTCGCCCCCTCGTCACCGTCCCCAGCGGCGCTGCGGGCCGCTGACGCCGCCTACCGCTGGCCGGTGGTGCCGCCGCGGGTGGTGCGGCGCTTCGAGCCGCCGGCTCAGCGATGGCTGCCCGGGCACCGCGGCGTCGACCTGGAGTCGTCCGCCGGCGCGGTGGTCCGGGCCGCCGCGGGCGGCGTCGTCGTCTACGCGCAGGCGCTCGCCGGACGGGGTGTGGTGAGCGTCGCCCACGCCGGTCAGTTGCGCACCACCTACGAGCCGGTCACCGCGACCGTCCGGATCGGCGACCACATCGCGGCCGGCGACCCGATCGGGACGGTCGAGACTGGGCACCCCGGGTGCGCGGCGGACGCCTGTCTGCACTGGGGGCTGCGCCGCGGTGAGGTCTATCTCGATCCACTGGCGTTGCTCGGGTTCGGGCGGGTGCGGTTGCTGCCGCTCGACGGGCGGTGACCGCCTCTCCGGCCGCCGCTCGCGGCCGCACCCCGCCGCGGTGTCCATCCTGGCGGCCGCTTGTCTCGGCGGTCTTGCCCTGTCCGGGTACGGTCTCCAGGCCCGACGGTCTTGCCACCGTCCGGCCGCCTCCGCTCCGGGGGCGTGCCGCCTTTTCGGCGGGCTTCTGCGGCGGGTTCAGCGCTGGTAAGCGGCGAGCAGGCCCGGAAGCCGCTCGGCGAGGGCCTCGTACTCCTCCGGGCGGTTGTAGACCTGCGCGCTCAGCCGCAGCAGCCCCCGTCCGCCCCAGGCGTTCACCGCCACCTCCGCCGCCAGCTTCTCGGCGATGTGCAGCCGCAGCGCCTGCGCTTCCGGGACGGTGGTCGCCAGCCCGGCCGGCAGCGGCACCACCCGCATCGCCACCCCCGGTCCGCCCGGTTCCGGCAGATCCGCGGGCTCCAGGCCGAGGGCTTCACCGACCACCCGCTGGGCGTACGCCGCAAGCGTCTCGTTGTGCTCCTGGACAGCCTCCAGCCCGAGCGTGCGCATCGTGAAGATCCCCGTCGGCGCCGCCAGCCACGGCGTGTAGTCGATCGTGCCTTGGAACTCCACCGAGCGCGGGAAACCCTGTTCGTGCTCCCAGGACACGACCAGCGGCTCGATCCGGCGGCGCCAGGCCGGCGCCACGTGCAGCAGCGCGGTGCCACGCGGAGCCCAGCCCCACTTGTGCAGGTTGCCGACCCAGAAGTCGGCGCCGATCGCGGACACGTCGACCGGCAGCATGCCCGGGACGTGGGCGGCGTCGACCAGCACCGGAATGCCGTGTTCACGGGCGGCGGCGGCGATCTCGCGCACCGGGAAGAGGGCCGCCGTCGCCGAGGCGAGCTGATCGATGACCAGCAACCTGGTGCGCCCGGGCCGCAGCGCGGACCGGACCCGGGCGACGACCTCCGGCGCGGAGAGGCCGAGCGGGACCGCCACCGTCCGCGCGGTGGCCCCGGTCCGCCGGCACCGGTGGCGGACCGCCATGGTGACCGCCCCATAGGCGTGGTCGCTGAGCAGCACCTCGTCGGAGGCCCCGAGCCCCACCGACTGCAGGACCAGCGAGACCGCCGCCGTCGTGTTCTGCACCAGAGCGCTGCCGTCCGGGTCGGCGCCGAGGAACGTGGCCAGGTGCCGCCGGGTGTGGACCACCCGGTCCAGCAGCCCTGTGCCGTAGAAGCGCAGGGGGTTCGCCTCCACCTCGTCGCGGAGCCGCTGCTGGGCACGCTGCACGCTGATCGGCAGCGCGCCGAACGAGCCATGGTTGAGATAGGACATCGACGGGTCCAGGGAGAAGAGCAGGCGGGCGCCGGGAATGGGCCGGGGCTTCTCCGGGGCACTCATGCTGTGGATCGTACGACGTCAGGCCCGGGGATGAGCCTGCTTGAACGCCGCACGCAGCCGCTCGGTCGACACATGGGTGTAGATCTGGGTGCTCGCCAGAGAACTGTGCCCGAGCAACTCCTGCACGGCACGCAGATCCGCGCCGCCGTCGAGCAGATGCGTCGCCGCCGAGTGCCGCAGATCGTGCGGGCTGGTGTGCGGAAGCCCCGCCGCACGGGCCGCGTTCGCGACGATCCGCCGGACCACTGTCGCCTGCAGCCGGCCGCCCCTCGCCCCGAGGAACAGGGCGTCGCGGCTGGAACGGTTCGCCAGCTCCGGGCGGCCCAGGCGCAGCCAGTCGTCGAGGGCCCGCCTCGCCGGATGCCCGAAGGGGACGGCCCGTTCCTTGGCGCCCTTGCCGAAGACCCGGACGACCTGCCGGGCATGGTCCACGTCGGCGCGATTGAGGGCGCAGAGTTCGCTGACGCGTACGCCGGTCGCGTAGAGCAGTTCGAGGACGGCCCGGTCCCGGATCGCCAGGCCGTCACCACCCGGCGTCTCGCCTTCCCTCGTCCCGTCCTCGCATGCGTCGTCCATACGTGTCCGCGCCTCGCGTGCGACGCCGTCCTGGCGGTCGCTCCCAGGTCCGGCGCTTCGGGGTGTCTCGCGCTCCCGGGTGTCGCCTGCTGTGGCCGCTTCGCCGGGCGCGCTGTCGTCCCGTGCGCCCTTCGGGCCTCCGGCGGGTCCGGCTGCCTGCTCGTTCTTCGGGCGTGGGGTGGGCCCGGCTGCCTGTTCGTTACTCGGACCGCTGGCGGGCCGGGCCGCGGCCATCAGGCTGGCCGCCTGGTCGGCGCGCAGCACGGTCGGAAGGCTCCGGTGGGCATGTGGGCTGGCCAGTTGGGCGCCCGGATCCTCGGGGGAGCGGCCCGTGCGGTGTGCCCATCCGGTGAAGGCCCGCGCCGCCGCGGCACGCCGCGCCTGCGAGGACCGGGCCGCGCCGGAACCCATCCGGGCGGCGAGCCACCCTCGGAGAACCGTGATGTCCAGCTCGGCGACGGTCGCCCGCCCCTCGAAGGCCGCATGGTCCAACAGGGACACGACATCCCCGACGTACGCCCGGACGGTGTGCTCCGAACGCCCCTCCACCACCGCGAGATGGCGGCCGAACTCGTCGACGGCCTCGCGCAGGGCTGCGGGCAGCCGCTCATGCAGTTCACGAATTCGCATCGCCTCAGACCGTCCATCAGGAGAGGTGCCTGGTCAAGAATTTATGTCGTACCCCGGGTCTAGCGTCTGTCGCATGGCACGCTGGCAGGAAATCGAGCAGGACGCCCCCGAGTTCGCGGCCCGTGTGCGGGCCCTCTTCGAGGCCGGCACCAACAAGACCATCGCGACGCTCCGCCGAGACGGCTCACCTCGGATCAGCGCGTCCGAGGCCCAGTTCGTCGACGGCGAGGTCACCCTCGGCTCGATGCCCGGCGCGATGAAGCTGCTGGACCTCCGCCGTGACCCTCGCATCGCCATGCACAGCCCCACTCTTGAGCCACCGGCCGGCGACCCGTCGAGCGGTCCGGGCGACGCCAAGCTCTCGGGCCGCGCGATCGAGGTCCCACCCCCGCCCGGCAGCCCACACTCCGGTGCCGCCTTCTTCCGGATCGACATCGAGGAGGTGGCACTCACCTACGTCGGCACCCCCGCCGACCACCTGGTCATCGAGTCGTGGCACGCCGGTCGCGGCTACCGCCGCCGCTCCCGCGCCTGACCCACCGCCGCTCTCGTGCCGGTGTGATCTCGTGCCGGTGTGAGCCCGTGTCCGGGGGAGTGCCTCGGTAACGGTGTGCACGCGACAGTAACCTCGCTCCCGTTGGCTTCCGGGTGAGTCGATCTGCTGGCCGTGCGGAAGCGCTGTTTCAGGTCCGTTTTGACCGCGGATTCGCACGGCGAGCAGATCGACTACTGGCGAAGGCGGTCGCGTTCCCGGGAAGCAACCGGACCGGGGTGGATCTGGCCGGCTCTGCCGCCTGTTCGTAAGTGCGGCCTCGGTCCGCTCGAGGCACTGCTCACGACCAGGTCAGCAGAGGTCGGACCGGCTGCCACCGTGCGCCCGTGGCCGGACACCCCCGTGCCGGTGCTTAGTGTGCCGCCGGGCCTGCCTCTGGTGTGTTACCGCTCGCGGGCTCGACGCGTCGCCGCACCCATGCCGGTGTTTGGTGTGTCGTCGGTTCTGTGTCTAGTGTCGCCGCTCCTGGGCTGGATGCGTCGCCGCACCCGTGCCGGTGCTTGGTGTGTCGTCGGTTCTGTGTCTAGTGTCGCCGCTCCTGGGCTGGATGCGTCGCCGCACCCGTGCCGGTGCTTGGTGTGTCGTCGGTTCTGTGTCTGGTGTGGCCGCTTCCGGGCCTGACGCATCGCCGTGCCCGTGCCGGTGTGACCCCGTGCCGGTGTGACCCTGTGCCGGTGTTTGGTGTGTCGTCGGTTCTGCGTCTGGTGTCGCCGCTCTCGCGCCTAACGCATCGCCGCGTTCGCGTTTGGTGGGACGCCGAGTCTGCGTCTGGTGGGACATAGCGCCGGTGCCTGACGCGCTGTCGGCCATGTGCTTGACGCATCACCGCATCCCATGCCGGTGTGACCCCGTGCCTGTTTCTGTGCCCGTGCCTAGTGTGTCGCCGCGTCTGCGTCCGACGGTCCCGTCCGCGTTGTCCGACGGTCCTGTCCGCTTCGTGCCTTCGGTGGGCGGTTAGTGGTGCCACATTGCGAGGGCTGCCAACCTGGGCGATCTGAGCGGTCACGTCCGCTGGCGTGGTGTAAGAGGCGGCCAGCGCTGATCCGTGTGTGTTGATCTTATGCGGCGACTGCGGTTGTCTCGATGATTCCGGTGTCGTGCTGTGTGGTATCGATGCTGGCCAGCCGGGCTTTGGCGAGAATCTCCAGGCCCATGTAGCGGCGGCCTTCGACCCATTCGTCGGTCTGTTCGGCCAGGACCGCGCCGACGAGGCGGATAATCGCGTCGCGGTTCGGGAAGATCCCGACGACGTCGGTGCGGCGGCGGATCTCCTTGTTCAACCGTTCCTGTGGATTGTTCGACCAGATCTGCCGCCACAACTCCCGCGGAAAGCTGGTGAAGGCCAACAGGTCGGCGCGGGCGTCGTCAAGGTGCTCAGCCGCGTCCGGGAACTTCTGCTCGATCGAGTCGAGGACCCGCTCAAACTGTGCATGGACCGCGGTGGCATCGGGCTGGTCAAAGATCGTGCGGACCAGGGTGGCGACCCACGGCTGCGCACTCTTCGGGACCTTCGCCAGCAGGTTGCGCAGGTAGTGAGTGCGACAACGCTGCCACTGCGCGCCGGGCAGCGCAGCGCCGATCGCACCGACCAGACCGCGGTGGGCATCGGAGATGACCAGGCGGACACCGGACAAGCCCCGGGCCGTCAGCGACCGGAGAAACGCCAGCCAGCCGGCGCCGTCCTCGTCGCTGGCGACGTCGAGACCGAGGACCTCCCGGCCGCCGTCGACGTTGACGCCGACCGCTACCAGCGCGTGCACGTTCACGATGCGGCCGTGCTCACGGACCTTGATGACCAGGGCGTCGGTCCACACGAACGTGTACGGACCGGCGTCCAACGGCCGGTTACGGAACGCCTCGACCTGGGCGTCCAGATGCCGGGCCATCTCCGAGACCTGCGACTTCGACAGCGACTTGACGCCGAGTTGCTCGACCAGCTTCTCCATCCGCCGCGTCGACACCCCGAGCAGATAGCTGGTGGCGACCACACTGACCAGAGCCTGCTCGGCCCGCCGCCGGTGTTCCAGCAGCCAGTCCGGGAAGTAGCTGCCGGACCGCAGCTTCGGAATCGCCAGATCGATGGTGCCGGCCCGGATGTCCCACTCCCGTGGCCGGTAGCCGTTACGCGAGTTCGTCCGCTCGACGCAGCGTTCGCCGTAACCGGCGCCGCACAGCGCGTCGGCCTCGGCGGACATCAACGCGTCGGCGAACGTTTTCACCATCGCCCGCAGTACATCAGGGCTCGCCGATTCCAGATGCTCGCCCAGCAGCCCGGCCAGGTTCAAACTCTCTGTTGCGGCCATCGCAGGTCTCTCCTTCTGATCGTCAGACAATCCGAAGGATCTGCGGTGGCCGCCTCTTTCATCCCCGAAAGTCCAGGTCATACACCACTTCAGTGGACGTGACCATCTGAGCGTGGGTATGTGGCTGCAGACCCAGAGGTTTCGAGGTGCGGGGCGGGGCACGGCATGGATGGTCGCAAGTCCAGGCGGACGGACGTTGCCGAGTGGGGGTGCCGGTCCGGGGAGGAGTGTGGGAGGGGATTGCCGCCCTAGTTCCTGCTGCATGTGCGGATCCAGGCAGTTCGGTTGGCAGGAGGGCTTTCGCTGGCCGGGCTAGCGCTGCGGGTGTGGTGGTCGCAGGCCGGGCGCCCGATGTCGCAGTGATTGACGGCGGCTCTCTATGACGAGCAGAGGAAGGAGCTGTCCGCGAGGGCCAGTCAGCTATAGCGCCTGGACGAGCGACTGTCCTAGGAGCGGCGTGCCGGCGGGTCGCGGCAGTGGGTGCAGTGGTGGCGGTCGAGGCTGTGGCGGTGGCAGGAGCGGTGTGCCGGAGAGCGGCAGTCAGAGGCTGCGAGGGCCGGAGGAAGGGCTGTCCGAAGAGGGGCATGGCGGAGAGCGGCTCTCGGGGGAGTGGTGGGTGACGGAGGGGTCGCCTGAGGCGGAGCGGTTTCTGGCCCAGGAGAGGAAACGCTCGTAGAGGTTCAGCGGCGGAACACCGCCATAGGCGGTGAAGTCGTCGAGGGCCTCGTACATCTGGGCGGAGAGATAGATCTTCAGAAGTGATGGGTAGGCGCGGTACTCATCGAGGAGGCTCGCCTGGGACTCGGGGCAGGGCCAGGGCTGGTCGCAGACCCGGCAGCGCCAGTGCGGACGGTCGGGCAGATGCTCGGGCTCCGGTGCCGTGGACAAACGATTCCCCCGAAAGTGATCGGCCGGTCGGGCACGGGACGTCAATGGCTGCGAGGTTGGCGGCGATAGCGTCGCCGAGCGCCCTGGGTGGCGCGGTGCTGCTGGGCCGGTGTGAGGCGGCCGGCGCGGCCCACACTGGAGTCCGGATCAGCTGCCCGGGACGGGGTGGCTCCGCCGGCGGAGGCGGGAGACCCGTCAGCGCCGGGGAGGGCGGCACGCGACCGGTAGACGCCTCGGCGACCCTGTGTCACCTGGTCAAAGACGGGTGAGTCGTGGGGTGGATAGGGCGCCGGAGGCGCGGGCGGAACACGGTCGATGCAGGGGGCCGGAAGCCCGCATATGCAGCGCCGCCACAGGCTCCGCCAGTCGCGTCGATGGTTCGGATGGAAGGGGACCGGACCGCTAGTCCGGCGACTTCTAGTCATGAGACCACCTTAGTTGACTACGGACTAGCTGTCTCCTATCAAGTTGATTATCGACTAATAGTCCCGCGCCTACGGTCGATCATGTGGGAGTGAAGCCGATCCGCCTCATGGGCGCGCACGAGATTCGCATCCGTCTCGGCGGAGTCAGCCGGCAGCGGGCGTACCAGATCACCAGCCGTGCCGATTTTCCGAAGCCGGTAGCCGACCTGGCCCAGGGCAAGGTATGGCTGACGGAGGACGTCGAGGCCTGGATGAAGGTCCACCGACGAGATCTGGACGAGTCCGAGGACTGATTCGTCCGGTCACGTCGGTGGCCGTGGACCGGCCCGGGCCGGTCGTCGCTTCGCGACGGCCTGGCCTTACGACGGGCCGGCCACCACCATGCCGCCACGTCGACGCCGGCTGCCCGATCAGTCGGCATCATGCCGATTTCGCCCCGGCTCAGGAACCCGGTCGGAAGCGGATCCGGAAGTAGGTCCCGGCTCGCGGCCGGGGGCACTTCCGGGAACGCGGCCGGGATCGGAGCGCGGCGTGCGGTCGGCAACGGAGTGTGGAGTGCGGTCGGCAGCGGAGCGCGGAGTACGGCCGGGCGCGAGGTTGCGAGCGAGCGAGACCCCGTCCGCGGTACGCACCACCAGTCCCGCGGTCTCCAGAAGCGACAGACGCCGCAGCACCGTACGCAGCCCGAGCCGTGCCTCGGCCGCGAGCTGTTCCGGAGTGGACGATCCGTTCGGCGGGAGCGCCTCCAGGACCAGCGCCGCCTCCTCGTCGAGCTGGTCGCGCCGGTGTTCCGGCCCGCGCGGCGGCTCGGTGAGGTATTCGCCGATCCGGCCGACCTCTTCGAGCACCTCGTCGGCGTTGGTGACGACACGCGCGGCCGGGCTGCTCCGCAGGATCTCGTGGCACCCGACCGACATCGCCGACGTCACCGGCCCGGGCACGACCATCGCCGGCCGGTTCAGAGCCAGCACCCGGCTCATCGTCTGGGTCGCGCCGCTGCGTGCGGCGGCCTCGACGACGACGGTGCCGGCGGTGGCCGCGGCGATGACCCGGTTCCGGATCAGGAACCGGTGCCGGAGTGGTTCGGCCCCGATCGGCCATTCGCTCACCAGCAGGCCGGTGTCGGCGATCCGGTCGAACAGCGCCGAGTTCCCGGCCGGGTAGGGCCGGTCGACCCCGCAGGCGAGGACGGCCACGGTGCGGCCGCCGGCGGCGAGTGCCCCGCGGTGAGCCGCGGCGTCGATGCCGAACGCTCCTCCGGACAGCACCGTCCACCCGTCGCGGCTGACCGAATAGGACATGTCGGTGGTGACGTGCGTGCCGTAGCTCGTGGCCGCCCGCGCGCCGACGATCGCGACCGACCGGTCCAGCGTCTCGCCGAGTGGCCACGCCCCGCGCACCCAGAAGCACAGCGGCGGACGGGTGTCCTGGTTGATCCGGCCGCCGGTGTCCATCTCCAGGGTGGCCAGGTCGGCGATGCGGTCCGGCCACTCCTCGTCGGAGGGCACCACCAGGCGGGCGCCGAGCCGGTCGGCCCGGCGCAGCGAGATCTCCGCGATCCGGCGGGCGTCACCGGCCGTGGCTCGGGCGGCGACGGCGGCGCGCAGGCGGGTGTCCGGGAGGTCGCCGCTGAGCAGGAGGTCCAGGGTGGCCGGCGCGCCGGACTGCTCCACGAGCGTCCACACCGCCCGGTTGCCGGGCTCGGCCAGCCAGGTCAGGGCGACCCGGGCGGCCCGGTCCGCTTCCCCTCCGACCCTCAGGGGCCCACTCATGCTGCACACCCGTCAGCCGGGGTGACGATCGCGACACTCATTCAACTCTCCTTCAAGATGGGAAGCAGGCGGGAAGCCCGGGCCGGGGCGACGACGCTGGGCGGGCGACGATGCGGGAGGTGCGGGCTCGCACGGCGAGGCCGCAGGCGCAGGGACGGGCGACGTGAGCTCGGTCAACGAGGCCGGGGCGGGCGGCGAGGCGGGAAACGCGGACCCGGGCGAGGCAACGGCCGGTGGACGGCTGGGCGAGGAGGCGGGCGGAGACCCAAGGAGCGAGGAAACCGGCGCCGGCCCGGCCAGCGAGCCCGGCGGCCTGAACAGCGGGGGAAGAACCGGCGGCCTGAACAGCGGGGGAAGAAACGGACGTCGGGACGGGAAGCGCAACCGCCGCAGCCCGGACGGCATCCGGAGGCGGCAGGAGAGGCCGTGCGACGAGGAAGGCCGGGACGGGAACGGAAAGGCGAGAAGGCAGTCACTTCCGGACACGGGCGCCGCCCTCTCCCATCCGGAGTTGATAGGCCTCGCACACGTCCCCGGTCCCCGGACGATCGCGTCCGTCGAGGTCGGCGATGGTCCAGGACAACCGGAGGCAGCGGTCGTAGCCGCGAGCCGAGAGGCTGCCGCTGTCGAGGGCGTCGTGCAGGACGGCGGTGTCCCGGGCCGGCAACCGCCATGGCGGCCGCCGCAGGACCGGCCCCGGCACCTCGGCGTTGACCCGCCACCCGCCGTCCGCCCATCGTGCCGCCGCGGCCGTCCGGGCCCGCGTCACCCGTGCCGCGACCAGCGCGGACGACTCGGCCGGCTCGGACTCGACGACCAGTTGCGCGGCCCGCACCGGCAGCAGGTTGACCCGCATGTCGATCCGGTCGAGCAGCGGCCCGGAGAGCCGGCCGAGATAGCGCCGCCGCACCGCCGCCCCGCAGTGGCACGCGTGGTCGCCGGCGGGGGACGCGCACGGGCACGGGTTCGCCGCGACGACCAGTTGGGCCCGGGCCGGGTACTCGGTGGTCCCGCTGGCCCGGGACAGCACGACCCGCCCGCTCTCCAGCGGCTGCCGCAGCGCCTGCAACGTCACCCGGCTCATCTCGGGGACCTCGTCCAGGAACAGGACCCCTCGATGCGCGAGCGAGAGCGCGCCCGGGCGGACCAGTCCGGATCCGCCGCCGACCAGGGAGGCGAGGGTGGAGCTGTGGTGCGGCGCCTGGAACGGCGGCCGGCGGACCAGCCGCCCGTCGGGAGGCAGCACCCCGGCGATGGACTGCAGCGCGGTCACTTCGAGGGAGGCGTCGTCGTCGAGTTCCGGCAGGATCGACGGGAGCCGTTCGGCCAGCATCGTCTTGCCGGCGCCGGGCGGCCCGAAGAGGGCCAGGTGGTGCCCGCCCGCGGCGGCGATCTCCAGGGCGTACCGCCCGGTCTCCTGCCCGGCGAGATCGGACAGGTCGGGTCCGGGTGGTTCGGGCGTGACCGGCACGGCCGGCGGGTCGAGCAGGGCGCCGTTGCCCTGGGCGAACTCGACGAGCCGGTGCAGCGTGTCCACCGCACGCACCACGACCCCGGGCACGACCGTCGCCTCCCGTGCGTTGGCCAGCGGCACGATCACCCGGGTGACCCCGGCCCGCGCCGCCGCGGCGACCATCGGCAGGACACCCCGCACCGGCCGGACGGTCCCGTCGAGCCCGAGTTCGCCGAGGAGCGCCACCCCATCGAGGCGGGCCGGGGGCAGCTCGCCGGCCCCGGCGAGCACCGCCGCGGCCACGGCGAGATCGAATCCGCTGCCGCGCTTGGGCAGCGCCGCGGGCAGCAGGTTCACGGTGATCCGCCGGTTGGGCCAGTCGCGCCCGGAGTTCACCACGGCCGCCCGCACCCGGTCCCGGGCCTCGTTCAGCGCGGTGTCCGGCAGCCCGGTGAGAACGAGGGTGGGCAGCCCGTTCGAGAGATCGGCCTCGACCTCAACCACATGCCCGGCGACCCCGACCAGTCCGGCGCACAGCACCCTGGCGTAGCTCATCAGAACGCGTCCCGGAGGTGGACCAGGCGGGTGGCGCCGCGGCGTTGCGGCAGGACCTCCACGACGTCGAAACGGATGCGCTCCGCCCGTACCCCCGACTCGGTCAGCCACCGGGAGGCCAGTTGCCGCAACCGGCGCACCTTGCGGTGATCGACGGCGGCGGCCGGTGGGCCGAAGGCCGCCGTGCGCCGGGTCTTGACCTCACAGAAGACCAGGTCGGGACCGTCGCGCAGGATCAGGTCGATCTCGCCGTCCGCGCAGCGCCAGTTGCGTTGCAGCAGCGTGAGGCCGATCTGCTGGAGGTGCCGGGCGGCCAGTCGTTCGCCGTAGGCGCCGATCGCCCGTCGCTGAGTCGTCATGACCCGGCACCGTGGCAGCGGCACGGCCGCCCGGCGGGACGCCCTGTGGACTCCCCAGCAGTGTGGATTCCGCCGCGATGCCCGTCCCGGTGTGATATGCCGGCGGCACGGTGGCGAGGCCCACAAGAACTCTCATGTCGTACGGCCACCCCGCCCCGCCGAACCGGGACCGAACCTGGGCTGCCGCGCGGCCGTCTCCCGGCTCCCGGCCGCTGCGCGAGCGCCGGGCTGCTGCCCGGGCCGAGGACGGACGCGGCTTGGCGTATGCTTGGCAACGGCGACCGCCCAGGCGGTCGACCTCGCGTGCCCTCCGAACGCGCCGTTGCCTGAGTTACTCAGGGTGAGCGGCCGTCGGCGGTGGCCCTCCCTGGTCCCGATTCGCATCGGGCCCGACTGCGGCCACCGACCAGGCGCCAGGACGCTCATCGTTGGTGAGCGTGACAACCAGGGATAGCTAGGAGCAACCCACCATGGCCGTAGTGACCATGCGCCAGCTGTTGGAGAGCGGTGTCCACTTCGGGCACCAGACCCGCCGCTGGAACCCGAAGATGAAGCGCTTCATCATGACCGAGCGCAACGGCATCTACATCATCGACCTGCGCCAGACTCTCGACTACATCGAGAAGGCGTACGCGTTCGTGCGGAGCACCGTCGCCGAGGGTGGCCACATCCTCTTCGTCGGCACCAAGAAGCAGGCGCAGGAGGCCATCGCCGAGCAGGCGACCCGGGTCGGCCAGCCCTACGTCAACCACCGCTGGCTCGGCGGCATGCTGACCAACTTCCAGACGGTTTACAAGCGTCTTCAGCGCATGAAGGAGCTTGAGGCTCTGGGTGACCTGACCGGCACCGCCGCGGGTTACACCAAGAAGGAGACCCTCCAGCTCTTCCGTGAGAAGACCAAGCTCACCAAGACCCTCGGTGGTCTGCGTGACATGACCAAGACGCCGTCGGCGATCTGGGTCGTGGACACCAAGAAGGAGCACATCGCCGTCGACGAGGCCCGCAAGCTGGGCATCCCGGTCATCGCGGTGCTGGACACCAACTGTGACCCCGACGAGGTCGACTTCCCGATCCCGGGCAACGACGACGCGATCCGTTCGGCCGAGCTGCTGACCCGGGTCATCGCCACTGCCGTTGCCGACGGCCTGATCGCCCGTTCCGGCCGTGGCCGTGGTGGCGCCGAGGAGAAGCCCGAGCCGGGCGCCGTCGCCGCCGGCGAGCCGCTGCCCGAGTGGGAGCGCGACCTGTACGAGGGCGCCGAGAAGAAGGCCGACGAGACCGTCGCCGTCGAGGCCGCTCCGGTTGAGACCGAGGCTGCTCCGGCGGAGACCGAGGCCGCTCCGGCTCCGGTCGCTGCCGCCGCACCGGCTGAGTAAGTCGTCCCGATTGCCTCCGGCCGTCGCCGCTCCTGGCGGCGGCGGCCGAATCCCGACTGATCATCGAGAGAAGAGTCATGGCTAACTTCACCGCCGCGGACGTCAAGAAGCTCCGCGACCTCACCGGTGCCGGCATGATGGACTGCAAGAAGGCCCTCGACGAGGCCGACGGCGACTTCGACAAGGCCGTCGAGTTCCTGCGCATCAAGGGCGCCAAGGACGTCGGCAAGCGGGCCGGCCGCACCGCCGCCAACGGCATCGTGGCTCACTCCGGCAAGGCGCTGCTCGAGCTCAACTGCGAGACCGACTTCGTCGCCAAGACCCCCGACTTCGTCGCGCTGGGTCAGTCGCTGGTCGAGCTCGGTGAGCGCAACAAGGTGGCCGACGCCGCCGCGCTGCTCGCCGCGACGCTGGACGGCAAGACCGTCGCCGACACCATCCAGGAGTACGCGGCGAAGATCGGCGAGAAGATCGTCGTGAACCGCTTCACGATCGTCGACGGCACCGTCGCGGTCTACCTGCACCGCAAGGCGCAGGATCTGCCGCCGCAGGTCGGCGTCCTGGTGGAGTACACCGGCAAGTCGGACGAGGCCGCCGACTCGGACGCCCGCGCCGTCGGCATGCAGATCGCCGCGATGCGCCCGAAGTTCCTCACCCGTGACGAGGTCCCGGCCGAGGTTGTCGAGACCGAGCGCCGCGTCGCCGAGCAGACCGCTCGCGAGGAGGGCAAGCCGGAGCAGGCGCTGCCCAAGATCATCGAGGGTCGGGTCAACTCCTTCTTCAAGGACTTCGTCCTGCTGGAGCAGTCTTCGGTCGTCGACAACAAGAAGACCGTCAAGGCGATCCTCGACGAGGCCGGCATCCAGGTCACCCGCTTCGTGCGGTACGAGGTCGGCCAGGAGTAAGGCTCATCACGCAAATGACACGGGAGGTCGGGTACGCGATGGAGCGTCCGGCCTCCCGGTCGCATAAGGTCTCCTGCAGATAGCGAAGGGAAGGCGGGTCTCATGACGATGGTGACCGAGCAGTCCGCAACGGTTGACGATCAGAGCCCGCCGACCATGCGGCCGCGGCGGGTCGTTCTCAAACTCTCCGGCGAGGTCTTCGGCGGCGGCGACGTCGGGGTCGAGCCCGACGTGGTGCAGTCGCTGGCGAAACAGATCGCCACGGTGACACGGCGCGGCATCCAGGTCGCGGTCGTGGTCGGCGGCGGCAACTTCTTCCGCGGCGCCGAGCTGCAGAAGCGCGGCATGGACCGCAACCGGGCGGACTACATGGGCATGCTCGGCACGGTGATGAACTGCCTGGCCCTCCAGGACTTCCTGGAGAAGGAGGGCATCGAGACGCGCGTGCAGACGGCCATCACGATGGCCCAGGTCGCCGAGCCCTACCTGCCCCTGCGTGCCATCCGCCACCTGGAGAAGGGTCGCGTCGTCATCTTCGGCGCCGGCGCCGGTATGCCGTACTTCTCCACCGACACGGTCACCGCCCAGCGTGCGCTGGAGATTCACGCGGACATGGTGCTGATGAGCAAGAACGGCGTCGACGGGGTCTACACCGCCGACCCGCGGGTCGATCCGGACGCCCGGAAGCTGGAGACCATCACCTTCCAGGAGGTCCTGCAGCGTGGTCTGCGGGTGGCCGACCAGGCCGCCTTCAGCCTCTGCGAGGAGAACAAGCTGCCGATGCTGATCTTCGGCGCGGAGGGCGACGACACCATCGTGCGCGCGTGCGCCGGCGAGCGGATCGGCACTCTCATCACGGCCTGAGCTGACGTCCCCACATCCCGCACCACCGAAGACAGCAAGGAGGCGAGAAGAGCCGGTGATCGAGGAAACCCTCTTCGAGGCCGAGGAGAAGATGGAGAGCGCGGTCGAGCACGCCAAGGAGGAGTTCGCCGCCATCCGTACCGGCAGGGCCACTCCCGCGATGTTCTCCAAGATCCTGGTCGACTACTACGGTGCGCCCACGCCGGTGACGCAGATGGCGTCCGTCGGTGTGCCGGAGCCCCGCATGGTCATCGTGAAGCCCTACGACGCGTCCCAGCTGGGCCCGATCGAGCGGGCAATCCGTGACTCCGACCTCGGTGTCAACCCCAACAACGAGGGTACGCAGTTGCGCATCCATCTTCCGCAGATGACGGAGGAGCGGCGCCGCGAGATGATCAAAGTGGCGCGCGGTAAGGCTGAGGACAGCCGTGTCGCGATCCGCAACGTGCGCCGCAAGGCCAAGGACCAGATCGACAAGCTGGTCAAGGACGGCGAGACCGGCGAAGACGACGGCCGCCGTGCGGAGAAGGAGCTCGACGACGTGACCCATCGTTACGTCGCCGTCATCGACGAGCTCGTCAAGCACAAGGAAGCCGAGCTCCTCGAGGTCTAGGCATCCGACGAAGCCCGGCGCATCTCACCGAATGTGCCGGGCTTCTCCCATGCCGGTCGCCGGAACGGATGGCGCCGCCGCCGTTCGGGCCAGTACGAGTTCACGGGCGGTTAAATTGCGCGCCACCTCGACGGCTGTTCAGGCGTCACCTGTGCAGTACGCTCGGCACGGTTCCCGTGGGCGCGACATACGGCCCCACGGGCCCGGTCTCGCCCGGTGTCCAGGGGCGAAGTCAGAGATTCGGCAGGCAGGGGTTCGGCTTTGTTATTGCGTTCGGCGGCGCCGCTGTCCACGAGCCTTCCCGAGGTCTGATGTCCTACGTCGATCCCCGTGCACGGCAGATCCCCGGCGACGACACCAGCGTCCCGGCGCCGGGCAACCCTGAGTCAGAGGACCTGTATGCCGCTGTCCGGCACACCGGAGCCGTCACCGAGTACCCCGGAACGGAATCGATGACCGACGAGCCCGGCGCCCCCGAGGAGAACGGCAGGAGCGGCGGCAGGGGCCGTCGCCGTGCCGGCCGGGGCCGCAAGCCGCAGGGCGGCGGCCGCGCCGGCCGTAACCTGCCCGCGGCCATCGCGGTCGGCCTCAGCCTCGGCCTGATCGTCCTCGCCGCGCTGCTGGTCCAGCCGGTGGCCCTGCTCGGCGTCCTCGTGGTGGCGTCCGGCATCGGTGCCTGGGAGATGGCCCGCGCGCTGGCCAGCACCGGGGCCCGGCCGCCGCTGATCCCGCTGATCGCCGGCAGCGCCCTGATGACCGGCCTGGCGTGGTTCGAGGGCGCCGACGCCCTGGTCCTGGGCCTGCTCGTGACGGTCGGCGCGTCCGCGTTGTGGCGCCTGGCCGACGGGGTCGCCGCCGTGCGCCGCGATTTCACCCCCAGCGTGCTGATCGCCGTCTACGGCCCCTTCCTGCTGAGCTTCGCGGCGATGCTGGTGCGGATGGACGAGAAGGACGGCCCCCTGATGGTGATCTGCACCCTGGTCGCCGTGGTGCTCTCCGACACGGGTGGCTATGCCTCCGGCGTCTTCCTCGGCAAGCATCCGATGGCGCCGAAGATCAGCCCGAAGAAGTCGTGGGAGGGGTTCGCCGGCTCGGTGACGGCCGCCGCGATCGGCAGCGGCGCCCTGCTCTTCTTCCTGCTGGACGTCCCGGTCTACTGGGGCCTGCTGTTCGGCGCGGTCATCTCGGTGATGGCGGTCGTCGGAGACCTGGCCGAGTCGATGCTCAAGCGGGACCTGAAGGTCAAGGACATGAGCAACCTGCTGCCCGGGCACGGTGGCCTGATGGACCGGCTGGACTCGATCCTGTTCGCCGTCCCGACCGCGTACCTGCTCTTCTCGATCATCACCCGGAGCTAGCTGTGGGCGACCGACTCCGCGGACGTGGGAGACTGGAGACGCCATGACGATTCTTCCGGTCATCCCGATCAGTCCCGATCAGCCCGACGCGGTCAGCACACGCCGCCGTCCCAGCATGCCTCCGCGCCATCTCGCCGACCTGGACCTCGCCGGCCGCCAGAGCGCCGTCGCGAGCCTCGGCGAGCCGGCCTTCCGGGCCAAGCAGCTGTCCACCCACTACTTCGGCCGCCTGGTGCGGGACGCCGCCGCGATGACCGACCTGCCGGCCGCCTCCCGGGACAAGCTCACCGCCGACCTGCTGCCCACGCTGCTGACCCCGATCCGGGAGCAGGCGTGCGACGACGGCGCGACCCGCAAGACACTGTGGCGGCTGCACGACGGCGCGCTCGTCGAGAGCGTTTTGATGGGTTACCCCGACCGGGTGACCGCCTGTGTCTCCAGCCAGGCCGGGTGTGGCATGGCGTGCCCGTTCTGCGCGACCGGCCAGCAGGGCCTGACCCGCAACCTGTCGGTGGCGGAGATCGTGGACCAGGTGGTCTATCTGGCCGGGGTGGCCGCGTCCGGCGCGGTCACCGGTTCGCCGCCGCGCCTGTCCCGGGTGGTCTTCATGGGGATGGGCGAGCCGCTGGCCAACTACCCGCGGGTGATCGAGGCGGTGCGGCGGCTGACGTCGCCGGCGCCGGAGGGTCTCGGGCTCTCGCAACGGCACATCACGGTGTCCACGGTGGGTTTGGTGCCCGCAATGCGCCGGTTGATCGCCGAACAGCTCTCGGTGACCCTTGCGCTGTCACTGCACGCCCCCGATGATGATCTGCGCGATGAGCTTGTGCCCGTCAACCAGCGTTGGAAGGTGGCCGAGGTGCTCGATGCCGCGTTCGAATACGCGGCGCGGACCGGCCGCCGGGTCTCCATCGAGTACGCCCTGATCAGGGACGTAAACGATCAGCCCTGGCGTGCCGACCTGCTGGGCCGCCTTCTGCACGGCAAGCTGGCCCATGTGAATCTCATCCCACTCAACCCGACACCGGGCAGCAAGTGGGATGCGAGCCCCAAACCGGTCGAGCGCGAGTTCGTCCGCCGGCTGCGAGAGTCCGGCGTGTCGACCACGGTTCGCGACACCCGGGGCCGGGAGATCGACGGCGCGTGCGGCCAGTTGGCCGCGGGTGAGCTGACGGAAGCGAGCGCTGGGGGCGCCGCAGCCGACGCGGAGGTGGCACAGTGACTGGGCGTAGGTCCCAGCGAGCGGAGTGGGAGACGTTGTGACGAGTCAGGGGCAGCGTTTCCGAAGGCGTGCGCTGCGGCGTGGCTACAAGGTCGACGAGGTCGACGCTTTCCTGGACCGGGTCGAGGCGACTCTGGCCGGCGAGCAGGTCGGCCCGCCGGTCGGTGCGCAGGAAGTGCACGACGTCGTCTTCCGGGTGCGTTTCGGCGGCTATGACGAGTGGCAGGTGGACCTGCACCTCGACCGGGTCGAGCGCCAGCTGGCCGAGTTCGAGGAGCGGGGCGGCCGCCCCGCCGACTCGATGCGCGACTCGATGCGCAGTGGTCTCACCGCCGGCTCGCACTCCGGCCCCGGCCCGGTCTCCGGCCCACCGTCGATGGGCCCCGGCCCCGGTCAGGGTTTCGACCGGGGTGGCTTCGACCGCGGGCCGGCTGGCGCCGGTGTCGGGCCCGGTGGCCAGGGCGGCATGCAGGGGCAGCTTCCGCAGTCGCAGGGCTACCCGGGCCAGCCGCAGGGCTTCCCGGGGCAGGGCGGGCAGGGCATGCCCGGTGGGATGGGTGGCCAGGGGATGAACCCGGCGGCCCGGATGGCATCGCCGCCGACCGAGAGGCTCCCCGCCCCGGTTCGTGACGACCGGATGATGCCGCCCCAGATGCCCCCGCAGGCGCCGCAGCGTCAGCAGCAGCTCCCGCCCGGCCCGGATCCGTACGGGCGTTACGACGAGCCCACCGGCTACGGCCAGCAACAGCAGCAGCCGCAACAGCCGCCGCAGCGTCCCGGCCCGCCGCCCGGTTACGACCAGGGCGGTTATGGCCAGGGTGGCTATGACCAGGGCGGATTCGACGGTTTCGAGCCGGGCCGGCACGGCAAGGCCGACATGACGGCCGAGATCCGGATGCCCGACCGCGACCCGCGTGGCGGTTACGGCCAGCAGCAGATGCCGAGCGCTCCGATGCCGGGTTCCCCGATGGCGGCGCCCGGTTCGCCGATGCCGGGTGCGCCGATGAGCGGCCCGCCCTACGGCGGCGGTTACGGCCCGCAGCAGCCCCAGCTCGGCCCTCCGCTGGGCGAGCCGGGTGGCGAACTCTACCGGGTCGACCAGTTGCGGCGGACGTTCCAGCCGCGCCGGTTCGGCAGCGGCTATGACCCGATGCAGGTGGACCGGCTGTTCGAGGGCATTCTCCAGGCGATGACGGGCCGCGGCCCGATGCCGGTGAACGAGAACGACCTCGACATGCTCCAGTTCGGTCTGGTGCCGAACGGCTACTTCGAGGCCGAGGTCGATGCCGCGCTGCGTGAGGTGAAGGACATCCTGCTGCGGCGCCGCTGACCGGTGACGAGAAACTGCGGCGCCGCTGACCGGTGACGAGAAAGAGGGGGCCACCGGCCCCCTCTTTCGTGTCCGGGAGCTTACTGGTCGTTGGGTCGCAGGCCGCTGCGCCGCAGCACCGCGTCGCCGATCAGGACGGCGATCAGGCCGACCGCGATCAGGACGAGCCAGACCTTCTCGGTGTTGCCCTGCTGGTTGCCCCAGAGAAAGAGCAGCATGATCGCGGCCGAGATGATCGCGCCGCGCTGAGCCCGCTTGCGGTTACCCGGCTTGAGCTGGTCGGGCGCGTAGACCTCGTGGTGTTCGTCCGCAGCCACGGTCGCTCCCCTCCTCGTCGGTAGTGACATCCGAATCGGAAAACAGTGTGTCACGGGGTCGGCGGGCGGAACCCGGCAACCCGGCTGTACTTTCGATGCGGTCACAACGCCGCGGGAACAGACGCACGATGGCGGCCCCCGCGCCGCGGAGACAGACGCAAGACGGCGGTGACCATGCCGCGGAGACAGAAGCAAGGCGGCGGTCCCCACGCCGCGGAAGCAGAAGCAAGATGCAAGCAGAGGAGCGACTAGTGCGGATCACGGGCACCGGCCATGCGAGCATGCGGATCGACACCGCTGCCGGCAGCATTCTGTGCGATCCGTGGGTGAATCCGGCGTATTTCGCCTCGTGGTTCCCATTCCCGGACAACTCCCTGCTCGACTGGGAGACCCTGGGCGACGTCGACTACCTGTACGTCTCCCACCTGCACCGGGACCACTTCGACGCGGAGCACCTCAAGCGGTTCATCAGCAAGAAGGCGACCGTCCTGCTGCCGGAGTACCCGACCAGCCAGCTCGAGGACGAGCTTCGTGATCTGGGTTTCACCAGCTTCCTACGGACGAAGTCGGACGAGGTGCACGAGCTCGACGGCGGCCTGAAGGTGATGATCCAGGCGTTGATCAGCCCGACCGACGGTCCGATCGGTGACTCGTCACTCTGGGTGGAGTACGACGGCATCCGCGTGCTGAACCAGAACGACGCTCGCCCCGCCGACCTGACCCGGTTCAACGAGCTGGGCCACGTGCACGCGCACATGCTGCAGTTCTCCGGCGCCATCTGGTACCCGATGGTCTACGAGCTGCCGGAGAACGCGAAGACGGCGTTCGGCAAGCAGAAGCGGGACCGGCAGTTCGACCGCACCTGGCGTTACATCGACGACCTGAAGGCCGACCACGTCTTCCCGATCGCCGGCCCGCCGTGTTTCCTCGACGACGAGCTGTGGCAGTTCAACGACATCCACGGCGACGAGGGCAACATCTTCCCCGACCAGTCGGTGTTCCTCTCCGAGTACGCGAAGGTCGGCGGCACCAACGGCATCGTGCTGCTTCCGGGCAGCGTGACCGAGCTCACCGACGGCGGCGCGACGGCGACGACCGAGCACCCGGTGCCGGTCGAGGAGTTCTTCGCGAACAAGGTCGCCCACCTGGAGGAGATGCGGGAGCGTAAGCGCCCCGCCCTGGAGGCGGAGAAGGCGTCCTGGCGGCACCCGGAGATCGACGTCCTGGGCGAGCTGAAGAAGCGCATCGAGCCGCTGCTCGAGGAGTCGATCTACCTGGCCAAGGGCGTCGGTGGCCCGGTCCGGTTCGACCTGGTCTCCTACGACGGCGGCGAGATCGAGTCGATCGTCGTGGACTTCCCGGGCAAGCAGGTCCGGCCGTACGCCGACGAGAAGGTCCGCTACCGCTTCAAGATGCAGCGCGAGCTGATCGAACACCTCATCTTCATCGACGAGGGAGACTGGGTGAACTCGCTGTTCCTGTCCTGCCGCTTCTCCGCGGCCCGGATCGGGCAGTACAACGAGTTCGTCTACGCGTTCTTCAAGTGCCTTTCCGAGGAGCGCCTGCAGTACGCCGAGGGCTGGTACGACGAGCACGAGAAGTCCGTCGACGCCGAGGACATCCAGTTCGGCGACTGGACGGTGCAGCGACGTTGCCCCCACCTGAAAGCCGACCTGTCCCGGTTCGGCATCGTCGAGGGCAACGTGCTGACCTGCCAGTTGCACGGCTGGAAGTTCGACCTGCCGAGCGGCCGCTGCCTGACCGGCGTCGGCCACAAGATCCGCGCCAGCAAGTCCTCTTAAAGAGCGAGATCGCGCAGGATGCGGCGGGCCGCGTTGTGGCCCGCCGCGCCGATCACGCTGCCGGCCGGGTGCGCCCCGGCCGAGCCGTGGTACAGCCCGTCCAGCCCGGTGGAGTACGGCATCCGCTGGTCGAACGCCACCGTGTTGTCGACGTGGTGGATGTGCCCGCCGGTGATCCCGAAGTGCTTCTCGATCCCCGGTGGGGTGAGCGGGAACACGTCGGCGACCAGGTCCGAGGTGCCGGGCGCATACCGGTCGCAGAGCGCGAGCAGCCTGTCCACGTACCCCGGAAGCTCCTGATCCCACGACGAGCCCGTCGGCTCGAAGGGCACCGATTGCACGAAGAGCGCCGAGGAATGGTGTCCGGCCTCGTCGCGCAGCGACGGATCGACGGTGGTGTGCAGGTACCACTCGATGGTCGGCTCGTCCGGCAGGACGCCGGCCCGCACGTCGGCCCACATCCGCCGCAGGTTCGTCATCGGCGAGGCCTCGCCCGGCAGCAGGTGGACGGTCGACCCGTTCGGCGACGGCGCGCCGTCGGGCAGGCAGGCGAACCGCGGCAGGTCACGCAGCGCGAGATTGACCTTGAGGGTGGTTCCGGTCCGCTTGACCGCGGCCATCCGCTCGGTGAGCGCCGAGGGCAGAGAACCTTCCGGAACGAGACCCATCAGCTGGTACGGGTCACAGCCGCCGAGAACGACCCGGGCGGAGACCGATCGCCCGTCGGCCAGCACCACGCCACTGGCCGCGCCGCCGTCCACGGTCACCGCGGTCACCCGGGCATCCGTGAAGAGGCGGGCTCCCGCGGCCCGGGCGGCGTCCGCGAAGACCCGTGACACCGTGCCCATCCCGCCTTCGGCGATCAGCCACGTCCCGTCCGAGCCGGGCAGCCGGCACATGTTGTGCACCAGGAAGTTGTGCCCGGTGCCGGGGTCGTCCGGCCCGGCGTTCAGCCCGGACAGGCCGTCGGTGACCGCGTACATCGCGACCAGCAGCTCGCTGGCGAACCCGAACCGGGCCAGATAGTCGGCGACCGATCCGCGCACCAGATCGAGGAAGGTGCTCTGCAGCTGCGGCCGGATGTGCCGCTCGGCGATCTCCTCCACCGGCGCCGGCTCCTCCAGCCAGGCGGGCGCGAGGTCGGCGCGGAGCGCGCCGATCTCGACGGCCAGGGCTTCGTCGGCGGCCGCGTCGCGGTCGGTGAGCTGCGCCCGGTTCGCCTGGGCGTCGCTGCCGAAGAGGAGGTACGGCGAACCGGCCCCGGCGCCGGGCAGGAAGTAGTGCGGGTCGCGCCGCAGCACCGGGATGTCGACGTCGAGCGTCCGCAGCAGCTCCGGCGGCATCAGGCCGAGCAGGTAGGAGCCGGTCGACTGGCCGAGGCCGGGCACCCGGGGGAACGGGTGCTCGGTGCGGGTGGCGCCGCCGAGCACGCCGGCCGCCTCGAGCACGACGACGTCGAGCCCGGCGCGGGCGAGCAGGATCGCGGAGACGAGAGCGTTGTGGCCGGCTCCGATGATCACCACGTCGGCGCTGTCCGGAATGGGGGTCATGGTTCGCGAGGTTACCTCGGGGTCGCGCTCGGTGAACTCGCCGGATCGTCCGACAGAAGCGACCCGGCGGTGCGGGTCGCCGCGAAACCGGTGAGCAGCACCACGTGGAAGAGGTACAGCCAGAGGCCGATCGCCACCACCGCGCCGACCTCGGTCAGGCCGCCGAACGGCACCCCGAGGTCCAGCGGCAGCGAGGTGAACAGCACCGCCCCGTGCAGGAACCCGGACAGGTTGGCCGCGGTGAACGAACCGATCAGGGTGGTGGTGAGCCACGGCGGACGGCCCGGCGCGACGTACCGGAACACCCAGATCACCACCGGGGTCAGCACCAGCCAGACCGCCAGGAACGACAGCACCACCCCCAGCACCGACCACCAGCCGCCGCGCAGCCACAGGCGGCTCGTGGTGGGCAGCGCCAGCAGCAGCGACAGCAGCAGGGCCGGGGCGGCGGCCAGCAGGGGCAGCCACAGCAGCCGGCCGCGCCAGCCGACCAGCCGCTCGCCGGGGCGGGAGAGCGAGGCGAAGGCCCGGCGCAGGCCCTCGCCGTACAGGGTGGCCGGCAGCAGGCTGGCGAGCGCGAACATCGGCGTCAGCGCCAGTCCGGCGTCGATGAGCGCGGCGAGCGCGTGCGACGCCCCGATCTCGTCCGGCAGCGCGCCGATGGTCCGGCCGGTCAGGCGGTGTACCCGCTCCGCGCCCACCACCAGCCCGGTCAGCCACACCGCCAGCAGCGCCACCGGGATCACCGCGATGCCGCTGTAGAAGGTGATCGCGGCGGCGTGCAGCGCGACGTCTCGCCCACGCAGCGGCCGGAACAGTGTTGTCAGTGCCTGGCGCGCTCGCAGCATGTCGTTGCCTTACCCAATCGGACGTTCCTGACGTCGATCGTCATGGAGATCGATGGATCGCCGCCGCGGCCGTGAGACCGTGGGGCGGGCGCCGGCGCGAACCGCCGTCCGGGAAGATGAGCGTTATGCGTGACCTCGTACTGCTCGGCTCCACCGGGTCCATCGGCACCCAGGCCATCGACATAGTCCGGCGCAACCCGGACCGGTTCCGGGTGGTGGCCCTGGGCGCCGGCGGCGGCAACGTCGGTCTGCTCGCCGCGCAGGCCCTCGAACTGGGCGTCGAGGTGGTCGGGGTGGCCCGCGCCTCGGTCACCCAGGACCTGCAACTCGCCTTCTACGCCGAGGCGCAGAAGCGCGGCTGGGCCACCGGCGACTTCAAGCTTCCCAAGATCGTGGCCGGGCCGGAAGCGATGACCGAACTGGCCAGGTGGCCGTGTGACGTCGTGCTGAACGGCGTGGTCGGCAGCCTCGGGCTGGCGCCCACCCTCGCGGCCCTCCAGGAAGGCCGGATCCTCGCCCTCGCCAACAAGGAGTCGCTGGTCGCCGGCGGCCCGCTGGTCCGGCGGATCGCCAAGCAGGGGCAGATCGTCCCGGTCGACTCGGAGCACTCGGCGCTGGCCCAGTGCCTGCGCGGCGGCTCGGCGGCCGAGGTGCGGCGGCTCGTCCTCACCGCGAGCGGCGGGGCGTTCCGCGGGCGGCGGCGCGAGGAGCTGTCGAACGTCACCCCGGAGGAGGCCCTCAAGCACCCGACCTGGGACATGGGCCCGGTCGTGACGATCAACTCGGCCACCATGGTGAACAAGGCGCTCGAGGTGATCGAGGCGCACGAGCTGTTCGGCGTGCCGTACGACGACATCGAGGTGATGGTCCATCCTCAGTCGGTGCTGCACTCGCTGGTCGAGTTCACCGACGGGTCGACCCTCGCTCAGGCCAGCCCGCCCGACATGCGGCTGCCGATCGCGCTCGCTCTGGCCTGGCCGGATCGGGTCCCGCGGGCGGCCGCCGCCGTCGACTGGACGGCCGCGCACAACTGGGAGTTGCGCCCGCTCGACGAAGAGGCGTTCCCGGCCGTCCGGCTGGCCAAGGAGGCGGGCCGGGCCGGGCGCTGTCTGCCGGCCGTCTACAACGCGGCGAACGAGGAGTGTGTGGCCGCTTTCGTCTCGGGTCGGCTACCGTTCCTGGGCATCGTCGACACGCTGGAACAAGTCCTCGCCGCGGCCCCGGATTTCGCGGAGCCGGGTACCGTCGAGGACGTGCTTGCCGCCGAGGCCTGGGCGCGTGTCGAGGCGCAGCGGATGATCACGACTGTGGCTGAAGGAGCCTGATGCTGTTCTGGCTGGGTGTGGTGGCGTTCGCGCTCACCATCCTGATCTCGGTGAGTCTCCACGAGCTGGGTCATATGATCACCGGCAAACGCTTCGGGATGAAGGTCACGAAGTACTTCGTCGGCTTCGGCCCGACGATCTTCTCGTTCCACCGCGGCGAGACCGAGTACGGCCTGAAACTCATCCCGCTCGGCGGCTTCTGCAAGATCGTCGGCATGACGCCGCAGGACGACGACGTCGCCCCGGAGGACCAGCACCGGGCCATGTGGCGGTTCCCGGTCTGGAAGCGGACCGTGGTGATGGCCGCCGGTTCGATCACCCACTTCATGCTGGCGCTGGTCGGCGCCTGGGTGATGGCCTGGAGCATCGGCCTGCCCAACATCGACCTCCCGCAGAACGCGGAGCAGACGCGCTCCGCCCCCGCGATGATCTACGTGGCCGACTGCATCCGCACCTCGCTGAGCGACACCGCCACCACCGAGTGCGTGCCGGGCCAGGGCAGCGCCCAGCAGTCCCCGGCCAAGGCGGCCGGGCTGAAGACCGGTGACCTGATCACCAAGGTCGGCGCCGTCGCGGTCACCGATTACGGCCAGTTGACCGACACCATCCGGGCCTCGGCAGCCGCTCCGACCACCTTCGAATATGTGCGCGACGGCAAGACCGCCACGACGACGGTCAACCTGCTCCCGGCCGAACGGCGGCCCATCGAGGACCCGAAAGGCCCGATCTCCCAGGTCGCGGTCGCCGGCGTGAGCTGGACCACGGACCAGCCGGCCGTCATCACCTACAGTGCCTTCGGAGCGGTGCCCGCCTCCGGCGAGTTCAACTGGTATCTGGTGGAGAAATCGCTCCAGGCGATGGCCCGGATCCCCGAGAAGATTCCGGCCCTGTGGAACTCGATCACCGGTGACGAGCGCGACCCGGACACCCCGATCAGCGTCGTCGGGGCCAGCCGGATCGGTGGCGAGGCCATCGAGAAAGGCGTGCCCGAGGTCTTCTGGCAGGTCTTCATCTCGCTGAACGTGTTCATCGGCCTGTTCAACCTGCTGCCGCTGCTGCCGGTCGACGGCGGGCACATCGCCATCGCCTGGTTCGAAGCAATTCGCTCATGGCTCTACAAGCGTTTCCATCGACCTGATCCGGGCCGGGTGGACTACTACAAGTTGATGCCACTGACGTACGCGGTGATTCTCATCGGTGGGGCGTTCACCCTGCTGACCGTGACCGCCGACATCGTCAACCCCATCTCGATCTTCAAGTGAGTGACATGACCGCGATCAGTCTCGGAATGCCGGCCGTCCCCCCGCCGCCCCTGGCCCCGCGCCGGCAGAGCCGCCAGATCAACGTCGGGGGAGTGTTGGTCGGCGGTGGCGCGCCGGTCAGCGTTCAGTCGATGACCACCACGCTCACCTCCGACATCAACGCGACGCTTCAGCAGATCGCCGAGCTGACCGCGTCGGGGTGCCAGATCGTCCGTGTCGCCGTCCCGTCCCAGGACGACGTCGAGGCGCTGCCCGCGATCGCCAAGAAGTCGCAGCTCCCGGTGATCGCCGACATCCACTTCCAGCCGAAATACGTGTTCGCCGCGATCGACGCCGGCTGTGCCGCGGTCCGGGTCAACCCGGGCAACATCCGGCAGTTCGACGACAAGGTCAAGGAGATCGCGAAGGCCGCCGGTGACGCCGGCATCCCGATCAGGATCGGCGTCAACGCGGGCTCGCTCGACAAGCGGCTCCTGGAGAAGTACGGCAAGGCCACCGCCGAGGCGCTGGTCGAGTCGGCGCTCTGGGAGTGCTCGCTCTTCGAGGAGCACGGCTTCCGGGACATCAAGATCTCGGTGAAGCACAACGACCCGGTCGTCATGATCCGGGCGTACCGGCAACTCGCCGAGCAGTGCGACTACCCGCTGCACCTCGGCGTCACCGAGGCCGGGCCGGCGTTCCAGGGCACCATCAAGAGCGCGGTCGCGTTCGGCGCCCTGCTCGCCGAGGGCATCGGCGACACCATCCGGGTCTCGCTCTCCGCGCCGCCGGTCGAGGAGATCAAGGTCGGCAACCAGATCCTGGAGTCGCTGGGTCTGCGCGAGCGCGGTCTGGAGATCGTGTCCTGCCCGTCCTGCGGCCGGGCCCAGGTCGACGTCTACACGCTCGCCGAGCAGGTCACCGCCGCTCTCGAGGGCTTCCCGGTGCCGCTGCGGGTGGCCGTCATGGGCTGCGTCGTCAACGGGCCCGGTGAGGCCCGTGAGGCCGACCTCGGCGTCGCGTCCGGCAACGGCAAGGGCCAGATCTTCGTCAAGGGCAAGGTCATCAAGACCGTGCCCGAGTCGATCATCGTGGAGACGCTGGTCGAGGAGGCGCTGCGGCTCGCCGACGAGATGGGCGCCGAACTCCCCGAGGAGTTGCGCGAGCTGCTCCCTGGCCCGACCGTCACCGTCCACTAGTCGTCTGAGTTCCTGTGGGGCCCGGTCACCGGCGTTCGCCGGGGCCGGGCCCTTCTCGTGCGCGCCGCCGGCGTCAGAACAAGGCCGGGCGTCAGAACAAGGCCGGGCGTCAGAACAAGGCCGGGCGTCAGAACAAGGCCGGGCGTCAGAACAAGGTCGGGCGTCAGAACAAGGCCGGGCGTCAGAACAAGACGGTGGCGAAGCTGCCGGCCGAGACGAAGCCGCAGTTCGCATAGACCCGGCGGGCCGCGGTGTTGTAGTCGTTCACATAGAGGCTCACGGTCGGCGCCACCCGGCGCAGCGCGTCCGCCACGACGGCGGCCATCGCTCCGGTGGCCAGGCCCATTCCCCGGTAGTCCGGATGCACCCAAACGCCCTGCACCTGTGTGGTCCGCCGGGTCACGATCGCCAGCTCGGCCTTGAAGATCACCAGGTCGCCGTCGAACCGTGCGTAGGCGCGTTTCGCCTTCACCAGCTCGGCGATCCGCCGCCGGTAACCGCGCCCGCCGTCGTCCAGCAACGGCGAGACCCCGACCTCTTCGGTGTACATCGCCACGGCCGCCGGGAAGAGTTGCTCCACCTCACCGGCGCGGACCAGGCGGACCTCCGGGTCCGGCCGGGTGGCCGAGTCGCGGTCGGTCACCAGCAGCGGCTGGTGGGGTCGCACGTCACGTGCCGGCCCCCAGTTGCCGCCGAGCCGGTCCCACAGGTCCAGCACCGCCTCGGACCGGCCGATGATCGAGGAGCAGATGCGCGGCTCGGCGCCGAGCAGGTCGGCGAAGGCCGCGGTCGCCGGCGGTGTGGCGCCCACCGGCACCAGGTGTGCCCCGGACCAGATGATCGACTCGATCTGTCGGCGCGGCTCGTAGCCGTAGATCCGCCCGTCGGAACGCCACCAGTTGAGTCCGTGGGCGGCCACCCGCTCCGCGATCTGGGCGCCCGCGTAGGGATCGGCGTCGAGGATCCGCTCGACGACCGGACGCTCGGGCTCGCCGAGCTGGCGTATGGGCACCGTCAACACAGGTACCACATTGCCAGATGAGCGCCCCTCGACACCTACCGCAACCCCGCGATCCGCCAAACGCTTGTCGTCGACACGTTGCCGATATATCGTCTAACTATCGACGACAGAACGGAGAAGATCATGAGACACATGCATGGAGGGCGCGGCGGGCCCGGCTGGGGCGGCGAGTTCCGCAGGCGCGGCTTCGGGTTCCCGCCCGGATTCCCCTTCGGCGGCGGACCCGGCGGACCCGGCTTCCCGCCGCCCGACTTCGGTGGCCGGCCCGGCCCCCGGCGAGGCCGTGGTCGCGGTCAGAACGTGCGGCCCGCCATCCTGGCGCTGCTGCTCGAGCGGCCGATGCACGGCTACGAGATGATCCAGGAGATCGACTCCCGCAGCGGCGGCATCTGGCGGCCCAGTCCCGGCTCGATCTATCCGACGCTCCAGTTGCTGGAGGACGAAGGGCTCATCGAGGCGACCGCCGACGGCGGCCGCAAGAGCTACCAGCTCACCGCCGACGGGCGTCCCGAGGCCGAGGCCGCCGCGCAGAACCCGCCGTGGGCGCAGTTCGGCGCCGACGCCATGTCCCAGGTGCAGGACTTCCGCGACGCGGCGGTCGGCATCATGGGCGCGCTCAAGCAGGTCGGTTTCAACGGCACCGCCGAGCAGCGCCAGAAAGCACTGGAGGTGCTCGGCGAGACCAAGCGCAAGCTTTACGCCATCCTCGCCGAAAGTGAATGACGCCGCCCAGGGCGGGGCAAGCCCGCGGCGGCTCGTGAGAACGCACCCGGACCGATCCGGGTGCGTTCTCACGTTATCGGGCCGGAGAGTCGCGGACCGCCGCGGCGACGCCCGCCGACCGCCTCCGGGAGGCCTCGGCCGTGCCCGCCCGGCCGAGGCGGCCGAAGGTCGCGGCCGCCTCGGGGCGCGACCCGGCGGTGCTGCTCAGGCGGGGTGGTGGCCGAGCCCGGCGATCAGGTCGAGAAGGGCCGGAAGGCCACCGCGCTCAAGCTCGGGTGTGGGAGTCAGGGCCATGACCGGCACCGTGACGCCGGCGTCCGCGTAGGCCTGGACGCGGGCCCGGCACTCGGCGGGCGAGCCGTGCACGATCAGCTCGTCGACCAGCGAATCCGGGATGGCGGCCAGAGCGCCCTTGCGGTCGCCGGACTGCCAGGCCTGCCACATCGGAGCCAGCGCCTCCTCGCGGCCGAGCCAGCGGTGGAAGGCGGCGTAGGCCGGAACCGTCAGATAGGCGGTGATCATGCGGCGGCCGACGGTGCGGGCGTAACCGGCGTCCTCCGTGGGGATCACGAAGATGCGGGCGGCCACCTCGAAGCCGGGCTTCGCCTCCTTGGTCTCGGCGAGGGCGGTCGCCACGTCCGAAGCGGCCAGCCAGTTCAGGATCACGCCGTCGGCCTCGGCGGCGGCCAGGCGGAGCATGCCGGGCCGCAGCGCGGCCAGCATGATCGGCGGCGGCGTCGCCGGCGGACGCTCCAGCCGGAAACGGCGCACCGAGAACGTGTCGAAGTCACCGTCGACCAGCTCGCCGGCCAGCGCCGACCGCAGGAAGCGCAGGACGTCGCGGCTGCGGGAGAAGGGCTGGGCGAAGTCGACGGCGTTCCAGTCGCCGACGACCACCGGTGAGGACGCGCCGATGCCCAGTTGGAAGCGCCCGGGTGCGGCCTCGGCGAGGGCGGCCGCGGTCATCGCCAGCAGGCCCGGACCGCGGGTGAAGACCGGCGCGATCGCGGTGCCCAGACGCAGTCGAGGCTCCCAGGCCGCGGCCAGCGTCAGCGGAGTGAAGCCGTCGGTGCCGGCGACCTCGGCCGACCAGGCATCGGTGAAACCGGCATCGGCCAGCGCGGAGAAGACGGCGGCGTGCCCGGAGAGCGGGACGCCGCCGAACGGCACGGTCATGCCCCATCGCATCGACATGCCCTTGATCCTGCCGGGCTCGGTTACGTGATGTCCACCACCTCGGCAGGGTTGAGGGATTTCCCATGAGTATGTTTTTGGACTGACCAGTCAGTTCAAATAAGGAGCCGTCATGTCGGTGCTGACCGCGACCGGCGCCGGAGTGCGTCATCGCCGTCGCTGGCTTGTCCGCGACCTCGACCTGCGGATCGAGGCCGGCGAGACGGTCGCCGTGGTCGGCCCGCCGGGGAGTGGGCGCACCACCGCGCTGCTCGCGCTGGCGAGACGGCTGCGGCTCACCACCGGCAGGATCGACCTCAGCGGTACGGCGGCGCTCGCTCACGTGCCCGACGTCGAGGAGCCCGAACCCGTCTTCACGGTCCTGGAACACGTCCGGGAACGACTGGCGCTGCTCGGCCGTCCCCGCCGGGCGGCCGCATCGATCCCGCTGTACGGCCTCGACCCGGACCTGCGAGGGCGGGACCTCTCGCCGTACCAGCGGCATCTTCTCGGTCTGACTCTGGCGATGCTGAACGAGCCGGCGGTGATCGCGCTCGACGGCGTCGACGCCGGCCTGGATCGTGCCGAGCAGGACGCCCTCTGGACGCTGCTCGCCGAGATCACCGCCGGTGGGGTCGCGGTCCTGGTGACCGCGCGGGAGATCGACCCGGCCCGGGTGGACCGGGTGGTGTCGCTCGGCGACCCGCGATCCGGCGCCCCGGGCCGCCCCACGATCGAGGCGCCGGCCAGAGACCTCGTGCCGGCGGTAGAGCCGGCGGTAGAAGAGGTGGACCCGCCGGTCGACGACATCGTGCCGGCGGAGGAAGAGGTGGACCCGCCGGCTGGAGACCCGGTGCCGGCGGAGGAGCCGGAAAAGGAGCCGGCGGAGCCGGAGGGGGAACCGCGGGTGGGGGAAGAGGACCGGCGGCCCGGGCGTGATGCCCGGCAGGAGACCGGTGACGAGGAGGACGCGCGATGACGGACTTCCCGACGCTGTCGCTCGCCGGGATGGAGCTGCGACGCTTCCTCCGTGGCCGCCTGACGGCCGCGGCGCTGGCGGTGCTCGCGGTGGTGCCGTTGCTCTACGGAGCGCTCTACCTGTGCGCTTTCTGGGACCCTTACGCACGGCTGAACCACATCCCGGCGGCGCTGGTCGTCGAGGATCAACCGGTGCGGACGTCCGAGGGCGAGATGCTGCACGCCGGGAAGGATCTCGCCGACGAGCTGGTGGAGCGGGAGATCTTCGACTGGCGGCTGGTCAGCGCCGAGGACGCCGAGCGGGGGCTGCGGGACGGGCGGTACCACCTGAAGCTGCACATCCCCGCGGACTTCTCGGCCGATCTCAGCGCGGCGCCGGAGACGGACAGCGTGCTGCGGACCGCCGAGTTGCAAGCGGTCAGCGACGACTCCACCAACTACCTTTCCGGCGTCTTCGGCCGTACGGCTTTCGACGAGGTGCGGGCGGCCGCGTCGGCGAGCGCCTCGGCGAAGTACTTCGACCGGATGCTGATCGGCTTCACCGATCTCAAGGAGCAGACCGGCAAGGCCGCCGATGGGGCGGCGGACCTGCGTAACGGCGCGGGCAAGGCGCAGTCCGGCGCGGGCGAGCTGGCCGGCCGCCTGGACTCGGCGGACAAGGGCGCCGGGAAGCTCGCGGCCGGGCTGGGGACCGCCGGGTCCGGCGCCGACAAGCTGGCGGACGGCTTGAAACAGTTGACGGCGGGCGCCGCCCAGATCGCCTCGGGCACCGCGGAGGCGGCCGGCGCCGGGCGGAAACTGGCGAACGTGGTCGACACCGCGGCCGACCGGGCCGAGCCGGTGCTGCGGGAGAACGCGCGGGCCATCGAAGACGCGGCGAACCGGGTCGCACGCGGCGCCGACAAGCTGGCGGCGAACGTCGGCCGGATCGACGACGCCGCGGACCGGGCGGCGGCCGACGCCCGGAAATTGCGGAACTATCTGGACGGGCTGCCCGAGGACACCCCCGGCCTGGCCGGGGCGCGGGAACTGGCCGACCGGCTGGTGCGCGACGCCGAGCAGGTCCAGAGCCGGATCGACGAGGCCGACCTGGACGGTCTGCGAAGCGAGCTGCGGGAGGTGGCGAAGACCGCACGAACGGTCGCGGCGGCCGCGCCGCACCTGGCCGATGACGTCGCCGCGGCCCGCGCCAAGATCGACGGTTTCGCCGCGGGCCTGGACAAGCTGGCGACCGCCACGAAGCGGCTGAGCTCGGGCACGGCCGACGCCGCGGCGGGCGCCACCGAGCTGCGCGGCGGTATCTTCCGGCTGGCCGACGGGGCCCGGAAGCTGGACAGCGGCCTGACGAAACTGTCGAACGGCGGCCACGAGCTCGCGACCGGACTCGGTGACCTGCGCGACGGGGCGGGGCAGCTGGCCGGCGGGCTGGCCGACGGCGCCGCGGAGATCCCGGGGTACGGCGACGCCGGCCAACGTGCCGACGTGCTCGCCGACCCGGTCTCGCTGGACCGAGTGGTGCGCCACCCGGCCGCCACCTACGGCGTCGGGTTCGCCCCGTACTTCCTGGCCCTGGCCCTCTGGGTCGGCGCCATGATCAATTACATGCTGCTGCGGCCGCTGAACCGGCGGTACCTGATGTCCGGCGCCCCGCCGCTGCGGGTCGCGCTGGCCGGGTTGCTCCCGGGCGTGCTGATGGGGGCGGTCCAGGCCGGCCTGCTCTACACGGTCGTGCACCTCGTGCTCGGCCTCGACCCGGTGCACGCCGGAGCGACTCTGGGCCTGATGCTGGGCACGGCCGCCGTCTTCGCCGCGATCATGCAGCTGACCGGCGCGGCGCTGGGACCGGCTGGGCGGGTCGTCGCGCTGGCGCTGCTGATGCTGCAACTCACCTCGTCCGGAGGGACCTATCCGGTCCAGACGTCACCGGAGTTCTTCCAGGTCATCCATCCGCTGCTTCCCATGACGTACGTGGTGGAGGGGATCCGGCACGCCGTCGACGGCGGCAGGGCGGCGACCGTGACCCACGACGCGCTGGCGCTGGCCGGTTTCGGGTTCGCGGCGCTGCTGCTGACGGTGGTGCTGGCCGGCAGGAAACGGCGGATGCGCACCGCTGACCTGCACCCCGAGCTGGTCCTCTAGGGTTCTGCTCGTGGAGACCGACGGGCGAAGCCGGCGACGTGAGGACACCCGGCAGCGGTTGTTCGAGGCGGCCGTCGCGCTCATCGCCGAACAGGGATTCTCGGCGACCACGGTGGACGACATCGCGTTGCGCGCCAAGGTGGCCAAGGGAACCGTCTACTACAACTTCAAATCCAAGACGGACCTCTTCGAGGAGTTGCTCCGGCACGGGGTGGGCCTGCTCACCGAGCAGTTCCGGGCCGCGGTGGAGGGCCTGCCGCCCCGCGAGGCGCTGCGCGCGCTGATCCGGGCCCAGTTGGAGTACATCCGGCGTTACCGGGCCTTCGCCCAGTTGCTGCTCTCCGAGATGTGGCGCACCAACCGGGAGTGGCAGCAGACCCTGATCCTGCTGCGCGAGCAGGCGATCGGGGTGATCGCGGAGACCGTGCAGGCCGGGGTCGACTCCGGGGACCTCCCGGCAGAGCTGGACGTGCCGGTGGCGTCGGCGGCGCTCTTCGGGGTGGGGCTGGTGGTGTCGGTGGACTGGCTGGTGTTCCAGCCCGACCGACCCATCGAGGACGTCGAGGCGTCTCTGCTGGCGATCGTGCGCCGGGTGGCGTGACCGCGGGCGTCTCCCCGTACCAGCGCGGGGGGTGGGAAACGCGGGAAGCGGGGGGGGCCGGCGCCGCGGCGGGGCGCCCCCCCCCCGGGGGGGGGCACCCCCGGGGGGGGGGGGCCCCCGGGGGGGGGGGGGGGGGGGACCCGGGGTCCGCGCGCGCCCGGGCTGCTCGGCGGGGCCGCGCGAACCTGGGGTCAGACGACCGGGGTGGAGTTCCGCCAGGCGGTGGCGTAGGAGGTCCGGCCGTTGGTGCGCAGCAGCGAGCCCTGATAGATGCGGGCTCCGGCCAGGATGGTCGCGGCGGTGGCGGCCAGGAGCACGGCCAGCGCGAGGTAGGGCTCCCATGCGGCGGCTTCGCCGCTGAAGATGCGGACCGGCATCGCGATCGGGGCGGAGAACGGGATGTAGGACAGCACCGTCATCGCGGTCGCATTGCCCTGAAGGGAGAGGACCAGGAAGAACGGCGTCATCACCAGCATCTGGAGCGGGGCTGAGGTGCCGTTGACGTCCTCCAGGCGGGCGGCGAGCGCCCCGACGCCGGCCCACAGGGTGGCGAGCATCAGGAAGCCGATCATGAAGAACGGCAGGAACCAGCCGACCGTCGGCAGGAGCGCGTCGATCACGGGGCCGCCGACGTCCGCGACCCGCATGCCGATCAGGCCCACCACGGCGAGCAGGGCGAGTTGCCCGAAGGCGAGCAGGGTCATGGCGGCGACCTTGCCGATCAGCAGGGCCCGGACGGGGACGCTGGAGACGAGGATCTCGACGATGCGGGTCTGCTTCTCCTCGGTGACGCTCTGCGCGATCTGTACGCCGAACGTCAGTGTCGTGAAGAAGAAGAGGACCGACAGGACGAACGGCACGAGGAACCGGGCGGCCTCGTTGACGGCGTCGGGCTCGAGGAACTCGACCGGCGGCGAGGTGCTGAGCGCGGAGACCACGTCATCCGGCGCCTCCTCCAGGGCGAGCACCCGTGGCCCGTCGACCACGGCCGCTTCCACCTCCTCCTCGCGGACCAGCCGTTCGGCGGTGGCGAGGTCGGGAACGGTCTGGACCTCCAGGCCGGCCTGTTCGAGGGCGGCCACGTGCGTGGCGCCGGTCACGGCGACCTTGGTGGGCCCGCCCTCCAGCAGCATCGGCAGGACGATGCCGAGCGCGGTGAAGAAGAGCAGCAGCACGGTGCTGAACAGGAACGCCTTGTCGCGCAGCTTGACCCGGACCTCCCGGCCCGCGACCAGTTTCGCGGCCTGCAACGTGGTCATCGGATCACCTCTCGGAAGATCTCGGCGAGGGAGGGCCGGATCGGGGCGAAGGTACGGACCGGGCCGCGGTCCAGGGCGGCTCGCAGGATCGGCTGTTCGTCGGCCTCGGCGGCCAGGTCGAAGACGGCGCGGTGGCCGTCCAGCTCGATCAGGGTGACCCCGGGCTGGTCGCGCAGCCAGCCGGCGTCGGTGTCGACCTCGATCTCGAACCGGGGGAGGGTGTACTGCTCCCGGAGCCAGGTGCGGGAGCCGGCGGCGCGGATCGTCCCGTCGGCGATGATCACCAGGTCGTCGCAGAGGCGTTCGACGAGTTCCAGCTGGTGGCTGGAGAAGAGCACGGCGGTGCCGGTACGGGCCCGTTCGCGGAGCACCGCGAGCACGGTCTCGACGGCGATCGGGTCGAGGCCGGAGAACGGCTCGTCGAGGACCAGCAGCTGCGGATCGTGCACCAGGGCGGCCGCGATCTGTGCCCGCTGCTGGTTGCCGAGGGACAGCTTCTCCACCGGATCGTTGGCGCGCTCGGTGAGTTCCAGGCGTTCCAGCAGGGTGGCGGTGCGGCGCTTGGCGTCGGCGGTGCCGAGTCCGTGCAACCGTCCGAGGTAGACGATCTGCTCGGTCACGGTCATCTTCGGGTAGAGCCCGCGCTCTTCCGGCATGTAGCCGAAGCCCTGCCGGTCCTCCCGGGTCACCGGGTTCCCGCACCAGGTCACCGTGCCGGTGTCGGCGGCGAGCACGCCCAGGATGATCCGCATGGTGGTGGTCTTGCCGGCGCCGTTCGCGCCGACGAAGCCGGTCAGCCGGCCGGACTCCACCGTGAACGACACGTCCTTGAGGACCTGGCGCTCACCGAAGGACCGGTTCACGGCCTCCACGTTCAGGACGGTTGTCATGTCACTAACGCTAGAGATCCGTCGATGCTCCGTCGTCCGGCGCGGGGATGTCCTCCGCAAGGATGACCTCAGCCTCCGGGACGGACCACTCCGAGCTCGTACGCCAGCACGACGGCCTGCGTCCGGTCACGGGCGCCGAGCTTCATCAGCACCCGGCTGACGTGCGTCTTCACCGTCGTCTCACCGAGGTGCAGGGCGACCGCGATCTCGGCGTTGGTGGCGCCGCCCGCGAGGAGGACGAGCACCTCGTGCTCGCGTGGGGTGAGCTGGTCGAGCCGGACGCCGGGGGTCACCGGGGTGGTGAAGGTGGAGATGACCCGCCGGGTGACGGCCGGGGCGAGCAGAGCCTCTCCGGAGGCGATCACGCGGATCGCCTCGGTCAGCGCTTCCGGGGTGCCGTTCTTCAGCAGGAAACCGCTGGCCCCGGCGCGGAGCGCGGCGAACAGGTAGTCGTCGCGGTCGAATGTGGTCAGGATGAGCACTGACGGCCCGCCTTCGGCGGCGATCCGCCGGGTTGCCTCCAGGCCGTCCATGCCGGGCATCTCGACGTCCATCAGCACCACGTCGGGCCGCAGGCGCAGGGCCATCTCGACGGCCTGGCCGCCGTCGGAGGCCTCGCCGGCCACCGTGATGTCGTCCTCCATCTCGAGGATGACCCGGAAGCCGGTGCGGACCAGTTGGTGGTCGTCGGCGAGCAGCACGCTGACGCTCATGAGGCGACACTCGCCTGGTACGGGAACCTCGCGCGAACCCGGTATCCGCCGTCGGGGTGCGGCCCGTGTTCGAGGGCCCCGTCGTGGACCGCCACCCGTTCCCGCATGCCGACCAGCCCCATGCCGCCGCTCGCCGCGGATCCGCCCCGCCCGTCGTCGGTTACGTCGAGTTCGAGCTCCCCGCTGAGGTAACGGACCCGGATGTCGAGGACCTGGGCGTGGGCGTGTTTGAGGGTGTTGGTCACGGCTTCCTGAACGATCCGGTAGGCGGCCAGGGACAGCGATTCGGGCAGTGGCACCGGATCACCGTAGACGGCGTACCGGACGGTCAGTCCGGCGTCCCTGGCCCGGTCGGTGATCTCCGGCAGCCGGTCGATGCCGGCCGGCGATTCCTTCTCGATGAGGCTGGAGGTGCGCAGCGCGCCGAGCATCCGTCGCAGTTCGTCGACCGCGTTCCGGGCGCCGTCCTCGATCGCGGCGAGCGCTGTGCGGGCCCGGGCCGGGTCCTTGTCGAGCGCCCGGCGGCAGGCGGACGCCTGGATGCCCATCACCGACACATGGTGGGCCACGACGTCGTGCAACTCACGGGCGATCCGGACCCGTTCGCCGAGGACGGCGCGCTCGGCGGCCAGAGCCTGTGCGGCGCGCAGCTCAGCGGCCTGCTCCTCCAACTCGTGGCTGCGCCGGACGCTCTGCCGGACCGCGTCGCCCATCAGGTAGCAGAAGGCGAAGAAGGCCGCGTTCACCACGAACGAGTTGAACGCCAGGGACGCCCGGACGGCGGGGTCGTCGTCCAGCCTGTGCCCGAAGATCACGAAGACCGCCGCGAGCCAGGCGAACATGGCGCCGATGATGGCCAGCCGCAGCGCACGGGACCGGACCGGATTCGGGCCCCACGCGCCAAGCGTGTAGATCGCCGCGAACAGGGCCCCGGTGGTGACCTGCTGTTCCTGTGAACCGCGGAACTGGCCGCCGATGAAGGCCAGCGCGATCACCACGGCGACCATGTCGGGGTGCCGGCGGCGCAGAACCAGGGGGAGTGTCGTGGCGACCACCCAGCAGATCTGCTCAGGGAGCGCCGCCGCGTGTTCGGACTCCAGGATCTCCGCCCGGCGAGCCAGGAAGAGGTTGAGAATGCCGACGACGGCGACGGCCAGACCCGTCCACCGGTCGGTGCGGCGCTGGCCGGCTGTCGGGCCGGGGCGCTGCCAGGCGTCGAGGGTCACCGATGACATGGCCTGACCCTCCCACGTCACCGCGGTCGTCAGTCGCGCCGGGTCTGTGTCGGGATGGTGGCGTCCTGGTCGGCGGTGACTTCGCCACCGAGTTCGCGGATGTGCCGGTGGGCGGCTTCGAGCCGGTCTTCGAGGGTGACGATCCGGCAGGCGGCGGCGAGCAGGAAACCCTCGTCGAGCAGCGTCCGCACGCGGACGGCCAGGTCGAGCTGGTGGCGGGAGTAGCGCCGGTGCCCGCCGGCCGACCGTTCCGGCTCGATCAGCCCGGCCTCGTCGAGGCTTCGCAGGAAGGCGGGAGTCACACCGATCGTCTCGGTGGCGCGTCCCATGCTGAACACCGGACTGTCTCGGTCCATGCGGTCTTTCTACACAGGGCTGGCGAACACAGGGCCGGCAGACATGGTCCAGGACCCCGGCGGGTAACCGGGGCCCTGGATTTTCAATTCTTGTGCCGGACCTTGCCGGCGCATGTGGTCGACCGGCTGCGTGCCGCTAGCGGTCGACCGGAGTGATGTGCATCGGCTGCGATCACCTCTCGTCGGGCCGGGGACGTCGTGATTACGCGTTGCTGCGGTATCTCGTCCTCCTTCTCCAACTCAGCGACAGTGCCAGTTGCGTGTCGGCCGTGACCGACAAATCAAACGTAGACCGATCCGAGCGAAATTTCTAGAGTCGCCGCTGTAGATTTTTTAGCCTAAAGGTCTGACTAGCTGCGGAAATGCTGTCGTGGGGAGGCGGCGGCACGGGGCGGGCGCTAACCGAAGAGAGAGGTGACCGCGCCCCGTGCCGCCGCCTGTGGGAGGGGTGTCCACACGCGATCCGGCCGAGGGATCGCTTGCGTCAAGGCTCGCATCGGGCCCCTGCCGCGGCAACGCAATTAACCCTGCGCATTGACGCCCGTAACACGGCGGAGCGATCATGACCGCATCAGTGGCTCAGGTCACAGACTTCGGGCAGGGGGCATCTCAGATGAGCACCGACGAAGAACGACTCGCCCAACTCGGATACAAACAGGAGCTTCACCGCCGGCTCTCCGGCTTCTCCAACTTCGCCGTCTCGTTCTCGATCATCTCGATCCTGGCCGGCGCGATCACCTCGTACGGCATCGCGATGAAGGCCGGCGGCCCGATGGCGATCACCCTGGGCTGGCTCTTCGTCGGCATCATGGTGACGTTCGTGGCGTTGGCCATGGCCGAGGTCTGTTCGGCCTATCCGACCGCCGGCGCCCTCTACTGGTGGGCCGCGGCGCTGGCCAAACGCAACAAGTCCGCCTGGGCCTGGTTCATCGGCTGGTTCAACTTCCTCGGCGAGGTCGCCGTCACCGCGGCCATCGACTTCGGCGCCGCGATCACCACGTCGGCGTTCCTCAGCCTCACCTTCGACATGGAGGTGACCGCGGTCCGGACGTTCCTGATCTTCCTGGTCATCATCGTCGTGCACGGGTTGCTGAACACCTTCGGCGTCAACCTGGTCCGGGTCCTGTCCGACGTGAGCGCCTGGTGGCACCTGGTCGGCGTGGCCGTGATCGTGGGAGTGCTGGCGGTCGTGCCGGACCAGCACAAGCCGGTCTCCGAGGTGTTCTTCGAGGTGCAGAACGCCACCGGCTTCACCTTCGCCGGGGCGGGCGTCTACGCCGTCCTGATCGGACTGCTGATGGCGCAGTACACCTACACCGGCTACGACGCCTCGGCGCACGTGGCGGAGGAGACCCACGACGCGGCCCGGGCCGCCCCGCGCGGCATCGTGATGTCGGTGGTGGTCTCGGTGCTCGCCGGCTTCGTCCTGCTCTTCGCGATCACCTGGTCCATCCAGGACTGGGACGCCGCCCGCGACACCCCGCTCGGCCTGCCGCCGGCGCAGATCTTCATCGACGCGGCCGGACACGACCTCGGCGTCTTCCTGCTCTTCATCTGCATGGTCGCCCAGTGGTTCTGCGGCATGGCCTCGGTCACCGCGAACTCGCGGATGTCCTACGCCTTCGCCCGCGACGACGCACTGCCCGGATCGCGGATCTGGAAGAAGGTCAACGTCCGCACCGGTACGCCCACCAACTCCATCTGGCTGTGCGTCACCCTCTCCACGCTCCTGGTGCTGCCCTCGCTCTGGAACACGGCCGCCTACGCCGCTGCCACGTCGATCGCGGTGATCGGCCTCTACATCGCCTACGTCGGCCCGGTCCTGCTGCGCCGGCTCAACCCGGACTTCCAGCCCGGCCCGTGGAACCTGGGCAGGTGGAGCGCCCCGGTCGGTTGGATCGCGATCGTCTGGGTAGCGGTCATCTGCGTCCTCTTCGTGCTACCGCCGTCGAGTCCGATCACCGCGGCGACCTTCAACTACACGATCGTCGCCGTGGCGGTGGTGGTCGGCGCGGCCGCGATCTGGTGGTTCGCGAGCGCCCGCCGATGGTTCACCGGGCCGAAGCAGAACCTCCTGGAGAAGGCCGCCCACGGCGAGCCCACCGACTGATAGGACTGATCCCATGGATCTCGAGGAACTCGACGTCTCCGTCAACAACGGCAGCATCGACACCGTCCTGCTGGCCCTGACCGACATGCAGGGCCGGCTGCAGGGCAAGCGGCTGCACGGGCGCTACTTCCTGGACGAGGTGGTGTCCGGCGGAAGTGAGGGGTGCAATTACCTGCTGGCCGTCGATGTCGACATGAACACCGTCGACGGGTACGAGATGTCCTCCTGGTCCACCGGCTACGGCGACTTCGTGATGAAGCCCGACTTCAGCACGATGCGCCGCGTCCCCTGGCAGCCCGGCACCGCGATCGTCCTCGCCGACCTGCTCGACACGGCGGGCCGGCCGGTGCCGGCCTCGCCACGGCAGATCCTGCGCCGCCAGCTCGACCGGCTGGCGGCGCACGGCCTGACCGCCTTCGCCGGCACCGAGCTGGAGTTCGTCCTCTACCGGGACACCTACGAGCAGGCGTTCAGCAAGAACTACCGCGACCTGGTCCCGGCAAACCAGTACAACGTGGACTACTCGCTGCTCGGCACCGCGCGGGTGGAGCCGCTGCTGCGCCGGATCCGCAACGACATGTACGGCGCCGGCCTCGTCCCGGAAAGCGCCAAGGGCGAGTGCAATCTCGGCCAGCACGAGATCGCCTTCCGCTACGCCGACGCCCTGACCAGCGCCGACAATCACGTGATCTACAAGAACGGGGCCAAGGAGATCGCCGCGCAGGAGGGCATGGCGCTCACCTTCATGGCCAAGCCCAACGAGCGCGAGGGCAACTCCTGCCACATCCACTTCTCGCTGCGCGACGAGAACGGCCGGTCGGCGATGCTCGGTGACGGGCCGGCCCACCTCAGTGAGACGGGACAGCGGGTGCTGGCCGGGCTGCTCGCCACGATGCGTGAGTTCAGCCTGCTCTTCGCGCCGAACATCAACTCGTACAAGCGCTACCAGCCGGGGTCGTTCGCGCCGACCGCGTTGCGCTGGGGTGTCGACAACCGGACCTGCTCGCTGCGGATCGCCGGGCACGGGCAGGGGATGCGGGTGGAGAACCGGGTGCCGGGCGGGGACGTCAACCCGTACCTCGCGATCGCCGCCCTGATCGCCGGCGCGCTGCACGGCATCGAGAACGAGCTGCCGCTGGAGGACGAGTTCGCCGGCAACGCCTATCAGGACGAGACCGCCGAGCGGGTGCCGGGGACGCTGCGGGACGCGGCTGACCTGTGGTCCGCCAGCGGCGTCGCGGAGGCGGCGTTCGGGGCCGGCGTGGTGGCGCACTACGCCAACATGGCGCGGGTCGAACTGGCCGCCTACGACGCCGCGGTGACCGACTGGGAACTGCGTCGCGGCTTCGAGCGCCTCTGAGTGTGTGAGGATCTTGGCGTGGGGACGACTGACGTGATCAACCCGGCGACGGGGGCGGTCATCACGACCGTACCGTCGCTGGGTTTGGAAGAGACCGACGCGGCGATCGAGCGTGCGCGGACGGCCTTCGACCAGTGGCGCCGGGTGGCGCCCGGAGACCGGGCGCGGCTGCTGCGCCGCTTCGCGGCGGTGGTCGAGGAGAACATCGAGGAGCTCGCACGCCTCGAGGTACGCAACGCGGGTCACACCATCGGCAACGCGCGGTGGGAGGCCGGCAACGTCCGGGACGTGCTGAACTACTACGCCGGCGCGCCCGAGCGGCTGTCCGGGCGGCAGATCCCGGTGGCCGGCGGCCTCGACGTCACCTTCCACGAGCCGCTCGGCGTGGTCGGGATCATCGTGCCGTGGAACTTCCCGATGCCGATCGCCGGCTGGGGGTTCGCCCCGGCGCTGGCGGCCGGCAACACGGTGGTGCTCAAGCCCGCCGAGCTGACCCCGTTGACCGCGATCCGCCTCGGTGAGCTGGCGCTGCAGGCCGGGCTTCCGGAGAACGTGTTCCAGGTGCTGCCGGGCAAGGGCAGCGTGGTCGGGCAGCGGTTCGTCACCCATCCGGCGGTGCGCAAGGTCTGCTTCACCGGCTCCACCGAGGTCGGCAAGTCGATCATGGCGGGCTGCGCCGACCAGGTGAAACGGGTGACTCTGGAACTCGGCGGGAAGAGCGCCAACATCGTCTTCGCGGACGCCGACCTCTCCGCCGCCGCCGCCGCCGCGCCGGGCGCGGTCTTCGACAACGCCGGCCAGGACTGCTGCGCCCGGTCGCGGTTGCTGGTCGAGGCTTCGGTGTACGACGAATTCCTCGCCCTGCTGGAACCGGCCGTCCACGATTTCCGGGTCTTGGATCCCTCCAGCGACTTGTCCGAGATGGGGCCGCTGATCTCGTCCGGTCAGCGTGCCACGGTCTCCTCCTATCTGGACGGCGCTGACGTGGCGTTCCGTGGCTCTTGCCCCGACAGTGACGGCTGGTGGTTCCCGCCGACCGTTCTGCTGGCGCGCTCGGCCGCCGACCGGCACTGGCGCGAGGAGATCTTCGGCCCCGTCGTGAGTGTGCTGCCGTTCCGGGACGAGCAGGAGGCGGTCCGGCTGGCCAACGACACCGAGTACGGCCTCTCCGGCTCGGTCTGGACGTCGAACGTGGGCCGCGCCCTGCGGATGGCACGAGCCGTGGAGACCGGTGCGCTGAGTGTCAACAGCAACTCATCGGTCCGGTACTGGACGCCGTTCGGTGGCATGAAACAGTCCGGCCTCGGCCGCGAGCTGGGACCGGACGCGCTGCTGTCGTTCACCGACGTGAAGAACGTCTATATCGCAACGGGAGAGTGAGTGGAGCGTTTACAGGACCGGGTCGCCGTGATCACCGGCGCCGGCAGTGGGATCGGCCTGGCCACGGCCCGCAGGTTCGCCGAGGAGGGCGCCAAGGTGGTCGCCGTGGACATCTCCGAGGCGGCCGGGAAAGCGGTCGCCGAGGAGGTCGGCGGCGAGTTCGTGGCCTGCGACGTCAGCGAAGAGGAGCAGGTCAGGTCGCTCTTCGACGGCGTCGTGGAACGGCACGGGCGGGTCGACATCGCGTTCAACAACGCCGGCATCTCGCCGCCCGACGACGACTCGATCCTGGTCACCGGCCTGGACGCCTGGGAGCGCGTCCTCAAGGTCAACACGACGAGCGTGTTCTTCTGCTGCAAGTACGCGATCCCGCACATGCAGCGGCAGGGCAAGGGCTCGATCATCAACACCGCCTCGTTCGTGGCTCTGCTCGGTGCGGCCACCTCGCAGATCGCCTACACCGCCAGCAAGGGCGGCGTGCTGGCGATGACCCGGGAACTGGGCGTGCAGTTCGCCCGGGAAGGCATCCGGATCAACGCGCTCTGCCCCGGCCCGGTGGCCACCCCGCTGCTGATGGATCTCTTCGCCAAGGACCCGGAACGGGCCGCCCGCCGGCTGGTGCACGTGCCGATGGGCCGGTTCGCCGAACCCGCGGAGATCGCCGCCGCGGTGGCGTTCCTGGCGAGTGACGACGCGTCGTTCATGACGGCCTCGCAGTTCGTCGTCGACGGCGGTATCACCGGAGCGTACGTAACACCGCTCTGATGTTTACCGACCCGCTACGGTGGGGATGCAACCCCTGAACGCCCAGTTCAACAAGGTGTATGGGGTCGAATCCCCGCCCATGCGGTCGAGATCCCGCGCGGGTGGGACAGAAGGGCCCGTGACGCGGCGCCGGTTCTCCGGCGCCGCGCGCCTGTGACTACGGTGGTGCGATGCGTCCGATCATCGGCATAACGTCCTATGTGCTGCCCGCGACGTGGGGCGTCTGGACCGATCTTCCGTCCGCGCTGGTCCCGCACGACTACACCGAGGCGATCCGGCTCGCCGGCGGGCGCGCCGTGATCCTTCCGCCCGACGACCACGATCCCGATGTGCTCGACCGTCTGGACGGCCTGCTGCTGGCCGGCGGCCCCGACCTGCAGCCGTCGCTGTACGGCCAGGACCACGGCGCGCACACCGTGACCGACCCGGAGCGGGACACCGCCGAACTGCTGCTGCTCCGCGCCGCCCTCGACCGCGACCTGCCGGTCCTCGGCGTCTGCCGGGGCATGCAGATGCTCGCCGTCGCGGCCGGCGGCACCCTGCACCAGCACCTGCCGGACGTGCTCGGCCACGAGAAGCACCGTCCAGGCCCCGGCATCTACGGGGAGCAGCACGCGACCTTCGTCCCAGGCAGCCGCATCGCGGGGCTGATGGGCCCGGACACGACCATCAACTGTTTCCATCACCAGGGCATCGACGGCGCGGGCTCGCTCACCGTCACCGGGCGGGCCTCGGACGGCCTGCCCGAAGCGGTGGAGGACCCGTCCCACCGGTTCGTCCTCGGCGTCCAGTGGCATCCGGAGGTCGGCCGTGACCGGCGGCTCTTCGGCGCCTTGGTGGTGGCGGCCAGCAAGGAGACTCGTTAGACATGCGCAGACCGCTGATCGGCCTCACCGCGTACGCCGAGCACGTGCAGTACGGCCGCAACGAACTGATGGCCGGGATGCTGCCGATGACCTACGTGAGAGCGGTGCACGCCACCGGCGGCCGGGCCGTCCTGATCACACCCGACGAGCCGGGCACCGACGTGCTCGAGGCGCTGGACGGGATCGTGTTCTGCGGCGGCGGCGACATCGACCCGGCCAACTGGGGCGCCCCGCGTCACCCGGCCACCGAGGTCGACACGGTCCGGGACGTCGCTGAGCTGATGCTGATGCGTGCCGCCCTCGCGGCCGGCCTGCCGATGCTCGGCGTCTGCCGGGGCATGCAGCTGATGGCCGTGGCCACCGGCGGCTCGCTGCACCAGCACCTGCCCGACGTGGTCGGCCACGAGCGGCACCGGGCGGCGTCCGGCACCGACCCGCTCGCCGCCGGCGCCGGTGACTACGGCCGGCACGACGTGGTCGTCGAGGAGGACACGATGGCGCACCGCCTCTTCGGCCGCACCCTCACGGTGAACTCGTTCCACCATCAGGCGATCGCCGATCCGGGTGAGTTCATCCCGGTCGGCTGGTGCCCCGACGACCAGACCATCGAGATCGTCGAGCATCCCGGCCCGGCCTTCGCGCTGGGCGTGCAGTGGCACCCCGAACGCACCGCCGACCTGCGCTCCTTCAAAGCCCTGGCCGAGGCGTCGGTGCGGGACCGCGTGGCCGCCGCCTGACGAGCGGTCCCCCCGGTCCGGTGTTAACGTGCGACCGGACCGGGTGTGCCGACCGGGTCCCGTGGATCCGTGGGAGGCATGCGTATGGGTCCCGTGCCGAGGCGGTTGCGCAACGCCTTCGAGCGGGGCGGCGAGATGGGCGCCCGGATGTCCGCACTGGACTGGTCCGCCACCGCGATCGGTGAGCCGTCCGCCTGGCCGCCCGAGCTGGCCGACGCGGTCACCACCATGCTCGCGTCACAGGCCCAGATGATCCTCTTCTGGGGCCCGGAGTACGTGGCGCTCTACAACGACACGTACGCCGCGACGATGGGCGGCAAGCATCCCGGATTTCTCGGGCGGCCCGGGCGCGAGCTGTGGGGCGAGATCTGGGACGTCCTGCGTGAGCTGTTCGACGGAGTGATCGCGGACGACCGGTCGTTCTACGCCCGCGACCACCTCTTCATGATCGAGCGGTACGGCTTCCTGGAGGAGACGTACTTCGACGTCTCGTACGACCCGATCCGGTCCGCCGACGGCGTTCCCGGCGGGGTGCTGTGCATCGTCAGCGAGACCACCGGCCGGGTCCTCGGCGAGCGCCGGGTGCGCACGCTCAGCGCGCTGGGCCGCCGCCTCGCCGACTCACCCGACCAGGCCGCGCTCGCCGACCAGGCCGCCGCGGTGCTCACCGGTGACACCCGGGACGTGCCGTTCGCCGCGCTGATCCTGGACGACCCCGCACCGCACCCGGCGATCCGCGCGGTGCTGGCCGGCGGGAAGCCCGGACTGATCCCGCTGGCCGAGCTGACCGACCCGGCGCCGTCCGCCGCCGACGACGCGCTGGTGCTGCCGGTCGGCTCGGGCGCGGACACGGTCGGCGCCCTGGTCCTCGGAGTCAGCCGGTTCCTGGCGCTGGACACCGGCTACCTCGACTTCCTCGAACTGGCGGCGGCGCAGATCTCCCGGGCCGTCGCCAACGTGCGGGCGTTCGAGCACGAGCGCCGGCGGGCCGCCGACCTGGCCGCCCTGGATCAGGCGAAGACCAGCTTCTTCTCGAACGTGAGCCACGAGTTCCGTACCCCGCTGACGTTGATCCTCGGTCCTCTGGAGGATCTGCTGGAGGACCCGGCGGCGGCGGGGGCGCGCGAGCGGCTGGTCCCGGTGCACCGCAACGCGCTGCGCCTGCTCAAGCTGGTCAACACCGTGCTCGACGTCTCGCGCATGGAGTCCGGCCGGATGGCGGCCGTCTACCGGCCGACCGATCTGGCGCAGCACACCGCGCGGCTGGCCGGGACCTTCCGGCCGGCGATCGAGCGGGCCGGGCTGACGCTCACCGTGGAGGCGCCCCCGCTCGGTGAACCGGTCCACGTCGACCACGAACTGTGGGAGAAGATCGTTTTCAACCTGCTCTCCAACGCCGTCAAGTTCACCCGGGAGGGCGGCGTCGAGGTGCGGGTCCGGGCCGAGGACGGCAACGCGGTGCTGTCGGTGCGCGACACCGGCGTCGGCATCCCGGAGGCCGAGCAGGCGTTGCTCTTCGACCGCTTCCACCGGGTCACCGGGGCCTGGTCGCGCAGCCACGAGGGCTCCGGGATCGGGCTCGCGCTGGTCCGGGAACTGGCCGGGCTGCACGGCGGCTCGGCGGGTGTGCGCAGCCGGCCGAACCAGGGCAGCGAGTTCACCGTGCGGATCCCGTTCGGCACCGCTCACCTGCCACCGGAGCGGATCAGCGACGACCCGTCGCCGCCCGCCGACGCGGTCGAGCCGCGGCTCTGGGTCGACGAGGCGACCTGGTGGGCGGGGGACGGCCCGGCGGCGCCGCAGCCGGCGTTCGACGGCCCCGGCGGGCGGATCCTGCTCGCCGACGACAACGCCGATCTGCGCGAGCACGTGTCGCGTCTACTCCGGCCGTACTGGTCGGTGGTCACCGCGGTGGACGGCGTGAGCGCCCTGGAACTGGCCCGGGAGCAGCAGTTCGACCTGGTGCTCACCGACGTGATGATGCCCCGGCTGGACGGCTTCGGCCTGATCGCCGAACTGCGCGCCGACCCGCGGACCCGCGACGTCCCCATCGTGGTGCTCTCGGCCCGCGCCGGCGAGGAGGCGGCCGTCGAAGGCCTGGCCGCGGGCGCCGACGACTACCTGGTCAAGCCGTTCTCCACCCGAGAGCTGACCGCCCGGGTCCGGGCCAACCTCGAACTCGGCCAGCTGCGCCGGGAGATCGTCAGCCGGCTGCGCGGACTCGTCGACGCGGCCGCCGCCCTGAACGCCGTCCCCACCACCGCCGAGGTGCTCGAGGTCGCGGCCCGCCACGTGCTGACCATGACGTCGGCCGGCCGGGTGGTGCTGACCACGCCCGACGGCCGGGCCGAACGCGACGGTGGCGCCGCCGGGTCGGCACCGCCCGACGTGATCCTGCCGCTGCCGGACACCACCGGGCCGCCGCTGGGCGAACTGCGGGTGTGGTCCGGCGCGAGCGGCCCGGCCGAACCGGTGGTGCTCACCCAGTTGGCCCGCCTGGTCGGGCTGCGGCTGGCCAACGCCCGGCTCTACGAGACCGAGCACCGGATCGCCTCCACCCTGCAGCACAGCCTGCTGCCGCAGACCCTGCCCCGGGTGCCGGGCGCGCTCGTGGCCGGCCGCTACGTGCCCGGCAGCAGCGAGGCACGGGTGGGCGGCGACTGGTACGACGTCATCGCCGGCCCGGACGGCGAGCTGTTCCTGGTGATCGGCGACGTGGTCGGCAAGGGCGTGCAGGCCGCCGCCGGAATGGGGCAGCTCCGGAACGCGCTGCGGGCGTACCTGCTGGAGGGCTTCGACTGCGGCACCGCGCTGAGCCGCCTGAACCGGCTGGTGGACACGCTCGGGCGGCGGCAGTTCGCGACCGTGATCTGCGTCGGGTTCGACCCACGGACCCGGCGGATGCGCTTCTCGTCGGCCGGCCACCCGTCACCGGTCCTGATCCAGCCCGGCGAGACGGGCACCTTCCTGCACGGCTCGGCGCTGGGCCCGCCGATCGGGGCGCTCGGGTCGGTCACCTACCCCACCCGGGAGATCTGGCTGGAGGCGGGCGCCCGCCTGCTGCTCTACACCGACGGCCTGATCGAGGACCGCCGCCGGGGCATCGACGACGGTCTCGCCGAGCTGACCGCGGACGTCGCGAAACCCACCGAACACATCGACGACCTGCTCGACACGCTGCTGGCCAAGGCGTCCCGGCAGACCCGCCGGGACGACATCGCGCTGGTCGCCATGGAGGTGACCGAGCCCCGCGAGTTCGTGCTGCGGCTGCCGGCCGAACCGGGCCGGCTCATCGTGATGCGCCGCCGTCTGGAGGACTTCCTGGCCGCGCACGACGTGCCCGAGGCGGACTCCTTCGACCTGGTGGTGGCGGTCTCCGAAGCGGCCGCCAACGCCGTCGAGCACCCGGTCGACCCGGCCGAGCCGGTGATCACCGTGACCGCGTCGCTCCTGCCGGACGCGGTGCTGGTGACCGTCCGCGACACCGGGAGCTGGCGCCCGGCCACCGACGCCGGGTTCCGGGGCCGTGGGCTGGCCCTGATCGGCGCGCTCACCGAACTGTCGGTGCACCGCTCCGCCGAGGGCACCGAGGTGAGCCTGCGGCGTCCTCTCACGAGGCCGTGAGCCCCAGTCCCCGGCCAGGGGCTGCTCGCTGTCGTTCACGAGGCGGTGAGCCAGTCCCCGGCCAGGGGCTGCTCGCTGTCGCTTACGAGGCGGTGAGCCAGGGCTGCTCGCCGAGTCCGGAGATGTCCAGCACCCGTTGCACCCGCTCGGACGGGAACACCCGGAGCGTGCCCGGATAGTGCTCGGCCAGCCGGATCAGCGTGTGAATGGCGGCCGAGTCGAAGAAGGTGACCGCGCGCAGATCCAGGGTGGCGGCAGCGACCCGATCCGGAGTGGCGGCCTCGAAGAGCGTGCCGGCGGTCGCCATGTCGACCTCGCCGGTCACCGTGACGGTGACACGGTCGCCGGTCACCTCGCCGACCGCGGAGAAGTACGGGTCCGGGGCCTCGTGATCCACGCCGAACACGATTTCACAGCGGCCTGGAGGCGGCAAGGACAGGGCCGGTCGGCGCATTCGGGGGCGGTTAGGCTGTAGTCATGACCGTACGTGCCCCACTCGTACCGGGAAAGCAGTCGCGTGCGCGATCGGTCCCGGCCCAGATCGTCCGTCCCGAATACGTGGGCAAGAAACGCCCCCGTGAGTGGCGCGGCTCCCATGTGCAGACCGCCGAGACGATCGAGAAGATGCGGATCGCCGGCCGGATCGCCGCACAGGCCACCCAACTCGCCGGAGAGCACTGCAAACCCGGGGTGACCACCGACGAGATCGACCGGGTGGTGCACGAGTTCATCCTGGACCACGGCGCCTATCCGTCGACCCTCGGCTACAAGGGCTTCCCCAAGTCCTGCTGCACCTCACTCAACGAGGTGATCTGCCACGGCATCCCGGACTCCACCGTCATCGAGGACGGCGACATCATCAACGTCGACGTCACGGCGTACCTGAACGGGGTACACGGCGACACCGACGCCACGTTCTGTGTGGGCGAGGTGAGCGAGGAGGCCCGCCTCCTGGTCGAGCGCACCCACGAGGCGATGATGCGGGGCATCCGCGCGGTCGCGCCGGGCCGCCCGATCAACGTCATCGGCCGGGTCATCGAGGCCTACGCGCGACGCTTCGGCTATGGCGTGGTCCGGGACTTCACCGGCCATGGCATCGGCGAGGCGTTCCACTCCGGTCTGTATGTTCCGCATTACGACAACCCGCAGCTCACCACCGTCATGGAACCCGGCATGACGTTCACCATCGAGCCGATGATCACCCTCGGCACCCACGAGTACGAGATCTGGCGGGACAACTGGACGGTCGTCACCAAGGACCGCAAGTGGACCGCCCAGTTCGAGCACACCCTGGTGGTCACCGACGACGGTTACGAGATCCTGACCCTGCCGTGAGGACGGTCAGCCTGCCGTGAGGACGATCAGCCTCGCCTGAGGGCCGTCAGTCGAAGAGCGCGCCGAGGCGGCCGTCCACCGGGCGGCCGCGTGCGGTCAGCTCCTCCGCCTGGTACTTCAGGATCGCGCCCAGCTCCTGCATGTCGGCCGCGGCCACGCCGGTGTGCTTGACCGCGTGGGCCGTGTTGCGGAAATGGGTGCGAGTCAGGAGACCGGCGACCATGGCGGCGTGCAGCCGGGCCTCGGCCATCAGGATCAGGGCGGCGTCGGTGTCGTACCACTGCGTGAGCCGGACGGCCCGGGCGTGCGCGCCGTTGGCGACCGACCAGTTGTGCCGGGCCAGGCCGGTGAACTCCATCGGCCGGGCCTCGGACAGCAGCGTGAGGTGAGCCTCACGCCGGTCCTTGAAATAGCCTCGCGGGTCGAGGAGCGGAAACGTGGTGATGAAGGCGTCGGCCTGCAACGGCCAGCCCGGCGTCAGCAGCCGGGCCTGGCCCAGCCCGTCCTCCGCGGTCACCACCCGCAGGTCCACCGGGATGCCGTCGACCATCCGCTGGGTGGGTTTCGGGCCGGTCTTCGCCCGGTACGTCACCACCGCCACGTTCACGTCGCTGCTGTCGGTGTCGTCACCATGTGCCATCGACCCGAACAGCCCGATGGCCTGAACCTCGGCCGGCCACCGTTGCTGGATGGCGTCGCGCAGCCGGATCGCGAGCGACCCGCGGGGTGAGGTGGCGTCGAGGTCGGCGATCACCCCCTCATTCTCGGCCATTCACCGACCCAGGGTGGCCCCGATCATCAGCTCGGGCGCCCCGGGAAGGCCATGGTCAGCGGTGTGACCTCGGCGATGCGCCGCCAGCGGGTCGCACGAACCGCGGAGTCGGTCAAAAACGACAGGGCGTCGAGGCGCTCGGCTCCCTCGGTGACCGGGAGCAGGGCCCGCCATGCCTGCGCCACCCCGTCCTCCACGTGGACGGCCAGCTTGAGCGCGCCCTCCCGGTCGGAGACCTCGAACGGCAGCCGGTACGCCGGTGGCGCCGGGGCGGTGCTGGCCTTCAGTTCGTCGAGGCGGTCCACCAGGCCGTCCCGGCGGGCCCGGTGTTCAAGCTCGGCGGACCGGGCGCGGGACACCTCGTCGCCGTCCTTCAGATGCACACCGATCACGCCGTACGCATAGATGGCCGCCTCCTCGGCGGCGAGGGCGGCGGCGAGTTGTTCCGTCACGCCGCGAACAGTAACCGGTCCGTGCCGTCCCGATCAGCGCAGTGTTCGCGTGGGGTCTTCGCGCAGGCGGGCCGGCCTGGGAGTTCCGGTTCAGCGCAGCGCTTCGGCGTGTGTGGCCCGGCAGGCGGCGATCGATCCGGCCAGGGCGGCCCGGGCGGCCGGCGCCGCTTGGCAGACGGCGACCGCGGTCTTCTGCCCGGCCTGCTCGGCCTTACGCAGGGTAGCCACGGTGTCCGCAGTGGAGGCGGGGGCGGACGCCGACGGCGCGGCCGACGGAACGGCCGTGCCGATCACCCGCGCGAGTTCGGTGGCGTGCGCCCGGTGGTCCTCGGCCAGCGGGGTGAGCCGGGTGGCCAGGCCGGGTTGCGCGGCGATCGCCCGGTCGTAGGCGGCGGCCAGCGCCAGGGACTCGTCGAGCAGCGGTTGCAGGGGGTCGGGCTGCGGCGCGGGCTCCGGCTCCCGGTCGAAGACGCCGCAGCCGGCGAGCGCGGCGGAACCCACCATCGCACCGAGGAGGAATCGCCGTGAGTTCGTCAGCACAGAGCCCAGTCAACACCATTCGGTGCGGCGCTGCTTCGCCCCGCCGGTCGGCGCGTTAGGCTCAGCGTCAGCCGCGGGGCCGCATTCTGCCCGGCGGCATATAGTCGTTCCTGCGAGAAAGCTAGCGAGAGGTCGAGCCCGATGACGCAGCGTGGTCGCGCCGGGGCCCGGCCCGGTGGTCGCCCCGGCGACCGCCGTTCCCGGCCCGAGCCGGAGACCCGGAAAACCCCCGTCCTGCCCCGCGTCGATCTGAGCGCCGCCCGCGCCCGGATCCGCGAGGTGATCGAGCCGGTGGTCGCCAAGGCCGGTTACGACCTGGAGGACGTGGCCCTGACCCGGGCCGGCCGCCGGTTCGTGGTCCGTGTCCTGGTCGACACCGACGGCGGCATCAGCCTGGACGACGTGGCGGTGGTCTCCCGGGCGATCTCCGATGCGCTCGACACCGCCGAGGAGTCCGGCGGCGAGCTGGTCGCCGGTGAATATCAGCTGGAGGTCGGCTCGCCAGGGGTGGACCGGCCGCTCACGGAGCCGCGGCACTGGCGGCGCAACGCCGGCCGTCTGGTCGAGGTGAACGGCCTCATCGGCCGGATCGTCTCGGCCGATGAGGCCGGTGTGGTGCTGGACGTGGACGGGGCCACCCGGGAACTCGGCTTCGCCGAGCTCGGAGCGGGCAAGGTCCAGATCGAGTTCAAGCGTTTGGACGAAGCCGAGTTCGACGAGTCCGACGACCACGAAGAAGACGACGAAGACGAAGGGGAGGGCGAGGAATGAACATCGACCTCGCGGCGCTGCGCGCCCTGGAGCGCGAGCGGGAGATCCCGTTCGAGACGATCATTTCGGCCATCGAGACCGCACTGCTCACCGCCTACCGGCACACCGACGGGGCGGAGAGCCACGCCCGGGTGGAGATCGACCGCAAGAGCGGCGTCGCCACCGTGCTGGCGAGCGAGTTCGACGCCGACGGCACGCTGGTGCGCGAGTGGGACGACACTCCGCACGACTTCGGCCGGATCGCCGCGATGACCGCCAAGCAGGTCATCCTCCAGCGGCTCCGGGAGGCCACCGACGAACAGCACTTCGGTGAGTACGCGGGCCGCGACGGCGACCTGGTCACCGGTGTGGTGCAGGCCGACGCCGCCCGTGCCGAGAAACACATCGTGACCGTCGACCTGGGCAAGCTGGAAGCGGTGCTGCCTCAGTCCGAGCAGGTTCCGGGCGAGTCGTACCCGCACGGCACCCGGATCCGGTGCATCGTGGTCCACGTGGCCAAGGGCTTCCGCGGGCCGCAGATCACCCTGTCCCGCTCGCATCCGGCGCTGGTGAAGAAACTGTTCGCCCTCGAGGTGCCGGAGATCGCCGACGGGACCGTGGACATCGCCGCGATCGCACGTGAGGCAGGTCACCGTACGAAGATCGCGGTGCGGACGACCGTTCCGGGCGTCAACGCCAAGGGCGCGTGCATCGGTCCGATGGGCCAGCGTGTCCGGGCCGTCATGAGCGAGTTGCACGGCGAGAAGATCGACATCATCGACTGGTCGGACGACCCGGCCAGGTTCGTGGGCAACGCCCTCTCACCTGCGAAGGCGTTGCGGGTCGAGGTGGTCGACCTAGCCAGCCGTACAGCCAGGGTGACCGTGCCGGATTTCCAGCTCTCGCTGGCGATCGGCAGGGAGGGCCAGAACGCCCGGCTCGCCGCCCGTCTCACCGGATGGCGCATCGACATCCGCCCGGACAGCGAGCCCGCTAGAGTCTCGGACCGTGATGCGGCCGAGGCGGGGAACTGACCGGATACGCGCCGGGCAGGATCGAGGGGTAGACTTGCTCTCGGTCGGCCCGACGCGAACCTGCGTCGGCTGCCGCAAACGCGCGCCGGCCAGTCATTTGCTGCGGTTCGTCGCGGCAGATTCGGGGGGAGACCTCCGGCTTCTGCCCGATACGGCCCGCCGACTGCCGGGGCGGGGAGCTCATCTGCACCCCGATCCGGCCTGCTTCGCGCAGGCAGAGCGGCGTCGCGCTTTCGGGCGTGCGTTGCGACTCTCTGGATTTGCTAACCCAGAACTGCTTGCGGAGCACATCCGCACGGTCTCCGTGCCGTGCGGAACCACCGATGACGAGGCGTCGGCGCTTTCGTCACGACCCAGCAAGGTAGGACGACCCAGATGAGCACACGATGAAGTCCCTGAAATGACCAGGCTTCTAGTGCACGAGTGAGGTCAGTGCGGGCGCTGCTCGCACGACCTCAAAGTGAGGAGTGCAGTGCCAGGCAAGGCCCGCGTACACGAGCTCGCCAAAGAGCTCGGGGTCGATAGCAAGACCGTGCTCGCCACATTGAAAGACATGGGCGAGTTCGTTAAATCCGCATCGAGCACCGTCGAGGCCCCGGTGGCCCGACGGCTTCGTGGCGCTCTGGAGCAGGGCGGCGCCATTCCGGCGTCCCCGTCGGCTCCGTCGTCAGGTGCTCCCGCCGCCTCCGGCGGTCCGAGCGCGTCCGGTTCCCCGCGTCCGGGGCCGCCGATGGGGCGGCCTCAGCCGCCGCGTCGTCCGGGCACGCCGCAGGGAGCGCCCACCAACAGTCCTACGTCCCCGGCGCCCGCGCCCGGCCCGTTCGTGCGGCCCAAGCCGCCCGTTCCCGGCCGTCCGGGCCCCGTGCCCGGCCCGGTCGCGAAACCGGCCAGCGCGCACGACATCGAGGTGGCGGCCGCTGAGGCGCGCGCCTCAGCGCTGAAGGCCGAGCAGGAAGCGTCGGTCAAGGCCGCACAGGCCGCCCAGGCAGCCCGTTCGCGGGATGCCGAGCGCCGGCCGCAGGGCACGACCGAGGGCGGCGCTCAGCCGCCGCGTCGGCCGGGTCCGGGCAGCGTTCCGCCTCGTCCGGGTTCGCCGGCGGCCGGTCGTCCCGGCGCTCCGGGTGCTCCCGGCGGCGCACGTCCCGGTCCGGGTGGCGGCGCTCCGCGTCCGCCCGCGCGTGGCCCGGGTAACAACCCGTTCGGTGTCTCCGGTGGCGGCGCTCCGCGTCCCTCGCCGTCCTCGATGCCGCGTCCGAACCAGCCGGGCATGCCTCCGCGGCCGAGCCCTGCCTCGATGCCTCCGCGGCCCAGCCCCGCCTCGATGCCCTCGCAGCGTCCCGCCGGTCCCGGCGCCGGACGTGGCGGCCCCGGTGGCGGCGCTGGTCGTCCCGGTGGTCCCGGTGCGGGCCGTGGCGGTCCCGGCGGCGGTGGCGGTGGTTTCCGTCCCGGTGGTGGCGGCGGCGCTGGTGGCGGTTTCCGTCCCGGTGGTGGCGGCGGCGCTGGTGGCGGTTTCCGTCCCGGTGGTGGCGGCGGCGCTGGTGGCGGCGGCGGTTACCGGGGTGGTCCCGGCGGCGGTACCGGTGGTCCGGTCGGCGCTGGTGCGCCCGGTCGTCCCGGTGGCGCCGGTGGCCGTGGTCGTGGCGGCGGTGCGGCGGGTGCCTTCGGGCGTCCCGGCGGCCGGCCGACCCGCGGCCGCAAGTCGAAGAAGCAGCGGCGTCAGGAGTTCGACAACCTGTCTGCTCCGCAGATGAGTTCGGGCGCTCCGCGCGGTAACGGCCAGGAGATCCGGCTGTCCCGTGGCGCGTCGCTCTCCGACTTCGCTGACAAGATCAACGCGAACCCTGGCTCGCTCGTCCAGGAGATGTTCAACCTGGGCGAGATGGTGACCGCCACGCAGTCGGTGTCCGACGACACCCTGAAGCTGCTTGGCGTGCACCTCGGCTTCGAGGTCGTCATCGTCAGCCCCGAGGACGAGGACCGTGAGCTGCTCGCGCAGTTCGACATCGACCTCGACGCCGCGGTTGCCGAGGACCGGCTGGTCACCCGGCCGCCGGTGGTGACCGTCATGGGTCACGTCGACCACGGTAAGACGAAGCTGCTCGACGCGATCCGCAAGACCAACGTGGTCGCCGGCGAGGCGGGTGGCATCACCCAGCACATCGGCGCCTACCAGGTCGTCGTCCCCCACCAGGGGGAGGACCGGGCGATCACCTTCATCGACACCCCGGGTCACGAGGCGTTCACCGCCATGCGTGCCCGTGGCGCCAAGGTCACCGACATCGTGATCCTGGTGGTCGCGGCCGACGACGGCGTCATGCCGCAGACGGTCGAGGCGCTCAACCACGCCAAGGCGGCCGACGTGCCGATCGTGGTCGCGGTGAACAAGGTCGACAAGCCGGACGCCAACCCGGACAAGGTCCGGCAGCAGCTCACCGACTACGGCCTGCTCGCCGAGGAGTACGGCGGCGAGACGATGTTCGTCAACGTCGCGGCGAAGCCCGGCATCGGCATCGACGAGCTTCTCGAAGCCGTCCTGCTGACCGCCGACGCGGCGCTCGAGCTGACCGCCCCGATCGACGGCCCCGCCCAGGGTGTCGCGGTCGAGGCGCACCTGGACAAGGGTCGCGGCGCCGTGGCCACCGTCCTGGTGCAGAAGGGCACGCTGCGTGCCGGCGACTCGATCGTGGCGGGTGGCGCGCACGGTCGCGTCCGGGCCATGCTCGACGAGAACGGCAACCAGGTCGCCGAGGCCGGTCCGGCTCGTCCGGTCCTGGTCCTGGGTCTGACCTCGGTGCCGAGTGCCGGTGACACGTTCCTCGCGGCTGAGGACGACCGCACCGTGCGGCAGATCGCCGAGCAGCGACAGGCCCGCCGTCGTGCGGCCACCTTCGCGAACTCGGGTCGCCAGAAGTCCCTCGAGGACCTGATGCGTGACCTGAAGGAGGGCGAGAAGGCTTCGCTCACCCTGGTCATCAAGGGTGACGGCTCCGGCTCGGTCGAGGCTCTCGAGGATGCCCTGTTCAAGCTGGACATTCCGGAAGAGGTGCAGCTCAAGGTCATCCACCGCGGTGTCGGTGCGATCACCGAGAGCGACGTCAACCTGGCGTCCGCCTCGTCGGAGCAGACGGCCACGATCATCGGCTTCAACGTCCGGGCCTCGAACAAGGTCAAGGAGATGGCCGACCGCGCCGGCGTGGAGATCCGCTACTACAGCGTGATCTACCAGGCCATCGAGGAGATCGAGGCGGCTCTCAAGGGCCTGCTCAAGCCGGAGTACGAAGAGGTCGAGCTGGGCACGGCGGAGATCCGCGAGGTGTTCCGCTCGTCCAAGATCGGTCTCATCGCCGGCTGTATCGTCCGGTCCGGTCTCATCCGCCGCAACACCAAGGCGCGCATCCTGCGCGACGGCACTGTGGTGGCGGAGAGCGTCACGATCAGCTCGCTGAAGCGGTTCAAGGACGACGCCACCGAGGTCCGCGAGGGCTTCGAGTGTGGTCTGACGCTCCAGGGTTACGGCTCGCCGCAGGTCGGCGACGTGATCGAGACGTGGGAGATGCGCGAGAAGGTTCGGGCGTAACGTCCGAGTGGTTTTCGGCGGCCCCCGGTGCTTCGGCGCCGGGGGCCGTGCTCATTGCTCCGCTTCGCTCCGCGGAAAATCACCTGCCTCCTCACCGGCGGCGTTTTGCGTTCGGGGGGTGTGTCCAGGGCGGGTCACGGTGGCTGGGAGGATGACAACATGTCCCGGTACGCCATGCTCCTCGCCCCGTCCGCCAACCGCGTCTACGCCGATCAGGCATCCCGCATCTCCCAGGCGGAGCTGGCCGCGTTCGGCCCGGTGCTCGCGTCCGACCTGGACGACATCGGGGTCACCGTGCTCGGCGGTGTCGAGTACCTGACGTTCACCGGTGACCTCGGCGAGCGCGACGTGGCGTACCTCTCGAATCTCTCCTCCGCCTATGCGCTCTTCGAGCGAGTGGAGGAGGAGCTGCTCCGCCCGATCGAGTTGACCCCGCTGGCCCGGTACGACAGCGACCTGATCACCATCCCGAAATACGCGGGCAAGACGAACGAGCAGTTCACCAAGCTGGTGCTGAACCTCACCCTGCTCGCCTCCGCCTCCGCCCGGAAGATGCTCGACGGCCACCTGACCGTCCTCGACCCGCTCTGCGGCCGCGGCACCACGCTCAACCAGGCCCTGATGTACGGCTACGACGGCATCGGTATCGAGATCGACGGCAAGGACGTCGAGGCCTACAAGTTGTTCCTGCAGACGTGGCTCAAGCGCAAGCGGCTCAAGCACTCTGCCGACCTGGTGCCGGTGCGCCGGCAGGGGCGCCGTGCCGCCCGCCGGCTGGAGGTGACCATGGCCGCCAGCAAGGACGATCACAAGGCCGGCGAGGTGCAGAAGGTGACCGTGCTGCAGGCCGACACGACCCAGCTGGAGGGCCTGTCGAAGGGGCACGTCGCCGACGTGCTGGTCGCCGACCTGCCCTATGGGGTGGCACACGGCAGTTACGACGACGAGGGCGGCATCTCCCGCAAGCCGCTGGACCTGCTGGAGCGGGCCCTCCCGCAGTGGTTGCCACTGCTGCGGCCGGGTGGCGCGATCGGCCTGTCCTGGAACACCAAGGTCGCGAAGCGGGAACTGGCCGAGGACATCCTGCTCGCGCACGGACTGAAGCTGATCGAGTACCAGTCGATGAGTCACCGGGTGGACCAGGGCATCGAGCGTGACGTGCTGGTGGCACGGAAATAGGGCTGCTCCGAGGGCTGCTCCGGGCGTAGCCTGCTCGCTGATGTATACCGAAACCGCAGTCTTCGACCTGCTCCTGCCGGGTGACTCGCAATCGCTGAAGCAGAAGCGTTCCTATCTCCGGCCGATCATCGCGATGCTGAAGAAGTTTGAGGTCAGCGTCGCCGAGGTGGGCTTTCACGACCTGCATGGCCGCGCCCAGATCGGGGTAGCCGTGGTGGCAGGAGACCCGGCCCAGGCTCGTGCCGTCGTCGACACCTGCGAGAACCAGGTGGCCGGCCGCCCCGAGATCGAGCTGCTCTCGGTCAAGCGACGGCTGTACGGCGACGAGGATTGACGCTGGGTACGCTTCACCAGTTGGGCGGGAGTGGTTCGGCCCGCGAGATACACGGAGGTGGGCGATATGTCTGATCCAGCCAAGACGCGCCGGCACGCGGAGCGGATCAAGGAGCTGGTGGCCAGGCTGGTGCGGGAGATCAAGGACCCCCGCCTCGGCATGGTGACGATCACGGACGCCCGGATCACCGGCGACCTGCGCGAGGCGACGGTCTTCTACACGGTTCTGGGTGACGTGACCGAGCAGGCGTCCACGGCGGCGGCTCTGGAGAGCGCGAAAGGCATGCTGCGCAGCCGGGTCGGCCACGCGCTGGCCCTGCGGCACTCGCCGAGCCTGGCATTCGTGCTGGACAACGTGCAGACCCACGTCAAGGAGATCGACGACCTCCTGGCCGCGGCGCGGCACCGGGACGAGGAGGTCCAGCGGATCGCGGTCGGCGCGCAGTACGCCGGTGACCCCGACCCGTACAAGAGCGAGGACGACGAGTCGGAGGATGAGGAGTCCGAGCGGGTGGGCGCCCGCGAGGACAACGGGTGACCCTGTCCGGGCCCTCCGCCGACCAGTGGGCCGCCGCCGTCGCGGCGGTCCGCTCGGCCGGATCCGATGACGAGATCCAGCTGATCTGCCACGTCAACCCCGACGGGGACGCGCTCGGCAGCATGCTCGGTTTCGGGCTCGGTCTGCGGCGCCTGGGGTTCACCCGATTGAGGGCGACCTTCCCCGGTGATTTCGTGGTGCCTGTGCCGTACCAATCACTGCCCGGCTCAGATCTTTTGGTGCCGGAGTCGGAGGCCTTCGCCGAGCCCCGCCTGGTCCTGATCTTCGATGTGGCGAGCGAGTCGCGCCTCGGCGCGCTCGCCGGCCGGCTCGCGGCCGCCCCGGCCGCTGTGGTGCTGGACCACCACGCGTCGAACACCGGGTTCGGCGGGGTGCAACTGGTCGACCCGGAGGCCGCGGCGACCTCGGTCGTCGCCGAGGGTCTGCTCAGCCGTCTCGGGGTGCCGCTGGACGCGGAGATCGCGGAGTGCCTCTACGTCGCTCTGGCGACCGACACCGGCTCGTTCAAGTTCGACATGACGGGAGTGTCGGTTCACGAGCTGGCGGCGCGGCTGATCGCCACCGGGATCCGGCCGGGGGAGATCTCCCGGCGCACTTTCGACAGCCGCCCGTTCGGGGCGATGAAGCTGACCGGCGAGGTGATCGGCCGCGCGGTGCTGGAGCCGTCCGCGGCCGGTGGGCGGGGCATGGTGTGGACCTACGCCACCCTGGCCGACCTGGAGCGGCACGCGCAGCCGCCGTACGTGCTGGACACCCTGATCGACCCGGTGCGCTCGGTCGCCGAGGCGGACGTGTCCGTGGTGGTGAAGGAGATGGCGGCCGGCGAGTGGTCGGTGTCGCTGCGCAGCAAGGGCGCCGTCGACGTGAGCGCCGTCGCGGTCTCCCAGGGTGGCGGCGGCCACCGTCTGGCGGCCGGCTTCACCGGGTTCGGGGAGGCCTCCGACGTGGTGGACACGGTGCGCCGGCTGCTCGACGAACATCTGAACTGACCGATGTTCTCCCTGCGTAACGGGGGTCACCTGATCCGGTGGCCTCCGCTTTTTCTGTCCCGGATCCCGGGATCACGGCCCGCCGGGCCGTGAGTGAACGTTAGTTTGGGCCTGAACGGTGATTTGGTTCCGCGCGGCTGCCACCGACGCCCACCGCGAGACCTCGAGCCACCCGGGTCCACCGGCCCGGGCACGCGTCACCCGTGTCAGAGGACCCGGCGATCCCGGGCCGGCTGGTGACGCCCCGCTCGACCGATCCTGGGCGCCTCGTGCCGAGGCGTGCCCGTGCCACCGGAAGGATTCCCTCATCATGGCTGCCAAGCCGAAGCCGAAGCCCGCTGACGACTCCGCCGAGCAGGCGCGCCGCGCTCTGCAGATGTCGATGGACACGCGCCAGTAAGTGTAAGTGCAGGGTCGCGTTGCGGCCCTTACCCGCAGGCGGGCATCATGGGATTCCATGAGCCCGCCTGCCGATGCGTCCGCCCAGCAACAGCACACCGCGACCGCCCGCCGGATCGCCGGCCTGGCCCTGCCCGCGCTCGTGGTGCTGGCCGCCGAGCCGCTCTACGTCCTGGTGGACACGGCCGTGGTCGGTCACCTCGGCCCGGTCCCGCTGGCCGCCGTCGCGATCGGCGGGACGGTCATGTCGCTGGCCGTGTGGTTCGGCACGCTCATGGCGTACGGCACGACCGGCCGTGCCGCCCGCCGCTTCGGCGCCGGTGACCGGCCCGCCGCGGTGGCCGAAGGTGTTCAGGCCTCCTGGCTCGCGCTCGGCGTCGGCCTGATCCTCGCGCTGCTCGGTGTGGTCGCCGCGGAACCGTTCGCCGGCCTGCTGGCCGGCGATCCGCGGACCGCGGCCGCGGCCGCCGACTGGTTGCGAATCGCCGCTCTGGGCGCTCCCGGCCTGCTGCTCGCCGCCGCCGGCAACGGCTGGATGCGCGGTGTCCAGGACACCCGCCGCCCACTGTGGATCGTGCTCGGCGCCAATGTGCTCTCCGCGGTGCTCTGCCCGGTGCTGGTCTATCCGGCCGGGCTCGGCCTGACCGGCTCCGCGATCGCCAACGTCACCGCGCAGACCCTGGGTGGTGTGCTCTTCCTGGCCATGCTGATCCGGGAGACCCGGGCGCTGCGCCCGGTTCCGTCGATCATCGCGCGGCAGGTGGTGCTCGGCCGGGACCTGCTGATCCGTGGCGCCGCCTTCCAGGTGTGCTTCCTCTCGGCGACCGCCGTCGCGGCCCGCTTCGGGGTCGCCGCGGTCGGCGCTCACCAGATCGCCCTCCAACTCTGGTTCTTCGCCGCCCTCGCTCTCGACGCGGTGGCGATCGCCGCGCAGTCCCTGGTCGGAGCGGCCCTCGGCGCCGGTGACGCCGACGAGGCCCGCGACGTGGCCCGCCGGGTCACCCTGGCCGGAGGCGTGGCCGCGGTGGCCTTCGCGGCGCTGGCGGCGGCCGGCTCCTCGGTGGTTCCCGGCTGGTTCACCCCCGACCCCTCGGTGCACGCGCAGGCGGCGGCCGTCTGGCCGTGGTTCGTCGGCCTGCTGCCGTTCGCCGGCATCGTCTACGCCCTCGACGGGGTCTTCATCGGCGCCGGTGACGTGGCGTTCCTCCGGACGCTCACGGTGCTGTCGGCGCTTCTCGGCTTCCTGCCCGCGATCTGGCTGGCCTACGCCTTCGACCTGGGTCTCGGCGGCGTCTGGGCCGGGCTCGGCCTGTTCACCGCGGCCCGTTTCGCCGGTCTGGTGTGGCGCTGGCGGTCTCCGCGCTGGCTGGTCACCGGCGCCACCCGCTGACCCCGGGCCTCCGTGCTGCCCTGTCCCCAGGGCGGCCGGCGCTGTGTCAGCGAGCCTGACACAGCGTTGACCAGCGCCCAGAGTTGTCTCGGCGGCACTGCGGGTCGGGCGGCGGCGCGAGGGAAATAGGGTGGGTGCGTGAACACGGACGGACTGATCGTGGTGGACAAACCGGCCGGGATGACGTCGCACGACGTCGTCGCCCGGATCCGGCGGCTGGCGAAGACCCGGCGGGTCGGGCACGGGGGGACGCTGGACCCGATGGCGACCGGTGTCCTGATCATCGGGGTGAACCGGGCCACCCGCCTGCTGACCTATGTGATCGGTTCGGGGAAGAGCTACGCCGCGACGATCCGGCTCGGCGAGGCGACGGTCACCGATGACGCCGAGGGCGACGTGACCGCGACCGCCCCGGCCGGCCACGTGACCGACGAGGCGATCCGGGCCGGTCTGGCCGTCCAGACCGGGGAGATCGACCAGGTGCCCAGCGCGGTCAGCGCCATCAAGATCAACGGTGAGCGGGCGTACAAGCGGGTCCGCGAGGGCGAGACCGTGGAGATCCCGGCCCGCCGCGTCACGATCCACCGCCTCGACGTCCTCGCCATCCGACGCCCCGCGGACCGCGACGTGATCGATGTGGACATCGACGTGAGCTGCTCGTCGGGCACCTACATCCGGGCCATCGCCCGCGATCTCGGCGCCGCGCTCGGTGTCGGAGGCCATCTCACGGCACTGCGCCGGACCGCCGTCGGGGGAATAACCCTCGACGCCGCGTCCACCCTCGCCGAGCTGGAGGAACGCGCCCCCGACGTGATCGGGCTCCCCCTCGCCGAGGCGGCCCGGCGGTCGTTTCCGCAGCGTATCGCCACCGAGGACGAGACCAAGGTCCTCCGGCACGGCGGTCCGCTGGCTCCGGTCGGCATCGACGGGCCGTACGCCGTCTTCGATCCGTCCGGTGACGTCCTCGCCATCGTCAGCGAGCGTGAGGGTCGCGCCCGCGCGGAGATCGTGCTGGCCCCGGCCTAATTCGGGCCGCCCCGTCCGGAGGCGCCCGGCGCCTCAGGACGGGAGATGTCGGGCGATGGTGGCGACCAGATCGGCGGCGGCGTACGGCTTGTCGAGGAAGTCGTCGCAGCCGGCTTCGAGAGCCGCTTTCTGATCCTGCGGGAGGACGCTGGCCGTGACCGCGACCACCGGCGGTCTCGGGCCACCGCGGGCGGCGAGTTCGCGGGCCAGCGTGAGGCCGTTGCCGTCCGGCAGGTTGAGGTCGAGCAGGATGAGGTCGAACTCGCTGTTCGCGAGGCGTTCGCGGGCGACGGCCAGGGTCGCGGCGTCGACCAGTTCGGCGTCCCGGACGGCGGCGACGGAGGCCCGGGCCAGGACGGCCTTGACCAGCATCCGGTTCAGTTCCTCGTCCTCCACGAGGAGGATGCGGTGCGGTTCACTCACGAGTCGGTCCTCCGGGCTGGGTAGTCGGACGGCGGTACCGGGCTGCGGAGCCGGACGACGACGGCCGGCTCCCGCGGAGAGAAGGGCCGGACGCCCGGGTCCGGCGAGGTGGGGGGCTGGACGGCCGGGTCCGGCGAGGTGGGGGGCTGGACGGCCGGGTCCGGTGCGGTCGGAGGCTGGGCGTCCGGACCCTGCGGCGTGAAGAACCGGGCGGTGGCGCCGTCGGCCAGCGCCGTGGCGATGAGCGGGCCCGCCTCCCCGGCGGCGAGGGCCGCCGCGCTCAGCCCGAGCACCGGCGTGTGCCGCCCGGACGGGTCCTGTTCGATGGCCGCGAGTAGGCTGAACCCGTCGTCCCCGGGCGACTGGATGTCGCAGACGATGAGGTCGAAGTCCTCGCTGCGGCTGCGCGCCAGCCCGTCGCGGGCGTCGGCGCAGGTCACCACGTCGGCGCCGCCGGTCCGCAGCCCGTCCTCGATGGCCCGGCGGACGTCGTCGTCGTGGTCCACCACCAGCACCCGCGGCGTGGGCCGGGTGGCGATGGCGTTGGCCAGGGCGCTCACCAGCGAAGGCTGGTCGACCGGCTTGACGAACCAGTCGTGCGCGCCGAGGGCGATCCCGGCCGGCGCCTCGTCCAGGATGCTGGCGACGAAGACCGGGATGCCGGTCAGCCGGTGATCGGTCTTGAACCGGCGCAGCACCTCCCAGCCGTCGATGCCGGGCAGGGTCACGTCCAGCACGACCGCGTCCGGCCGGTGCTCACGGGCCAGCGCCAGGCCGCTCTCGCCGGTCCCGGCCACCTCGACCCGGTACCCGGAGTTCCCGAGTTGGGTGCGCATCAGCTCGGCGGAGTGCGGATCGTCCTCGATGAGCAGGATGTACGGCCCGGCGCCCGGGTGGGCCGACGAGGCGGCGATCGAGGCGGCCGGCAGGTCGACGGTGAACGCGCTGCCCTTGCCGGGCTCCGAGGTGAGACTGATCTCCCCTTGGTGGGCGGCGACCAGCCGGCGGGTCAGGGCCAGGCCGAGGCCGGTGCCGGAGTGCCGCCTTTCCGGGTCGCCGACCTGCTGGAACTCTTCGAAGACACGTTCCAGGTCGTCGGTGGTGATGCCGACTCCGGTGTCGGTGACGACGACCCGGACCCGGTCGCCGGCGGCTCGGGCGGTGACGGAGACGCTGCCGCCCTCGGGGGTGAACTTGACCGCATTGGACAGCAGGTTCTCGACGATCTGGCGGAACCGCAGGCGGTCGGCGTGCGCGGTGACCGGGGCCAGGTCGGCGCGGACGGCGAGCCGTTTGCCGGTGAAGAGCGGGGCCAGCGTGGTGAGGAGGTCCTCGATCGCGGTGTCGACCCGCACCGGGGCGAGTTGCAGCTCCATCCGCCCGGATTCGACCTTGGTCAGGTCGAGGATGTCGTTGATCAGGCCGAGCAGATGGCGGCCACTGCCGTGGATGTGGTCCACCCACTCGGCGGGCACCCGGCGGCGGTCACCCTCCGGCTCTTCGAGCCGCATCAGGTCGCTGAACCCGATGATCGCGTTCAGCGGGGTACGCAACTCGTGGCTCATGTTCGCCAGGAACTCGCTCTTCGCCTGGCTGGCCCGGGTGAGCGCCGCCACCGACGCGCTGAGCTCCGCCGTGATCGCCAGCCGCTCGGCGAGCACCCCGGCCTGCCCGCCGAGGTCGGCGAGCAGCCGCAGGTCGTCCTCGCTGAACAGGTTGCGGTGCCGGTTGAACAGCAGCACCGCGCCCTCGACGTCGGGTGGCACCCGCATCCGCAGCACCCGGACGAAGTCCTCGGCCAGCCCTTCGCCGAAGTGCTCGACCAGGCCGCGCCCGCCCTCCCGGAGCCGGATGGGGACGTCGCGGCGGGCCAGAGGACTCAGGTCGGCGTCGATCGGTTCGCCGGTGGCGGGCAGTCCCGGGCCGGAGTACGCGATCCGGGCGAGCGCGCCGTTCTCCGTGTGCAGCAGCACCGCCACCGCGTCGGCGCCGGTCTGCGCGCGCATGATCTCGGCGTACGTCTGCCAGACCTGCTCCGGCGATCCGGCCGGGGCGCGCAGCAGCCGTTCGGTGACGGACTGGGCGGCGGTGGCCGAGAACAGCCGTCGCAGCCATCGTGGCGGCTGGAAGGAGATGAGGTAGCCGAGGCCGCTGACCAGGGCGAGGACCAGGCTGACGGCCCGCAGCGGCGGGTTCGCGGCGCTGCTTACCCGCAGCACCATCATCAGGCCGCAGGTGAGGGTGGCACCGGCCGCGATCATCAGCCGAGCCCGGTTGGCGCCGGTCCGTCCGCGCGCCTCGCCGAAGATCAGGATCGCCGCGATCACCTCGACGGTGCTGAAGTAGAGCACCGACGCGGCCCGGGCGGGGTCCGGCAGCGGCTGGATCAGCAACACCGGCGTCATCACCGCGGCGTACCCGATGAGCGTCCCCCGGCTGATCACGCGGGGCACCGTCCGCAGCCGACCGGCCAGGCGCAGCGTGAGATAGGGCTGGAGGAGCAGGGCCATCGCGCTCACCGCCCCGGCCCAGCCCGGCACGGCGCCACCGGCCAGGCGGGCCACATCGACGCAGAACACCAGCATGAACGGGGCGAAGAGCAGTGTGACGTCGCGGCGTAACGGATCCCGGCGCCGCAGGTAACCGAGTAGCGCGCGAAGGAAGAGCACCGCGAAGGTGACCTCCGCAGCGAGCAGTACGAGGCGGGTCCACTCGACGCTCATATCAGCATTTATCGTAGCCAGGCCGACGCAATGGAGGGCTGATACCGCTCAGGTGAACGATCGATACGCTAGGGCGGGCAATCTCGGCGGAGGAGCGTTCGATGCAGCGGTGGCGGGGGTTCGAGGCGGTTCCGTCCGGGTGGGGCCGGTCGGTCGTGACGATCGGTGTCTTCGACGGGGTGCACCGTGGCCACCAGGCGATCATCGGGCACGCGGTGAAGCGTGCCCATGACCTCGGCCTGCAGTCGGTGGTGATGACCTTCGACCCGCACCCGGCCGAGGTGGTCCGCCCCGGCTCGCACCCGGCCGTGCTCACCGAGCCGGTCCGCAAGGCCGCGCTGATCGAGGCGCTCGGCGTCGACGCGCTCTGCGTGGTGCCGTTCACTCCGGCGTTCTCGCAGCTGACGCCGAACGAGTTCGTTCACGACGTGCTGGTCGAGTCGCTGCACACCGCGGCCGTGGTGGTCGGCGACAACTTCCGTTTCGGGCACCGGGCCGCCGGTGACGTGGAACTGCTCGAGTCGCTCGGGCGGACGTTCGGGTTCACCGTGGAGGACGCCCCGCTCGTGTCCTCCGACGGACTGGTGTTCTCCTCGACGTACATCCGCAGTTGTGTCGATGCGGGGGACGTGCGGGCCGCGGCGGCCGCGCTCGGCCGCCCGCACCGCCTGACCGGTGTGGTGGTCCGCGGTGACCAGCGCGGTCGCGAGCTGGGCTTCCCAACCGCCAACCTGATGACGCATCGCTATGCCGCGGTGCCGGCCGACGGGATCTATGCGGCCTGGCTCACTCGGGGCGGTGAGAACGGCGAGCGGTTCGCCGCGAGTGTTTCGATCGGCACCAATCCCACATTCTCCGGCCGGGAGCGCCGAGTGGAGGCTTACGTCCTCGATTTCTCCGGTGACCTCTATGGCGAGCGGCTGAGCCTCGACTTCGTCGCCCACCTCCGTGAGCAGCGTAAATACGACGCCATCGAGCCGTTGGTGGCACAGATCCGGGCCGACGTCGAAGAGACCCGGGTGTTGCTCGGTTGACCCCCTGGTAGGGTGGAATAGTCGTTGGAATATCCGACACCGGTCCCGCCTGCCTGCCCGACGCCGCGGGTCGCGGGGTAACCGTGAAATCGGCAACACAGAATTTCGGAGAACATGGCGCTCGATCAAGAGACCAAGAACAAGATCATGGGCGAGTACGCGACCAAGGACGGCGACACCGGTTCGCCCGAGGTTCAGGTCGCGATGCTGACCAAGCGGATCGCCGACCTGACCGAGCACCTCAAGATGCACAAGCACGACCACCACAGCCGTCGTGGTCTGCTGCTGCTCGTCGGTCAGCGCCGCCGCCTGCTGAACTACGTTCAGAAGAAGGACATCGCCCGCTACCGGACGCTCATCGAGCGCCTCGGCCTGCGCCGATAGTTTGATCCTGGGGGAGTGTGAGCTCCCCCAGGAAGCACCACTGACACCCCACGGACCCGCGCGGATCACACCCGTCAGCACCGGTCCTCGGTAGTGGTTCCCAGGCATCCTCCTGGGCACTTCGATCGAAGACCGGCTCGACTGAACCGCGCTGTTGACCGCCGGGTCCTCGACGAAGGAGTACCGCACTTCATGACAGAGCAGAACAACGCTCTCGGCAACGAAACCCGCACCGCCGTCATCGACAACGGATCGTTCGGCACCCGGGAGATCGTCTTCTCCACCGGCCGCCTCGCGCAGCAGGCCGCCGGCTCCGTGATCGTCCAGCTGGGCGACACCACCGTCCTCTCCGCGACGACCGCCGGCAAGCAGCCGAAGGACCACTTCGACTTCTTCCCGCTGACCGTCGACGTCGAGGAGCGGATGTACGCCGCGGGCCGCATCCCCGGCTCGTTCTTCCGGCGTGAGGGCCGTCCCAGCGAGGACGCCATCCTCACCTGCCGCCTGATCGACCGGCCGCTGCGCCCGTCGTTCACCAAGGGCCTGCGCAACGAGGTCCAGGTCGTCGAGACCATCCTCGCGCTCGACCCGCAGCACCCGTACGACGTCGTCGCCATGAACGCGGCCTCGATGTCCACCAAGCTCTCCGGCCTGCCGTTCAGCGGCCCGGTCGGCTCGACCCGCGTCGCGCACGTCGAGGGTCAGTGGGTCGCGTTCCCGACCCTCGAGGAGCTCGAGCGGGCCACCTTCGACATGGTCGTGGCCGGCCGTGTCCTGGCCGACGGCGACGTCGCGATCATGATGGTCGAGGCCGAGGCCACCCCGCACGCGATCAAGCTCATCTCGGCCGGCGCCGCCGCCCCGACCGAGGAGGTCGTGGCCAGCGGTCTGGAAGCCGCCAAGCCCGCGATCCGCGAGCTGTGCCGGGCGCAGAGCGAGCTGGCCGCGGTCGCCGCCAAGCCGGTCGCCGAGTTCCCGGTCTTCCTGGACTACCAGGACGACGTCTACTCGGCCGTCACGGAGGCGATCCGCGAGGAGACCGCCGAGGCGCTGAAGATCGCCGGCAAGCAGGAGCGCGAGGAAGCCCTCGACCTGGTCAAGGCGAAGGCGCACGAGCTGCTCGACGAGCGGTTCGAGGGCCGGGAGAAGGAGATCAGCGCGGCGTTCCGCTCGGTCACCAAGTCCGAGGTCCGCCAGCGGGTGCTGCGCGAGCAGATCCGCATCGACGGCCGCGGCCCCCGCGACATCCGTTCGCTGACCGCCGAGGTCGGCGTGCTGCCGCGCGTGCACGGCTCGGCGCTGTTCGAGCGTGGCGAGACCCAGATCCTGGGCGTCACCACCCTGAACATGCTGCGTCTCGAGCAGTCGCTGGACACTCTCGCTCCCGAGAAGACCAAGCGCTACATGCACAACTACAACTTCCCGCCGTACTCGACCGGTGAGACCGGCCGGGTGGGTTCGCCGAAGCGCCGCGAGATCGGCCACGGTGCGCTGGCCGAGCGGGCCCTGGTGCCGGTTCTGCCGTCGCGTGAGGAGTTCCCCTACGCGATCCGTCAGGTCTCCGAGGCTCTCAGCTCGAACGGCTCGACGAGCATGGGCTCGGTCTGCTCCTCGACGCTGGCCCTGCTCTCCGCCGGTGTGCCGCTGAAGGCCCCGGTCGCGGGCATCGCCATGGGCCTCATCTCCGACGAGGTCGACGGCAAGACGCAGTACATCGCGCTGACCGACATCCTGGGCGCCGAGGACGCGTTCGGTGACATGGACTTCAAGGTCGCCGGCACGGCCGAGTTCGTCACCGCCCTGCAGCTCGACACCAAGCTCGACGGCATCCCGTCGGACGTGCTGGCCGGCGCGCTGCAGCAGGCGCACGAGGCCCGCGCCACGATCCTCTCGGTGATGACCGCGGCGATCGAGGGCCCGGCCGCGATGAGCGAGCACGCCCCGCGGGTCACCACCGTGAAGATCCCGGTCGACAAGATCGGCATGGTGATCGGCCCGAAGGGCCAGACCATCAACGCGATCCAGGACGAGACCGGCGCCGACATCTCCATCGAGGACGACGGCACGATCTACGTCGGCGCGACGAACGGCCCGGCCGCCGAGGCCGCGGTCGAGCGGATCAACGCGATCGCCAACCCGACGCTGCCGAAGATGGGCGACAAGTTCCTCGGCACCGTGGTGAAGACGGCCGCGTTCGGCGCCTTCATCTCGCTGCTGCCGGGCCGTGACGGCCTGCTGCACATCTCCAAGGTGGGCGACGGCAAGCGGGTCGACAAGGTCGAGGACTTCCTCAACGTCGGCGACAAGGTCGAGGTGTCCATCGCCGACATCGACGCCCGCGGCAAGATCTACCTGGACAAGGTGCGCCCGGAAGGCGCGGAGGCCCCGGCGGCCCCCGCGGCTGCCGAGGGCTCCGAGGGTGACCGTCCCGAGCGCGCTCCGCGCGAGGACCGCGGCCCCCGCAGCGAGGGTGGCGGCGAGCCTCGCCGTCGTCGCTCGCGTCCGGCCGGCGACCGTGGCCCGCGCGACTAAGTGACAGCGAACAGCGAACGCGGGTCGGCCGGAAGGCCGGCCCGCGTTTCTACCCGGACCCTGCGGGACGGCGCGAAGAAGACCGTCCTGCCCAGCGGCCTGCGCATCGTCACCGAAGCCATCCCCACCACCCGCAGCGCCGCGCTGGGGATCTGGGTCGGCATCGGTTCCCGGGACGAGACCCCGGCGCTGCACGGCGCGTCACACTTCCTGGAGCACCTGCTCTTCAAGGGCACCCACAAGCGCACCGCCCTGGACATCTCCGCGGAGATCGAGGCGGTCGGCGGTGAGACGAACGCGTTCACCACCAAGGAGTACACCTGCTACTACGCGCGGGTGCTCGACGCCGATCTGCCCCTCGCGGTGGACGTGCTGGTCGACGCGGTGGCCGACTCGATCCTCGATCCGGCGGACGTGGAGACCGAGCGCGGCGTCATCCTCGAAGAGATCGCCATGCACGAGGACGAGCCCGGTGACGAGGTGCACGACGTCTTCGCCGAGGCGATCTACGGCGACCACCCGCTCGGCAGGCTGATCTCCGGCACTCCCGAGTCGATCACCCCGATGACCCGGGACCAGATCAACCGGTTCTACCGGCGCCACTACAAGGCGCCGGAGATCGTGATCGCCGCGGCCGGGAACCTCGACCACGCGACGGTGGTCCGGCTGGTCCGCAAGGCCCTGGCGGGCACCCCGCTGGACACCGGGCCCGCTGATCCGGCGCCGCCACGGCAGGGCAACAAGAGGGTACGGGTCCGCAAGGCCCAGAACGTCGTCCTCCATCGGGACACCGAGCAGGCGCACATCGTGCTGGGCGGCGCCGGGCTGGGTCGCCACGACGACCGCCGGTTCGCCGTGGGCGTGCTCAACAACGTGCTCGGCGGCGGCATGTCGAGCCGGCTCTTCCAGGAGATCCGGGAGAAGCGCGGTCTCGCCTACTCGGTGTACTCCTACGCCGGTCAGTACGCCGACAGCGGCCTGGTCGGCGTCTACGCCGGCTGTGCCCCGGCCAAGGCCCGTGAGGTGCTCGACCTGATCCGGGCCGAGCTGTCGCGGATCGCGGCCGACGGCATCACGCCGGAGGAGCTGAGCCGTGGCAAGGGCATGGCCAAGGGGTCGTACGTGCTGGGCCTGGAGGACACCGGGTCCCGGATGAGCCGGCTGGCCAAGTCGGAGCTGCTGCACGGCGACCTGATGGGCGTCGACGAGTTGCTCGGCCAGGTGGACGCGGTCACCGCCGACCAGGTGCACGCGGTCGCGACCGCCCTGTTCGCACAGCCGTTGTCGCTGGCTGTGGTGGGCCCGTTCGACTCCGGCGAGTTGCCTGCTTAACAGCCGCGCCCGGGCCGTAGGTTAGGTTGGCGGTGTGACTGACGTGCTCGAAACCATCCGTGTCGGAGTCCTCGGCGCCCGGGGCCGCATGGGCCTGGAGGTCTGCAAGGCGGTCGACGCCGCCCCCGATCTCGAACTGGTCTCCATGATCGACCAGGGCGAACCGCTGTTCAGCGCTTCCGACGCGGGTGCCCAGGTGCTGGTCGACTTCACCAACCCCGACGTGGTGATGGACAACCTTCGCTGGGCGGTGGAGCAGGGCATCAGCGTGGTGGTCGGCACCTCCGGCTTCACCTCCGACCGGCTGGAGCAGGTCGGTGACTGGCTCGCCGCCAAGCCCGGCACCGGCATCCTGATCGCGCCGAACTTCGGGATCGGCGCGATCCTGATGATGCAGTTCGCCGCGCGCGCGGCCCGCTACTTCGACTCGGTGGAGATCATCGAGCAGCACCACCCACGCAAGCTGGACGCGCCCAGCGGCACCTCGATGCACACCGCCAAGGTGATCGCCGAGGCCCGCGCCGCGGCGAAGTGCCCGCCGATGCCGGACGCCACCAAGGAGGAGATGGCCGGCGCCCGGGGCACCGACGTCGACGGGGTGCGGGTCCACTCGATCCGGGCCGCCGGCCTGGTCGCCCACCAGGAGGTGCTGTTCGGCGCCACCGGGGAGACGCTGACCATCCGGCACGACTCGCTGGACCGGTCGTCGTTCATGCCGGGCGTGCTGCTCGCCGTCCGCAACGTGCTGAAGCGCCCGGGCCTGACCGTCGGCCTGGACCCGCTGCTCGACTAGCCGGCGGGCTGGTCGCCGCCGACGGCGACGTGCAGACGGATCTGGGGTACGAGCAGGTCGTCCACATCGAGGGCCCGGCTCGCCCCGTCCGGCTCCCAGCCGGTCGAGCCGAGAAATTTCCGCATCGCCGCGTCGGCGTCGTAAACCCAGGCCACCGCGGTCCGGAAGCCGTCGTCGCGCCAGTTGTCGACCGCGGCGGCCAGCATCCGGCTGCCGTGGCCGCGACGGCCCCAGCGCGGCTCGATGAGCAGGTCGGTGACGGCCGCGACGTCGTCGGGCAGCGGCTTCTCCTCGGGTGCCAGGGCCTGTTCGTCGGCCGGCCCGGACGCGGCGAACCCGACCACGTGTGAGGCGCTGTCGCCCTGCTCCACGGCGATCAGCACCCGGTGCCGGCCGGACGGCGGGGCGGTGATCGCCTCGGTCCAGCCACGGGCGAGGTAGCCCTCGTCCAGGTTCTCCAGAACGTGTGCCGGGAACATCCGCCGGTACGCGGTGCGCCAGGTGGAGAGCTGGATACGAGCGATCTCCGCCGCGTCCTCGGGACGGGCGGGACGGACGAAGCCGAGTGCCATGGCGGCAACTTTGTCATACCCGTCACCTAGTCTGCCCCGGTGGCCGTGCCCGAATCGCTCTCCGTGTCCCAAGCCCGCCGGATCACTCTGGCCGCCCAAGGCTTCACCGACCCCCGGCCCGGTGGCGTCATTGACCTGCGCCACCTGCGGCGAGTGCTGCGCCGCCTGCACCTGATCCAGATGGATTCGGTGAACGTGTTGCAGCGCGCCCACTTCATGCCGCTCTACAGCCGGCTCGGGCCCTATCCGGCCGGCCTGCTGGAGCGGGCCGCCTATCGCCGGCCGCGCGAGCTGTTCGAGTTCTGGGGCCACGAGGCGTCGCTGATCCGGGCCGACCTGCAGCCGCTGTTCCGCTGGCGGATGGCAAGGGCACACGAGTTCGCCTGGGGCAACATGCGGCGGATCGCCGTGGAGCAGCCCGAGCTTGTCGCCTGGGTGCTCGACGAGGTGCGTGAGCGCGGCCCGATCACCGCGGCCGAGATCGAGCACGACGCGCCGCGCAACTCCGACCACTGGGGGTGGAACTGGTCGGTCGTCAAGCAGGCCCTGGAGTGGCTCTTCTACACCGGCCAGGTGACCGCCGCCGAGCGCACCACGTCCTTCGCCCGGCGTTACGATCTGCCCGAGCGGGTGCTGCCACCGGCCGTGCTGGCGGCACCCACCCCGGAGCCTCAAGGCGCTATCCGGGCACTGGTGGAGCTCTCCGCCCGGGCGCTCGGGGTGGCCGCCGAGGCCGAGCTGCGCGACTATTTCCGGCTTCCGCTGCAACCGTGCCGGGTGGCTGTCGCCGAGCTGGCCGAGGCCGGGGTGCTGCGCCCGGTGACGATCCCGGGCTGGAAATCGGCGTGGCTGCACCACGAGGCGCGGCTGCCCCGCAGGGTCGGCGCGGCCACCCTGGTCAGCCCGTTCGACCCGCTGATCTGGGAGCGGGCGCGCACCGAGCGGCTGTTCGACATGGCCTACCGCATCGAGATCTACGTGCCGAAACCGCAGCGGCTGTTCGGCTACTACGTGTTGCCGTTCCTGCTCGGTGAGCGGTTCGCGGCCCGGGTCGATCTGAAGGCCGATCGGCGGTCGGGCGAGCTGCAGGTGCCCGCGGCCTGGCTGGAGCCCGGCGCCGACCCGGAGGAGACCGCCACCGCGCTCGCCGCTGAGCTGCGCCGGCTGGCCGGCTGGCTCGGCCTGCAGACGGTCGCCGTCCCGGAGCGGGGCGACTTCGCGGCCCCGCTCGCGAGCGCGTTGGCGAGCTGCTCCGTGGGTGTGCCGTGAGGCCGCTCGCGAGCGCGTCGCCGAGCTGTCCCTCGGGTGTGCGGTGAGGCCGCTCGCGAGCGCGTCGCCGAGCTGTCCCTCGGGTGTGCGGTGAGGCCGCTTGCGAGCGCGTCGCCGAGCTGTCCCTCGGGTGTACCGTGACGGCCATGAGCGTTGCCGAGCTGCCACCCTGGCTCGCCGACCAGCCGATCCAGGGCCCACCTGTCCCACCCGAGTGGTTCCGGCACACCGACCGTGAGCCCGACCGGCTTACCCGGCTGGTCAACCGCGTCTCGACTCGTTCCCCGATCTGGCTGGCGCCGTTCGCGGTGCTGGTGTGCGCCGGTGGCGCGATCGGTTACACGATGGCCACCGCTCCGGCCGCGGCCGCGGCCGGTGAGCCGCCGTCGTGCCTGCTCAAATATCTGACCGGGTTCGTCTGCCCGGGCTGCGGTGGCACCCGGGCCGCGTGGTTCCTGCTGCACGGCGACCTGCCGGCGGCGGCGCGGCACCACCTGTTGTTCGTCTTCGCGGTGCCGTTCCTGCTCTATCTCTACGTGGCGTGGGCCGGCCGCAAGGTTTTTCGGTGGCGTCTGCCGGAGCTCTCGATCAGTCCAGCCGCCATGATCACATTCATGGCGGTCTGGGGTGTGTGGAGCATCCTGCGTAACCTCCCCTGGGCGCCGTTCACCGCTTTCTACGTGTGACCGGGCCGTCCGATAGGTTGTCAGGTATGACGCACGACCCGCGGCCCTTCGGACGGCTGCTGACCGCCATGGTGACTCCGTTCACCCCGGACGGTTCCCTGGACCTCGAGGGTGCGGCCCGGCTCGCCGCCCACCTCGTCGACGAGCAGCGCAACGACGCGCTCGTGATCAGCGGCACCACCGGTGAATCCCCCACCACCAGCGACGCGGAGAAGGAGACCCTGCTCCGCGCCGTGATCGAGGCCGTCGGGGACAGGGCGAAGGTCGTTGCCGGCGTGGGCACCAACAACACCGCCCACACCATCGAGCTGGCCCACGCCGCCGAGAAAGCGGGGGCGCACGGCCTGCTGGTCGTCACGCCGTACTACAGCAAGCCGCCGCAGGCGGGCGTCGAGCGGCACTTCCGCGCGGTCGCCGACGCCTCCGGGCTGCCGATCATGGTTTATGACATTCCGCACCGGGCCGGCACGGCGATCGCCACCGAGACCATGTGCCGGATCGCCGAGCACGAGCGGATCGTCGCGGTCAAGGACGCCAAGGGTGACCTGATCGCCAGCTCGCAGGTGCTGGCCCGGACCGATCTGGCCTACTACTCGGGCGACGACGGCGCCACGCTGCCTCTGCTGTCCGTCGGCGGGGTCGGCCTGGTCGGCACCTCGTCGCACTTCACCGGTGTGATCGTGCGGGAGATGATCGAGGCGTTCGAGCGGGGTGACACCGCCACCGCGCTGGCCCGCCACCGCACCGGGATGCCACTTTTCACCGGAATCTTCCGGTCGCCCGGGACCATGCTGGTGAAAGCCGGCCTGAACGCGCTCGGCCTGCCCGCGGGACCGGTCCGGTCACCGCTGGTCGACGCCGGGCAAGAAGAATTGCACCAATTGCGCCAGGACGCCGCCGCGGCCGGCATCGTGCTCTGACAGGAAGAGGCGTATGAGTCAAGCTCACGTGGAGCTGGGTCCGCCGCCGCCGCTGCCGGAAGGCGCCTTGCGCGTCGTCCCGCTCGGCGGGCTGGGCGCCATCGGCCGCAACATGACGTACTTCGAGTACGACGGGAAGATCCTGATCGTCGACTGCGGGGTGCTCTTCCCCGACGTCGAGCAGCCGGGCGTCGACCTGATCCTGCCCGATTTCGCGCCGATTCTGGACCGGCTCGAAGACGTTCAGGCGATCGTGCTGACCCACGGTCACGAGGACCACATCGGCGCGGTTCCCTATCTGCTGGCCCACAAGCCGGACATCCCTCTGGTCGGGTCGGAGTTCACGCTCGCCCTGGTCGAGGCGAAACTGGCGGAGCGGCGGCTGGATCCGTACACCCTGACCGTCCGTGAGGGCGGGATCGAGCGGCTCGGGCCGTTCGAGTGCGAGTTCTTCGCGGTGAACCACTCGATCCCGGACGCGCTGGCCGTCGCCATCCGTACCCCCGCGGGTCTGGTGTTGCACACCGGTGACTTCAAGATGGACCAGGTGCCGCTGGACGGGCGCATCACCGACCTGGCCGGGTTCGCCCGGCTGGGCGCCGAGGGCGTCGATCTGCTGCTCTCCGACTCGACGAACGCCGAGGTCCCGGGCTTCGTCACGCCGGAACGCGACATCGGACCGGTGCTCAGCTCGATCTTCGGCAAGGCGCGCGGCCGGATCATCGTGGCCAGTTTCGCCTCGCACGTGCACCGCGTGCAGCAGGTGATGGACGCCGCCTGGGAGCACGAGCGCAAGGTCGCCCTGATCGGCCGCTCCATGGTCCGCAACATGGGCATCGCCCGCGAGCTGGGTCTGCTGCGCATCCCGGACGGCCTGCTGGTCGGCCTTGATGAGGCGGCGCGCATGCCGCAGGACGAGATCGTCTTCATGTCCACCGGTTCGCAGGGCGAGCCGATGAGCGCCCTCGGGCGGATGTCCACGGGCGATCACCGGCACATCACCATCGCCTCCGGCGACACGGTGGTGCTGGCCAGTTCGCTGGTGCCGGGCAACGAGACCTCGGTCTACCGGGTGATCAACCAGCTGTCCCGGGCCGGCGCCACGGTGGTCCACAAGGAGACGGCGAAGGTGCACGTCTCCGGCCACGCTCCGGCCGGCGAGCTGCGCTACCTGCTCAACGTGACCCGGCCCAGCAACCTGATGCCGGTGCACGGCGAGTGGCGCCACCTGCGTGCCCACGCCCAGCTCGGCATCGAGACCGGTGTGGCGCCCGACCGGGTGGTGCTGTGCGAGGACGGCGACGTGGTGGACCTGGTCGAGGGCCACGCCCGCGTGGTCGGCCGGGTCAAGAGCCGGTATGTCTACGTCGACGGCCTCGCGGTCGGCGACGTCAGCGAGTCGCTGCTCACCGAGCGCCGGATCCTCGGCGACGGCGGTTTTATCTCCGCCACCGTGGTGATCGACTCGGTCACCGGCAAGGTGGTCGGCGAGCCCAGCGTCTCGGCGAAGGGCTTCTCCGAGGACCCGGAGGCGTTCAATCCGGTCATCCCGTTGCTCACCGCGGCCCTGCACCGGTCGGCCGCCGACGGGATCACTGATCCGCACCAGTTGCAGCAGGTCGTCCGCCGGACGGTCGGCCGCTGGGTGAACGACGCCTACCGCCGCCGGCCGATGATCGTGCCGACTGTCGTAGAAGTCTGAGGTCTTTTTCAACCATTCTCGGTCGAGCTGCGTACTCCTTGGCACGGTGCCGCCCCCACGGCACCTGTGGCGGAGGGAGTTCTCCAGATGCAGCGCAGACCGATCGTCGTGGCTGGGGTGGTGGTGGCAGCGGGCGCGGCAGCGGTCGCTTTCACCCTGCCCTCGCTCGCTGGCACCAATGAGGCAGCCTCGCCGGCGGCCGCGAAGAAGTCTCCGGGGGGTGTCTCCCCGAATCTGCTCGCGGCCATGAAGCGGGACCTGGGCCTCGACGGCGAGCAGGCCGCGGCGCGGTTGGCCCGCTCGGAGTGGGCCGGTGGCGTCTCGGCGACGCTGGCCGCCCGGACCGGTGAGGACTTCGGCGGCGCCTGGCTGGCGTCCGACGGCACCACGCTCAAGGTCGCGGTGACCGATTCCGCGGCGGCGTCGGCGGTCAAGGCCGCCGGTGCCGTCCCGGTGCTGGTCAAGCACAGTGAGGCCGAGCTGGACGCGGCGAAGACCAAGCTGGACGCGGCCGGCGTCAAGGTGGCCGGCCTGACCGGCTGGTATGTCGACGTGACCACCAACAAGCTGGTCGTCGTCGCCAAGTCGAGCGGGAAGGCGGAGGCGCTGGCGCTGGCGAAGCGGGCCGGCGTACCGGCTGACGCGGTGGCCGTGAAGGTCAGCGACGCCCAGCCGAAGCCGCTGTTCGACCTCCGTGGCGCTGACCCGTACTTCATCAACGTCGGCGGCGGGCAGGCCCGCTGTTCGATCGGCTTCTCGGTGCAGGGCGGTTTCGTCACCGCCGGACACTGCGGTGCAGAGGGCGCGACCACCACCGGCTTCAACAACGAAGCTCAAGGCACCGTGGAGTTCTCGGTCTTCCCGGGCGCGGCCGACATGGGCTTCGTCGCGGTGAACGGGGACTGGACGCCCCGCGCGGTGGTCAACGACTTCGAGGGCAACGAGCTGCCGGTGGCCGGCAACACCGAGGCCCCCGTCGGCGCGGCGGTCTGCCGTTCCGGTTCCACCACCGGCACGTTCTGCGGCACGATCCTGGCCAAGAACCAGACCGTCGTCTACCCGGAGGGTGCGGTCACCGGCCTGACCCGGACGGATGTCTGCGCCGAGGGCGGCGACTCCGGGGGCCCGTGGCTCTCCGGTGACCAGGCCCAGGGCCTGACCTCGGGCGGTTCCGGCGACTGCACGGTCGGCGGCGAGACCTTCTTCCAGCCGCTCAACGAGGTCCTGGCGGCACAGGACCTGACGTTGGTGACCACCGGGGGCACCGGCGGTGGGGAATCCACCACGCCGCCCGCCGAGACCGCGTGCGAAGCCCTGCCGGTGCAGCGCACGGGCGCCATCAACCGGGCCGGCCAGGCGCAGGCGCAGCCGAACGGCGGGTCTTACCGGGCCCGCGCCGGCACGCACACCGCCTGCCTCGACGCCCCGGCGGGCACCGACTTCGACCTGCTGCTGCAGGAGCAGAACCAGCAGGGCGGCTTCCGGACCGTGGCTGAGGCGACCGGCAGCGGCGACAAGTCGCTGACCTTCACCGGTGGCTCCGGCACCTATCGGTACGTGGTCGTGGCGAGTTCCGGCACCGGCTCGTACAGCCTGGGCTTCGACGTTCAGTAGTTCCGGGTTTCCGCCGGGCGGGGCCGGGTGCGCAAGTTACCCGGCCCGGTCCGCATCGGGGTTCTCACGATTTCTGTGAGGACCCCGATTTCAGTTCGCCCAGTGCCTCGCCGAGCCGGCACCCGGTCGCCACCCCGCAGAGCAGCACCTGGTCGAGTTGTTCGGTGGTGAGGCCGTGTTCGCAGTCGGTGGTCACCTCGCCCACCACGATGGCCTGGCCGTCGTCGGTGACCTGCACGTACGCCTTGGGCCAGAGTTGGTCGCGGTTCCAGGTGTTGCAGAACTCGTACAGCCGCTGCACGTCCTCGACCGAGAAGACGTGCTGCATCATCGCCCTTACCTGGAGGATCTCTTTCCGGGCGCCCAGCCGGAAGAAGTAGATGAGGTTCCCCTGGAAGTTGCCGGCTATGTCGCCGTCGGCATCGACGAAGTACGAGAATCCGCGTCCGTCCAGCGCAGTCTTGATCATGTCGTTGCTGAGAGGTTGCACCGTACGATGGTAAATGCCGGGAAAGTGAAAAGCAGTCGCGGTGCGCCTTCTCGGCGGAACGGCCCCGCACCGCTACGGTGAGATCCATGGCAGGCCGTACTCCTCCGGCGGGCCGGAGCCGCGCCGCGTCCACCACCCGTGGCGCGGCGGTGAACCGTGCCCGTCAACCGGCACGTAAGGCCACGGGCAAGGCGGCCGCGCGCAAACCCGCCGCGAAACGCCCCGCCGTCCGGAAACAGTCGACGGTAGGCCCGAGCATGGCCCGTGGTGTCGGCGCGCTCTGGATGGGTCTGGCCGGCAGCGTCGGCTGGCTCGCCCGCGGCGCCGGCCGGCAGGCCGCCAGCGCGCGGTCCATCGGGCCCGAGCACCGCCGCGACGGCGCCGGCCTGTTCCTGCTCGGCATCGCCATCCTGATCGCCGTCGCGGTCTGGGCGGGCGGCGCGGGCCCGGTCGGCGTGTGGCTGGCCGACATGGTGCGCCTCTTCCTCGGCAGCCTCGCGGTGCTGTTGCCGCTGCTGCTCTTCTACGGCTCGATCCGGCTGATGCGCGAGCCCGTCGACCCGGAACACCGTGGACGGTCCCTGGTCGGCTGGACCGCGATCATCGTGGCCACCGCCGCGCTGCTGCACATCTCCGGCCCGGAAGCCGCGAACCCCGCGGTGGACGAGGCCGGCGGGCTGCTCGGCTACGGGATCGGCGGGTTGCTGGAGCAGGCGGTGAGCGCCTGGGTGGCCGTACCGCTGCTGGTGCTGCTCTTCGTCTTCGGTCTTCTGGTGGCCACGGCGACGCCGATCGCCAAGGTCCCGGAGCGGGTGGCGCTGCTGGTCGACCTGGTCTCCGGGCGTGCGGGCCGGCACACCACGCGGCCCCCGCTGGCCGGCGAGACCGGTGACGAGGGCGACGGCGAGAGCGAGGAGGGGGAGGCGGCGAAGCCGCGTCGCCCGGCCCGGCGCCGGCAGGCCGCGCTGGCCGAGCCCGCCCCGCTCGGTCAGGAACCGCCGGACGACTTCGACGAGGAACTGATCCTGCACGACACGGTGGCTCTGCCGAAGCTGCCGAAGACCCGCAAGAAGCCTCCACCGCCGGAGCACTCGCCGCTGCCGCCCACCCGCGCCGAGCAGTTGGAGATCTCGGCGGTCAAGGGCGACTACCGGCTGCCGCCGCCGAACCTGCTCGCCACCGGCGCCCCGGCGAAAGCCCGCAGCCGCGCCAACGACGAGATCATGGCCGCGCTGACCGGGGTGTTCGAGCAGTTCAACGTCGACGCGCTGGTCACCGGCTTCACCCGCGGCCCGACGGTCACCCGCTACGAGGTGGAGATCGGGCCGGGCACCAAGGTCGAGCGGATCACCCAGCTCTCCCGCAACATCGCCTATGCGGTGAAGTCGCCGGACGTGCGCATCCTCAGCCCGATCCCGGGCAAGAGCGCGGTCGGTGTGGAGATCCCGAACACCGACCCGGAGAACGTGGCGCTGGGTGACGTGCTGCGCTCCCGGGCCGCCACCGGCGACCACCACCCGATGATCGTCGCGCTCGGCAAGGACATCGAGGGCGGGTTCGTCGTGGCCAATCTGGCCAAGATGCCGCACATCCTGATCGCCGGCGCCACCGGCGCCGGCAAGAGCTCCTGCCTCAACTCACTGCTGGTCTCGCTGCTGACCAGGGCGACCCCCGATGAGGTACGACTACTGCTGGTCGACCCGAAGCGGGTGGAGATGACGGCCTACGAGGGGATCCCGCACCTCGTCTCGCCGATCATCACGAACCCGAAGAAGGCCGCGGACGCCCTGGAATGGGTGGTCCGCGAGATGGACATGCGGTACGACGACCTCGCCGCCAACGGGGTGCGCCACATCGACGACTTCAACCGCAAGGTCCGCAGCGGCGAGATCACTCCGCCGCCGGGCAGCGAGCGGGAGATGAAGCCGTACCCGTACCTCCTGGTGATCATCGACGAGCTCGCCGACCTGATGATGGTCGCGCCGCGCGACGTGGAGGACTCGGTCGTCCGGATCACCCAGCTGGCCCGGGCCGCCGGCATCCACCTGGTGCTGGCGACCCAGCGCCCGTCGGTCGACGTGGTCACCGGCCTGATCAAGGCGAACGTGCCGTCCCGTCTCGCCTTCGCCACCAGTTCGCTGGCCGACTCCCGGGTCATCCTGGACCAGCCGGGCGCGGAGAAGCTGCTCGGCCGTGGTGACGGTCTCTTCCTGCCGATGGGCGCCTCGAAGCCGGTGCGCATCCAGGGCGCCTGGGTCGAGGAGAAGGAGATCGCGGCGGTCGTCAAGTTCTGCAAGGACCAGCGCGAGCCGGAGTTCCGCCCGGACGTGACCGAGGCGCCGCCGAGCAAGAAGAAGGACATCGACGAGGACATCGGCGACGACCTTCAGCTGCTGATCCAGGCCATCGAGCTGGTCGTGACCAGCCAGTTCGGCTCGACGTCGATGCTCCAGCGCAAGCTGCGGGTGGGTTTCGCCAAGGCCGGCCGCCTGATGGACCTGATGGAGACCCGGGGCATCGTCGGGCCCTCCGAGGGCTCGAAGGCGCGCGACGTGCTGGTCAAGCCGGACGAGTTGGAGGAGTCGCTGGCCGCCCTGCGGGTGGACGGCTAGGCGTCGGCCGGCACCGGCGCCGGGAACGGCTGGCGGAAGGTGAACGCCCTCGGCCCGGGGCCGTGCGCACCGAGCAGGGCGAGCCGCTGCAGGCCCTCGGTGATGTGCGGGATGTGGCCCGCCTCGACCCACCACAGCACCATGGCCGAGCCGCCGGGGACGAACCAGTCACGGCGGCGGCGCAGGTAGTCGAGGTGGGTGGAGTGGTAGACGTAGTCGCGCAGCCGCTCCAGCGACTCCCAGACCGACATCGTGACGATCATGTCGTCAGGTTTCGGGCCGGGCAGGGTGGACGGGTCGACGTCCTCCTCCCGGAGCCGCCAGACGAAGCCGGGGGAGCGGTCGGCCAGCTCGTTCATCAGATCGACGCCGGTCACGAAATCGGCGTTCGACGGGTCTTCCAGCGGGGCTCGGAGGCGGGCGACGTTCATCTGGGCCAGGTGGAAGTTCATGCCTCTCACTTCACCAGTCCCGCATTCTAAAGTCAATCGGATTTGTTTTTAGATACCGTCACGCAGCACCGGCCGGGCGCGGCGTCCATCCGGGCGCACCACTCGCCGGCCAGCCCGGCGCCCTCCAGCAGGCCGGTGAGCATCGCCAGGTTCATGCCGCAGATCAGCGGCGGAAACTCCTCGGCGAGCCGGTGGTACGGGCAGTTCCGCAGCTCGATCCGCCCGTCCTCGTGGGTCACGGGCGCGTAACCGTGGCCGGCGAGCAGAGCGGTGACATCCGGTTCCGGTCCGGTCTGCCGGCCGTGAGCCTCGGCCACCCGGTAGAGGGTCTCCTCGCCCCCGGTGCGCTCCAGGGCCTCGGCGAGCAACTCGGCGGCATTGCGGTAGGCGCGCGGCGGCACGCTCACCGCGTGCTCGGCCGCGGCGAGCCGGTACAGCTTCGCCGGGCGCCCGGCGCCCGGCCCGGTCTTTCCGGAGCGGCGTGCGTACGAGACCTCCAGCAGCCCCGCCGCCACCAGTTTGTCCAGGTGGAACGCGGCCAGGGTGCGGCCCACGCCGAGGGCGTCGGCCACCTCGTCCCGCCCGAGCGTCCCGGGCGCCGCCTCGGCCACCGCCCGGTAGGCCGACCGCCGCACCCCGTCGGTGAGCGCCGCGACCGCGTCGAGATCGTCCAGGTGTTCCGGAGTCGTCACCCGCCAATCGTATTGCCAACCGCCTTTGGCGGTAGAGGGGTGACGTCGGGGAGGGCGCGGGATGGCGCCGCCGATTCCCTCGCCGTGTCCTCCACGGTGCGCGAGGGCTCGCCGGAGGCGGTGCGCGAGGGTTCGCCGGAGGCGGAGTGTGGCGGTTCGCCGGAGGTGGTGCGCGGCGGCTCGCCGGAGTTTTCGAAGGGGCCGTCCAGGACGTCGCGGGCGAGCGTGTAGCCGATGGCAATCAGGGCGGCCAGCATCAGCGCGGCCAGCACCTTCAGATTCAGATAGTCGCCCGAACGGCCGAACAGGTACCACTGATACGAGCCGAGCGAGGCCGCCTGCACCAGCAGTGGCACGAACCAGAGCCGGGGGCGGTAGAAGGCCAGGATCAGGGTGGTCACGTCGGCCAGGAAGAAGTACCGGTCGTGCATGCCGGGCAGCCCGAACGGGATCAGGATGGAGAAGAGCGCGGCCAGGGTCACGATCCGGGTCGGGTCCAGCCGGATCCGGCGGGCGAGCACCGCCAGGAAGACGCCGAGCACCAGCGCCGCGGTGAGGACGTACCCCAGCGTCCGGAGCGTGTCGAGCCGCTTGGTGCCCCCCATGAAGGCATAGATCGTCGGGGCGCCCCAGGTGAGGAACCGGATGATCCCGGACTGCCGGTCGAGGCTGTAGATGGTGAACAGTTCCACCGGATTCCGCCCGAGCAGCAGCGCCGGCAGCGACAGCACCAGCCAGACCACCGGCACCGCCAGGAGAACCCTGGCCTTGATCCGTCCCGCCAGCACCAGCAGGCCGACCAGCGCGAAGATGAAGATGCCGTGCGGCTTGAAGGCCAGCGAGAGGGTGCAGAGCGTGACCCCCCACCAGGCGCGCCCACGGGCCAGCATCCAGACGCCGCCGACCGCGAACGAGGCCCACATGGAGTCGATCTGGCCCCAGACCGACGCGTTGAGGACCACGGTGGGCAGCATGATCATGATGAGCGCCGCGAAGATCCCCGTCCGGCGGCCGCGGTGCATCTCCACGAGCCGGTAGGTGAAATAGGCGAGCAGGAGGTCGAACGTGGCGTAGACCACCTTGATGCCGATGAGCAGCGACCCGGGGAGCAACGACGCGAGGTACAGCAGGTACATGTACGGCGCGTTGTAGTTGCCGATCTCGGCCCCCAGACCACGCCAGCCGCCGGCCTGCTGCAGCTTGGCGTGCCACCGGAAGAAGATCTCCATGTCGCCGGTCACTTCGGTCCGGCCGACGTAGCGCGCCACGAACGCCACCGCCAGCAGGGACACGACCAGGAACAGCTCCGCGCGCCCGCGTGGATCCCGAAGGTTAGGCATGGAGTGGCACGATATCGACTCGGCACCCACGATTCATCCCTGTGCGGGAAAACGGGACGTGACAGAGTCCGGCCGTGCGGGGGAAGGGATGCCACCGGCCGCCCGGTAACCTTGGCGGGTGTCTGGAACTCCTCCCACCCGCCGCGTCGCCCTGCTGACCCTGGGCTGCGCCCGCAACGAGGTCGACTCGGAAGAGCTGGCCGCCCGTCTCGACGCCGGTGGCTGGGAGGTCGGCACCGACGCCGAGGGCGCTGACGTCGTCGTGGTCAACACCTGCGGTTTCGTCGAGAAGGCCAAGCAGGACTCGATCGACACCCTGCTGGCCGCCGCCGACACCGGCGCCAAGGTGGTGGCCGCCGGCTGCATGGCCGAGCGTTACGGCAAGGAGCTCGCCGACAACCTCCCCGAGGCGAACGCGGTGATCGGCTTCGACGACTACACCGACATCGCCGAGCGCCTGGACGGCGTGCTGCGCGGCGAGAGCTTCGACTCGCACACCCCGCGTGACCGGCGCGAGCTGCTGCCGATCACCCCGGTCCAGCGGCACACCGCCAAGGTGGTCGTCCCCGGTCACGCCACCGTCGACGAGCACACCCCGGCCCACCTGCGCACCGTGCTGCGCCGCCGGCTCGACACCGGCCCGGTGGCCTCCCTCAAACTGGCCAGCGGCTGTGACCGCCGGTGCGCGTTCTGTGCGATCCCGGCCTTCCGTGGCGCCTTCGTCTCCCGCGACCCGCAGGAGCTGCTCGCCGAGGCCGAGTGGCTGGCCAAGACCGGCGTCCGCGAGCTGGTGCTGGTCAGCGAGAACAGCACGTCCTACGGCAAGGACCTGGGCGACCCGCGCCTGCTGGAGAAACTGCTGCCGCAGCTGGCGGCCGTCGACGGCATCGTCCGGGTCCGGGCCAGCTACCTCCAGCCCGCCGAGACCCGGCCCGGCCTGGTCGAGGCGATCGCCACCACGCCCGGCGTGGCCGCCTACTTCGACCTGTCCTTCCAGCACTCCAGCGAGCCCGTGCTGCGCCGGATGCGGCGGTTCGGCTCCACCGACCGCTTCCTGGAGCTGCTCGAGTCGGCCCGCAAGCTGGCGCCCTGGGCCGGCGCCCGGAGTAACTTCATCGTCGGTTTCCCCGGCGAGACCAAGCAGGACGTGGACGAGCTGGTCCGCTTCCTCACCGAGGCGCGCCTCGACGCCATCGGCGTCTTCGACTACAGCGACGAGGACGGCACCGAGGCCGCCGGCCTCACCGGCAAGGTCAGCGAGACCACCATCAAGCGGCGGTACGACCGGGTCGTCGCCCTCGCCGAGGAACTCTGCGCTCAGCGTGCCGAAGACCGGATCGGCAACACCGTCGAGGTGCTGGTCGACACGGTCGACGGCGACGAGATCGAGGGCCGGGCCGAGCACCAGGCTCCCGAAGTCGACGGCTCCACCACCCTGGTCTCCGGGGACGCCGGCGTGGACCTCGCCGCGCTGCGTCCCGGCGACCTCGTCCGCGCTCGTGTCACCGGCACCGAGGGCGTGGACCTGATCGCGGTACCGGTGGAGATGATCTCGGCCGCGCCGGTGATCCGGTGACCCACGAGCCGGCTCCGGTGCCCGCGCCACGCGTGGTGTCGCTGTACAACGCGGCCAACGCGCTGACCGTGATCCGGATCGTGCTCGTCCCCGTTTTCCTGGCCATCGTCGTCGTCTCCGAGATGAACGACCCGGACTGGCGGATCGCGGCCTGCCTGGCCTTCTGCATCGCCTCGGCGACCGACTTCGCGGACGGCTGGATCGCCCGCAGGTGGTCGCTGGTCACCTCGTTCGGCAAGGTCGCCGACCCGATCGCGGACAAGGCGCTGACCGGCACCGCGCTGGTGCTGTTGTCGGCGTACGGGCCGCTGGCCTGGTGGGTGACCGCCGCCATCCTGGTCCGCGAGTGGGGTGTGACCGCCCTGCGGTTCTGGGTCATCCGGTACGGCATCATCCCCGCGTCGCGGGGTGGCAAGCTCAAGACCGGGTTGCAGACCGTCGCGATCGCCTGGTACCTCTGGCCCGTCCCGGAACCGTTCCACCTGGTCGGGGTCGTGCTGATGGGCGGCGCGCTGGTGGTCACCGTGGTCACCGGCGCCGACTACGTGCTTCAGGCGCTGCGGCTGCGGCGGGGGGCCCGCGACCCGGGTAACGGCTAGACGCTGGAGGAACCGATGGAGATGTCCGTGGCGGCCGCCGCTGCGGTGCACGCCCTTGTCGAGCGCCGCGAGACGCTGGCGACCGCGGAGTCGCTCACCGGAGGCCTGGTGGCCGCGACGATCGTGGAGATCGCGGGGGTGAGCAGTGTTTTCCGGGGTGGGTTCGTGGTCTACGCCACCGAGCTCAAGGCCCGGCTCGCCGGCGTACCGGAAGAGCTGTTGAAGGAGCGCGGCCCGGTCGACCGTGACGTCGCGGCGGCGCTCGCCGAAGGCGCCCGGGAGCGCTGCGGCGCGGACTGGGGCCTGGCCACCACCGGTGTCGCCGGCCCGGAAACGCAGGACGGCAAGCCGGTCGGGCTGGTCTATGTCGCGGTCGCGGGCGGCGCCGGTTCGCAGGTGCGCGAGTTGAAACTGGACGGAAACCGCGAGGCCGTCCGCACCGAAAGTGTGACGGCCGTCCTGCAATTGCTGACCGACTCTCTACGCGCTCAGCCGGCCCGTCTCTGAGCTGGGAATACTTCCGGTCATGCGCTGGTTGTCCGGTTCGGCCGGGGGGCGGGCGCGCTGGGAATTCGGCGGGGCGGGATGTCGGCGCGGCTCGGGCCAGGTACGGTTGCGGGAAGCCTCCGGCGTATGCCGGCGGCCCCGCCGCAGGAGGAGGTGCCATGGTCCTGCTACGCCGCGTTATCGGCGACGCACTACGTGCGCGCCGGCAGGGGCAGCACCGCACGCTGCGCGAGGTGTCGACCGCCGCCAACGTCAGCCTGGGATATCTGTCCGAGATCGAGCGTGGCCAGAAAGAGGCGTCCAGCGAGCTGCTCGCCGCCATCTGCGACGCGCTCGGCGCACGGCTCTCCGAGTTGCTCAGTGAGGTCAGCAACACGCTCGCGCTCGCGGAGAACATGGAGGGCGTGCTCGTCCCCCTCGAGGAGCAGGCGACCTCCGACGGGGATGTCTCCGTCTCGGTGCGCCAGGAGTCGCCGCTGAAGGCGACGCTGCACGCCACCCGTAAACCGAAGCGGGACATCGTCTACGCCGCCTGATCATGAAGACACTCGACCGGGCCGTTCCCTTGGGACGGTCCGGCCTGTTGCGTGTCTCGTTTCGGCCGCTCGCATCGGCCGCTCCTGAGGGCGTAGCCTCGAAGCCAGGGGAGACCCTGAGATCCCCCGGAGGACACGTGACGCCGCTGGCGTCCGGCTGTCACGATGGGTTTCGCGTTATCCGCAGATCCAGCGGTGACGCGTCCGACGGAGCGACATTTGAGGGGACACCACGAGATGGCGAATCCGTTCGTCAAGGGCTGGCACTACGTGATGGCGCTCTTCGGCGCGAAGATCGACGAATACGCCGACCCGAAGGTCCAGATCCAGCAGGCCATCGAAGACGCCCAGCGTCAACATCAGGCGCTCGTCCAGCAGGCGGCGGCAGTCATCGGCAACCAGCGGCAGCTCGAGATGAAGCTGTCCCGGCAGATGTCCGATGTCGAAAAGCTTCAGGGCATGGCCCGCCAAGCCCTGGTGCTCGCCGACCGGGCCCGGGCCGCCGGTGATGAGGCCGAGGCCCAGAAATACGAGTCGACCGCGCAGACCCTGGCCACCCAGCTGGTCTCCGGCGAGCAGTCGATGGAGGACCTGAAGACCCTCCACGACCAGGCGCTCGGCGCCGCGGGCCAGGCCCGCAAGGCGGTCGAGAACAACGCGATGGTGCTGCAGCAGCGCATCGCCGAGCGGTCGCGCCTGCTCAGCCAGCTGGAACAGGCCAAGATGCAGGAGACCGTGGCCAAGTCGCTGGAGTCGATGTCGCAGCTCGCCGCTCCGGGCAACACGCCGTCGCTCGACCAGGTGCGCGACAAGATCGAGCAGCGTTATGCGAACGCCATGGGCCGCGCCGAACTGGCCTCCAACTCGGTCGAGGGCCGCATGCTGGAAGTGCAGAAGTCCAGCCTGGATCTGGCCGGGTCGTCACGGCTGGAGCAGATCCGGGCCAGCATGGCCGGCGAGAAGCTGGGCGGCGCGGCGGACCGGCCCGCGGTCGAGCAGCCCGCCACCCCGTCCGCCGACCCGGCGAGCGTCGCCCGGCTCGACGAGATCCGGGCCAGCCTGAACCAGAAGCGCGGCGACACCTCCGCGGCCGGCTGACCGGCGCGGGCGGACAGGGGGAGGGGGAGCGACGGTGGACGAGCGGGCCAAGTACTTCCGGCGGCTCAAGCGGCTGCGGGGAGCGGCGCGGCGGTGGAGTGTGCTGGGTGGCGGCCTGACCGCGGCCGCGGCCGTCCTCACGCCGTACATGGGAATCGGTCCCGGTGACGCCGGCTGGGCGGCCGGCGCCGGAGCATCGGCCGTGCTCGCCTGGTGGCGCTGGAAAGATCACCGGGAACTCGCCGCCACCCCGGCACCCCCGCCCGCCCTCCCGGAGGACAAGTTCAGCGCGGCACTGGAGCGGTTCCCCGCCGGGCGCACGGTCCTGCGGGAGGTCCGCCGTCAGCGCAACCGTTACGCGCTGCGCGGCTCCGCCGTCGCCGACACGTGGGACCGGCTCGACCGGGCCTCACAGACCATGGCCGGGCTGGCCGGGCGCCTCACCGGAGCCGGCGAGACGGCGCTGCTGGAAGCGGCGACCGCCGAGCAGTGGCTGCGTGATCTCGGGCAGCGGGTGGCGAGCGTCGAGCGGGCCATCCCGCTGGCGCAGGCCGTGCAGCAGGGCTCGCTGGCCGAGTCGCATGCCGGGCTTGCCGAGCAGTTCGGTGAGGGCGTCACCGCGTACGAGGAACTCGTCGCCGCGGCGGCGAGCTTCGTGGCCGAAGACGGGCATCCGGTCGTCGAGACCCGTCATCCGGCCTATTTCGGCCTGGTCGACGCCGCCGACCGCCTCCGCGGCATCGCCGAAGGACTGGCCGAGCTGCGGACCACCGAGATCCGGACACCACCGGGCTCCCGGCCCGCCGCCACGAGCTGATCCACCTGTCGCGCCGCGTCGGGCCGGTCACCGCTCGGGCTGGCAGCGCGGGCACCAGTAAGTGACACGGTCGTCCTGCTCCGCTTTGCGGATCGCGGTGCCGCACCGGCGGCACGGCTGGGCGCGCCGACCGTAGACATAGCTCGTCTCGCCCTTGCGTAACGAACCCGTGGTGGTCTGGGTCCAGCGGCCACGGTTGGAGGCGACGAGCTTCTGCGCCATCTCCACGGTGCCGATGAGGTCCGGCACGTCCGCGACCGGGGTCCACGGCCAGAGGCCCCGCAGAAACAGCGTCTCGGCCTTGTAGAGGTTGCCGACCCCGGCGAGATTCCGCTGATCGAGCAGAGCCTCGGCGATGGACGCCGACGGTTTCGCGGAGATCCGGCGGACCGCCTCGGCCGGATCCCAGTCGGCGCCCAGCAGATCCGGCCCGAGATGGCCGACCAGCGTCTCCTCCTCGCCAGCCGGGACCAGCGTGATCTCGTGCAGGTGGTAACCGACGGCGACGGAGCGGGCGGTCCGCAGTACCACCCGGATCAGGTGGGCGGGCCGGCCGGTCCAGCGTTCGCCCGGCGCGTAGGCCCGCCAGGCGCCGTCCATCCGCAGATGCGAGTGCAGAGTGTGCGCGGGGCGGCCGTCACGGGTGAGGCGCAGCAGTAGATGCTTGCCGCGGCTGGCCGACTCGGCGACCGTCCAGCCGGTCAGGTCGGTGGTGGCCAGGCGGGGGACGCGGAAGTCGGAGCCGGTCAGGATCTCGCCGGTGAGGGCCTTCTCCAGGACCCGGGCGGTGTTCCAGACGGTGTCCCCTTCCGGCATGCCCTCATTCTTCCCGTTGTGGGCCGCGGAAAACCGGCTGTGCCCCACCCGGTTGTCTCCCGCGGGCGGCTACATTCGGCAGCCGCGGAATCGACTGTCTTCCGTCGGGCGTCTCCCACGGGCCGCGGCTGCCGTTCGCAGGCTGGGGAAAATCGGGTGACCGGGACCGGGCCGGCTGACATCCTGCCCGCATGGATCTGGACATCGCCCCTATCGGCGACCGCGTGGAGCTCTTCGAGGAACTCGACGGAGGCTGGCCCGAATTCATGACGAAAGACCCGACCGGTGGCTTCTTCTACCGCTACTACGACCGGTTCTGGCCCGAGTTCTCACTGCTGGCAGTCGATCGGAAGACCGGGCGGGCGGTGGCCAAGGCGCATTCCGTGCCGTTGGCCTACGACGGCGACCCCGCAGCCGGGCTGCCTGAGGGCGGGTGGGACTGGGCGATCCGCACCGCCGCCCACGACCATCTCTCCGGCACCAAACCGACCATGGTCTCCGCCCTGGAGATCAACATCCGGTCCGATCTGCGCGGAGCCGGCCTTTCCGGCCGGATGCTCGCGGCGATGCGCGAGAACGCGGGCCGACACGGTTTCACCGACCTCGTCGCGCCGGTCCGGCCCAGCGGCAAACCCGCCCACATCAGAGAGCCCATCGATGGGTACGCCCACGCCACCCGCCCCGACGGACTGCCCGTCGACCCTTGGCTGCGCGTGCACGTGCGGGCCGGGGCCAGGATCGTGAACGTCGCGCACTACAGCATGACCTACGCCGGCACGCTGGAGCAGTGGCGTTCGTGGACAGGTCTGCCGTTCGACCGGAGCGGGCCGGTGGAGGTGCCCGGCGCGCTGTCCCCGGTGCACTGCGACGTGGACCAGGACCACGCGGTCTACGTCGAGCCCAACGTCTGGGTTCACCACCGCATCTGACGGCCACCTGTTGAGCGGTGGGCGCCTATTGCCGGTGCTGCTTTCTGAGCCGGTGCTGCTTCGGACTTTTCTGAGCCGTGCCGCTTCGGAATGGTGCCGCCTTGAACGGTGCCAGCTTTGGTGTTGCCACCTTCCGAGCGCTGCGGCTTACAGGTCGTGGCCTTCCGAGCGTTGCGGCTTGCAGCGTCGTGGCCTTCCGGGCGCTGGGCTTGCAGCACCGTGGCCTTCCGAGCGCTGCGGCTCCAGCGTCGCTGCCCTCCGCGCGCGGCTTGCGGCGCCGCCGCCTTCGCGGCGTGCGCTCGCGGTCGTGCGTGCGTGCGCTGGAGGGCCGAGCGGGTGGGTCAGCGGGCGGCGATCCGGACGATGTCTCCGGGGATGACCGAGAGCAGGACCACCGCGCGGCCGTTGTTGACGGCGATCGCCACGCGGTCGGCCGAGTCGGCGAAGACCAGCAGTTCGCCCACGTTGACGTCGGCGAACGTGGTGCCACGCCGGGCCCGCACCCCACCGTTGACCATCAGCTCGGTACCGAGCCCGGACAGGGCCGACCCTTCGGCCGCCAGCTGCACGTTGCCGAACCGGTCGACGGTGAGCACCTCGGCCTCGAGCCAGCCGTCCCCGACGGTGACGACCGGGTTCGGGAGGCGGGTCAGGCCGTCCGGGTCGACCGCCGGGCCGGCCTGCTCGGGAGCCGCCCCGGCCGCCAGCCGGGCCGCCGCCGGGGCGAACACGTCCCGCCCGTGGAACGTCCGGGAGACATCACCGAGCACCCAGTCACTGTTGATGAGCTCGTGGGCCGCGTTGATTCCGCCGAGCGCCTCGGCGGCCCAGATCAGCAGGCCGTTGTCGGGCCCGACCAGAAGTCCACTCGGTGTGGTGAGCACGACGCCGCGGCGGGCCGTGCCGACGCCCGGGTCGACCACCGCCAGGTGCACCGAGGCCGGCAGGTGCGGCGCGGTCTGCGCCAGAACCGCCGCTCCCCGGTTGACATCAGCCGGCGGCACATGATGAGTGACGTCGATCACTTTGATGTCGGGCGCGATCTTCGCGATCGAGCCGTGGCAGGCGGCTACGAAGCCGTCGAAAGTGCCGTAATCAGTGGTGAAGCTGATCCATCCATAACCGGCCATGGTGGCCAACGTTACTGCCTGTTGTTGCTCGATGTGGGACGGGCGCGCCGGGACGTCGTGGCAGGGTTGATCCATGCGTCTCGTGATCTTCACCGAACCCCAGCAGGGTGCCAGCCACGACGATCTCCTGCGGGTCGCCAAGGCCGCCGAGGACGGCGGATTCGACGGGTTCTTCCGCTCCGACCACTACCTCAAGATGGGCGACGGGTCCGGGCTGCCCGGTCCCAGCGACGCGTGGATCACGCTCGCCGCGCTGGCCGTGCAGACGTCCCGGATCCGGCTCGGCACGCTGGTCAGCTCGGCCACCTTCCGGCTGCCCGGCCCGCTGGCGATCGCCGTCGCCCAGGTCGACGCGATGAGCGGCGGCCGGGTCGAGTTCGGCCTCGGCGGCGGCTGGTTCGACAGTGAACACGCCGCCTACGGCATCCCGTTCCCGCCGGTCGGCGAGCGGTTCGACCGTCTCGAGGAGCAGCTGGAGATCATCACTGGTCTCTGGGAGACCCCGGAGGGATCCACCTACGACTTCGACGGCAAGCACTACCAGCTCAGCGACTCGCCCGCCCTGCCCAAGCCGGTCCAGTCGCCGCGCCCGCCGGTCATCATCGGCGGCCGCGGCAAGAAGCGCACCCCCTACCTGGCGGCCCGCTACGCCACCGAGTTCAACGTCCCCTTCTCCAGCATCGAGGACATTCCCGCCCATTACGACCGGGTCCGCGCCGCCTCCGACGCCCTCGGCCGCACCGAGCCGCCGTCCTTCTCCGCCGCCGCGGTCCTCTGCGTCGGCCGTGACGACGCAGAGATCGCCCGCCGAGCCGCCGTGATCGGCCGCGAGTCCGGCGAGATGCGCGCGAACGGCGGCGTCGTGGGCACCCCCGCCGAAGCCGTGGACACCATCCGCCGCTACGCCGAGGCCGGCGCCTCCCGCCTGTTCCTGCAGGTGCTGGACCTGTCCGATCTCGACCACATCGACCTGGTCGCCTCCGAGGTCGCGCCCCAGTTGTAGCCGGTCCTCCACTCGCTCCCGGCCGCTCATCGCCGCCCGCTGGAGTGGCCGCCCCTGGACACGCGCCGTTCCAGCGTCGGTCGTTCCAGCGTCGGCCGTTCTAACGCTGGCCGTTCCAAGGCTGGCCGTTGCAGGCCTGGCCAGTCGGCGGCCCCTCCAGCGGTGGCCCGCCGTCGGCGGCACGCGGACGAGTGGCGAGCGGAGCGGAGGGTGTGGTCACGCTCGGAGGCGGAGGCCTCGCGGTGTCGTGCGGAAGCCGGCGGCGGTCAGCGCGTCCCGCAGCGGCGACGCGTGCACGGACTCCCCGTCGGCGCGTTCCACCGACATCGGGCCCAGAGCCCCGGACCGGACCGCCCCCGCCAAGCCGTGTGCCGCCTGGCCGAGCAGGTCGGTGTCGTCCACGAACGACAGCAGCGTCCGGCCGCCGCGTTCGACATAGATCACCAGGTCGCCGCCGGCCAGCACCACCAGGGCGCCGGCTTTGCGGCCCGCCCGGTGGCCGGCCTTGACGGTTGTCTCTCCGTCGCCGCTGTCCACGATCCGGTCGGGCCAGGGCAGCGCTGCCCCGTAGGGGTTGGCGGGGTCCGTCGCGGCCAGTACCACCGCCTGTGCGCCACCCCGCCGATCCTGCTCGGCCGGTTCGCTGAGGGCCCGGAGCCGGTCCACCGCGCCCGGCACCGCGAACTGCGCCGCCCCGAGGCCCTCGACGAAGTATCCGCGCCGCGCCGCACCGCGTTCCTCCAGTGCCGCCAGCACCGGATAGACCGCCGCGAACCCGCCGGTCACTCCCTCGGCCATGGCCGCGCCCCGGGTCACCACGCCGTGCCGCTCCAGCAGCAGGTCGGCGACCGCCGCCGCACGCCGGGTCGGGTCGAGGTCGCGCTCGGGCAGCCGCGACCAGCGGCCGGCCATGTTCGGCGGCCCGCCACGGGCGGGGAGCTGTGGTCGGCCCGGCCGCCTGTACCGCGTGCGGGCGGGGGCGGCTTTCGCCTTGTGCGCGCCGCTGCCGCCGAGCAGTGCCCGGAGCGGGGCGAACGTGTCATTGGTCAGATGCCCGGCCCACACCAGATCCCACACGGCGGCGGAGAGCGCGCTGTCGTCGGTCGAGCCGACCCGGTCGGCCAGCGACCGGAAGAACAACGCCTGCCCGTCGTCGAGAGCGGCGAGGACCGCCTGGTGCAGCGGGGTCGTCGCGAGTTCGTCGTCGGGCGGGGGCAGCAGCAGCGGCGCGCTGTCCGCATAGGCCAGCGTCACCCAGCCGTCGCCGCCGGAGATCGAGCCGGATCCGGCCCACAGCACTTCCCCGGCCGCGCACAGCTCGTCGAGTTGGGGTGCCGCGTAGTCGGCCACCCGCGCCGGCAGCACCAGCCGCTCCCACGCCGACGCCGGCACCGCCACACCCTGCACCTGCTCGATCGCCGCGGCGAGCGCGTCCACCCCGCGGGCGTTGCCGCCCACCTGCTGCCACCGGGGCAGGAAGGCGGCGAGCACCCGGGGTGGCACCGGCTCGATCTCCCGGCGCAGCGCGGCCAGCGAGCGCCGGCGCAGCATGCGCAGCACCTCGGCGTCGCACCACTCGGTCCCGGCGCCGCCCGGGGAGAACTCGCCGGAGGTGGCCCGGCCGGTCGCGCTGAGCCGTTTGAGTGCCTGCTCCACGACGAAGACACCGAGGCCGAACCGGGCCGCGCACGTCGCCGCGGCGAACGGGCCGTGCGTGCGCGCATATCGCGCGACCAGGTCACCGAGTGGGTCGGCGACCGGTTCGAGATAAGCCTCCGGAATGCCGACCGGCAGCGCCACTCCCAGGGCGTCCCGGTAACGCCCGGCGTCGTCGATGCCGATCCACCGGTTCTCCCCGGCGATCCGCACCCGGATCGCCCGCCGCGCCGACGCGAGCCCTTCCACCCACTCCTCCGGCACGCCCCGCACCGCCAGCTCGGCCGGAGACAGGTCGCCGAGCAGCCGGAGCAGCTCGGCCGCGTCCTCGGCGTCGCGCGGGGTGCGCTGGGCGGTGAGCCACTGGAGCTGCGTCTCGGTCTCCGCCATGACTTCGGGGTCGAGGAGTTCCCGCAGGTCGACTCGGCCGAGCAGCTCACCGAGCAGGGTCGAGTCGAGGGTCAGTGCGGCGGCCCGGCGCTCGGCCAGCGGGGCATCACCCTCGTAGAGGAAGGCGCCCACGTAACCGAAGAGCAGTGACCGGGCGAACGGCGACGGCCGTGCCGTCTCCGCCTCGACCAGCCGGACCTTGCGGCCGGAGATCTCCCGCATCAGGCCCACCAGGCCCGGCACGTCGAACACGTCCTGCAGGCACTCGCGGGCGGCCTCCAGGGTCACCGGGAAATCGGCGAACTCGCGGGCCACGTCGAGGAGCTGCGCCGACCGCTGCCGCTGCTGCCAGAGCGGCTGGCGGCGGCGCGGGTCACGGCGGGGCAGCAGCAACGACCGGGCGGCGCACTCCCGGAACCGGGACGCGAACAGTGCGGACGTGCCGACCGACTCCTCGACCAGCTGGACGATCTCCTCCGGGTCGAAAGTGATCAGCTCGGCGCCGGGTGGCTCGTCGGCGGTGTCCGGCAGGCGCACCACGATGCCGTCGTCGGAGGGCATCACCTGACCGTCCACCCCGAACCGTTCGCTGAGCCGCCGGGCGATCGCCAGCGCCCACGGCGCGTTGACCTTCGCACCCAGCACACAGTGCACGGTCATCCGCCAGTCGCCGAGCTCGTCGCGGAAACGCTCCACCACGACGGTCCGGTCGTCGGGGAGATATCTGGTCGACTCCCGCTGCTCGCGCACGTAGGCCATCAGGTTGCCGGCGGCCCACTCGTCCAGGCCGGACTCCCGCAGCGCGGTGGTGGCGGCCTCGTCGCCGGCTTTCGCCAGCCCGCGCAACCGGGCGCCGATCGCGCGGCCCAGCTCGATCGGACGGCCCGGCGAGTCGCCTTTCCAGAACGGCATCCGGGCCGGGGCGCCCGGGGCGGGGGAGACCAGAACCCGGTCCGGGGTGATGTCCTCGATCCGCCATGACGTCGACCCGAGGAGGAAGACGTCGCCGACGCGGGACTCGTAGACCATCTCCTCGTCGAGCTCACCGACCCGTGAGACGCGCTCCGAACCGGCGAGGAACACCCCGAAGGCGCCTCGGTCAGGAATCGTGCCGCCACTGGTCACGGCGAGGCGCTGGGCGCCGGGACGGCCGGTGAGCTGGTCGGTCGTCCGGTCCCAGACCAGGCGGGGACGCAACTCGGCGAACGCGGTCGACGGGTAGCGGCCGGAGAGCATGTCGAGCACGGCGTGCAGCGCCGACGCCGGCAGCTCGGCGAACGGCGCGGCCCGGCGCACCAGCGCGGCCAGGTCGTCGACCTGCCACTCGTCCAGCGCGACCATCGCGACGATCTGCTGGGCCAGCACGTCGAGCGGGTTGCGCGGATAACGCAGCTCCTCGATCGCGCCATTGCTCATCCGCTCCGCCACCACGGCGCAGGAGAGCAGGTCACCGCGGTGTTTCGGGAAGACCACCCCGCGGGAGACCGCGCCCACCTGATGCCCGGCCCGGCCGATGCGCTGCAGGCCCGCCGCGACCGACGGCGGCGCCTCGATCTGCACCACCAGGTCGACCGCGCCCATGTCGATGCCCAGCTCCAGGCTCGAGGTCGCGACCACCGCCGGGAGCAGCCCGGATTTCAGGGCCTCCTCGATCTGCTTGCGCTCCTCACGGGAGACACTGCCGTGGTGGGCGCGGGCCACGACCGGCGGCGCGCCCCGGGTGCCACCGGCCTGCGCCATGATCTCCGCGGGCATCCGGGAGCCGGCGGGGGCCTGGGCGAGCTCGGGGTCGGCGCGCTCGGCCGCGAGCTCGTTGATGCGGGCGCAGAGTCGCTCCGACCCGCGCCGCGAGTTGGTGAACACGATCGTCGACCGGTGGGCCTCGATCAGGTCGAGGACCCGCTCCTCGACGGCGGGCCAGATCGACGGCGTGCGTCGGCCGGCCCCGGGGTCGTCCTGATCGCGGTCGGGCACCTCGTCGAGACGGGTCATGTCCTCCACCGGGACCGTGACCGTCACCTCGATCGTCTTGGCGCTGCGCGGCTGGACGATCTCGACGTCCTGTGCGCCGCCGAGGAACCGGGCGGTCTCGTCGATCGGCCGCACCGTCGCCGACAGGCCGACCCGCTGGGCGGGACGCTCCAGCAGCGCGTCCAGCCGCTCCAGGGAGAGTGCCAGATGCGCGCCCCGCTTGGTCGCCGCGACCGCGTGCACCTCGTCGAGGATCACCGTCTGGACACCGCGCAACGAGTCCCGCGCCGCCGAGGTCAGCAGCAGGAACAGCGACTCCGGCGTGGTGATCAGGATGTCCGGTGGGGTGCGGGCGAAACCACGCCGCTCCTCGGCCGGGGTGTCGCCGGTGCGCATGCCGACGGTGATGTCGGGCGGTGGCAGGCCCAACCGCCCGGCCGCCTGCCGGATGCCGGTCAGCGGCGCCCGCAGGTTGCGCTCCACGTCGACCGCCAGTGCCTTGAGCGGACTCACATAGAGCACCCGGCATCGCTGCCGGGCCTGCTCGGGCACCGGCTCACGGGCCAGCCGGTCGAGCGACCAGAGGAAGGCCGCCAGCGTCTTGCCGGACCCGGTCGGCGCGACCACCAGGGCATGACGCCCGGCGCCGATCGCCCGCCACGCCCCGGCCTGAGCGGCGGTGGGCGCGGCGAAGGCAGCCGTGAACCACGCCCGCGTGGCCGGACCGAACTTCTCAAGCACCTCTCGCACGCCTCACATCCTGCCTTGGAGGTGTGACAGAAACCGGGGCGCCGGAGAGCCCTCGGCCCAAGATTTTCCGGTTCGGCCAGGCATCCCCTGGTCAGGTCCATCAGCGGTACGCCCGAGGCGCCGCTCCCGCCTCTTTCCCGCGGACGGTACGCGTCACCCGTACCCCGCATGGTCTTTGTCGCACGGCGGACCCGCCGGGTGACCTGGGCGTGCGTGAGTGAATCTCGCCTTCGCGGAGGCCCACGCGGCGACCGGGTGATCGTCATTCCTTGGGCGGTCTGTGCTGATTATCCTGATACCCGACTCGATGGGTAGGTGCCGATGGCGGTCAGGCAGATGCTCGTCGCCGATCGATACCGTCTTCTGGAGCCGGTCGGCGCCGGTGGGATGGGCCGGGTCTGGCTGGCCCGAGATGAGATGTTGCACCGCGACGTGGCCGTCAAGGAGATCGTCCCGCCTGACTGGATGACCGATGCGGAACAGGACCGGCTCCGCGAGCGGACTCTCCGGGAGGCCCGCAGCGCCGCCCGCCTGAACCATCCGCACGTGGTCCGTATCTACGACGTCGTGCACGCCGAGGGTCTGTCCTGGATCGTCATGGAGTACGTCCAGTCCCGCTCGCTCCATCAGGTCCTGAACGAGGACGGGCCATACGATCCGGCGACCGCCGCCCGGATCGGCCTGGCCGTGCTGGACGCCTTGGACGCCGCCCACCAGGCCGGGGTGCTCCATCGCGACGTGAAGCCGCACAACGTGCTGATCGGTGTCGACGGCCGGGTGGTATTGACCGATTTTGGCCTGGCCACCTTCGTCGATGACGGCTCCGTGACCACGCCCGGGCTGATCGTGGGCTCACCGCAGTACGTCTCCCCGGAACGGGCCCGTGACGGCGCCTCCACGGTCGAATCCGATCTGTGGTCGCTGGGCGCCACCCTGTACGCGGCCGTGGAGGGCCGCTCCCCGTACGCCCGCGAGAGCGCGATGGCGACCCTCGCCGCGCTCGCCACCGAAGCGCCCGACCCGCCCAGCCGTGCCGGGCCGCTGGCGCCGGTCCTCGGCGGCCTGCTGCGCTACGACCCCGCCACGCGCCTGACCGTTCCGGAGATCGAACGCCGGCTCCGCATGATCGTCTTCAGCGATCCACGGGAGATTCCGTTCCTGCCCAGCCAGCGGGACACCCGGCGGAATCGCCCGGAGGAACCGCGGAGGCCTTCCGATCCCGTCGTGCTGTCACACCGCTCCGGGCCGGTTCCCGCGACCGGTGGTCCGGAGCCGGTCAGGGAGGGGGTTGTTCCTGCGGCATCAGGAGGTTCCGGGGCGGGTGGGACGGTGCGTTCCGGCGGGCCACCCCGGGGTACGGCTGCCGTCGACAGCCGTTTCTCCCCGCCGTTCCGGCAGCCACCGGAGCCACCGAAGTCGCCCGCGGCGCCGGATCGTGCCTCGTCCTCGCCTCAGTCCGCTCCGTCTCAGCCCGCCGTGCCCCGGCTCGCCGACCGGCCACGTCCGCCGGCGGGCGCCGCGACTGAGCGTGCCTCGCCTCATCCATCGCCGGGACGCGAGGGGGAACGTCTGTCGCCGGGACGCGAGGGGGAACGTCTGTCGCCGGGACGCGAGGGGGAACGTCTGTCGCCGAGGCGTGGGGAGGAACGTCCGTCGCCGCGTCCCTCCCGGCGGACGGGGCGTTCCACGCCGGCTGTCATGGGCTCCGAGTCCGATCGGGCCGAGCCGCGTCCGGGCTCTCCTCTTTCTGAGGCCCGTCGTCCGGAGCCCGTGGCGCCGGGATCCGGATCGGGGGAGTTGTTGCCGGTCTTGCCAGGCCTTCCCCCTGCCGGGCCTGACCGTTCCGGATCGGTAGCCGTCTCCTCCGCTGTGGGGCCGGACTCCGCCGGCTCCATCGCGGCGGCCCCTGAGCACCCGATGGACGCCCGCCCGGCGGAGCCCGGCCCGGATGCCCCGGGGAATCGTCTCGAGCCGGCCGGTGATCCGCCCGGCACCGACCTGGAGAGACGCGAGCCGCTTCAGGGAGCGACCTCTTGTTTGGCGGGAGGCGAGCCGTCCGGGCGCGAGCACCGGCTCGCCGAGGACACCGGCGCGGGCTCGCTCGCGTTCGTGGGTGACACCGGTAAGGGCGCATCCGCCTCCCCGGGCACCGACGGTGCCGAGGACACCGATCCGTTGCCGGCGGACCCGGAGGAGCCGGAGACCACGAGACTGCCGCGTCCGGCAGGACAGCAGGCCCTGGTGCCAGTCCTCTCCGTGGTGGGCGCCACCGGTCCCGGCCGGTGGCCCCACTGGCGCGGGATGTCTCGCCGATCGGCTTCGATGCGGCTCACCCAGGCCCGCCTCGCCGTCGCCGCCCTCGTCCTCCTGGTGATCGGCGGCACCCTGCTCGCGGGTTACGTGGCGGAGGTGAACAGGCCCCGGCCACAGGTCTTCATCCCGTCCCCGTCGTCGATCCAGCCGTCCGGGGAACGGCCGGCGCCCTCGGCCGCCGGACCCGTCCCGACACCCCCGCCGTCCGGCCAGACCGGACCCGCCGGCGATACCGGGCCTTCGGCCGGTCCGGTGGGCTCCGCGGCGCAGCCCGCCGCCTCCGGTGGATCACCGGCCGGGCACGGGCCGTCTCCGGAGAGCCCGTACGGCACGGCGCCGAGCACCGCGCCCTCGAGTGCCACATCGCCGGGTGTGGAGTCCTCCGGGTTCGCCCCCGCCCTCTGTGAATCACCGCCGCGCGCTGGTCTCCCCGTGACTCCGCTCAAGGGCGCGCCTCGCGGCGTCAACGGGTGGAAGCTCCAGCCCGGATGGTCCTACTTCGACGACGGCGCCGGGTTCCACATCGCCGTCCCCGACGGGTGGACCCATCAGCGCGTCGGCGGCACCTACTGTTTCCGGAGCCCGGGCAACGCGAGGGTGATGAGCCTCCACACCGGCCGGGACCCGGCCGTCGATCCCCTGACGGCGTCCCGTGCCGAGGAACAGCGCCTCGCCACGTCCGGCGATCTGCCCGGGTACGCGCTGATCGGCATCGCCTCGGTGCCGTTGCTGCACAAGGCCGCCGACTGGGAGTACCGGTACCACGCCCGCGGCGGAGCGGCCCGGCGCGCGGGCATCCGCTGGTTCGTCATCGACGGCCGGGCCTACGCGCTCGGGTGGAGCACTCCGGAGAAGACCTGGAACTCCGATCTCGGCAAGATCCAGATGATCCGGAGCACTTTCTACTCGAACCGGCCCGCCCCGTCACGGTGATCCCGCCGCCTGGCTCGGCTCAGCCGACGCTGGCCGTGGCCAGTTTGACGCCGAACCCCACGAAGAGGGCACCCACCGCGGTGGTGGCGCCGGCCGCCAGCCGGCGCCGCTCCTGGAACTGCCCGGCGAGAAAGCGGCCGCCGAAGATCAGCGCGGTCAGGTAGAGCGCGCTGAAGAACTGCACGACCGCGCCGAGAACCAGGAACGACAACTCCGGATGGGCATAGCCGGGCTCGACGAACTGGATGAAGAACGAGAGGAAGAAGAGAATCGCCTTGGGGTTGAGCAGGCTGATCACCGTGGCCCGGCGGAACGGCCGCTGAAGCCCCGGTGGTGGCTCCTCAGCCGCCGCCGGAGACTGCTCTCCACGCTGCCGCCACCGGGCCCAGGCGCTCCGGATGATGTTGATGCCGACCCAGGCCAGGTAGGCCGCTCCCGCGTACTTGAGGACGAGGAAGACGGGTGGGTAGGTGTTCAGCAGCGAGGCGACCCCGGTCGCGGAGAAAATCATGAGCACCGCGTCGCCGAGGAAGACGCCGCAGGCCGCCTGGTAGCCGGCGCGGATGCCCCGCTGCGCACCCACCGCGAGCACGAAGATCGAGTTGGGGCCCGGCAGGAGGATGATGGCCACCACGCCGAGCACGTAGGTCCAGAAGTCGGTGATTCCCAGCATCGGTCAGCCTCTCGACCAGGGCGAATGGTTCAGCTTGCCGCCAGCCGGTCGCGCAGGCGCCGCGCTGCGGCCGGCCACTCGTCCGCGGTCATGGCGAAGACTACGGTGTCGCGCCAGCTGCCGTCGGGCCGCCTGCGCTGACGGCGGATCATCCCGTCCCGGCTTGCGCCCAGGCGCGCTATGGCCTGCTGGGAGCGCTCGTTGAGCACGTCGGTGTACCAGAAGACCCGCTCCGCGCCGAGCACCTCGAACGCCCGCTCCAGCAGCAGCAGTTTCGCCTCGGTGTTGACGCCTGTCCGCCACCATCGCCGGCCGACCATCGTGTGCCCGATGCCGAGCGCCCGCAGGTTGGTGTCGATGTCGTGGTAGGTCGTCATGCCGATCACCGCCCCGGTGGCCGGGTCGACCTGGGCCCACCCGGAGCGCTGGCCCAACCACTGGCCACGCAGCACGCCCGCGACGTCCTCGGCGAGCTCGTCGGGCGTGCGCGGCCGCGGGAACGGGATGTGCCGCCAGACCTCCTCGTCGTCGAGCGCCTCGAACAGCGCTGGGACGTGACCGGGGGTGAGCGGCTCCAAGCGGACGTGCCGGCCCTCCAGCACGACCGGCGTCTGCCACTGCGACGGTGAACCGGGCAGATAGCCGGGCGGGGCGGCCGCGACACCCGGCTCGGTCACCGGCGGCCCGGCCACCCGCCGCAGCGGGAGCACACCGGCCCAGTGCGGCAGAGCCAGGTCCTCCGGGTCGTCGCCGACGCCACCGGACCGGGACCGGACCGACACCTCGGCCAGGGGAAGCGCGAGCACGGTGGTCTGGGCGAGCTCCTGCCGGGAGGGTGGCCGGCTGTCGGCGGAGCGGCCGGGACCGACCTTGTCGGCCAGCGCGAACAGCACGCGGAGTTTCTCGGCGTCGTCGGTGACCGGGCGGGCTGTCCCGAGAGCGACCACCGAGCGATAGTTGGCGCTGTGGTTGAACTGGGAGCGCGCGTAGACCAGCGCGTCCAGGATGGTGACGGTCACGCACACCGGGACGCCGTCGCCGCGTGCCGCCAGGCCGAGGCGCGCGCCGGTGGAACCGTGGAGGTAGAGGGTGTCGTCGATGCGGACGTGGAGGTTGGGCAAGACGCGGGGTTCGCCGTCGACGACGAACCCCACCGAGCAGTCGAACGCCTCGTCGAGGATCGCGTGTGCCGCCTCGCGCTCATAGTGCATCCGCTTGCGGGTGCGGGTGGCGGTCGTGCGCGGGGTGGGGGTGTAGAGGTCGGTCATCGTGGCCTCCGCGGCGGGTTCTGCTTGCTGCGAGAGCTGTACTAGTACACAATCGCGTCTGTGGCAGAACAGTATCAGGTGAGTGGCGAGAGCGCCGCTGAGATTTCCGCCAGCATCGAGGCGGGGGTCCTCCGAGGGGATTGGGTCAGCGGGGCCGCTCTCCCGTCGGTGCGGATCCTCGCCGGCGCCCTCCACGTCAGCCCCGCGACGGTCGCCAAGGCCTATCAGGAGCTGCGGCAACGCGGCGTGGTCGAGACCGAGGGCCGCCGGGGCACCCGGGTCCGCTCCCGCCCGTCCGTGGCCGGGCCGCGCGCCGGGCTGCGTTCTCCGGTCCCGTCCGGGCTGCGGGATCTCTCCACCGGCGAGCCCGATGTCCGGTTGCTGCCGCCCCTGGCTCCGGTCATGGCCGCCGTCGCGGCCGACATGGACCCACCCGAGGGGTACGCGTCCGCGGTCACCATGCCCGAGCTGGCCGACGCCGCGCGCCCCCGACTCCGTGCCGAAGGCGTGCCGGTCTCCGGAGCGGAGATCATGGTCACCTCCGGAGCGCTCGACTCGATCGAGCGGGTGTTCAACGCCCACCTGCGCCCGGGCGACACCGTCGCGATCGAGGACCCGGGCTGGGCGGCCCTGATCGACCTGCTGGCCGCCCTGGGCATGCGGGCGGCCCCGGTGGCCGTCGACGAGCAGGGCCCCGATCCCCAGGCGCTCGCAGCCGCGCTGCGCTCCGGCGCCCGCGCCGTGGTCGTCACCGTCCGCGCGCAGAACCCGACCGGCGCCGCGGTGAGCGCCGGCCGTGCCGATCAGCTTCGAGAGCTGCTGAGGGCTCATCCGGGGGTGCTGGTCGTCGAGGACGACCATGCCGCTGAGCTGGCCGATCACGAGCCGCACTGCATCGGCCCGGTGACGGGGTCCTGGGCGTTCGTCCGCTCCGCCTCGAAACCGTTCGGCCCCGACCTGCGCATCGCCGTCCTGGCCGGCGACGAGACGACCATCGGACGGGTGGCCGGGCGGATGAGTATCGGCATGGGCTGGGTCTCCACCGTCCTGCAGCGGATGCTGCTGCGGCTGTGGCGTGACCCGGAGACGACCGCCCGGGTGGCCCGGGCCGCCGGCGCCTACGGCGAACGCCGTCGTGCCCTTCGTGCGGCCCTCCGGGCGGAGGGGGTCGAGGCGTTCGGCGACACCGGCATCAACGTCTGGGTCCCCGTGCCGGACGAGACCAGGGCGATCGCGGCACTCCGCGACCGGGGCTACGCGGTCGCTCCGGGCGCGCTCTTCCGCCTGGAGTCACCACCGGGGATCCGCATCACGATCAGCACCCTGGCGCACGGGGAGACGGCGGAGCTGGCGCGAGCGGTGGCGTCCGCCGTCCGTCCGGCCGGCATCACCTCGCCGATGAGGTGAGAGTTCCGCCGCGCCGCCCCGCTCGAACCGGCCGGTGGGGCGGTTCGGTGTCCCCCTCCAGGGGGAAACCGGGCGGAATGTTGTCGGGGGGTACGGGTAGAACGGTGCCATGCCATGGACGGAGCCGCCGGCGGGCGCACAGCAGTGGGTGCCACAGCACCCCCGGAGCATCGACGAGTTGAAGTCCGCGGCCGCGGACTGCCAGGGCTGCGAGCTCTTCGCAGATGCGACACAGACCGTCTTCGGCCGTGGGGCGCCACACGCGAAGGTCGTCTTCGTCGGTGAGCAGCCCGGCGACGTCGAGGACCGGCGGGGCCTCCCGTTCGTGGGGCCGGCCGGCCATCTGCTCCGCGAGGCCGTGGACGATGCCGGGCTCGATCCCTCCGACCTCTACATCACGAACGCGGTGAAGCACTTCCGTTTCGAGACGCGGGGCGCCCGGCGGATCCACCAGAGCCCGGGGCCGGCGCATATCGCCGCTTGCCGGCCCTGGCTCGTTTCCGAGTTCTCGCTGCTCAAGCCTCAATTGGTGGTCATCCTCGGTGCGACCGCGGGCAAGGCGCTGCTCGGGCCGTCGTTCCGGGTGACCCGGTCGCGCGGGCAGTTGATGCCCTGGCCCGCCTCGGCCCAGCACCCGGAGGACTTCCCGGTCGAGGACATCCAGGCGCTGGCCACGATCCACCCGTCGGCGGTCCTGCGGGCCGACGACCGGGACGCCGCGTACCAGGGTCTCGTCGACGACCTCAAGGTGGCGGCCGCCGCCGTCGCCTGAGGTCGCCGGGCGTCGCTTCTGGGTACCCTTTGCCGGTGCGGTTGACAGAATTGTGGGAACGCCTGGAACAGAGCTTCGGCTCCGCCTATGTCCGAAGTTTCGCCGCCGATCACTCCTTCACCGAGCTCGGCGGGCGGACCATCGACGAGGCCATCACCAAGGGTGTCGAGACGGCTACCATCTGGCGCGCGGTGGTGGCGGCGTACCCCGATCGGGTGCCCTCACGACTGCGTTGAGCTGCTGTTCGTACGTCTGTTCTGGCGTGTCACTCGATCGTCGTACAGGTGTTCGGCTATTGTCCACAGCGGCTCGGTCATCCACAGCACACGACAGGGCGGAGGATTTTTGTCGTACCCACCGCCTAACGTGTCGACCGTGGTGAACAAGAGCGCGTCGACGAAGAGTATGAAGTCGAATACAGGGGTGTCGGGAATGGCTGCAGGACCTGATCGGGAGAAAGCGCTCGAACTGGCGCTGGCACAGATCGACAAGCAGTTCGGCAAGGGCTCGGTGATGAGGCTCGGGGAGCGGCCGGTCGTGCAGACCGCCGTCATCCCCACCAGCTCCATCGCCCTCGATGTGGCCCTCGGCGTCGGTGGCCTGCCGCGCGGCCGGGTCATCGAGATCTACGGTCCGGAGTCGAGCGGTAAGACGACGGTCGCCCTGCACGCGGTGGCCAACGCGCAGAAGGCCGGCGGCATCGCGGCGTTCATCGACGCGGAGCACGCTCTCGATCCTGACTACGCGCGGGCCCTCGGCGTCGACACCGACGCCCTTCTCATCTCGCAGCCCGACACCGGTGAGCAGGCGCTCGAAATCGCGGACATGCTGATCCGCTCCGGCGCGCTCGACATCATCGTGATCGACTCGGTCGCCGCCCTCGTGCCGCGTGCCGAGATCGAGGGTGAGATGGGCGACAGCCACGTCGGTCTCCAGGCCCGCCTGATGAGCCAGGCGCTTCGGAAGATCACCGGCATCCTCAGCAACTCGGGCACGACCGCGATCTTCATCAACCAGCTCCGCGAGAAGATCGGCGTCATGTTCGGCTCGCCCGAGACCACGACCGGTGGCCGCGCGCTGAAGTTCTACTCGTCGGTCCGCCTCGACGTCCGGCGCATCGAGAGCCTGAAGGACGGCACCGACGTCATCGGCAACCGCACCCGGGTCAAGGTCGTCAAGAACAAGGTGGCCGCGCCGTTCAAGCAGGCCGAGTTCGACATCATGTATGGCAAGGGCATCTCCCGTGAGGGCTCGCTCATCGACGTCGGTGTCGAGCAGAACATCATCCGCAAGTCGGGCGCCTGGTACACCTATGACGGCGACCAGCTCGGCCAGGGCAAGGAGAAGGCCCGGGAGTTCCTCAAGGAGAACCCCGACGTGGCCGCCGAGATCGAGAAGAAGATCCTCGAGAAGCTCGGTGTCGGCCAGGCGGGTGCCGGCGACGCCGCCGGTGGCCCTGAGCTGCCGCCGGTCGACTTCTGATCCGGTAATCCGTGATGGCCGGACGACGTGGCGCACGGTCCGGGCGAGGATGGGATGCCATCCCGCCCCGGGCCGGTGCCGAGACGTCATCAGACGGTGATGCCGGGGAGCCGCGACGTGCCACCGCGCGTCGCGGTCGGCGTGGCGCGCCGGGTTCCACCTTTTCGGGTGATACCCGAGCCGACGGCGGGTCCGAAACCCCGTCCGGCAGCCGCGGCGGCGAGTCCCCGCCGCGGAGCGAGTCAGAGGTCGCCCGGGAGATCTGCCTCCGCCAGCTGGCGGTCCGCCCGCGGACCCGTGCCGAGCTGACGAAGGTGCTGATCCGCAAGGAGATCTCGGAGGAGGTGATCGCCGAGGTCCTCGACCGGTATGACGAAGTCGGCATCATCGACGACGCGGCCTTCGCCCGTGCCTGGGTCTCCAGCCGGCATCAGGGCCGAGGGTTGGCCCGGCGTGCGCTCGCCAACGAGTTGCGGCAGCGCGGCGTCGACGCGGAAGTGGCAGGCGAGGCACTGGAGGCCGTCGACGACGAGTCGGAAGCCGAGACGGCTCGGGCGCTGGTGGACCGTAAGCTCCGCACCGCGCGAGGGGCGCCTGACGCGATATTCCGGCGACTCGTCGCGATGCTGGCTCGCAAGGGTTATCCAGCCGGTGTGGCCATCGGCGCCGTGAAGGACGCGCTGGCAGCCCGCGATGCCGAGGCCGCGGAGTTCGCTGAGGCGATCGACGCTGACGCCCTCGCCGACGAGGCTGACGGCCTGCAGTCCTGAGCGCTCGCTCTCTGCTGCGGGCGGCTGGAGAAGCAGGGTCTCCTGGCGTTCAGGGCTGTACCCCTCGCGTAGCCGGGGTCTGTGCGTTCTGACGCGTTGACGGCCGCGCCCGTCTCCCCGCGGTGGTCCTGGCAACCTGTCACGTTGACCTACGGCGGTGACCGGGGGCTACGGCGGCGGCCGCGGGACTGCGCCGGTGACCCTCTGCGGGGCTACGGCGGTGACCGGGGCTACGGCGGTGATCCCTGCGGGCTGGCGCGATGAGCCCTACGGGAAACCCAGGCTCGGCGGCCCGCGCCTCGCGGCCAGTGCGCGCTCCGGTCCGGCCGGCGACCAGACTCGGAGTGGCGGCGCGGCGAGTGGGGCGATCGTCGACCGAGGTGGTGGGTGTGGGTATGAACACCTCGCACCCCGGGGATGATCGGCGAAGGAAGCGTGCCGGGAGCGCGGCAGTCGGCGAGTGGTGAGCAGCCGTGGCATTGAGGCCGTAACCAGGGCGGACGCCGATATGATCAGGGATGTGAGGATCGTTCCTCAGGCACCTGTTCGGGTCGATATCACGCGGCGGCTCCGAGCCGAGGTGGCTGATACGCTCCGTTACTTCGGTCGGTTGTCACGCTCCGTGTCACATGCTTCGGTGGTGACGCGGGTCGCGATAATGCTCTGGGCTGGGGAGGGTCTCGTTTTTCACGGCGTGATCGCACGGTACGTCTAGAAATGTCCCGTGGGATCGTGGGCTGGGCGTAGGCAAGTCTGTGCCCTACGTCCTATCCACTGCCGAATCATGAGTCCTTGACCGAAGCGGTGCTCGCGACCTAGCCTCGCGTTACACAAGGTTTGTTCGACCATCGTTTACAACAGGCACAACATAGATCGCATTACATTACGGCATCACTTGGACGGATTTCGCTCAAGTGGCACCTTCATCGGCCGCTGACCGCGCGGTCGATGGCGCGACATACCGGCGGTCAACCCCACAACTCCACACACTCCTGATTCGAGCGGCCGGTGGCCGGCTCACTGGCGGGGGAACCGATACCGGCCGGGGGAGAGCAGACGGGGTCTCGGGCGACAGCGTTCGCTCGAGACATCGTCATATCCCACGGACCGTAACGGCCTCCCGTTCGGTGGGGCGATCGCGGTGGCACGGCTACGCAGGGAAACGTCGTACCGATGGACGAAAGATCATCATTGGGCGGCGTGACCCGTCGGCACCTCCCGACGGAGCGTCTCGAGATCCTTCGAGGTTCTTCGGCCCGGGCGGGCGGCATGGCCCCCCGAGTGCTGCAGTCACCGATCTGATCGGTGCGCATGCGGCGGGCATGGGCCGGGTCGTCGCGCCTGCGGAGGCGCCGGGCGGCAGCCGAGCCGGCGGCCCAGCGGATGCCGATGCGGCCGGGTTCTCCAACCCGGGCGCGACGGCGGCCTCAGGCGACCGGTGATGACCGGAAGCCGTGCGGGGCCGTCGGCGGCATGCCGGTGCGACCGGGCAGGACTGGCGCGGAAGCACGGCGAGAGCCGGCCGCGATCGGTCCGGCGGTCGCGGGCTCAGCCGTTCCACGGCCGGGCTGGCGCCGCTCCGTCCAGCGGCTCGAACGCCGAAGCCATCCGGCCGGGGCCGAAGCCAACCGGGCAGCCGGCAGCTGAAGCCATCCGTCCGGGAGCCAACGCCGAGCCGGACAGCCGAAGCCGAGCCAGACGGCTGGACCCGAGCCAGCCGGCTCGGACGGCGGCGAGGCCTGGCGGCTGTAGCTGAGCCAGACGGCCCAGCCGGGGCTGGACGGTAGCGGCGAGCCTGGCGGCCGCAGCCGAGCCAGATGGCCCAGCGGGGTCGGATGGCCCAGCGGGGTCGGATGGCCCAGCCGCGAGGCTAGACGGCTGAAGCCAGCCGGACGACCGTCGCGACTCCGGACGGCAAGCGCCGGCAAGCGGAAGCGCAGCCCGACCGGCTGGCCAGCGGAATGGCCGGGCAGCCGGATGGAAAGCGCAGGCCGATCAGCCGGCGCGGACCAGACGGCGACGCGGCCGGCGATCCAGCGCAGGCTGGTTCGGCGGGCACATGGTGCCGGCCGGGCGCAAGCCGGGCGGCGGGCGCCGCGGGGACGGAGACTGGAGGCTCGGGGTGGCCGACGGCGGTGCGCGTAAACCCGGGCCCGGTGCCGCCCGCGGTCATCTGCCTTGGTCGGGCATCCCGCAGAGATGCCCGCGCGCGTGTGCACCGCGCCGGCGGCCGAAGGGAGACGCGGCGTGATGGACCCCGTGGACTGGGTGCTCGTGGTTGCGATCATCGTGCTTGCCGCATCGGTGATAGCCGGGCTGGTCCTCGGGACGCGGGCGCTGCGCCAGTTGCGCGCCGACCGGCAGGACGCCCAGGAACGGCAGGAACAGGCGGTCGGCGACGCGCAGGCGAAGGTCGAGGACGCGAACGCGAAGGCCGCTTCGGTACGCGCGGAGGCCGCCGCCGCCAAGGCTGAGGCGAGTGCGGCCCGCGCCGAGGCTCGCCGGGTTCTGGAGACGGCCCACAGTGAGGCCGACACCATCCTGGAGCACGCTCACCGTCAGGCCGAGGCGGACGCCGAGCAGGTTCGTGCCGCCGCCCGCCGGTCCGGGGAGCGGGAGATCGCGCTGCTGAACGCCACGGCGAAGGAGCAGGCGGCGGAGGTGGAGCGTCGCGCCGCCCGGATCGACGAGCGGGAGCGGCTGCACAGCGAAGAGGTGGAGCGCCTGGTCGAGCGGGAGCGCCGCCTGGCCGCGCTGGAGTCGGATCTGTCCGGGCGTGAGGCTGCTCTGGCGAGGCGGGAGACCGAACTGGCCAAGGCGGAGGAGGTCCGGCGCCGGGAGCTGGAGCGGATCGCCGGGCTGACCGCGGAGTCGGCCCGCACCGAGTTAATCGAGGCGATCGAGGGGCAGGCGAAGCGGGAGGCCGCGATCCTGGTCCGGGACATCGAGACCGACGCGAGGAGCACCGCCGACACCCGGGCCCGGCACATCGTGGTCGACGCCATCCAGCGCATCGCCAGTGAGCAGACCGCGGAGAGCGTGGTCAGCGTCCTGCATCTGCCGAGCGACGAGATGAAGGGCCGGATCATCGGCCGTGAGGGCCGCAACATCCGGGCGTTCGAGTCGACCACCGGCGTCAACCTGATCATCGATGACACTCCGGAGGCGGTGCTGCTGTCCTGCTTCGATCCGGTGCGCCGGGAGGTGGGCCGGCTCACGCTGGAGAAGCTGGTGCTGGACGGCCGGATCCACCCGCACCGGATCGAGGAGGTCTTCGACAGCGCCAAGAACGAGGTGGAGCGCCTCTGCGACCGGGCGGCCGAGGAGGCTCTGGTCGACGTCGGGATCACCACCATCCACCCGGAGCTGGCGAAGCTGCTGGGCCGGCTGCGGTACCGCACCAGTTATGGCCAGAACGTCCTGAAGCACCTGGTGGAGACCGCCCACATCGCCGGGATCATGGCGGCTGAGCTGGGCCTGGACGTGCCGACGATGAAGCGGGCGGCGTTCCTGCACGACATCGGCAAGGCGCTGACTCACGAGGTGGAGGGCAGCCACGCCCTGATCGGCGCCGACATGGCCCGGAAGTACGGCGAGCACGAGGATGTCGTCCACGCGATCGAGGCACATCACAACGAGGTGCCGCCGCAGACCATCGAGGCGGTGCTGACGCAGGCCGCGGACGCCTGTTCCGGTGGGCGGCCGGGGGCTCGGCGGGAAAGCTTGGAGGCGTACGTCAAGCGTCTGGAGCGGATCGAGGAGATCGCCGGCGGGAAGGCCGGGGTGGAGAAGGTCTTCGCGATGCAGGCCGGCCGCGAGATCCGGGTGATGGTGCGGCCGGACGACATCGACGACATCGGCGCCGCCGTGCTCGCCCGTGATGTGGCGAAGCAGATCGAGGAGGAGCTGACCTATCCGGGTCAGATCCGGGTCACCGTGGTCCGTGAGTCCCGGGTGACCGAACTGGCCCGGTGATTCGCTGGTGCGGCGCTGGAGGTCTGAGGGGTCAGGTTCGCGCCGGGGGAGTGGTAGCGGGCAAGATGCTGTCACGGTGTGCCGGTGTGGCCCTGACGGAGGCTCCGGACGCCCCGCGGGCTCGCGCTCAGCGAGCGGGCCACGCCTACCGAAGTGGTGCATTGTACGGCCGGACTGGCGCACCGGCTGTCGGCAGCGCGCGTGGGACACCCGGGCCGGCAATCGCGACAGCAAGCAGCCACCGCCACGTCCCGAAAGTGCGTGGGCCCGGGAATGCGGCGGTGGCTGCTGTTGCCTACGAGGCAGGCGCTCGTTGGTGCTCTGAGCTGCTCGGCAGCTACGAAAGGGCCCTAAACCACAGAAGCTTCCGCTTGTGCGGTCACGGCTGCGGGAGGGGGGTTCTGCGGCGGCAGTCCGGCGGTCTTGCGGCCCCGGGCGAGGCGGCGCTGGACGTACTGGGCGAGTTTCGACAGCGAGTAGTTCGCCAGGATGAACAGCAAGCCGATCACCACGTAGACCTGGATCGGGTTGCTCAGGGCGAGGATGATCTGCTTACCGATGTTGAGGGTTTCCTCGAAACTGATGATGAAGCCGAGCGAGGTGTCCTTGAGGACCACGACGAGCTGGCTGATCAGCGCCGGAAGCATGATCCGGAAAGCCTGCGGCAGCAGGATCAGCCCGGTCGTCTGCAGCGGGGAGAGGCCGATGGCGAGAGCCGCTTCACGCTGGCCGGGCGGCAGGCCTTCCATGCCGGAGCGGAGGATTTCGGCGATGACCACCCCGTTGTAGACGGTCAGGCCGATCACCAGATACCACAGCGTATCGAAGGTGATGCCGAACTCGGGGAAGCCCCGGGCCACGAAGAAGATCGTGATGACCACCGGCAGGCCGCGGAACACCTCGACGCAGACGCGGGTGAGCGCGGAGAGCCCGAGGCTGAGCCCGCGCAGAAAGTACGCCACGGGGGCGGTGGAGTCGGCGAACCGCCGCGTGGTGAGGCTCTTGAGCTGGATCCGGAGGATGGACAGCAGAGTGCCGATGACCAGCGAGCAGACGATCGCCAGGACGGCTGCGATCAGGGTGTTCTGGACGCCGACCCAGATCCGCTGCCAGACCAGGACGAAGTTCTCGTTGGAGGGGTCGATCAGCGGGCCCCACAGCTCCAGCGAGAACTGGCCCTTCTCGTCCAGCGGCAGGTAGATCAGGTAGTACGCGCCGGCGGCGACCAGCAGGCCGGCGACGACGCTGAGGATCAGGGTGAGACGCCGCTGACGTGGGCCCGGGACGTCGTAGAGGACGGACTGCTGGCTCATCGGGCCGCCACCGCCTGTCGCTGCTCGATCCGGTCGAGAAGGGCCCCGAGGGGAACGGTCATGATCAGGTATCCGATCGAGATGCCGATGGCGACGGGGATGAAGGCATAGCCCTCGGCGCCGGTGAGCTGGTCGGCGGTCGCGGAGAGGTCGCCCACGACACCGAAGAAGCCGATCAGCGCCGAGTTCTTGATCATCGCGATGATCACCGAACCGAGCGGGACGATCGAGGCTTTCCACGACTGCGGCAGCACCACGTACCGCAGGTTCTGCCCGAAGGTGAGGCCGAGCGAGCGGGCCGCCTCGGCCTGACCGGGCGAGACCGCGTTCACGCCGGACCGCAGCGCCTCGCAGACGAACGCGGCGGTGTAGAGGACCAGCGCGATCAGGGCGAAACGGAAGTACGGCAGGTCGGTGCTGAGTCGCGTGAAGACCACGTCGAGCACCGGGATGCGCAGGAAATCGGCGTTGGAGCCGAGCGCCGGCAACGCGAACGCGGCGAAGAACATGACCACGGTCAGCGGCATGTTGCGGAAGATCGTGACGTAGGCGGTGCCGAGCGCTCGCAGGGGCGGCACCGGGGAGATGCGGAGCACCGCCACGACGGCGCCCAGGATCAGGGCGCCGATCGCGGCGAGCACGCAGATCTGGAGGGTGAGCCAGAAACCGCCCGCGAAGACGTCGAACTTGTCTACTAACACACTCACGGGTGGAAGCTCCCCGGATCAGCTGATGATCAGTAACGGTTGACGGTCGGGGCAGCGCCGAGCTCGGCGCCGAACTTGCCGGCGGTGCCGTCCCAGGCCTTCTTCCAGCTACCGTCGGCGTACGCCTTCTCGAGCGTGTCGTTGATGAAGGTCCGGAAGGCCTTGTCCTCCAGCTTCACGCCGATGCCGTACGGCTCCTTGGTGAAGTTGGGGCCGGCCAGCTTGTACTTGCCCGCGTTCTTGGCGATGTAGCCGAGGAGGATGACGTTGTCGGTCGTGACCGCGTCCACCTGGCCACCGTCGAGAGCGGCGACGCACTTGTCGTAGGTGTCGAAGAGCACGACCTGGGTCGCGACGTCCTTGACCGATTCCTTGATCTTCTCGGCCGGCGTGGAGCCGGTGACCGAGCAGACCTTCTTGTCGCCGGCCTTGAACGCGTCCGGGCCGGTGATCGCGGTGTCCGCCGCCTTGACCAGGATGTTCTGGCCGGCCTCGTAGTACGGCCCGGCGAACGCGATGCGCTCCTTGCGCTTGTCGTTGATCGTGTAGGTGGCCACCACGAAGTCGACGTTGTTGTTGACGATGGCGTCTTCGCGGATCTTCGAGGGCGTCTCGACGAACGTGATCTTGTCCGCCGGGATCCCGAGCTCCTTGACGATGATCTTCGCGACCTCGACGTCGAAGCCCTCAGGCTTGCCGGAGAGGCCCTTGAGGCCGAAGCCCGGCTGGTCGAACTTGGTGCCGACCTTGATCGCCTGAGCCTTGTTGAGCCGCTCCATGGTGCTGCCCGCGGCGAACGTCTTGGTGGTGCCGGTGGCGCCCGATTCGGCGTCCTTGCCGCCGCAGGCGGTCATTCCGAAAGTCAGAGCCGTGGCGGTGGCCAGGGCTGCTACACGAGTGAAACGCATGTCTTCATCTCCTTTTCGATCAGGGCTGCCGTCGCGCGGCAGCCCTGAGGGCGCATCAGTGCGTGAGGATTTTGGAAAGGAAGTCCTTGGCCCGGTCGCTGCGCGGGTTCGCGAAGAACTCCTCCGGCGCGGCCTGCTCGACGAGCTGGCCGTCGGCCATGAACACGACACGGTCCGCCGCGTGCCGGGCGAAGCCCATCTCGTGCGTGACGACCACCATGGTCATGCCCTCTTTCGCCAGCGAGGTCATCACGTCCAGAACCTCGCCGACCATCTCCGGGTCCAGCGCGCTGGTCGGCTCGTCGAAGAGCAGCGCCTTGGGCTGCATGGCGAGCGCCCGCGCGATCGCGACACGCTGCTGCTGGCCGCCGGAGAGCTGAGCCGGGTACTTGTCGGCCTGGTTGGCGATGCCGACCCGCTCCAGCAGGCTCATGGCCCGGTCGCGGACCACCGCGGCCTTCTCCTTACGCACCTTGATCGGGCCCAGCATGACGTTCTGCAAGATCGTCTTGTGCGCAAAGAGGTTGAAGGACTGGAAGACCATACCGACTTCGCTGCGCAGCCGGGCAAGGGCACGGCCCTCCGCCGGCAGCGGTTGCCCGTCGAAGATGATCGTGCCGGAGTTGATCGGCTCCAGCCGGTTGATGGCACGGCACAGCGTGGACTTCCCGGACCCAGAGGGTCCGATAACGACCACCACCTCGCCACGCGCGACAGACAGATCGACGTCCTGTAGCACGTGCAAGGGGCCGAACCACTTGTTGACGTTCTCAAGGACGATGAGAGCTTCGCCTGTCACTCCTGGTCCATCCGCTCGTTGTCGGTTCACTCGAATGGACACACCCTATGGGGCGCTCAGTATCGGATTGTGTCGAGAATGGTCACGGAGCGGTAACACAGCTGATGGGCTGGGAAAGGGGTCAGGACCATGGAGTTTATGGCGGGCGGCCCGTGGAACTGGTGCATCGCCGAACGGATCGATCCCGGTCGAGTGATGGGCGCTCTGGCCGGCGCTCTGGGGCGGCCGGTGCACGGTCTGGTCCCCGGCGCTGATCTGCTCTGCGACGTCTACCACGTCGGCGGGGACTTCCCCACCGTGATCGACATTTACATGACGCCGGACGGCGTCGCCGAGGAGACCATCGCGAGCGCCGTCGCGGTCCGGCTCCGCGCCGCGGTCCTGCTTCCCGACGACACCCTCAATCCGACGCGGTACGTGCTAGCCGAACCCGACGGCAGCTTGCGGGCCGTGCACGTCGAGGAGCGCGAGACCGACGACGGCCCGGAGCGGCGGCACGCCCGGCCGTGCACCGGAGGCGACCCCGCCTGTGCCTCGTCGGCCGGCTGTGACCGTTCGCGGTGGAAACCCGACCCGACACCGGAGCGGCCCGCCGCGGCGTAACGGGTAGCCTGGTCAATTGCCATGACTACCGAAACGCAGGGCGCCCCGCGCACCTATGATGTGCGCACCTACGGCTGCCAGATGAACGTGCACGACAGCGAGCGGATCTCCGGGCTGATGGAGGACGCCGGCTACGTGCGCGCCGCCGGCACGGACGCGGCGGACGTCGTGGTCTTCAACACCTGCGCGGTCCGCGAGAACGCCGACAACCGCCTCTACGGCAACCTCGGCCACCTGCGCCCCACCAAGCTCAAGAACCCCGGCATGCAGATCGCGGTCGGCGGCTGCCTCGCTCAGAAGGACAAGGGCGACATCGTCAAGAAGGCGCCCTGGGTGGACGTCGTCTTCGGCACCCACAACATCGGGTCGCTGCCGGCCATGCTGGAACGCGCCCGGCACAACGAGGAGGCGCAGGTCGAGATCCTCGAGTCGCTCGAGGTCTTCCCCTCCACGCTGCCGACCAAGCGCGAGTCGACGTACGCCGGCTGGGTCTCCATCTCGGTGGGCTGCAACAACACCTGCACCTTCTGCATCGTCCCGGCGCTGCGCGGCAAGGAGAAGGACCGCCGCCCCGGCGATATCCTGGCCGAGGTCCGCGCCCTGGTGGCCGAGGGCGTCCTCGAGGTCACCCTGCTCGGGCAGAACGTGAACTCCTACGGCGTCGAGTTCGGCGACCGGCTCGCGTTCGGCAAGCTGCTGCGCGCCACCGGCGAGGTGGAGGGCCTGGAGCGGGTCCGGTTCACCAGCCCGCACCCGAAAGACTTCACCGACGACGTGATCGCCGCGATGGCCGAGACGCCGAACGTGTGCCACTCGCTGCACATGCCGCTGCAGTCCGGCTCCGACCGGGTGCTCAAGGCGATGCGCCGCAGTTACCGCCAGGAGAAATACCTGGGCATCATCGAGAAGGTCCGGGCCGCCATGCCGGACGCCGCGATCACCACGGACATCATCGTCGGCTTCCCCGGCGAGACCGAGGAGGACTTCGAGCAGACCCTCGAGGTCGTCCGCCAGGCCCGGTTCTCCACCGCCTTCACCTTCCAGTACTCGATCCGTCCCGGCACCCCCGCCGCGACCATGGCGGATCAGATCCCCAAGAAGGTCGTCCAGGAGCGTTACGAGCGGCTGCTCGCCACGCTCGAGGACATCACCTGGTCGGAGAACAAGAAGCTGGTCGGCGAGAAGGTCGAGGTTCTGGTCGCGGTCGGCGAGGGCCGCAAGGACGAGCACACCGGCCGGATGAGCGGCCGGGCCCGTGACGGCCGGCTGGTCCACTTCGCCACCGGCGGCCTCACCCCCCGCCCGGGCGACCTGATCGAGACCGTGGTCACCTATGCGGCTCCGCACCACCTCAACGCCGACGGCGACCCGCTGAGTCACCGCCGGACCCGTGCGGGTGACGCCTTCGAGGCCGGCCGGACCCCCAAGCTCAAGGGTGTCTCGCTGGGCCTGCCCACCATCGGCGCGCCGGCGCCGCTGCCGCCCGCATCCGAAGGGTGCGCCCTGTAGGACGACCGGCCCTGCTGGACGACCGACGGAGGGCGTTGGACCGGCCGGACCAACGCCCTCCTTCGTTCAACTCGTGATCAGTTCGCCTGCTCGGCCAGAGCCAGGAACTGCCTCTTCGAGGCGAGCGCCTGCTCGGCCTCCTTGATCCGGCGGTTGTCGCCGGCCGCCTTCGCCCGCTCCAGGCGCTGCTCGGCCTCGGCGACCTGCTCGCGCATCTGGCGCAGCAGCGGGTTGTCCTGCGGGGTGGTCTTGCGCCACGCCGAGTCCATCGCCACCCGGATGCGCTCCTCGGCGTTCCGCCAGCGGCGGTCCAGCGAGGCGGAGGCCTCCCGGGGCACCCGGCCGGCCTCGTGCCAGGCGGCCTGGGCGTCGCGGAGCTTGTTCTGCGCGGCGCGGGCGTCGGCGTCCACGTCGATCGCCTCGAGCTCGGCGAGGATGGCCTGCTTCTTCTCCAGGTTGCCCTGGTATTCCGCGTCGCGGGCGGAGAAGACCTCGCTGCGGCGGGTGAAGAACGCGTCCTGAGCGGCCCGGAAGCGTTCCCAGAGGCGCTGCTCGGCCTCCTTGGCAGCGCGCGGCGCCGCCTTCCACTCGGTCATCAGGTCCTTGAGCCGGTTGGCGGTGCTCGACCACTCGGTCGACTCGGCCAGGGCCTCGGCCTCCTTGACCAGATCCTCCTTCGCGGTCTGCGCCTGCTTGCGTTGACCGTCGAGGGTGGCGAAGTGGGCGCCGCGGCGGCGGGTGAAGCCGTCACGGGCGGCGGCGAAGCGCTTCCACAGCTCGCCGTCGGTCTTCTTGTCGACGCCGCGGATGGTCTTCCACTCGTCGAGGATCTCCTTGAGCCGGTCGCCGGCCGTCTTCCACCCGGTGGCGTCGGCAGCGATCTTCTCCGCTTCCTCGACCAGGGCGTTCTTGCGGGCGAGCGCCTCGGTGCGGGCGACCTCGCGGGCGGCGCGGGCCTCACCGGCCTTCTCCTCGGCCAGGGCGGCGAGCCGGTCGAGCCGGGCCACGAGGCCGTCGATGTCGCCGACCACGTGGGCCTCGTCGAGCTGGCTCCGCAGCCGCTTCACGCTGCTCTGCGAGTGGGCCGCGTCGGCCGCGCCCGACTTGAGGCGAGCCTCGACGAGGTCGACCTCGGTCACCAGGTCGGCGAATCGCCGGGCGAAGTGGGCGAGCCCTTCCTCTGGGGTGCCCGCCTGCCAGGAGCCGACCACACGGTCGCCCTCGGCAGTCTTCACGTACACGGTGCCGTCGGCATCCACGCGCCCGAAGGCCGTCCAGTCGTTCATGAGCTCATCCTCGTCCTCCCGGCGTCACCGGCCGTCCGGGCCGGTGGCCGCCGCCATAGCGCAGCCTGAATGCCAACTTCTCACTGGCATTCTTTCTCGCGCATTGTCACAGGTCCAACCCGGTCAGGGGAAAGCTCCCGCCGACGACCGTGACACAACGGTGTCCTACGGTTGGTTCGTGCCGTTCCGGACAGGTCAGCGAGTGGTCACCGTCGTGGGCCCGACCGCGGCCGGGAAGTCGGCCCTGAGCATCGCTCTCGCCCACGAGCTCGGCGGTGAGGTCGTCAACGCCGACTCCATGCAGCTCTACCGCGGCATGGACATCGGGACGGCCAAGCTGACCGCGGCCGAGCGCGAGGGCGTACCCCATCATCTGCTCGACATCTGGGACGTGACCGAGCCGGCCGCGGTCGCGGAATACCAGCGGCTGGCCCGCGCGGCCATCGACGACATCCTCGGCCGGGGCCGGGTGCCGCTGCTGGTCGGCGGGTCCGGCCTCTACGTCCGGGCGGTCCTCGAGGACTTCGAGTTCCCCGGCACCGACCCGGTGGTGCGGGCCCGGCTGGAGGAGGAGCTGGCCGCGGTCGGACCGGGTGTCCTGCACACCCGTCTCGGCGAGCACGATCCGGCCGCCGCCGCCAAGATCCTGCCGAGCAACGGCCGTCGCATCGTCCGCGCACTGGAGGTCATCGAGCTGACCGGGCGGCCGTTCACCGCCAGCCTGCCGGACCCCCGGCCGGTCTACGAGTCCGTGCAGATCGGCGTCGACCGCGACACCGCCGCGCTGGACGAGCGGATCGCGCTGCGGGTCGACCTGATGTGGGAGGCCGGCCTGATCGACGAGGTCCGCGGGCTGGACGGCATCCGGGAGGGCCGGACCGCCTCCCGGGCGCTCGGTTACCAGCAGGCGCTGGCCCAGATCGACGGCGTGCTCACCGAGGAGCAGGCCCGGGCCGACACGGTCCAGGGCACCCGCCGGTTCGTCCGCCGCCAGCGCTCCTGGTTCCGCCGCGATCCCTCGATCACCTGGCTCGACGCTACGGACCCGAAGCTCGTGGCGGACGCTCTGGGTCTTGCGGGATGATGGGCCCGTGCGTTTTACCAAGGGTCACGGAACCGGCAATGACTTCGTCCTCCTGCCCGACCTCGACGGCGAGCTGGAGCTGACGCCCGGGTTCGTCGCGGCGCTCTGCGACCGCCGCCGGGGAATCGGCGGCGACGGCGTGATCCGGGTGGTGCGCAGCGCCAAACACCCCGAGGCCGCCGGCTACGCCGGCGAGGCCGAGTGGTTCATGGATTATCACAACAGTGACGGCTCGGTGGCCGAGATGTGCGGCAACGGCCTGCGCGTCTTCGTCCGCTATCTGCTGAGCAACGGCCTCGCCACGCCCGGCCCGGCGGGCCTGCCGGTGGCGACCCGGGCCGGGGTGCTGGTCACCGTCGTCAGCGACGACACGATCAGCGCGCGGATGACACCCGCCAGGGTGTACGCGGGCAGCACCGCCACCATCGGAGCCCTGACCGTCCCCGGCGTCGCGGTGGACACCGGGAACCCGCACCTGGTCTGCGGCCTGCACGACGGCGTCAAGCTGTCCGCCCTCGACCTGACCAGGGCTCCGCTGCACGACGCGGCGCTCTTCCCGGCCGGGGTGAACGTGGAGTTCGTCGAGACCGCCGAGCCCGTCGACGGCCTGGACCTGCACGTCCGGATGCGGGTGCACGAGCGCGGCTCGGGCGAGACCGAGTCGTGCGGCACCGGTGCGCTGGCGGTCGGCGCGGTGGCGCTGCGCGACGCGGGCCTGGCGGCCGGCTCGGTGGCGGTGGACGTGCGGGGCGGCCGGCTCGTGGTGACTCACGACACCGACGGCGACTGGTGGCTGGCGGGGCCGGCGGTGCTGGTCGCCGACGGCGAGGTCGATCCGGCGGCGCTGGTCTGATGCTGCATCGCGTCGCGCACCGCGGCTATTCCACGGTGGCTCCGGAGAACACGCTGCCCGCCTTCGCCGCCGCGCTGCGGGCCGGTGCCACCCTCGTCGAGTTCGACGTGCGGGTGACCCGGGACGGCGTACCCGTGGTGATCCACGACCGCACGGTGAACCGCACCACGAACGGCAGCGGCCGGGTGTGGGACCTGACCGCCGACGAGATCGCGACGCTGGACGCCGGCTCGTGGTTCGGCGCCGGGTTCACCGGCCTGCGGGTGCCCACCCTGAGTGAGACCCTGGACCTGCTGGCCGCCGGCCCGGCCGAGCTGCTCGTCGAGATCAAACCGCCGGCCACGCTGGACGAGGTCAAGTCGATCGTGGCGCAGCTCGCCCACCGGGACCTGCTGGACCGCTCGGTGGTGCAGAGTTTCGACGCCGATGTGCTGCGCAAGGTCCGTGACGTGGCCCCCGACGTCCGGCGCGGGCTGCTGCTCTTCCGGTTCGACGCCGAGACCGTCGAGCTCTCCCGAGAGCTGGGCGTGACCTACTGCAACCCGCCGGTGGCCGACGTGCTCCACGACGCGGAGACGATGGCCGCGCTCAGGGCCGCGGGCGTCGGCGTGATGCCCTGGACCCCCAACGACATGGCCGGGTGGCGGCCGCTGGTGGACGCGGGGGTGGCCGGCCTGATCACCGATCTGGTCGGCGAGCTGACCGGCTGGGTCAACGCCGCCTGAGGCCGGCTTCGCCGTGCGACGCCGGCGAGAGAAAGACCTCTTGCGGGGGTACGGGCACGCGTGGCCCGTACCCCTCGATGTCTTTAGAAGGTCGTCTCAGGGGCCTGGTCGAGCTCGGCCTCCGGCGCCGCCGCCGGGTTCGCCGGGACGGGACCGCCCCGCACGACCGCGCGGATCGCGGCGGCCACCGCCGGGGTGACCCGGGGGTCGAAGACGCTCGGAATGATCACGGTGGGGTTGAGTTTGTCCTCGCCGACGACGTCGGCGATGGCCCGGGCGGCCGCGAGGGCCATCTCCTCGGTGAACTCCTCGGCGCTGGCGTCCAGCATGCCGCGGAAGACACCCGGGAAGGCCAGCACGTTGTTGATCTGGTTGGGCTGGTCGGAGCGCCCGGTCGCGACGATCGCCGCGTGCTTGCGGGCCTCTCGCGGGTCGACCTCCGGGTCCGGGTTGGCCATCGCGAACACGATCGACTTGTCCGCCATCTTCGCGATGTCGTCGCCGGTGAGCAGGTTCGGCGCGGAGACGCCGATGAAGACGTCGGCGCCGACGATCGCGCCGGGCAGGTCGCCGGAGTAGTTCTCCTTGTTGGTGTGCTCGGCCAGCCACTGCATCGACTCGTTCAGGTCGGGCATGCCGCGGTGCAGGGCGCCCTTCCGGTCGTAGGCGATGATGTCACCCACACCCTGCCGCATCAGCAGTTTCATGATCGCGGTGCCGGCCGCGCCGGCGCCGGAGACCACCACCTTGACGTCCTGCATCCGCTTGCCGACCACCCGCAGGGCGTTGGTGAGCGCCGCCAGCACACAGATCGCGGTGCCGTGCTGGTCGTCGTGGAAGACCGGAATGTCCAGCAGTTCCTTCAGCCGCGCCTCGATCTCGAAGCACCGCGGCGCCGCGATGTCCTCCAGGTTGATGCCGCCGTAGGCCGGCGCGATCGCCTTGACGATGGCCACGATCTCGTCGGTGTCCTGCGTGTCCAGCACCACCGGCCAGGCGTCCACGCCGCCGAACCGCTTGAACAGCGCGGCCTTGCCCTCCATCACCGGCATCGCCGCGGCCGGCCCGATGTTGCCCAGGCCGAGCACGGCCGAGCCGTCGCTGACCACGGCCACCGTGTTGCGCTTGATGGTGAGCCGGCGGGCGTCCGCCGGGTTCTCCGCGATCGCCATGCAGACCCGCGCCACACCCGGGGTGTACGCCCGGGACAACTCGTCACGGTTACGGAGAGCGACCTTCGATGACACCTCGATCTTACCGCCCAGGTGCAGCAGGAACGTCCGGTCGGAGACTTTGCGGACGTCGACGCCGTCCTGGTCCTCGAGCTGCTTGACGACCTGGTCGGCGTGCGCGGCGTCCGCGGTGTCGCAGGTCAGGTCGACCACGACGTTGGTGGCGTCGGAATCCACCACGTCCAGTGCCGTCACGATCGCCCCGGCTTCACCCACACAGGTGGTGAGCCGTCCGATGGACGAGGCGTCCGCGGTTACGGCTATACGGATCGTGATCGAGAATCCTGCGCTCGGCAGGCGGGTGGTCACCACGGTGTTCCTTCCGACGTTGGTGGGTGAGCTAAGGCATTGTCGCTCGTGGGGAATGTTCGATCCGCGTGCGGTGGTTACCGGTGAGTCACACGGGGATATGTGGATGCGCCGGTCGTCATGACGTGCCACGCTTGGCGGAGGAGGTCACTTTTGCGAAACACGTACCAGACACCCGTCCTTGACGAGCTGGATCCCACCACCGGGGACCTGGAGCTCGAGGAGCGGCACTCGCTCAGGCGGGTGGCCGGTCTTTCCACCGAGCTGACCGACGTCACCGAGGTCGAGTACCGGCAGTTGCGACTCGAACGAGTCGTTCTCGTCGGGGTGTGGACCGAGGGCAGCGTCGAAGACGCCGACAATTCACTGACTGAGCTGGCGGCCCTCGCCGAGACCGCCGGCTCCCAGGTCCTCGAGGGCCTGATCCAGCGCCGCAGGCAACCCGACGCGGCCACCTTCATCGGCAGGGGCAAGGTCGATGAGCTCCGTGACGTGGTCATCATGACCGGCGCCGACACCGTCATCTGTGACGGCGAGCTGTCTCCGTCGCAGTTGCGCAAGCTCGAGGAGCAGGTCAAGGTCAAGGTCGTCGACCGGACCGCGCTGATCCTCGACATCTTCGCCCAGCACGCGAAGAGCCGGGAGGGCAAGGCCCAGGTCGAGCTCGCCCAGCTTCAGTACCTTCTGCCGCGACTGCGCGGCTGGGGTGACTCGCTGTCCCGCCAGGGCGGTGGCGCGGGCGGTTCCGGGGGCGGCGGCGTCGGCACGCGTGGTCCCGGTGAGACCAAGCTGGAGACCGACCGGCGGCGGATCAACACCCGCATCGCCAAGCTGCGGCGCGAGATCAAGGCCATGAAGACGGTCCGGGAGACCAAACGCTCCCGTCGCATCGCGAACGGGGTCCCGGCCGTGGCGATCGCCGGTTACACCAACGCCGGCAAGTCCAGCCTGCTCAACCGCCTGACGAGCGCGGGTGTGCTGGTGGAGGACGCGCTGTTCGCCACCCTCGACCCGACCACCCGGCGGACCGCCGCGGAGGACGGGCGGGTCTTCACGCTCTCCGACACGGTCGGGTTCGTCCGTCACCTGCCGCACCAGATCGTCGAGGCGTTCCGCTCGACGCTGGAGGAGGTGGCCCAGGCCGACCTGGTGGTGCACGTCGTCGACGGCGCGCACCCCGACCCGGAAGGCCAGCTCAGCGCTGTCCGGGAGGTGCTCGGCGAGGTCGGTGCCGACCGCATCCCCGAGCTGCTGGTGATCAACAAGGTGGACGCGGCCGACGAGGAGACCGTGCTGCGGCTGAAGCGGGCCTGGCCGGAAGCGCTCTTCGTGTCCGCGCGCTCCGGCGCCGGCATCGCGGAACTGCACAAGGCCATCGCCGACCGGCTGCCCCGCCCCGCGGTGGAGCTCCGGGTCCTGATTCCGTACGACCGGGGTGACCTGGTGGCCCGGGTGCACCGGTCCGGTCAGGTGCTCCAGTCCCGGCATCTGGACGACGGCACCGAACTCCTGGTCCGCGTCGACGAACACCTGGCCGCCGAACTCTCCGACCATCAGTGCTGATCGGAAAAACAATTCGGACTTCCCGGGTACACCGGTCAGCGTTGATCCACACGTAATACCAGCAGGGGACGTCGCGTGCGACACTGTTCGGATGCGGCGTCTCCTGTTCCCAACCATCGTGGCCATGGGTCTGGTAATGGTTGGCTCCTCCAGCGCGTCCGCCGAGGACCCGACGCCCGCGCCGACGGTCAGTGCGAAAGCGACTCCCGGCAAGAAGCTCTGCAAGGTCGAGGACGAGCGGCTGGACGAGATCTCCGGCGTGGTCGTGACCAAGGACGGCTTCATCGTCGTCAACGACGGCACCGATCCGGAAGACAAGGCGCGCGAGCAGATCTTCTTCCTCGACCGCGACTGCAAGGTGACCAAAACCGTGCCGTTCAGCGGGGCCGGCCCGGCCGACCCGGAGGACATCGTCCTCGCGCCCGACGGCAAGACGCTCTGGGTCGCCGACATCGGCAACAACGGTGCCCGTCAGTCACCGGCCAACCCGCGCCCGACCGTCGCCCTCTGGAGCATGTCGGTCGACGGCAAGAAGCAGGTGCTCTACCGGCTCAGCTATCCGGAGAAGGACAGCCACGACGCCGAGGCGCTGATCTTCAACGGTGACGGCACCCCGCTCATCGTGACCCGCGAGATCGGCAAGCCGGCCGGCATCTACCAGCCCACCGCGGCGCTCAAGGCCGACGGCACCACGCCGCTGAAGCGTGTCGGCGAGATCACCCTCGCGGCCACCGAGACGCCCGGTAACCCGGTCGCCCGGCTCGGCAACAAGACCATCACCGGCGGCGCGGTCACGCAGGACCTGACCAAGGTGGTGCTGCGCACCTACACCGACGCCCTCGAGTGGGACGTGACGGGCGGTGACGTGCTCGCCGCTCTGAAGAAGGAGCCGCGCACCACCGGCCTGCCCAACGAGACGCTAGGCGAGGCGATCTCCTACAGCACCGACGGCAAGCTCTTCTACACCATCTCGGACATGAGTGGCGACGAGAAGACCGCCAACAACATCCGGGAGTACACCCCGAACACCACCGTCGCGGTCAAGTCGACGAAGTCGAGCGGCTCCGGCGGCGGCGACTCCTGGTACTCGGATCTCAGCGTCGACGACGTCACCTACATGGTCGGTGGGGTCGGCCTGCTGGGCCTGATCCTGGTGGGCGCCGGTGTCTTCGGGATAATGCGCTTCCGCCGGTCACCGAAAGGCTTCACCGGTGACGACGACGACCTCTCCGGTGGCGGCCTGAACACCGACGACCCCGAGACCGAGCTGATCGGGGTCGGGGGCCTCCCGCAGCGCAGTGCGGCCTACGCCGCCGGCCGCCCTGGAAACGGTCCGGTCTACGGAGCCCAGTCCGGCCCGCCGTCCGGTGGCCCATCGTCCGGTGGCCCGCCGCCCGCGGCCCCGCCGCGTGCCAACGGTGGCGGTCCCGGCGGCCCGCAGTACGGCCGGCCCCCCGGCGCGCCGGCGCGCGGTCCACAGCAGTCTCCGGCGCGCAGTCCGCAGCAGCCCGCTCGTGGTCCGCAGCCTGTTCGCGGTCCGCAGTCGGCCCCGGGTCGCGGTGGTCCACAACAGGCTCCCGCCCGTGGCCCGCAGCAGTCTCCGGCCCGTGGTGGCCAGCAGTCTCCGGCCCGTGGCCCGCAGCAGTCTCCGGCCCGTGGTGGCCAGCAGCAGTCTCCGGCCCGTGGTCCGCAGCAGCAGCAGGGTCGAGGCGGCCAGCAGCAGTCTCCGGCCCGTGGTCCGCAGCAGCAGCAGGGTCGAGGCGGCCAGCAGCAGCCTCCCGCCCGTGGTCCGCAGCAGCAGCAGGGTCGAGGCGGCCAGCAGCAGGCTCCGGCGCGTGGTCCGCAGCAGCCCGCTCGTGGCCCGCAGCCCGTCCGTGGTCCGCAGTCGGCCCCGGGTCGCGGTGGTCCGCAGCAACCTCCCGCCCGTGGCCCGCAGCAGCAGCCTCCCGGTCGTGGCGGCCAGCAGCAGGCTCCGCGTGGGCCTCAGGGACAGAAGGCGCCGCGTTCCCCCGGGGTGTATGGAGGCGGGGGCGGCCGCCCGCCGGCGCCTGACGACCACTGACCACAGGTCACGACCAACGATGCAGGCCGGTTCCGCTCAACCAGCGGGGCCGGCCGCATCGTTTCGGTCGCCGTGTTGTCAGCCCCGGCGACCGGCCCGGACGTCGTTCAGCGCTGCCGGGCCGGACGCTGTTCGGACAGCCGGGCCGGAGCGCTGGGCCGGGCGTCGTTCAGCGCTGCCGGACCGGACGCTGTTCGGACAGCCGGGCCGGAGCGCTGCGCCGGGCGTAGTTCACGCGTCGCCCGGCCGGACGCCGGGCCGAACACGGTGCCGGACGCCGTTCGCACCGCTGGTCGCACGCGGCGCGGGACCGTTGGGTCAGACGCGGCGCAGGACCGCGACCACGCGGCCCATGATCGTCGCGTCGTCGCCGGGGATCGGGTCGAACGCCGGGTTCGCCGGCATCAGCCAGACGTGCCCGTCGCGCTGGCGGTAGCTCTTCACGGTCGCCTCACCGTCGATCATCGCGGCCACGATGTCGCCCGCCTCGGCGGTGGGCTGCTGGCGCACGACCACCCAGTCGCCGTTGCAGATCGCCGCGTCGATCATCGAGTCGCCCTTGACTTCCAGCATGAAGACCTCGCCCTCGCCGACCAGCTCGCGCGGCAGCGGGTAGAAGTCCTCGACGGCCTGCTCGGCGAGGATCGGGCCACCGGCGGCGATGCGGCCCACCAGGGGCACATAGGCCGGCTGCGGCCGGGCCGCCCGCAGCGACTCGTCGTCGACCATCTCGCCGGGCACCCGGACGTCGACGGCCCGCGGGCGGTTGGGGTCGCGCCGCAGGTAGCCCTTGCTCTCCAGGGCCTTCAACTGGTACGCCACGCTGGACGGCGAGACCAGGCCGACCGCCTCGCCGATCTCACGGACGCTGGGCGGGTAGCCGTAGCGCTCCACCCAGTCACGGATGAACTCGAGGATCCGCCGCTGCCGTGCGGTGAGGTCGGAGGCGACCACTTCAGGGACGTGACCGACCGGTGTGACGGCACGTAACTGCGGCGCGTCCGAACCGCGGGAACGGCTCGGCGCGCGACGCCGGACGCTCTCGGGCTTCCTCGTCTGATGCTGCTGTCGGCTGGTCCGGTCTTCGGTCGACACGTCCGCCCTCCCTGTCGGCCAGTGCCTCAACGGCACGTGGTGCGTCGCGGAGCCGGCGACGCCGTGGGGATGGCGTGCGTCCGGCTGACCCCTCTTGCGGAAAACCTAATGTGCAGGTCCGGCATATTCAAACATCTGTACGAGATTTTCCCGGCGTGTCGCTCCATGGTGCTCGACTTCCGTACCTCTGTTCTGATAGACCGTCGTACGGGCGTTCTATCGAACGGGTGTCCGAGAGAGGGGCTGTCATGTCGGTCAGTGGTGTGCGACACGCCTCGGCGCCGGTGCGCCTCACCCGCCGTGGCCGGGTGGTGCTGCTGGGCCTGTTCTTCGTCCTGGTCGCCATGGCGAACGTGGTGCTCTTCACCCTCGCCTCGCAGGCCTGACCGGCCCTCCCGGGTGTCCCGGGTTGATCTCCGTCGGGTGTGCTGCCCGATTCTCCGGCGCGTCGTGCGGCCCGTTGCGGGCGCGGCGCGTGATGGTGTCATCACCTGGGGTGGTGAGGCGCGAAATACGGCGCGTCGGCACACGGGTGAACTTGCATCGGCGTCCGTCGGGGCCTAGCGTCTACCCCAACATCTAGTGGTTACACGGATGTAAGTCGTCCACAGGTTGGGTTTCCTTCTCTCCTGGTTATCCACATGTCATCCACAGCGCCACCGATTGTCTCGACAACGGTTCCGCTGCGTTTCGGCATGTCCACCAGTCCTCGAGAAGGTGCCGAAGGGAGATCACGGTGCGCTGCCCGTACTGTCGCCATGCTGATTCGCGCGTGGTCGACTCGCGTGAGGCCGACGACGGGCAGTTGATCCGTCGCCGCCGGGCGTGCCCCGAGTGCGGCAAGCGTTTCACCACCGTCGAGGAGGCGGTTCTCGCGGTGGTCAAACGCAGTGGCGTGACCGAGCCCTTCAGCCGGACGAAGATCATGAGCGGGGTGCGCAAGGCCTGCCAGGGCCGGCCCGTCGACGAGGACTCCATCGCGAAGCTCGCGCAGCGCGTGGAGGAGACCGTCCGGGCCCGCGGCGCCGCCGAGATCCCCAGCCACGATGTGGGCCTGGCGATTCTCACGCCGTTGCGTGAGCTGGACCAGGTGGCTTACCTCCGGTTCGCCAGCGTGTACAAGTCGTTCGACTCTCTCGACGAATTCGAGAAGGAGATCACCGCGCTGCGCGAGGCCGGCCCCGTCCGGGAAACCGGGACGCGACACGCCGTCGCGCCACGGTCCACCGGACGCGCGCCCAAGCTGAACAGCTGAGGCGCCGCCCGGCCGGTGGCCTCAGTACAAGGCACTTCTTACCGACACACCTGTAGCGGTACCTACGAGGGGGAGCACATCCATATGGCCGGAGACGGCATCACTGCAGGTCGCCAGCGCAGCCGGACCAACGGCGGCAACGGCGCGGCGGCCGGGGGGCTGCGAGTGGAGCGGGTCTGGACGACCGAGGGCGTTCACCCGTACGACGAGGTCGAGTGGGAACGCCGCGACGTCGTCATGACGAACTGGCGCGACGGCTCGATCAACTTCGAGCAGCGCGGCGTGGAGTACCCCTCGTTCTGGAGCGTGAACGCGGCGAACATCGTCACGACCAAGTACTTCCGTGGCGCGGTGGGCACTCCCGACCGGGAGTGGTCGCTCAAGCAGCTGATCGACCGGGTCGTCCAGACGTACCGCAAGGCGGGCGAGGACTTCGGCTACTTCGCCACCCCGGGCGACGCTGAACTCTTCGACCACGAGCTCACCTGGATGCTGCTGCACCAGGTCTTCAGCTTCAACTCGCCGGTGTGGTTCAACGTCGGCACCAAATCACCGCAGCAGGTCAGCGCCTGCTTCATCCTCTCGGTCGACGACTCGATGGATTCGATCCTCGACTGGTACAAGGAAGAGGGCCTGATCTTCAAGGGCGGCTCCGGTTCGGGTGTCAACCTGTCCCGGATCCGGTCGTCCAAGGAACTGCTTTCCTCCGGCGGCACGGCCAGCGGCCCGGTCAGCTTCATGCGCGGCGCCGACGCCAGCGCGGGCACCATCAAGTCCGGCGGCGCCACCCGGCGCGCGGCGAAGATGGTCATCCTCGACGTGGACCACCCGGACATCGAGGAGTTCGTCACCACCAAGGCGCGCGAAGAGGACAAGATCCGCGCGCTGCGGGACGCCGGCTTCGACATGGACCTGGGCGGCGCCGACATCGTCTCCGTCCAGTACCAGAACGCCAACAACTCGGTGCGGGTCAGCGACGAGTTCATGCGCGCGGTCGAGGAGGGCACCGACTTCGCCCTGCGTGGCCGTCTGGACGGCGAGGTCATCGAGACCATCGACGCCCGGAAGCTGTTCACCGGCATCGCCAAGGCCGCCTGGGAGTGCGCCGACCCGGGCCTGCAGTACGACGACACCATCAACGACTGGCACACCAACCCCGAGACCGGCCGGATCACCGCGTCCAACCCGTGCTCGGAGTACATGTCGCTGGACGACTCGTCCTGCAACCTCGCGTCGCTCAACCTGATGAAGTTCCTCAAGGCCGACGGTGGCTTCGAGGTGGAGAAGTTCGTCAAGAGCGTCGAGTTCATCATCACCGCGATGGACATCTCGATCTGCTTCGCCGACTTCCCGACCGAGAAGATCGGCATCACCACGCGGGCATACCGTCAGCTCGGCATCGGTTACGCGAACCTCGGCGCACTGCTGATGGCTTCGGGTCTGCCGTACGACTCCGAGGGTGGCCGTAGCGTCGCGGCGGCGATCACCTCGCTGATGACCGGTACCGCCTACCGCCGCTCGGCCGAGTTGGCCGGCGTCGTCGGCGCCTACGACGGTTACGCCCGCAACGCCGAAGGCCACCAGCGCGTCATGCGCAAGCACGCCGCGGCCAACGACGAGGTCCGCCCGCTGGGCGCGGTCGCCACGGAGATCCTCCGCGAGGCGACCCGCCAGTGGCAGACCGGCAACAAGATCGGCGCCAAGAACGGCTGGCGGAACGCGCAGGCGTCGGTGCTCGCGCCGACCGGCACCATCGGCCTGATGATGGACTGCGACACCACCGGCATCGAGCCTGACCTCGCCCTGGTCAAGTTCAAGAAGCTGGTCGGCGGCGGCTCGATGCAGATCGTCAACCAGACGGTTCCGCGTGCGCTGCGCAGCATCGGCTACCCCGAGGAGCAGGTCGAGGCGATCGTCGAGCACATCGCCGAGCACGGCAACGTCGTCGACGCGCCCGGCCTCAAGCCGGAGCACTACGCCATCTTCGACTGCGCCATGGGTGACCGGGTGATCGCCCCGATCGGCCACGTCCGGATGATGGCCGCGGTGCAGCCGTTCATCTCGGGCGCCATCTCCAAGACGGTCAACATGCCGGAGACGGCGACCGTCGAGGAGATCGAGGACATCCACTTCCAGGGCTGGAAGCTGGGCCTCAAGGCGCTCGCGATCTACCGCGACAACTGCAAGGTCGGGCAGCCGCTCTCCGCCGGCAAGGGCAACAAGGCCGCGGCGGCCGAGGAGAAGGTGGCCGAGGAGACCAAGGCGGTCGAGAAGATCATCGAGAAGGTGATCGAGTACCGCCCGATCCGCAAGCGGCTGCCGAAGAAGCGCCCGTCGGAGACGGTGTCCTTCTCGGTCGGCGGTGCCGAGGGCTACCTCACCGCGTCGTCCTACCCGGACGACGGCCTCGGCGAGGTCTTCCTCAAGATGTCGAAGCAGGGTTCCACCCTGGCCGGCGTGATGGACGCCTTCTCGGTGGCGATCTCGATAGGGCTGCAGTACGGCGTCCCGCTCGAGACGTTCGTCAGCAAGTTCACCAATATGCGCTTCGAGCCGGCCGGTATGACCGACGACCCGGACGTGCGCATGGCGTCCTCGGTGATGGACTACATCTTCCGTCGCCTGGCGCTGGACTTCCTGGACTACGACACCCGCGCTGAGCTGGGCATCTTCACCGCGAAGGAGCGCCTCGCGCAGGCGCAGGCCGAGGCGGCCGCCGACGCCGCCGCTGTGGACATGACCGGCATGGCCGCGTCCGCTCCGGTCTCCGCCCCGGCGGGCTCGTCCAGCGTCACCGTGGCTGAGGTGAAGGCCGCGGCTGCCCCGGAGAAGGCGGCACCGGCGACGGTGGGCTCCTCCACCGAGCTGCTGGAGATCAAGACCGGTCACGCGTCCGACGCGCCGCTCTGTTTCACCTGCGGCACCAAGATGCGCCGCGCCGGAAGCTGCTACGTCTGCGAGGGTTGTGGCTCCACCTCCGGCTGCAGCTGAAGCCCGGGGAAGGTCACGAGTGTCCCGGTGAGTGACTCCTAAACGGAGCCACTCACCGGCATCGCTCCGGTGAGCTCCGTGACAGATGCCTCCCACCCGAATCCCGGGTGGGAGGCATCTTGCCGTCGGGCGCGCGGGCGACGGGCGAGGGTGGACGCACGGTGCTCAGCCGAGCCGGACGCTCCGCAGCCCGCCGACCGGGTCCTCGGTCGGCCCCGCCGAGCGTGCCGCCAGCGGCCGCGGGCATCGGTCGCCCCTCGTCGCATCCGCTGAAACGGCGAACGCCCGGCCCCGTGCAGGGGCCGGGCGTTTCATCGTCGACGGGGTCAGACGTTCGACCAGCGGGTGACCTGGCGGTTCTTCGTCACGTGGCGACCGGGAACCCAGGTCCGGCCCTTGCGGTGGCGCGCGAAGTGGCCCGGCTCCCAGACCCGGACCGACTCCTTGACCGTCCGCCGGGTCTGCCAGCGCTCCGCGGTGACGGTGCGGCCGTCCGACTGGGAGACGATCACCCGGCGGACCTGCCACATCCGGCATTCCCGCGAGGTGGGGCTCTTCGCGTGGCACAGGTGCGCCTGCCTGGCCCGGTACGGGTTGCCGGTGCCGGGCCACTCCGGGTGCAGTGTGGCGCGCATGGCCTCGTACCAGTTGTGAGCCATCTTGCGGTAGCCGAACGCGTTCGGGTGGTGCCGGTCGTAGATGTCCAGCCCGGTGACGGTGGACTGGTCGACCAGGTGCACCTGGGGGCCCTTGGCGCGTACCAGGCCGGGGATGAGCGCGTTGTAGGCCCGGTTGGCCGCGACCTCCGAGCCGACCGCGGTGCCGATGATCGTCGCGACGTAGACCTGCGCGTCCGGCACCCGTGTGCGGACCCGGTCGATCAGGGCCGACAGCTTGCCGGCGACCGCTGCGGGGTCCTCGGACCGGGTGATGTTGTTGGTGCCGGCGTGCAGCAGCACCACGTCGGGCTCGGACTCGGCGAGCCGGTGGTCGACCTGCGCGGCGATCTGGTCGACGGTCCAGCCGCCCCGGCCCTCGTGGTCGAGGTCACCGCCGTCGCCGTCGCTCTGGGAGCCGACGAAGTCGGTGGTGACTCCGGCCTCCCGCAGGCGGCGCTGAAGGTCGATGCGGTACCCGCTCCTGCCCGGCGAGCCGACGCCGACCGTGATGCTGTCGCCCAGCGGCATGATCCGCAGCGGTGCCCCCCATGAGGTGCCCGGCCGGTCGGGTGTCGACGGTCCCGCCAGCGCGGGGGTTGCCGTGCCGGTGCAGAACAGGAGCCCTGCCATCGAAGCCGCGATCGTGCCGAACCGGGAACGCCTCATCTGTGCCCATCCTGGAGTGCCGATGTCTACGACAAGGCACTTCGGCGGGCCCGTGAAGGCGATGAGGGGCTAGGCGTGGGTTGCCCTCGGTTCGCAACCGAAGGCCAACTCGACCGTCGATCGGGCCCCGAACGGTCTAGCGGTGCTCGGCGAGGAAGTCGGTGATCACGCCGGCCAGCACGGTGGGCTGTTCGATCACCATGGCATGCGACGCGTCGGCGAGGCTCAGATGACGCAGGTGCGGCACCGCCCGCGCCTGCTCGATCAGGTAGCGGCGGTGGGCGGCGTACAGATCGGCGAACGGCTCCTGTTCCGGGAGGTCGCGGGTGGCCAGGACGATCAGCTCCGGGCAGGTCGTGGCGGCGTAGACCGGGCCCAGGTCCAGCTCGTTCATCGCGGTGCGGAGCTGAGCGGTCAGGGCGGCCGACGGACGGATCGAGGTTTCGCCACCGGCGTGGACCAGGTTGCGCCGGAAACCCTCGACCCACACCTTCTCGTTGGCGCCCATGTCGCGGGCCGCCATCTGCTGACGCTCCACCAGGTCGGGCAGCTGGTCGGCGGGGATCACCTGGCCGGCGGCCTCCTGCATGGTGTCGAAGATCGCGTGCAGGCGGGCCAGTTCGCCCACCGCCTTCTCCGGGTCGAGGCCCGGAAGGTGGCCGGGCCGGGTCGGCGGGGGATTGCCGTCGAGGTTGACCACGCCGGGGGACTCGGGGTGCCGCTGGCCCCAGAGGGCGGCCAGCATGCCGCCGAGCGAGTGGCCGACCACCGCGGGCCGGTCGAGCTCGAGCTGGACGCAGACGGCGGCGAGGTCGCCCAGCGCCGCGTCCCACGTCCACGGGCCGTCGCTGGAGCGGCCGTGCCCGCGCAGGTCGACGGTCACCACCCGGTGCCGGGGGCGCAGAGCCCGGGCCAGGGCGGTCATGTGCGCCAGGTTGCCGCCGGCGCCGTGCAGGAGCAGCAGCGGCGGCTCGTCGCCGCCGAAGTCGCGCACGGCGAGCTGGATGCCACCTGCGTCGAGCAGTCGGTCGTTGATCATGGGGACTCCTCGGTGGGCGGGGTGTTCCGAAGCCGGTCACGGACAGCGGAGACGGGCACGCCACCGTCCGGATGGCGGGGCAGGCGGCCGCGGCGGACCAGGTCGTGCACGCCCTGCCGGCTGATGCCGAGCATCGCCCCGGCGGTCGCATAGGAGACCGAGGCGGCGTAGGGGTGACCGACCCGGCGGACCACGATCTGGCCGAGCGGGGTGCGCCACCAGTCGGCGGGCGGAGCGAACGCGTGATCGTCGGGATAGAGCGTGCCGATCAGCCGGGCGATCACGTGGACCGCCGCGGCGTCGTCACCGCCCTGGAGCGTCTCGGCCCACTCGGCGACCCGGCGCCGGAGCAGCACGCGCACCGCCCCGGACGGCTGGTCGTCGTCGAGCAGGATCTCGAGCGGGTCGAGCAGGCGGTTGTCGAGCAGCCTGAGAAGCTGCTCGGTCAGTCCGCTGGTCGCACCCATGCGCCCATCCTCCAAGTACTTGACACCGGCCGTCAAGCGGAACCGGCTAGAGTGCCCGTGTGAAGCGTCTTCCGCTGGCGCCACGCGCTCTCACCGAGCCGCATCCGGCCCGCCTGGCGCCCGGCCATCCGCGCCGCGCCGCGATCCTCGCCGCGCACGCCGCCGCTCTCGCCGCGGACCAGTCCGGTTACCTCGACCCCGACTCCGGGCTGTTCGTCCTGACCGCGGGGTTCCTGGCCGCCCGGGGCACCTGCTGCACCCGCGGCTGCCGTCACTGTCCGTACGTGGACGACCCGTGATGGCCCTCTTTCGCGAACGTCCCGGGGCCAGTACGGTGTGTGCGCCCGCCCCGGGAAGGATCACTAGTGACCACGCGTCTGGCCGTTCTCGGCGCCGCCGTGCTGCTCGCGCTGTCCGGCTGCACCAGCCCTCCCGCGGAGCCCGCCCCGGTCGTGCCCTCCGCGCCGGCGGACGATCTGGCCGAGTTGCCCGCCGCGTCCGCGGGCGGCGCCTGCATCCTGTGGGATTACGACTTCATCGAGCAGAAGATCGGCATCCGGTTCGCGGTGGCCGCCGCGGACCAGGTGGAGGACACGTCGTCCTGCGTGGTGCAGACGATGAACGCGGCCTGGCCGGACCTGTCGCTCTCGGTGGTGGAGACGACGACCGCGAACGCCGAGGTCTTCCTCGACGAGCGGATGCCCGAGAAGGCGTCGAAGCTGACCGGGCTGGGCGGCGCCGGTTACCGGTTGAACACGAACGCGGCCGGTGAGCACGGCCCCACCGTGGAGATCGGCTGGCTCAGCGAGGCCAAGCAGCTTCAGACGCTCCGTTTCACCTTTCCGAAGGGCGCCACGGCGGCCGACGTGAAGGACATGAACGCGAAACTGCTCGACCTCGCCAAAGCGCTGAGCACGACCTGACGGGTCAGCGGGCCGCGACGAACACCCGGGACGCGACCTCACGCGGTAGCCGGATCTTGTCGCCGGCGCTGCCCACGGTGACGCCGTCACGCTCCTGCGCCACGGTCACCGTCGTCCCCGGGTTGATGCCGGCGGCGTGGAGCTGCCGCAGCACGTCGGAGTTGGACTGGACGCTCTCACAGATGCGGCGGATGACGACGCTCCCGCTCAGGCCGGGGAAAGCGAGGTTGCGCTCACCCTGGGTGAGGATCTCGGCGGTGTCGTCGAGAGCGCCGAGCTGTTCGAGGCCGGGGATCGGGTTGCCATAGGGCGAGCGGGTCGGCTGGTTGAGCAGGTCGTAGACCCGCTTCTCGACGGCGTCGCTCATCACGTGCTCCCACCGGCAGGCCTCCTCGTGGGCCTCCTCGTAGGGCATCCCGATGACGTTGACGAGGAGCAGCTCGGCCAGACGGTGTTTGCGCATGACGGCGATGGCGCTGCTGCGGCCCAGGTCGGTGAGCACCAGGTGGCGATCACCCTCGACGGTGAGCAGGCCGTCACGCTCCATCCGGGCGACGGTCTGACTGACCGTGGGACCGCTCTGGTGCAGGCGCTCGGCGATGCGGGCGCGGAGTGCGGGCACCCCTTCCTCTTCGAGCTCGAGGATGGTGCGCAGGTACATCTCGGTGGTATCGACGAGATCGTTCACGATGCGGTCCTCCCAGCAGCGATAATACCGCGTTGCGGGGGGTTGGCCGCCGCGCCGGACAAGTGCCAGGAGACCCTACCCGACGGCGAAACAGGTGTGCTAACCACGCGGCGTCCACGACCGGGGGACAGCGTGGGCGTGGCAGCATGACGTCATGGCGGACGAAACGACGGCGGTGGTCTGGGACAGTGCCCTGCTCGGGTACGACATGGGTGATCATCCGCTCAATCCGGTGCGGGTCGAGCTGACCATGGCGCTCGCCCGGGAGCTGGGCGTTCTGGACCGCCCCGGCGTCCAGATGATCGTCCCGGGGGTGGCCAGTGAGATCGATCTCACCCGGGTCCACCGCCCGGACTACCTGGAAGCCGTCCGGCTCGCGCCGGTCGATCCGTTCTTCACCGGCTGGGGACTGAACACTCCGGACAATCCCGTTTTCGACGACATGCACGAGGCCTCGGCCCGGATCTGCGGCGCCACCCTGGCGGCGGTCCAGGCGGTCTGGCACGGGTCGGCCCGCCGGGCGGTCAACGTGTCGGGCGGTCTGCACCACGCCATGCCGGCCCGGGCCGCCGGGTTCTGCGTCTACAACGATCCGGCCGTGGCGATCGCCTGGCTGCTGGAGAACGGCGCTCAGCGGGTCGCCTACATCGACGTGGACGTGCACCACGGTGACGGGGTGCAGGCTGTCTTCTACGACGATCCGCGGGTGCTCACGGTGAGCCTGCACGAGACGCCGCTGGCGCTCTTCCCGGGCACCGGGTTCGCCGACGAGACCGGTGGGCCGAACGCCGACGGCACCGCCGTCAACGTGCCGCTGCCCCCGGGCACCGGCGACGCCGCCTGGCTGCGGGCCTTCCACGCGGTCGTGCCGTCGGTGGTCCGCGCCTTCGCTCCGGAGATCATCATCAGCCAGTGCGGCGCCGACGCGCACCGGGTCGATCCGCTCGCCGATCTGCGGCTGTCGGTGGACGGCCAGCGGGCCGCCTACATCGCCATGCGGCAGTTGGCCGACGAGGTCTGCGACGGCCGCTGGGTGGCCACCGGCGGCGGTGGGTACGCGCTGGTCGAGGTGGTTCCCCGGGCCTGGGCGCATCTGCTCGCGGTGGCCACCGGCGAGCCGCTCGACCCGGCGACCCCGACGCCCCGGCAGTGGCGCGTCCTGGCCGCGGCACGGCGTCCGGGGGATACCATCCCGGAGACGATGACCGATGGATCCGAGCCCTTCTGCACGCCGTGGCCGGGCACGAGCGAGGACCCGGTGGACCGGGCCATCCTCGCCACCCGGACGGCGGTCTTCCCGCTGCACGGCCTGGACCCGCACGATCCCAGGGACTGACCATGGAGCGCAGCGCAGACGTCCTGCTGTCCGACGGCACCGCCGTGCACCTGCGCCCGATCCGGCCGGAGGACGCCCCGGCCATCGTGGACTTCCACTCCCGGATGAGCGACCGCACCCGTTACCTCCGCTACTTCTCGCCCTATCCGCGGATTCCGGAGCGCGACCTCCAGCGGTTCGTGAACGTCGACCACCGCGACCGTGAGGCGTTCGTGACCGTCGCCGACGGTCGGATCACCTCGGTGGGCCGTTACGAGCGGCTCGGCCCGGACTCGCCGGACGCCGAGGTCGCGTTCGTGGTGGAGGACGCGCACCAGGGCCGGGGGATCGGCTCGGTGCTGCTGGAGCATCTCGCCGACGCGGCCCGCGAGCACGGCATCACCCGGTTCGTCGCCGAGGTGCTCCCGGAGAACAGCGGCATGCTGCGTGTCTTCGGTGACTCCGGCTACCAGGTGCAGCGCAAGTACGCCGACGGCGTGGTCCATCTGGGCTTCCCGATCGAACCGACCGAGAAGTCCCGTGAGGTGCAGGAGTCGCGCGAGCACCTCACCGAGGCCCGGTCGATCGCCCGGCTGCTGTCGCCGCGGGGGATCGCCATCTACGGCGCCAGCGCCACGGGCCACGGCATCGGCGCGCACATCCTGGGCAACCTGCGCGACGGCGGCTACACCGGTGAGGTGGTGCCGGTGCACCCGTCCGCCGAGCGGGTGGCCGGGCTTCGCGCGTACCGGAACGCCTCGGAAGCCGGTGTCCCGATCGACCTGGCCGTGATCGCCGTGCCGGCCGACCGGGTCGCGGAGGCCGGCCGGGACGCGGCCCGCGCCGGAGCCGGTGGCGGCGTGGTGGTCTCGGCGGGCTTCGCCGAGACCGGCCCGGAGGGCGCGGCGCGGCAGCGCGCCCTCGTCGAGGCCGCGCGGGCGGCGGGCTTGCGGGTGGTCGGCCCGAGCAGCTTCGGCATCGCCAACACCGACCCGGAGGTACGGCTGAACGCCACCCTCTCGCCACGGCTGCCGATGGCCGGGCGGGTGGGCTTCTTCAGCCAGAGCGGCGCCCTCGGCGTCGCCCTGATGGCCGAGGCGGACCGCCGTGGCCTGGGCCTGTCCAGCTTCGTGTCGGCCGGCAACCGTGCCGACGTCTCCGGCAACGACCTGCTGCAGTACTGGCAGGACGACCCCGGCACCGACGTCGTGCTGCTCTACCTGGAGACCTTCGGAAACCCGCGCAAGTTCGCCCGGCTGGCCCGCCGGATCAGCCGGGTCAAGCCGGTGGTGGCGGTGGCCGCGGCGACCCGCCCGCCCGGCCTGGCCGGCAACGCCCCCGGCCCGGACGCGAACGCGGTGACCGCGCTCTTCGCCCGCTCCGGCGTGATCCGGGTGGACACCGTCCAGGAGCTCTTCGACGTCGGCATGCTGCTCGCCCACCAGCCGTTGCCGGCCGGCCGCCGGGTCGCCGTGGTCGGCAACTCGTCGGCGCTGGCCGAGCTCGCGGTGGTCGCCTGCCGTGCCGCCGGGCTGGTGGTGGCCGACGGCTACCCGCGAGACACGGGCCCGGAGGCGGGCGCCCACGACCTGGCCGACGCGCTCGCCGACGCGGCGGTCGACGATGCCGTGGACGCGCTGATGGTGGTCTTCGCGCCGCCGATGCCGGGCCGGCACGCCGACGAGGACGCCGACTTCACCGCCGCGCTCGCGAGTGTGGCCCTGGCCGGTGAGAAACCGACCGTGGCGACGATGGTCTTCGGTCAGGTGCCGCCGCGGGTGCCCGCCTACCCCTCGGTCGAGGAGGCGGTCCGGGCGCTGTCGCGGGTGGTCGGTTACGCCGACTGGCTACGCCGTCCGGCCGGGGTGATGCCGGCGCTGTCCAACCTCGACCCGGTGGCCGCGGAAGCCGCGGTGGCGGCGGAGTCGCCGACCGGGCTGCTCGGCGCCTACGGGATCCGGGTGGTGCCCTCCACCCTGGCCGACAGTGCGGACACGGCCGTCGCGGCCGCTGCTGAGCTGGGCTATCCGGTCGCGCTCAAAGCGGCCGGAGGCGCCTTGCGGCACCGTATCGATCTCGGCGCGGTGCGCCTCGCCCTTTCCGGAGAGGATGCGGTACGCGCGGCGTACGGCGAACTGGCCGGCGCCTTCGGCCCGGACGTCCTGGTGCAGACGATGGTGCCGCCGGGTGTCGCCTGCACGGTCGAGATGGTCGAGGACCCGGCGTTCGGCCCGGTGATCGGATTCGGTCTGGGTGGTGTCGCCAGCGAGTTGCTGGGTGATTTGGCCTGGCGCGCCGCGCCGCTCACCGACCGGGCCGCCGAGGCGTTGGTGGACGAGCCCCGGGCGGCCCCGCTGCTGCACGGTTACCGCGGTTCCACCCCGGTGGACCGGGCCGCTCTGACCGACCTGCTGCTGCGGGTGGGCCGCCTTGCCGACGAGCACCCGCGGGTCCGGTCGCTGACGCTGAACCCGGTGCTCGCGCGGCCGGACGGCTGGTCCGTGCTGCACGCGGCGGTCGAGTTCGGCGACCCGGGCGCCCGGCCGGACACCGGCCCCCGCCGGCTGCGCGGCGTCTGAGCACGTGCTCGTGGCGCCGGCCGCACCGGACAACATGGCCGGTCGCCGCCGGCGCCACGAGGGCGCCGTCGATGACCGGCCGTTTCAGGTACGGGTCAGGAGGCGTAGGCCTCGAGACGGGAGGCACGCTCCGGGTCACGCAGCTTCAGCATGGTGACCTTCTCGATCTGGCGGATCCGCTCGCGGCTGAGGCCGAACTCGCGGCCCACCTCGTCGAGGGTGCGCTGGCGGCCGTCGTCCAAGCCGAAGCGCAGCCGGATCACCGCGGACTCCCGCTCGGACAGGGTGGCGAGCACGATCTCCACCTCACTGCGCAGCTCACCCGTGGTGTGGCCCTCGCCGGGCACGTGCGGGCCGACGGCGGCGACGAAGTCACCGAGCGCGCTCTCGCCGTCCTCGCCGACGGCCTGGTCCAGGCTGACGGGCTCGCGGTCGTACGAGATCAGCTCGATGACCTGGAACTCGGGCACGTCCATCGCCTTGGCGATCTCGGCGATGCTCGGCTCGCGACCGATCGAGGCGGCCAGGTCGCGGCGGCAGCGGACCATGCGGTTGACCTGCTCGACCATGTGCACCGGGATGCGGATGGTGCGGGCCTGGTCGGCCATGGCGCGGGTGATGGCCTGCCGGATCCACCAGGTGGCGTACGTGGAGAACTTGTAGCCCTTGGTGTAGTCGAACTTCTCG
>NZ_JASCTH010000019.1:172127-212528 GCF_030009775.1 Actinoplanes sandaracinus | reverse complement strand
GCTGTCGCCGCAACACTCAACAACCGACCACGTAAGACACTCGGCTGGCAAACCCCCGCCGAGGCCATGAACGAGCAGCTACTGTCAGTACAAAGCAGCGTTGTTGCGACGACCGGTTGAATACGGGTTGTGGCCCGCAATCAGAATGGAGGCCATGAGTGACCTCGACGAGCTGACCCGCCAGGCCGTCCAGAAGCTGGAACCGCGCCGCCACGGTGTGGTCGTCGCCGCGCTGGCCGGCGACACCACCGAGATCCGCGGCAGTGGGGGCCTGACCGCGAGTTCCCGCCTCGAGATCGGCTCGGTGACCAAGGTCTTCACCGCTCTCACCCTGGCCCGTCTCGTCGAGGCCGGTTCGGTCGGCCTGGACCAGCCGCTGAGCGACTTCCTGCCCGCGCCGGCCGGGATCACGCTGCGCCATCTGGCCCAGCACACGTCGGGACTGCCGCGCCTGCCGAAGGGGCTGATGCTGCGGGTCCTGCTCCGCCGCGGCATGAAGGATCCGTATGTGGACTGCACCACGGACTTCCTGATCGAGAACCTGTCCCGGGTCCGGCCGGGCGAGCCGGGCAAACGCTTCCGGTACTCGAACTTCGGCGCCGGCCTGCTGGGCCTGGCGCTGGCGCGCCACACCGGCCTCGGCTACGGCGAGCTGGTGGCCCGGGAGATCCTCCACCCGCTGGGCCTGACCGGCACGGGCATCGGCGGCCCCGTCGTGCAGGGCCACAAGGGCAACGGCACCACCCCCGCCGGGCCGTGGAACCTCGCCGACCTGGCCGGTGCCGGTGGCCTCCGCTCGACCGTCACCGACGTGGTCGCGTTCGTGCGCGCCCACCTGGAGGACTCGGTGCTCACCCCGGCCGTCGCGGTCGCGCTCGGCGCCGAGCACCGGGTCAACCCGATCATGTCGGTCCGGCTCGGCTGGATGGCCCAGCGCCTGCACGCCAGCCAGGGCGGCCACCTGCAGATCTTCCACAACGGGCAGACCGCCGGGTGTTACTCGTTCGCCGGGTTCGACCCGGAGAAGCGGGTCGGTGTGGTGGTGCTCAGCGACACGTCGCGGCCGGTCGACAACGTGGCGCTGGAGCTGCTGAAAGGGCTGCGCTCACGGGCGTGACAGCCGGCGCATCGAGCGGAGGTAGAGCTGGGTCGCGATCTCCTGGCCCAGGACGGTGAGCGGCCCGCCGATCCGGGCCAGCGCCGTCGCCGGGCGGGAGAACGCGGTGATCCGGAACCGTACCCGCCCGGCGCCGGTCAGGTGCAGGACGAACGCCTCCTCGCCGGACTCCGGATGCCCGCGCAACGTGCCGTAGGCGAACCCCTGCCGGTCGGGCTGGTCGATCCGGTAGACGACCCGGCACGGCGCGGAGAGCCGGAACGGTCCGGCCCCGATCCGGATCACGGCCGGGACACCGGGCGCGGCCGGGGCCGGAGCGTCGACGGACAGGCCGGCGCCCCGGTGCATCCGCCAGGACATCAGCGCGGCGGCGGCCCGGTCGAATGTCTCCCGGCCGGCGCCGATCTCCACGTCCCGCAGCACGTGGCGGTACCCGGACGGCAGGGGCGCGGCCCGGGTCGCGCCGACCTCGGCGTAGGTGAAAGGAGTGTTCAGCAACATCGAGTTCAGGCTAGGCGACCGCAGGTCCGCGAGCACTGTCCATTGATGATCGCCATCTTGATATGGGTGCGGAGATTGCGATGACGGGCGTACCGCGAGAACAATGGCAAACGGTCAGCAATTCGCGAGCGACACGGTGAACCAGATCAAGATCGAAGTGGTTATGACAGTCGGTGGCGCACAGCTGATCTATCGGCAAGGGGTACGGGGATGGCCGGTCACGAACCGCTCGGCAGGGAGTACCTGCTGCACGAGGAGATCGGCCGCGGTGCGATGGCGGTCGTGCGGCGCGCGACCAGCCGGCACGGCGGCCCTCCGCTGGCGGCCAAACTGCTGCGCCCCGAATTGGCCGGTGACCGCCGGGTCCGCGAGCTGTTCCTCCGTGAGGAGGCGGCGCTGCGTGCCCTCGACCACCCGGCCATCGTCGGCCTGCGTGACCTGATCGTCGAGGGCGGCACCCTCGCCCTGGTGATGGAGTTCGTGGACGGGCCTAATCTGCGCCGTTACCTGTCGTTCCGGGGCGGCCGGCTCACCCCGCCCGAGGTCGTCGCCGTCGCCGCGCAGACCGCTACCGCCCTGGCCGTCGCGCACGAGCGCGGGGTCGTCCACCTCGATCTGAAGCCGGAGAACCTGCTGGTCCGGCGTGGCTCGACGCCGCCGGAGATCCGGATCACCGACTTCGGGGTGGCGGTGCTGCTGAACGACGCCGACCACGGGGCGGCCGGCGGCACCCCCGGATACACGGCGCCGGAGATCTTCCAGGGTGGGCCGCCGACCCCCGCGGCGGACGTGTGGTCGCTCGGGGTCCTGCTGCTGGAGTTGACCACCGGCCGGCCCACCGGAGACCCGTCGGCCCTGCCCGGTCCGCTCGGCCCGGTCGCCCGGGACTGTCTCGCCGCCGATCCGCGACGACGTCCACCGGCCCGCCGAGTGGCCTCCTACCTGCGACAGTTCGCCGCCGGCCAGGTCGGCGGGCGGCCGTTCAGCTCGCCGCCGGTGCCGCCGGTCTCCGGGCCGCCCACCGCCGGCCGGACGCCGTCCGACGAGTTCGAGCCGACCACCCTGTCGCTGGGGTTCCCGCCGCCGCGACTGCCGCAGCCCTCGTTCCCACCGCCCGCGCCCCCGCAGCCGCCGCGTGCCGCGTTCGTGGGGCCTCGCGACACGATCGGGCAGTGGGCGGGGCGCCTTCCCGAGACCGGCCCCTACCAGCCTGTCGTGCCGGCGCCACCGCCGCCGAGCCGCGGTCCGTCCCGCTGGCGGCGCGGCCCGCTCGTCACCCTCGGCGCCGCGGCCCTGGTCGCCGCCGTGATGACCGGCCTCAACCTGAGCGCCGACGCCGGCGCGCGCACCAGCAGTCTGGTCACCCAGGTCAGCGTCCCGCCCGCGGTGTCTCCGGTGGAGGCCGGGCCGTCCGCCTCGTCGGCCGCCTCGCCCGGCCCGGCGCAGACCCTGCCGCCGACCAGCGAGGTCGCCGTGCCGCCGCTGAACACGCCCGACGCGGAGAGACTGCGGGTCACGATGGCCGGCAAGGTCGACGACGACGCCGGGACCCTGGCCATCTCGATCCGGGACGGGCAGGCCATCGCGTACATCTGCGACGGCGACCGCCTCGAGGCGTGGCTGAAGGGCACCGCCCAGAACGGCCTGCTCAACCTCACCGGAAAGAAGGACAGCAAGATCACCGGTTTGTTCGACGCCAACCGCGCGGCCGGTGAGATCACCGTCGAGGGCCGGGCGCACCGCTTCGAGATCGGCGTGGTCCGCAAACCGTCCGGCCTCTACCGCCTGGCCGGTCAGGTCGGCGGCGCCAAGGTGGCCGGCTCCTGGATCGTCCTGCCCGACGGCCGTCAGGTCGGTGTCCTCATCCGCGGCGAAGGCGAACAGGTCGGCCCCGCCCCGGTCCTCGACGTCGCCAACCGCACCACCACCGTCGACGGCGCCACCGTCACCGGCGCGACCACCATCGACGTCGACACCGGGGAGGGGTTCTGACGTGGAGGCCGCGACCCTGCTCCGGCCGCGTGCCTGGCTGCCCCTGGCCGCCGGAGTGGGGGTCGCCGTCGTCCTCGGCGTCTACGGCCGCCTCCACGATCCGATCGGCGCCTCCGACGTGGACTTCTTCCTCAGGGTGCAACTGCTGAAGGTCTGGCTGGCCACCGGTGTCGCCGTCCTCCTGGGCGTCCAGTTGTTCACCGCACTGGCGATCTACGGGGTGATGCCGTCGGCGTCGTGGATCCCGGCGCTGCACCGCTGGAGCGGCCGAACCGCCCTGCTGCTGTCGGTGCCCGTCGCGGTCCACTGCCTCTACGTCTTCGGGCTGCGCGGCGACACCCCGCGGGTGCTGGCGCACTCACTGCTCGGGTGCCTGCTCTACGGCGTGTTCGTGACCAAGATGCTGCTGCTCAGCCGGCCGGGCGACGGTCGCGGCTGGGGCGTCCCGGTGGCCGGCGGCCTGCTGCTCACGGCCGCGGCGGGGGTGTGGCTGACGTCCGCTCTCTGGTTCTTCACCACTATCGGCACACGCTGGTGAAGATCCGGCGACGGTACGAGGTGCGAGCGCTCCCGCCGCCGCGGCGGAACCGCGGTGGAGTGTCGTTCAGCCGCGGTGGAGCAAGAGCCAGGCGTCGGCGGGGAAGAGGCGCTGGGCGACGGCCCAGGTCGTGCGGGTGTAGTAAGGGCGGGCCGACGCCGCGTCGATGATCCGCGGGTCGGTCGCCCGGAGGTCGGCGCCCTTCCACCGGAGGGTGCAGCCACCCGCGGCGAGCACGTTGCGGACCCAGTTGGTGCCGGCGCCGAAAGGCAGGTTGATGATGTAGCCCTCCGGGGTGGTGACGATGGCGACGGGCACGGTGAGGTCCCGGCCGCTCTTGCGGCCACGGTGATGGACCACCGCCCACAGCGGGAACCAGCGTCGCCCCGCCAGCGCCGCGGCGACGGGCGCGGTGGCGCGGGCGAATTTCCAGGACGTGTTGGCGGGAGCCACGGAAGTCATGCCCCGATCGTCCGCCCGTGGACGGCCCCCGCGCGTCCTGGCCCTCCGTCAGGCGCCGTGACGGTTTTCCGTCATCCGGCCCCGCCGTGACGATCCCGGCCGCGGCAGCGGGGTCAGCCCAGCGTCAGGCGGACGGCGTCGCTGCGCCCCCGGGCGCCGAGCTTGCGGTAGATCGCCGACAGGTGCCGTTCGACGGTGTGCACCGCGATCCCCAACCGCCGGGCGATCTCGGTGTTCGAGTCGCCGGCCGCGAGCCGCCGCAGCACCTCGTGCTCGCGCGGCGTGAGGCTGCCCGCGCCCGAGACCGGTCGGCCCACCCGCCCGCCGGTCACGAAGTCGGCGACGAGGTTCTCGATGAACAGCGTCGGTGTCGAGCCCGGCAGTTCCACGAGCCGGGCGTCCGGCAGCGCCTGGGCCAGCCTGCGGGACGCCTCGACCGGGATCCGCTGCTCACCCTGGCGGTGCAGGATCAGCGCCGGCGCCCGGACCGCGGCGACTTCGCCGGTGACGTCGATCCGGCCCGCCGCCTCGAACCAGGCCTTGGCGACCGGTGCGGTGGTGGCGGTCCGGAACGCCTCCGCGGTCCACCGGCCCGACGCTGCCGAGTCCCAGCCGAGCCAGGCGGTCGCGGCGGCGTCCGCGAACAGGCCCCAGTCCTGGTCGATCAGCGAGAGCAGCGCCTGCGTCTGGGCCGGCAGCATCGCCTCGCGCAGGCGTGGCGTCCCACCGAACAGGACCAGGCGCTCGACCCGTTCGGGCGCTCGGGCGGCGAACGCGATCGCCGTCGTCACCGAGTGGTAGAACCCGAGCAGGGACGCCTGTGTCAGCCCGGCGGTGTCCAGCACGGCGTGGAGGTCGCGCAGGTGGGCGTCGACGCCGAGGTCGTCGAGGTCGATCCGCCGGTCCGAGGTGCCGGTGCCCCGGCTGTCGTAGAGCACCACCGTCATCCGCTGGGACAGGCCCAGGTAGGCGGCTCGCAGGGCCGGGATCCGCCACTGGGCGACGATGTTGCTCAGCGACGGCATCCACACCAGCGGCGGTCCCTGCCCGAAGACCTGGTAGCCGATCGTCACGCCGTCCGCGGTACGGGCGAATCGCACCTCGGGCTGACTGTCCACCCGCCCAGTATCGCGTAGCCGTGGGCACGGCAGCGGCCCGTGACGCCGGGGCCGCCCGGTCGCCGGGCCGGCTGTGCCCCTCGCCGCTGCGGCAGCGGGGCATATTTGTATCCATCTGAGGTCAGGCAGGTGCGGGGCCGCGCCGGGCGGGCCTCGACTTTACGCCGCCAGGCGCGGTGCGCTCCCTCAGAGGTTCTTGAGCATGTCCTCGAAATCGGCGCTGAGGGCGAACGGGTCGGTGACCACCGCGGGTTCGCGGCGTTCGACCTCGCGGGCCAGCTCGGCCGCGGCGCGCTCGATGCGGCCGCGCAGCGGGCCCTCGACCGAGTCGGCGCCCCAGTCGTCGCTGGCCGCGAAGACCGACGTCGGGATGATCGCCGCCCGCAGGTAGGAGAAGAGCGGCCGCAGCGCGTGTTCCAGGACCAGCGAGTGGCGGGCCGTTCCGGCGGTCGCCGCGAGCAGGACCGGCTTGTCGGCCAGAGCGTCCTTGTCGAGGACGTCGAAGAACGACTTGTAGAGGCCGCTGTAGCTGGCGGAGAACACCGGGGTCACGGTGATCAGGGCGTCGGCTGCGGTGACCGCCTCCTGGGCGTACCGCAGCTCGGTCCTGGCGAAACCGGTCAGCATGTTGTCGGTGATCTCGTGGGCCAGGTCGCGCAGCTCGATGACCTGGACATCGAGGTGCACGCCGAGCTGGGCGGCGGCCCGCACCGCCGTCGCCGACAGCTGGTCGGCGAGCAGGCGGGTCGACGACGGCTGGCTCAGGCCCGCGCTGATGACGACGAGCTTGCGCTGTTTCATGCCTGAACCTCTTCCTTGGCGTTCTTCTTCGCCAGCAGGGCGGCGTGCGTGGGCGCGTCCGGCACGTGGGCCGGCTTGAGGGCGGCGAACTCCTTGCGGAGCACCGGGACGACCTCTTCGCCGAGCAGGTCGAGCTGCTCCAGCACCGTCTTGGTCGGCAGGCCGGCGTGGTCGAGCAGGAACAGCTGGCGCTGGTAGTCGCCGACGTAGTCACGGAAGCCCAGCGTGCGGTCGATGACCTGCTGCGGGCTGCCGACGGTCAGCGGCGTCTCACGGGTGAAGTCCTCCAGGGACGGGCCGTGGCCGTAGACGGGGGCGTTGTCGAAGTACGGCCGGAACTCCTTCACGGCGTCCTGGCTGTTCTTGCGCATGAACACCTGACCGCCGAGGCCGACGACGGCCTGGTCGGCGGATCCGTGGCCGTAGTGCTCGAACCGCTGGCGGTAGAGCTGGACCATGCGCTGGGTGTGCGACGCCGGCCAGAAGATGTGGTTGGCGAAGAACCCGTCGCCGTAGTAGGCGGCCTGTTCCGCGATCTCCGGGCTGCGGATGGAGCCGTGCCAGACGAACGGCGGGATCTCGTCGAGCGGCCGCGGCGTGGAGGTGAAGCTCTGCAGCGGGGTGCGGAACTTGCCCTGCCAGTCGACGACGTGCTCGCGCCACAGCTTGTGCAGCAGCGCGTAGTTCTCCAGCGCGAGGGGGATGCCGGCGCGGATGTCCTTGCCGAACCACGGGTAGACCGGGCCGGTGTTGCCGCGGCCGAGCATCAGGTCGACGCGGCCGTCGGCGAGGTGCTGCAGCATCGCGAAGTCCTCGGCGATCTTCACCGGGTCGTTGGTGGTGATCAGCGTGGTGGCGGTGCTGAGCTGCAGCGTCGACGTCTGCGCGGCGATGTAGGCGAGCGTGGTCGTCGGCGAGGACGAGAAGAACGGCTCGTTGTGGTGCTCGCCGAGCGCGAAGACGTCGAGGCCCACCTCCTCCGCGTGCTTCGCGATGGTGACGATGTCCTTGATGCGCTGGGCCTCGGTCGGGGTCCGGCCGGTGGTCGGGTCCGTCGTGATGTCGCTGACGCTGAAGATTCCGAACTGCATGACCCGCTCCTGGACTGCTCGGCCGGGGTTCTTACGTCCCGGACTGTCCCGTACAACTCCCTTGACTCCGCAACTATTTCAGATTCAAAGAACTGCCGCTGCGGCGGGGGTCACAGCTGAAGCCCTCGACCGGCTCGAGTAGTCGCTCCTCACCCTCCCGCCTGGGCGTGCCGCTCCAAGATCACCCGTAGCGCCAATTTCGCTCCGATGTTCCTCAAGGGCCGGTCCGGGGGAGGGGTGAAGCTTTCCAAGCAATTGCTTGACATCGAAAGGCGCGCATCCAAGACTCCAAGCATGTCTTTGGAATCTGGTCACCGGATGGTGGGTGATCCCATGGTCTTGCGGGCCCTGGCTCACCCGCTGCGTCTCAAGCTGCATGCGCTGGTGGGCCGGGAGGGGGCCATCACGGCGGCTGAGGCGGCGCGTCAGCTCGGCGTGAGTCAGGCCCTCGCCTCGCATCACCTTCGCCAGCTTGCGAAGTACGGATACGTCGAGCCAGCCGAGGCGGGCGACAATCGGGAACGTCCCTGGCGGGTGACGGCCACCTCGCAACAGTGGGATCCGGGCGACTCCACCGAAGCGTGGGAACAGGTCGATCTGATCGAGCGGTTCCTGGTCGAACGCAGCGCCGCTCAGCTCGCCGACTGGCAGCAGCGGCGCACCGCCGACGATCCGCGCTGGTCGGAGCACACCGGGGTCTCCCAGAACCTGGTCTACCTCACGGTCGAGGAGATGGCCGCACTGTCCCGGGCGTGGGATGAGCTGATCACGCCGCTGGCCCGCCGCCGTCCTCTCGGCGACGCGCAGAGCCGCCCGGCCGATGCCATCCCGGTCGACATCACCCTCGTGGCCGTGCCGGTTCGGCCCACCGCATCGGAGGGCTGACAATGCGCAGGCTATGGGCGTTCCTGGCGGGGAACCGAGACTATCGGCTACTGGTGTCCGCGAATTTCGTCTCGTCGACCGGCGATTGGATCCTGCGCACCGGCCTGGCGTATCAGATCTATGCCCTCACCGGATCCACGATGGCGTCGGCGGCCGCCGTGCTGGCCGCCCTGGTCCCCCGGATGGTGTTGGGCTCCATGGCCGGTGTGTACGCCGACCGCTGGGACCGACGGCGCACCGTCATCGTCACGAACCTGCTGCTGGGCCTGTTCTTGCTACCGCTGATCGCCGTCCACGGACCCGGCCAGGCCTGGATCGTCTATACGGTCCTGGCCGGCCAGAGCTGTCTCGCGCTGCTCTTCTCCACCGCCGAGGCGGCCCTCGTCCCCGCAATGGTCGCCGAACACGACCTGGTGACCGCCAATTCACTCAACGGGCAAGCACGCGACGTCGCACGGCTGACCGGCGCGGCGCTCGGCGGCGTCGTCGTGGGAGTGGGCGGCATAGCGCTGCTCACCGTCGTCGACGTGGCCACCTACGCGGTCGCCGCCGCGCTGCTCGCGTTGATGCGGCGACACGGCGGCTCCTCACCGGCACCGGCTCGACCACCCCGCCTGATTCAGGAGTGGGCCGACGGCCTGCGCATCGCGGTTTCCAGCCGGACATTGAAAACCATCATGGTGTTCACCCTGATCACCGGCATCGGCGAAGCCGCGATGAGCACCCTGATGGCGCCCTTCGTGCACGATGTACTGCACGGCAGCGCACAAACCTACGGCACGATCATGTCCGCGCAGGCCATCGGCGGCATCATCGGAGGCCTCCTCACGACGATCTACGGCCACCGCTTCGCGCCCCGGCACCTGCTCGGCTACGGCGCCGTCGTCTTCGGCCTGCTCGACCTGGCGCTGTTCCTTTACCCGCTGGTCACCCGCTCCCCGTGGCCCGCGGTGATCCTCATGGCCGTCGTCGGGCTGCCTGGCGCCCTCACCATGGCCGGCCTGATGACGATCTTCCAAACCGCCACCGACGACAGCCACCGCGGCCGCGTTTTTGGAGCACTCGTCACCCTCGACTCCGCCGCGATGCTCGCAGCCACGGCAGCCGCAGGCACCCTCGGCCAGCGCCTCGGCATCGTCCCCGTCATCGCGGTCCAAGGCGTCGGCTGCTGCCTCGCCGGCCTGCTGGTATTCGCCCTTCTGCCGCGGGCTCACCCCGCGGCGCAGAACAGCACACCCTCACTGCCTCATGAAGCCGACGCCAGTGCCCGGTAGCCGCCGCAGTCATGACGACACTCGCCGGTAACTCCGCCCCTCGGGTCGGGTCAGCTAATAGCAGGGCCTCGACACCGGGTGGCGCTGATCGAGGGGTTGACCCCATAGAAAGATCATCTTTATATTGGCCGGCATGTCCGCACCCATGCGTGAACCCACGTTCTGGATCCTCGCCGCGCTGGCCCCAGAACCCCGGCACGGCTACGGGGTGATCCGAGAGGTTGCCCGGCTCTCCACCGGTCACCTCACCTTGCAGGCCGGCACCCTGTACGCCGCGCTCGACCGGCTCACCGCGCAGGGCCTGGTCGAGCCGGACCGGGAGGAAGTCGTGGACGGCCGGCCCCGACGCTACTACCGGCTCACCAGCGACGGCGCCGCCGCACTGGACGCGGAGGCCGAGCGGCGGCAAAGAAGCGCCGAGGCGGCGACCGCACAACTCGCGGCCCGCCGTCGTTTCGGTCTGGGTCCGGTGTCGCCGTGAGCAGCCTGGCCCGCCGGTACACCCGCTGGGTGCGCTTCTATCCGCCCGGACCACGCCGGGCCGAGCTGCTGGGCACCCTGCTCGAGTGCGCGCCGCCGGAGCGTACCCGGCCGACCGCCCGTGAGGTGGGCAACCTGGCCCGGCACGGATTGCGCGCCCGGCTGGGCCGCCCGAAGAGCACCGGGGTGGTCGTGCTGGCCACTCTGGTCACGCTGGTCTGCGGCCTGTTCGGTGCGGCCGCCGCGACCCGGGTCGGCTGGGAGTTCGCGCCGTCGTTGCCGGCCGGCGCGGAGTCGACAGCGCTCGCTGCCACCGTCTTCCCCGGCCAGCAGGTGTGGGGCGGCGGCGACACGCGGCTCTTCGACATGTACATCATCGCGGACGGAACGTCGCAGTACGGCTCCGTCGATTACTGGGTGAAGCACACCGCGCAGACCCGGGACGTGCACACGTACGCACGAGGCGCCCGTGATCGGCTGGCCGCGGCCGGCTGGCTGATCCAGGACGGCGCTGCGGACGGCGAGTCGGTCGAGTTCTCGGCGACTCGAGGCGGGCTCTTCCTCACCTATTCCGCCTACTACCAGCCGGATCGTCCCTGGTACGACTCCGACGGAGTGACCAGCTTCGAACTGAGCCGCGCGTCCGCGCCGTCGTGGCTGCCCTGGGTGGCCGTGGCGGGCGGAGGGCTCGCCGCGGCCACCGGCTGGCTGATCTTCGGCTGGGCGAGCCGGCGCAGCGAGGGCGCCATGCTCCGGACCGGGTTCGGTGCCGCCCTCACCGGGCTGACGCTCGTCGTGGCGGCGCTCTGTGCCCAGCTCGCCAGCGGGTACTACCCGCCGTCGCCACGGCCCGAGGACGAGGCGTTCTGGGCGATGCTGTGGAATCTGCACGACGAGTGGTCCCTTGTCGTGCTGCTCCCGGCGCTCGCCGCAGTCACTGCGGCGGCCCTGCCGGGCCGCAGGCAGGTCGCCGTGTGGGCGACCCTGACGGTGGTCATGGTGGGCGCGGCGAGCAACGTGCCGATCTGGCTGCGCGGGTCGTGTACGCCGTCCGGGCCACCGCCGAATCCGTCCGCCGAGGACGCCGCCGGCAGTAATCTGGCCCGTGTCTTCGTCCATCAGGACTCGACCGATGAGCAACGCAACCTGGCCGAGGCCGCGATCAACCGGGTGTGGGGCGCCGGCGCCTCGTCCTTCCACTACGACCCGACCAGCGCGGAGTACCGGTACGCGTACTGCGACGGCCGGCGGCTGGCCGGTGAATCCGGCAACCGGATGCCGTACTTCTGGGAGGTCGCCGTGTCCGGTCCGAACAGGTTGCCGGCGCTGGTGGCCGAGGTTGAGCATCTGCCCGGCGTGGCAGCGGTAAGGCTGGGCCGGCCCTACTGGACCTTCACGTAGTTTCCTGCCTGAAATCAACGGCAACGCTGGTCAACCGGCTGATAACGCGAGCGGCGCGACCGCCTGTCGACATCGGCTCTGAGGCCCTGCGCTGGGGATGATGGGCACCGAGACCTCGGTGCAGTGGGGCAACAACCGGATGGACGCGGCCATCATGAACGGCGGGTCCTACTGGAACGGCGCCGTCTACGGCGGCAGGGTCGACGGCACGGCCTGGGCCGTCGGCGGCCAGCTGGCGGTGGCGGTGGGCAACAGTGTCTGTTCCGACGGTTCGTTCACCAAGAAGAACTGCAGCGCGACGATCAGCGCGATCAACGCCTGCCTGAACCTGAACGACAACGGGACGATCGTGCGGGTCTGCGACCAGGCGCTCGCCGACTCCACCTCGGGCCGGATCGTGCAGCACGGCGACAGCGGCGGACCAGTCCTGCGGCACACCACCACGTTCGAGGAGGCCGTCGGTGTGGAGCTGATCAGCGGCGGCAATGACAACGGCCGGCACATGAACTTCACGCAGATCCAGGACTTCTCGTCGACGTTCGGCGTCAACGTGGTGACCGGCCGGCCCTGCTGCTGACCGGCGGGGGCCGGGCCGCGGAGGCCCGGCCCCTCACCCGCCGTGCACGAGCCTCCTGCCGTTCAGCGGCTCCGGCAGCCCGACGCCGACGATGGCGTTGTGCCGCCCGCCGCTGGGGCAGGGGCTGCGCGCGGTGCCCCAGACCGTGACGGTGACCGTCTCCGACGTGGACGTCACCTCAGCGCCGGTGGGTGTGCGGCAGTCGGCGCCGGGCACGACGACGAGCAGTTGCCGTCCCGGCGGCTCGCTGCCTTCGAGCTGCCACGGCAGGGCCACCGCGCCCGGGATCGGCCCGGACACCGCGGGCAGCGTGGACAGCGGTACGGGCGGCTCGGTCTCCCTCGGCTCGCTGCTCGCGCATCCGCCGGCCAGGCCGACGGTGAGCACGACCGAGCCGAGACGGCTGAATGGCACATGCATGCCTCCCCCTTGTCGGATTCCGTAGTCCGCCGCACGGCTGACCGCAGTCCTCTGCACTACTCCCCGTTCTAGGGCAGCCAAGCTGTAAGCGCGGCTGTGATGAGCAGCATGACGGGCAGGCCCCAGCGGGTTACGGCGATGAGAACGCGTGGGGTGGAGAACGGTTCAGATCCGGTGCGTGGATCGATGATCCGATCAGCGAAGATTCGATGGGAGGCGGTAGGCCACCACGCGGCGGCCAGTAAGAACAAGCCGGCAGTCAGTAGTACCCACCCGGATGCGTACTCGGTCGGCGTACGCCACAGCACTGCGGGAACGCCGGTCTTGCAGCCGTTTCGGTCATCGTCATCGACGATCACGCACGCCTCCTGCGGAGGCCTGCGACCATGACGAGCCAGGCAGTGGGGAGTGGGGTTCGCGCCGCGCCAAGCAGGTGAGGTATGGAGTAATGGCTGGCGTCTCGGGTCGGATGGGCAGAGGTGTTGTGGATCTCGACGCTGTGATCGGTTCGCTGGACTGGGCGTGGGAGTCTTCACCACCGCAACAGGACCCGGCCCGGGTGAAGGCGGCGTTGCACTCGATCGCCTCGGGTCAATCGGAGGTCGCGGTGGCGTGGGCCGTAGCCGCGTTGCAGGACGCGGCAGGTAACAGCCACGCCGCGGTGCTGTTTCCGGTGGCTGCTCCGGCAGCGGCGGTGATGTTGGCGGTGGCGGGGCGTTGGCGCGCCGAGGCGCGTGCGCAGGCTTTGGTCAGCCTGGCAGAGATGCTGGAAACCGAGGTTCTGCCTGGGTATGACAGCTACGAACGCGATGGCGTGATGGTCGACGTGGAGCAGGTCATCAAGGGGCATGTTCGCAACGCCCTGCCGCTGTTGCGGTCGATTGCCGCCGGTCCGCAGCCGTGGCAACACAATCGTAGGCTCGCCCGGTCACTGATCGAGCTGAGTACCGATGACGCGTGAGGGTTCGGTTACTGGCGCACTGGCCGGCTGACCGAGTTCGGGGTACTCACGCCGGGACGCGGCCAGTCTGGGGAACTGCCTCTGGACCGTAGCTTGGTCGCCGAAATCGATGGGTTGTCCTACCAGATCCTCCGGCCCGTCAGGGTCGCAGCCGAGCGGCCACGTGCCGCTGACGACGACATGCGCCTCGGTGAGGAACTCGCCGAACCATGGCGCGCGAGCGTTGCCCGCATCCGCGGCGAGATCCGCGAGGCTGTCCGGCTCCCGAGCGATCCGCTCGACCGCCGTGTGGCCGTACGAGATGATCCAGTCCTGGATATGGCCGAGGTCTTCCTCCTCGACCGGACCGAGCAGCACGCAAGCCGCGTCGGTCACCGGCCACGAGAAGAGCCGAGATCTTGCGCGTTCCCAAAGCAGGACGAACTCGACGACCTCGGTTGCGTCGAGCGCGCGTAGACGGCGGAACAGGCCGCGCGAGACGAGTTCGGTGTTGTTCCCGCTCTCGTGCCGACATTCCGCGATCAGCGCCCAGAACGAGTCGTCGTTCACGAACGGACCGTAGCAGCCAAGGTGTCAGGCATACACGCTCTGTGGAACCGCGACGGCGGCATCACGTCGGACCCGCTCGCGTTTCGCCGGACGGCCCCTCGACCTCCCGGGGCGGCTCCCCTAAAGTGTCGGTCACGCCACGAAGAGTGACCTGCGCTGGAGGCGGCCTTGCCGGAGTCGGGTGGGAGACGGCGATTGTTCCGGGCGGTCATGGTCGTGGTCGCGGTGGGCTCGGCAACCTGGATGATCGTCCAGGCCATACGCGGCGACTTCGACCTGTGGGCGCCGCTCGGCGTGGTGATCTCCGTGTTGTCGCTGATCGGCGACGCGGCGGAGCGGCGGCGGCAGCGCCTCCTGCCCGGCCCGTCGGTGAATGAGCTGGCCGCCGTGCTCGCCGACATCCTGGATCGCAAATGCCGCGCCGAGGTCGCCGATCGAGGGCTCCTCGACGATCCGGGCCTCCTCCCGGTGGCCTGGACCGAGGTGAAGGCGAGGGCGCCGAACGTACGGGTGGACGAGGCCCGGCCCGACCAGCGGATCCGGAAGCGCTTCGAGGACGCGACATTCCGGCTGGCCGAACTGTTCCGCAACGACCCTGCCGGGCGGCTGGTGGTGCTCGGCCAACCGGGCGCCGGGAAGTCGGTGCTGGCCCTCACACTCCAGGCCGGCCTCCTCAAGTCCCGGTTCGACCGGCCGGCCGACGAGCCCGTTCCCGCACTGGTTTCAGTGGCCTCCTGGAATCCGCTCGGCGTGACCCTCGACGACTTCCTGGTCGACGCCCTGGCCCGGGCACACTACGGCGGAAGCCCCGACCATCCCCGGAGCCTGCTCGACGCCGGCCGGGTGCTGCCGATCCTGGACGGCCTCGACGAGATCCCTGAGTTCTCCCGAGCAGCGGCAGTCACCGCCGTCAACGAGGCGATCGGCCGCCACGGCTGGCCACTCGTGGTCACCTGCCGCCTGGTCGAGTACGAGGACCTGATCCACGGCGGGGCGCCGCCGCTGCGCCGGTCGACAGTGATCCGGGTGCTGCCGGTCCAGCCTCGGGACGCCATCGCGTACCTGAAAGCGGCGGCGTCGACGGACGCCTCGGCATGGGCAGGCGTCTTCGCCGAGATCGAGCGCCCCGGTTCTCCGGTCGCCGAGGCGTACTCGACGCCGTTGATGGTCTCGATCGCCCAAGAGGTGTACGGGCGACTCGGCCGCGATCCCCGCGAGCAGCTCGACGCCTCTCTGGACTCGCGGCTCGCGGTGGAAAACAACCTGCTGGACCGGCTGGTCGACGCGGCCTACCCGTCGCCGGACGGACCGCAGCCGCAGGAACGCCCGGCCGGACGATGGCCGAAGGAGAAGGCATCCCGCTATCTGACGGCCCTGGCCCGATACCTCTACGACGCGCAGGAGCGGGACCTGCGCTGGTGGGATCTCGCCGACCGGCTGCTTCCAGCCGGAACAGGGGCTCTGCTAGGCACCGTCATCGGTCTGCTGATGATGGTCGCGTCTCTGGTGTGCTTCGCGGTCGCTGGCGGCGGCGCGGCGGGCTCAGCCTTCTGGACCAGCGCGCTGGTCGGCTTTCTGTTCCTCGTTTTCATCATGTCAAGCTGGTCGGTGGAGAGCGCGCCGCCCAGCCGCTTGCCGACCCGGCCATTCTCCGCGGCGGCGATTCGCGAGGCGTTCGCCGTCACGCCGACGCTGGGCGTGCTGATGTGGATTCCGTTCGCGCTGGTCTCCGCGGTGGCGATCACGGCGATCGACGGCTGGTCGGTCTCCAGCGGTGAGCTGTTCCTGCAATCGATGGGACTGGCCTCTGCCCTACTGGTGGCGTTCGCTGTCGCGCTGTCGGCGCACCGGTGGCTGCTGGCCGCTCCGGCCGCCGCTCGCCTGGATTCGCCGCGGGCCGTGCTGCGCCAGGACCGCACCTCGGCGCTGGTGAGCGCGGCCGCGAGCGGGCTCGTCTTCGCGCTGCTCCTCACACCGCTGGGGCTCATCGCCGCCGCGTTCGGCAGCGCCGTCTACGGCTGGACGACCGGCGGAGCGGGCTGGCTGCAGGGCGCCCAGTTGTCGGACATCGTCCAAGCCCGCCTCCTCGACGTCGTGCCGGGCTACTTCGCCACCTGGCCCGTCGCGGTGTGGCTGCTCGTCGTGGTGCCCGGCCTCCTCCTCGGCACCTATTTGCTGGTGTCCCGGGCATGGTTCCGCCTTCAGATCGCCCGGGTGCTGCTGGCCGGCAACCGGGTGCTGCCGTGGCGGCTGCTCGGGCTGCTCGAGGACGCCGGCCGGCGCGAACTGCTGCGACAGTCCGGCGGGGCCTACCAGTTCCGGCACCTGCGACTCCAGGAACGGCTCGCGGACGATCAGTCGGCCGCCTATTACGCCGTTTCGGAGGCGGCGCGGCGGCGGGCGCGGCGGCGGCGACGGATCCTCGTGCCGGCGCTGATCGTCGCCTTCCTGGCGAGTCTGGCCGTTCCGCTGACCGCGGCGCCACGCGACAGCGCCGACGCCGTGTTGCGACTGCCCTACGGCAGGTTCGCCGACGACCTCGTGGTCAGCCCGGACGGCGAGACGCTGGCCACCACGTCCACCGACGGCGTCCGGCTGTGGCGATTGGACAACGTGGGCGTACAGGACGACCCCTACTTCATCGCGACCGCCGGCGACGACGTCCGGGACTACTTCAACCCGAGCGGGCGGCTGTTCTTCGTCCGCGACAGCGTCCCCTCGGCCGCCGGGCCCGATGCGGATGCGGAGCCTCGTGTGCGGGTGTGGCGCTGGGCCGCACGGGGCTGGGAGCAGCTCGGCCCGGCGCGGCCGCCCGAGGCCGTAGTGCTCCTGGCCGGCGGCGCCAAGGTCGGCCTGCTGTCCGCCACCGACGGGCGGGCGAACGCCACCCTCACCGTCCACTCCGCCGACGGCGGACCTGCCCGACCGATTCCCGGCCGTTTCGCCGACGATCTCGGCGAAACCCAGCCACCCGAGTACGACGCCGACGGCACGTCCGTGGATCTCGTCGAGCGGCGTTTCGTGCTGGGTGGAAAGGACGACGGCTCCCTCACGGTGTGGGACACGGCCGCCGACCCGCCGTCTTCCAGGGTGATCGCGCAGCCCGGCGGCGGGCCGAGCGAGGCCCTGGTGGATCCGGCGGGCAGGCACATGGTGGTGCGCACCGAGAGCGGCGCGAAGCTCTTCGACCTGTCGCGCGGGACATCGGTCCCGCTGCCATTCCGGGAAACCAAGTCGGAGCTCCGCTTCGACCCGACCGGGACGTGGCTCGCCGGATCGAGCGGAACCCGGGAGAACGACGCCACCGACGACCGTATGGTGACCGTCTGGAACGCGGCAGACGGCCGGCAACAGGGCTCCTGGACGCTCGGCGGAGACGTGGTCGACTTCGACTTCGTCCCCGGCGTGTCCGCGCTCATCGTGGAGACCGCGGAGCAGGATTCGGGCTACCAAGCCCTGCAGGTCCTGCCGGTGAGCGGCGGCCCCGCGTCGCCGCCGGTGACGGGCGCGTCGGGCTACACCCTGTACCAGACCCGGCCGAAGCCGATCCTGGTCGTGCCGCGTGTCCGGCCGGACGCGCCGCGCGGCCAGCGGGACTCGGTCGACATCCTCGATGCGGCCTCGGGGGCACTGCTCCACTCGGTCGCCGTGCCCGGCGCGCTCGAGCAGGCTGATGCGTGGTCACCTCGGCCGGACGACGACGAGGGCCAGCCGCCCCCGATCGTCGCAAGCACCGCGGATGGCGGCCGCATGGCCTGGAACTCGGTGACGGGGCAGGAGTTGGGCATCGGAGGGCGCGTCGATTGGGTGGACCACCTGCCGAGCCCGCCCGGCACGGTCATCGCCGGGAAGAGCGACGGCCGCCTGGCGATCTACGATGCCCGGACCGGCGCGCTCGAAGAGAGTCTGATCCGGTCGCTGCCACCGCCGAGCGACGTCGACTCCGACTTCGGCCCGATCGGCGCGCTCTTCAACGCCGACGGCCGCTTCCTCGCCGCGCCCGCCCGAGACGGCGCGATCGAGGTGTGGGATCTCGCCGGCCCCAGCCGCTCGATCGAACTGAACGGGCACAGCGGGAAGCTGGAGACGTTCGCCTGGGGTTGCCAGAAGACCCGGGAAACCTTGATCAGCGCGGGTGCGGCGGACTCGACCATACGGCTTTGGAGGCTGTGATCGTCGGTCAGTCTCAGTGGATCTGGTCCGGGAGGATCAACCCGAAAATCTCCAACCGTCCTCTCAGATCCAGCCGTTGTCCTGGGCCACCCGGTAGGCGTCTGACCGGCTGGTGGCGCCGAGCTTGTGGGTGGCGGCGCTGAGGTAGTTACGGACGGTGCCCGGTGACAGGAACAGCATGCGCGCGATGTCACGGACGGGTCGGTCCGGGCCGGCGGCGGCCAGCACCTCGGCTTCGCGCGGGGTCAGCGGGGACGGTGGCGCGGTGAGGGCGTCGGCCGCGAGCAGCGGGTCGACGTAGCGGCGCCCTTCGTGCAGGCGGCGGATCACCTCGGCCAGCGTCGCGGCGGGCGCACCCTTCGCCAGGAAGCCCCGGGCACCGGAGGTCAGGGCTTGGCGGAGCAGCAGTGGCCTGCCGTGCCCGGTCAGTATCGCGACCGGGCAGGACGGCAGGACCCGGCCGAGTTCGCCGACGACCTGCAGCCCGTCGAGCCCGGGCATCTGCAGGTCGACCACGGCGACGTCCGGCCGGTGGGCACGGGCCAGGGCGACCGCCTGGGTGCCGTCGGCGGCGGTGGCGACGACCTCGATGTCCGGCTCTCGCTCCAACAGGGCGGCCAGGGCGGTACGGATCATCTCCTCGTCTTCGGCCAGCAGGACACGGATCATGTGGCCGGCAGCTCCACGCGCACCTCGAAGCGGTCGCCGGCCGGGCCGTACCGCAACACGGCACCGACCTGCGCGCAGCGCTCCGCCAGCCCGGCCAGGCCGATGCCCGCACGGCCGGGAGCGGACCGCGGTTCGTCGTTCACCACCGCCAACCTGACCGACCCGCCCGCCGCCGTCAGGTCGATCCAGACATGCCGCGCCTCGCTGTGCCGGAGCACATTCGTCACCGCCTCCCGGACCACGGCCGCCACCAGCTGCGACGCGGCCGGGGGGAGGGCAAGCGGCTCGACGTTGACGACCGGCTCCACACCGGCGGAGGCCAGCACCAGCCGGGCCGTCCGCAGCTGCACGTCCAGGTCGACCGTGCCGAGTCCGTGTACCGCCGTCCGCACGTCCCGAAGTGTCTCACCCGCCAGCCGCTGGATCTCGGTGGTCTCCGCCCGGCAGCGGGCCGGCGCGGCCTCCACCAGCTCCCCGGCCAGCTCGGCCTTGAGCCCGATCACACCGAGCCGCTGGCCCAGCAGGTCGTGCATCTCCTGGGCCAGCCGAAGCCGCTCCTGCGACACGGCCAGTTCGGCCTCCGTCGCCCGGGCGGCGTCGGCGGCCACCAGCAGCCGCAGTAGCCACACCACCACCTGCCCCATCAGCATCAACGCGGCCGCCGCGACGAGGGTGAGCACCAGGTTCCGAGCGACCGGCTGCCCCCAGACCCCCGCACCCGCCGCGACGGCGGCCAGCATGCCGACCGCGACGAGGCCGGCGGCCGGCCACCGCAGCACCAGCGGCGCGGCGCCGATCACCGACGCCGCCACCCACGCCCAGGGCTCCCGCCCGGGCTCGGCCCACGCAAACGTGACCGGCCACAGTGCCAGGGCCGCCACCGTCTGGGCCGCGACCAGCCGCCCGCAGGTCGCCGGGCTGGTCGCGGGGGTCACGGCGGCCCGCAGGACCAGCGCGAGAGCGACGCCCGACGCGGCGGCGAGCAGCACCAGCACCACCCACCCGACGGCCGACGGCGGCCGGGTGAGCCGCAGCGGCAACGCCACCGCCCACACCACGTTGGTCAGCAGCACCGTCAGGACGACCATGCGCACCACGGGGAACGGGGCCTGCCCCGACCGGATCGACATGTCAGTACGTGACCAGCAGCGAGACGCCGACCAGGACGTCCAGCACGGCGCACCACTCGGCGTACGCGGCCGGCACCACGCCCCGACGCCGGAGATGGAGGAGGTCCCACAGCCCGTGGCTCAGCCACCCGGCAGCGACGAGCACGCGGGCGAGTTCGGGCCCGGTGTGCAGTGCCAGAACGGCCACCCCGCCGAAGACCAGCAATCCCACCAGCTGGACCGCGGTCTCCGCCCGCCCCGCACGGCGGAGCAGCCCGGCCCCGCCGACCGCCGCGGCGACCACGAGCAGCGCGGTCGCCACGTCGATCCGGTTCTGCAGGTGGAGGGCGAAGACGAGTCCGGTCCCGGCGAGCAGGGCCGGCCAGACGACAAGGGGCCGGCCGACCGCCGCCACCACCACGTACAGCATCGGCAGCAGCAGCAGAATCTGGGCGCCGCCCACGGTATCGACTCCCCACATCAGGCCGGCCGCCGCGACGGCGAGAGCCGCCGGCCAACGCCTCCACACAGCCGCCCACGCGGCCGGGCCACGCCGCCCGGCCCGCTCCGGCGTCGCTTCGACATCGTCAACGGCCAGAGCTCCGGCCGAGCCCTCGGTTCGGACAGCATTCAGGCGCTTCATCATCGGATTACTCCCTCGGATCGGTACCTCCCATCCTCAGGAAGTCCGCGGTCGGTGGGAACGTGCCGCCTGTCATGGTCTACCCATGACAGTCACCGGACCGGGCCAGGATTGAGCTCGACCTGCCGGGCGGTCAACTATCCTCGGCGTGCGCTTCGGGCGAGTACGGCCACTCGATCACCTCGACGCTGACCCAGGTGATCAGGCCGGCGGCAACCTTGTCGCCGCAGCCGACGCCCTGATCACCGTGACCCCGGTGTTCTCCGCCAGCTACAGCGGCCTCTACTCGGTCGAGGGCCCGCTGCGCGGCCGCATCGAGCGCGCCGCGGCCGAGCCGGCCCGCGAGGTCGAACGCCGTGAACCCGCGGTGGTCACCGACCCGTTCGCCCTCAGCGCCGATTTCGAGGACATGCTCAAGAACCTCTGAGCGTCGTACGACGGGAAGTGACGCGGCGGCCCGGCTCTTCAGAGGATCGCCGCTTGCACGAGCAGCGCGGCCACCGGCAGCAACGCCACCCCGACACCGGCTACCCAGCCGATCCAGCCGTGGCGGGGCGCCTTCCTGCCGGCCGCGATCAGGGCCGTCGCGGAGCAGGCCGTTGCGCCCAGAATGGCGAGGATCGGCAGGAGCCAGCCGATCATGTCCACGACCGAGAGCGGCTCCGGCTCCGGCATCATGGCCGGTGGCAGTGTGAGCACGGTCGTGGCCCCCAGTGCTCCGAGCAGCCACCACCAGCTCCGGCCGCCACCCGAGCGGCGCAGCCACACCAGCCCGGCGACGGTGAACACGAACCCGGCGATCAGACTGCCAAGCGTGATCGGCAGCACCCGGTCCTCGCGCGGCGCTGTCGCCTCCTCCAGACTGATCGGCGCCTCGTCCCCCGGAATGCCCGGGAACCCGATGCGCTTCCACTCTCCGGTCACCGTGCGCAGCGCGAACCCGTCCCGCCCGTTCGCGACGACCACCACGTGCCGGTGCTCGACGTCCAGAACGGCCAGCGAGTGCGAGCTGAGTTCGTCGACATGCGTCGTGTCCTGGTACTTCCGGTTGAGACCCTTCCGCTCCTCGTCCGTGATCCGCCAGCTCACCGTCCACGGGCCGCCCGCGGTACTGCTCTCCACCCCCAGCGCGTGGGGAATCGTCCGGTAACAGACCACCGGCTCACTCCTCGCGCAGGTGGCCGCGCCCGGAAGGCCCTTCGGCGCCTCCGCTCCGGCCCAGGTCGTGCCCTGATCCGCGCTGACCGTCCAGACGTCGCCGTAACTGTCGTGGTCCGCGCCCGCGTAGATCAGATCACCGTCGAGGATCACCCGGTCCGCCGACGGCCGGGGAGCCGGGCTCGTCGCCGCCACTCCGGCCAGCGCGAGCGGCAGCAGCACCGCCGCACGAACCGCGCGGGCCAGCCGTTCGTTCGGTGTCCTCCGGCTCCGGCCCGCCGACCACCAGGCCACACCCAGGAACGGCCACGCGAGCAGATCGGTGGGGTCGGCGCGGATCAGCGAGGGCGTGCCGAGGCTCCAGAGCGCGGACGCGAGCTCGGCCCCGTACCACGAGGCCTTGACGAACCCGAACCCCAGACCGACGGTGACGATCGAGCCCGCCGCGAGCCGGCGGAACGGCAGGCGGGGTGCGATGAGGCCCGCCAGGGCCGCGAGCAGCGGCGGCGCCAGGACCATGCCGGCGGCGTCGCTGAGCTTGCCCGTCACCCAACCCGGGTGAGTGTTCTTGAGCACGTGATCATTGACGATCAGCAGCGCCAGGGCGGCCATCGTCACCGGATGGCCCAGCCAGGCGAGTGTGCCGTTCCGAGTGGTGGTCACATCGGACACCCTCGCGACCCGGTGTCACGAGATCGACACGGTCCGATTCCCGTTGAAGACCGTTTCCGGGCCCCCGACCTCGTGCAGGATGAGGCCATGTGCACCGAACCGAAAGCCGGCCATGGCCTGTCACGCCGCGCGGCCCTCGCCGGGGCCCTGGGATTCGCCGCCGCCACCGTCGCCGCTGAGCCCGCCGCGGCGTCGGGCGGGCGTGGTCTGCGCGATCTCACCTACCCGCTGACGACCGGCTTCCCGGCGTTCGCGCCCGGTGAGGAAGCCGTCCGCCGGACCGTCGCCTCCCTCGAGGAGGACGGCTACTACATGCAGGAGTGGCGCATCGTCGAGCACATCGGCACCCATGTCGACGCGCCCGGCCACTTCACCGCGGGCGGCCGGACCGCGACCGAGTTGCGGCCGTCCGAACTGATCGTGCCGGCCGTCGTCGTCGACATCGCGCGGCGGGCGGCCCGCGACCCCGACACCGTGGTGACCGTCGACGACCTGCGGGCGTTCGAGCGCCGGTACGGCCGGATCCCGGACGGCGCGGCGGTGCTGATGTACTCCGGGTGGGGCGCCAAGGTCGGCGACGCGAACGCCTACCGGGGCACCGACGCGGCGGGCGGGCTGCACTTCCCCGGCTTCGGCACGGACGCCTGCGAGTGGCTGCTGCGCCACCGCGCGATCCGCAGTCTCGGTGTCGACACGCTCAGCATCGACCCGGGCGTCTCGGCGACCTTCGACACGCACCTGGCGCTCACCGGCGCCGACCGATACGGCCTGGAGAACCTCGCCGGCCTCGATCGGCTGCCCCGGCACGGCGCGACGATCTTCGTGGGGCTCATCCCGTACGAAGCCGGCTCCGGCGGGCAGGCCCGGGTCCTCGCCACCTGGTGATCGTCCTCAGGGTTTGCGCGCCACCCCGCCGTAGAGCGCCACCTGCGCGTCGGTGAACTCGGGCTCCTGCTCCGGCCGCCAGCGCAGGATCGGCACCACCCCGGGCTCGAGCAGTTCCAGGCCGGTGAAGAACCGCGACACCTCCGCCTGGCTGCGCAACCGAGTGCCGATGCCCTGCCGGCGCATGATCTCGGCGAACCGGGCCCAGGACTCCGGGTCGTGGTCGGCGGTGATGTGCGAGATCACCAGGTGACTGCCGCTGGGCAGGGCGGACATCAACTTCCCGACCACGGCATACGGGTCGGCGTCGTCCTCCAGGAAGTGCAGGACCGCGAAGAGCAGCACCGCCACCGGCTGCCGCAGATCCAGCACCTCCAGCAGCTCGGGGGCGTCCAGGATCGTGCCGGCGTCCCGCAGGTTCGCCTCGACGTAGGCGGTGCGGCCCTCCGGAGCGCTGGTCAGCAGGGCCCGAGCGTGGGCGAGCACCAGTGGATCGTTGTCGACGTAGACGACACGAGCGGACGGGGCCACCGCCTGGGCGATCTCGTGCACGTTCGGCGAGGTGGGCAGGCCGGTGCCGATGTCCAGGAACTGCCGGATCCCGGACTCGGCCAGCAGCCGCACCGTCCGGCGCAGGAACGCCCGGTTCTGCCGGGGCGCGGTCGCCGCGTTCGGGTTGGCCTTGAGGCCTTCGGCCGCGGCCGCCCGGTCCGCGGCGAAGTTGTCCTTGCCGCCGAGCAGGTAGTCGTAGACGCGGGCGGGATGGGGCCGCCCGGTGTCCAGTGGTTCGGGCACGCTTCCTCCAGCCGTCGCGGCACGCCGATCCACGTCGCGGCACACCGATCCACAGAGGATAGCGGCTCCGCCCCGACGCCCACCGGAGTCCTGACCGCATCCAGGCTCTGGGATCGATGCGGGGCGATCATGGCGACCTGGCGGGCGCCCCTAGGCTTCCCTCGACCACGAAACCATGGATGGCGTCGACCTTGCCGGCGGCGACCGTCCCGTGTGAGAGGCGGAAGCCTGTGCATGTCATCGAAGCCGTTCAGATCCTGGCGGCGGGCGCGGCGGCCGGCGCGATCAACGCGCTCGTCGGCTCCGGAACACTGGTGACCTTCCCGGTACTGCTCGCTCTCGGCTATCCGCCCATCGTCGCGAACGCCTCCAACGCCGTCGGCCTCGTGCCTGGTTCGTTCGCCGCCGCCTGGGGTTACCGCGCCGAGGTCGCCACCCAGCGCCGCCTGCTGCTGCCACTGGGCGCGGCCGCCCTGGCCGGCGGCATCGTGGGCGCGTGGCTGCTGCTGGTGCTGCCGGCCGCGACGTTCCGGGCGGTCGTTCCGGTCCTGATCGGCGGCGCCCTGATCCTCATCGTCGTGCAGCCGTGGCTGGTCCGTGCCCTGCGCCGCCGCAGCCCCGCCACCCGCTCAGCCTCCGACGACGACGCCGCCACCCGCCCGGCCGCTGCCGCCGACCCCGCCGTCCGTCCCGCCGGGCCCGCGCTGATCGTGGGCGTCTTCGCCGCCGGCGCCTACGGCGGCTATTTCGGGGCGGCGCTGGGCGTACTGCTGCTCGGTCTCCTCGGTGTTCTGGTCTCATCGAACCTGCAGCAGGTCAACGGCCTGAAGAACATCCTCGCCGGGGTCGCCAACACGGTGGCCGCGCTGGTGTTCATCGCCGCCGGCGTGGTCTCCTGGCCGCCCGCGCTGCTGATCGCGGCCGGCGCTGTCGCCGGGGGTGCGGTCGCCGGCCGTTACGGCCGCCGCCTGCCCGACCCGGTCCTCCGCACGGTGATCGTCGCCGTGGGCCTCGTCGCCGTGATCCGCATGGTCGCCTGAGCCCTCTGACGGCGGGAGGCCCGGACAGGGGCGGCGAGCGGCCCGGACAGGGGCCGCGGGCGGGTCAGGCCGGCGGGCCGGCGATCAACAGCGCCGAGACCGCCAGCCACCCGATGTGCCAGGCTTGATCCAGCTCGAAGAGGCCGGTCCCGGGGCCGGTGTTCGCCGCCCCGGACGGCCGCATCACCCCGACGTGATCCATGTACCCGCCGCGCCCCAGCAGCCGCCCGAGCCTGATCAGCGGAGTCCGCAGGTCGGCGATGAAGTGGGTGACCGCGTTCAGCACGACGCCCGCCACCAGCCACCCCGGCTCCAGCGGCAGACGCAGCCACCACGCGGCGGCGAGCAGGAAGACGGTGGTCGTCACGGTCCACGACGCGACGTGCTTGGCGCAGTGCCACAGCGCGGCGGAGCGCACGCAACCGGCAGTGTCGAGGCCTTTGCCGTAGGCCTGCCCACTGGTCTGCACCCAGTGATCACCGACGTAGTGCCCGGCGAGCATCACGCCGAAAGCCACCGCGGCGATGATCGCCCGGATCAGATCTTGGTGCTGCATGCGCGGTCCGCCTTCGCCGAGAGTGCCGTGCCCCATGCCCACTCCAGCACCCGGGCGGCGCTGTGAACGCGAAACGTGTCCGCGCCCACTGCGTCACCTCCGTCACCCTCAAAGCTTGAAACCTTCACATCCCCCATCTCGTACGGCTACCAAACCCCATTCCGTGGCTACCACGCGAGGTGGTCGCCACACCGGGCCCCAGCGCGACCACCGGGCTGCTGCCCACGGAAAAACGGCCCGGCCCGGCCCCGGTGCGCCTCCGTGAGCAGCGGCGCGTTCCACCGCGATCGCGCGTGGGGGATGAGACTCAGGCCGGTGTCAGATCCCAGCCCAGAACCCGGTGGACGCGGGCCGACTTGGGATAGGTGGAACCGTCCGCTGACCGGCCATCGGTCTCGAACAGGTCGAGCATCAGCACGAGCGGATATCCGGGAGCCTGCTCGAACCGGCCGGCGACCAGGCCCTCACAGCCGATCACCGTGCCGTCCGGTCCCCAGATGACGGTCCAGGTGTGCGGCTCCGACGCGGTCACCGGGACGACCACCTCGATCATCTCCGTGCGGAGCCGGTCGTCGTGGTGCGCCTTGATGCCGATCCGGGCGGTCGAGGCGCCGTCCCCGATCGCGGCCGCGTCGATCTCGAAGACGCAGATCTCCCCGCTGTCGCGGGGGTCGAGATGTTCGGTCCCGACCAGCCAGGCCGCCAGCATGGAGCCCTCGTCGAGGCTGGCGCTCACGGTCACGTCGATCCGGCCGGCCGACGGCGTCCAGAGCAGCCGGGTCCCGGCCGGGGTCCGGACGGTCAGGCCGTCCGGGCGGTGCCGGTGCGTGCCGCGTTCGCCGCCGGCCAGCCCGGAGAAATTGCCGGTCTGCAGGTTGGAGACCCGCAGCGGGGCGTCTTCCGGCCGCCAGTCGGGCTGGTCCTCGTCGATCCGCAGCCGGACACCGTCCGCGTCCAGGTCGTATCGGGCACGGGAACGCTCCGGCGTGCTCCAGTGCGGCAGATAGTGGTCGATCCAGACGTCGTCCCGCAGCGCCGGCCCGGCGAAGTCGTCGGACAGATCGGGCGCGCGGCCCGGTGGTTCGGGCAGTACTTCCAGGTTCACGTCTCCATCCCATCACAGGCCGCCGCGGTGGCCTTCCGTGATCCGATCGTTGGCAGCCTTCACTCACCGTGACACGAGACGCGAACGACGTTCGTCACATCCCGTCGGACCCCGGGTGGGGGCGGGTGCCGACACAGGTAGCCTCCGGGCTATGCGAGGAATGACCATCGCAGCCGTTCTCACCAGCACCCTTCTGGCGACTTCCGGCTGCGTTACGAGCACTGGACAGCCTGCCGGCCCCGCTACCGCGGCCCCGGCAGTGACCATCAGCGGCTTGGACGAAGCCACCGCGACCGCTTGCGGCATCTCCAACCACGCCACTCTCGGTAAGGGCGGTTACGACTTCGATGTCGCCACGGCCAAGCAGATCGTCGCGCTCGGCGAGACGTCGAAGAGCACCGTCATCACCGCGGCGGCGAACGTCCTCGAACTCCCGACCCGGCAGGCGGAGTCTTCCGTCGGCCAGCCCGAGGAAGCCGCCCACCTCGCCGAACTCCGGTCGGCGATGCTCAAGTTCCAGACCGTCTGCCAGGACGTGGACGCCATCATCGGCAGTGTTCAGGAGAGCAAGCAGGCCGTCGATGAGGACGCCGACGACGTCTCCAACCGCTGACCCCCCGACACTTCGACGAAGCCGGAGACCCCGGAACCGGAGAAGCCGAAGAAACCCCGGACCCTGACGGTCCGGGGTTTCTTCGTGTCGGAGGTCGCCGCCTGGCGAATGCCCGGCACGCCACCGGCACGCGGAACACCGTGGACGCCCGGCCGAACGAGCGCCCGCTGCAACGTGGACGCCCGGCCGGGGGGTGCGTCCGCTGCAACGTGGACGGCCGGACTGCGGTGCGTCCGGGTGACGGGAGCGTGCGGAAGAGATGAATTCTGGGTGGACGCTGACGCTCGGTAAGACGTGATCACCAGGGCGGAGTCGTGTGTTCGGCGCGGATGATCGGCTGTCCGGCCTATGTGATCGCCGGTGTGGTGGCGGTAAGTTCACCGTCCACACGTCACCGGGCCATGGGGGAGTGCCTTGCACCGGAACGAGACGGCCCGGGACGCTTTATCCCAGGTGGAGAGCGCCGCCGGACTGTACGCGGCCGGCGAGGACAGGATCGCGGGATTCCGGGAGATCCTGGCACGGCAGCACCCGAACGACCGTGGCACCTACGCGTGCGCCGCCCTCGACCGCGTGGTCACCGACATCGCCTACGACCACCGCACCGAATGCGACGGCGGGCCGGACTGCCGCACCTGCGAGGGCCTGCGTGACGCGCTGACGATAGCGGTGGCCAGCGTGCGCTCGATGATCGCCGACGAGATGACCTGGAGCCGCCGGCGCAACCGTCGCTGGTTCTGGTCCCGCTGACCTCCTCGTGCCAGACGGAAAGACATTCCCGGTCGTGGCGCCCGGCGAAATTCGCCGAAGTCGGCCTTCCGGGGTGACTTCGTCCCCGCGACTTGTTGCACGGTGTAACGATGGGGACAAGCGGCACCGGCGGCAAAGGAGGCGTCATGTCCGAAACTGTGATGGCGCGGGCGGAGACGCGCCCGCTCCGGGCGATACCGGCGGGGCCGGTGGCCTGGCAGCGGACCGGCGTGATCGGCACCGAACTGGTGTTCCCCCGTGGCGGCGCGCGGCCGGGAGCGACCGGAGGCGAGCCGCCCGGCGCTGAGCGGCCGGGCGCGCACGGCACGGCCGTCGTGGCCGGGGGAACGCCGTACTCGCTCCAGTGGCGCGCCGTGACCGATGACGACGCCGGTGTTCAAGAGCTGAGCGTGAGCTGCCGGGGCGCCGACTGGAGCCGCACCACCGAACTGCGCCGCACCGACGGCGACTGGGAGTGTGAGGGGGCCGCCCGGATCGACCCGGACGCGGTGGTCCGCCTCGCCGACTCCCCGATCTTCGTGACGTGGGCGCTCCGGCGGCTCGGCCTGACCGTCGAGTCAGGACCGATGTGCGTGCCGTCGGTGCGGATCCTGACGCCGTCGCTGGAAGTGGTGCCCGGCACGGCGACCTATCACCTGGTCAGCCCGCGGCGGTTGCGGATCACGGGGGAGGGGCCGGCCGTCACCTACGAACTCGATGATGCCGGCTTGGTCGCCTATCAGCCGGGCAACCTGCGCCTGGTTCGCTAGCGGGGGCCGGGAACGCGTGCGAGGCCTTGCGGCTGCCCGCTTCACGGCCCCTGACCAGCCGCGGTCCGTGGATGCCCGGCGGGCGTGGTGAGCGTCGCCGGGGCCGGGTGGAACGGTGGCCGCCGACCCATATGATCATGACTGCAACGGGGACCGACCTGGCGGGGAGTCTGGTGAGCGAGCAGAAACGACGCGACGGCTGGAGTTCGGGAGACAGGGGTGGGGTCGGCCTCGGCCTGGGACTCCTCTTCGGTCTGGTGTTCGGATCACTCACCGACCAGCTGATGCTGAGTCTCGCCGTCGGCCTCACCCTCGGCGCGGGCTGGGAGATGCTGGCACGGAGCAAGAACAACGCGAAGGACGAGCCCCGTCCGTAGGGCCGCTCCCGCCGGGGCGGCCGCTAGACCATTCTGAAATCGGCGAAGTCGAAGCCCGGCGCGACCACGCAGCTGACCAGCACCGGCTCGTCGCCGGCAGGCTCGGCGGCCTGCCACACACCGGGCGGGATCAGCGCCTGCGGCTCCTGGCCGGCGGCGACGTCGGGGCCCAGCAACACCTCGTCGCCGTCGCCCGGCTGGTCGCCGTCGCCGCCACGGCGCAGCAGCAGCGGGCCGCCGGAGTGCCAGAACCACAGCTCGGCGGACCGCACGACATGCCATGCGGACCGTTCTCCCGGGTGCAGCAGGAAGTAGATCGCGGTCGCGGCGTGCCGGGGTCCGTCGTACCCGTCGGGTTCGAACATGACGGGGGAGCGCCACGTCTCCCGGTACCAGCCACCTTCGGGGTGCGGTCGCAGATCGAGCCGCTCGGCGAGATCGGAACGGTGAGCCATGGCCGAGATCCTATGCCGCCGCCGCCGGCCGGCGGTCGATTCACGGGCCGAAGAACGGTCCGGCGGCCGACGCCGGTCAGAGCGGGTAGGCGGCGCGGAACAGGCCGTTCGGGTCGGCGGCGGCGCCGGCCCGTCGCAGCCGGTCCAGGTGGCGGCCGTGATAGCGGCCCGGATCCGTCGGCCCCGGCTCCAGGTAGTTGACGTAGCGGCCGGACGACCAGGCCGCCACCGCGCGATGTCCGGTGTCGATCCACGTGTACCCGTCGGCTGTCGATGCCGCGTCGATCGCCGGTGGTTCGACGAGCCATTGCAGCATGCTGTGCGCGCCGTGCCAGGGGAAGGCGGTCGTCTCCGGGGCGACGCGGGCCGGGGCGCCGGTCATCCGTTTGAACTTCGCGAGACCGGGGCGGCGGCTCGCGGCACGGCTCTGCACCACGGCCAGCAGGGCGGCGATCCCGGCCGCCGGCAGCGCCCGGCTGAAGATCTCGCTCCCGATCAGGTGGGTGGTCCGGGTGGCGGCTCCGGCCCGGTCCTTCAGCACCTGGACGTGCGGCTGGCGGGCCATGGTCACCGTCGCCGGGTTCCGGCCGATCGCCGCGGTCAGGGCGGTCACCTCGGGCTGGGCGTCGCCGTCGAGGACGAAGCCGGAGAGGCGTACGGACAGGGCGCCGGTGCGGTCGGACGCGAACTGGCACGCCGACCAGCAGTTGTCCGGCGCGACGGCGGTGCGGGACTGCCATCCGGCGGCGACCGCGGCCGCGTCCGCCCACGGATAGGTGAGCACGAACGTGCCTGTCGACCCGGCCGGGTGGGTTCGCATCCGCCACGACGTGACCACCCCGAACCGTCCGCCGCCACCGCCGCGTAACGCCCAGAACAGTTCGGGTTCCCGCTCGGCGTCGACGGTCCGGTGGCGGCCGTCGGCGGTCACCACGTCGGCGGCGACGACACCGTCACAGGTCAGCCCGTAGGCGGAGGAGGCCGCTCCGATCCCGCCGCCGCAGGTCAGGCCGCTGATGCCGACGGTTCCGCAACTGCCGGACGGCACCGAGACGCCGTGCGCGCCCAGGCCGGTGTAGACGTCGATCAGCGGGGCGCCGCCACCGATGGTCGCGGTCCTGGTCGGCGCGTCGTAGCCGACCCTGTTCAGCGGCCGCAGATCGAGGACCAGGCCGGTGGCCGTGGTGGATGCGCCGACATACGAGTGTCCGCCGCCGCGCGGCACGATCGGCTGCCCGGTCCGGGCGGCGAAGCGGACGGTTTCCACCACATCGGCCGGGCTCGCGCAGCGCACGATCGCGGGCGGCCGAATGTGGTCGAAACGGGGTGAGACGAGCCGTCGTGCCTGGTCATAGGCGGCGGTGCCGGGCCGGTCCAGGGAGCCTTCCAAACCCTCCGCGAGGGCCCGCCAGTCAGCGTCGGTGGGGCCGGGCGTCGGCTGCGTGCCGGGCGTCGGCTGTGGGGCCGGTGCCTGCTGTGGGCCCGGTGTCTGCTGCGGGGTGGGTGCGACCGCACCCAGCAGACCGGCACTGAGTAGGGCACGACGGGACAACGGCATACAAACATCCTGACATATGCCGTTATGACCTTTCGGTGTTACCGATCCTTCGGCGCCTCCACCCGAAGGGCCGCTGCGGCCCGCGCGACGACGGCCGGGCGCACGGTCCCCGCGCGTCTTTCGGGCCGACGCCGCCGGTCACCGGGCCGCGGGCTGGACGGTGAGGGTTCCGGCCCCGGCGTCGAGGCGGGCCGCGACGCCCAGGGGCACCGCGGTCTGCTCCCCGCCGTGGCCGATCGGCAGCCCGCCGAGAACCGGGACGCCGAGCGCGCCCAGATGCTCGGCCAGCACCTGATCCGCGCCCGGACAGCGGGTGAACCGCCCGACCGCGACACCCGCGAGACCGTCGAACCAGCCCGCCCGTCTGAGCTGGACGATCGAACGGTCCACCCGGTACGCCGCCTCGCCGACCTCCTCGATCAGCAGGATCGCGCCGGTCGTGTCCGGCCGGTGAGGTGTCCCCGCGGACGCGGCGAGCAGCGTGAGGTTGCCGCCGAGCAGGATCCCGTCCGCCCGGCCCGTTCCGCTCGCTCGGCCCGGGAAGCGGACACCGTCCTCCTCCGGGGTCACGATCACGGGATCACCGGTCATCACGGTGCGGCGCAGGGTCTCCTCCGCCGGGGCGCTGATCTCGTAGAGGCCGGCGCCGACCGGGCCGTGCACGGTCGCCAGCCGGGCCTCACACCACAGCGCCAGGTGCAGGGCGGTGATGTCGGAGAAGCCGATCACCAGCTTCGGATCGGCACGGACGGCGTCGTAGTCGATCCGGTCCACGATCCGCTGAGTGCCGTAACCGCCGCGCAGACAGAGGATCCCGCGCACCTCCGGATCGCGGAACGCGGCGTCGAGGTCGGTGAGGCGCTCGTCGTCCGTACCGGAAAGGAAGGTGTGTCTGCCGAGGGCGTGGCGGCCGTGACGTGCCCGCAGACCCCAGCGGGCGAGGACCTGCGCCGCGGGAGCGGCCTGCTCCGGGGTGAGCGGCCCGGACGGGGAGACGAGCGCGACGAGGTCGCCGGGGCGCAGCCGCCGCGGCCGGACCGCTTCCGGCGGGTTCACCACCGCAGCGTAGGCGGGCCGTGCGCGGTCAGCGCCAGAGCGCGGCGGCGGGCCGGGGTCAGCGGAGGACGCGGCGGTCCGCGACGGCGTAGGAGATCGCGGCGGTGACGGCCGAGACCGCGATCACCGACGGCCACGGGCCGATCCGCTTCGCCAGCGGGTGGGACAGCGCGAACGCCCCCAGATAGGTCGCGACCAGCGCGCCCGTGGTGACCGGCCCGGTGTGGCGGGCCCAGTCGCGGCCGGCCAGGATGCCGCCGGCGGCCAGGACGGCGCCACCGAGCGGGCGGACACCGGTGCGGCGGGCGACCTGCCAGCCGCCGATCAGGGAACCAGCGGTGATCGCTGCGGTGGGGACACGCATTTCCCGACCTTATACCGCCGCCCTGTCACGATGTCCGGTGACGCCGGTGTTCTCGACGTCGCCGAGGGCGTCGAGATCCTCGCGCCCCAGCACGGTCCGAAGGCGTCGGGTCCTCGCGGCTAGGGTGGCCGGCGTGACGGTGCGAGTGATGGTCGTGGACGACCACCCGATGTGGCGCGACGGGGTGGCTCGTGACCTCGCCGAGGCGGGCTACCTGGTGACCGCGGCGGTCGGCGAGGGCGTCCAGGCGCTGCGCGTGGCCGTGGCGGCCGCTCCCGACGTGGTCGTCCTCGACCTGCAACTGCCGGACCTGGCGGGCGTCGACGTGATCCGCGGGCTGCTGGCGACGCTTCCGGCCGTACGCATCCTGATGCTCTCGGCCAGCGGTGAACAGCAGGACGTCCTCGACGCGGTCAAGGCCGGCGCCAGCGGTTACCTGATCAAGTCGGCGGGCCGGGCCGAGTTCCTGGACGCCGTCCGCCGCACCGCCGAGGGCGACGCCGTGTTCACCGCCGGGCTGGCCGGCCTGGTGCTGGGGGAGTACCGCCGGCTCGCCGCCGCCCCGGCCGCTCCGGAGGACCGGCCGCTGCTCACCGACCGGGAGACCGAGGTGCTGCGGCTGGTCGCGAAGGGCCTGTCCTACAAGCAGGTCGCCGACCGCCTGGTCGTCTCGCACCGCACGGTGCAGAACCACGTCCAGAACACCCTCGGCAAGCTGCAACTGCACAACCGCGTCGAGCTGGTCCGCTACGCGATCGAGCACGGCCTGGACGGCTAGCCGGTTCGCGCCGGAGGGTGATCCACGGTGACCGGTGCAGCGTTTCGCCGCCGCCAGAGTAGGTACTCACCGGACGGTTGAGTACGAGTACTCATGTTCCGGCGCACGAAAAAGGCGATCGTCTTCGCATGCCTGAAGAACGCCGACGCGATCCGGTCTACCGGAACATCACCCGGATCACCGCCTTCCTGCTGGCGCCGGTCGCCTGCCTGGTCACGCCGGGGCGGGGACGGCACACCGCCTGCCAGTGGGCGCTGGCCCTGCGCTTTCCAGAGGAGAACCTGGACGGGCTGCGGCCGGACGTCCGGACGGCGTTCGAGGAGGCACGTACCCGGGCGCTGTGGTGGCACGGCGAGCTCGTCGGGCTGACCTCCGGCTACCGGACGGCGACGCGGCAGGCGGTGCTCTACGCCGAGGAACTGCGGCGCAGCGGCTCCGTGGCGGCGGCCCGGCGGTGGGTGCTGCCGCCGGACGAGTCGCGGCACGTCGCCGGGACGGCGATGGACGTACGCCCCACCGAAGGCGCCCGCTGGCTGGAGGAACACGGCGGCCGGCACGGGCTCTACCGGGTCTACGACAACGAGTGGTGGCATTTCGAGTACTGGCCGGACGGACCGCCCCGGCGGCTGCCGCACCCGGGCGTGGTCAGCGAGCAGGAGGCGGCGCTGCGGAACCTCTGGCGGGGGGGCGGGCCGCCCGGCCGTACGTAAAAGGATCGTGATGTGACCGCGGCTCTGGCGCTGCCGGGAGTGGAGCTGGCGGCGCCGGCCTCGCCGGTGATGCTGCCGGCGAGGCCGGCGGGCGAGTTGGTCGCGGCCGTTCGGGCCGCTCTGGACAACGTCCGGCGGCATGCGGGCGACGGCGCCCGGGCCTGGATCCTGCTGGAAGACGAGGGCGACGGGGTACGGGTGACCGTCCGTGACGACGGAGCCGGGTTCGATCCCGGCCGTCTGAGGGAGGCCGCCCGCGCCGGGCGCCTCGGTGTGGCCCGGTCGATGCGGGGCCGCATCGCCGGCCTCGGCGGCACGACCAGCATCAACAGCGTGCCGGGCGAGGGCGCCGAGGTCGAGTTCTGGGTGCCGCGGCGGTAGTTCCCGGCTGGGTGTCAGTCCAGCTTGAGCACCAGGAACTCGTCCGGCCCGTCCTTGACGACCTCGAGTTCGTCGAAACCGAACCGCTTCAGCATGCGGATCGAGGCGGCGTTGCGGACGTCGGCCTCCGCATAGAGCGGCCGCGTCCGCTCCTCGCTCTCGGCGAGGAACAGTGACAGCGCCCGTGTGCCGATCCCCCGGCCCCAGAAATCCTGGCCCAGCCAGTACCCGACGTGCCGCCGCCCGTTCTGCCACCAGGCCACGATGTTGCCGGCGGTCGCCTCGCCGACGATGACGGCCCGCGCCCGCACCGTCGGATCCCCCAGGACGCGCCGCCGCCAGTGGTCCACGAACGCGTCGTGCCCGCGACCCGGGAAGTTGGCACGCCGCAACGCCTCGGGATCGCGCTCCTGCAGGTAGAAGACATCGACGTCGCCCGCCTCGACCGGCCGGAGCCGCACCGATTCACCCTCGTCCACCCATCGACTCTATGCGGCGCTCACGGCAGGATCGACCGCGTGTACCGGAGCATCCTGCTGTTCAGCGGCATCGCCGTCGTCGCCACCGCCGTTACCACCTGGGCGGTCGCGGACGTCCTCTACGACATCAGCCTGCCGCGTTGCGTGAGCGGCCGCCGAGTCTCCAGCTGCGGCGGCGATGAGGGCTGGCACGGCGTGTCGTCGCTGCTCACCGCCCTCCTCGCGATCCCTCTGCTGATGACACTGGCGGGTTCCTACCTGTTCATGGCGTCGCGCCTGGTCCGCGCCGCGAAGGCGAAACGCCGCGACGACGTGCGCAAGGAGGTCCGGTCGCGGTTCGCCCTGGCGCTGCTCGCGGCCGTCGCCATCGCGCTGCCGGCGACGCTCCTGGTCCGCTCAACCCTCTAGCTGTCGTACGAGGAAAGCACTTGCCTACTAGGAAAGTAATGGGTACTTTCCTAGTAGGCAAGTACATTCCTGAGGGGGAAGTCATGGACATTCCACCGATCGACGCCGAGCTGGCCCTGGCCGAGATGCGGGCCCGCCGCGAGCAGGTCGTCGAGACCAACCTCGTGCCCGACTGGTTCTGGCGGGCGATGGGCGGCATGATGCTGGCGTTCGTCGCCGCCGTGGAGAGCGAGATCCGCTGGCTGATCACCGTCGGCACAGTGGTTTTCACGATCGTGATGGCCGCCATGCTGTTCGCCCTCTTCCGCAAGACCCGCCTGCAGGTGCGCCAGGATCTCCTCGGTCTGCGGGGCTTCGTCGCGATCGTGGCCTTCAGTGTCGGGCTCACCGCGGTGGGGATCGGGCTCGGGCTCACCCTCGATGCGCTGTCCGTCCCGTTTCCGGGTGCCCTCGCCCTCCTGCCGGTCTGCTTGGGGCTGGCCTTCGGCGGGCCGATGCTGATGGCGTACCTGCGCAAGGTCATGCTGTCGCGACCGCTGGCGAGCTCCCGGTGAGCCCCGAGCCACGCTTCGACGAGCTGATCCACGCGCCGACCCGGCTCTCCCTGGTGAGCCTGCTGGCCGCGAGCGAGTGGGCCGACTTCCGCTTTCTGCGAGACAGCCTGACCATGTCCGACTCGGCGCTGTCGAAGCAGCTCACCACCTTGGAGGAGGCCGGCTACGTGGAGATCCGCAAGAGTTTCGTGGCGAAACGGCCCCGCACCTCGGTCAAACTGAGCCCACAGGGCCACCAGGCGTTCGCCGGCCATGTGGCCGCCCTGCAGGAGATCGTCGCCCGCTCCGGCTTGGCCGTCCTCCCCGACCAGGTCAGCTGACCCGCATCGGTTGCCGGCTGTCGACCCTTATGTGAGTGGCAGCCCCACCCGGCGGCCGAGGCCGTACTCGGCCGCCTCGTTGTCGGTGACCATCGCGAACGCCCCGGCGGGCACCCCGTCGAGCGCCGCCACCCGCGACGCGACACCGAGCAGCATGGCTTCGTCGGCCCCCCGGAGGAAGAAGACGTAGACCTCCCCGAACTCCTCACCGTCGTCGGCCACCTCGAACGAGCCGTCCTCCTCCGATTCGGCCAGGAACTCCTCGATCTGGTCGATCCAGGGAAACGGGTATGCGCCAGGTTCGAGTCCCGGCGTAGGCGTCAACGGAACGTGAATCTCGACGACGGTGTCTGCCATCCCCTGATGATCCACCCGCCGGGCGAGGCTCGTGCCGTCTCGCCGGCCGCGCCCGCTCGTCTCCCGCGGTTCACCGGTCCAGCCCTCGCCGCGGCGAGAACGATCTCCCGATAGGAGGTGAGCAATATGAGGAGGATGTGAACCATTAGGCTTGTTTCCGTGACGGACCAGCGACTGCGAGAGCTCGTTCTGATGCGGCGCGTCCGCGACCGGATCGACCGGGACTATGCGCAGCCGCTCGACGTGGAGGCGCTCGCCCGCCACGTGCACATCTCCGCCGGGCACCTGAGCCGGCAGTTCAAGGCCGCGTTCGGCGAGTCGCCGTACAGCTATCTGATGACCCGCCGGATCGAGCGGGCGATGACCCTGCTGCGGCGCGGCGACCTGAGCGTCACCGAGGTGTGCTTCGCGGTCGGCTGCTCGTCGCTGGGCACGTTCAGCACCCGGTTCACCGAGCTGGTCGGCATCTCACCGAGCGTCTATCGCAAGCTCGGCGCCGATCAGGTCGAGGGGTTGCCGGGGTGTGTGGCGAAACAGGCGATGAGACCGGTCAGGAATCGAGAAGCACCGCGGGGCGCCGGCTCCCTAGCATCGAACGCATGAGCAGCCTGATCATTCACTCCACGTTCCTGCCGGCCGACGACCCCGAGAAGTCCCTGGAGTTCTACCGCGACGGCCTCGGCTTCGAGGTGCGCAACGACGTCGGGTTCGGCGACATGCGCTGGATCACCGTCGGCCCGCCCGGCCAGCCGCAGACCTCGATCGTCCTGCACCCGCCGGCCGTCGACCCGAGCATCACCGACGACGAGCGCCGCACCATCGCCGAGCTGATGGCCAAGGGCAGTTACGCCTCGATCGTCCTGGGCGCCTCCGACCTCGCGGAGATTTTCGACAAGCTGCAGGCCGCCGGCGCCGACGTCGTCCAGGAGCCCGCCGATCAGCCGTACGGCGTTCGGGACTGCGCCTTCCGTGACCCGGCGGGCAACATGGTCCGCATCAACCAGCTGTCCTGAGGTTGAATCATTCCAGTCACGAGGGGGACGGAGAACACATGAGCGCCCACCGCTCGATCCGCGTGCACGGCGCCCGGGTCAACAACCTCAAGGACGTCAGTGTCGAGATTCCGAAACACCAGCTCACGGTTTTCACCGGAGTCTCCGGCTCGGGCAAGAGCTCGCTGGTGTTCGGCACCATCGCGGCCGAGTCGCAGCGCCTGATCAACGAGACGTACAGCGCCTTCGTGCAGGGATTCATGCCGACGCTGGCCCGTCCGGACGTGGACGTGCTGGAAGGCCTGACCACGGCGATCATCGTCGACCAGGAGCGGATGGGTTCCGATCCCCGCTCGACGGTCGGCACCGCCACCGACGCCAGTGCCATGCTGCGGATCCTGTTCAGCCGGCTCGGTGACCCGCACATCGGTTCGCCGCAGGCGTTCTCGTTCAACGTCGCCTCGATCTCCGGCGCCGGCGCGGTGACCCTGGAGAAGGGCGGCGTCACCACGAAGGAACGCCGCTCCTTCAGCATCACCGGCGGCATGTGCCCCCGGTGCGAGGGCCGGGGCAACGTCAACGACTTCGATCTGACGGCGTTGTACGACGAGACGAAGTCCCTGAACGAGGGCGCCGTCTCGATTCCCGGTTACAGCATGGACGGCTGGTACGGCCGGATCTACCGTGGCTGCGGCTTCTTCGACCCGGACAAGCCGATCGGCAAGTACACCAAGCGGGAGCTGAACGACCTCCTCTACAAGGAAGCCACCAAGATCAAGGTGGACGGGATCAACCTGACGTACGCCGGTCTGATCCCGTCGATCCAGAAATCGTTCCTGTCCAAGGACGTCGACGCGATGCAGCCGCACATCCGCGCCTTCGTGGAGCGGGTCGTCACCTTCACGGTCTGCCCCGAGTGTCACGGCACCCGCCTGTCCGAGGCCGCCCGCTCGTCGAAGATCAAGGGGATCAGCATCGCCGACGCGTGCGCGATGCAGATCAGCGACCTGGCCGCCTGGGTGCGCGGCCTGGACGAGCCGTCGGTGGCGCCACTGCTGGAGAAACTCCAGCACACGCTGGATTCGTTCGTCGAGATCGGCCTCGGGTACCTCTCCCTGGAGCGCCCGGCCGGCACGCTCTCCGGCGGCGAGGCGCAGCGCACCAAGATGATCCGGCACCTCGGGTCGGCGCTCACCGACGTCACCTACGTCTTCGACGAGCCGACCATCGGCCTGCACCCGCACGACATCCAGCGGATGAACGAGCTGCTGCTCCGGCTGCGCGACAAGGGCAACACGGTGCTGGTGGTGGAGCACAAGCCGGAGGCGATCGCGATCGCTGACCGGGTCGTCGACCTCGGTCCCGGCGCCGGCGCGAACGGCGGCACGATCTGCTACGAGGGGCCGCTCGACGGCCTGCGGGCAAGCGGCAGCATCACCGGGCGCCACCTCGACGACCGGGCGAAGATCAAGGATTCGGTACGCACACCGTCCGGCGCCCTGGAGATTCGCGGCGCGGCCACCCACAACCTGCGCGACGTGGACGTGGACATCCCGCTCGGCGTCCTGGTCGTGGTGACCGGGGTGGCCGGCTCCGGCAAGAGTTCGCTGATCCACGGCTCGGTCGCCGGGCGGGACGGCGTGGTCGCGATCGACCAGGGCGCGATCCGCGGGTCCCGGCGGAGCAATCCGGCCACGTACACCGGCCTGCTGGAACCGATCCGCAAGGCCTTCGCGAAGGTCAACGGGGTGAAACCGGCCCTGTTCAGCGCCAACTCCGAGGGCGCCTGCCCGACGTGCAAGGGCGCCGGCGTCATCTACACCGACCTCGGCATGATGGCCGGCGTGGCCACCCCCTGCGAGGAGTGCGAGGGCAAGCGGTTCGAGGCCTCGGTGCTGGACTACAAGCTCGGCGGCAAGGACATCAGCGAGGTCCTGGCGATGTCGGTGACCGACGCCGGCGCCTTCTTCGGCGCCGGTGACGCCCGGATCCCGGCCGCGCACGCCATCCTGACGAGGCTCGCCGACGTGGGTCTCGGTTACCTGAGCCTGGGGCAGCCGCTGACCACGCTCTCCGGTGGTGAGCGGCAGCGGCTCAAGCTGGCCACCCACATGGGTGACAAGGGCGGCGTCTACGTCCTCGACGAGCCCACCACCGGCCTGCACCTGGCCGACGTCGAACAGTTGCTGGGCCTGCTGGACCGGCTCGTCGACGCGGGCAAGTCGGTGATCGTCATCGAGCACCATCAGGCGGTCATGGCGCACGCCGACTGGATCATCGACCTGGGTCCGGGCGCCGGGCACGACGGTGGGACGATCGTCTTCGAGGGCACCCCGGCCGACCTGGTCAAGGGCCGTGCCGGCCTCACCGGCGCTCACCTCGCGGAGTACGTCGGAGCCTGAACGGTTCGCCAGGCAGACGGCCCGGATCAGCCGGGAGATCCACGGCGGGGGGGGGGGGCCGCCACGGGCCGGGGCCCCCCCCCCCCCCCCCCCAACCGCACCCAC
>NZ_JASCTH010000019.1:0-172117 GCF_030009775.1 Actinoplanes sandaracinus | reverse complement strand
TGCGCCTGTCGGGCGGCGGGTTCCGGCGTCCATCCCCGCGGGGGCCCCCCCCCCCCCGCCCCCCCCCCCCCCGCCGCACGTGCCGTCGTACCGTCCGCATCCGGTTCCTCCCGAAGAGCCGCAGCGATTAGTCATCGAGACCGAATTGTGTCGTGAGATAGAGCACGCGAAATGGATCAAGGTCGGTGGGCGGATGCCTGTTTCGCCCGTTTATCCGGGTGAATTGTGGCAGGCCCCGATCCGGCGGCAAATGAATCTCGCCGGTGTCCGAGAGCCCGATGTCGCGGACGATGCACGATGTCCCTGGTGTCCGCTCTCCAGCATGTGGCGATGCGGTCGCGTGCCCGCGACGAGCTGCGGAAACGCGCGTAGCCGAGATTCCCCTGAACGTCACCGTACCGGCTTCCGACGTGCCGGTCCGGGCCGCGCGAAACGCCTGGCGCCACCGGGCGGACAGGCGGGGCCGGCTGGATGGATGGGCGGAGTTGGTCGCCGTACGATCTGACCGGGGTAATTGACACGCGACGCGTTGATTGATGCTCGTACACTGCCAATTCGCGGCACGGGGGAGTGTCGCGCCGCCCCTCGAATGGAGATTCTCGCGCATGAAGCGCTTTCTGGCCGGTGCTGTCGCCGGTGCCACCGTCCTCGCCCTCTCGGCCGGCTGCGCCAACCAGATTCAGCAGCTCGAGCCCAAGCTGGAGCTGAAGAAGGCCGCGGAGGACCTGGGCGCGGCGAGCCGGACCGGCTTCACGATCAAGGCCGGCGGCAGCGTCGACGACCTGATCGCGCTCGCGAAGAAGGAGGCCGGCACCGGTAAGGACGCCTTCACCGACTCCGACGCCGACATCCTGCGCAAGCTCTACAACTCGTCCTTCACCGCCGCCTGGGACAAGGCCGGCGAGGGTGTCGCCGACGACAAGGGGCTGTTCAACGCCACCATCGACGGCGTCACCGGCCTCGAGGTGCGGGTCGTCGACCAGGTCACCTACGTGAAGGTGCCGGTCAAGGAGCTGGCGACGAAGTTCGGCGCCACGACCGCCGAGATCGACGAGATCAGCGGGGAACTGGGCAGTCAGATGCCGGGCCTCGACAAGCTCGTCGAAGGCGGCTGGGTCTCGGTCGCCGCGGCTGACCTGGAGAAGATCACCAAGGAGGCCGGCGTCCCCGTCAGCCCTCCTGGCCAGGAAGACAACGACAAGATCGTCGCCGAGCTGAAGACCAGCGCGGAGAACCTGCTCCAGGGCGCCGACGTGGCTCGGGACGCGCAGGACCAGACTCACCTCGTGGTGACGACGACGACGGTCAAGGCGCACACCGAGGCGAAGCGGTTCCTCGAGGCGGCCAAGAAGATCATCGCCAAGGAGCAGTCCACGATCCTCGACGAGGCGACCGGTGACGTGCTCGGCGAGGCGCCGGCCGACAAGCCGATCGTCCTGGACCTGTGGATCGACAACGGCAAGTTCAAGGCGTTCGAGATGAACCTCCTGCAGTTCGTCGAGGGCAACACCGGCCGCGCGTCGATCCGCGTGGAGATCGGGGCCGGCGCCGACATCACCGCCCCGGCGGGGGCCACCAAGCTCGACCTCACCCCCTTCCTCGCGGCGCTCGGCGCGGCCGGCCGCGGCACCGGCAGCGGCTCCGGCGGTGGTGAGGCCAAGACGTGGGCCGAGATGGTCGGCCAGCAGACCGTCCGGATCGCCGAGACCCAGGGCGGCAAGCCGGCCACCCACCTGAAGAAGGTCGCCGACGAGATGGCCCTGCCCGGCGTCACCGTGAAGGTCGTGCGCTCCGGCGTCGCCCAGGTCACCGCGGGCAGCAGCGTCGCCTGTGTGACCGTCCCGGCCACCGCCAGCGGTGAGCCGAAGGTCGCCGCGGGCGCCTGCTGACACCGGTTCGATCGCCGAAGCCCGGCCCGCCGTCACGGCGGGCCGGGCTTCGGCGCTTTTCCGCGGCTTCTCAGCCGGCGGCGACCCGTCTTCTCAGCCGGCGACGGCCCGTCGCAGCAGCTCGGGGTCGTGGGCGTTGACGATCGTCAGGCCTGGGCCGGCGGTGGCCCAGAGCTCGGCGAGCCGCCCGTGGTTGGCCCGGACCAGGCTCCGGTCGTGCGCGATCATCTGTTCCGTCGCGGCGAGCAGACGTGACCGCGGCGTCGTGCCGTCGACCATGCCGCGGTGGTAGAACGCGTCTCCGGCGTGCAGGATCCAGCGGTCTCCGGCGTCGACCGCGACGGCCGCGTGGCCGCGGGTGTGGCCGGGCAGCGCGATCAGGACGACCCCGGGGAGGATCTCGGTGGCGGCCGCGAAACCGCGCCACGCGTCGCCCGCCTCGGGGTGGTGTTCGACCAGGTGCGGACCGTGTTCTCGTTGTGCCGGCAGGTACCGGTAGCGCTCGTTGCGGGTGCGCGGGTGCCGGGCGGCGTCCGATTCGGCGGCGGTCAGGTGCACCCGGGCGTGCGGGAAGTCGGCCAGGCCGCCGGTGTGGTCGGCGTCGAAGTGGGTGAGCACGATGTCGCGGACGTCGCCGGGGTCGAGCCCCAGTGCATCGATCCGCCGCAGCGCGGTCTCCGCCGGCCGCAACACGGGACGGATCAGGAAACGCGAGCCGCCGATCCGCCTGCCCGGTTCGGCGGCGCAGCGCAGGCCGAAACCGGAGTCGACGAGCAGCAGGCCGTCGCCGGTCTCGACCAGCAGGACGTGGCAGACCAGGCCGCCGGGCGTGAACACGGGGCGCATGGTGCCGCAGTTGAGGTGATGGACCTTGTGTGGCACGCCGGTGGTTCCTTCCGCCGATGGCGTCGACTCGCCGAAATCCTATCGTCGAGATCTGAAAGGTGGCGCCCGCGGACGGCACCGTGACTCGCGTGCGGGTGGCAGCATTCTCTCCGTGGCGCAGCGGCTGATTCTGATCAACGGCCTTCCCGGCTCGGGCAAGAGCACCCTCGCCGGGCGGCTGGCGCCGACGCTGCGCGTACCGCTGATCGGCAAGGACGCCTTGAAGGAGGCGATGGCCGGCGCCGTGCCGGGTGTGCCGCCGAAGGCGCTGGGGAGGGCCGCCGCGCAGGTGATGTGGGAGCTGGCGGCGGCCACGCCCGGCACGGTCGTGCTGGAGAGCTGGTGGTTCCGGCCGCGGGACCTGGCGTTCGTGACCGAGGGCGTCGCCCGGTCCGGGGCCCGCACGACCGTGGAGATCTGGTGCGCGGTCCCGCCCGAGGTGGCTCTGGACCGTTACCGCGCGCGGCGGCGGGCCGCCCTTCATCAGGACGACGAGCGGGTGCGCGACGACTGGCCGCGATGGATGGCCGAGGCGGAGCCGCTCGGGATCGGCCCGACCATCGTCGTCGACACCGACCGCCCGGTGATGGCCACCCGCCTGATCGAGGCGATCAGCGCCGCCATCGGCGGCGTCTGACCCGTCCGCGATCTTGTCATTTTGCCGCGCACCACCATCGTGGAACCCGGCAAGATCGAAATGGGATGGCGGGAGAGTGGCGGGAAAGGTGGGATTTCCGTCATTGCAGCCGTCGCGGGTGGCGGCCACGCTGAGAGCGTGACCGTGCTGATCCTCCTGTTCGACGGAGTGCAGAGCCTGGACGTGACCGGGCCGCTCGAGGTGTTCGCCGGCGCCGGCTACCGCACCCGGACCGCGAGCCCCGGCGGTGCGGCGGTCCGCACGTCCAGTGGCCTCACCCTGGTTCCCGACGGCGATCTGGACGCCGAGCGGAGCCCGGACATGGTGGTGGTGCCGGGCGGCGACGGCACCCGTGCGGCGCCACCGGCGATCGTGGACTGGCTGCGCCGGCACGCTCCGGGCGCCCGGCGGGTGATGGCGGTTTGCTCGGGGGCGTTCCTGCTGGCCGAGGCCGGGCTGCTGGCCGGCCGGCGGGCCACCACCCACTGGAACGTCTGCGACGCGCTGGCCAGGAGATATCCGGACGTCGAGGTCGACCCGGAACCGATCTTCGTGCTGGACGGGCCGATCGCCACATCGGCGGGCGTGACCGCCGGCATCGACCTGGCCCTGGCGCTGGTCGAGGCGGACCGGGACCGCGAGACCGCCCTGCTCATCGCCCGGCACCTGGTGATGTTCCTGCGCCGGCCGGCGAACCAGACCCAGTTCAGCGCGCAGCTCTCCGCTCAGGTCGCCGCCCGGCCCGGGCTGCGGGAGGTGCAGCGATGGATCGCCGACAACCCGTCGGCCGACCTGTCGATCGACGAGCTGGCACGGCGCGCGAACCTGTCGCCGCGCCAGTTCGCCCGCGCGTTCGCCGCCGAGGTCGGACAGACCCCCGGGCGGTACGTGGACGCGACCCGCCTGGAGACAGCCCGCCGGCTGCTGGAGGACGGCGGCGACGGGGTCGAGCGGGTCGCCCGGGCCAGTGGTTACGGCACCCCGGAGGCGATGCGCCGCGCTTTCGCCCGGGTGCTGGGTGTCTCGCCGTCCGAATATCGGCACCGTTTCCGTCCCGTACCCCAAGAGGTCTGACATGCAGGTCGCGATCCTTCTCTTCGAACGTCTCACCGCGCTCGACGCCGTCGGCCCCTATGAGGCGATCAGCCGGGTGCCCGGCGTCGAGGTCGTCTTCGCCGGCGAGCGCACCGGCCCCGTCCGCGATGATGTCGGCAGCCTGTCCTTGACCGCTGACGCTACGTTGACGGACGTGCCGCGTCCGGACGTGATCGTGGTTCCCGGCGGGCCCGGACAGATCGCGCACATGGCCGACGGCCCGGTGTGGCGCTGGCTGCGCGCCGCCGACGCTCACACCACCTGGACCACCTCGGTCTGCACCGGCTCCCTGATCCTCGCCGCGGCCGGGCTGTTGACCGGCCGCCGCGCCACGACGCACTGGCTGGCCATGGACCAGCTGGCTCCGCTGGGCGCGGTTCCGGTCGAGGAGCGAGTGGTCACCGACGGGAAGTACATGACGGCCGCCGGAGTGTCCGCGGGCATCGACATGGCGCTCGGGCTCGTCGACCGGATCGCGGGCGCGACCGTTGCCCAGGCCGTGCAGTTGGGTATCGAGTACGACCCCAGCCCGCCTTACGCGGCCGGTTCGCCGCGTGTCGCGCCGTCCGAGGTGGTAGCGGTGGTGCAGGCCCACAAACGTTTCATCTTGACCGGGTTCCGATGAGAGGCTGGCACGTGTACGAACTGCTCAAAAAGGTTGTCCGGCTGCGGGTGGAGGGTGCGGAGCACGTGCCGGCGAGTGGGCCGCTGTTGCTGGCGTCCAACCATCTCTCGGTCACCGACTCGACGTTTCTGCCGATGGCGGTGGCCCGGCATGTCACGTTCATGGCGAAAGCGGAGTACTTCACCGCGACCGGGCCACTGGGCGGGTTCGTGTCCTGGTTCATGTCCCGCGACGGGCAGGTGGCGGTGAACCGTGACGACACGCGGGCCGCGGTGGCGTCGCTCGACACCTGCTTGGAAGTGCTGCGCCGCGGTGACGCCTTCGCCATCTACCCGGAGGGCACTCGTTCGCCGGACGGCCGGCTCTACCGTGGCCGCACCGGGGTGGCGTGGCTGGCGCTGAAGTCGGGAGCGCCGGTGATTCCGGTGGCGATGTTCGGCACCGACCGGTTCCTTCCCCCGGGCCGAGTGGTGCCGCGTCCGGCGCGGCTGAGAGTGGTGTTCGGCAAGCCGGTCCAGCTCGGGGCGGTCGCCACCGACCCGGACAGCGCCCGGGACCGCCGCGCCGCGACCGAGACGATCATGGCGGCGATCGCCGAGCTGTCCGGTCAGGAGTACGTGCCGAGGTATGCCCGGCCCTGAGATGCCGGTGAGCACAGGGCGTCCCGGCTGCTGGATCATCGCGGTGGGACGCCCTGTGTCGTCTTCCTCTGCCCATCCTGCTGCAATTGCCATAACTGTGCAATAGAGCCGTCGACGTGAACATGGCGGCATACCTCAGCCCACTGCGGAGAACGTCTTCCCCGCCCGGAGTTCGGTGATCAGGGTGAGCACGGCGGGTGGTCCGCCGCGCTCGCTCACCCAGCGGCTCACCACGCATCCCGCCAGAAGGTAGCCGCGATCGGAGCCGCCGGCCGTCGCCACCGCCCAGTCGGTGTCGACGATGGTGGCCGCCTCCGGGTAGGGCAGGCGGCACCGGTCGGCCTCCGACGCCGGCTTGAGGTAGCGGGCGTCGTCGGAGATCAGCACCGCGAGGCCCTCGTCGAACCAGTCCGGCACCTCGCCGTACGCCGAACCGAGCCGCCGGTGCAACTCCAGGTGTGCCAGCTCGTGGGTGGCGATGGTCTCGTTCGCGCCGTCGGGCGACAGCATCAACGCCCACCTGCCGAACGCCCGCCCCTTCTCACCACCCCCGCCGAGGCCCGCATAGCAGTCCTTCGTCGCGCAGATCAGCACCCGGGCGTCGGCGGTCCGCTCGCCGTAGAAGGCGCCGATCCGCTGATCCGCCGCCGCGACCATCCGGCGGTACCGGTCGTCGTCGTGCTCGGCGTACACGCCGGCGCCCAGGCCGGTCAGCCCGTAACACTGAGGACAGGCGATCGCCGCGATCGACGGCGCCGCCAGGACGGTCGCGCCGATCCCCAGGCCCAGCAGCCCGGCCACCACACCCGCCACGATCCATCGGCGCTTCGGCCCGCGCCTCCCGGGCGCCGCGCTGATCATCGGGCCGGCCGTCCCAGGGCGAGGGTGGTGCGGAGATCCATGACGACGGTGCCGCCGAAGTCGTCGACCAGCCGGCCCAGAACGTCGAGGCCTTGACGCTGCATTTCCGGCGGGTGGGCCAGGAACGGGCCGAACGTCCGCACCAGGGCGAGGTACTGGTCGCGGGCCAGCGGCAGATGACGCCGGAACCGAACGGCCCGCACATCGGTGAACTCGCCACTGGCCAGCACGTCGTGGTACATCCAGTCGACGGGACGCTCCCGCACGGTGTCGTCCAGCGCGTTCAGCGCCGCGCGGATCGCCGCCGCCTGCTCCGCGTCGGCGTAGTCGTACCGGTGCCCGAACACCGCGAGCGTTCCGCCCGGCGCGAGGGCCGTGCGCGCCCGGACGTTGCGGGTCGCCGGATCCAGCCAGTGCCAGGCCATGGCACACGCCAGCACACCCACCCCGCCCGGCGGCGGCGACCACTGCTCGAACGGGACCGTCCGCACCTGCGCCGCCGGGTACTTCGCGCGAAGCACGGTGGCCATCCGCGGATCCGGTTCGATGCAGGTCAGCGGGGCGCCGATGGTGGACAGGACCGCGGTGCCCTTGCCGGTGCCGGCGCCGATCTCGGCCACCGAGGCGGGCACGCCGCCGTGATAGTCGACGATGGCCCCGGCGACCTCCGGCGGATAACCGGGCCGCGCCGTCTCGTACAGATCCGCCACTGATCCGAAGACATCCATCGGCAACCTTTCCGACTGTCCGTCATCTGCGCGGGTGAATGCTACCGAGCCTGGCCGGGTGGCCCATCGACAGCGGCCGCGCCAACCTCCACTATGGCCACAAGATCGGCGTTGGGGAGACGATGAGCGACTTTGATGTGATCGTCGTGGGAGCGCGCTGCGCCGGCTCGCCACTCGCGATGCTGCTGTCCCGGCGCGGCCTCCGGACCCTGCTGGTGGACCGGGCCACGTTCCCCAGCGACACGGTGTCGACCCACATCCTGCACCCGCCGGGCGTGGCCGCGCTGCAGCGATGGGGTCTGCTCGACGAGGTGGTGGCGACCGGGTGCCCGCCGGTCGGCCGGTACTCGTTCGACTTCGGGCCGGTCACCGTGGCCGGTGCGCCGGGCACACCCGATTCGCCGTACGCCTACGCGCCCCGCCGTACCGTGCTCGACAAGATCCTGCTGGACGCCGCCGCGGCCGCCGGCGCCGAGGTGCGCGAGGGCTACAGGGTCGACGAGGTGCTCTTCGACGGTGCCGGCCGGGTCACCGGAATCCGAGGCCAGGACGGAACCGTCGCACACGCCCGCATCGTGGTCGGCGCGGACGGGCGCAACTCGGTGGTCGCGAAGGCGGTGAACGCCACCGCCTACGAGGACCGGCCACCGCTCACGATCTGCTACTACTCGTACTGGAGCAACCTGCCGACCGACTCGTTCGAGGCGTACAGCCGGCCGGGACGGGGCTGGGCGGTGTGCCCGACCAACGACGACCTGACCGTGATCGCCTTCGGGTGGCCGCACGAGGAACTGGCCGAGCACCGCAACGACATCGAGGGCACGATGATGGCGATGTTCGAGACGTCGCCGCAGTTCGCCGAACGCGTCCGGGACGCCAAACGCGAGGAGCGGATCTCCGGGGCGGCGGTGCCGAACTACTTCCGGGTGCCGTACGGCCCCGGCTGGGCCCTCGTCGGCGACGCCGGTTACAGCCGCGACTTCATCACCGCGCAGGGCATCACCGACGCGTTCCTGGACGCCGAACTGCTCACCGACGCCATCACCGGCGACGACCTACCCGGGTACCAGGCTCGCCGGGACGCGCGGGCCATGCCGGTCTACCAGATGACTCTCGGCATCGCGTCGTTGCAGCCACCGGACCCGCAGATGGTCCAGCTCATCTCCGCGATCGCCGGGAAGCGGGAGGCCATGGACGCGTTCGCCCGCCTCAACTCCGGGGTGACCTCGCCGGCCGAGTTCTTCGCCCCGGAGAACATGGGCCAACTCCTCACCTGACCCTGCCGTCCGCCTCCGCCCGCCGCCGCTTGCGTGGTCGCTGCCTCGTCGCCTTCGCTCGGACGCCGCTTTTGCGTCTATCGCCTATTTCGCCCGACCGCTCCGGCGGCCGGGCGATCATGCGGGCGAGATCTGGGCGGCCACGATCCGCCAGCCGGTCTTGTCGTCGTACGCCCACGTGCGCGCGTACCGCAACCGGGCCGCGAACGGCCCACCGTTGAACGTGCCCGATACCGAACACAGCGCGAACGTGGCCCCGGTCGCACCGACGACATTGATCGCCAGGTCCTCCTCGACCAGGGTGTCGATCCTGGAGGTGCCGGAGCGGTAGGCGTCCAGGTCGTCGGACTTACGGAACCGGGTCCCGTCCGGCCCGATCGCGATCAGACGGTCGTCGAGCAGCAGATCGAGCGCGGCCACGTCACCGTCGCGCTGGGCCTGCTGCAGCCGCCGCTCCGCGTCGAGCAGCTCGGTCTGGAGGTCGGTCATGGTGGCTCTCCGGGGTTTCGGGGTCGGCGGGTTCCAGTGCCGACCCTATGCCGTTGCGCCGGGCCTGCTCCAGATCGCAGCGCCGGGCTCGGGCCAGAGCGCAGCGGCGGCCTGGTCCAGGAGGTGAAACCCGCGCTCACCGGCTACCTGACCCCGCTGACCGGCATCTAAGCTGTCGCGGTGCTACAGGCCGGCGCGCGACTCGGGAACCGTTACCACCTTCAGCAGCGGCTCGGCGCCGGTGGGATGGGTGAGGTCTGGCTCGCCGTCGACGAGGTGCTGCGGCGTACCGTCGCGGTGAAGGCCATGCTGCCCAGCGTGGCCGGCGACCCGGACTTCGCGAAGCGGTTCGAGGCCGAGGCCACCTCGATGGCCCGGATCCACCATCCGGCGGTCGCGGCCGTCCACGACTTCGGGCAGAGCGAGGGTCTGCTGTTCCTGGTGATGGAGTATGTCGACGGCGAATCCCTGGCGCAGCGGCTGGTTCGGGGGCGGCTCTCGCCGGAGGAGACGATGCGGCTCCTGGAACAGGCCGCGACCGGGTTGCAGGCGGTTCACGAGCAGGGCCTGGTCCACCGCGACATCAAACCCGCCAACCTGCTGGTCCGTCGCAACGGCACGGTGGTCATCACCGACTTCGGGATCGCCCGGCACGAGAACGCCAGCCACCTCACCGTTTCCGGCGCCATTCTCGGTACGCCCACCTACCTCTCGCCCGAGCAGGTGCGCGGGGAGCCGGCCGGGCCGCTCAGCGACGTCTATTCGCTCGGGCTCGTCGCCTACGAGTGCCTGGCGGGGGAGAAGCCGTTCGTGGGGGACAGCCCCTATGCGGTGGCGCTGCAGCGGCTCCAGTCCGGGCCGCGCACGATCAAGGTGGAGCTGCCGGTGGCGGTGCAGGCCGTGGTGGAGCGGGCGCTCGCGGTCGAGCCGAGGGACCGCTGGCCGTCGGCGGCGGCGCTGGCGTCCGCTGCCCGGACGGCGATGGCCGCGCATGCGCCTATGGCCGGGAATGCGGGTATGGCTGCGCATGCTGGTGTGGCCGGATCGGCGCCCGAGGCCGCGGGCCCGCCCGCTGCCGCGAGCCCACCGCCCGCCGGAGTGCGGGTTCCGCAGCGGTGGCCCATGCTGGCGTTGACCGCGGTGCTTCTGGTCGTCGCAGGCGGAGCCGTGGCCTGGGGGATCAGCCTAGGCGCCGGTGACAACGACGCCGTCATGCGCGACCCGGGCCAGGGGCAGAACCAGGGGCAGAACCAGGGGCAGAGCCAGGCACGGGAACCGGTGAGCTTCGTAGCGTGCGGTGACGCCTACTGCCCGGTCGTACCGATGTGCTGGAGCGGTCTCGTGGCCAACAGCGGCGTCGCCGTCCCGCCGCGGCCGATCGACTGTTCGGAGCCGCACTACTGGGAGACGTTCCGGGCCGTGCCGCTTCCCGCGGGTGGGGTCACGATCAGTGATGCCGCGCCGCTGATCGAACGCGCTGACGCCGCGGAGGCCTGCTCCGCCGCGGCGATGGCGGAACGCAGCCGTGAGCCCGCGAAGACCCGTCGCTGGCAACGCGACGTCTGGCCGATCACGATCGGGGCCAACACGACGCTGCACTGCATCGCCAGCGCCCCGGGCGGCGAATCGACAGGCGGGTTCTTCCGCCAGGGGTGACTGCCCGCACGTCACGTCGGCTGAGCGTCCACAGCGGATCGTCCTGTCGGGGGTGGCGGGAGCGAGATGGAAGTCGATACGTTGACTCTCCTTTCCTCTCACCGGAGGGTCTCCGATGGTCGTCCCGGATCCCCGTCAGGAACAGCAGCCTCTGCTGAGCACGCCCGGGTACACCCCGCCGAACACGATGAGCGCGACCACCCGGCATCTCGCCAGCGCGCCGTACATCGACGTCACCTTCGCCAACACGGTGATCAAGGAAGTCGTCGAATCCGAGCGGAAAGCGGTGCCGCCGTCCTACGGATTCGACATCGATCCGGTGGTCCGGCACAGCCTGCGGGCCCGGCGGCTGCTGCTTCTGCGGTACGGGCTGGTCACCGCCCTGCTCCTGCTCGGCTTGCTCTGGCTCAGCCCGATCGCGACCGTCGCCTGGCTCGCCGTCTGCGTGGTGGGCGTCGGCGCGCGATCACGGGTCGTGCGCAGGCTGCCACCCCGGACACAACTGGCGGTGGTGGCGGCGGTCGTCGTCTTCGGGTTCTGCTTCGTCGCCTACCCCCTGCTCCAGCTCGTGTCCCGAGGGCTTCCCGACCTGTTCGACACCGGCAACCGGGGCGATTGGGGCAGCGTCAACGACGTCTACGGCGACACTGACACCGGCCTGGGGTTCGGCGACCTCTTCCTGCCGCTGCTGCTGGCCGCGGCCATGTTCGCCATCCTGTTCCTGTCCCGGCGGCACGTGTTCGGTGTGATCACCACCGAGCTGGCCCCGGACGCGCCGGCCTCCGCGCCGCGCAGCACCAACGGCCGGGTCGAGCGCCGCCTCGCCATGGTCGCGGCCATGCAGCGTGGCAACATCTCGGTGCACGACTCGGACCCGTTCCTGGGGGCGGGCTGGATCGACCGCGGCTGGTCGTTCGCCATCGCGCTCAACCCGAACCCGGACGACGACGGCAACCGGCCTGCCGAACGCATCCGCCTCGACGGCGGGGAGCTGAACCGGCGGGTGATGAAGGCGATCGTCGATCTGCGCTCGGCCGATCTCAGCGACGGCGAGAAGGTCTCGAACGTCTACGTCATCCCGTACGTGGTCGCCGACGGATACCGCCGCATCGACGACCCGCTCATCGACCCGCGGACGCGGGCCCCGTACACCCTGGCCTCGGCGGAGACGCTCGCGGCGATCGAGCAGTGCCCGCAGGGCGGTCTGCGTCACTACCTGCGCGCCGTGGTGCCGGCCACCGGCAAGGAGATCCGCACGCCGGCCGGCCGCCCGGTCCTGCCGGCACAGGACAGCGGTGTCGCGGTGACCGCCTTCGTCCACCTGGCGCTGGAGGGCGGCATGCTCTACACCGAGTTCGTCGCCACCGTCATGCCCGATGTCCAGTGGCGTTACCAGATCGGCGACGTCCTGCGACCGGAACGCGTGCCGCTGCACGCCGCCGAGGACACCCTGCGCAGTTTCGTCCGCGACAACCTGTTCGGCCCGCTCTACCTGGTCCAGACCGCGTGGGACGCGATCCGCCTGCAGAGCCGGATGGCCCGTTCCGCCAGGCGTGCCGAGGAGTTCCGCTACTACGACTACGGCGCTGACCTCAGCGTGCGTGACCTCGGGGCCGAGGTGCCGATCGGCAAGTTCATGCAGCATCTTGATGCCGCGAAGTACATTTCTCTCCTGGACAAGACGGTCTCCGAGGCGATTCTGGAATTCCTCGAGGAGCACGACGTGGACACCGCCGAGTTCCGCGCCAAGGCGGCGAACATGTCGTTCGACTACAGCACGAAGACGTTCCACGGTGGCCAGCAGGTCTTCGGCAACAACAACAAGATCAGCCAGGCCAACGCCCCGAGACCACCCAAGAGCGGAGGCACGCGTGGCTGAGCAGCGCTTCGGCAACTTCACTTTCAACGGTGGCCAGCAGTCTTTCGGTGACCACAACACGCTGAACCAGACCAACAACTACTACGGCGACCAGCGCGACGAGATCGTCGCCCGGCTGGCCGAGATCCGCCGCACCGCTCCGGACCCGGCCGCTGTCGAGCCGCAGATCGTGGTCATCGAGCGGGCGCTTCAGGAGCCGACCGCCGAGTCCGTTGGCACGGTCCGGCGGGCGCTCGACGAGCTGAACCAGAAGCTGGGGACGGTGCAGTCGGCGGCCGAGGCGGTCGCGGCGGTCGGCGCCATCGGGGCCATCGTGGCGGCGAACTGGCCGTTCTGAGCGCCGGCCGTCGCCGGCTCTCAGATGTCGTCGGCGGACCGGGTGCTCAGGCCGTTGGCCCGGGCGACCGGGTTCCAGTCGGTCAGGAAAGCGCGTTTCGCGGCGCCGGCGTCGGTGGAGGCGGCGCGGCCACGGTCGTACCCCGCGTCGTTCGCCGCACCGCAACCGCCAGTCAGGGTCGGCTCCGCCCACCGCAGGAAGCCCTGGTCGGCCTCCCAGGCGTGCTGAAGCGCGCTGATCAGGCCGGACCGCAGCGTCTCGCCGGTGGGCAGTGCGCTCAGGTCGGCGTTGCGGACGGTGTCCATCTGCGACTGGCGCTCGGCGCCGACGGCGGTGATGTCGGTGACCGCGGCGCCGAGGTCGTCGCAGTCGCTGATCCGCTGGATCGCCTCGTTGAGCTTGCGCCGGCTCTTGACGCTCTGGGACAGCACCGCGTCGATGGCCGCCGCCTGCTCGCGCGGATCTCCCGCCGTGGCAGTGGCGGTGGCCGCGGTGGCGGTCGCCGTGGTGGCTGTTGGCTCGGGCTCGGTGGTCACCGTGGTGGCGGTCGGGGCCGGAGCCGCCTGGGTCTGCGCGGGTGGCCCGGCCGGTTCGCCGGATGTTCTCGTGTAGACGAGCGCGCCGATCGCGGTGAGCAGGACCAGCACCGCGGCGCCGATGATCAGAGGCAGATTGTTCCGCCGCGGGATGCCGGGCGGCGGCGTGGGATAGCCGGGCGTCGCCGGTGGCGCCGGATATGTGGGCGCCGCGGCCAGCGTAGCGTTGCACCGGGCGCAGTGGAGGCTTCGCGGGTCGTTGTCCAAGCCGCAGGTCGGACACACCATCCCGTCATCGTATCGATCACCGTGGACATGTGGTACGCCCGTCAGGACGAGGGGAATCTGACTTGTTCGCCTTGACCCGTCATCCGCGCGGTCGCCGCCGACCGGCCGTGCCGCGGTGAAAGGTGCCGCGGGGGAAAGCGGCGAGGTAGTCGTGTCGCATTCCCCCGCGGCCGGTCATGCCGCTTCCACCGGCAGCCAGAGGTCGGTGGTGGCGGTGCTGAAGTCCTCGGCGAACTCGAGGATCGCGACGATCGACGGACCCGGGCGCATTCGCCAGCGGTTCGACGGGAACCACTCGGTGGCGGTGGCGGCCCAGGTCTGCTGCAGGGCGGCCGGGAAGGCTCCGGACGTGCGGAACACCGCCCAGGCTCCGGCCGGGACCTCGATGGCGTCGAGGTCGCCGGGCGGCGTGGTGTCGGCGGTGACAGCCACACCGTGCAGGTAGGTGAGCTCGCTGCCTTCCGCGCGGTCCTCCTCCAGGTCGTCGCTGACCTGGAGGATGCCGCTTGGGTCGGTGTTGCTCAGCGACTTCAGGCGCACGTGCTCCTCCGGCGGCAGCGAGGAGATGTGCCGCTGGATGTGCGGGTTGACGCCCTCGTGGATCAACGGGACGCGGGCGGCGTGGCCGACCAGGCGGAACGCGGGGCGGTCGATGACGCGGGTGTCCATGGGAGTGCTCCCTTCGACGGTCAGGCGGAACCTGAGCTGCGGTTGTGTGCGAAGGGGGCCACCGTCCCGGCGTGCCTCACCCGGAGTGGCGCCGTGCACCGCCCGGAACGCCCGGCCGAACGCCTCGGTCGAGCCGTACCCGTGGCGGACCGCGATCGACAGCAGGTCGTCGCCGCCGCTGACCACGTCCGTGGCGGCGACTGTCATGCGGCGGCGGCGCACGTACTCCGACAGCGGCATGCCGGCCAGCGACGAGAACATCCGGCGCAGGTGGTACTCGGTGGTGCCGAGGTCGCCTGCCAGACGGTCGAGGGCGAGTTCCTCGGTGAGGTGCTTCTCCACGTGGTCGACCAGCCGGTTCAGTGCCGAGATCATCGGGGCCTCCTTACGCCGTCGACTCTGCCCGTCGGCGCCCGTCCCGCGCCCGATCGCAGCGGTCCGATCCGATCGGAACGTGTCCTTGACCGTAAGGGACCGCATCAGCCCGATGGCCGCGCCGCGGCCTGGAGGTGGGCCGCGCCTCGCGGGGTAGGGAACAGGGCCCTTGCCGGGCGTACGACATCAGTCGTGATGGGCGCGCCGAGCGCGGAAAGCGGTCATGTTGACGCGGTTGCCGCAGCGGACCGAGCAGAAGCGTTTGGAGCCGTTGCGGGAGAGGTCGATGAAGAGGCCGGTGCAGTCGTCGGCGCCGCAGACGCGCAGACGGCCGGTTTCGTTCATCCGGATGACGTCGATCAGTGCCAGGGCCGCCTCGACGCGGACGCGCTCGGCGAGCGGCGCGCCGGGGTCGGTGGCGTGCATGTGCCAGTCGGAGTCGTCGTGGCGGGTCAGATAGGGCAGCGCCCGAGCCTCGCGCAGCATGCGGTTGACGGCGTGGACGGCGTCGTCGCGGTCGAGGGTCCAGACCTCGCGCAGCAGGGTGCGGGTCTGCCGGATCGCCTCCACTTCGGCGTCGTCGTGGTCGATGCGCCCGGTGAAGACGTAGCGGCTGAGCAGTTCGGTGAGGTCGGCGATGGTGGTGAGTTCGTCGTCGCCGGTGCGGGAGGCGCCGGGCGCCGTGTTGGCGAGGGCCACGACGAAGTCCAAAGCCTCCTCGGTGTCAGGGGCAAAAAGCAATTTGACTCCTTATCCGGGGCGGCCTAGCGTCAGGGGTATAAGAAGATTAGCCCATGACCGGAGGATGTTGTGAAGTTGCCACCGCAGTCCATCGGGCTCGCCGCCGCCGTCACCTCGGCCGCCACCTTCGCCACCTCCGGGGCCTTCGTCAAACCGCTCCTGGAGGCCGGCTGGTCGCCGGGCGCCGCGGTCACCGTGCGCGCCCTCGCCGGCGGCCTCCTGCTGCTGCCGTTCGTGGTGATCTCGCTGTGGGGCCGCTGGGACGCGCTGTGGCGAGGCCGCTGGCGGCTGCTCGGCATGGGCCTGATCGCGGTGGCGTTCACGCAGCTCACCTACTTCGCGGCGATCCGGCGCGTCCCGGTGTCGACCGCGCTGCTCATCGAGTTCCTGGCGCCGTTGCTGCTGGTGATCTGGTTCGCGGTCACCACCCGGCGCCTTCCCCGGCCGGCCGTTCTGCTCGGGTCGGTGCTTGCGGTCGGCGGGCTGGTGCTGGTGATCGGGCCCGGCGCGCTGGAGGCCGTCGACCCGGTCGGTGTCGTCCTGGCGTTCGGGGCCGCGATCGGCTGCGCGGTCTACTTCCTGGTGGCCGGGCGCCCCTCCGACGGGCTGCCGCCGGTGGCACTGGCCGGGACCGGGCTGCTCCTGGGCGGTCTGGTTCTCGGCCTCGCCGGGGCCGCCGGCGTCGTGCCCATGGAGGCGCGATTCGGGACGGTGCCGCTGCTCGGCGCGGTCGTGCCGTGGTGGGTGCCGCTGACGGTGGTCGCGGTCTTCGGGACCGCGGTGGCGTACGCGGCGGGGATCTTCGGTTCCGGGCGGCTGGGCTCGCGACTCGCGTCGTTCGTGGGGCTGCTCGAGGTGGTGTTCGCCTCGATCTTCGCCTGGATCGTGGTGGGGGAGCGGCTCACCCCGCTGCAGATGGCCGGCGGCGTGCTCATCCTGGCCGGGATCGCGGCGATCCCGGCCGAGCCGCCGGCGCCGCCGACCGTCACCGCGGATACCCCGGACGACGACGCGGAGCTGCCGAGCACCGGCGGGTTGACCCGCCAGGCACCGGCCGGTTGACCCGCCAAGCCCCTGCCGGATTGTCTAAAGTGTCCGAGTGGAACGGGGATGGCCTGGCCGCGGGCCCTGGATGATCGTGGCGACTTCGACCGGCGTCGACTGGCGGATCGCGGCGGGAGCGCTTGCCGCCGCAGTCCCGGACGGGCTGGTGGCGGTGGTGACCGTGGGTCCCGGCGATCCGCCGGCGGGCCGGCCCGCCGGGACGCTGCACCTGGCCGACGCCGGGCAGATCGGCCTGGAACGGGCGAGGAGCCTCATCGGGGCGATGGTCCGGGCATACGACCTCGTGCTCATCTCCACGGACGCCGGGCTGCTGGTGCCGGTCGGCCGGGACGGCTGGACGCTCGTCGACCTCGCCGTGGCACTGGCCGCCCCGGCCGTGGTGGTGACCGGCTCCAGCCCCGACGCGGAGAACCACACCACTCTCGCCCTCGACGCCCTCACCGGCCGGGGCATCGCCGCGCACGTGGTGACGGTCGGCGAGGTCGAGCTCTCGATGAAACCGGCCGGGCGGATCCCGGCCGACCCGCCGGCCGACTTCGCCGGGGCCGCCGAGTGGTTCGACCCGGACCTCGAACTGCCGACCGCGCCACCGGAGCCCCCGGAGCGGCCCGCGATGGACGGCCGGCGGTTCGTGCTCAGACTGCTCGGCGTCTTCGTCGTCATGGTGCTCCTGGCCTGCGGCATGGGCTGGTGCAGCACCGGATACCCGTGATCCGGCCCACGGGCCGAATCTCTCGCCAGGGGTAGGGCTGGCACTACCCTCGATAGGCGGGCTCGCCACATCCACAACCGAGCGGCAGGCCTTTAGCGTTCAGGGCATGACGACGACGCAGCTCGATCCGGTGCTGACTCCCGCGCCGGTCGCCCGCATCCTGCCCCGGCTCGCCGCCGACACCCGTTACGTTCTGACCGGGCTTCCGCTCGGCCTCGCGGCGGCGCTGGTCTGCGCCACCGGGCTGGCCGTCGGGCTCGGCCTCGCGGTGCTCTGGGTGGGCGTACCCCTCATGATGTTCGCTCTGATGCAGGCCCGCGGGTTCGCCGCGGCCGAGCGCGAGCGGATCGCCGCGGTCCTCGGCCACGAGATCCCCGCCCCGGCCTACCGCGGGGCAAGCGCCTCCACCCTTCCCGCCCGCGTTCTCGCGGTGCTTGCCGACGCGCAGACCTGGCGCGACCTGGCACACGCCACCCTGCGCCTGATCCCGAACACGCTCTCGTTCTCGCTGGTCGCGAGCTGGTGGGCCGCCGTCGTCGGTGGCCTGAGCTGGGTGCTGTGGGGCTGGTCGCTGCCGAACGGCCCGGGCGACGACGAACTGCCCGAGATCCTCGGCCTCGGCGACGGCTACCTGACGAACGTCACCTTCTATCTGCTTCTGGCCGTCCCGTTCGCGCTCACCCTGCCGGCGGTGGCCCGCTGGGCGGCCCGGTTCGAGGCCCGGTTCGCTGAGAGGCTGCTAGCCGGTCGCTGAGCAAACGCCTCTCGGCCTCGGTCGGCGCCAGCTCGAGCGCGCGGCGGTAACCCTCCGCCGCCTCGGCGTGCCGTCCGGCCCGGCGCAGCAGATCGGCGCGGGTGGCGTGCAGCAGGTGGTGACCGTCGAGGCCGTCGATCGCCCCGACCAGCGCCAGCCCTTCCTGGGGCCCGGACGCCATGGCGACCGCGACCGCCCGGTTCAGGTCCACGACCGGGCTCGGCGCGACCTTCTGAAGATGCGTGTAGAGCCCGACGATCTGCGGCCAGTCGGTGTCGTCCAGACCGTCCGCGGTCGCGTGACAGACCGCGATGGCCGCCTGCAACTGCAACGGCCCGGCCCGGCCCTGACGCAGCGCCCGTTCACAGAGCGCGGCGCCCTCGGCGATCCGGGCCCGGTCCCACCGCGAACGGTCCTGGTCCTGCAGGGAGACCAGAGCGCCGCCGGCGCCGATGCGGGAGGCCCGGCGGGCGTCCTGCACCAGCATCAGCGCCAGCAGGCCCAGCGCCTCCGGCTCGTCCGGCATCAGATCCGCCAGCACCCGGGTGATCCGCAGAGCCTCCTCGCACAGCCGGCCCTGCCCCGAGTAGCCCTCGTTGAACAGCAGGTAGAGCACGTGCAGCACGGCCGACAGCCGCTCCGGCAGCAGATGCGGCGGCGGCACCCGGAACGGGATGCCCGCATGCCTGATCCGCTGCTTGGCCCGGAACAGCCGTTGCCCCATCGTCTTCTCCGACACCAGGAACGCCCGCGCGATCTCGGCCGTGCTCATCCCGCCCACGCTCCGTAGCGTCAGAGCCACCTGGGCCTCCGTGCTCAGCGCCGGATGACAGCAGGTGAACATCAGTTCCAGTCGATCGTCCGGGATGTCGCTGTCGGTCACGTACGGCGGCGGCACCGGTTCCATGGCGACCTCCCGCAGCTTCGCCCTCTCCATCCCGGCGCGGCGCAGCCGGTCGATCGCGCGGCGGCGCGCCGCCGTCGTCAGCCACGCCAGAGGCTGATCGGGTACGCCGCCCGCCGGCCACACCCGCAAGGCCTCGGCGAACGCCTCCTGTGTGCAGTCCTCGGCCAGGCTCCAGTCGCCGGTGAGCCGGACCATCGTGGCGACGATCCGGCTCCACCCGTCGGCGTAGGCCTCGGCCAGCTGCCTATTCAACGCCCCACGGCCACACCGGCCGCAACTCGATCACTCCGGTCCAGGCCATCGGGTGCCGGGAGGCGACCTCGATCGCCTGGTCGAGGTCCTCGCACTCCAGCACGTCGAAACCGGCGATCACATCCTTGGTCTCGATGTACGGCCCGTCGGTCACCAGCACCTCCCGGTTCCGCACCCGGACCGTGGTGGCGGCACTCGCCGGCCGGGTGCGGTCACCCATCAGCCGGATCCCCTTGCCGTCCATCTCACCGGCCCAGTCGTTCACGTCCGGCGTGCCGTCGTCCGGGCCGGGCGTGAAATCCGGATCGACACAGACCAGCATCAGGTACTTCATCGAGCCACCCCCGTCGTCATGGTCCAGCACCGTACATCCATGCCGTCCCCCTCTCTCGTTCGTTGACACCCCCTTGTCGAACGGGATCCGCCTTCCACTACCGGGTCTCCTAAACTCTTTTCATGGCTGAGGTGACTGTGCGCCCGATGACCGAGTCCGAATACGATCAGTGGCAGCACGAATTGGCCATCGCCTATGCCCAGGAGCAGGTGCAGGCTGGCAACTGGCCCGCTGAGGGCGCCTACGACCGGGCTCGCAAGAGCGACGCCGACCTGCTGCCCGATGGACTCGCCACACAGGGCCACCTCATGTTGATCGGCGAGACCGGCGAGCGGCTGATCGGGCGGCTCTGGATCGGGCTCACCCATCCGCGCGGCGTCCCCGACTGCGCGTTCCTCTACGACATCGAGGTGGTCGCCGGGCATCGCGGCCAGGGCCTGGGCCGGGCGCTGCTGGCGGCCGGCGAGGTGGCGGCCCGCGAGCACGGGGCCAAGGCCCTCGAACTCAACGTGTTCGGGGCCAACAAGACGGCCACCGAGCTGTACCGGAGTTCCGGCTACCAGGTCACCACCCAGCAACTGCGCAAGGACCTCACCCGGCCGTCATCCGCGGCCGCGGCCGCGGATCCGGTGCGGCAGGCCACCGTCGCGTACGAACGGGCCGCCTTCGCCGGCGACCCCTCCGCCCTGAACGCCGCCGAACGCGACCTGGCCGCGCTCGAAGCCGACGTCAGCCTGGCCCGGGCCAAGATGGCGCACGCCCGCTTCCAGACCGGAACCGGCGACCACGCCGAGGAGCCAGAACTCCTCGACCGTGCCGCCCGGTCCTATCGCCGGGCCGGCGACGTGCGGGGCGAGGCCGAGGCCGTGTGCTGGCTGGGCATCTACCATCAGTTCGTGCTGGGTGACGACACCGCGGCCGTGCCTCTCCTGGAGCGCGCCCGCGAGCTGAGCGCCGGCGCGGGCGACGACCTGCTGACGTCCTACGTGCTGCGCCACCTCGGCATCGCCGAACACCGGGCCGGACACACGGAGTCCGCCCGCGCCCTGCTGGAGGAGTCGACCGCGCTGCGGCGATCGGCCGGCTTCGCCGCCGGCATCGCGTCGAACCTGGTCGGACTGATCTACATCGCCGCCGCCGAGGGCCGCCACGCCGACGCCGACGCCATGATCACCGAGGCTCGCGCCGCCGCTGCCGGCTGTGGCGCCCACAGCATCCTCGCCCAGGTCGAGGAGGCCGCGGCCGCGGTCGGGCCCGGGACGGCGTGACCGCGCCGGGACATCGATGACCATGCCGACGCGTGTACCTTGCCACGATGGATTTCCAAGATGTCGTCCGCCGCCGCCGCATGGTTCGCACCTACGATCCCGACCGGCCTGTGCCGCCGGAGATCGTCGACCGCCGTACTGGGACATCGATACGGGTTTCGCCTCCCTGCTGATGTTGCTGACCGCGGTCGACGCCGGTTTGGGAGCCTGTTTCTTCGGCATTCCCGCGGACCGGATCGACTCGTTCCGTGGCGAGTTCGGCGTGCCCGCGCACTTCACCCCGATCGGAGCGATCTCCATCGGATACAGCCAGGAGCCTCCCCGCGACCTGAGCGATCGACGGCGTCCCCAGGGCGAGGTGGTCCATCGAGGCCGGTGGCGGCAACCGGCGGACCGCGCCGCTGACGGATCGTCCGAGAGTGCCGCGGGGCCCCGTTGACGCTCGGCTGCCCTCAGGCGGCGTACCCGTCCTCCAGATAGCACGACGAGTCGTCGGAGCGGGCCCGCACCGCCGCGGCGACGCGCCGCGCCAGCAGCGGCGACAGGCGCGCGCCGGCCTCCGCCTCGGTGCACCACGCCCATCCGCGCAGCTCGTCCGCGGGCACCCGGATGCTCGCGGCACGCCCGGCCGCGAGCACACCGCCATCAAAGATCAACATCAATCCTTCGGTACGGCCCTCGCTCGCCGGAACCCAGTCGGTGACCAGCAGCCGTCCCACCGGCACGGACAGTCCCAGTTCCTCCGCGAGCTCTCGGGCGGCCGCCGCCCGCGGCGACTCGCCGGCTTCCACGCACCCGCCCGGAACCTCCCAGTACGGCTTGTACGTCGGCTCGACCAGCAGCACCCGGCCCTCTTCGTCGGAGAGCAGCACCCCCGCCCCCATCCGCTTCCGGGGCAGCGTGGCGGTCCAGTCCTCAGTGGTCACCGCCTCAGGCTAGGCCGTGGAGGCTCTTGACCTCGTCATCCGCACGCGTCGCTGCGGAGCACGTCACGGCATCGCCAGGGGCGGCTACGGCGAGTGCCGGTAGGCGCTCTCGACAGGCCACGCCCTGTGACTACCCGGTGAGCCGTTCCTCGCGCCCGCCCGTGCCGAGACGCGGATGTTTGCAGCGACTCGGCGTGCGCCTTGAGGCATCGTCGCAACTAAGGTCCACTGCATGCACAGCAGCCTTACGGAGCACGCTCGATGCCGCTACGGTGACGAGCACCAACCGTCGGGTCCACGATGCTTCGAGGACCACGACGACCGGCGGTTCATCGAGAGGATCACCTTCGCCGATGCCTGGAGCACCGAGCCGCGGCTTCGGAAGCGACCTGAGCAGGTGGCAGCCGAAGCCGGCATCGCCGCCTTCATGGCCTCTCAGACTCGCACGTAGGAGACTGCGGCAGTGACGACCGACGTGACGACCGAACTGGCCGCTGCCATCCAGCGCGGCTACGACCAACGTGATCGAGCGAACATGGCGCCGACGATCGCCTACTTCCAGGCGTTGCTCGCCGAACATCCCGACCACCCCGTCCTCGTGTACGAGGTGGGTGGCGCCTATGACACCGCGGGTCAGGAAGAGACTGCGCGCGGCTACTACGAACGGGCGCTCACCCTCGGCCTCGAGGGCGACGTGCTGCGCCGGTGTCTGTGCCAGTACGCCAGCACCCTGCGGTGGCTGGGCGAGTTGGGCGAGTCGCTGACGGTGCTCGACCGGGCTCGTAGGGAGTTCCCCGACTCGGACTCCGTACGCGTCTTCCGCGCTCTGACCCTCAACGACGCCGACCGTCCGGACGAGGCGGTGGCCGAGTTGCTGACCGTCGTCACCGAGCACGCGGAGGTCACCGACCTCGGGCGGTGGGCGGTCGGGCTGCGCGGCCTCGCCCAATGGCTCGCCGACGGCCGCCCCGACTAGGAACGCGTCAATTCCCGCCGACACCACGCTCGTGTCGACGAGCGCGTGCCAGTCATCGTGTATGGCCGTCGCGCAGCCCGCTTTGTGTCACACCCTCCAGGCATCATCGAAGCCATGTCGGAGATCAGGCCCCCGTTGTCAGCGGCACTAACCGGTGCTGAACTGCGCCGATGGTATTGGACCTGGCAGGAGCTGACGGTCCTCGCTCGCGAACTGGCCGTTCCGCGCGGTGGTGGCAAGCAGGTGCTGACAGATCGTCTCGCCGCAGCCCTCGACGGAGCGCCGGCTCCCGCGTCTCCAATTTCGCGCACCTCTGGACGGCAACTGAGCGTTCCGGTCACGAACCAAACCGTCATCCCGGCCGGGCAACGTTGTAGCCAGGTCCTCCGCGAGCATTTCCGCCGGGAGATCGGCCCGGCCTTCACCTTCGACGCCTTCATGCGCGCGTTCATCGCGACAGGAGAGGGCCGGACCCTCGGTGAAGCCGTGGCGCACTGGCATGCCACCCGCGGCGCGGCGGGCCGATCCCAGCCGATCGGCGCACAGTTCGAACTCAACGCGTTCCTCCGCACATGGCGACGCGGCCATCCGAACGGCAGCCGCGATGACGCTCTGGCCGCATGGCGTCAGCATCGCGCACTGCCGCTTGAAGCACGCACGACTGCCTCTGGTGAGGGTGAGTAGCGATGTGACGGATCTGGCCGCTGAGTGCCCGATGCCGGAGATCGGATCAATCTCCCCTGGGTGACGGCGCGGAGTCCTCGCCGCGGAATTGGTCGAGGTCATCGTTCCGCTCGCCGTGCTCGCGTGGTTGGCGTCGGCCCGGCGCCTCTGGCACGCGTGGGGCCCCCCAGCCGAACTGACTATCTGCTCCCTCCGAGCGTGCCGATGAGAGTGCGCATCAAATTTTTCTATTGCCTCACTGAGATACCGCCTTCACGCCGACTTGGCATGTTCTATGACTGGCCTTCGCGCCCCCGGTGCGCGCCGGCCTTTCCCGGAGAGGGACTCGTCAAATCGGACGCCGAGTTCAGACCGGCAGTACCGGCGTTGAAGGAATCAGATTTCAGCCGGGCTGAAATATCCGATCGTACAGAACATCGCCGAATTGCCTGCGCAGCCGGCGAGCGGCCTGTTATTCATCTTTCTGACGGCGATCGCGGGCCGGCGCCGACAGGCCGCGGTGGCTTCGCAAGGCGCCGAATTCGGGTGACAGCGGGTTTGCCGCTGCCACCTGGTTGCGCGTGACCGCTGTATTCGAGGCGAGACGGAAAGTGTCCGGCAATTTCGCATGCCCATGCGTCAGACGTAAATGAGAGGATCCCCATGTTCAGGTTGAGGCGGATGATGACCGCAGCCGTCGGAGCAGCGCTGATCGTGCCGCTGATCCCATCGGCGGCACAGGCGCGGCTGGCGGACCCCGTCGTCACGCTCAAGGTCCTGGCCGTCAACGGCAGCGGATGCCCGGCCCATTCGAGCGTCACCACCGAAGTGCCGGACAAGACTGCGTTCTCCGTGAGTTTCAGCCAATTCAAAGCGACCGGAGGCAGCTTGAAGAACTGCAATCTCCAGATCCGGGTCGGCATACCTGCGGGCTGGACGTATTCGGTGTACCAGGTCGTCAATCGCGGCTACGGTGTTCTCGACAGCGGCGCGTCGGGCCGAATTCTGATGAACTCGTGGTTCACCGGTTTCCCATGGACCCTGCGCGCGGACCAGACCTTCAACGGCCCGTACGACGATTTCTGGCAGACGGACAGCACCGCGGGCGCGCTGATCTTCGCCCCCTGCGGCGCGTCGGCGAATTTGATTCTCAACAACACGCTGCGGGTCGCCGGGCCCCCGACGAGTTCGATGGAGCTGTTCGCGCAGGACGCCCGCGTCTCGACCACCTTCCTCCTGAAATGGAAGCAGTGCTAGTTCCGACACCACTACTGAAAAAGGAGTTCTCATGTTCCGTACGAAGAACGCGGCGGCAATCCTCGCGGGTGCGCTGCTCGGGTCGCTTCTCCCGATAGCGGCCCAGGCGGCGCCGGCACCGACGATCACTCTCAAGGTCCTGGGTGCCTTCGGCAGCGGGTGCCCCAAGGGCACCACCGACGCACAGCCCACCGCGGACAACACCGCGTTCAGCCTGGCCTACAGTGCGTTCCGGGTGTCCGGCAACGACTACAAGAACTGCAAGGTGTCGGTCCGGGTGGCCGTACCTCAGGGCTGGACCTATGCGGTCACCTCGGTGGTCAACCGGGTGACGCCCAACCTGGACGGTCAGTCGTCGGCCAAGCTGCAGATGAACGCATGGTTCACCGGCAGCCCGTGGAACGCGTCGGCCGACAATTCGATCAGCGGCCCGAACACCGATCTCTGGACCACGACGAGTTCCGCCGCCACGCTGGTCTACGCGCCGTGCAACCAGTCGTTCGACCTGAACGTCAACAACACGCTGCGGGTCAACGGCAACGCCTCGAGCTCCGCCGAGCTCATCGATACCGACACGAAGGCGTCAACGATTTTCAACCTGTCCTGGAAGCAGTGCTGACATTCGAACGCCCACCGGCCGACGACAGGGGTCCCTGTGGCCGGCCGGTGCCTGACCGCCACGGTTTTCGTTGTGGATGGTGAGCCTTCCGGCCAGCGCCGAGAAACAAAAAGGGGTCCCCGTGTATGGATTTAAGATCATCGTAGCGACTCTCGTCGGCGCATCCCTGTTCGTGCCGCCGTCCACCTCGACGGATCCCCCACCGCCGGGGAAACAACCGAAGCCCACCCTCAATGTCCTGGGTGCCTTCGGCAGCGGCTGTCCCAAGGGCACCACCGCCGCACAGACCGCCGCGGACAACACCGCGTTCAGCCTGGCCTACAGTGCGTTCCGGGTGTCCGGCAACGACTACAAGAGCTGTGTCCTCTCCGTGAGAGTGGCGATCCCGGCCGGTTGGACCTATCAGATCCCCTCAGTGGCCAATCGGGCCGCCGTCACCCTCGACGCGGGCGCAACCGCGACCCTTACGACGGCCATGTGGTTCACCGGCTCCGAAAAGACCGCGCGCGTCACCAAGAAAGCGACGGGCCCGCAGTCCGGCGCCTGGAACACCAGCGCCGTCCCCCACCAGGCGGCGTGGGCCCCGTGCGGCACGTCGGCGAACCTGACCATCGCCCAGACAATGCGCGTCGCCGGAAACCCCGCGAACACCGCCGGCCTGCTGGCGACGACCTTGGGCGTCCCGAAGGTGCGGCGATGCTGACCGGGGAACCGGGTTGCGCGCCAGCCGGCGCTCGCGGTAGTCGCCGCTGATGACGCGGCGGCTGGTCCACGAAGCCGGAGGCTAGCTCACAGCAACGCGTCGACGACCTTGTTCGCCAGGTCCGCGTGCTTGGCGTAGGCGTCCGGAAACTCCGACCGCTGCACGGCCTGGGCGGCGCCGGCGAGGCTCTTGTCCTCCCAGTCGTCGACCTCGACCAGTCGCTGATAGAAGGCGCCGGCGGCATAGCGCGGGTTCATCAGTTCCGCCACACTGCCCCACCCCTGGCTGGGGCGCTGCTGGAAGACGCCGAGCGAGTCGAAGTCGTCACCCTCGCCCTCGTTGGGGCGGCGCAGGGAGGCCGGGATCGTGGTGTTCGCCAGGTTGCGCAGGCTCGACTCCTGCATCCCGGTCATCACGGCGACGAGAAGCGCGCGGCGGGGCAGGTCGCGTTCCCGGCCCACCGCGACGATGATCGCGGCGTTGTCCATCTGTGTCCGGTCGAGGCCGGCGACCGGCTCGGCCCGCCGGGGCGCCGCCGACTTCGGGGTTGCCGTGCTCGCCTTCGGCGTGGCGGTGACCGCCGCACTCGGACTCGGTGGTGAGGGCGCCGCGGTAGCGGCGCGGATCTCGCCGCGGGACGCGGCTTCCGGGACGCTCGATCGATCGTCGAGCGCCGCGCCGACGGTGGCGGAGGGCCGGATCGCCGGGAGGCCGCCGTTGACGGCGGCGACCGCGCCGACCGCCACCGCGACGGCGCTCATCGCCACCAGGATGGTGGTGGCCCGGCCCGGGCGCTGGGCCCGGCGGCGACCGCGCCGCCGGCGGCGGTGCGCCGAGCGGGCCGGCGCCACGCCGACTTCGTACAGGTCCGGCCCGGAACCGCGCCAGCTTTCGGCGGAGGGCGGACTGTCCGGCTGCGGGCTCGGGACCGAGCGTCGATACCGAGAGGGTTCGGCCGTGTGCTCTGGGTTACCGAACTGTACGAACGGCGCACTCCGAACGCGTTCTTCCCGATGGTTCGAGCGTGCCGTTGCCACGAGCGTGATCGCTCCTCCCGCGAACTGCCTGGTCCTGCCCTGCTGTACGGGAGACCCGCGGTCCCGGGATCAATGATGTGAGGATTGTTCTGGTGCCATCCGTCCGGCGGCCCCCGTGGGCCGCCGGACGGATCGAACGGCTGGTCAGAGCCAGATGTTGTCGTGTTCGAGGTAGAAGGCGGCACGCTCGTCGTCGGTCATCTCGCCGAGATGGGCCAGGCCCTCGAAATATCCCTCACGCGGCGCGCCGGGGGAGAAGTGCAGCAGCATCGACGCCGGCTCGCCCGACTCGTTCTTGAACGCGTGGATTCCGCCGATCGGAACGTGCACCCAGTCGTGCGGCTCGGCGTCGATCCACTTCTCACCGGTGTAGATCCGCATGGTGCCGGAGAGGATGTAGAAGGATTCGCTGATCGTACGGTGGAAATGGGGGTCGGGGCCGGTGACGCCGGGTCCGCACTCCCAGCGGTAGAGGCCGAAGAGGCCTCCCGTGGAGGCCCCGCTGGAGAGGTAGTGGACCCGGGTGCCGTTGTTGGGATAGATCAGCTCGGGCGGTGTGGCGGCCGGGCGATAGACGGCGTTGAGCTCCCCGGTTTCCCCGTGGTACTGCGGCGGCGGATATGTCATGGATCTATGTCTACCGGAAAGCCGGCGCCGGATTGGCGACCCCTCGTGGGAGCGTCGCGTCCGGATCGGACGGCGGCGTGCGGCAGCGCCCCGGGCGTGTCGGCGTATCGCGGAGGAGTGACAAGGTCAACACACCATGTTGGGTTATGACTTTGCATGGCCGCCCATATATGGTGTCTCACGCAGCTGGTTCGGCCGTGCCCGTCAGGGCGTGTCCGAGGCAAGAGGGAACCCGGTGTGAAACCGGGACTGCCCCGCAGCGGTGAGTGGGAACGACCGCCGTCAGAAAGCACTGGGCCTTTTCCGGCCTGGGAAGCGACGGCCAGTAGGCGACCGTCATCGGTCACGCCCGCGAGTCCGAAGACCTGCCAGCGCGCCGTACGCCACCGTGGTGTGCGGCGGTCGAAGGCCGCGTGGGACGGCCGACGCCGATCGTGTCCCCGTGGCCGGGTGCCCGGGGATTCGTTGGTGTCCGCCCCCACGCGCCGAGCTCGCGAGGAGAGGGCATGACACTCACGCCGCAGAAGACCGGTGTGCCGGAGCAGCGCAGGCACGCGATGCAGGTGCGCAAGAGAAACGGCGACCTGGAACCGGTCGACGTCAACAAGATCGTCAAAGCGGTGGAGTTGTGGGTCGCTGACCTCGACGAGGTCGACCCGCTGCGGGTGGCGACCAAGACCATCAGCGGCCTGTACGACGGTGCGACGACCGCTGAGCTGGACAAACTGTCGATCCAGACGGCCGCCGAGCTGATCGGCGAGGAGCCGCAGTACTCCCGGCTGGCGGCCCGGCTGCTGGCCGCGTACGTCGACAAGGAGGTCCGCGGGCAGGGTGTCGCGAGCTTCAGCCAGTCGATCAGGCACGCCCACGCTCTCGGTCTCATCGGCGAGGAGACGGCAGCGTTCGTGTCCCGTAACGCCCGCAAGCTCGACGACGCCATCGACGTGGCCGGTGACCTGCGGTTCGAGTACTTCGGACTGCGTACGGTCGCCGACCGGTACCTGCTGCGCCACCCGACCGACCGCACGGTCGTGGAGACCCCGCAGTACTGGCTGCTGCGCGTCGCCTGTGGTCTGTCGCAGGACGCCCGGGAGGCGATCGGCTTCTACCGGCTGATGTCGTCGCTGGCCTATCTGCCGAGCTCACCGACGTTGTTCAACTCGGGCACCCGGCACACCCAGATGTCGTCGTGTTTCCTGGTCGACTCCCCGAAGGACGAGCTCGACTCGATCTACGAGCGGTACCACCAGGTCGCGAAACTGTCGAAGTTCTCCGGTGGCATCGGCATCGCCTGGTCGCGGGTCCGGGGCCGGGGCGCCCTGATCCGCGGCACGAACGGCAAGTCGAACGGCATCGTCCCGTTCCTGAAGACCCTCGACGCCGGTGTGGCGGCGGTCAACCAGGGCGGCCGGCGAAAGGGCGCGGCCTGCGTCTATCTGGAGCCGTGGCACCCGGACATCGAGGAGTTCCTGGAACTGCGCGACAACACCGGTGAGGAGTCGCGCCGCACCCACAACCTCAATCTGGCGAACTGGATCCCGGACGAGTTCATGCGCCGGGTCGAGGCCGACGCCGAATGGTCGCTCATCGACCCGTCGGACGCGCCCGAGCTGCCCGACCTGTTCGGCGCGGAGTTCGACGAGGCGTACCGCGCGGCGGAGAAGAACGCGGTCAAAACCGTCAAGGCCCGCGATCTGTACGGGCGGATGATGCGCACCCTGGCGCAGACCGGCAACGGCTGGATGACGTTCAAGGACCGCTCCAACGCGCTGTCGAATCAGACCGGCGAGCCCGGCAACACCATTCACCTGTCGAACCTGTGCACCGAGATCCTCGAGGTCAACAACGACGACGAGACGGCCGTCTGCAACCTCGGGTCGATCAACCTGGGCGGGCACGTCACCGCGGACGGGGTCGACTGGGAGAAACTGCGGGAGACGGTGCGGACCGCGATCGTCTACCTGGACCGGGTCATCGACATCAACTATTACCCGTCGCAGCAGGCCGCGGCCTCGAACCCGCGCTGGCGGCCGGTCGGGCTCGGGTTGATGGGCCTGCAGGACGCGTTCTTCACGCTGCGGCTGCCGTTCGACTCGGCCGCGGCCCGCGAATTGTCGACGCGCGTGCAGGAGGAGATCTTCCTGACCGCGCTCGAGTCGTCGGTCGCTCTGGCCGAGCGATTCGGACCGCATCCGGCGTACTCGCAGACCCGCGCCGCGAAGGGCGAACTGCACCCCGACCTGTGGGGCGCCACCGTCTCGCAGACCGAGCGCTGGGAGGCGCTGCGTTCCTCCATCGCGACGCACGGCCTGCGCAACTCCCTGCTCATCGCGATCGCGCCGACGGCGACGATCGCGTCGATCGCCGGCGCCTACGAATGCATCGAGCCGCAGGTCTCCAACCTGTTCAAGCGCGAGACGATGTCCGGCGAGTTCCTGCAGATCAACACCTACCTGGTACGGGAACTCAAGGCCCGCGGACTGTGGACCGCCGAGATCCGCGAGCAGATCAAGCGCGCCGAAGGATCGGTGCAGGGCATCACCGAACTCCCCGACGACGTGCGGGAACTGTTCCGCACCGCGTGGGAACTGCCGCAGCGGGCCCTGATCGACCTGGCCGCGGCCCGGGCACCGTACATCGACCAGTCGCAGTCGCTGAACCTGTTCATGGCCGCTCCGACCATCAACAAGGTCTCCTCGATGTACCTCTACGCCTGGAAATCCGGTCTGAAGACCAGTTACTACCTGCGCTCGCGACCCGCGACGCGTATTCAGCAGGCCACGGTCGCGGTCGCTGCTCCAGTGGTGGCCGCCGCGCCGGTCTCGCTGATCCCGGCGCTGACCGAGGCCGAACTCTGTTCCCTGGAAAACCCCGAATCATGTGAGGCCTGCCAATGAACCTTTTTCAACCTGGCCTCGCGCCAGGGGTTACCGATAGTCCATCGGCGCCGGGCGTCCTGCCCTCGCCACGTTGAAAAAGGTTCAAATGCTGCTCGACCCCGGAATGGACCTGACCCTGCGGCCGATGAAGTACCCGCACTTCTTCGACCGGTTCAAGGACTCCATCAAGAACACCTGGACCGTGGAGGAGGTCGACCTGCACGGCGACCTCGCCGATCTCGCCAAGCTGACGCCCGCCGAACAGCACCTGGTGTCGCGGCTGGTCGCGTTCTTCGCCACCGGCGACACCATCGTGGCGAACAATCTGGTCCTCAACCTCTACCAGCACGTCAACTCGCCCGAGGGGCGCCTCTACCTGTCCCGGCAGCTGTTCGAGGAGGCCGTGCACGTCCAGTTCTATCTGAACCTGCTCGACACCTACGTGCCGGACGAGAAAGAGCGGAACGAGGCGTTCGCGGCGGTCGAGAACATTCCCTCGATCGCTCGCAAGGCCGAGTTCTGCTTCAAGTGGATCGACTCGGTCTTCGACCTGCGGGCACTGGAGACGAAAGAGCACCGGCGGGCGTTCCTGCTCAACGTGATCTGCTTCGCCGCCTGCATCGAGGGCCTGTTCTTCTACGGCGCCTTCGCGTACGTCTACTTCCTGCGCTCCCGCGGCGTCCTCCAGGGCCTGGCCTCCGGCACCAACTGGGTGTTCCGCGACGAGAGCATGCACATGGCGTTCGCGTTCGACGTGGTCGACCAGGTTCGCGCCGAGGAGCCCGACCTGTTCGACGCGCGGATGGAGCAGCAGGTCCGCGACATGTTGGCCGAAGCCGTCGAGTGCGAGGTCCAGTTCGCCGCCGACCTGCTCGAACAGGGCGTCTCCGGGATGTCGCTCGGTGACATGCGCGAGTACCTGCAGCACGTCGCCGACCGGCGGCTGGCCGCGCTCGGCATCGACCCGGTCTACGGCAGCAAGAACCCGTTCGCGTTCATGGAGCTGCAGGACGTGCAGGAGTTGTCGAACTTCTTCGAGCGGCGCGTTTCCGCGTACCAGGTGGGGGTCTCGGGCTCGGTGAGCTTCGACGACGACTTCTAGAGAGAGTCGAGCGGCCGCCCTGTTCGGGCGGCCGCTCGCGGTCGCGGTCAGACCGTGACCGGCGCGGTCTCCCGCGTGGCCGGTTCGGCGGCAGCCGGAGCCGGCCGGCGACCGGCACGCACGGCGCTCGCCACGCAGAGCAGCGCCCCGAAGGCGAGCCAGCCGAACAGCACGACGATCGGGTGGGTGGCGGCGGCGCCGTCGAAAAAGGCGGTCGAGCGCAGCAGCGAACCACCGGCGCCCGGCGGCAGGACCTGGCCCACCGCGCCGGACCAGCCGGGAAGCATCTCCGGGGCGGTGGCGACGCCGGACAGCGGGTTGCCGACCAGCATCATGACGGCCGCGCCGAGCCCGAGGCCGGCGGCGCCGAGCAGGGACTCCAGGCCGAGGAGGGTCAACGCCGTGGCGGCGATGCTGAGCGTGATCGCCCCGGCGTTGGCGAGGTAGTCGCCGCCCAGCGAACCCAGCCAGAACTGCAGGATCGCGGCCATCGCCAGGCCGCCGGTGACCGCGAAGGACAGCGCTCCGGCCACCCGGCGGCCGGTGCCCCGGAGCCGCGCGGTGAGCAGGGCGGCGGCCATGATCCCGCCGATCACCAGCGGAAGCGCCCCGGCGGCCAGTCCGGCGCCGCGCGGGTCGTCGGCGGGCAGGGCGGCGATGTCTCGTACGGCCACCGCCGGTGCGCCGCCCTGGGCCTGTGCCTGGCTCAGCGCGGTGCCGACGGCGTTCAGCGTCTGCGCGATCGCGGCGCTGGCCGCCGAGGCGGTGAGGATCTGCGGGCTGCCGGAGGTGAGGTCGATCGCCCCGTACGCCTCACGGTCCCGGATCATCTCTTCGGCGGCCGCGGTGCTGCCGACGACGGTGATCTCGAACGCGTCCGGCAGGCGCTGCTCCAGTGCGGCGGTGACCTGCTGGACAGCCGGGGCCGGGCCGGCCACGGCGATCGGGACGTCGTGGACCGAGGACCGCACGGCCGGCCAGGCGAACGCGGTGAGCAGCACGCTGATGATGACCGTGAGCAGCCCGACCGTCGCGGCGACCCGCGGCCAGGACGACGGTTTGTCGCTGGTCATGTCTCCTCCTTCGGAGGTTCATCCAAGAGAACGGTTGTTCGTTTTAAAGCGTGCGCGCCCGTCGCCCGTTTGTCAAGAACGACCGTTCGTTTTACCTTGGGACCCATGCCACGTGTCACCGACTCGCACCGTGCCGGGCGCCGCGCCGAGATCCTCACAGCCGCCGCCCGGCTCTTCGCCGACAACGGGTTCCACGCCACCTCGATGGCCGGGATCATCGCCGGATCGGGGCTGTCGGCGGGCGCCGTCTACAGCTACTTCCGCAGCAAGGAGGAACTGATCGGGGCGGTGACCGATCTCGTCTCGACCACCGCCGACGAGGTCTTCGGCGAACTCCTGGCCGACGGCGCCACCCCGTCGCCGGCCGCGGTGGTGACCGCGATGGTCGAGGAGGTCACCGAGCGCTTCATCACCGACTCCGTGATCGGCGTCGACATGAGCCGCCTGGCCGTGCAGGTGTGGGCCGAGGCGCTGCGCAACCCGGAGGTGCTCGCCCGCGCCGGCCGGGTCGTGACCGGTCTGCGCGGGCACTGCGCCGAGGTCGCCCGGCGGTGGCAGGCGGCCGGAAACCTGCCCGCCGCGGTCGTGCCGGACCAGGTGGGCGCGGCCATGCTGAGTCTCGTGCAGGGCTACATCCTCCAGCGGCTGCTGCTTCCGGGGACCGATGGGGCCTACTATGTGGCCGGGATGCAGGCCCTGCTCGCTCCGTCGTCGATGCTCGCTGCGTCCTCGGTGTCGGGAGAGACGTGATTCCGGTCTGGCTGCTCGACGTGGACGGCGTGGTCAACGCCTTCCGCTCGGGCTGGTATGCCCGGCCGCGCCTGGTGCAGGTCTACTCGGCCGCCGACGACTACGACTACCGGATCCGCTACGAACCCCGGCTGGTCGACGCGATCCGCCGCGTCCACGCCGACGGACTGGCCGAGGTGACCTGGTGCAGCACATGGTGCAGTGACGCCGCCGCGCTGGAGGATGCTCTCGGCCTGCCCACCCTGCCCCGCGCTTTCACCGAGCAGGTGGGAGGGGCCGCCGTCTGTGCGGCGAAGCTGGCCGCGGCGCGGCGGGTCCTCGCCGCGGGCCGCCGGCTGGTGTGGACCGACGACGTCGAGGTCGGCCATCATGCCGACGACTGCGCGACCTGGGCGGCGAGCGGGTGGCGCTGCCGATCGGGCCCGACGAGAGCCGTGGTCTGCGCCCGCGCGATCTGCGCCGCATCGAGCAATTCCTGGGCCGCTAGGCATCGAGCCCGCTGCTGATCGCGTGCGCCGCGACCGGTCTGTGAGGGTTCGCGCAGCTCAACGGCGCGTCAGGGGATCGCTCGGCGCTCGCCCGGGGCGACCGGATCGGAACCGGCGATTTTTGTCAGACCTCGGCCGTACCCTTCCGGCATGGTCAATCGTTCACCGGAAAACGCCGCCTTCGCTGACCGCGCCGAGTTCGACGAGGCGGTGGATCAGGCGCGGCGCGCGGCTCAGCTCTATTACGACACCGGCGACGCCGTGATGACCGACGCTGACTACGACGTGCTGGCCGACCGGATCGCGGCGTCCGTCGCGGCGCACCCCGAGTGGGACGACCAGGGCGTCACCACCGCAGTGGCCGCGGGGGCCTCTGCCGGTGGCGACGTGCGGCATCCGACGGCCATGCTGTCGCTCGACAAGATCAAGACCCATGACGAGGTGACGGCGTTCGTCGCCACCCTCGGCGGCGACGGCTGCCTGGTCGAGGTCAAACTCGACGGGCTCGCGATCCGCGCCGAATATGTGGCGGGCAAGCTCACCCTGGCCGCGCTGCGCGGCGACGGCGCCACCGGTGAAGACGTGACCGCCCAGGTGCGCCGGGGCATCGCCGGGCTGCCGTCCGAGCTGTCCACGCCATGGACGGGCGAGGTGCGCGGCGAGGTCTACATGACGGTCGACGACTTCGAGGCGGCCAGCGCCAACCGGGTCGCGGCCGGTGGCAAGGCGTTCGTCAACTCGCGCGGCGCGGTCGCCGGGGCGATCCGCAGCATAGACCGGGCCTACGAGGCCCCGATGACCTTCGCGACCTACGAGATCACCGGTGCGGGCGTCGACCCGTCCGGCACCCACCTCGGGCGGATGGACCGGGCCGAGGAGCTCGGGTTCCCGGCGGCGTGCCGGCTGATCCCCGAGGTCGCGGGCGAGTGCTTCACCGCCGAGCAGGTCATCACGGCGATCGACCTGATCGGAGCGCAACGGGCGACCCTGGAGTTCCCCATCGACGGCGCCGTCATCAAGGCGAACGCGGAGGGCACCCGCCGCCGGCTCGGCCTGGCGAGCCGCACGCCCTATTGGGCGGTCGCCTTCAAATATCCGCCCGACACCGCCTCCACCGTGCTGCGCGACATCGAGGTGCGGGTCGGCCGGACCGGCCGGATCAGCCTGCGCGCCGTCATCGATCCGGTGCAGGTCGGCGGCACCACCGTCACCAAGGCCACCCTGCACAACCCGCAGTGGGTCGCCGAGCAGGGCCTCGCCATCGGGCAGACGGTCGCGGTCTGGCGGGCCGGCGACGTCATCCCCCGCGTCACCTCGCCGATCGGTGACCAGCCGCACGGGCTCACCCCGTGGGTGGCGCCCGAGGTGTGCCCCCAGTGCGGCGAGGCCTGGGACAAGACGAGCCTTCTCTGGCGGTGCCACACCGCCTCGTGCGCGGCGGCGAACGCGCTGGCCTACTGGTGCAGCCGCGAAGCCCTCGACGTCGACGGGGCCGGCGACTCGTTCTGCGACGCCGTGATCGAGGCCGGGCTGGCCCGCAACGTCGCCGACCTCTACGCCCTGACCGTCGACGACATCGCCGAGCTCCCGGTCGGCAAGACCATCGCCGGCGGCACGGTGATGCTCGGCCGTGCCAACGCCGAGCGGATCATCGCCGGCCTGGAAGCCAGCAAGCGGCAACCGTTCAACCGGGTCGTCACCGGCCTCGGCATCCGGATGACCGGGCGCAGTGTCGGCCGCTGGCTGGCCGCCCGGTTCAAGTCGATGGCCGCGCTGCGCGCGGCGACCGTCGAGGAGATCGCCGAGATCGACAAGATGGGCCTGATCAAGGCCCAGCACGTGGTCGACGGCCTGGTCGCGATGGGCGAGGTGATCGACCGCCTGACCGGCCACGGCCTGACCATGGAGGTCGTCGACGACGGCGGTGCGAAGCCCCTGGCCGGGCAGACCTACGTGGTGTCGGGCTCGGTGCCCGGCTTCACCCGCACCACGGTCAGCGAGCGGATCGAGGCGCTGGGCGGTTCCGCGAGCAGCAGCGTCTCGGCGAAGACGACGGCTCTGGTGACGGCCGAGACCACCACCGCCAAGGCGAAGAAGGCCGCTCAACTGGGCATCCCGGTCATCGACCCGGAGGAGTTCGCCCGCATGCTCGCCTGACCTCGTGCCTCCACTCGCGGCCGGGTTCGCGCGGGCCGGGTTCGCTTGGACGGGCCGGGCCCGGGTAGGCCCCTGCACGCAGTTCGTGCAGTTGTCTCGATAACCCACGCGCGGGTCGCGCATGGGTTATCGAGCCCAGGCCTGACGCGAGTCGCGACGCCGGCTCGACGCTTTGACCGGCCGACTCTGCGGCGGCCACCGGATCGTTGAGGGCGCCCGCCCGGGGGAAGGTGCCTATGACGTTCCCGGAAGCCGGACAGTGACCACGAGACCGCCCGCCGCGCCGGGAACGAGGTCGAGGGTCCCGTCATGGGCGCGGACGATGCTGTGCACGATGGCGAGGCCGAGGCCGACGCCGGCGTGCTCGTCGGTGCGCACGCGTTCGGTTCCACGGTGGAAGGGCTCGGTGAGGGTCGGCACCAGTTCGGGCGGGAGGGGCTGACCCGTGTTCTCGACACGCAGCACGCTCGTGTCGCCGTGCGTTTCGGTGTGGACCGTCACGGCGCCGCCATCGGGGAGGTTGTGGACGACGGCGTTCTGGATGAGGTTCGTCGCCATCCGCAACAGGAGCTCGGCGGAGCCGCTGGTCCAGGCCGCCCCGCCGGTGACGTCCAGCGCGATCCGGCGCCGTTCGGCGAGGGGGAGCAGCGTTTCGGCGGCCTCTTCGGCGATGAGGGAGAGGTCGACGCCCTCGCGGGTGAAGTTTCCGCGGTCGCCGCGGCTGAGCAGCAGGAGAGCCTCGGTGAGGTCGATCGCCCGGGTGTTGACAGTGTGCAGGCGTTCGATGAGCTCGGCTCGTACCCGCGTGGGGTCCTTGCGGGCGACGTCGAGGAGCGTCCGCGAGATCGCCAGGGGAGTGCGCAGTTCGTGGGAGGCGTTGGCCGCGAACCTCCGCTGTTCGGCGACGTGCGCTTCGAGCCGCGCCAGCATGGCGTCGAAGGCGTCGGCGAGGTCACGGAACTCGTCCCCGCGGCCCGGCAGCCGGATGCGGTGGGCGAGCGATCCGGCGGCCGCGGTGCGCGTGGCGGCCGTGATGCGCGACAGCGGCGCGAGCATGCGACCGGCCAGAACCCAGCCTCCCCCGAGGCCGAAGACCAGGAGAAACGCCATCACCGCCGCCGCCGGCGGGGCGAAGACACGCACAAGTCTGGACCGGACAGGGAAGACACCGGTGGGGGCCGTGTCGCTCAGCAGGATGGCACGGTCGGGGACGTAACGCAGGAGGAACACCCACACGGCGGCGAGCAGTAGGACGCCCGCGACCATGAGGAACCCGGCGTAGCTGAGGGTGAGCTTGAGACGAACACTCAACCCGGGGGCCCTACCCACGGTCTTCCGCCTCGCGGCTCGTGCCGGGCCGAGTGCCGGGCTGAGTGTCGATGCGGTAACCGGCACCGGCGACGGTGGCGATGACCCAGGGTTCGCCGAGGCGTTTGCGCAGTGCCGAGACCGTGATGCGCACGGCGTTGGTGAGCGGGTCGGCGTTCTCGTCCCAAGCCCGTTCCAGCAGCTCTTCGGCGCTGACGATGCCGCCCTCGGCGGCGACGAGGACTTCCAGCACGGCGAACTGCTTGCGGGTGAGCGCGACGTATCGTCCGGCGCGGAAGACCTCCCGGCGGAAGGGGTCGAGCCGCAGGCCCGCGATCTCGCGGACCGGGGGCCGGGCGTACGCGCGCCTGCGGTCGAGCGCCCTCAGCCGCAGGACGAGTTCCCGCAGCTCGAACGGTTTGGTGAGGTAGTCGTCGGCGCCGAGCTCGAAGCCGGAGGCCTTGTCGTCGATCCGGTCGGCAGCGGTGAGCATGAGGATCGGGATGCCGCTGCCCGACGCGACGATGTGCCGGGCGACCTCGTCGCCGGAGGGGCCGGGAATGTCGCGGTCGAGGACCGCGAGGTCGTAGCAGTTGACGCTGAGCAGCTCCATCGCGGTGTCGCCGTCGCCGGCGATGTCGGCGGCGATCGCCTCCAGCCGCAGACCGTCCCGGACGGCTTCGGCCAGGTAGGGCTCGTCCTCCACGATCAGTACGCGCATGCCCGGAGCCTACGATTCGAGGAGAACATCATCGAGGTGTGCACACCGGGCCCGCGCCGAGCGCCACGATCCGTGGCACGGACGCCCACGCCGCGAAGCGCATCGGAGCGAAGAACCCCAGCGCCGCGAAGATCAGCAGGTTGCCGACGACCCCGACAGGGCCCATCGTCACCAGGTCACGCAGCGGGATCAGGCTCAGCCGGCCGGGGACGACGCCGGTCCCCGGGCCCGGCATCATGAACAGCACACCGTTCTCCGTATCGAAGCAACCCTGCCACCGCCCGGCCATGCAGCGGGGAGCGGACATCAGGAGCGGCCGCCGCCCGGCGAACGCCGCGCCCACCAGGCCGAGGACCGCCAGGCTGAGGAGCACTGTCCCGTGCGTGCGGCGGTGCGGCGCGGACCGGGATCTGCTGCGGCTCATGCCCCCATCGAAGCCGGAGGGCCGTTGCGGTGGCGTATGCGATTCTCCATACGTCCGCGATACCCGGGGCGCGTGCCCGGCCCGTCGAGCTTTCGAAGATCTGCTCGCCGTGTCTGCCGCCGGCTGTTTCAGCCGCCCGACCCGCCGCCGGGCGAAGCCCCGGTGACGGCCTGCGTCTCCCGGCCGATCAGGTCCCGCAGTGACACGCCGTCGGCGTCGCGGTTGGCGAGGATGACGCCGACCCAGCCGGTGTCCGGGTAGATGCTCCAGTTGGCGCCGACACCGGGGTTGCCGCCGGCACGCTGGAACACCCACTGTCCGTTGACGATGTCGATCGCGAGCCCGTACGCCCCGAACGACGCCGGCCCGTGGGGCACCTTGGCGGCGGTGAGCACGTCGGCCCAGGGCCGGTCCAGCACCGTGCCGTCGCCCAGCGCGCGTGCGAACCGGACCAGGTCCGGCGCGGTGGCGAAACCACCGTCCCCGATGGCGTCGATAAAGGCACGGCCCGGATTTCTGCCGAGGACGTATTCGTAGGGGCTGCCCTTGTCCAGGTTGCGGAGGGCGTCCACGTAGCTGCCGTCCGCCAGTTTCATGTAAGGGTGTGCGATGTGCGCGTCGGTCAGCCACTGTGGCCGGGTGTAGAACGCCGAGGCGGTCATGCCGCAGCGCCGGAAGATGTTCTCCTCGACGTAGTCCCAGTACGTCATGCCACTCACGGCCTCCACGATCAGCGCGGGAACGACGGTCTCAGCCCCGGCGTGAAAGGTGTTGGGAAGGCCGGGGGTGGCCACCAGCTTCGCCTGCCGGGCCCACCGCTCCTGGTACTGGTGGACCTCCTCCCGGCTCCGGAAGACCCGGTGGATGTCCTGGTCGGGAGTGTTCATCCCGGAGGTGCCGGAGAGCATGTGGTGGATGGTCACCTTTTCGGCGATGTCCCGGGCGAAGCCCGACAGGTGCTTCCCGACCGGGTCCGACAGCTGTAGCCTGCCCCGCTGCGCCAGTTGCAGGATGGCTATCGCGTTGAACGGCTTGCCCGCCGAACTCAGGGTGAACGCGGTGCCCTCGTGGTTGCGGATCCCCCTCTCCTTGTCGGCCATGCCGTAGCTGCGGGACAGCACCGTCCGGCCTCGGTGCGACAGCAGCACCACACCAGAGAACCGGCCCTCGGCGGCCAGCCGTTCCACGTACCGGTCGTAGGCGCCACCGGGCAGGGTGTCCGGCGGAAACCGGTCGGGCGCAGCGAGGGTCGCGCCGGCGTCGCTGGCCCCGGAGTTCGCCAGCGGGTTGGCGGCCACCGCGCCGGCGGCCGCCAGCCCACCCCAGGTGACCAGCCGCCGCCGGTCGATGCCACGTGCGAAATCCGAATCCATGATCACGCTCGTTTCCCGGTCGACGAGTCCTGCACTGACAGTGATGCGATCTGGCTCATTCCTCCACCTAAGACGCGCGGCCGTTGCGGTGGCGTATGCGATTCCCGATACGCCCGCGATACAAGGTCCGGTCGCATCCCGCGCAACGCCGTCGCGGACACAGCTCGTGAGTGCCGGATCCGTCCGCTGGACGGCCTGCCGGACCCTCCACCGGACGGTGCGGTTCACCTAGCGTGTCTGCTGTGAGCAGCGAACATCGGGTGATCGTGCTGGTGCTGCCGGACGTCAACCTGCTCGACCTGGGTGGACCCGTGCAGGCCTTCGACACGGCCGCGCAGCGGGGCGCCGGGTACCGGCTGGAATTCGTGGCGGCCGACCCCGGCGAGATCACCTCGGCGCAAGGGTTGCGGCTGGCGGGGCTCGGCCCGCTGCCCGCCGCCGGACCGGGCGACCTGATCCTCATCCCGGGTCCGCGGTTGCGGCCGCCCGGCCCGCGGATCCCGGCCGCCGTGACCACCTGGGTCCGGGACGCGGTGCGTGCCGGGGCGCGAGCCGCCTCGGTGTGCACCGGAGCCGCCGTGCTCGCCGAGGCGGGACTCCTCGACGGGCGGCGGTGCACCACGCACTGGTCACTGATCGACCTGATGCGCGAGCGGTACCCGGCGGCGCGGGTACGCGAAGCGGTGCTCTACGTCCACGACGGCCCGGTCAGCACGAGCGCCGGGATCGCCGCCGGCATCGACCTGGCACTGTCGCTGATCGAACGCGACCACGGGCCGTCCCTGACCGCCGCGGTCGCTCGTGACCTGGTCGTCTACCTGCGGCGGGACGGGTCGCAGCGGCAGATCAGCCCATTCCTCGACCATCGTGGACACCTGCACCCGGGCGTGCACCGGGTGCAGGACCACCTCGCCCAGCACCTCGACGCGCCGCACACGCTCGGCGACCTGGCCCGGATGGCGAACCTGTCACCGCGCGGGCTGAGCCGGGCCTTCACCACGGCGACCGGCTGCACCCCGCTGGAGTACCAGCAGCGGCTGCGCCTCGACCTGGCCGCGAACCTGCTCGCCGAGACCACCCTGACCGTCGAAGCGGTCGCGGCCCGGTGCGGGTTCCGCGACGCCCGCCACTTCCGGCGGCTGTACGGCACCCGCTACGGCAAGTCGCCGTCGGCGGGCCGCCCCACATGACTCTGGAGATCACTGTGCGCCGTGTCCTGCTCTGCCTGTCCGGAATCGTGCTGGCCACCGCCGTTCTCGGTGCCGCCGTCACCGCGGGCGTGACCGCCACCATGCGTGACGGCTATCCGGGTGAGAGCGCCGAGACCGGCGACTGGCCGGCGCCACGCGGCGTGCCCGCCGGATCGACGGTCGTCGCCGTGGCCCTCGGCACGAGCGGGACGGTGGTGAGCGACGCGCTGCTGCCGTACGAAGCCCTCGCCCGGGTGCCCGGGTTCTTCGTCTACACGGTGGCCGAACACCGGCGCCCGGTCCCGCTCTCCGGCGGCCTGCGCGCCGTCGCCGAACACACTTTCGCCACCGCCCCCGAGCCCGACGTCGTGGTGGTGCCCGCCATCGTCGAGCGGGAACCGGCGCTGCGGGACTGGCTGGGCGCGCGGGACGCGTACATCCTCGGAGTCTGTGCCGGAGCGGAAGTGCTCGCCGACGCCGGTCTCCTCGCCGGGCGCCGGGCGACCTCGTTCTGGCAGCGCCTCGGCGCTCTCCGGGATCGCTACCCCGAGACCGCTTGGGTGGCGGGGGAGCGGTTCGTGGAAGACGGCCGGATCATCACGACCGCCGGTGTCACCTCCGGCCTGGCCGGGTCGCTGCGCCTGATCGAACTGCTGGCCGGTCCGGCCGAAGCCGTCCGGGTCGGCCGGGAGGTGTCCTACCGCGACTGGACACCGGGCGCGCCCACCGGCATCGCGCCGCAGAGCGTGGCCGTCGCGGACCTCCCGTACGCCCTCAACGCCGCTTTTCCCTGGCTACGCCCCGTCGTCGGCATCGGCCTGACCGACGGCGCCGGCGAGATCGACATCGCGGCGGCGTTCGAGGCGTACGCCGGAACGTCCTTCGCCGCCCGGGCGGTGCCGGTCGCCGCCCAGCCCACCGTGACCACCCGCCACGGCCTGCTGTTGACCGCCGGGCCGGCACGGGTGGATCGGCTCATCGTGCCCGGCGCCGACCACCCCGGCCCGGCGCTGAGCGGCTGGGCGGCCGACCGCGGCCTCGACGTCAGCCTGCCGCACGCCGGCCGGCGGCCTGGCGAGTTCGCCCTCGACCCGCTTCTGCTCGACCTCGCCACTCACTCTGACCGGGCGACCGCCCACACGACGGCCAAGTACATCGAGTACCCGGCCGGACATCTGCACCTCACCGGACCGGCCTGGCCGTGGCGGCCGACCCTGCTCGGGCTCTCGGCGCTCACGCTCGCGGCCGGCGCGGGCCTGCTCCCGGCGGTGATAGCCCGCCGCAACCGCAAGAGGCGGTCTTGCTCCGACAGCGATCGCCGGCCGTGACCTCGCGGGTGGGCTGGTTTCGGGCGGTGATTGACGGCGTGACTCGGCAGGGTGGGCTGGTATCGGGCGGTGATCGTCGAAGGTGACTCGACAGGGCGGCCGGGCACGGGACAGCAGGCGGTCGGTGGACTCCGTCCAACGGAGATCCGCAGGCTGACGACGTTCGAGGGACCGAAGGCCACGCCTGGTACCAGGCGTGGCATGCCAGTGCGATAGCGGACCGGCACGCGGCACTGGTCACCGCCCGCGACACCTGACGACGGTCACTGGCCGGCAACGACACCAACCACAACCGGCACCGTGAGGCCGGGGCGCCTGGGCCGGCCGTGTCAGTTGCACATGATCAGGAGTCGGCCGATCAGGCAGCAGCAGCCGGCGACGGAGAGACCGATCGCGATCATCGCCCGCGCGATAGCGCTGAACCAGCCGTTCCAGCCCCGGTGGGTGATGGGGAGGAACTGTTCCAGGGTGGTCAGAGCGATCCAGCCGAGGCCCATCACCGCCAGGTTGAGGTCCCAGACGGGGTCGTCGAAGGCGCTGACGTTGCCCGCGGCGTGGTAGTTGGAGCAGTCCTCCTGCCTGGTGACCGGGTCCAGCGCCACGATCACCGTCACGATCGCCAGGCCCCCGGCCAGGAGCGCCCAGAATCCGCGCAGTGGATGCCCACGTCCTTGATCATCTGCCACCGGGCCACAGTAGGAGCCCGGCGCACACCGCGACTCTCCGGCGGCGCCCAGCGCGACCGAGCGCCCGAGACCGAGGAACCAGACATCACCTGGCCATGGCGGCGAGGTGTGGTGGCCGGTCCTGGCGTCGTCTGGCCAGGGCGGTGTGGTGTGGTGGCCGGTCCTGGCGTCGCCTGGCCAGGGCGGTGTGGTGTGGTGGCCGGTCCTCGCGTCGCCTGGCCAGGACGGTGAGGTGCGTTGCCGGGTCCCGGCGTCGCCCGCCCACGGTTTTGAGGAACGTGGCCGGCCCCAGCGGGCGAGTTGCTCGAGAGTGTCCACGTTCACCGCGGGTCACCCTCCGGGCGGCCGGCGGCGACCGCGGCCATCGCCCGCAACGCGGGAGAGCCGGGGGCGAAGTAGCCGTCGTGACCGTCGGCGTTGGCGCACGGCAGCGTCAGCGCGCCGAATTCGGGATCGGACGGCAGACGGCCGTGCCCGAGGCCGAGCACCTGCACGCCGGGAACACGACGGATCCAGTCGCCGTCCGAGGTGCACTCCCACACCCGGGCCGCGGTGCGCAGTTCGGCGCGGCCGCTGACGCCCATCCCGGGACTGCCGACGGCGACAAGGTCGGTGACCCGGCCGGACAGGTGCGGGGCGGCGAGGCCGGCGACGGTGGAGCCGTAGCTGTGACCGATCACCGCAGCCGTCCGCCCGGGGTGCCCGAGCAGGAGACCGTCGATGAACCGGTCGAGCGCGACGGCCCCCGCGGCCGCCCGGTCCTCGCGCACCGAGTCACGGCTCACGCCCTCGGGCGGGTCGTAACCCAGCCAGGCCACCACCGCGACCCGAGCGTCCGGATCGGCGGCCCGGATGCCGTCATGGAGCTGCCGTGCCTGCCAGGCGGGTGACCGCCGCTCGACGCCGCCGAGCCCGGTGTCGAAATTGGCCAGATCGTTGGCCACCCCTGGCAGCAGCAGCACCAGCCGGTCAGCGGTGTCCAGGTCGCCCAGCACCTCGACGATGCGGCCGTCGGCACGGTCGTCGAAGGCGAGGATCTGCCGGCTCCCGGCCAGCGGATGACGGATCTGGTTGGCGGCGTAGCGCAGGACGGCAGGGGCGCCGTCGAGGTTGCCGACGATCTCCGGGAAGCGCTGGGCGAGCGCCGACGCCTCGGCCGGCGTGAGACGGGCGAAGAACGCGGCCACCTGCTCGGCCGTGGCAGCGCCTGGGTCGGGTGGGGAGAGCGGGTCGGCCAGCCAACCGGGAACCGTGGCCGGCGGCAGCGACCCGCTCAGGCCGAGCAGCGAGCCGCTGAGCACGGCGAGGCCGGCGAGGGAGGCTGCCACCAGGACATTCCGGTATGTGACCGCGGTGTGAGGCATGCATTGAGCCTGGTCAGGACGGGCGCTGGGCACAGTCGAGCGGGCACCCCGCTGATGGTGCGGTTAACCGAACCATCGCTGGGGTGGTAGCCGCATCGCGGCCGGTGGCTTGAGCGGGAGATGCTGTTCGCGATGAAACGGATATTGGCTTCGATCTTCGGGCGCCGCTCGCAGAGAGGGCTCGTCTACCTCCTGTTGGTTCTTCCGATCGACCTGGTAGCCGCCGTCCTGCTGATAATCGGCGGCCTGGCCGGCCTGGTGCTGCTGTTGACCCCGCTGGGCGCATGGCTGCTGGCCGCGGTCCTGCGCGGCGCGGCCGCTCTCGGCGGGAAACGGAGAGCCCTGGCCGCCCGCCTGCTCGGTGAGCGGGTGCCGGCTCCGGTTCGGGCAACGGCAGGCGGAGGACCATTCGGCTGGCGGCGCGCGGTCCTCCGTGATCCCGTCGGCTGGCGCATGCTGGCATACGCGCTGATCAAACCGCCGGTGGCGGTGCTGTCGCTGGCACTGGGCGGCGGCTTCTACGCCTACGGGCTGATCAGCCTGATCTATCTGCCGTTCCACCAGGGCAGTTTCGGGCGCGAGGCCTTGGCCATCATGGTCACCAGCGTGATCCTGCTGCTGCTCGGCCCCTGGATGGTGCGGTCCGTCCTCGCCGTCGAGCGGCTGCTGATCCGTTCTCTGCTCGGCCCGAGTCAGGCCAGCCAGCGGATGAGCGTCCTGCGAGACTCTCGCGACCGCGCGGTGAAAGACGCCGACCTCACGCTGCGGCGCATCGAGCGAGACCTGCACGATGGCGCCCAGGCCCGCCTGATCGGGGTCGGCATGCACCTGGCCATGGTCCGGGAGCTCCTCACCGCCCAGGCCCCGCCCGAGCATGTCGTGGCGGCCGTCGACACCGCGCAAGCCACCCTCTCGACCGCGGTCGCGGAGCTGCGCGATCTAGTTCGGGGCATTCACCCGCCGGTGCTCGACAACGGCCTGGAGACGGCCCTGGCTACGGTCGCGGCCGGCAGCGCGGTGCCGGTGACGATCGAGACCGCCCTGCCGACCCGACCACCACCGGCGTTGGAGAGCATCGCCTACTTCACCGTGTGCGAGCTGCTCACCAACGCCGGGCGGCACAGCGCCGCCCGTAACGCTACGATCCGGGTCGATCTGCGCGACGGCGTCCTGCGGCTGCGGGTCCACGACGACGGGCAGGGCGGCGCCCACCAGAGAGCCGGCGGGGGTCTCGCCGGGCTGGCGGAACGGATCGGGGTCGTCGACGGCCGGTTGTCGATCGACAGCCCACCGGGTGGACCGACCACCGTCACTGTGGAAATCCCTTGCCCTGCAACGGCGGAGAGGCCGTAACGACAGATGCGCATCGTCATCGCCGAGGACTCCGCGATCCTTCGCGAAGGCCTCGCCCAGTTGCTCGTCATGCGCGGCCACGAGGTGCTGGCCGCCGTCGCCGACGTCCCAGCACTGTTCGAGGCGGTCGCGACCATGCCTCCCGACGTCGCGATCGTCGACATCCGCCTGCCACCGAGCCACACCGACGAGGGGCTGCGTGCCGCGATCCGGTTGCGGCGGGAACTGCCCGGCACCGGGGTGCTGATCTTCTCGCAATATGTGGAGACCGCCTTCGTCGCCGAGCTGCTCGCCGGCGGCTCCGAGGGCGTCGGCTACCTGCTCAAGGAGCGCGTCGTCCAGCTCGACGACTTCATCGACGCCCTGCACCGGGTGGCGGCGGGCGGCACCGCGCTCGACCCACAGGTGGTGACGCAGTTGTTCGGCCACAGCCGCCACCGCGACCTACTCACCGAGCTGACGCCGCGGGAGCGGGAGGTGCTGGGCCTGATGGCGCAGGGCCGCACCAACACGGCCATCGCGGGGACGATCCGGGTGACCGAGCGGGCGGTGGAGAAACACGTGACCAACATCTTCACCAAGTTCGACCTGCCACCGTCGGACGCCGACCACCGCCGGGTCCTGGCCGTCATCCGCTACCTGCAGAACTGATCCGAGCGGGATGTTGGTTCCCTGCGCTGGAAGCGGGTCACCCAGGGCTCGGCAACCCGGCGGCAGATGCGGAACATGCACTCCGGCAGTGTCCGGCTCCGGCAGAAGAGCCGACGGGTGTTACGGGGAGGCGCGCCCGCGAGCCGGTCGAACGCTGCGGGCTGGTGGCGTTGCGGAAGGCGGGTGTTACGGGCCGGTGGGCATTGCAGCGGAGGCGAGAGAGTTGCGCAGAGGCCCGGGAGATCTCCCGCCCAGGTGCGTACCAGGCTCGGCGGTGCGGGGACGCCTTGCGCGAGAGACGCGCCTCGGCCGGAAGGTGGGACGGCGTCGCGGGGTAGGGCGGGACCTCGCTGCCCCGTACGAAAAGAAGCGCGGCGGCCCGGAAAACCGGACCGCCGCGCCCGAGGCAAGCGGGTCAGCTCTTAAGGCCGTGTTCGATGGCCTCGATGATGCGGGGGCGTAGGTCGGCGGTGCTGATGATGGCGTCGACCGAGCCGACTTCGACGGCGCGTTGGATGCTGTGGACGCGGTCGAATTCGGCGGCTACTTCGCCGAGTTTCTCGGCGCGGACGGTGGATTGGATGTCGGTGAGGCGGGCGTTGAGTGCGGAGCGTTCGGTGGTGGTCGCGGCGGCGAGCCGGGTTTGGAGGTCGGTGACTCGGGGGTCGTTGGCGGTGCGGTTGTTGACTTCGCCGGAGAAGACGACGGCGGCGGCGGGAGCGCCGCCGAGGACGGAGGCAAAGGAGCCTTCGAGAGCGAGGACGGTCATGTTGGGGTTGAGGGCTTTGGAGAAGACCACGAATGCGCCGCCGTGGTAGCGGGAGATGACGGTGAAGATGATCGGGCCGTCGAAGTTGACGATGGCTCGGCCGATCTCGGCGCCGTACTCCAGTTGCAGGTGGCGCATGGATTCGGGGGAACCGTCGAATCCGGAGAGGTTGGCGAGGACGACCAGGGGGCGGTTGCCGGAGGCGGCGTTGATCGCGCGGGCGGTCTTCTTCGAGGAGCGGGGGAACAGGGTGCCCGCGGTGTAGGTGTCGGGGCCGTCGGTGGGCGGGAATCCGCGGCGGGGCACGGAGCGCGATTCGATGCCGACGAGGCAGACCGGGCGGCCGCCGATGTGGGCGTCCTGGACCACCGACGTGTCGGCGTCGGCCATGCCGGCCCAGCGCTCCAGGACCGGGTGGTCCTGGTCGGACACGGCGCGCATGACGGTGCGGATGTCGAAGGCTTTCTTGCGGTCGGGGTTGTGGGTCGGGGAGAAGATCTGGCCGACGGTGGTGAAGTCGCTGCCGGCGAACGTGTGCGGGTAGTCGGAGACGTCGCGGTCGGCGGGGTCGGTGGTGTGCGCCGGGCGGGGGCCGGTCTCCCCGGGGACGACGTAGGTGTGGTCGTAGTGGGCCATCAGCACGTCGCGGGCGGCCGGAAGCGACGGCGCCCAGTACTGGGCTTGGCCGTTGGGGCCCATCACCCGGTCGTAGCCGCCGATGCCGAAGTTGTCCTCGGCGGAGACGCCGCCGGAGAAGTCGAGGGATTGCTTGCCGGTCAGCACCATCGCGGAGTCGGGGGTCATGACGAGGATGCCTTTGGTGTGCATGAGCATGGTGGCTTCGGCGTTCCAGTAGGGCTGGGCGCCGACGTTGATGCCGGCGACGACGATGTTGATTTCGCCGCCGGCCTGGGTGAAGGTGACGATCCGTTTGAGGGCGGCGGCGACCCAGTCCATGTTCTCGGTGCCGGAGGCCATCGAGATGCGGGCGCCGGCCGACAACGCGAACCATTCCAGGGGCACGTGCATCGATTCGGCGAGGTCGAGGGCGGCGATGACGCGGGCGCATTCGGGTTCGGAGAGTGCGCCGAGGGATTTGGTGGGGTCGCCGAGCAGCACGACGCGGGTGATGCCGTCCGGGTATCGGTCGGTCACGGTGGTGACGACACCGGCGACGATCGCGGCGGTGTTCCTGCCCTTGGGCCGGTCGACCGGGACCAGCACACCATCGACGAGGTCGTGTTCGGTGAAACTGCCGAGCAGACCGGTCAGCTCGTACGGGTAGACCGTCCCGCGCCGGGCGGCCCGCAACACCTTCTGCCGGTAGTCGTCGAGGGGCTGGACGAGTGCGGTGGACGGCTCGCCCACGTGCAGTTGCGCGCCGTGCCCCGGCTCCAGGGTGATGGTCACCGCCACCTCGGTGAGTTCGCCGCTGGCCCGGCGCTGCCGGGCGATGAACTGCACCTCTTCCAGGCCGGCCCCGCTGGCGGTCGGCAGGATCCGCTGGACCAGCGCGTTCAGCTCGTCGATCGACAGCTCGGTGACCGGCCAGATGTACATCATGATCCGGTTGGTGTCGAACCTCTTGTTCTGCGGGCGCAGCGCCTGGATGTTGCGGATCGCGTCGAGGGTGAGGGTGATGCCCTCCTCGAGCGCGGGCAGCGCGACCAGGCGACCGTCGGTCTCCCGCAGCGCGGTGAGGTCGCGGACCTGGTACATCGCGATCAGCCGCTCATCGGAGGGGTTGGACTTGGCGACCGCCTTGAAGAGGTACATCTCCTCGTCGGTGGACGGCAGCCGGGTCAGGTTGAACTCGCGCAGCCGCTCCAGTTGGAGCCGGAGAGCGATCTGCGGGTGCAGCCCTCGGATGAGCCGGTCCTCGGTGAAGCGCCCGTCCTCGCCCGCGCGGAAGGTGAAGTGGTGGTGCATCACCGCGCCGCTGGTGCCGGCGATCGTGGTGGTGATCCGGCGGGTCCCCGGCAACGACAGGCCGGCGAAAACAGCGCCGAGCTGCGAGGCCATCTCATCCACGCCCGGCTGCCCGTTCCAGGCGACGTAGATGTCGGCGACATCCGAGTCCACCGCGGCCAGCGTGGCCGGCAAGTCCGAGATGTCGATCGCGGCGGCACTGACCCGAGTCGCTCGATCACCGGTGTGCGTCGTCGTCATGAACCGGATGTCGCCCACGGAGCGGACCCCGAACGCCGACAGCCCACGGTTTTCGTAGTAGCGGCGGGTCAGCACCTCCAGCAGCGGCGTGTGATCCCGGCCAGGACGGCCGATCCGCTGCCCGATCAGCCGCACCAGCGGCTCCGAACAGGCCACCATCCGCTGGATCCGCTCGTCACGGTCCGGCGAGTCCGGGTGGTGGTCGAGGTGACGCAGGTCGGCGCGGACGGCGGCGTACACCTCGGCCCGGGTGCGGCGCAGCAACGGCTGGGCGTACCACCGGAACACGATGCCGCGGGCCAGGTCGGACACCGACGGGAAACGGACCTGGGTCGCCTCGATCAGATGCTCCAGCGCGATGCCGGCCCGCTCGGCGTCCGGATCCTGCGGCGGGTTGCCGGCGATCCACTGCTGCAGCAGCTGGGAGACGACTCCGATGTTGGCCGCCGACCGCTGCAGAGCGAGGAAGATCCGGAAGAGCGCGTCCTCCAGAGCGGGCGTACGGTCCAGCCCGTCCACCCCGTAGTGCCCGAGCACCCGGGTCAGCCGCTCCTGGAACGCCGGCGTGACACCGGCCCGTTCGACGTCGAGGCTCTGCAGATAGCTGTGGAAGTACTCGCGGGGGCTGTGCACCGCGTTGCCCGGCTCGGTCTTCCAGTCGTCGCCAGGCTTGTTGCGGCTCAGTTCGAGCAGGTCGGCGCAGATCGTCAACAGGTCGATCTCGCCGGGCAGCGGCCGGCGCCCGTGTTCCACCAGGTAACCCTTGACCACGCCGGGATCGACGTCGTAACCGAGCAGCAGGGCACGCAGATTCTCCAGGCCCTGCTCGGTGGACGAGCCGGGCAGCTCGATCTCGACGGCCTCACCGGCGGAGGCGGTCTCCTCCTCCGACGAGTCGAGCGGCTCGAGGCGCATCAGCGGGGCGTTGGTCTCCACCTGGCTGCCGACGGCGACCGGGCACTCCCGCACCCGGGCACGGAACGGCGCCCGGAGCACGTTCTCCATCTTCATGCTCTCCAGCACGAGGATCGGCGCGCCCGCCTCCACCTCGTCGCCGACGGCCAGCGGCGTCGCCACCACCAGCGCGGGGGCGGGGGAGCGGACGACGCCGCCCTCGTCCCGGCTGACCCGGTGGGTGACCCCGTCGACCTCGATGGTGTGGATCGGTCCGTGCGTCGCCGTCACCAGCCGGAACCGGTGACCGTTCACGAGCATCTGGCCGCTGTGCTCGTCGAAACGCTCACTGATCACATCGGCGTGGGCGAACGAGGCGCCGGAGAAGATCCCGACCCGGAACTGCTTGCGGCCCAGCCGGGACACCTGCACCCGGTAGCCGACGCCGCGCAGTTTCAGGTCGAGGGGGCGGCCGCTCTCGTGCTGCACCTGCGGGCGGCCGCCGTGCGCGGTGGTGAGCAGCCGCTGCCGGCTGATCTCCTCCTCGTCGAGGTAGGCCTCGATGCCGGCGGCGGCCAGCGCGATCGCCGAATGCCGGTGGCTGACCAGGCGGCCCTCGGCGCGGACCCGGTCGATCCAGCCGGTGTCGGCGCTGCCGTCGATCACCTCGGGCTGGTCGAGCAGGTCCAGCACGAAGCTCTTGTTCGTGGAGCCGCCCTCGATGATGACGGTGGTCTCGGCCATCGCGCGGCGCAGGCGGCCCAGCGCCTCGTCACGATTCCGGCCGTACGCGATGATTTTGGCGATCATCGAGTCGAAGGCCGCCGGAATGCTGTCGCCCTCACTGACACCGGTGTCCACCCGGATGCCGGGGCCGGCCGGCAGCGCGAGCCGGGCGATGCGCCCCGGCGACGGCGCGAAATCGCGGTCCGGGTCCTCGGCGTTGAGCCGCGCCTCGATCGCGTGGCCGAGCTCCGCCGGCTGCTCGCCGGTCAGCCTGCCCCCGGCGGCGACGTGCAGCTGCAGTTTGACCAGGTCGGTGCCGGTGGTGATCTCAGTGATCGGGTGCTCGACCTGCAGGCGCGTGTTGACCTCGAGGAACGCGAACAGCTTCTCGCCCGGGTGGTAGAGGAACTCGACCGTCCCCGCGCCTCGGTAGCCGACCGCCAGCGCCAGCCGGACCGCCGACTCCTTCAGCTCGGCCGCCTGCTCGGCCGCCATGACGACCGACGACGACTCCTCGATGATCTTCTGGTTGCGCCGCTGCACCGAGCAGTCCCGCACGCCCAGCGCCCAGGCGGTGCCCTGCCCGTCCGCGATGACCTGCACCTCGACGTGCCGCGCCCCGGTCACCAGGCGCTCCAGGAAGACCACCCCGGAGCCGAACGCCCGCAGCGCCTCCTGACTGGTCCGCTCGTAGGCGTCGGTCAGATCCTCGGCCGACGCGACCATCCGGATGCCGCGCCCGCCACCACCGGCGGTCGCCTTCAGCATCAGCGGATAGCCGATCTCGTCACCCGCGCGCAGCGCGTCCTCAAGCGTCGCGACCTCGCCACGACTCCACGGCGCGACCGGAACGCCGACCTCCTCGGCGATCAGCTTCGAGCCGATCTTGTCACCGAGCTTGCGCATCGCCTCCGCGCTCGGCCCGACGAACGTCACCCCGATCCGGTCGCACAGCTCCGCGAACACCGGATCCTCGGCGACGAACCCCCAGCCCACCCACGCCGCATCCGCGCCGGTGTCCCGCAACGCCTGCTCAAGAAGGCCATGATTGAGGTACGGCCGCGACGCCGCCGACCCCAGCGGGTACGTCAGATCGGCCTCACGGACGAAGGTCGCGGTCCGGTCCTCGTCGGTGTAGAGAGCGACCGTCTCGATCCGGGCTCCGGTCTCCGCGGACAGATCCCGCACGGCATGGATGAGCCGCATCGCGGCCTCTCCACGGTTGATGATCGCGACACGCCTGAACACTTGCCGAGCCTCCCTGCAGCCCTGTCAGCTTTCTCCACCCAACCCTCCCGGCTACTGACCGGTCGAGCCATGGGCCGGATCATGCATGTCGCGCAGCGTTAGTTGTAGGAATCCCACAAAGGCCATTGTCTGATCACTCGATCGTCCACGCCCACCGACTCGCCGTGCCCGGCGACCGAGATCCGTACCGCCCACGGTCCCGGCCTCCAGCCTGCACCGGCGAACGCCTGACCACCAGCACAAACAACCCCTAACCAAAACTTGTGTGGTACGCCCGTCGCCGCTCCCGACCGCACCAGCCGCGTCCCCGGGCTACCTCGCGACGTCCCTGCGGGCCCAGACCGTGGCGCGGCCACCGGGCTGCTGCCCCCACCCGCTTCACCCCATCTCCTACTGTCGGCACGTGCTGCTGACGGAGATTCGCCGTTTCCCGGTCAAGTCCATGCTCGGCGAGCTCGTCTCCGCCGCCGAAGTCACCGAACGCGGGCTGGCCGGCGACCGCGCCTGGGCGGTGCGCGATCCCGACGGCAAGTTCGGCAGCGGCAAGAACACCCGCCGGTTCCGCCGCATGCCAGGCCTGTTCGGCTTCCGCGCCCAAGCCGCCCCCACCGCCCTTCCCCCCGCCTTTACCTCCGTCGGCCTTACCCCGGCCGACCACCCGGCCCTTGCGCCGCTCGGACACCTGGCCCTTACGCCGGCCGACCACCCGGCCCTTACGCCGGCCGACCACCCGGCGCCGATCGTGGAACTGCCGGACGGCCGCCGCTTCGCCGCCGACGACCCCGCCGGTCACCGGGCGATCAGCGAGGTGCTCGGCCGCACGGTCACCCTGACCCCCGAAGCGGCGATCCCACACCACGACGAAGGCCCGGTGAGCCTGATCACCAGTGCCTCACTGCGTGCGCTGACGATGCTGAGCGCCCCCGAACCCGACGGCACCGGCATCGACCCACTACGCTTCCGCGCCAACCTGCTCATCGACCTCCCCGCGCCCGACCTCCCTGGAGTCGCTATCCCCGGAGTCGGTGTCTCCGGGGCCTGCGTCTCCGGGGCCGGTATCTCTGGAGTCGGCGTTACCGGGGCCAGCATGCCCGGAGCGGACAAACCTGGCCTTGACATCCCCGGCGTCGGTGCCCCGGGTATCAGCTTCCCGGAAGACGGCTGGCCGGGCCGCCACCTCCGCGTCGGCGCCGAGGTCGTCCTGCGCGTCGTCCGCCCACTCATCCGCTGCGTGATGATCGACATGCCTCAGGACCGGGCTACCGAGCGAGGCGACCTACTCAAAGCCCTCGCCACCCACCACGAGATGACATTCGGAGTCTTCGCGACCGTCGAGAACCCCGGCCGAATCACCACGGGCGACGAATGCCGCTGGCTATAAGGTCCCAGGCCAGCCCGTCCACCCGACCCGCCGGCCCCGCCGACCCGCCGGCCCCGCCTCGCACCGTGCGCACCGGACTGCTGCCCACCACCAGCCCCGCCCAGCCGCACCCAAGCCGCCCACCAAAACACGCGCAATCGACGGCCGACCCAGCCGTAGCTGGGCCCGCCATCGTCCCGGCGTGGCATGCGTGGGTTACGGCTGGCTGGCGCTGCGCGGACCCGGCCGTAGCTGGGGCGCGTTATCGCCTCGGTGTGGCGTGTGTGGGTTACGGCTGCCTGGCTGCGCCGCCACGGGCCCGGCCGTAGTGGGAGCATGCCATCGTCCCGGTGCGGCATGCGTGGGTTACGGCTGGCTGGCGCCGCGCGGATGCGGCCGTAGCTGGGACATGCCCCCCGCAGCCTGGCGCACTGGGCCTGTCCGCGACCCGCACACCTATCTCTCGTGGGGCGAGACGCCGCCCGGCCGGGAACCGCGGCATTGACCGGTGGGCGTCCGACCCGCGAACCGTCCACGGATCCGCGCCCGGAGGCTGGACCATCCGCAGCACCCCGTAGTCATCCAGCCGAACCTGCCCACGACCGCCAGAGGGCCGCCTCCACAGCCAGCGCCGCCCGCCGGGCAGCCCGGGACGACGCTGTTCCTCCGCCGGGCCCCTGAATTGTGGCGGGCTCCGTTGGGTGGCGGTGCGGACGTGACTGTGCTGGCCCGCCGGGTTGCGGTGGGTTTGCTGGTTGGCGGTCCGATGTGCCGGTGTTGGGCGGCCGCGTCGCCGTGGGTTCGCTGGTATTGGGCGGCTGCGTCGCCGTGGGTTCGATGGTGTTGGGCGGCTGCGTCGCGGCGGGTTCGCCGGGCGGGCCCGCCGGATGGCTACGCCGTGTCATCGGCGAGCAGGGGGCTGGACCTAGCGCGGCCCGTGGATCTCCCGATGCAGGCGCTCCATGCGCACGTCGAGGCGGGCGGCGTCCTCGGCGGCGGCCGTCAGCTCGTCGCGGAGCCGGGGCGGGACCACGTCGGGGTCGTGCTTGTAGTAGATCTTGTGTTCCAGGCTGGCCCAGAAGTCCATCGCCACGGTGCGCAGCTGCACCTCGACCGGCACCGCGACGACCCGGTCGGACATGAAGACCGGGATCTCGACGATCAGGTGCAGGCTGCGATAGCCGTTCGGTTTCGGCTTGGCGATGTAGTCCTTGGTGACCACCAGGTTGACATCGGGCTGGCGGGTCAGCATGTTCGCGACCGTGTAGACGTCGGAGACGAAACCGCACACGACCCGGATGCCGGCGATGTCACGGATCCGGGCGCGCAGGTCGTCGAAGGTGAGCGGGCAGCCGAGCCGATGAGCTTTCGCGGTGATGCTGGCCGGGGTCTTCAGACGCGGGTTGACGTGCTCGATCGGATTGCCGGTGCCACGGTGCGTGAGCTCCTCGGCCAGGATGGTGATCTTCGTGTTGATCTCGGCCAGACCGAACTTGTAGACCATCAGGAAGTGGTTCAGATCGGTCACGTGCTGGTGCCAGGTGTCGGGCTGCTGCTCCCGCCGGGCGATCTGCCTCGGCTGGTCGGTCGTCACGTCGGTCTCTCCACTGATCCGTCCGAACCCTGGTCCATCCGCCGCGGTCCGTCCGAAGCCCGGTTCGACGCTTTCGTCCGGGCCCGGCGGGGTCACCGTACCGGTGCACCGCAACACGCGGCCCGCCGCCCCGGTGCAGGTCCCACCGGTGGACGGACCCTTGATCCCATGATCGCGAGCACTCACAGCGCTCATGATCTCGCATATCGGGCGGCCATATGCCTAGTCGTCACTTCGCCGGTGGTTGCGGCCGGCGTTCCGCTCACTCTCTTTTCATTTGTACGGGTGTGTCCGCTCCGCAAACCGTGCCCGTCCCGTCGGCTACCACGCGGCCATCGCCCGGTGCCGGGCCGCAGCGCGGCTTTCGGGCTGAGGCGCGGGGTCACCGGCTGTGACCGTCCCGCCGGCGCCCAGGCCGTCCCGCCGGCACCCACTACGCGCCGGTTCTCAGCCCACCCGATCACCCCGAGTTGTCGTGGCTGCGCGAACGCGCCACCACCGACGCCGACGAACGGCACCGGTGAGCGCCGTCACCGACGTGGATGAACGGCACCGCCGACGCCGATGAGCGCCGTCACCGACACCGATGAAAGCGTGCGGCGGCGGGGTGGAGGCGATCGCGACGGATGATCGACCCGCCTGATCGAGGTGCGGGCGGCAGGCGGGGCCCCCGCAGGCGCAACGGGTGAGAGCCCTGCCTGGTCGTCGTCGGCTATCGAGAGTGCTTGTCGTCGTCCGGTACGCGGTCGGGGTCTATGCCGGCCTGGCGGAACAGGTCCCGCAGTCGCTGCTCGACATCGACCGTGGCGTCGAGGGACATCAGCGCCGACTCGGTCGCCCGGTCGAGCAGACCGTCGAGCGTGCGCTCGTGGTCGGTGTCATGGTCCATCTCCTGCCTCCTTCCTGGTCGACTCTTCGATCATGCGGAGGAGTTTCTGCCGGGCGTGACGCACGTTGGAGCGCGCGGTCGACGCCTTCTGCCCGGTGATCTCGGCGATCTCGGGCGGCGTGAAGCCGTCGGCGTGCAGTGCGAACGCCTCGCGCTGGGCTTGTGGCAGTTCCCGCAGCAGGCTCAGCACATCGGCGACGTCCAGGTTCACGTTGACGTCCAGGCGCATATCGAAGGCCGTGGCCGATGTCTCCTGTGCGATCCGCTGATGGGCGGCGTGCTCCTGCTTCGCCTTGTCCCACCTGCGGTGCAGGATCCGGAGCGCGGCGGTGTGGAGGAACGCGCGGGGATTCTGGACGGTCGCCCAACTCTTCAGCGCCGCCAGCATCGCCTCCTGGACGACGTCGGGGGCCTCGGTGACTGATGCGCCCGCCCTGATCACAAACCAGGTCAATGGGTGGAAGTTCTTCTTGAAGCACGAAACGAACGCTTCCAGCTCACCGGGGGTGAGCTGGTTCTCCATGTTTCCAGGCTCGGACATGCCGGGCTGCTCCGATCATTGGGTGGCTGGGGGTGGATCGTGAGGTACTGCATTTTTCCTCCTGAAACCGGACATCAATAGAGAAGAGAGCGCCCTGGAAGCGAGGGCCGGGGTTGGCGCCCCGGCCATTGGCGCTCTTATCTAGTTAGGTACGCGCCGTGGCTCCGGTGTGCAACGGCACAGCGAACTCTCGCGAGGCCGAACTATCCGTTCCGGCGTGCCAGGCACGCGAGGGCCAGGACCACCGCGAGCACCGCGGCGAGTACGGTCACGGCCAGCGAGTGGGACACGGCATAGGCGGCCGGAATACCGACCAAAGCCGCGTTGACCACCACGAGAAGTCTGCCGACGTCGTCAGGGCCTCTGCCCGACGGCTCACCACTCGGTCTGTCTGGCGCCGGGTTGTTCGCGATCTCGGACATGGCTTCCTCCCCATGCCACCCGCTCGGGAGGCTCGCAAAGATAGGTACGAGCCGGGCGTCTGCTGTGCAGTGCTCCCCATCCCAGGCCCGTCCATCAGCGCGCTGTCCGCACGCCTCACCGCACGTCCCCGGCCGATAGGAGAGGTCACCCGCGCGTGCACGGCGGCTGGCCCGGGCGGCGGCTGGCCGGGAAAATGCGCCTGGCCGGGGTGTCGGCCGGCCGGAGGAACGGCCGATCGGTGGTGGACGCTTCGGGCCGGTCATGGGTGCCGGTAGCCGGCTCGGCACGGTCGTGGGCGGGCCGTCGCGGGTGCACGGTGACCAGCCGCCTCAGCCCGAAACGCGCGTGGCGGCCGTGCCCGGCAGCCCCGTCGCGGGGTAGCCCGGGGCGGGGCCGGTGCGGTGGGGAAGGGTGGTTATGCGTACCGGATGCGCGTTTATCGGAGGCCGAGGGAAGCGAGCACGGACCGGACAGCGGCGCCCGCCGGGCGGAGGATCTCGTCGCGGATCCAGCGGCCGGCCGGGGTGACGAGCGTGCGCCAGACGTGGGCGAGCGCTCGCAAGAGGGCGCCGAAGGTGTGACGCCACACGAACGCGGCGGCGAGGCCGATGGGGCGCAGCAGGTAGCGGTAGAGCTGCCGGAACAGCCAGGACGTGCCCTCCCAGCCGAGCCGGAGGAACCAGGTGATCGCCCGGGCGGCGGGGACGAGGAGCCGGGTCCAGAGGAATCCGGCGGTGGCGGCGATCGCGAGGCCGAGCGGGCGCAGGATCCAGCGGTGGAACAGGCGCGCTCCGGGGACCAGCGCGTGCTCCCCGAGCCACATCACGGGTACGCCGATCAGGATGACCGGGATCGCCACCATCCAGCCGGTCACCTTGACCAGTACCCTGCCGAGCAGGCGAGCGGACGGCAGCAGCAGGGTGCGCCACAGCCAGGCCAGCGGGACGACCACGAGGTGGTGCCACGCCCAGGTCGCTGGGATGACCACCAGGTGCTGCCACAGCCAGGCGGCGGGAATCACGATGACGTGGTGGCAGAGCCAGGCGAGCGGGGTGACCAGATAGCGGCTCAGGAACCGGCCGGCGGCGGTGAGGGCGGCGCCGGCGAGCCGGAACGGGAGGACGACGACGACCGCGATCGCCCGGACCGGCCACAGGAGCCAGGCGGGCAGCGCATCGGGGGAGTCGTCGACCTGCGGCACGGGCTCAAGGTAGCCGACGCCCGGAAGCGGCACGGACGCTGACCCATAAGATCGTCGATCATGACGAGCGTCGCGAAGGTCGAGCGCCACGCGGTCACCGCGTGGCCGTCCGCCCACACTGAGCAGGCCGGGGGCTGGCTGCTGCGGCACACGCCGGGTGTCACCAAGCGCCGCAACAACTCCGCGTTGCCACCCGCACCGGACACGCGGCCCGAGGAGACGATCGACGCTGTCGAGGCGTTCTATGCCGGTCGTGACCTTCCGGTGACCGTGCAGATCAGCCCGGCAGGGCAGCACACCGCGCTGGACGCGGCGCTGGCGGCGCGGGGCTACCGGCACGAGGCGCCGACACTGGTGCTGACCGCCCCGGCCGCCGAGGTCGTGTCCCGGGCGCCGGCCGGGCCGGCCGTCGAGATCACCGCCGGGCTGACGCCGGGATGGCGCGACGCCTACGCGAACCTGGCGGTCAGCGATCTCGTCCTCGCCCGGATGCGGCTGCCCACCGGGTACGCGTCGGTCACCGTGGACGGCCGGACCGCCGCCCTCGGGCTGTTCGTCGCGGGAGACGGGCTCACCGGGGTGTACTGCATGGCCACCGAGCCGCGGTTCCGGCGCCGGGGATTCGCCGCCGCGATCCTGCGGGCCGGCGCGGAGTGGTCGGTCACCCATCGTGCGGATCTGATGTATCTGCAGGTGGAGGCGGACAACGAGGGGGCGCGGCGGCTCTACGGGAAGGCCGGCTTCACCCACTCGCACGGCTACCACTACCGGGTTTCGGCATCGCGTACGGTGCCCCTGTGACATCGGCGACCCGATGGACCACCCAGGCGTGGTTCGCTTCCGTGCTGGCGACGATGGTGCTGCTGATCGTGGCCGGGAGCGTGCTGGGCGCCAGTGTGCTGGCCGACACGACAGCGGTGTCGAACCGGCTGAGCGACCGCATCTCGCCTGCCCGGACCGCGGTGGTGGAACTCGACGCGGCGCTGCGCGACCAGGCGTCCGGCGTGCGGGCCTTCTCGCTCAGCGGGCGGGCCGAGCTGCTGGAGCCGTACCGGCAGGGTGTCGCCGCCGAGCGGGACGCGGCCGGCCGGATTCGTTCCCTGCTCGCGGAGGAACAGGATCTGCTCGCCGCGCTCGACCGGGTGGAGCGGCAGGCCGCGCAGTGGCAGCGGGACACCGCGGAGCCCGCCGTCGACACCGGCGCCGACTCTTTCGCCGGGGTCCGGGAGCAGGTGACCGCTCTCGACGCGTTGCTCGTCGAGGAGCGGGCGCGGGGACGGGCGGCGCTCGACAGTTCCCGGCAGGTGCGTAACGCCGTCTTCATCGGACTGGCCGTCCTGCTGCTGGTGGCGGTCGCCGCGATCGCCGTTCTGCTACGGGTCGTGGTGGTGCGCCCGCTCGGGCGGCTCGGCGCCGCGGCGCGGACCGTGGCCGCCGGCGACTTCGACCGCCCGCTGGTCCCGGGCGGCCCGGCCGACATCGCCGCGGTCGGCCGGGACGTCGAGGCGATGCGTGGCCGCCTGGTCGAGGTGCTCGTCGCCACCGGTGAGGCCCGGGACGCGCTGGCCCGTTCCAACGCCGACCTGGAGCAGTTCGCCTACGTCGCCTCGCATGACCTGCAGGAGCCGCTGCGCAAGGTGGCGTCGTTCTGCCAGATGCTCCAGCGCCGGTACGCGGATTCCCTCGACGACCGGGCCCAGCAGTACATCTCCTTCGCCGTGGACGGCGCCACCCGGATGCAGCGGCTGATCAACGACCTGCTCACGTTCTCCCGGATCGGGCGGGTCTACGACGGTCGCCGGCCGGTCGACCTGAACGAGATCGTGGAACAGGCCGCCGCGTTGACGATCGAGCAGAACGGGGCGGGCATCGACTGTCCGGAGCTGCCGACCGTGCCCGGAGATCCGACGCTGCTGATGATGCTGTGGCAGAACCTGTTCTCCAACGCCGTCAAGTTCCGCCACCCCGACCGGCAGCCGCACGTGACCGTCACCGCCACGTCCGAGGGTGAGCTGTGGACCTTCACGGTCCGGGACAACGGCATCGGCATCGACCCGCAGTTCGCCGAGAAGATCTTCGTGATCTTCCAGCGGCTGCACGGCCGGGAGCAGTACACCGGCACCGGCATCGGCCTGGCCATCTGCAAGCGGGTCGTCGAACACCATGGCGGGACCATCCGCCTCGACACGTCCCACGACGGCGGCGCCGGGTTCGTCTTCACCCTTCCGGGGCCGGACATCCGGCCGGATGTGCCGCTGGATGAGGGCGGATAGAATGCCGGGACGTGCACAGCGGCAAGCCGGGGGAGTGGTCATGATCGAGGCGGGGATGCTCGATCGTCTTCGCCCTGGCGATCATGCCTGCGTCGTCATCGGCGACGATGAGACCAGGGTCCGCTGTCTGGCGACATACATCAGCGCCGGCCTTCGCGAGAGCGACCGGATTCTCTACCTCGGTCCCGATCCGGACGGGCTCGCCGGCGACCTGGTCGCCGCAGGCGTGAACGCGCACCCGGCACTGGCTCGTGGCCAGCTGGTGATGGCGACACCCGAGCAGGCCTATCTGGCGTCCGGGACCTTCGATCCTGAGGTGACGATGGCGGGCTGGCGCACCGAGGCCGGCCGGGCCCAGGCCGACGGCTACCGCGGCCTGCGGGCGATCGGTGACATGTCGTGGGCGGCCCGGCCGGTCCCCGGCGCCGACGATCTGGCCTGGTACGAGGCGAATGTGAACCGGGTGTTCGCCGACGGGGGCGCGATGGCGATCTGCGTCTACGACCGGCGCCTGTTCAGCGCCATCGACATGGAGCGGGTGAACCGGGCGCATCCGGCCTCGGTGGAGCCCGGCGCCGACCCGGAGGAGGACCCCGCCCTGCGGTTCATCCGGACCTTCGACCCGCCCGGTGTGCGGCTGCGGGGCGAGGCGGACCTGTCCAACCGGCAGGCCCTGCGGGCGGTGCTGGAGCGGCTGGCCGACGACACCCCCGCGGACGGGCGGCCCCTGACGGTCGACGTCTCGGAGCTGGCGTTCGCCGACGCCGCCGCCATGCGGATCCTGATGGCGGCCGCCGGCGCCTCGCGCGTGCGGGTGACCGGCTCCTCACCCAGTCTGCGGCGACTGCTCGCCTTTCACGGCGCCGACGCGGTCGCCGGTCTCACGGTGGAGGCCGCATGAGTTTCGACCATCCCGGGCTCCTCTACGAGGGTGTCGAGGACTATCTGACCGCGACGACCAAGTTCGTCCGGGGCGCCGTGGCGGCCGGTGACGCCGTCCTGGTCGCTGTTCCCGGGCCCAACCTCACCGCCCTGCGGGACTCCCTGTCGGACGTGGCCGCCTCGGTCGATTTCGCGGACATGACGGTGGCCGGGCGGAACCCCGGCCGGATCATCCCGGGTGTGCTGCTGGCGTTCGCCGCCACGCACGCGGGCCGCCGAGTGTCGATCATCGGCGAGCCGATCTGGCCGGGCCGGTCAGCGGTCGAATATCCGGCCTGCGCCCAGCACGAAGCCCTGATCAACGCGGTGTTCACCGGGCGTGACGCGGCCATCCTGTGCCCGTACGACGCCGGTCGCCTCGACGCGGCCGCCGTGCGGGACGCCTGGCAGACCCACCCGGTGATGATCGTCGACGGCGGCCGGCAGGACAGCCCGGCCTACGTCGACCCGATCATCACCGCGGCACAGTTCAATCAGCCGCTGCCCGCGGTGCCGGCGGGGGCGGCGCGCCAGCCGTACTCGGAAGCGACCGACCTGGGCCGGGTCCGCCGGTTCGTCGCCGAGTCCGCGGCCCGGGCTGGCCTGCCCGAGGCCCGGGCCGACGACCTGATCACCGCCGCCAACGAGCTCGCGGAGAACACCATCGTGCACACTCCGGGCGGCGGAGTGATGGCCATGTGGACGGAGCCGGGGACCCTGGTCTGCCAGATCGACGACCACGGGCACCTCGCCGATCCGCTGGCCGGCCGCATCCCGGCGCCGGCTCACATCGAGGGCGGCCGTGGCCTGCTGCTGGCGCACCATCTCTGCGACCTGGTCCGCATCCACACCACCGCTTCCGGCACCACGATCCGCCTGCACATGACGCTCTAGCGCCCGCCTTCCCCGTTCTCCGGTTCGGCTGGGCGCGGTCACCAGCGACCCCTCGCGGGTGCGTGTCGGCGCACCCGGGGCGACGTCGACCGGGGCGGAAGCACGGCGATGACCTCCGCCGGTCATTTGTCCCAGATGGTGATGGTGTAGTCCCTGACACTCGTGAGGTCGAGGACACCGACTGTGCTGTGGCCGGCGACGTCGCGGCCGTGTGGCCGGCCGCCGCCGAGGAGGGCACGGTGATCACCATGTCGGCTAGAACACCGCCGACGAACGCGGCGAGAGTCCCGCCACACGCGAATGGCCAATCACCGATCTCGCCGAAAGGTCGGTCCGCTCGCTGTGCTCCCGATGTTCCCGACGTGAAAACAATGATCCGCTTGAGATCGAACCCATGGAGTCGCGCCGCTCACAAAATGGTCGCCACCCACGCGCCGGACGAATCGAAGGCGAATGGGCCGCCGCCGGTAGGTGCTAACCCGGTGCAGCCACCGATGAGAGGGAACTCCACCGTGGGCGGGACGGGCGCAACGATGGCCGGCACGCGGTGGCGCCGGTCCCGACCGTCACTCGGGCCGTCAGGCTGACTCGGAAAGCCGTCGGCGCCGGCGTTCTCCTCATGCGGATCACCTCGTCAGGGATGGAGTCCGTACCTGCTGACCGCACCACTTCGGACGCCTCGCCGCTCGGTCTTCCCCTAAAAGATGTCTCGTAACTCGGAACAAGCGTTGCCTGGCAACGGCTGTGAGGTCAGCCGGCCAGAGCGATGTTGTGCAGGTGGGCGATTCCGGCCGCGGTGACCGCGAGGGTGGAGCCTGCGCGGCGGTAGTCGCGCAGGATCTTGTAGGTCTTCAGGCGGGCCAGGGCGTGTTCGACGCGGGCGCGGATCTTGCGGTGTCCGCTGTTGTAGTCCTGCTTCCAGGGCGGGAGTTCGCTGCCGTCGCGGGGTTTGCGGTACGGGATGATCACTTCGGGGTTGCCGCGGTAGGCGCCGTCGGCCATCACTTCACAGCCGGCCAGTTGCTCATTGATGCCGCTGCTGCGATAGACGATGGTGCCGTTGCGGTTGCCGGGCTGGGGATCGCCCAGACCGATGACCAGGCGGGTGTTCGCATCGATCGCGACTTGCAGGTTCGCCGAGTAGCGGTAGTTCTTGCTCTGCGCGGCGAGACGGTGACCCCGGGTCGGGATCAGCGTGCCGTCGACGATCGCGACCTGGCCTTTCGGACGGCGGTGTACGGGGGCCAGCGCGAGTAGCGGGCCGACAGTGTCGATCACCCTATGAGCCGCGGAGTGCGACACCTCGAACAGCGGACCGATCTGACGCATGGTCAGGTTTGTACGCCAGTACACGGCTACCAGCAGGACCCGATCCGACAAGTCCAGGGCCCATGGCCGGCCCGGGCGCCCGTCAGCGATGGCGTCACCGCCGCGGCGAGCGACCACGCGCACCAGCCGACGCAACTGCGCCGGCTGCAAGCCAGTGAACGGGTGGATCATATCTTGCCGGGAGGCTGGGAAAATCCGCACCCATCGATGATTGCCGAGAGTGCGAGCCGGACCTTCACCGGGTTACGTGGCGCCGCTTAGCCGTACTACTCCGTTGGAGTCCGTTATGACTCTCCGTCAACGGTCACCCGGCTTCTGATGCATGGTCAATAAACGGTGCTGAATAGCACTCCGTCGTCTGAACTGCTGGTCGTGCCAGTCACGCCAAGACGGGCCCGTAGGTCGTTCTGTGACGGACAAGTGGAAGGTGCCGTACCCTTGGCTGCGCCGGGTGACCACGTAGCCCGCCGCGGTCAAGACTCGCTGCATCGCATCGAGCATCGCCTCGTCCACCTCCGACGAGAAACGCATAGCGGCACTACCCCGCTTCAACCGTGCGTAGTCCTGGGAACCGACCTCCCTCAACGCATGGTGTACCCGCCACGTGATTTGGACATCTTCGTCAAGAAGATCGACCTCCACGCGCGCCCCCACGTCGACGAAATCGACGAAGCCCCCAGGAGCGATCGGCATGCCTGCAACCCCTAGGTCCTCCCTGACCAAGTCGGCTAGTGCCTCAAGTTTCTGCTGGATGGGCTGCTCCGCGGCTGGTTCCGGTGCGGGTGGCGGCTCTGACGGCATGCCGGCACAGTAACGGAAGGGTTGACCCGGCCCGAGGGCTACCGCGGCATGGATGACCGTCGCGGCCGCGGGTGGCCCGAGCTGACACAGGATATGTAGACGTGAGCCCTGAAAACACGACGCGACCACGCCAGCATTGAGTTACGAGACATTCCTTAGGCTCCAGCCGTTCGGCCGCTTTGTGGCGCGCGCCAGGCGGAACGGGCCGGAACCAGTCCCGCCGAGGCGGTGCGGCGCGTAGAACCCGGTCGAGGAGCCGGCCGGCCCAGCCGGCGCCCGGGGTCAGGGCAGGCCGGAAACCCTGGGCGTGCCGGGGAGCAGGGCCCGGTCGATGGCCGCCTCGCAGTGCAGGCGGGTGGTGGGAAAGACCGGAACGCTGCTGTCGGTCTCGTCGACCAGCAGTTCGATCTCGGTGCAGCCGTAGATGACACCCTCCGCGCCCGCGTCGACCAGGTCACGGATGACACGGCGGTAGGCGTCGCGGGACTCCGGGCGGACGACGCCGAGACACAACTCGTCGTAGACGATGTCGCTGACGAGCCGCTGGTCCTCGGGGCTGGGGACGAGCACCGTGAGGCCGTGCCCGGCGAGACGGCCGCGATAGAAGTCCTCCGACATGGTGAACCGGGTGCCGAGCAGGCCCACCGTGGTCACGCCCCGCCGCTTGACCGCCTCGGCGGTGGTGTCCGCCAGGTGCAGCAGCGGGATGCCGGCCGCCGCCTCGATCACGTCGGCGACCTTGTGCATCGTGTTGGTGCACAGCACCACGAAGTCGGCGCCGGCCGACTCCAGCACGCGCGCCGCCTCGCCCAGCACGGCGCCCGCCTCGTCCCACCGGCCCTCGGCCTGCATGGTCTCGATGGCGGCGAAGTCGACCGAGTAGAGCACGCACCGCGCCGAGTGCAGGCCGCCCAGCCGCTCGTGCGTGAGGTCGTTGAGGATGCGGTAGTACTCGGCGGTGGACTGCCAGCTCATCCCGCCCAGAAGCCCGATCAGTCTCATGAGCGCGCCAGGATCTGCTCGCGGAGGATGTCGGCGTGGCCGCAGTGCTGGGCCAGCTCCCGCAGCACGTGCAGGTAGATCCAGCGCAGCGGCAGCGGCCCGCGCCGGTTGCCGGTCACCACGTCGTCCAGGCTGAACGCCGAAGCGGCTTGCCGGGACGCCGCGCACGTCTGCGCATAGGCGGCCCGGACGCTGTCGACGGTGTCCGTGTCGTCGAGGGCGAACGACTCGTCCGGTGTGGCGGGGATGCCGATCTCGCTGCGCGGCCGGCCGGTGAACGCCTCGTCGAACCACACCTTCTCCACGAAGGCAGCGTGCTTGACCAGGCCCAGCAGGGTGGTCCGGGACGGCACGAGCCGACGCCGGGCCTGTTCCTCGGTCAGGCCGTCCAGAGAGGCGGCTAGGGCGGTGCGGTGCTCGTCGAGGAACGACTCCCACTGCGCCCGGAGCGGTTGATCGATGACATCGTCCATAGGCACCGGTACAGACTGTCACACCGGGGCCGCCCAGCCGACCAGCCGCTGGAGGTGAGGGTCGGCGTCGCCGGCAACGGTTTCGGCCGGGCCGGCGACGATCTCGCCGCCGCTGCCGTCGATCGTGATCAGGACGCCCTCGGGGAGGGAACGGCCGTCCACACGCACGATCCCGGCGCCGGGATCGACGGTGAGGGCGGACGCGCCCACGACGGCGGGCCGGCCCATCGAGCGGGCGACGACGGCGGCGTGGCTGGTGGGCCCGCCGACCGTGGTGACGATGCCGGCCGCGGCGGCCAGGCCGTGCATGTCGAGCGGCGAGGTGTGCGGGCGGACCAGGATGACCGGCCCGTCGGGAGCCATCCGGGCGGCCCGGTCGGCGGTCACCGCGATCCGCCCGGCGGCGACGCCGGGGCTGGCGCCCAGCCCGCGGGCGAGCACTCTCGCGGCGACGATCCGGGGCGTACGGGCTGCCCGCAGCTGTGCCGCGGAGACCCGGCGCACCGCCGTCGCCCGGTCGATGACCCCCTCGTCGACCAGGTCGACCGCGACGCGCACGGCGGCCCGCCCGGCCAGCCCGCCGGGCCGCACCTGGAGGAACCAGAGACGCCCGGACTCGAAGGTGAACTCGACATGGCAGACGTCGCGGTAGTGGCGTTCCACTCTGGCCAGGCCGTCGAGCAGCGCCGCCCACACGCCCGGTTCGCGGTCGGCGAGCTCGGCCAGTGGCCGGGTGGCGGTGCGGCCGGAGACGACGTCCGCACCCGGCCGGCCGAACAGCACTTCGCCGTACGGGCTGGGGGCGCCCGTGCTCGGGTCCCGGCTGAACGCGACGCCGCTGCCGCTGTGCTCGTCACGGTCGCCGAACACCATCGCCTGCACGATCACGGCGGTGCCCAGATCGTGCGGGATGTCGTGCAGATGCCGGTAGGAGGTGGCGCGGGGCGAGTGCCACGACGCGAACACCGCCGCCACCGCCTCCAGGACACCCCGGCCGGGGCGCACGTTGAGGAACGTGTCCATCATGCCGGGCATCGAGACGGCCGCGCCGGACCGCACCGACACCCGCTCCGCTGGCCGCATGTCGCAGATGGCGGCTTCCAGCCCGCCGGGGAGGCGGCCGTCGCGGAGGAAGGCCCTGCAGGCGCTCGTCGCGATGACGAACCCCGGTGGCACCGGGAGCCCGAGGCCCATCATCACGACCAGCCCGTGCGCCTTGCCGCCGAGCACTCCGGCGTCGGCCGTCACGGCGGGAGAGAGGCGATGGACGAGGGTCATCGCGGGATCCCCAAGGTGACCAGCAGGTCTTCGTGCAGCTGGAACCAGACGTTGTGGTACGACGTCGTGGTGTCTGCCAGATGCTCCAGCTCGCCGGCCTCGGCCCGTGCCAGCGCCGCCGCGAGCCGGCCCCGGTAGCGGCCGAACCGTGGCAGGGCCGCACCGAGCGCGCCGCAGACGGCTTCGGCGCGCCGGTCCAGGTCGGCGAAGCGGGCCAGCACCCGGCCGTCGTAGGCGGCGTCCGTGTGGTCGTTGACGGTCGCCACCCCGTCGACCTGCCGCAGGTGCCACGCCGAGCAGAGATCCAGCAGTTCCGGGTTGAGGACCAGGAAGTCCTCGAACGCCCCCACCACCGCGTCGCGCGCCCCGGCGGCGGTCAGTTCGGCGGCGACCAGCCGGGCGTCCGCGGCCTTGCCGGCCTCGGTCAGACCCCACCCACCGAACGGGCCGGCCGTGCGGGTGACCAGCCCGTCGACCGCGAGGTCGATCAGCCGCGACTCGGCCTCGGGCTCGGGCAGGCCACTCGCGTCGGCGATCCGGGCCAGGTCGGTGAAGCCGAGGCAACGCAGGGTGTGCAGCACGAGCAGGTCGGTCACGACTGATCCGTTCCGGTGGCGGGGAGGGCGATGGCGACGGCGTGGCCGGCGCCGCGGCCCGACGCGCGGGCGACGACGCGACCCCCGCGGACCCGGACCGCGGCCTCGGTGCCGTCGCCGGCCTCGGCGCCGATGGCCGCGGCCAGCACGGGACCGTCGTCGAGGTCCACATGCACCGGTGGAGCGGCCGAGGCCGGGAACGCCCGGCGCAGGCAGGCGGCGAGCCCGGTGACGCGCAGGCGGATCAGCGCGCCGGTCTCGGCCGGGTCGCCGGAGACCACCGCCACGGTCACCCGGTCGCCGGGCCCGGCGGCACGGACCGCCTCCTCGGCGGCGCTCAGCCGGGCCGAGCCGAGCACCACCAGCAGACCGTCTTCGGCCACGCCGTCGGGCGACTGCCACGGGTCGTCACAGAGCTCGGCGGCCTGGACGAACGGCAGGTGGGGCGGATCCCAGTCGTCGGGCGGCGCGGCCCGGGCCAGATGGCCGCAGGCCCGGGCCACGTCGAACGGGTCACCGAACCCGGGGGCCGACCCGGCCAGATGATCGGCCCCGTGCAGCAGCGTCAGGATCAGCTCGGCCAGCCGCACCCGCCGCCCGGCGGCCGGTGGGCAGGACTCCAGAGCCAGGGCCAGCAGCAGCGCTTCCAGCCGGGTGACCTCGCCCAGGGCGGTGCGGCCCGGCTCGTCGTCGAAGACCCCGGTCACCGACCGGGACCGCAGCCGGGCCGCGGCCGCGGTGTCGCCGGCGAACGGGAGCCGCTCCAGCCAGGCGCGGGCGAACGCCTCGGCCGCCTCGTCCACCGCGATCCGGCCGGCCGGCGCGCCGGCCGGCAGGATCGGCGCGTGCGGCCAGGAGTCCAGCAGGACGGCCAGGTAGAGCGACCGCTTGCTCGGGAAGTTGGAATAGACGGCGCCGCGGGTCAGCTCCGCCCGGGCGGCGATCCGGTCGACCTTGGCATCGGCATAGCCGTGCTCGGCGAATTCCCGCACCGCCGCGCCCAGCACGGCGGATCGTGTGCGTGCCTGCTGTTGTGCCCGTGTCAGCCGAACCATGTCGCCAAGATACTCCGAACATCCGGATTCTCGGAACATCCGAAAAATCACTCGCCGGTGGGATCCGAGGCGCTCTAGAGTCGGCGCCATGTGTGAGGGAACCGTGTTCATGAGGACGCGCGGCCGCCGCTGACGGCGGCGCGACCTGCGAAAGTCCTGCCCGCCGTCTCGGTGTCCTGCCGGGCGGCCGTCGGCGGCTGCCCGGCTCATCCTCGAGCCGCGGAGCGCACCTCACCATGTCTGTTGCACATCTTCGTGCCGACAACGTCACCATCCGACTGGGCGGCCGCCTGGTCCTCGACCACGTCTCGGTCACCATCTCGGCCGGGTCCCGCCTGGCGGTGGTCGGGGAGAACGGGCGCGGCAAGACCACTCTGCTGCACGTCCTGGCCGGTCTGATCACGCCCGACGCCGGCACGGTCCAGCGGGCCGGCACGATCGGGCTGGCCGCCCAGACACTCGCCGCCCGGCCCGGCGACACCGTGGGCACCCTCACCGGTGCGGCGCTGCTGGAGTCCCGTGCCGCACTGGCGGCCCTCGGCGAGGCGGCAGAAGCACTGGGCGCCCCCGGCCAGGACGCGGAGGACCGCTACGCCGCGGCGCTGGAAGCCGCCACCCACCTGGACGCCTGGGACGCCGAACGTCGCGTCGACATTGCCCTCGAAGCCCTGCACGCGTGCACCGACCGTGCCCGTGAGCTGCGCACCCTCTCCGTCGGCCAGCGCTACCGGGTCCGGCTGGCGTGCCTGCTCGGCGCCCACCACGACCTGCTGCTGCTCGACGAGCCGACCAACCACCTGGACGCCGCGGGCCTGACGTTCCTCACCACCCGGCTGCGCGCCCACCCCGGTGGCGTCGCCCTGGTCAGCCATGACCGGCAACTTCTGCACGACGTCGCCCGCGAGTTCATCGACCTGGACCCCAGCCAGGACGGGCGGGCCCGGAGATACGCCGGCGGTTACGACCAGTGGCAGCACGGCCGCCGCCGGGACCGCGAACGATGGCTGCACGAACATGCCGAACAGCAGGCCGAGCATCGCCGCCTGGCCGAGGCCGTCGATCGCGCACGGGGCCGGCTGAGCACCGGCTGGCGCCCGGACAAGGGTGTCGACAAGCACAAACGCCAGTCCCGCACGCCCGGTGTGGTGCAGGCGCTCCACCGTGACCGGGAGGCCCTCGAGGCACACCGGATCACCGTGCCGGAGCCGCCGCCGGCGCTGCGCTGGCCGGAACTCGGCACCCGCAAGGGCGTGCCGCTGCTGCGCGCCGACCAGGTGCGGGTCCCCGGCCGTCTCGACCGGCCGGTCACCCTCAGCCTGGCCGGCGGCGACCGCCTGCTGGTCACCGGTGCCAACGGCGCCGGCAAGTCCACCCTGCTGTCCATTCTGGCCGGGCGGCTGCGACCGGCCACCGGCACGGTCCACCGTGCACCGGGCGCCCGGATCGGCCTGATCGCGCAGGAGGTGCCGGACCGGCCCGACGACACCACGCCGCACCGGCTGCTGGCCGGCCGCAGCACCGGCGGCCTCCTCGACGCCGAGGCTCTGCGCACCCCGGTCCGGCTCCTCTCCCAGGGCCAGCAGCGTCGCCTGGACCTGGCCCTCCACCTGGTGGAACAGCCCGATCTGCTGATCTTCGACGAGCCCACCAACCACCTGTCGTCCACCCTCGTCGACGAGTTGACCGAGGCCCTGCTGGCCACCCCGGCCGCCATCGTGGTCGCCACCCACGACCGCCGGCTGCTCAGCGACCTCGCCACCTGGCCCCGCCTGCACCTGACCTGACCGGGATCCCGGGTCCGGGGCCACCGGCCGAGAAGTCGGGTGCGACTGTCCGGCCGCGACTGTCCGCTTGTGCGAGGCGTCGCGGCCGGAGCGGCGGCTATGGTTCTGCCTCATGACGGTGCGTGGTGAGTTGATCACTGGTGCGGTGGACCGGGGGCAGTCGCACGATCTCGTGGTCGTCGTGCCCGGGATCATGGGCAGCGAGCTGACCGACACGGCGACCGGCGCGAAACTGTGGGGACTGCGCGACCTCGGCTGGTACGTGAAGGCCTGGAGCACCGGGTCCGGGTTGGCGGCGCTGCGGCTCGACGAGGACGAACGAGCCGGGCGGTACGGCCGGGTCACCCCGTCCGGACTGTTGCGCTTCCCCGCGTACGCCATCGGTTTCCAGGGTTTCGAACCTTATGAACGCCTTGTCGAGGCGGCCCGCCGCGCGGTGGTGGCGGACGCCCAGATCGTGCGTTTCGCCTATGACTGGCGGCTGCCGGTCGCACACAACGCCGGCCTGCTCGCCGAGACGATCGCGACCGCTCTGGATCAGTGGCGCGCCGACCCGTCGCACGACGAGCTGCGGCGGCTGCATCCGGACGAACGGCCCGCCCAGGTGGTGATCGTGGCGCACTCGATGGGTGGGCTGCTCGCCCGCTATCTGTCCCGGATCCCCGGAGCCACCGACGACGTCCGCGCGACGATCACTCTCGGCACACCGTTCTACGGTTCGGTGAAAGCGGCGGTCCTGCTCAACACCGGGCGCGGCGCTCCGCTGCCGCTGCCCTCCCGGCGGCCCGCGCGCCACCTCTTTCGCGAAGACGCGGACGAGGGGGTACGAGCCCTCGTGCGCTCCCTCCCCGGAGTGCACGACCTGCTGCCCTCGTACCGGTGCGTCAACGAGGGCGCACCCGGCCGTCGCCTGACCGAGAGTGACGCCGTCGGGCTCGGTGGTGACCCCGGCCTGGTCGCCGGCGCGTGGCGACTCCACCGCGAACTCGCCGAAGTGGAACCCGTGGCCCACCGCTGCATGGTCGGCACCTCCCAGCCGACCGCCCAGAGCCTGACCGTCGTCGACGGTGTCGTGACCACCCACGAGGGACTGTGGACCGACGGCCCCGGCGGCGCCGCCCGGTGGATCGACGCCGGCGGGGACGGAACGGTCTACCGGAACTCGGCGTCGCTGCGGGTGCCGCCGGACTACCTGCCGCAGCAGCACGGACCACTGGCCCGCACCGACGAGGCCGCCGCCTTCGTCCGGGGCGTCATCACCGAGCAGGACCCGGACCGGCTCGGCCCGCCGCTCGCCGCCGCCGAGATCGGCGTCGAGGTGCCCGATCTCGCCCTGCCCGGCGAGGAGTTCGGGGTCCGGATCACCGGCATCGACCGCCCCCGCGAAGCGGTCGTGACCTTCAGCGACGCCGGGTCCGGCCGGGTGCTGGAGATCCTGAAGGTCGAGCGTCGCGACGGCCGGTGGATCGCCCCGGTCACCGCGGGACGGCCCGGCCTCTACCGCGTCGAGGTCGCCGGCGGCGGCTGGAGCCCGGTCCGCCAGCTCACCCTGGTCACCGAACCGTCATGAGCGAGGAGCCGCGCATCGCGGTGTTCCCGGTCGGGATCGGGGCCTACCAGGACTCCGGCCTGCAAGACCTGGCCGTGGACCCGGAGATCGAGCGGGTCTGCCGCTCGCTCGCCGTGTTCGGCGGCCGGCACGTGCCGTGGCCGGCCCCGATGCGCGAACGCGGCGGCGACGCGGTCGTCAAACGCCTGACCGAGTGGCGTGACGGCGAGCCCGACAGTGACACCGTCCTCTACTGGGCCGGTCACGGCTGGTCCAACAACGAGGACGCCGCTCTGGCGCACCACCTGAGCCCAGCGCACGTCGGGGTGAGCGGTCTGCGGCCGGACGTCCTCGCCGCGATGATCGCCGACCGGCAGTCGATGTCTCCCGGATCCTGGGCGGTGGTGGTCGTCGAGGCCTGCCGCTCGTCCCGGTTCGTCGAACTCGTCGAGTCGTCGCTCAGCCGGATGCCGCACAGTCCCGGGCGGGTCCTGCTGATCGGCGTCTCCGGCGCCGGATCGATCCGGCTGGGGACGTTCGCGGACGCGCTCGCCCACTGCCTGGAGAACACCTTCCGCGCCGCGGAGACCATCGAACTCTGGGACCTGGCCCGGCAACTGGAGCGAACCCTTCAGGGCAGCCATGTGGTGCCGCGCCGGCTGGGCGAGTCGGCCCTGCGGCGGGTGCTTCCCTCGCCTGCGACCCCGCCGATCGCGGTCGACGTCGACGACGAGCTGAAACGCCTGCTCGCCGACCTGCCCGACGACGTGCGGCGGCACTTCCTCACCAAGGCGCAGGGCGGCGAGACCGGCGAGTTGCTCTGGTATTTCGAGGGCCGCGAGCGGCAGCTCGCGGAGATCGCCTCCTGGTTGCGGACCGCCCGGTCCGGGATGCTGGTGGTCACCGGCCCGCCCGGAAGCGGCAAGTCGGCGCTGCTCGGCCAGGCGGTCGCCCTCTCCCAGCCGGGGTTCGTCGACGTCATGACCGCCAACGAACTGATCGGTCCGGTGAGCGACGAGGCCCGGCCGCCGGCCGACGTCTTCGACACGGCGCTGCTCCTCACCGGTCTGACGGCCGCGGACGCCATCGGCCGGATCGCCGCCGACCTGCGGCTCGGAGCCGTCCCGGCCGCTCTGGCAACGGTCGGCGCCCAGCTGAGATGGCTGACGGCCGCGCTGTCAGGCGTCCGCGCGACTCTGTTGTTCGATGCCCTCGACGAAGCCCAGCAGCCGATCGTGCTCGCGGGCCGGATCCTGCCGGCCCTCGCCGCGGTGCCCGGCGTCCGGGTGATCGTGGGGACCCGGCGATCCACTCTGGAGGGCCCCGACCTGCCCCCGCCCGTCTCCGACGACCTTCTGGAGGCTCTCGGCCGGCCCACCACGGTGGAGGTGCCCCGGGACACCGAAGCCGTCCGGCGGTACGTCCGGCGGCGGGTCGGATCGCTGACCGCGGCCACACCCGAGGCCGCGGACCGGATAGCGGCGGCGATCGCGGCCCGCAGGCAACATTTCCTGTACGCCCGTCTGGCCGTCCACGAGGTGGCGGCGCGGCCCGACCTGTTGTTCCCCGGATCCTCCGCCATGCTGGCCGAGCTGCTCAACGGCGGCCATCGAGGGCTGTTCGCCGCGGCGGTGAAGCGGATGTCCCAGCGTGACCTGGCATACCCGGTGCTCCTGCGGGCGCTGAGCCTGGGGCTGGGACGAGGACTCCCGATCCGTGACGGGATCTGGGAACTCGTCGCGTCGGCGCTGCCGGGCGGGGAGACCGTCGAGGACGCCGCGATCTCGGGCCTGCTGCGGGACGCGGCGCCCTACCTCATGGTGGACGTCGAGGCGGGGCAGAGCGTCTATCGTCTCGCGCACCGGACGTTCCAGGAGCACCTGCTGAACTGGCCGGGGACGGACATGACGGTTCTGCACCGGCGGATCCTGGGCGTCCTGCTGTCGGCCGGGGGACTCAACCCCTATGTCGTCCACCACCTGGCCGGTCATGCCGCCCAGGTGGGCACCGCCGCGTGGGGGCTGCTCGCGTGGCGGCCCGATGTTTTGGACGAACTGGACCCGGCCGGCGTGGTCGCCGCCGTGGCGGGCCTGGGCGACCCGCAACTGCCGCCGGCCGTCGCGGCGGTTCACACGGCCCGCGGCGACCTGATCACCGCCGATCGCTCGCTCCGCCGTGTCCTCCGGCACCTGGCCATGGCCAGAACCCGGGCCGTCAGCGACTTCCGTGGCGAATCGGCCCGTCCCGGGCTGTGGTGTCTGCGCTGGGCGAACCTGACTCCCTATCCACGCCACGGCATCCTGCACGGCCACGACGGAACGGTCCGGGCGATCACCGCCCTCACCGTCGCCGGCGGTCGCCCGCTGCTGGTCTCCGGAGGATCGGATCACACGGTACGGCTGTGGAACCCGGCGACCGGCGTCGAGCTCCGGCAGTTCACCGGTCATACCGGGCCGGTCCTGGCGCTGGCCATGCTGCCCGGGAGGGTGCTCGCCTCGGCCGGAGCCGACGCCGTCGTCCGGCTGTGGGAGGTGGACACGGGCGTCGAACTGCGCAGGCTGATCGGCCATGCCGGTCCGGTGCACGCGCTGGCCGTGTGCCCCGACCTCGTCGTCTCGGCCGGCGACGACGCCACGGTGCGACTGTGGGATCCGGGCTCGGGCGCCCCGGTCAAGGTCCTGCGCGGGCACAGCGGGGCCGTACGCGCCCTGGCGGTGCTCTCCGACCGGGTGATCGCCTCCGCGGGTGAGGACGGCACGATCCGGTTCTGGGATCTGGACGAGGGCGACGAGATCCACGAGCCGATCGCGGCCGACGGGGTGCTGGCCCTTGCCGCACTGCCCGGAGTGGACGGCCGGAACCGCGTCGCGGCGGTGGGCCGGTACGACGGCGTGCGCGTCTGGAACCCGCTCACCGGCGCCGAGGTGGAATGGTGGCGCGACCACGTGGGCGGGGCCCACGCCCTGGCGGTGCTGCGGACCGAGCTCGGCGAGACGGTGCTCGCCTCCGGCGGGACCGACCGGGCGGTGCGGTTCCGCAGTTTCGACGGCGACAGCGCCGCCGCCCCCCTCGCCGGCCACACCGGTGGCATCAACGCGCTGGTGTTCCTGCCCGGACGCGACCGCAGACGGCTCGCGTCCGCGGGCGCCGATCAGACGATCCGCATCTGGAGGCCCCGCGTCACGGCCGAACCGGAGCGTTCGCTCAGCGGTGAGGACGAGATCAGCGCCCTGGCCCGGCTGCGGGCGCCGGACGGTCGTGACCTCGTCGTCTCCGCGGGCGCCGAGGGAGTGCTCCAACTGTGGGACCCGGAGACCGGCGCGAAGATCAGGCGGTTCGACGGCCAGGCGAACCCGGGGTCGTCACTGGCCGTGCTCTCGGCGACCGACGGGAGGACCGTCATCGCCGCGGCGGGAGCGGGTGGCCGCGGACTCGACGCGCGGCTGCGGTTGTGGGACTCGGCCACCGGGCACGAGATCGCTTCGTTCGGCGGCCTCTCGCACCCGGTCATGGCGGTGCTGCCCGGCCACGGCGGCCTGACCTGGCTGGCCGTCGCCGGCAGCTCGACCGTGCGGATCTGGGACCCGATCGGCCGTACCCGCGCCCTCGACATGAACATCGGTCACTCCGGCGACGACGTCGGATGGGTGCGGGCGATGGCCGCGGTGCCCGGCCGGCGGGGTCGCACCCGGCTGGTCACCGCGGGCACGCTCGGCGACGTGCGGTGGTGGGATCCGGTCGACGGCTCGCTGGTCGCACGCACACCGGCGAACCGTGACGACGGCGTCCGGGCCCTGGCGGCGCTGCCGGGCGACGGCGGGCCGCCGTTGCTCGCGGCGGCGGGCGACGGCGGTGTGGCGCGGCTGTGGAACGCGATCACCGCCGCTCCCGCCGGGGAGCTGTCCGACGCGGCCGGGCGGGTCACCGCGATGACGGCGGTGCCCGGCACGAACGGCCGTGCCCTGCTCGCGATCGCGAGCGATGACGGCGTGGTGCGGCTGTGGGATCCCCGGGCCCGCAGCCGACTGGCACACCTGCCGTGCAACTTCCGGATCAATGCGCTGGCCTGGGCCGGCGGCAGCCTGCTGATCGCGGGTAGCGACGGGTTGCTCGCGGCACGGATCGGGCTGATGGACCATCACCGGGGCCCGCCCGCGCCGCGCCTGCATCCGATCGGCGGGCCGGACATCGCCGCGGCGCGCCGGCTCGGCAACAGCCGCACCTGGTGAGCGAGGACCAGCCGCTCGTCCGGGCTGTCCGGTGGCCCGGACGACAGCCGGTCTCTCGCAAACCCGGTGGTCAGACCTGGTAGTTGCTGACGGCGGCGCCGAGGCGCTGGGCCATGCCGGCGAGTTCGGCCGCGGTGGTGCGGGCCTCGCCCGCGCTCCGGGTGGTCTCGTTGGCGGTGGAGGCGACATTGGTGATGTCGGCGGCGATGTGACCGGAGCCGGAGGCGGCCTCGGCGACGTTGCGGCCCATCTCGCCGGTGGTGGCGGTCTGCTCCTCGACGGCGGCGGCGATGGTGGTGGTGTAGTCGTTGATCTGGGCGATGACGTTGCCGATGTCGGCGATCGCCGACACCGCCGCGTCGGTGTCGGACTGGATGGCGGCGATCCGCTTGCTGATGTCCTCAGTGGCCCGGGCCGTCTCCTGGGCCAGATCCTTGACCTCGGAGGCGACGACGGCGAAGCCCTTGCCGGCCTCGCCGGCCCGGGCCGCTTCGATGGTGGCGTTGAGGGCGAGCAGGTTGGTCTGTTCGGCGATGCTGGTGATCGCGTTGATGACCTCGTTGATCTCGGTGCTGGCCTGGCCGAGTTTGGCCATCGTGTGGCTGGTCCGCTCGGCGGCGGTGGTCGCGGTGCCGGCGACCTGGGCGGCGTCGCCCGCGCTGGTGGCGATCTCGCGGATGGAGGCGCTCATCTCCTCGGTGCCGGCGGCGACGGTCTGCACGTTCGCGGAGATCACCTCGGCGGCCGCGGAGACGGAGCCGGCCTGATCGGCGGTGGTCCGCGCGGACCGGTTGAGCTCCTCGGCGATGGTCGACAGCCGGTCGGAGGTGCCGGCCAGGGCGGCGGCGTCGTCGCGCACCTGCCGGACGGTACCGGCGACGGTCTCGGCGGTGTGGTTGAGCGCGGTGGCGAGTTCGCCGATCTCGTCGGCGCCGCCGATTCGGGTCCGGGCGGTCAGGTCGCCCTCGTCGATGCGGCGCAGCACCCGTACGCAATGGGCGAGGGGCTGGGTGAGGCCCCGGGCGAACATCACCGCGATGGCCGCACCGATCAGCAGAACGGCCACGATCGCGGTGATGACGATGGCGCGGCCCTGGCTGTAGGCGTCGGCTGCCTCCTCGTGGGAGGCGGTGGCGTCGGCGACGGCAGCGTCCGAGACGCCGGTCAGCGTGTCCCGCACGGTGACGACGAGCGGCTGGACCTCGGTCGCCCGGACGGTGCGGACCTGCGCCAGATCTCCCCGGTCGGCGAGGGGGAACAGTCGGTCCGTGACGATGGTGAGGTACTGCTCCCAGGCGTCGTCGAACGATGCGAGGCTGTCGCGTTCGGCGTCGGCGCCGGCCAGTCTCCGGTAGCCGGTGACCGCCTCGGCGACCGTGCCGACCTCGGCGTCGAAGTCGCGCCGCTCGGCGGCCCGGGTGGCGGCGTCACCGGCCATCAGGTACTCCAGCGCGTCGATGCGGGCGCGGTTGAACGCCGACCGTACGTCGGCGATCGCCTGTGCCTTGAGGGTCTGCGAGTATTCGCTCTCGCCGGCTTCCGCGAGGGTGGACATCTGCCGGAGGGCGAAGAGGCCCACCGCGCCGCCGAGCGCCGCGACCAGCAGCACGACCACCAGGATCTTGGTGCCGATGCGCACGTTGCTGAGCAGGCGGGCAGCCGATGGTACGGGCTCGCTCATGACGTCGTTCCCCTCGTCCGGATTTCGCACCCGAAAGGAATCATTCGCCATCGAGGGTGAGCCCATGGCCGATTGCCGGTAATAGGGGCATCCGTCGGGACCTGTGGCCGGTCGCCATGAGGAACATGGTGCCTATGGGGCCGGTGCACATGGATGGCGGCGCCGGCGGCTCGTAGGGTGGCGCCATGACGACGCGGGTGGTCACGCTCGGCCCCGGCTGCCGGACCGTGCTCTGACATGCCGAGCGGACTGGAATACCTCGAGCTGCTGGCGCGCGAGGCCGCGCTGGTCGAGTTCGAGCGGCCGGTCGTCGACGCCCGCACCGCCGGGATCTCCGGTGCCGCACTGGACGGGCTGGAAGAGGCGAAACTGCTCGCGCTGAAGGTGCGGGCGCTGCTGGAACGCCGCCGCCGGCGGGAGGAGGAGCTGTCCGCCCTCTACGACACGGCCGGTGACCTGGCCGGGCTGCGCGACGTGGACGCGGTGCTGCGGGCGATCGTGCACCGGGTGCGGACACTGCTCAATGTGGACGTCTCCTACATGACGCTCGACGACGCCGGGCGCGGGGACACCTACATGCGGATCACCGACGGGTCGGTGGCGGCGAGCTTTCAGCGGCTGCGCCTGCCGCCCGGCGCCGGTCTCGGTGGGCTGGTGGCACTGACCGGGGCGCCGTACGCGACGGCGAACTACCCGACCGATCCCCGGTTCGAGCACACCGCGGAGATCGACCAGGGGGTCGGTGACGAGGGTCTGGTCGCGATTCTGGGCGTACCGATGAGGTTGGGGTCGGCCGTGATCGGTGTGCTGTTCGCGGCCGATCGCGCCGAGCGGCCGTTCGCCCGGGAGGAGGTCGCGTTGCTGTCGTCGCTGGCGGCGCATGCCGCGGTCGCCCTGGACACGGCGCGCCTGCTCAGCGAGACCCGGTCGGCGCTGACCGAGCTCTCCGCCGCCAACGTGGTGATCCAGGCGCACAGCGCGTCGGTGGAGCGGGCGGCCGCCGCACACGACCGGATGACCGCGGTGGTGCTGCGCGGCGGCGGGGTCGAGGACGTCGCCGCCGACCTGGTCGACGTGCTGGACGGCGCGCTGCTGGTGATCGACGCGGACGGCCGGGCTCTGGCCACCGCCCGTACCCCGGGCTGCGCCACCGAGCTGCCCGAACCCGCCGGTGCGGCCGTCGACGAGGCGGTGGCCGCCTCCCGTGGCGAGGGCCGCGGGGTGCGCCGCGGTGACCTGGTGATCGCGGCCGTGGTGGCCGGCGCGGACAATCTGGGCGCGCTGGTGCTGCGCCCGTCCGGCCCGCTCACCGATGTGGACCAGCGCATTGTGGAGCGTGCCGCACAGGTGACCGCACTGTTGCTGCTGTTCCGGCGAACGGTCGCCGACGCCGAGGCGCAGGTTCGCGGTGACCTGCTCGACGACCTGATCAGCCGGCCGGTCCGCGATCCCGACGCGGTCCGGTCGCGGGCCGCGCGGCTCGGTCTCGACGTGGACGCGCCCTGGGTGGTGGTCGCCGCCGGGGACGACGCCGGCGACGGTCTCGGGCAGCGGGCCGCCTCCTGGGCCCGCACGTTCGCCGCCGCCCGGCACGGCCTGGCCGTGCCCCGTGACGGGCGGGTGGCGCTGCTGCTGCCCGGCGCGGATCCGGCCGGCACCGCCCGGCTCGTGGCCAGGGAGCTCAGCCGGGTGCTCGGCCGGCCGGTCACCGCGGGCGGGGCCGGGCCGGCGGGTGGCGCCGAGGCCGTCGCCGCCGCGTACCGGGAGGCCGATCAGTGCCTCAGCGCCCTGATCAGCCTGGGCCGGGCCGGCAGCGGCGCGGGCACCGCCGACCTCGGCTATGTGGGGCTGCTGCTCGGCGACCGCCGGGACGTCGGCGGGTTCGTCGACGGCGTGGCCGGGCCGGTGATCGACTATGACACCCGGCGTGGCACCGCCCTGATCCGGACCCTGGAGGCGTACTTCGAGGCCGGTGGGGGACTGGCCCGCGCGGCCGAGGTGCTGCACGTGCACGTCAACACGGTCACCCAGCGGCTGGACCGGGTGGCGCAGTTGCTCGGCGACGACTGGCAGCGGCCGGGGCGGGCTCTGGACCTGCAACTGGCGCTGCGCCTGCACCGGCTGCGCGGTCCCCTGGGCGACGCCACCACCTGAACGACCCTCAATGTGTGGGCTGCGTCCATGGGTTCACGGGCGGTCCCGGACGTAGCGTCCCGGTACCACCGAATCCTGTGAGCTCCCGAGAGGATCAGCATGGCCACGATCGCCACCGAACGTGCCCCCATCGTCAAGGTCGTCTTCGCGTCGCTGGTCGGCACCGCCGTGGAGTGGTACGACTTCTTCCTCTACGGCTCCGCCGCCGCCCTCGTCTTCGGCGCGCTGTTCTTCCCGGCGTCGGACCCGGTCACCGGCACGCTGCTCGCCTTCGGCACCTACGCTCTCGGCTTCGTGGCCCGGCCGCTCGGCGGCATCGTCTTCGGCCACTTCGGTGATCGGGTCGGCCGTAAGAGGATGCTGGTGCTCTCGCTCATGCTGATGGGTGCGGCGACCGTCGCGATCGGACTGCTGCCGACCTACGCGACGATCGGCGTCGCCGCCCCCATCCTGCTGCTGATCTGCCGCCTCGCCCAGGGTTTCGCGGTCGGCGGCGAATGGGGCGGCGCGGTGCTGATGGCGGCCGAGCACGGCGACGACGCCCGTCGCGGCTTCTGGTCCTCGTGGCCGCAGGCCGGGGTGGCGCTCGGCAACCTGCTCGCCACCGGGGTGCTGTGGCTGCTCGCCCTGCTGCAGCCGGACGACCAGTTCCTGGCGTGGGGGTGGCGGATCCCGTTCCTGCTCAGTGCGATCCTGGTGCTGGTCGGGCTCTGGGTGCGGATGACCATCGCGGAGTCGCCGGTCTTCACCCAGGCGCAGGCCGCCCGCCGCAACCGGAGGATGGACCACCAGCCGTTGCTGGAGGTGGTGCGCCGCTATCCGCGGGAGGTCCTGCTCGCGATGGGCATGCGGCTGGCTGAGAACATCGGCTACTACCTGGTCACCGTCATCTCGATCACCTACCTGACCACGTACGCCGGCACGTCGTCGGACAAGGGCCTGATCCTGACGGCGTTGCTGATCGGCTCGGCCGTGCAGTTCGTGATCATCCCGGTGATCGGCGCGGTCTCCGACCGGGTGGGCCGCCGGCCGCTCTACCTGACCGGGGCCGTCGGTCTCGCGATCTGGATGTACGTGTTCTTCGGGCTCCTCGACAGCCGCTCCGCACCGCAGATCATCCTGGCGGTGCTGGTCGGCCTGTTCCTGCACGCGCTGATGTACGCGCCGCAGGCGGCGTTCTTCTCCGAGCTGTTCGGCACCTCGGTGCGCTACACCGGCGCGTCCGTGGGCTATCAGCTCGCGTCGATCCTGGCCGGGGCGCTGGCCCCGATCGTCGCGCTCAAGCTGCTGGGCGACGTGACCGATCCCGACCCGACCGCGGTGGCGATCTACATGACGGTCGCCTCGGCGCTGACCGTCGTGGCGGTCCTGGCCGCGCGGGAGACGGCCCGCACCTCGCTGCACCACGATCGCACCCTGGAACAGGTCGCTGACTGAGCACCTGGCGGACGGGACCACACCGGGGTCGCGCATCTGCCATCATCTCCGGCGTGATTCGTCTCTACGGACTGTTCGCGCTGATCGACCTGGTGTTGATCATCGTCGCGCTGATTTCCTGTCTCTCCGCCGAGGAGCATGAGATCCGGGCTCTGCCGCGGGTCGTCTGGGTGATCCTCATCCTCCTGTTCTCGCCGATCGGGGCGATCGTCTGGTTCGTGGCGGGCCGCCCGGCCCGCCCGGTCAGGCTGAGCAACGGCACCGTCTGGAAACCGGGCAGCGGCTTCCCGGAGAACGAGCGGCCCCGGCCGGTCTCGCCCGACGACGACCCCGAGTTCCTGCGCGGCATCGCGGCCCGGCGGGCCGAGCAGCAGGGTCAGGACGAGGACCTGATGAAGAAGTGGGAGTCCGACCTGCGCCGCCGCGAGGAGGAGCTCAAGAAGCGCGAACAGGAAGAGTGACACCCTTAATTGCACACCGATGAGCAAGAAGATAACCTGCACGTGATTGTGCAGGTTCGCTCATCGGAGGCCGGCTGTGTCCTCGACCCTCTATCGCGTCGCGGCCGCTGTCGTCAGGCACCGGGCGCGCACCATCACCCTCTGGCTGCTCGCCATCCTCGTGATCGCCGGCGCCGGCAACCTGGTCTCGGCCGGCACCGACGACGAGTTCACCATCCCCGGCTCGCCGTCACAGACCGCACTCGACACCCTCTCCCGAGTCTTCCCGCAGGTCAGCGGGGCCTCCGCGCAGCTCGTCCTGACGCTGCCGGACGGCCGTGGCGTCCGGGACCAACCGGTCCATGACGCTGTCACCGACGCGATCGACCGGGCGAAGGGCGTCGAACACGTCATCGCCGTGATCTCGCCCTACGACGAGAAGATCAAGGGCGCGATCTCCGCCGACGGTCGCGCGGCGATCATCACGGTGCAACTGGACGTCTCGGTCACCGAGATCGAGGAGGAGACCAGGGTCCGGCTGACCGCCGTCGCCGACGGTCTGCGGCAGCGGGCCGGACCGGGAGCCGCGGTGCTGGCTGGCGGTGACGCGTTCGCCGACCGGGTCCCGAAGCTCAGCCCCACCGAAGGCCTCGGCCTGCTCGTCGCGCTCATGGTCCTGCTGATCACCTTCGGCTCGATGATCGCCGCCGGGATCCCGCTGCTGACCGCCGTCCTCGGCGTCGGCCTGTCCGCGTCGCTGCTCTACGGCATCACCGTGGTCGCCGGAGTCCCGTCCACCGCCGTCATGCTGGCGGTGATGCTCGGCCTGGCCGTCGGCATCGACTACGCCCTGTTCATCCTCTCCCGGCACCGCGACCAGCTACGCGACGGCCTGGACGTGAACGAGTCGATCGCCCGCGCGGGAGCGACGGCCGGGTCGGCGGTCGTCTTCGCCGGACTCACCGTCATCATCGCCCTGGTCGGGCTCGCGGTGGCCGGCATACCGTTCCTCACCACGATGGGCCTGGCCGCCGCCCTGGCCGTGGTGATCGCCGTCGCCATCGCGGTCACCCTCATCCCGGCCCTGCTCGCGGTGGCCGGCGAGCGCATGCGCCCGCGCCCCCGGCGTCGCCGGTTCACCCTGCCCGAGATCAACGTCTTCCACCATTGGGTACGCCTCGCGACGCGCCGCCCGGTCATCACCATCATCGTGATCGTTCTCGGACTCGGCATGGCGACCCTGCCCGCCGGGGAACTACGGCTCGCCCTGCCCGACAACGGCAGCGAGGAGCACGGCAGCGCGGCCCGCACCACCTACGACACGGTGAGCGAGCACTTCGGACCCGGACACAACGGCCCCCTTCTGGTGACCGCGAACATCATCTCCAGCCGGGACCCGGTCGGTGACATGGACCGTCTCGGCGCCGAGATCGAAGCGCTGCCCGGGGTGGCTCTGGTCGCACTGTCCACCCCGGATCCGAAGGGCCAGGTCGGCATCATCAAGGTGATCCCGGACAGCGCCCCCGACTCGGCCGCCACCACCGACCTCGTGCACCGGCTGCGCGCCCTGGAACCCGCGCTGCACGAGAAGTTCGGCGTGCACACCGCGGTCACCGGGATCACCGCCGTCGGCATCGACGTGTCCGCCCGGCTCGGCGCCGCGCTGCTCCCGTTCGGGCTGCTCGTGGCCGGGCTGTCGCTGGTGCTGCTGACCATGGTGTTCCGGTCGATCGCCGTGCCGGTCAAGGCCACCGCCGGATACCTGCTGTCGGTCGGCGCCGCCTTCGGGGCCACCGCGCTGGTCTTCCAGCGCGGCTGGCTCGCCGAGACGCTGCACGTCAGCCACACCGGCAGCGTGATCAGTTTCCTGCCGATCATCCTGATGGGTGTCCTGTTCGGCTTGGCCATGGACTACGAGCTGTTCCTGGTCTCCCGCATCCGCGAGGAGTACGTGCACACCGGCGACGCCCGGCACGCCGTCGGCGCCGGATTCCGGGCCTCCGCGCCCGTCGTGGTCGCCGCCGCGATCATCATGCTCGGCGTCTTCGCGGCGTTCGTGCCGGACGGCAGCGCCACCATCAAACCGATCTCGTTCAGTCTCGCCGTCGGCGTGTTCGTCGACGCCTTCCTGGTGCGGATGACCCTGGTCCCGGCGGTGCTGCAGCTGCTCGGTGACCGGGCCTGGTGGCTGCCGCGCCGCCTCGACCGGGCCCTGCCGTCGCTGGACGTGGAGGGGGAGGGGCTGACCCGCGAACTGGCCCTGGCCGACTGGCCGGAACCCGGCGCGACCGACGTCGTCGCCGTGGCCGGCTACACCACGGACATCTTGCGGATCGGGCCGGGCGAGATCGTCGAGGTCCTCGGGGACCCCGGCACCACCCGCGCCTTCCTCTACGCGATCGGCGGCCGGGCCACCGGTCTGCCCGGCGAGGCGAAGACTCTCGGCCTCGTCCTTCCGCAGCGCGCTTCGACCGTACGGCAGAAGGCTGTTCTGGTCCGTTGCCCCGTGCTCGCCGAGCCGGGCCGGGCGACCGTGGCCGCCGCCCGCCTCGCCCCGCCGTTGTTGCTGGTCGAAGGCCTCGACCACGTGCCTGGCAGCGAGCCGCGGGAGGCCGTCTGGCGGGCGCTGCGCGACGCCGCCCGCCAGGGAACCACGGTGATCGTCACCGCCCGCGACTCGTTCGGCGCCCCGCGCGCCATCGATCTCAACCCCACCGAGGTGTACGCATGAAGATCCGCCGCCGTCTGCCGCACCTCGGGATCCTGCTCGTGCCGGTGCTCATCGCCGTCGCCCTGATCGCCGCCTTCGACCGTCCCGCCGACCGGCTGGCCACCGTCACCGCCGCCGTCGTCAACTCCGACGAGCCGGTGCAGCGTGACGGGCAGACCGTCCCGCTCGGCCGGGAACTCGCCGGTCGCCTGGTCAACGACGACGGCGACAACTACACGTGGGTGCTCACCGACGCCGCCGACGCGGCCGAGGGTCTGCGCACCGGTGGGTACGCGGTGGCCGTCACCATCCCGGCGAACTTCTCCGCCGCCGCCGTCTCCTCCGGCGGTGACACCCCCTCGCAGGCCGAACAGGCCCGCATCGACGTGACCACCTCCCGCGCCGCGGCCGGAGTCGACCCGATCGTCGCTCGCATGCTGACCGACGCCGCCGTCACCACTCTCAACCGGACCGTCGTCGAGACCTACCTCGACAACGTCTACGTCGGCTTCACCACCATGCACGGGCAACTCGGCAAGGCCGCCGACGGCGCCGGGGACCTGTCCGACGGCGCCGGGAAGCTCGCCGACGGCAGCGGACGGCTCGTCGTCGGCCTGAACCGGCTCGCCGACGGCAGCGCCGACCTCGCCACCGGCCTCGACCGACTCGCCACCGGCGGCGACGACCTCGCCGACGGCGTCGCGGACCTCGGCGACGGCGCGGGTGACATGGCCACCGCCACCCGGAAGCTGCACGACGGCGCCACCACGCTGGCCGAGGGAACCGCGGGGCTCGCCACCGGCACGAAACAACTCGCCACCGGCACCGGACAACTCTCCGACGGCCTCGGCGCCCTCGCCGGCAGTACCGCCGGCCTGCCACAGCAGACCCGCGCCCTGGCCGACGGCGCACGTCAGGTCGCCGACGGCAACAAACAGCTCGCGGACACCGTGGTGCCGCTCGCCGACAAGGCCGTCTCCGGCATCGACGCGCTGCCCGACCTCACCGCCGAGGCCGCACGCGCCCGCGCGCTCGCCGACCAGTGCGAGACTCCCGCCGACCTGTGCGACCAGCTTCGGGCCCTCGCCGACCGGATCGTCACCGAGGCCGGCGGCGCCGAGACCGCCAAGGACCGCCTGCGCGGCCAGGTCGTCGGAGTCCGCGACGGCATCACCACCCTGGCCGACGGCTCCCGGCAGGTCGCCGACGGGGCCGCCGCCCTCGCCGGACAGACTCCGCGCCTGGTCACCGCGATCGGCCAGGCCGACACCGCGGCCCGGCAACTCGCCACCGGCGCGAACCAGGCCGCCACCGGCGCCGCCGGAGTCGACAAGGGAGCCCAGCGGCTCGCCACCGGATCCGGCCGCCTCGCCGGCGGCGCGTCCCGGCTCGCCACCGGAGCGGGACGGGCCGCCACCGGCGCCGAGAAACTCGCCGACGGCACGGCCGACGCCGCGGCGGGCGCCGGCCGGCTCACCGGCGGCGCCCGCGAGGCCGGAGACGCCGGGCAGCAACTCGCCGACGGCTCCGGAAAGCTCGCCGAGGGTGCGGGCGCTCTCTCCACCTCGCTCGGCGACGGCCGAGACCAGGTCCCCACCTACACCGACGCCGAACGCGAACACCTCAAGACCGTCGCCGCCACCCCGGTGGCCGGCGACGTGCACGGCATCGGCGGCACCGGCGGCCTGATCGCGGGCGCGGTCATCGCCATCGCCCTCTGGATCGGCGCCATGCTGATCTTCCTGATCACCCCGGCCGCCGGCCGGGACCCGCTCGCCTGGCACGGCGCCACCTGGCGGCTCGCCGCGGTCAACGCCCGCCGCCCGCTGCTGCTCGCCGGGGCGCAGGCCGTGCTCGTCACCGCGGCCGCCGGGGCGCTGCTGACTCCCGGCCCGGTCGAACTGGCCGCCCTGCTTCTCGTCGACCTCCTGGTCAGCGTCACCTTCCTGCTGGTCAACCAGGCGATCGCGGTCGCCTTCGGCAACAGCGGCCGGATCCTCGCCGTCATCGTCCCGGTCGTCGTCCTCGCCGCCGCGATCGTGTCCGGCGTGCCGGCGTGGGTGACCACACTCGACGGGATCCTGCCGGGCCACGGGCCGGTGCTCGCGATCCGGGCCGTCACCGCCGACGCGGGGCTCGGCCCGGCCGGGATCGCGCACACCCTCGCCTGGCTGGCAGTGGGCGCCGTCGGATACCTCCTGGCGACCGCCCACCGGCGGACGACCGGCCCACGAATCCACGGCGCCTGAGCGGTGAAGCGGCACATGGCCGGCGGTCGGGAACGCACGGAACCGGTCCGCCCCGGCCGGTCCCGCGGGCTCGCCGGATCGGACTCCGGCGCCCACGCCCGGAAACCGCTCGCATCGATGGCCACTGATCACCTTCCGGCGTAGGTTGACAGCGGAACCGTCGATTGCCAGCGAAGCACCGCCCAAGGAGGCCGCCGCCCATGACGCTCCGTGACAAACCTCCGTTCCGCGCCGATCACGTCGGCAGTCTGCTGCGCCCGCCGCGGTTGCTCAAGGCCCGCGAGCAGCACGCGGTCGGTGAGATCAGCGCCGACGAGCTGCGCGCCGCCGAGGACGACGCGATCCGTGAGGTCGTCCGGATGCAGCGGGACGTGGGCCTGCGTTCGGCCACCGACGGCGAGTTCCGCCGCACCTCCTGGCACATGGACTTCATCTATCGGCTCGGTGGCATCCGGCCGACCGACGAGAAGATCCAGGTCCACTTCCGCAACGAGAGCGGCGAACTCGACTTCGAGTCCGCCGCGCTGGCCGTCGACGGCCCGATCCGTCTCGAGGAGACGATCTTCGGCTCGGACTTCGAGTTCCTGGCCGCACAGACCGAGCCCGGTGTCACCGCGAAGCTGACGATCCCGTCACCCAGCATGGTCCACTACCGGGGCGGCCGGGCGGCCATCGATCCGGCGGTCTACCCCGACGAGGAGAGGTTCTGGGCCGACCTGAGCGCCGCCTACGCCGATCAGGTCCAGCGGGTCGCCACCCTCGGCTGCCGCTATCTGCAACTCGACGACACCAGCCTCGCCTATCTGAACGACCCGGCCCAGCGCCGGCTCCTCACCGCACGCGGCGACGACGCCGAGCACCAGCATCTGCGGTACATCCGCCAGATCAACGCCGCGATCGCCGGCCGTCCCGAGGGCCTGAACGTCACCACCCACATGTGCCGTGGCAACTTCCGCTCGTCGTGGGCGGCCGAGGGCGGCTACGACTTCGTCGCCGAGGCCCTGTTCAGCGAGCTCGCCGTCGACGGCTTCTTCCTGGAGTACGACGACGACCGTTCCGGCGACTTCGCCCCGCTGCGGTTCGTACCGCCGGGAAAGATGGTCGTCCTGGGTCTGGTCACCACGAAACGCGGCGCCCTGGAGTCCAAGGACGACCTGAAACGCCGCATCGACGAGGCCGCCCGGCATGTGCCGCTCGAACAGCTCTGCCTGTCACCGCAGTGCGGCTTCTCGTCGACCGTCGAGGGCAACACCCTCACCTACGACGAGCAGGTGGCCAAGCTGTCCTTGATCGCCGAGACCGCCGCCGAGGTCTGGGGCTGACACCTGCCCCGGCCGGTCGCGGAGACGAAGACCAACCCGCCGCCCGGCCGTAGCTGGAACGTGTCACGCGGCGCTCGTAGCACGCCTGAGCGACGGCTGACCGGTGTCCGTGCCGGCCAGCCGTCGCGCGGACGTCCTTTGCGGCGCTTGAAGGGCGGCTGGGCTACGGCGCTGGGTGGGGTTACGTTGGCCGGTGCGCCGCCCGCAAAGCCCGAGCGACCGCGCCGACCCGCCCCGCCGGAATGCCCGCCAGGTTGATGCGGCCGGACGGCAGCCCGTACACCGCGTGCTCGGACCGCAAGCGCAGCATCGCCGCCGGGCCCAGCGGCAGCTTGAGGAACATGCCCCGCTGTTCGCCGAGACCGGCGAAGCCGGTGAGGCGGGCGAGCCCGTCCCGGAGGACGCCCAGCCGGAGCCGCATGGATTCGAGCTCGCCACGCCAGCAGGCGGTGAGCGCCGGATCGGTGAGGATCTCCGCGACGATCGCCGCGCCGTGCGCGGGCGGCTGGGAGTAACTGGCCCGGGCGATGTTCTCCAGCAGGGTCGCGGCGTGCCGGCGTTGCGCGGCGTCGTCGCTGAGGATCAGGGCGCAGCCGGTCCGTTCGCTGTAGAGGCCCCACGCCTTGGAGGCGCTGACCGCGACGACGGCGTCCGGGACGGCCCGCAGCAGCCGCCGCATCCCGTCGAGGTCCTCGTCGAGCCCGTCGCCGAGACCGAAGTAGGCCTGGTCGATGAAGGGCACGACACCTCGCCGGGCCATGACCGAGGCCAGTTCGTCCCAGAGCGCGGCGGACATGCTCAGTCCGGTCGGGTTGTGGCAGCACCCCTGGATCAGCAGCACGTCACCGGGCCGGGCCGTGCGCACGGCGGCGAGCATGGCGGAGCCGTCCGGGGTGACCGGGTGGGTGACGGTGCGCAGGCCGGCCGCCGCCAGGATCGCCGGATGGTTGACATAGGCGGGCGTGCCCAGGTGCACGGTCCGGTCCGGGCCGGTGGCGGCGAGCAGTTCGGCGAGCAGCCGCAGCGCGCCGGTGCCGGCCACCGTCTGCACGCCTTCGGTGCGAGCCTCCAGCGCCGGGTCGGCCAGCAGCAGCGCCGCCGTCGACCTGGTGAAACGCTCGCAGCCGGCCGGACCGACATAGGCCTTCGACCCGGACCGCTCGGCGAGCCGCAACTCGGCGGTGCGGACCGCCTGCATCACCGGGGAGACGCCGGTGTCGTCGCGGTAGACGCCGACGATCAGATCGAGCCGCTGCGGGCGGACGTCACGGGCGCAGTCCGCGGTGAGCTGCCAGAGCGGGTCCGCGCTGGGTGGGTCCAGGGTCAGGAGCATGCTGTGCGGTTCCTCCGGCTAGCAGATTGAAAGCGACGACTCCGCCGACGACCAGGGCGAACGCTCCCGCTCCGGTGAACGGCTCGCCGAGCAGCGGCACCGCGGCGACGGCGGTGACGACCGGGCTCAGCGCGCCCAGCGATGCGGCGGCGCGGCTGCCGAGACACCGGATCGCGATCGGGTAGCAGAGGGCGGCCAGCACGCCGACGCCGACGCCCTGCACCACCAGGTAGAGCACCACGTCGGCCGGGCGGGCGGCGCCGGCGGCCAGATGCGACGGGACCGATCCGGTCATGATCAGGACGGCGGTCAGGCACGCGGACGGGAGGCAGAGCACGAGGACCGTACCGATCGGATCGAGAACGGTGACCCGCAGCGACAGGGTGTAGACCGCCCAGATCAGGCCCGCCAGGAGAAGCACGAGAGTGCCGGCGCCGGCCGGCTGCCGTCCGGCGAGAGCGACCCCCGCGAGGATCGCCGCGAGAGCGACGGCTTGCGGCCGTCCGATCTTCAAACCCCAGATTTTGTACGCGAGAAGCGCCACGAAAACCGGGACCGTCCCCGGGATCACCAGCCCGACCAGGGCCGCACTGGTCAGGCTGCCGCCGAACGAGGCGACGAGGAAGTAGGGCAGCCCCGCGCCCACGCAGAGCCCGGCGACGACGGCGGACCGCTCGGCGCGCAGTCGGCGCAGGGTCCGGGGGATCCATGGCGCGAGCAGCAGCACCGGCACGGTGAAACGGATCAGCGCCGCGTCCATGGTGGTCAGGCTGGAGGCGCCGATGCCCCGGATGCTGAGCGCGAACCCGGCCCACACGACGACCGTGACCGCCATCGCCGCCAATCCTCTGGTTCGCTCCATGACTGGCACGTTAGGCGTATCGCTGGGGCAGGCGATTGCTAATTCGTGCTCTCTCCGCTCCTTCTTTGGCAGAATCTGCCAGGTGAGAGGGCTGGATGAGATAGATCGGCGGATCCTGCTGGAGTTGCAGCGCGACGGGCGGCTGAGCAATCAGGACCTCGCCGACCGGGTCGGGCTGTCGCCGTCACCGTGCCTGCGGCGGGTGCGGCTGCTGGAGGAGTCCGGGGTGATCGCCGGTTACCGGGCGGTCGTCGACCAGGAGGCCGTCGGTCTGCCGATCACCGCCTTCGTGCGGATCACGCTGGAGTCGCACGGCTACGACCTGGTCGAGCGGGTCGAGGCCGAGATGCGGCAGATCCCCGAGATCGTCGAGGCCTACCTGCTCGCCGGCGACCAGGATTATCTGCTGAAAGTCACGATCGGCTCGTTCGCCTCCTACGAGACGTTCGTCCGCACCCGGCTGCGCACCATCGCGGGCCTGGCGTCGATCGAGACCACCTTCGCCTTCGGCGTCACCAAACGGGTGTCGCCGCTTCCGATCACCGGTCAGCGCCCCTGAACCGGACGCGAACCCTGTCCCGGCGACCCGGGCCGCTGAGTCAGCCGGCCTCTGAACCGGTGCGGCGGGCCGGGATGGCAGTCGGTGCATAAGGCCTGTGACGCCGGCTCCAGGGAGGGTGGACCGGGCCATGTTCGGCGGCTGCGCGGCGGTGGTGAAGAACGGCGCGACTCCTGGTTCGCCGGCGATACCGGCGCGGCGAGTTCAGGCCTTGACCCGTACCCCTGGGTGCGGGTTTAGCCTCGTCGCCGTGTATGTGGGTGAGTTGGCGGGGCGGACCGGCGCCACGGTCCGGGCGTTGCGCTATTACGAGGCGGCCGGACTGGTGGTTCCGCGGCGCGAGCCGAACGGGTACCGGGTCTATGAGCCGGTCGCGGTGCGACAGGTCGAGAGGATCCGTGCGCTGACCGGGCTCGGGCTGTCCGTGGAGGAGACCAGAGCGTTCGTGGAGTGCCTGGCGGACGGCGGTGACACCGGCGACGAGTGTCCGGCGTCGCTGGCCGCCTACCGGCGGGCGATCGTCGATCTGGAGGACCGGATCGCCCGGCTGGCCGAGCATCGCGACAGTCTGCGGGCCGGCCTGGCCGCGGCGACCGCCCGGATGGCGTCGCATCGGGGTGTGCGCCGGCGGTTGAGCGCGGCGGATCCGTCCGGGTTGCCGGGGGAGCGTCTGCCGCCGCTGTCGCTGGCGGCGACGGACGGGCGGCGGCCACGATTGGACCGGCTCGGCCCGGGACGGACCGTGATCTTCGTGTATCCGCTGACCGGGCGGCCGGGTGTCGACCAGCCGGAGGGCTGGGACACCATTCCCGGCGCCCGCGGTTGCACCGTCGAGGCGTGCGATTTCCGGGACCGGTACGCCGAGTTGCGGGAGGCGGGCGCGGCGCGGGTGTACGGCCTGTCCGCGCAGTCCCGCGCCTACCAGCGGGAGGTGGTGCACCGGCTGCACCTGCCGTACCCGATGCTGGCCGACCCGAGGCTGACCGTCGCCGAGGCGCTGGGCCTGCCCACCTTCGAGGCCGGCGGGATGACCCTTTACCGGCGTCTCACTCTGATCGTCTCCGGTGGCGTGATCGAGCACGTCTTCCATCCGGTCGACGAGCCCGGCACGCACGCCGCGCAGATCGTGGACTGGCTGACGGAAACGTGAACGGCCGGCGCCGCGGGGCAGCGGCACCGGCCGGGCAGGGGGCCCGTCGTCAGTGGGCGATCGGGCAGCCGCCGGTCAGCGTGCCGAGGAACGCGTTCGGGTCGTAGTAGTGCTCGACCTCGAGCAGCTTCAGGTCGTCGTCGACCTTGGCGACGCTCATGCCGAACATCTCGATGGTCTTCCCGTTCGGCTTGAAGCCGTGGTACTCGCCCTCGAAGGCGCCCCAGTGCCGCCACTTGAAGGCGACCACCGGCGGCGGGCTGAGAACCTCGAGGACCTCCCAGTAGAAGCCGTTCGGGAACGCGCCGTGGAAGATGTCGTGCTGGCTGTCGAACGACTCCTTGCCGACCCGGTAGAACGGGCTGTCACCGATGAGCACGTTGTAGCTGCCCTGGTCGGCGATGTCCTGCGCGGACGCCCAGCCGCCACCGTTGATGTTGGTGCGGAAACGCTCGCTGACCATGGAGACCCAGGTCGCCGGGTCCTTCTTGTGCGAGACCTCCATCTCGAAGACCTGCACGATGGACTCGACGATCGCCTCCAGCGAGCCGGGGGCGTGGTTGGTGGTGCGCTGCTCGGGCATCACGACGTGTGACAGGTGGTAGTCCGGAGTGCCGTGACGGAACTCGGACGGGTCAGCGGCCTCGATGACGGCAGAGCGGCCCTGCAGCCACAACGGGGTCTCAGACAAGACTAGAAGTCCTTCCAGCGAGGGGCCGGGGGTTTGATGTGTCGCACTTTGATTACCCCCCGTAGTTCCAAAGCGGTGATCACCATATCCACGTTGGACTCCGGCGAAAAGACCGCATCGGTTAACAACTATTTGCGGAACGACTCATGTATTAACGGCCGGCGAAACGATTTCCCGGCGATCGCATTCCTTCGGGGGCAAATGTCCGCCGGGCTGGACCGATGAAATCCCTGTAACACGCCCGCCATCACCTATAAAACCTACGGGTTATGTGGTTGTCTGGGGGGAGACCCAGACGCCGGGAGGACGCGATGCCGGAGCACTGCACGAAGCGGCCAACGAACGCGATGGCACCACGGTGACCAGCACTCTCACGCGTGAGCCCGCCACGGCCGCCCGCACCGGGCCCCATCTCGGCACCGTCGCGATCGTGGGAGGAGGCTGCAGCGGAGTGCTCGCCGCCCGCGCGATCACGCGAGATTCCGCATGGCGGACAGTCCTGATCTCCCCCGAGAGCCGTCCCGGACGGGGTGTCGCCTACGGCGCGGCCGAACCCTGGCACCTGCTCAACTCCCGCGCCGCCGCGATGAGCGCCGACAGCGGTGACCCGCAGCACCTGCTGCGCTGGTGCCGCGACCGCGGCCGGCCGGCCGAACCCGGCGACTTCCTGCCCCGCGCCTGGTTCGGCGACTACCTCGCCGACCAGTTCGCCGCCGCGGCCGGGCCACGGCTGGCTCATCACCGGGCCACAGCCGTCGGGGTACGCGCCGACGGGCCCCGTCACATCGTCACCGACGACGCCGGCGGCGAGGTCCGCGCCGATCACGTGATCCTGGCCCTCGGCAACCCGCCGCCGTGCGTGCCGTCCGCCGTCAGCGATGCCGCCCGCCGCGACCACGCCTTCATCGCCGATCCGTGGGCGCCCGGAGCCCTCGAAGCGGTGCCGGCCGACGAGCCGGTGCTGCTGCTCGGCACCGGCCTGACCGCGGTCGACGTCGCCCTGACACTCACCCGGGGCGCGCGCCGCGTACCCGTCGAGGCCCTGTCGCGCCGGGGTCTGCCGCCGCTGGCCCACCCGCGCCGGCCCGCACCCGCCGTCGATCTCGGCCTGCCGGCCTCCGCGTCCCTCGGGCCGCTGGTCCGCCGGGTACGGGAGGCAGTCGAAGCCGGCGCCGACTGGACCGCCGTCGTCGACCACGTCCGCACCCAGGCCGACCGCCTGTGGTCGGCCCTCGACGCGGACGCCCAGGCCCGGTTCCTGCGCCACTGCCAGCGGCACTGGGAGGTGCACCGGCACCGCATGGCGCCTCCGGTCGCCGCCCGCGTCGCCGACCTGCGCGAGCAGGGCCTGCTCAGGCTCCGGGCGGGCCGGCTCACCTCGATCGAGCCGCACCCCGGCGGTGGCCTCGTGGTCACGGTCGACGGCGAACGACCGCGGCGGTACGCGGCGGTCGTCACCTGCACCGGCCCCGGCCCGCTGCCCTGCTCGGCCGGCCCGCTCCTCAGCGATCTGCTCGCGGACGGCCTGGTCCGCACCGGCCCGCACCGGCTCGGCATCGACACCGACACCAACGGCCAGGCCCGGCCCGGCCTGTGGCTGGTCGGCCCGCTGCGCCGGGGCCGGCTGTGGGAGGCCACCGCCGTGCCGGAGATCCGCGCCCAGGCCGACCGCCTCGCCGCCGCCCTCCCGCAACCCGCCGGGCGTCATCCGCGCCGAGCGGCCCGACTGGCCTGACCGGTCGGCGGCAGCGCTGACGAGGTGGCGGCGCGGGCCGCGACGGCCGGCCATGAAGTGCTGCCGCAGATGCCCGGAATAACTGAGGCAGACAGCCGAAGGTGCGACAGAGAAAGCCCACACCGGGCTGCATCTGCGGAACCGCTAGAGTGCTCGGCGTGACGGTGTTTCGGATCGGTGAGGCCGCGGAACTGCTCGGCGTCAGCGCGGACACGGTGCGCCGCTGGATCGACGCCGGCCGGCTGCCGGCCGGGCGGGACGAGGCCGGGCACCGGGTGGTCGACGGGGCCGAACTGGCCGCGTTCGTGCGCGCGGCGGGCAACGACCCCGACGAGCGGGCCGACGCGTCCTCGGCCCGCAACCGGCTGCGGGGCATCGTGACCGCGGTCGTCAAGGACACCGTCATGGCCCAGGTGGACATTCAATGCGGACCGTTCCGCGTGGTGTCGCTGATGAGCCGCGAGGCCGTCGACGAGCTCGACCTGCGGGTCGGCTCGGTCGCCGTGGCAGTGATTAAATCCACCACGGTCGTCGTGGAGCGCGTGCCGTCCAAGGGGAGGACCAGTTGAGGATCCGCATCGCCGCGACCATCGGGCTCACGTCCCTGATCGTCCTCGCCGGTTGCGGGGGCGGCACCGGCCCGGCGGCGGCTGAGAAGAGCGGCTCGGTCACCGGGCCGGTCACCGTGTTCGCCGCCGCGTCGCTGACCGAGTCGTTCACCACGCTCGGCAAGCGGTTCGAGTCCACCCACCCGGGCGTCGAAGTCACGTTCAACTTCGCCGGCAGCTCGGCGCTGGCCACCCAGATCAACGAGGGCGCGCCGGCCGACGTGTTCGCGTCGGCGTCGCCCAAGAACATGGCGGCCGTCGCCGACGCCGGCACACCGGCCACCTTCGTCAGGAACCAGCTCGTCATCGCGGTCGCCAAGGGCAACCCGAAAGGCATCACCGGGCTGTCCGGCCTGACCGGCCCCGGGCTCAAGGTGGCGCTCTGCGCCGAGGCGGTGCCGTGCGGGGCCGCCGCCAGGACGGCGATCGACGCGTCCGGCGTCAAGGTCACCCCGGTCACGCTGGAGCAGGACGTCAAGGCGGCGCTGTCCAAGGTGAGACTCGGCGAGGTGGACGCCGCTCTGGTCTACCGCACCGACGCGAAAGCGTCCGCGGCCGCCGTCGACGCCGTCGAGTTCCCCGAGTCGGCGAAGGCGGTCAACGACTACCCGATCGTCGTGCTCACGACCGCGAAGAACCCCGGTGGGGCGCGGGCGTTCGTCGACTACGTGCTCTCCGCCGACGGGGTGAGGGTCCTCACCGAGGCCGGATTCCAGGCGCCCTGACCATCATGACCAAGCGTGTGCCCGTACCCCTGCTGGTGCCCGCGGTCCTGGGCTTGATCTTTTTGATCCTGCCGCTCGTGGGCCTGCTGGCGCGCACGCCGTGGGCGACCCTGCCGGCCCGGCTCGCCGAGCCGCGCGTCGTCGAGGCGCTGAGGTTGTCGCTGCTGACGTCGTCACTGGCGACCGTGCTGTGCCTGCTGCTCGGGGTGCCGCTGGCGTGGCTGCTGGCCCGGGTCGAGTTTCCGGGCCGGCGGCTGGTCCGGGCGCTGATCACCGTCCCGCTGGTGCTGCCGCCGGTCGTCGGGGGCATCGCCCTGCTGCTCGCCCTGGGCCGGCGCGGGCTGGTCGGCCAGTGGCTGGACACGACGTTCGGGATCACGCTGCCGTTCACCACCGCCGGCGTGGTGATCGCCGAGTCGTTCGTGGCGCTGCCGTTTCTGGTGATCGCGGTCGAGGGGGCGCTGCGCGGCGCCGACAGCCGTTACGAGGAGGCCGCCGCCACCCTCGGCTCGACCCGGTGGACGACGTTCACGCATGTGACGTTGCCGCTGGTGGCGCCGGGGATCGCGGCCGGGGCGGTGCTGTGCTGGGCGCGTGCGCTCGGCGAGTTCGGGGCGACGATAACCTTCGCCGGGAACTATCCGGGTGTCACGCAGACCATGCCGCTCGCCGTCTACCAGACGATGGAGAGCGGCGATCTGGAGGGAGCGGTCGTGCTCAGCCTGATCCTGCTGGTCGTCTCGGTCGCCATCCTGGCGGGGCTCCGCGACCGCTGGCTGACCGCGCCGTGAGCTTCTTCCTGCCCGCCGTCCGCGGCGCAGGCGAGACGGCCGCGCCGTGACCGCTCTCCTCGATGCTCACCTGGTGGTGAACCGCGACGCTTTCCACCTGGATGTCGTGTTGCGGATCGCGCCGGGGGAGACGGTGGCTCTGCTCGGGCCGAACGGCGCCGGCAAGACCACCGCGCTGCGCGCCCTCGCCGGGTTGGCCCCGCTCGCCGGCGGCCACCTGCGGCTCGACGGTGAGGACCTGCGCCGGGTTCCGCCGGAGAAACGCCCGATCGGCGTCGTCTTCCAGGACTACCTGCTGTTCCCGCACCTCAGCGCCCGCGACAACGTGGCCTTCGGACCGCGGCGGCACGGCATGGACCGGCGTTCCGCGCACGCCGTCGCCGACCGTTGGCTGGAGCGCGTCGGGCTCGCCGACCACGGCCGCCGCAAACCCCGTAACCTGTCCGGCGGGCAGGCGCAGCGGGTCGCCCTGGCCCGCGCGCTCGCCGTCGACCCGGTGCTGCTGCTGCTCGACGAGCCGCTCGCCGCCCTGGACGCCCGCACCCGCCTGGAGACCCGCGGCGAACTGCGGCGGCACCTGGCCGCGCACCCCGGCGCCACGTTGCTGGTCACCCACGATCCGCTGGACGCCCTGGTCCTCGCCGACCGCCTCGTCATCGTCGAGCAGGGCCGGGTGGTGCAGGAAGGCGACGCGGTCACCATCACCGCGCGGCCGCGCACCGATTACGTGGCGCGGCTCGTCGGCCTCAACCTGTACCGCGGCCACGGTGCCGGCCATGTCGTCTCGCTGCCCGGCGGCTTTACCCTGACCAGCACCGACACTGTGCACGGTGACGCCTTCGTGGCCTTCTCGCCGGCGGCCGTCGCCCTGCACGCGCACCGGCCGGACGGCAGCCCGCGCAACACCTGGCCGGTGGTGCTCGACGACGTCCAGCACCACGGCGACAACCTGCGGGTCCGCCTCGACGGGCCGATCAGCGTGGCGGCCGACATCACGCCGGCCGCCGCCGCCCAGCTCGACCTGTCGCCGGGCCGGGAGCTCTGGGTCGCCGTCAAGGCCACCGAGACCCGCGCCTACCAGGCCTGACCCAGGCCCGCCCCCACCCGAGGCGAGCACCCGCGGGCGGGCGCTAGAGTCGCCGTTCGTGACTTCGACGCCGCTGCCGCCCTATGCCGAACAGACCCGGGCACTGCTCTGGATCCAGCTGATGATCAACATGGTCGGGATCCTGTTCGTGGTGTTCGTGGTGGTGAACTTCTGGCCCACCCTGCCGGCGAACGGCGGCGTCCACGCGTACACGGCGATCGGCGGCCTGCTGTTCGGCGGCCTGCTGTCGGCCGCGGCGGCGAAGATGTTCCCGCGCGGCCGGGCGTCCGCCTGGGTGGTCGCGGCGCTCGCGCAGGCGTTCGTGCTGGCGGCGGTGTGGGCGGTTGGGCAGCTCGGCCTGATCCTGGGCGTCGGCATCCTTGTCACCCTGGGCACGGTCGGCTGGATCGGTGTGAACCTGTGCCGCGCCCAGGTCCGCCGGCACTTCTTCTCGTCCGGGGCTCGCCGGCCGACCGGTCAACCGCTGGACGGTCAACCGCTGGACCAGGGCGGAAGAACGGCCGGCTGACGCCGGGGAGCCCGGCGCCAGGATGGCTCTCGCCTATTCGCCCTGGAAGACCGGGGCACGGCGTTCCAGGCTGGCGGCGATGCCCTCGGCGCTGTCCTTCGTCGCCCAGTGGATCTTCTGCTCGGCGAGTTCGTGATCCAGCGCCTGCCGGACCCGCTCGGCCAGACCCTCGCGCAGCGTGGCCCGGATCGACCGGATCGCCAGCGGCGCCGACGCCGCGATCTCCGCGGCCAGCAGTCGCGCCACCTCGCGCAGCCGGCCCGGCTCGGCGAGACGGTCGGCCAGCCCGATCCGCGCGGCCTCCTCGCCACCGATCCGGCGCCCGGTCAGCAGCATGTCCGCGGCGGCCTGCCGGCCCACGATCTCCGGCAGCGTGACGCTCGTGCCGAAGCCCTGGTGAAAGCCGAGCCGGGCGAAGTTGGCCACGAACCGGGTCGACGGCTCGGCGACCCGGAAGTCCGCTGAACACGCCAGCCCGAGGCCGCCGCCGACCGCGGTGCCCTGCACGGCCGCGATGATCGGGGTACGCACGTCGAACAACTCCGCCGCCCGCCGGTACAGGCGCTCCGCCGCCGTCACATGGTCGCGTGCGAACTCGCCGCCACCGAAGTCGGCGCCGGCGCAGAAGTGCCTGCCCTCCGACGCCAGGATGATCACCCGGCAGGCCGGATCGTGGTCCAGGCCGCTCGCGACGTCGACGATCTGCCCGATCAGTGCCTCGTCGAAGTGGTTGGCCGGTGGCCGCCGCATCTCCAGCAGCGCGACACCCTCTTCGAGCACGACGGACAGGTCCTCGGTCACCGTAGCCTCCTTGACGAACGTACAGATCTTGATCGTCCCATGATCCCTTAGCAGCGCATTTACGGTCGTACATTGAGGTCACTTCTCCACCGAAGCAGGAGGACCGCTCAGTGACTGACATCCTCACTCCGGACCAGACGCAGGTGTTGCGCCTCTTCTGCGACACCGTCGTCCCTCCCATCGACCACCCCGGCGACAGCGACGGGTTCTGGGCCCGCCGCGCCACCGACACCGGCGCTGACCAGGGGGTGCTCGCTCTGCTCGCGGGTCTGCCGGCTGAACAGCGGCAGGCGGTCGCCGGCCTCTTCGACGCCCTCGCCGAGCACGGCTTCCTCACCTCGCCGCAGGCGGCGCGCGAGCAGATGCTCCGGGCCATCCCCGAGACCGCCACGCTGACCAGCATGGTTCTGCTGATGACCTACGGGATCACCGACGCGTCCGGCCGCAACCCGAACTGGGACCGGTTGGGCTATCCGGGCCCGGTCCCCGTCGACGTGCCGGCCGGCGAACGCCCGATCACCCCGCTGCGGCCACACGGAGACCTCGACCTGGAAGCCGACGTCGTGGTGATCGGCTCCGGCGCGGGCGGCGGCCTGATCGCCGGCCGGCTCGCCGCCACCGGCGCCCGCGTCGTGGTCCTGGAAGCCGGCCGCTACCGCACCGAGGCCGACTTCCACCAGCTCGAACTCGCCGCCTACCGGTCCTCCTACTGGCGTGGCGGCCCCACCCCGACCGGCGACCTCAACCTGACGCTGATGGCCGGCGCGGGCCTCGGCGGCGGCACGGTGATCAATTGGACCAACTGCCTCAGGACCAGAGACGGGGTACGACGGGAGTGGGCCACCGAGCACGGCCTCACCGACCTCGCCACCGCCGCCTTCGACCGTCACCTCGACGCCGTCTGGCGGGAGCTGTCGGTCACCGATCAGTGCTCCGAACTCAACCGCGTCCACGAGGCGATGTTCCGCGGCGCGGAGGCCCTGGGCTGGTCCTTCGCCACCGTGCACCGCAACTGGGACGAGAAACGCCACGACGCCGCGATCGCCGGGCACCTCGGTTTCGGCGACCGGTCCGGCGCGAAACGCTCCACGGTCAAGGTCTACCTGGAATCCGCGGTCGCCGACCACGACGCCCGCGTCGTCGACGGCTGCCGCGCCGACCGCATCCTGGTCGAGCAGGGCCGCGCCGCCGGCGTGCGGGGCCACTGGACCAGCGAGGACGGCACGTCGTCGGCGACCGTGACGGTCCGCGCCCCGGTCGTCGTGGTCGCCGCCGGCGCGCTGGAGTCCCCGGGTGTGCTGCTGCGGTCCGGCCTGGGCGGCCCCGCGGCCGGGCGGTACCTGCGACTGCACCCGTGCACCGTCACCATGGGCGACTACGGCTCCGACATGCGGGCCTGGTGGGGCCCGCCGCAGGCCGGCCTGGTCAACGAGTTCGCCGACGTCGAGGACGGTCACGGCTTCCTGATGGAGAGCGTGCAGTACACCACCGCGCTCGGCGCGTCCGCGCTGCCGTTCACCACCGCCGCCGAACACAAGCAGGCGATGGCCGATTACCGCGACAACGGATCGTTCATCGGCCTGATCCGCGACCGTGGGCACGGCCGGGTCACCCTCGGCGCGGCCGGTGACACGGTCGCCTGGTACTCGCTCGACGACGAACTCGACATCCGCAACACCCACCGCGCCCTGGCCGCGGAGATCCGGCTGCACCACGCGGCCGGCGCCCGCAAGATCAGGGTGCTCGCCCACGGCCTCGGCGGCTGGAGCGAGGGCGACGACCTGGACGCCTACATCGCGGCCGCCCAGCGGGTGCCGCTGCGGGCCGGCGGCATGACCCTGTTCTCCGCACACCAGATGGGGAGCTGCCGGATGGGCGCCGACCCGGCCACCAGCGTCGCCGACCCGCGCGGCGAACTGCACGACACACCCGGCGTGTGGATCGGCGACGCGTCGGCGTTCCCGACCCCGTCCGGCACCAACCCGATGATCACCATCATGGCGCTGGCGTCGCGCACCGCCGAGAACATCGCCGCCGCGCGCTGACCGGAGCGGCCGGCACGGTCTCCGCCGTGCCGGCCGCTCAGCCCGCGCCTTGTTCCGCGCCTCAGCCGGTACCTCAGCCCGCGCCTCCGCTCTCGCGTCAGCCGCCGATCAGGGCCAGTCTCGCCGCGGCGTCGCGGGCCAGCAGGAAACCGACGATGCCGACGACCCAGGCCAGGGTCTCGCTGTTGGTCATCCACTCGCTGATCCGGGTCAGCGCCGGCACCAGCCGCTTGCCCGCCGCCAGGCGCGCCGCCAGCAGCACCAGCGCCGGAGCGATCATCAGCAGGCAGTACCCGGCCATGGTCACCGTCACCGTGGCCAGCGGCAACTCCGCCGTGGTGATCAGGCCGATCGCCGCGAGATAGGGCAGCATCGTGGTCACCTCCAGAGCCGCGGCAGCCAGGGCCAGCCCGGCCAGCGACCCCGCTCCACCCTCGTCGGCCAGCGCCCGCCGCCGCCACCGGAGCAGGCGGCCCTCCTCGGCCGGCTTGCTCTTGCGGCCCATCCGGAAACTCCAGAAGAACAGGGCAACCCCCAGGATCAACTGCGCCCACTGCGCGGTACGGGTGTCCAGAAAGGCCGTGATCTCCGGGAGGAAGGCGCCGGCCCCGAGCGCGACAGCCATACCGACGGCGAAATAGAACGCGGAGACCGTACCCAGAAAAATGAGAAGGCGACCGGGACGCACCGGACCCGGATGGATCAGCAGCCAGATCGGAATGAGCAGAGTGCCGAAACTGGTGGAGTCGATGAGCGCGAGCACAGCGAGCGAAGCGAGAAGAGCGACGTCCATGCCGTCACCATGGCCGAAAGTGCCCCTGCCGCGCGTCGGCCGAAAGATGTGCGGCGGTCGCGGGCGTACCACTTTCGGTGGACGCCGTCGTGATGATCGACATGATGGGATGGCCACGTGAACGTGCGGGAGCGATGGCGGACCAGCACCCGCTTCCAGGACCTCGCCAACGCCGGCGGCACGTTCGGCGCCGGGGTTCTGCTCAATCTCGTCGGCCTCACCGACGTCTGGTCCCTTCCGGACCTGTTCCCCGGCCTGCCCGATGGCTGGCACTCGCTGCTCCTCGCCGCCGGCTGCCTCGCCATGCTCGGCCGGCGCCGTCATCCGATGGCGGCGCTCGGCGCCGGAACCGCCGCCTTCGCCGCCGACCTCGCGCTCGGCGGCAGCATCGCCTTCATCCTGGTGCTGTTCGACCTGCTCTTCTCGGCCGGCCGGTTCGCCTCCGCGCGCGCCCGGACCGCGGTCACCACGGCGGTCTTCGTCCTGATCGGTACGGCCAGCGTCGTCGGCGGACTGGCCGCCGAGAAGTCACGCGTCGCCGTCGCCGTCGTCATCTGCCTGCAGATGACCTCGCTGCTGTTCGTGCCCCTGTGGTGGGCCGCCAACCTTCGCCAGCAGCACCGGCTCGGTGTCCTCGACGCCGAACGCGCCGCCCGGGAAGCGGTGCTCGCCGAACGCGCCACCATGGCCCGTGACCTGCACGACGTCATCGCCGCCCATCTGGCGACCACCGCCATGCACTCCGGCGCCGCGCTGGCCATGCCACCCGACAACGACCGTGACCGGGCCGCCCTCCAGGCCGTCCGGACCAGCAGCCTCGCCGCCCTGGAGGAGATGCGGTCGATGATCCTGCTGCTGCGCGCCGACGACACCGGCCCGAAGGACCCCACCCTGCCCGGCGGCCTCGACCGCCTGCCCGACCTGGCCGCCGCCGCCACCGCCGGCGGGCTGCGGGTCGACGTGCGGGTCCGCGACATTCCCGGCATCCCGGTCGTGGTGGAGCACACCGTCTACGGCATCGTTCGCGAGGCGCTGACCAACGCGGGCAAACACGCCCCCGGGTCCGAGGTGCGGGTCGACGTGCGGCCGGCCGGCGACCGGGTCGCGGTCACCGTCACCAACACGCTGACCGGCTCCGGCGGCCTCGACCACCGAGCGCTCAGCGCCGGCACCGGCCTGTGGTCGATCCGTGAGCGGGCCGCCCTGCTCGGCGGCGAACTCACCGCCGCCCGCGACGGCGACCTCTGGAAGGTCCACGCCAGCCTGCCGGTGCACGCGGCATGACCGTCTGGAGTTCTCTGCAGTGGCTACATGCTCATGGGGAGCGCCGCTTGATTGCTCGCCAGCGCCGCGACTGCATCGGGGCGCCGCGTGACTGTGTGGGGTGCCGTGTGACTATTTCGGGCGTCGCGTGATTGTTTGGAGTGCTGTGTGACCGAGCCGATCAGGGTGTTGCTCGCCGATGACCACGCCGCCATCCGTGCCGGCATGCGGCTCATGCTGGAGCAGGCGCCCGACATCGTCGTGGTGGGGGAGGCCGCCGACGGCGCCATCGCGGTCCGGCAGGCCTCGGCTCTGCGGCCCGACGTGGTGCTGATGGACATCCGGATGCCCGGCACCGACGGCATCCAGGCGACCCGCGAGATCACCTCGGCCGGGTTCGCCGACGTGCTGATCCTGACCACGTTCGACCTCGACGACTATCTGTTCGGCGCCCTCCGGGCCGGGGCGGCGGGCTTCCTGCTCAAGTCGGTCGAGCCCTCCGCGCTGGTCGAGGCGGTCCGCCGGGTCGCCGCCGGAGACGGCATCCTCGCACCCGAGGTGACCCGGCGTCTGCTCACCGCATTCGTCGCCACGTCGCCGGCACGGCACGAGAAGCCGCTGCCACCGGCGCTGAACGACCTGACCGTCCGCGAACGCGACGTGCTGACCGGCCTGGGCCGTGGCCTCTCCAATGCCGACCTCGCCGCCACGCTCGCGATCACCGAGGCGACGGCGAAGACCCACGTATCCCGCGTCCTCGCCAAGCTGGGCTGCACGTCCCGGGTCCAGGCGGCGATTCTGGCCCGCGAGGCGGGCCTGACCTGACCCGCTCCTGCCTGCGGCGGTTGTCGATGGTGCCGGTTATCGATGGTGTCGGCTGTCGGAGGCGTCGGCTGTCGCAGGCGTCGGCTGTCGGGGGCGTCAGCTTTCTCTGACGACGATGCCCAGCGCACCGGCCAGCGCGTAGGACAACCCGATCAGGTCGTCCGGGTGCACGATCGCGCCCGCCCAACTGGTGATCCCGCCGACACCGGCCAGCTCGCACCGCTGGAACCGGGTCCCCCGCATGCTCGCCCCGCTGAACTGCGCACCGGTCAGATCGCAGTCGGTGAACCGCGCCCCACGCAGATCCGCGTTCGTGAAATCCGCGCCCGACAGATTGCACCCGGTGAAGGAGACGACATCGAACCGGGCCGACCGCCAGTTCGTCAGATCCAGCCTGCTGTCCGCGACCGCGACGTCCTTGAGGAGGCCACCGCTGAACGCCAGCCCCGTCATCCGGGTCCCGGACACCGTCACCCGTTCGAGAGCGCCGTTCTCACCACGCAGATTCGACCAGTCCGACCGCTCGACGACACAGTCGGTGAACCGAACCTTGTACAGCACCGCCCCCGCCAGCCGCGCCGCCCGGAACCGGCACTGCCCGAACTCCACCGACTGCGCGAACGCGCCGATCAGATCAGCGTCGGTGTCAGCCTCGCCGAAGGCCACCTTCTCGTAGAACTCGTCGGACTCGAGGCCGGGCCCCGCCGCCGGCAACACCTCGGGCACGATGGGCGCCCTGGGCTCTGCCGCCGAAGACCGACCCGCGGATGAGGAACCTGACCGTGGCACCCGGACACTCTACGAGACGCACCGACCTACGACAGGACGACCATGGACGACATGATCTGGGACGCCGCCCGCCGCTGGAAGGAGTTCCTCGACGACCGCAACGGCACCGACCCGCTGGAACTCACCTGCCGCATCATGAAGATCACTGAGGAGGCGGGCGAGGCTGCTCAGGCCTGGATCGGGCTGCTCGGGCAGAACCCGCGCAAAGGTGTCACCCACACGACCGACGACGTGGTCGGGGAACTCGCCGACGTCGTCTTCACCGCCATGGTCGCCATCTCCAGCCTCGGCGCCGACCCCCGCAAGGCCATCCACGACGTGGTCGCCAAGGCCAACGGCTACCTCCCCGCCTGAAACGGCACCCGCCCGACCACTGCGCCAGCCGCCCCCGGAGCACACGGCGGCCACAGCGCCCGCTGAGTGCCCGCGACCCCCACGCTGCCGGCCGACCAGCGGCACCCCAGACAAGCAACGCCCCGCCCAGCCGTAGCCCACAGGTGCCATGGCGGGCTGATCGCGTGTCCCAGCTACGGCCGGGGGGCCTGTCAAGGGGGCCTGTCAAGATAACGGCTCTGTCTCACTTTCGGTGGTGACGGTGAGTGAGGTGTCAGCCGAGCAGAACGCGGTGGCGGAGCAGTGCGAAACCTGCTCTTCCATACGTTTGGCGTTTGGGCAGCTTGGTTTTTGGTGTTGACGCCTTCGGCCGTTCCGTTGTGGTGGGGCAGCGTGACGGCGGCGTCAACGGCGTCACGGTCTCGGTCGAGTCCGCGGGTGAGGGCGGGCAGGTGCGGAAGGCCTTCCTGGCGGGCAGCGTTGATCCATTCGGTGAGCCGGTCGGCGTTGCTGCTGACAGGTTTGAGCAGGGCGGCGAAGGAGTGCACGAGGCCGGTGAGAGCCGTCATCTCGGGGCAGGCGGTGGTGAAGGATTCGAACGTGTCCTGTTGCCGCTGGCTGCGGTGATCGGGATGGGTCAACAGGTAGCCGGTTAGGCGGCGGGGCGAGACCGCGGGACGATCGGCTTCGACCCGGCCCTGGTTGATGTATTTGTGCAGCGGGTGACGGGCTCGGCCGGGCCCGTCACGTTGGGGAGTCTCGCCGGCCGCGAGTGTCCGGATTTGCGCGAGGCCGTCGCCGAGCAGGCCCGCCGGCACCTCGTCAAGGGTGCCGTTAGATTCCGAACCAAAACCAACGACAGCGCTGGTCAACGGGCTAACCATGCAAGCGACATTGCCGCCGTGCGGTACTGGTCCTGAGCAGCGCTGCCGTCGGTTTTATCATTGGTTCTTGCTGTGTCGCAGAAGTGACTACGGGGGGTTCCCGCAGCTGTCGATTACCGTCACGGCGCGGCTTCGATCAGATTTCCGCCGTTGAACACGCCTTAGCAGGTAACCGTCTTGTCGTAGTGGGAGAACGGCAGCGCGACCGGAGATGACCTGACCTTAGTGGCCCCGTTGTTCAGGGTGAAGCAATCCGAGTCGCGCGCATGCGTCCAAACAACCTTCAGCCGCTTGGCGGAACCACAAGTATTGGTGAGCGTTACTTTCGCTCCATTCGGGGTCCCACCGGTCTTGCCGGGTGTCTTCTTGATGCAGGTCGGAGCCGGCGAAGCTGCGTAAGGCGCAGTTGTCACCGCGGCCACTGCGGTCGCGCTCTCCACCTGGGCGGCCTGGGCGGCGGAGGCTTGGGGGATGAGTATCGCCGCCGTCGCTCCTACGGCGGCGGCGACACGGATTGCGATCCTGCTGTGCATGACGTGCTCCTCAACTCGGAGGGTTGGGTGGGGTCCGCTGACCCCTTTACGCCTCACCCTGTCCTTGACGGCCAGGGCGGTGTAACGCGGTCGTCCGACCATGGCCCTGCTGGGGTGAAGCGGTGCTCGACCAGAATGGACGCGCCGTGAAGTTGTTCGGCCCTGCGCGGCGGACCGAACAAACAACGCGGAACAAACTCGCCGTCGGCGCACGCCACTGAGCTGGGATTTCGTTTCCTTACCGTCGCATCGGGCGCGGGCGCGGGCACGGCTGTGCGGCCGCCGATTGCTGGCAGTTGCCTGACAGCTCGGCGTTGCGGCAGCATCGACGTCCATCGTTGCAATCCGCGCTTGGAGGCCGCCGTTGGGTGACCGTGCCGGCGTGTCGGACATTGATGTTCGGTTATCTTGTCGAGGCGTGATGCGGTGTGTGGCCGGCGCGGGAGGGGGCAGGGATGCCGCGGCGTGAAGGGCCGTTGGATCCGTCTGGTGGTCCGGTTCAGCGGTTCGCGGCCGGGTTGCGGGAATTGCGGGAGAGCGCGGGCCGGCCGGGCTACCGGGAATTGGCGCGGCGGGCGCATTATTCGGTCACCACGTTGTCGGTCGCGGCCGCCGGGCACCAGTTGCCTAGCCTCGCGGTGACGTTGGCCTATGTTGAGGCGTGCGGTGGTGATCGGGCGGCGTGGGAACAGCGGTGGCGGGCCGCCGCCGCGGAACTCGGCGACGGCGAGACGGCCGGGGCCGGTACCGAGCCGCCGTACCGCGGCCTGGCCGCCTACCAGCCCGACGATGAGCTCTGGTTCTTCGGCCGGGAGCGGCTGGTGAACGAGTTGCTCGACAGTTTGGCCTCGCGGCGGGTGCTGGCGGTGTTCGGTCCCTCCGGCAGTGGCAAGTCGTCGGTGCTGCGTGCCGGGCTGCTGCCCCGGATAGCCCGCGATGGCTTGTCCTCGGATTGCGGGTGGCCGGTGGCGTTGATGGCTCCGGGGGCCGACCCGCTGACCGGACTGGTTCGCGCGGTCGCCACCTCGCTGACCGTCCCCGTGGCCGACCTGGTGACGGAGCTGATGCGAGATCCCGGCGCGTTGGACACCGCCGTCGGCAAGGCGTTGGCCGGTGAGCCGGACGAGGTGGAGCTACTGCTGGTGGTGGATCAGTTCGAGGAATCCTTCACCCAGTGCGGTGATGACGTGCGGCGCAGAGCGTTCTTCGCCGCGTTGCTGGACGCGGCGCAGGCAGAGGACAGCCGCGTGCGGGTGGTGCTGGGGGTGCGGGCCGACTTCTACGCGCGGTGTGCGCAGTATCCGGAACTGGTGGGCGCGTTGCGGGACGCGCAGACGCTGGTCGGGCCGATGAGCCCGGCGGAGTTGCGCGATGCGCTGGTCAAGCCAGCCGAGCGGGCCGGTTTGCGGGTGGAGGGCACGTTGGTGTCCACCGTGGTGGCGCAGCTGGCGGACCGGCCCGGCGTGTTGCCGCTGGCCTCGCACGCCATGGTGCAGGCGTGGCACCGTCGGCGCGGCCATACGATCACCCTGGCCGGTTATGAAGCGGCCGGCGGGCTGGACGGCGCCATCGCGCACAGTGCCGACGCCATCTACAGCGTGCTGGGGCCTGCGCGGCAGCGCACCATCCGGCGGGTCCTGCTGCGGCTGGTGGACATCGGCGACGACGCCCTGGTTACCCGGCGCCGGGTGACCCGCACGGAGTTCGACGACGACCCCGACGTCGCGACGGTGATCGACCGGTTGGTCACCGCCCGGCTACTGACCGTTACCCGGGACACTGTGGAGATCAGCCACGAGGCACTGGTGCAGGCCTGGCCGCGGCTACGCGGCTGGGTCGACGACGACCAGGACGGCCTGCGGCTGCACCGGATGCTCACTCACGCCGCCGCGGACTGGGAGGCGCTCGGCCGTGACGATAGCGCCCTGTATCGGGGCACCCGCCTTGCCCGCGCGGCTGACTGGTGGGCCGAGCACCCCGACGCGGTCACCGGCCGCGAGCGGGACTTCCTCGACCGCAGCCTGGCCCTGCAGCGCCGGGCCCGGACGGCCCGCCGCCACCGCCGACGTGCGCTACTTGCCGGCCTACTGGCCGTCGTCGTTGTGGTCAGCGGTCTGGCCGTCACCGCCTGGGTGCAGGCGTCGCGAGCACAACGCCAGCACGACATCGCCCTGTCGCGCCAGCTCACTGCCCAAAGCCAGAACCTCAGTCTCACGCAGCCGATCACCGCTCGGCGTTTCGCCGCCGCAGCATGGCTCGTCGCCCCGACCAACGAGGCACGCGACAACATGACCGCGCTGCTCACCCAGCAACGCGGAACACTCATGGGCCACACTGGCGCCCTGTGGGGGGTGGCGTTCAGCCCGGACGGCAAAAGGCTCGCCAGCACCAGCGAGGATCAGACAGCCCGGCTCTGGGACCCGGCTACCGGTCAGCCGGTCGGCAGCCCGCTCACCGGCCACACTGGCGCCGTGATGAGCGTGGCGTTCAGTCCGGACGGCAAGCTCCTCGCCAGCACGAGCGATGACGCTACGGTGCGGCTGTGGGACCCGGCTACCGGTCGGCCGGTCGGCAGCCCGCTCACCGGCCACACTGGCGCCGTGATGAGCGTGGCGTTCAGTCCGGACGGCAAGCTCCTCGCTACCACCAGCGATGACGCTACGGTGCGGCTGTGGGACCCGGTCACCGGTCGGCCGGTCGGCAGCCCGCTCACCGGCCACACCGCTCCCGTGTGGGGGGTGGCGTTCAGTCCCGATGGCAAGCTCCTCGCTACCACCAGCGATGACGCTACGGTGCGACTGTGGGACCCTGCCACCGGCCGACCGGTCGGCGATCCCCTTACCGGCCACGCCGGCGCTTTGCGAGACGTGGCGTTCAGCCCGGATGGCAAGCTACTTGCCACCACCAGCGATGACGCTACGGTGCGACTGTGGAACGCCGCCACCGGTCAGCCGGCCGGCGGCCCACTCACCGGCCACACCGAGTCCGTGTCGGGGGTGGCGTTCAGCCCGGACGGCAAGCTACTCGCCACCACCAGCTGGGATGCAACCGTCCGGTTGTGGGACCCGGCCACCGGCCGGTCGGTCGGCGGTCCCCTTACCGGCCATGCCGCTCCTGTGTGGGGGGTGGCGTTCAGCCCGGATGGCAAGCTGCTCGCCAGCACCAGCGAGGATCACACAGCCCGGCTCTGGGACCCGGCCACCGGTCAGCCAGTCGGCGATCCCCTTACCGGCCACGCCGGCGCTCTGCGAGACGTGGCGTTCAGCCCGGATGGCAAGCTACTTGCCACCACCAGCGATGACGCTACGGTGCGACTGTGGAACGCCGCCACCGGTCAGCCGGCCGGCGGCCCACTCACCGGCCACACCGAGTCCGTGTCGGGGGTGGCGTTCAGCCCGGACGGCAAGCTACTCGCCACCACCAGCGAGGATCACACAGCCCGGCTCTGGGACCCGGCCACCGGCCAGCCAGTCGGCAACCCGCTCACCGGCCACACCGAGCCCGTGTCAGAGGTCGCGTTCAGCCCGGATGGCAAGCTACTCGCCACCCCCAGCTGGGATGCAACCGTCCGGTTGTGGGACCCCGTCACCGGCCGGCCAGTCGGCAACCCGCTCACCGGCCACACCGCGTTCGTGTCGGGGGTGGCGTTCAGCCCGGATGGCAAGCTACTCGCCACCACCAGCCATGACGCCACGGTGCGGCTGTGGGACCCGGCCACCGGCCAGCCGGTCGGCAACCCGCTCACCGGCCACACCGGCGCTCTCAGGGGAGTGGCGTTCAGCCCGGACGGCAAGCTACTCGCCACCACCAGCGAGGATCAGACAGCCCGGCTCTGGGACCCGGCCACCGGCCAGCCGGTCGGCAACCCGCTCACCGGCCACACCGAGCCCGTGTCAGAGGTGGCATTCAGTCCCGACGGCACGCTGCTCGCCACCACCAGCGAGGATCACACAGCCCGGGAGTGGAACGTGGCTGTACACAGCAATCCGTTGCAAGCACTCTGCACCAGGTTCGGCCTGCCAACTATCAACGAATGGCCCATTTACGCTCCCGGCGAGCGAATACCAAGCGCTGCCGCTTCCTGTGACGCTCGCTGAACCGATGGATCCGAACGAGGCGTTCGCCGAGCTCGGCCGTATCCGACTCGCTGATGTCGACATCAACTCGCTGATGGACAAGATCGCGCAACTGGCGAAGCGCGCCATCCCCGGCGCCGGCGCGCACAGCTCTCTGCCGATCGGCCTGCCGGTGCACGAGAAGGTCGCCGGCGCGCTGAGCGTCTACGCCACCGAAACCCACGCCTTCGACGACGACGCGATCACTCTCGCCCAGACGTGCGCCGGTTTCGCCGCCGTCGCCCCGGCCAATGCCCACCTGTACGAGACGCAGGCCACGCTGGCCGCGCACATGCGGTAGGCGATGGAGAACCGGGCCGTCATCGAGCAGGCCAAGGGCATCATCATGGGCGCGCGTCACTGCACCGCGGCCGAGGCCTTCGCCATCCTTACCAAGTTGGCACAGGACACCAACCGCAAACTCCGCGACGTCGCCCTGGGGGCTGTCAAGAAAACGGCTCTGTCTCACAGTTCCCCCGGCCGGGTCGGGGTAATGCTGGCCGGCCGTCGCCCGAGCGTGCTGTGGCGGGGTGGTGGGGTGGCTGGGGTACGGCGGGGCGGGGTGCCGGTGGGTGGGCAGCAGCCCGGTGGGCGCGCCGCGGCCGGGAGTGGGCCGGGCCTCGCGCGGTAGGCGAGGGGCGGGGATCGATGCCGGGGGCGGCCTCGCCGTACCAGAGCAAGGTCTTCTTGGGGTGACGCTTGCCTCGTGCGGTGGCCGGACGGGCTGGCGGTCGGCAAGATCAGGTTACGTTTCTAGACTTCGGTGGCCCGCAGCAGACCTTCGGAAGGACGCCCTGTCGTGACCCTGACCCAACACGCCCCCGCGCCGCGCGTGACGCAGCCGAGCTCTGGCGATCAGGCCGTGCTCATCGTCCACGGCCGGGACCGGACCGGGATCGTGGCCGCCATCAGCACCGTGCTCGGGCGGCACGGGGCGAACATCGTGTCGCTGGACCAGTACTCCGACAACCCGCAGGGCGGGGCGTTCTTCCAGCGCACGGTCTTCGGTCGGGCCGATCTGAAGGCCGCGCTCCCGGAGATCGAGGCGGATCTGCGGCGGGAGCTGGCGAACGGGTTCGAGCTGGAGTACACGCTCCGCGACCTGTCGGCGCCGAAGCGGGTGGCGATCTTCGCGTCGAAGGCCGACCACTGCCTGCTCGACCTGCTGTGGCGGCACCGGCGGGGCGAACTGCCGATCAACATCAGCATGGTGATCTCGAACCACGCGGACACCGCCGGCGAGGTGCGCTCGTTCGGGATCCCGTTCTTCCACGTGCCGTCCAGCGGACCGGACAAGTCGGCCGCCGAGGCCCAGCACCTGCGGCTGCTCACCGGAAACGTCGACTTCATCGTGCTCGCCCGCTACATGCAGATCCTGTCCGGCGACTTCATCGAGCGTGTCGGCGTGCCGATCATCAACATCCACCACAGTTTCCTGCCGGCGTTCATCGGCGCGGGGCCGTACGCGAAGGCCAAGCAGCGTGGTGTGAAGCTGGTCGGGGCGACCGCCCACTACGTCACCGAGGACCTGGACGAGGGCCCGATCATCGAGCAGGACGTGGTGCGGGTCAACCACGCCCACACCGTCGCCGAGTTGCAGCGTCAGGGCGCCGACGTGGAGCGGGCGGTGCTGTCGCGCGCGGTCCTCTGGCACGCCGAGGACCGCGTCATCCGCGACGGCAACCACACCATCGTCTTCCAGTAGGACTTCGGATCGACGTTCGGCGGGGCTTCAACGGCGGCGCCACGGCAGCCAGGGGAAACGACCCGGCGGCCGGCTGGTGACCGCGCCACGGACCAGGGCGTGCGGGTTGCGGACGGTGACGGCCGGAGGCAGCCCGGCATCCGTGAGGGCGGCGCCGACTTGCGCGTTCTCGCCGACTAGGACCGCCGCGCCGACGCTGCCTGGATCGATCTCCGCGTCGGCCAGCAACTGTTTGACGGTGTCGGCGAGACGGTCCAGGTGCACGGCGGTCGCCGCGGCCAGGTCGTCGCGGGTCACGACGACCGCCTGATGCGGTTCGGGCAGCAGCATCGCCGCGCGGGGTTGCACGACGAGGGCGGCGCGGGCCCGGTCGATCTCGCGGCTCACCCGCCAGTCGTCGGGGTCGGCGTCGGCGCCGGCCCGGGCCGCGGCCACCCGCATCAGCGCCTCGTCGATCGCGGGTGCGCCGCCGGCCCGGACGGCGGCCGTCGCCAGATGGCGATGCCCGTCGCGGGTGTCGACCAGGGTGAGTTCCGGCCATGCGGAGCCGGCCACGCACACGAGCACGATGGCGGCGCCGGTGAGGGAGGCGGCTGCCGCGGCCGTGGTCACCACGGCCGGGTGGGGCATCCCGGCGAGCGAGGCGGCCTGTTCGAGCCGGTCCCGGGCGGGTGGATCCCAGGTCTGGGCGGTGACGACGGTCAGCGCCGACGGTCGTCCGGTGTGTTCGGCGACGTGACTGAGGACCGCCGCGATGGCGGCGGCCGGGCCGCCGTGGCGGAGCAGGGTCATCGGGTCGGGACGGTAGGACTCGGGGTGTGCCAGGCCCTCGGCGAGGGCGCCGGCCCCGGCGGTGTAGTCGCCGGAGTGGTGGAAGACCCCACTGGGGGCCCGGGCCCGTCCGTCGAAGAGCACGGGCTGGACGGTGCCCCCGCACTCGTACACCGCGGTGATCCACCATGCGGCGATGTCGACGACCAGACGATGATCCGTCGCTGGCATGTCCGGCAGTGTCCCAAATGGACGGACGATCGGCACGTCTTGTCCGGAATTTTCCACGCATAGTGATAGATGCGTCAGGTCAATGTACCCTTCTGGATCTTGAGCGTCCGGTCCGCCTCGATCATGCGGAGGATCACGACCGCAGTCTATACGTGCCCAATCGTCGCAGGATCTCCTCCAGCACCGGGCGGGACGTTCCGAAGTTCAGGCGGGCGTACCCCTCGCCGCCGGGGCCGTACTGCGGGCCCGGGCTGAGCATCACCTGAGTCTCGGCGAGGATCCGCGCGGCCGGGTCCGGCCCGAGCTCCCGCAGGTCGAGCCAGGCGAGATAGGTCGCCTCGGGACGGTGGTGCCCGGGCAGGGCCTCCGCGACCAGGCGCCGGTTGCGGTCCAGCAGGCCACGGACCTCCGCCAGCCAGGGCTCGCCGTGCTCCCAGGCGGCCAGCGTGCCGACGATCCCGAGAGTGCCGGGCTGACCCAGCATCAGCGGCGGCAGCGTGTCGAGAGCCTTGCGCACCGACGGCACCGCCACGTCCGCGATCGCGCAGCGCAACCCGGCCAGATTGAACGCCTTGCTCGCCGACGCCAGCGTGACCGTCCGCCCCGGGGCCAGGCTCGCGAACGTGATGTGCCGGTGCGGCTCGTAGATCAGTTCCGCGTGGATCTCGTCCGCGATCACCAGCACGTCGTGCTTCTCGGCGAGCGCGGCGATCTCCGACAACTCGTCGCGGGTGAAGACCCGGCCGGTCGGGTTCTGTGGATTGACCAGGATCAGCACCCGGCAGGATGCCACCGGCGCGGGATCGAACGTCCACCCCGAGCCGGTGTCGATCATCGGGATCGGCACGAGGCGCCGCCCCATCTGCGCGATCGTCTCCAGGAACGGCGGATACCCCGGCGTGTGCATCGCCACCGCGTCGCCCGGCGCGGTCGTCAGGTGCAGGATCGCCTGCAACGCCTGGATCATCTCGGTGAAGAATCGGATGCCGGCCGGATCGGGGCGATGGCCGTACTTCGCGGAGGTGCGCTCGACGTAGGCGTCGATCAGCGGATTGGCGAGCGGATCCTCCTCCCACACGGGATAACCGAGATCGGCTTCGGCGGCCCGGCTCAAGGCCGCGCGCACCGGCTCCGGGGCCGGGAAGTCCATGTCGGCGATCCACGCCGGGATCGCCCCGCCGGCCCGGGCCCGGGCCCACTTCACTCCGGGGCGCGCGGACAGGGCGGCGATATCGATGTCGTCCAACATGAGACCAGGCTAAACGGGACGACCCGGGCTGCGATTGACAATTCTTGCCCGCTGACGCAACGTTTTTGCGTGCCCGAACTGGACGATCTGGACCGCCGGCTGCTCGAACTCGTCAGCGTCGACGCCAGCCGCCCCCTGCGGGAGCTCGGCGACCTCGTCGGCCTGTCACCGAGCGCCGTCCAGCGCCGCCTCACCAGGCTGCGGGCGTCCGGGGTGATCCGCGCCGAGATCGCCGTCCTCGACCCGCGCGCGATCGGCCAGGCCATGACCACGCTCGCACTCGTCTGCCTGGTCTCCGACGAGAGCCACCACTTCGCGGCGTTCACCGGGCAGATCCGCGCCGAACCGGCGGTCGTCACCTGCTATCACGTCGCCGGCCAGTGGGACTTCGCCGTGGTGATCCGGACCGCCGACTTCGACGGGTACCGCCGCATCGCCGAACGGCTCTTCCTGACCAACCCGGCGGTCCAGCGATACGAGACGCTCCCCGTCTACGCCACGGTGTGACGCGGGCGGCGACGGCTCTTCCGAAGATCAACGGCAATGCAGGCCATCATCGGTACGGCTACCCGAACCGTGGCTGTGCGACCCGCGAGGTGGCTGCCACGCCGGCGCTCCCCGCGACCGCCGGGGCGAATCCGGTGGTCACCGGCTGTGTCGCTCCGGCGGTCCCACGAGCCCCCGATCAGGGCCGGGACGACGCCCGCGATCAAGGGCAGGACGCCTCGAACGGCAGTGTGGACGCGTGGGCCGCCCATTCCGGCTCGGTGAGCCCGGTGGTGCGCCGGCACGCCGCGGCCCGGGGGTCGCGTACCGCTTCGCGCAGCCCGCCGATGTCCCAGAGGTGGGTGCCGTACTCGTCGGCGGTGACGAGCAGCGGCCGGTCCGGACTGAACGTGGAGCTGGTGTGCGTGCCCGGCAGAACCGTCAAGAGGATCGGGTCGGACTCCTCCGGCAGGCGCCACAGCTCGGTGCCGGCCGGCGAGGACAGCGCCAGCAGTGCGCGGTCGGTGGTCAGCGCCAGCGAACCGGCATCGTTGCCCGGGATGCGTGGGCGCGGGGCGGTCCGCATGGCCGGGACTCCGTTGCGCAGAGTCCAGGTGAACACGTCGCGGTGGGCCGCCACGACCGTTCCGGCGTGCGCGGCGACCCGCTGGAACCCGCCCCGCCCGCCCAGCGTGGCGGCCCGGGCCGGGCTGGTCGGATCGGTCAGGTCCCAGGTGGTCAGGGCGGATTCGGTGCCACCGTTGTCCTGGGCGATCACCAGGTTTCCGGTGCCCGGGTCGAAGGCCGCGATCGAGGCGGGTGAGGCCGGGATCGCGGCGAGGATCTCGGCGCCGGCGCCGAGCTGGTAGATCAGCACCCGCGTCCCCCGGTCGAGAACGGCGGCCCGGCCTCGCTCCGCGTCGACGTCGAGGACCGGGCCGTCGAGGTCGAGCACGGTACGGGGCTCGGCCGTGGACAGATCGGTGATCGTGCCCGCCGCGAACATGTAGGCCTTCGCACCGCCCAGACGCAGCCGGGCCGGCGCGGCGACCGGCAGTGGCGGGCGGGCCTCGGCGGGACGGCTGGAGTCCCGTACCCCGAAGAAGTCGATCTTCTGAGCCGAGGAGACCGCGAGCAGGTCGGCGTCGGAGAGCGCCACCTGCCGTTGCCGATCCTCCGGGCCGGGAATCGTCGCCAGACGCCCGGGCGCGAACGGGGTGATCCGCCACAGCGCGGCCGAGGTGGCGGCGCCCTGCCAGCCCGCGGTGAGCAGCCGGGTGCCGTCCGGCGTGAAGTCGATCGAGGAGATCCAGCCGCCGTCGCGGCGCAGCACCCGCACCGGGACCGGCCGCTGCGGGTCGGCCACGCTCCACAGGGCGACGGCCCGCTCGCCGCTGCCGACCGCCACCGTGGCGCCGGCACGGTCGAACGCCATCGTCGTCGTCGGCCCCTCGTCCTGGCCGAACGAGCCCCGGTAGCGTGGCCGCGCCGGATCGCTCAGGTCGTAGATCCGCACCCCGTCGGTGACCGTGGCCGCGGCCAGCAGCTTGCCGTCCGGGCTGAACGCCACGTGGATGACCGCGTCCGCGTCCCCGATCCGGGCCAGTTCCCGCGGCGGCCCGTCGGCGGGTGTCGCCCACAGCGTCAGCACCTCGCCCTCGGCGACGCCGGCCAGAACCGAACCGTCCGGACTGAGGCGCGCGCCGCCCCTGGTCACGGCGCCGGCCGTGCGCCACAACGACCGCGGGCGGGTACGGTCCCGGACGTCCCACAACCCGATCGTGTCGGACACCGTGAGCAGCCGCTCGCCGTCGCCGCTGAACTGCACGCTGTCCCAGCCGTCGCCGTCGATCTCGGCCAGCCGGGTGACCCCGGCGACGTCCCACAGGTGCAGCCGCCCGCCGGCCGAGGCCAGCACCCGTCCGTCGGGGCTGAACGCCAGGTCCGAGGTCTCGCCCCGGCCGGTCCGCAGCGACGCCACCGGGGTGAACCGGTGATCGGCCACCGACCACAGATCGATCCGATCGGAGCCGCCGGTCGCCACCATCGCCCCGTCCGGCCGGTACTCGGCCGTGTAGACCGCCGAACCGGGGCTCAGCTCGCCGTCGTACCCGGTGGCCAGGGCCTCGGTGACCGCGGCCCGGCCGCGCTCGGACGGGCTGATCGCCTCGGCCGTCACCGCCAGCCGCAACGCCAGACCCGGATCGGCGTCCTGGATCTCCGCCGCCCGGTTCAGCAGGTCCCGCTGCACCAGGGCGCGGTCCTGCTGTTCGACCCGGTCGTTCGAGCGGGCCAGAGCGATCCCGGCGCCGGCCAGCAGGCCCACCGCCAGGGCGGCGGCGACCGCCCGGCCGGTCCAGCGGCGGGCCGGGCGCCCGCTCGCCTGTGCGGCCAGCGCCACCTCGCGCAGCTCGGGCGTCATATCGGGGCCGGGCACGTCCGGGCGGCCCGCCGACAGCAGCGTGTCCAGCAGTTCGTTCGCCGTCGGCCGGCGTTGCGGATCCTTCCCCAGGGCTGCCGCGACCAGGTGCCGCAGCGACCCCGGCAGCCCGGTCAGGTCGGGTGGCTGGGTGAGGATCCGGCCGATCGTGGCCAGCGGCGAATCACCGCCGAACGGGGTGTGGCCGGTCGCCGCGTAGCCGACCAGCACACCCCACGCGAACACGTCCGCCGGCGGGCCGATCCGGCCGCGCGCCCCGGTGTCCAGGCACTCCGGCGCGAGGTAGCCGATCGTGCCGATCACCTGGTCGGGGGCGGTCAGCTCGGCGCTCAGCTCGGCGCTGCGGGCGATCCCGAAGTCGATCACCTTGGGTAGGCCGACGGCGAGCAGCACGTTCGCCGGTTTCAGGTCGCGGTGCACGACTCCGGCGGAGTGGATGGCGACCAGCGCGGTGGCCACGCCGACGGCCACCGCGTACACCTCGGAGGCGGTGAGCGGGCCGCTTTCCCGGACCACGTCGGCGAGGCTCGGCCCGTCCACATATTCGACGACGAGGTACGGCGGATCGTGCTCCAGATCGTCGTGCAGGACCGCGGCCGTACAGAAGGGAGGCACCTGCCTGGCCCTTTTGACCTCGCTGTGGAACCGGGCCAGGAACTTGGGGTCCGCCGACCACTCCGCGCGGACCGCCTTGACCGCCACCGACCGCCCGTCCGGCGCCCGGCCAAGGTAGACCGTGCCCATCCCGCCCGCACCGAGCCGCCCGAGCAGCACGTGATCGCCGAGGCGGTCCGGGTCACCGGCCAGCAGCGGGGTGACGGGCACGGTCAGCCCTGAGCCGGATCGACGAGGATCTTGGCGTGGTCGCCGGGCTTGCTGAGCCTGTCGAACGCGTCGGCGACACCGTCCAGTCCGACCACATCGGTGATCAGCGGCCGTGGGTCGACCCGGCCGCCGGCGATCAGGTGCAGCGTCTCGCGGAACTCGGCGGGGTCGTAGCAGAACGAGAACCGCAGGTCGATCTCCTTGTTGATGGCCATCGCCGGCCGGAACGTGTCCGGTTCCATGCACACCCCGACCACCACGACCCGCGACCGGATCGGCGCGTGCGTGACGATGTCCTCCAGCACGCCCGGGACGCCGACGCACTCGAACACGACCACCCCGGCGGTTGCGAGCCTCCGGGCGGCGCGGACCGCCAGCCACCACGGCAGGCCCGGAACGCCGCGCAGCCGGTGCAGGGCGTCGAGGCCGGCGCCGTAGACGTCGGTGATCGAGCTGGCGAGGCCGGTCCACGGCGAGGCGGTCGCCGGGTCGACGACGAGGTGCGCGCCGCATCTGCGGGCCAGCTCCCGGCGGCCCTCCGCGTAGTCGCCGGCGATGATGCGGCGTACCCCCGCGGCCTTGAGCATGAGGATCGTCGCCAGCCCGATCGGACCGCAACCGATCACCACCGCCGTGTCCCTCCGGGAGATCTGCCCGCGCCCGACGGCGTGGCGGGCGACCGCGAGCGGTTCGGTGAGCGCCGCCAGATCGGGGGAGACCCCGGCCGGCACCGGCATCGCGGTGTCCTCGGCGACCAGCATGTACTCCGCGTAGGCGCCCGGAGCGTGCTCGGACAGGCCGATCATGTGGACGTCGTGGCCGTGCCGGATCAACGGCAGCGCGACCAGCGCCTGCCCCGGTCTCCAGCGGCGCCGGCAGCCTGGCCCGTACTCGTCCACGACACCGGTGAACTCGTGCCCCATCACCACACGATGCCCCGGCCGCATGAAATCGGGGTAACCGACTTCGGCGGCGACGTCCGCGCTCGCGCCGGCGTGCACCCGGACGTGCAGATCCGACCCGCAGATGCCGGCCCGTGTCACTCGCAGCCTGACCTGCCCCGGGCCGGGCGCGGGCAGCGGCACCTCGGCGACCGACAAAACCCCGTCCTGCACGGTCACGGCTTTCATACCGAAGAGTCTCGATACCCCGGCGCGCTCCCGTCAACGTCCCGCCGGGCCGGGCGTGGGGCCGCGCCCGGGTTCGGCCCGTGTCCAGTTCCCGTCAACGTCCCGCGGGCCCAGGCGTGGGGCCGCGCCCGGGTTCGGCCCGTGTCCAGTTCCCGTCAACGTCCCGCGGGCCCGGGCGTGGGGCCGCGCCCGGGTTCGGCCGCGTCCAGGGACCGGATCCGCACGATCGGCGAGGTCAGGAGCCACAGCACCGACAGAGTGCCGCCCGCGGCGGCGATCAGCAGACTCGGCCGCATGCCGGCGACGGTGCCGAGCAGACCGCCGGCGAGCGCGCCGAGAGGCCGGATGCCGTAGTTGACGGTGCTGAACGCGCCGGACACACGGCTTCTCATGTCGTCCGGTATGACGCTGGTCTGCAGCGAGTTGAGGTTGATGTCGAACAGCATGATGCCGAAACCGGAGACGAACTCGGCCGCGGCGAGCGCGCCGACGCGAACCCAGAACGGGCCGCCGGCCGCGGCGATGACGGCGATCGGCGCGGCGTAGAGCACCACCCCGGTGGCGATGGTGGGACCGACGCCCAGGCGCTGCGAGATCCGTGGGGCGAGGACGGCGCCGAGGAGACCGCCGGTCGCCCCGACTCCGAAGGCCAGGCCGATGGCCCCCGCCGACAGCTCCAGGACGCGGCTGGCGAACAGGACGGTCAGGCCGTACGCCACGAAGCTGAAGAAGTTGACGGTGGTGCAGCAGGCGAGGCTGGCCCGCAGGATCGGGTGGCTCACGACCAGACGCAGGCCCTGCCGGGCCCGGGTGAGCATGGGTGGTTCGGTGCTGCCGTCCGGCGCTGCCGCGGGCTCCTCGGCGACGCGGATCCGTCCGATCAGGAACGCGGACAGCAGGAAGGTGACGGCGTCGGCGAGAACAGCGATCGGCGCGGTCAGCAACTGGACCAGGGCCCCGCCGATCGCCGGGCCGGCCACGTGCGAGATGGATCGGCTGGCGCCGAGTTTGCTGTTCGCGTCGATGTAGGACCGGCGCGGCACCAGACGCGCGAAGAACGGCGCGTAGGAGGTGTTGAACAGGACCCCGGCGGCGCCGGTGACCACGGCGACCGCATAGAGGTGGCCCAGGGTGACGGCGCCGAACAGGTAGGCGACCGGCAGCGTGGCGAGTGCCAGCGCACGCACCAGGTCCGCGAGGACCATCAGCCGGCGCTTCCGGCGCTGCTGGTCGACCCAGGCGCCCAGGAGGATCGCCAGCAGGTTCGGGGCCCAGACCAGTGCCGTCACCGCGGCGACCTCGGCGGTCGAGGCGTGCAGCAGGGTCACGGCGATCAGGGGGAGCGCCAACTCGGAGATGCGGTCACCGAACTGCGACAGCGACTGGCCGCCCCACAGCCGGAGGAACGGTCCGTCACGCCACAACGACGTGGGAGCCGGCATCGTCGCGGGCTGGCCGGAAGCGCTCACGGCTGCCTCCCTGTCCGCTCACCGGCATCCTCGGAAAGCGCGCCGGTGTCTTTGGGAAGGTCGTCGGTGTCCTCCGGAAGGACGTATCGCATCAGCCGGACCGGGCGGCTTCGCGCCGGCCGTTTCTCGGCATCCCTGGTGACATATGGCGCCAGCACGCGCTCGATCGCGTCCTCGATCGCTGCGAGCTCCTCGGCGGTGACGGAGACCCGAGTGTTGGACAGCCCGCCCAGCCGGCGCCACTCCGGCGACAGGCGCGGCTCCACCTCGGTGATCCAGCGGTGAGGGAGATCGGCGTAGCGCAGGAACATCTCCTGTGCCAGCGCGCGTGCCGCGGTCGCGCCGGCCTCGTCGTCCGCCGGCGCGCTGAAGCGGAACCCGCGGCCGACCGTCTCCCACCGTCGCTGCCGGCGGTCGGGGCCGGGTGCGGCGTCGCGCACGAGGCCGAAACTCGCCAGATGGCGCAGGTGCCAGCTGGTCACCGTGGGGGTCGCCCCGACCTCGGGCGCCAACTGCGTCGCGGTGGCGGGGCCGTTCCGCCGGAGGATGTCGAGAATCGCGAGCCGGACGGGGTGGGCCAGCGCGCGCATGGCCTGTGGATCGGTGATCTCGACATCGCCGAGATGGTTCGAAGCGCCCATGTTGTGAGAGTGTCCTCTCATAAATTGTGAGAGTCAACTCTCACAATTGCGCGCCCGATCGGCCGCCGAGCGGCCACGCCGCCCGTGCGACGTGCCGCGGAGCTCCAACCAGCACGCGAGCTGCGGCGAAGGCAAGTCAGCCGTAGTCCACACGTGCCGTCGCCGTGGAATTCCGTGCCTGCCGTCCGGCTGCGGGGTCGGCCGTAGCGGGCGCGTGTTGTGGGTGGCGGGTGTGGGCTACGGCTGCGGGGGTCGGCGGGACCGGTGGGACAACAGCGCGACCACGGTGAGCAAGGCCAGTAGGGCAGCGGCGAACCACGTCATCACGGTGACGACGCCCGCGAACCGGCTGGCCATGCCGATGGCCAGGGCGGACACCGCCAAGGCGACGTAGGCGATCAGGAACAGCCCGGCGAGTGCGGCGCCCCGGTCAGCCGGCGTGGCGTGCGCGGCGACCGTACCGAGGGAGGCTTTGAAGAGGACTCCGGCGCCGATGCCGGCGAGCATGCCGCCGCTGAGGAAGACCGGCAGGCTGGCCACGTGCATGCCGGTGACCAGCGTGAGGAGGCCGGCGGCCTGGGCGGTCAGGCCGGACACCGTCCTGCTCCGCGCGGTCCAGCGGGTGGTCAGGGTCTGCGCGGCCGCCGAAGCGCCGAAGACGGCGAAGACGATCAGCCCGGCCAGGAACCGGGACGGGTGCTGCAGCGTGCCGGCGACGAAACCGGGCGCCACCGAGGTGAAGAACCCGAAGACCGAGAACGCCGCGAACGCGCCGGTGGCCGCGGCCGGATAGGCGGGCCCACGCCCGATGCTGACTCGCTGCGGACGGTAACGGTAGGCGCCGGCGCGACGCACGGTCTCCGGGCTCACCGCCACGGCCGCGATGGCGGCCACCAGGAGAAGCAAGAAGATTGCGTACGGCGTACGCAACGGTGCCGTGACGAATTCGGCGAGGAAACCCGCCACCAGCGTGCCGAGCCCGAGCCCGCCGATGTTCGCGGCCGTCGAGACCACCTCGAACCGGGTGCCGGAGGCGCCCGGACGGTGGGCGGCGTGCAACTCGTGCAGGTGCGCGGTGGCCGTCGCGGTGATCATGCCGACGCCGAGTCCGGTGATGAACCGGGCCGCCAGCAGCAGCGGTAGCGACGTCCCGGTGAGGAACAGCAGCGCGGCGACGACCTCCAGGCCGAGCGCCGGGATCAGGATCCGTTTGCGCCCGAGCCGGTCCGAGACGTGTCCGGCCAGCAGCAGGCTGACCACCACGCCCACCGCGTAGGCGGCGAACACCGCCGTGACCGTGAACGTGGAGAACCCGTCGCGGGCGGTGTACAGGGGGAACAGCGGCGCCGGGACGGTCGAGAACGCCATCGCGACGGCGAACGCGACCGCGACCGCCCAGAACCCGGCGCCGTGCCGCCCCGTGCCTGATGCCCGCCGGCCGGACGCGATCTCTCGCGGAACCCGAACCGCTTCCAGAAGTGCCATGAGCCGACAGTGCACCGACTCGATCATCAAATCCAACGAGAGTTCCAGCTCGGTACGATCGCCATCGTTGATGATTGGCGGCATGGAACTGCGTCAACTGGAGTACTTCGTCGCCGTCGCCGAGGAGCAGCACTTCACCCGTGCGGCGGCTCGCCTGCATGTGGTCCAGTCCGCCGTCTCCGCCGCGATCAAGACCCTGGAACGGGAACTCGGCACCCCGCTGCTCGACCGCAACGCCAAACGCGTCCGCCTCACCGACGCCGGCGTCGCGCTGCTGCCCCGTGCCCGGACCGCTCTGGACGCGGCCCGCGACGCCCGCGACGCGGTGGCCGAGGTGCGCGGCGGGCTGCGCGGCACCCTGCGGATCGGCACCCTCACCTCGATCCGGGTCATCGACCTGCCGGCGCTGCTCGGCGAGTACCACCGGCGCCACCCCGGCGTGCTGATCCGGACGGCGGTGTCCCCGGCCGGCTCGCGCGGGCTGGTCGACATGCTCGCCGACCACCGGCTGGACCTGGCCTTCGTCTCGGTGCCCGGGCCGCGGCCGGCCGGCGTGCACCTCGTCGAGCTGACCGGCGCGGTCATGGACCTGGCGGTGCCGCCCGGCCACCCGCTCGCCGGCCGCGCCTCGGTGCACATCGACGAGCTGGCCGGCCTGGACTTCATCGACCTGCCGGCCGGTTACGGCAACCGGGACGTCGCCGACCGGGCGTTCGCGGCGGCCAGCGTCCGGCGGCACGTCACCATCGAGATCACCGACATCGGTACGAGCGCGGACTACGTACGACATGGGCTCGGTGTCGCTCTTCTGCCGCGTTTCCTGCTCGACGGCGCCGCCGGGATCGCGACGATGCCCGTCACCGGCGCCGACCTGCGCTGGCCGCTGTCGCTCGCGGTGCCGGCGGACCGCCCGCCCGGCGCCGCCGCCCGCGCGTTGATCTCGCTGACCGCCGACTTTCTGCCGTGATCAAGCCGCCCGGTCGCTAGAGTGGGCCGCCATGAGGTCGATACGGGTCTGGTTCGTCGCGGCGGTGATCGCCGTGATCATCAGTGGTGGAGCGCTGATCGTGACAGGCATCAACGCCATCAGCGAGGGCTCGGCGGCGGCATCGCTGGCCGCCGACCGTGCGACGCCACCCGCGGCCTCCGTGACGCCCGCGGCGTCCGCGACTGCTACGCCGCCCGCGGCAGCGCCGCCGCCCAGCGTGCCACCGGCGCCGGCCGGGGCAGCCGCTCAGGAACCGGCCGCGGCCGGCTGGCCGGACAACGTCACAGCGCTGGACGCGGCGCTGAGGAAGCTGGCGGGGAACACGCCCGACTTCTCGGTCGCCGTTCTCGATCGCAAGACCGGGCACACGTACGCCTACCGGGGCTCCGTCAAGTTCGACACCGCGAGCATCGTCAAGACCCAGATCCTCGCGTGCATGCTGCTCAAGGCGCAGGACGCCGGCCGCGCGCCCACGTCCGCCGAGATGGCCCTGGCCAAGCCGATGATCCGGCTCAGCGACAACGGCGCGACCACGTCCCTCTACCAGAAACTCGGCGGCAAGGCCGCGGTCACCAGGAGCAACAAGCGGCTCGGGCTGACCCAGACGGTCGTCAACAGCCGGTGGGGCCTCACCCGCACGACCGCTGCCGACCAGGTCAGACTCCTGGCGGCGCTGGTCGACCCGAAAGGGCCGCTGAACGCGAGCTCCCGCCAGACCGCCTTCAGCCTGATGAACACCGTCGACAAGGCGCAGGACTGGGGTGTTCCGTCGGTCGCCAAGGCCGGTGAGATCACCATGGTCAAGAACGGATGGGACACGCGTACGGCCGACGGCGGCCTCTGGGCCGTCAACACCATCGGCCGTGTCACCTCGAAGGACGGCGCCGTGGACGTGTCCGTCGTCGTCCTCTCCCACAACAACAAGTCGATGCAGAGCGGCATCACCCTGGTCGAGAAGGCGGCGAAGCTGACCCGCCAGCACCTGCGGTACTGAGACGACGCCGGTGATCGCGTTGTGATCGCCGCGAAAATGTCAGGGGTGGGTGAGAGCATCCATGCGTTCGGCGAGAGCGCATGGAGGTTCGGCGATGGTGAATTTCGCTGAGATCGGCGACGGCGTCCCGGTGCTGGCTCTGCACGGGTGGACGGCCGATCACCGGCTGATGTCGGGCTGCCTGGAGCCGGTGTTCACCGGCCGGGGCGGCTATCGGCGGCTCTACCCCGATCTCCCCGGCATGGGCCGGTCACCGGCCCCACCGGCGATCACCAGTTCCGACGATCTGCTGGCCGCCGTCCACGACTTCATCGACAAGACCATCGGCGACCAGCCGTTCCTCGTGATCGGTGAGTCCTACGGCGGCTATCTGAGCCGTGCCGTGACCCGTGACCGCGCCGCCCAGGTGCTCGGGCTGGCGCTGATCTGCCCCATCGGGACGATCGTCGACCGCTCCCGGCGCACCCTCCCGGCCAAGCGGGTGCTGCGGCCTGATCCAGCCGGGGCCGCCGGGCTCGACGAGCGGACCGCGGAGGCCTTCACCGAGATGGCGGTCGTGCAGAGCCCGTCGGCGGCGGCACGCTTCCGCGACGAGATCATGCCCGGTCTCGACCTGGCCGACATGAGCGCCATCGCCCGCATCGAGCAGCGGTGGGAGCTGAGCAGCCCGCCCGAGTCCGGTGCGCCGTTCCCTCGCCCGACTCTGATCCTCACCGGCCGGCAGGACCATTGCGTCGGCTTTGTGGACCAGTTCGCTCTGCTGCCGCACTACCCACGGGCGACGTTCGCGGTCCTCGACATCGCCGGCCACAACCTGCAACTCGACCAGCCAGCCATGTTCGACACGTTGATGGGGGACTGGCTCGACCGCGCCGCCGACCCGTCCGAGCCCTGACCGGCCGCCCACCGTCCCACTCGGCGCCGACGTCGGTCGAGGCGCTCGGCACCCGGCCGGAGTGGGCCCGTGTGCGGGAACTGGCGAGGGCGTCCCTGACGCGGTTGCCCTGACAGCGCGCCCGGAGACGGCCCGCGCTCGGCCCGAAGGACCCGGGAGGCGTGGCCGGTGGGCCGGGACTCCGCCCGATAGGCGCGCTGGGGAGGGGGGCGGGCCGGCGTCGCGGGGTAGGCCCGGCCGGTGGTTGCGGTGGGGGAGGACTGTGTCGTACCCCATCGGAAGGACCGGAGTGCGGGTGACCGTGACAGACGGGCTGACCTCGGGATTTGGTGATCTGTGACACGGGAGGCTGGCTCCGGATGTAAGGAGTCAGGCGTGCTACGGTCCGTCGGGGAGGACGCCACAATGCAGACGCGTACGGATCTCATCGAAGATCTGATGGGACGGTTCCCGCATATCCCGCGTGAGGCGGTGATCAAGGAAGACCTGCTGCGGGGCGGGCTGGCGTTCGACGATTCGGCGCTCACCGACAATGAGAACGGTGATGTGAAGCCGAAGTCGTACTTCATCTTCTCGTTCGACCACCGGACGCTTCCGGAGTTGGGTGAGGCGGCGCTGCGGCGCCCGCCGGAGGAGATCGTGCTCACCGGTGGGCCCTATGGGCTGCGGCGGACCGTGGTGTCGGTGCGCATCAACCCGTCGTCGCCGTACCGGGTCAAGCCGGCCGAGGACGGGAAGCTCATGCTTCACCTCGACGGCAAGCCGATCGCCGATGTGGGTCTGCCGCCGATGCCGGACTATTACCGGCACACCCTCAGCAACGGCAAGCAGGTGATGGAGGTCGCCCCCACCATTCAGTGGGGCTATCTCGTCTATCTCACCGTGTTCCGGGTGTGTCAGTACTTCGGCGCCAAAGAGGAATGTCAGTACTGCGACATCAACCACAACTGGCGTCAGCACAAGGCTGCCGGGCGGCCCTACACCGGTGTGAAACCGGTCGACGAGGTGCTCGAAGCGCTCGCGATCATCGACAAGTACGACACCGCGAAGACGTCGCACGCCTACACGCTGACCGGCGGCAGTGTCACCAGCAAGGTCGACGGGCTGGCCGAGGCCGACTTCTACGGGCGTTACGCGCAGGCCATCGAGGAGCGGTTCCCAGGCCGGTGGATCGGCAAGGTCGTCGCGCAGGCGCTCCCGAAAGAGGACGTGCAGCGGTTCTACGACTACGGCATCCGCATCTACCACCCGAACTTCGAGGTGTGGGACAAGCGGCTGTTCGAGCTCTACTGCCCGGGCAAGGAACGATATGTGGGCCGCGAGGAATGGCATCGCCGCATCCTCGACTCGGCTGAGGTGTTCGGTCCGCGTAACGTGATCCCGAACTTCGTGGCCGGTGTCGAGATGGCCGAGCCGTTCGGGTTCACCACGGTCGACGCGGCTATCGAATCGACCACCGAGGGCCTGCAATATTTCATGTCCCGGGGCATTCTGCCGCGATTCACCACCTGGTGCCCGGAGCCGACCACACCTCTCGGGAAGACCAATCCCGAGGGCGCGCCGCTGGAATACCACATCCGGCTGCTCGAGGCGTACCGCGCGACCATGGAGGCGAACGGGCTGAGCACCCCGCCCGGATACGGCCCGCCCGGTGCCGGTAACGCGGTCTTCTCGGTGAGTTCCTTCATGGACACCCTGCCGGCTGAATGATCGAGGCGCTCTGCGCCTGGCTTCGCGCTTCGATGGTCTCCGTGCGAGACGCCTACGCTGCGAAAATGCCGCCTCAACGCCTCTCATGAGGCGTTGAGGCGGCATTTCCTGTCGTGCGGCGAAGTCTCTGGAACCGGTGCGGGTGATGTAGTCACGGCCTGCGTTTCGCCTGTTGCGTGCGGCGCGGCCGGTCGTCCTGGTTGCTCACATCGATGTCGTGCCGATCGCGGGCGCGTGGACGCCTGCCGGACAGGACGCGCCGGAAGGTGACGCCAGAATGGTCACGGCCGTGAGGCCATCGCCTTCAGCGCGGTCCGGCTGGTCGGGTGGCCCGGGTCCCGCTGCCGCTGGCTGGGCGCTGCTGAGCCGATCCGCTGGCGGGTGCAGCTGGGTCGGCTACTGCTGAGCCGGGGCGCTGAGCTGGATGGTGGGCCGGGGCGCTCGCGAGGGCCTACGGGGCGCCGGCGGGGGATGGGCCGGGGCGCTGGCCGGGATGCTGCAGGGCCAGGCGCTGCTGGCTGGGTGCCGCTAACGGCGGCGGGTGAGCATATTTTCAGGTGGGCGGTGGCCGCCGCGTGCGGCATCTCACGGGCGGTACTTCGAGTCCGTCGGTGAGGTGCCGCTCACCGGTCCCGTAGTCCCACCGTTCCCCGCGAACACATGGCTCGGGCGGTCTGATGCGTTCGCTGACGTCCAGCGGACCCGGAACCCGGTCGTCTTAGCCGGACGGCAGGTGACACCCGGTCGGCTCTCTACGGCCTCCCCGTCGAGGGAAACCGGCGCTGTCGAGGAGGCGGCCGAAGCTCTGCGCGGCCGGATCCCCGGACGCGTCGTGGGACCGGGCGATCATGACCGGTCAGCGGCGCTCACGACGGCGGCGCTCAGGACGGCGGCGCTCACGACGGCTCAGCGGGGCGGGCTCGGACGTGCATGCGTTCGCCCTGACGCCCCAGGATGCTGATGATCTCGACCGGACGGTCACCGGTGCTGCCGAACCAGTGCGGAACGCGGGTGTCGAACTCGGCCGCCTCCCCGGCCCCGATCACGAAGTCGTGGTCGCCGAGGACCAGTCGCAGCCGCCCGGACAGCACATAGAGCCACTCGTAGCCCTCGTGCACCCGCTGCTCCGGCTCGATCTGATCAGCCGGGATGATCACCTTCCAGGCCTGGAGTGATCCGGCGTGCGGGGTGAGCGGCAGCACGATCCGCCCGTTCACCCGGCGGGGAACCGGCCGCACCCGTGGGTCGGCGATCTGCGGCGCGCCGATCAGTTCGTCGACCGGCACCCGGTGTGCCAGTGCGATCGGCAGCAGCAGTTCCAGGCTGGGCTTGCGCTGACCGCTCTCCAGCCGGGACAGGGTGCTCTTCGAGATGCCGGTGATCTCGGCAAGCGCGGTCAGCGTGACGTTGCGCTGGGTGCGGAGGCGTTTCAGGCGGGGTCCGACCTCGGAGAGCGCGGCGGCGATGGCTTGTTCCACCCGGCCATTCCACAGGCATTTCCCGGAATCAGCAACATTGGTTGCCGTTCTCACGGCCTCGGCGGAACCTGGGCGCCATGAACGAATACGACGTCGTAGTGGTGGGCGGCGGCGCCGCCGGACTGAGCGCCGCCCTGGTACTGACCCGCGCCCGGCGCCGGGTCGCGGTCGTCGACGCGGGCGCGCCGCGCAACGCGCCGGCCGCGCACATGCAGGGTTTCCTCTCCCGAGACGGCATGTCACCGGCCGATTTCCTCGCCGCCGGAAGGACCGAGATCATCGGGTACGGCGGGGAACTGCTCGCCGACACCGTCCTCTCGATCACGCCGCTCTCACCGTCCGCCGCACCCGCACCCGCACCCGCACCCGCACCCGCACCCGCACCCGCACCCGCACCCGCACCCGCACCCGGAGCCCGTGCAGCGGCCGGGGTTCGTGCGGCGGGCGCGGTGGATACCGGTATTCGTGCCGCGGGCGCGGTGAACGCCGGCTTCCGGGTTCGCCTGGCATCGGGTGCCCTGCTGTTCGCCCGCCGGGTGCTCGTGGCCACCGGCCTGCGTGACGAGATCCCCGGCATTCCCGGCCTCGCCGAGCGCTGGGGCCGCGACGTGCTGCACTGCCCGTACTGCCACGGCTATGAGGTCCGGGACCGTCCGCTCGGCGTGCTCGGGGGCAGCCCCGAAACCGTCGAGCATGCCCTGCTGATCAGGCAGTGGTCGGACGACGTGGTCTTCTACGCCCACACCCACGAGCTGACCGGCGACGAGCGGCAGCGGCTCACCGCCCGCGACATCCGGATCGTCGAGGGCACCGTGACCCGGATGGTCATCGACGATGATCGGCTGGCCGGTGTCGAACTCGACTGGGCGAGCATGGTCGCGCCGCAGGCGCTGTTCGTCCGGCCCAGGCTCGTCCCGAGCGACAGCCTGCTCACCGGCCTCGGTGCGGTCGTGATCGCCGAGCGGACGGGCCGGACCAGCGTGCCCGGCGTCTGGGCCGCGGGCAACGCCGTCGACCCACGCGCCCAGGTGATCACCGCAGCCGGTGCCGGATCGGCCGCAGCCATCGACCTGCACGCCGACCTCGTCGACGAGGACGTGCGGAACGCCCTGCCTTTCTCGGTCGCCATGGAACGCCGGGTCGCCGCCCTCTCCTTCGCCTCTCTCTAGTTCGCCCCGTCTCGTCCCTAGTTCACCTCCGTCTAGTTCACCTCCGTCTAGTTCACCTCTATTCAGGGAGCCTTTCCGATGTCTGCTCGATCCCCTCGTCACCGCATGGCCGTCATGATCTGGGTGGCTGTCTTCCCGACCCTGACCGTGCTGCAACTGCTGCTCGGCGACCTGCTGCAGGACCTGCCGCTGGTGCTCCGCACCCTGGTCCTGGCCACCATCGCGGTGCCGATCGTGGTCTACGGCCTGATGCCGCTCCTGCAGCGACTGGTCACCCGCCGAGCCTGACCGGCGTTGAGGCCACGGCCGTGCCGCAGCGGTGCCGCAACTGCAACCCGCGGCCGGGCCGTGGCCACAACCCGCGGCCGGGCGGCGTCGCCCGCAGCTATTGCCGGGCGGGTAACACCGTGGTCGTCGCCGCCCGAGTCATCGGGGGCCCAGGCCGGTGCGGCCGTCGATCAACTCGCGGGCCGCGTCGAGATGGCCGGCGTGCCGGGCGGTCTCCTCGATCATGTGCAGGATGATCCGGCGCAGGTCGGTGGTCTGCGAGGCGAGCGGTTCCTGCGGATGAGCCCACACCGGCACCGCGTCGAGCGCGGTCTCCGCGATGATCTTGTCGGACCGGGCGCACTCGTCGCGGTAGAAGCCCAGCACCGTCTCCGATGGCCGAACTGTGGTGAGCGGGGCGCAGTCGTCGGGCCACGGCAGTGGCTCGACGACTCCGGTGAGGACCTGCTGAAACCAGTGCCGCTCCGCGTGACCCAGATGCTCCACCATGCCGAGCGGCGTCCACCCGGAAGGCAGCACCGGTGTGTGCAGAGCTTCCTCACCGAGACCGGCGAGAATCGCCTCGACGCTGGCCCGCTGATAGGCCAGGAATTCCCGCAGTACCGCTTTCTCCGCATCGATGTCCGTCATGGCCCGCACGCTAACAGCGACCACCGACATTTCTCGGCCGCGCCGTCAGCGCGGCCGACTCCAGACGTGCCACCGGTTCAGGGCGCCGACGGATCGCCCGGCGCCCTCAGAAGGACGGATCGCCCGGCGCCCTCAGAAGAACGGCGTACCCGCGAGCAATCAGGCACCGAGCAGTCCGCGCCGACTGATCGGTCACGAACGCGGTGCGAAGTCCGCGACGACGACCTTCTCCGACTCGTACGCGTTCAGATCCGCCAGCACCCAGTCCTCCCCGGCGCGGATCCGGTGGAACCGGAACGTGCCATTGGTCGAGTTGGTCGCCACGACGCACCGCACCGCGACCGTCAACTCGGCCGCCAGCCGGCAGACCTCCAGCGCGAGGGCCAGGCCATGACGCAGCAGCACCACCTGGTCCGCGTCGGAGACCGACGGCTGTCCCTCGTCGGAGCGTGCCACCTGGACCGGGACGACGTCCTCCAGGTGGAAACTGTTGACGAAACACTCCCAGCCGGTCAGATCAGGGAAGTTCCCCGGAGCCGGCACCGCCCACCGTGCGCCGTCCTTCCAGACCACGACCTCTTCACGGACTTCGATGCCCGCATCGGCGATCGCCCGCAACCCTTCCGTCATGCCTCCTGACGGTGTCACCAAGCCGGACCCGCCGAGCACACCCAGGCCGTCCGCGGCCGCATCGTTCATCCGAATGGCAAGCACAGGGACATGATCCTGATCGCCACCGTCCCTTTGGCGTTCGGGGCGACTTCGTCAGCGACCCGGTCGTTCAGCAGGAGGCCGGCGACTGACCCGGCGCTGCGGTCTATTGCGGCTTCACGGCGGTCAGCGCAGCTCGACCCCGACGCCGTCCTCGGTGAGTGAGGCCACCAGGTCGTCGAGCGTGAACGCCATCGTGCGGGGATCGTGGCTGGGCGCCAGGTGTTCGCGGGCGACCGCCGAGTCGTGCCATATCAGGCGGAACGGGCCGCGTGCCCCGAACCCGGCCGAGGTCAGGCAGTCGTGCACCGCGTAGAAGTTCCAGCCGTAGTACCCGCCCGGGCCGTTGACCGCCTCGCCCAGCGCGCAGAAGAAGCCGTGGACGTCGGTGACGAAGCGCCCGTCCAGGTGGTACGTGCCGCCCGGCGGCCGGTCCGGGCCCTTGGGCACGCTGGAGAGCGCCAGGCCGGCCCAGTGGTGGCGCAGTTCGCTGCTGAAACCGGCCCAGGTGTTCTTCTCGGTGGGCCGCCCGGCCCGCCAGTGGGCGAGCAGGTCGAGGTAGCCGGTCGGAAGCGGCGTCACCGGGCAGCTGTCGACGGTGACGTCGAGCAGCCCTTCGCCGAGGCTGGACGGCGTACACGCCTCGACGTATCCATGGACCATGCCGCCGATCAGGTTGATGGTCGAGCCGTCGGCGAGGACGGCCTCGACGTCGGCCCGGATCCGGCGGCGCTCCCAAGCCTCCGGGCCGGACTTCTCGAGCGCCGCGACCGCGGTGAGCAGCGGTTCCGTCGGCCGGCAGCCGAGCAGCCGGACCACCGGCACCGGCGGTTCGCCCTGCTCCCGGAACACCCCGGAGACGTCCTGACAGGTGCCGTACGCCGCCTCGCCGTAGCCCACCAGCGCGAACTCGGCGACGTCGGCGGGTCGCTCCACCTCGTCGGCGGGCTCGTAGACGAACACAAAGCCGTCGAGGTCGATGTCGACGGCGCCCGGCGTGGCCGCGCTCGGCCGCTGCCCGAGCACGACGACGTCGAGCAGGTCCTCACCGAACCACTGCGGCGACTGGCCGGCCGGTGGTTCCGGGGCGGTCACCGAGAGATGGCCGAGCCAGGCCGCCTCCGTGCCGAGCGCCTCGGCGGGCAGCCGGTCGAGCAGGTCGGCGAGCGCGCCGGCAGGCCGGCACCCGAGCAGCGTGAACCGCTCTCGATCGCGCGGCGGCAGATCCACGAACAGCCCGTCGATCTCCACGCACCGGGTCAGCTCCGCACAGTTGTCCCATTCTCCATCGTGGAGAACACCTTGGAGCACCCAGCTCGGCGGGGTCGTCGTCATCCCGGCAATCTACTGGAGATCAACATCACTGCGCCGCCCCGCCGGCGGGGCGGCCCGGCCTGATCGCGCCCGAGCACGGCCAGGCTCACGGCGACCTCGGAGGCGACCCGGGGCGCGGACGTCGGTGAAGGTAAATCGATGGTGTCCGGCGGCCGGCTCGGCAGAGGATACGGCGGTGACGAACGCTCCTGAGGGATTCACCTACCGGCAACGCAAGAACGGTGACATCGAGATGCTGCACCACGGCCGTCCGGCGGGTCTGCTCCGCGGCCCCGCGGCGGCCCGGTTCCTGGCCGACGTGGAGACCGAGGATCCGCAGGAGCTGATGGCCCGGCTCACCGGCAATTACAAGCACGGCAACGAACGTACGGCGAAGAACCACCCCCGTAATCGGCGGCGGTGAAGCCGGTCAGCGGACGGTGATCGCCTTCCGCATCCGGACGAGGGGGACCGGTGCGCCGCCGGACGCGTCGGTGAGATGCTCCACCGGTGCGAAGCCCGCCGCCTCGTAGAGCGGACGGCCGGACAACGTCGCCATGAGTTCGAGCGTCCGGAAACCCTCCGCCCGGGCGGCCGCTTCGCAGAGCGAGAGGATCCGCCGGCCGACGCCGCGACGGGCGAAGTCGGGGTGGGTGTACATGGCGCGTACCTTCGCGGGGTCGACCGCCGGATCGAGCAGGGCCGCGTCCCGCCCGGCCGAGTGGTCCCCGCCGTACAGGGTGGCGCGGCGGCTCCAACCGCCGCATCCGGCGACCCGTCCCTCCGCCTCGATGACGAAGTAGGTGCCGTCGTCGACGAGCCGCGTGTCGATGCCCATGATCGCCCGGCTGGAGGCGATCTGCCCGGCGTCGAGGAACCCTTTCTGCAGTTCCGCGATGGCCGCCTCGACCACGGTCGCCAGTGCCGGGAGGTCGCCGCGGGTGGCGAGCCGGTGCGTGAAGGTCATTGCTCCTCCTGTTCGGCGCTCCAGACTCGCACACCGATGTCACCGGCGGATCGAGCACGTCCGCCGATGCGCTCACCGGACGAGTTCGCGGCCTCCGGCCAGTGACAGGGTCTGACCGTTGACGTGCCCGTTCGCCTGTGAGGTGAGGTAGGTGATGGCCGAGGCGACGTCGTCGGGGGTGCAGATGCGTCCCGTCGGGGTCTTCGCCGACTCGTCGGCGATGGCCTTCGGGCCGAGGAACGGGGCGTTCAAAGCCTTGTCGGTGAGGGTGAAGCCGGGACGCACCACATTGGTGAGGATGCCGTGGCGCGCCTCCCGGACGGCGACGACCCGGGCCGCGGTCTCCAGCGCCCCTTTGGCGGTCGCATAGGCGAGTGGGCCGGCCATGGGCTGCTCGACGATGTCGGTGGAGACTACGACGACGCGTCCCCACCCGGCGGCGCGCATGGCCGGCAGGGCAGCGTCGATCATGGCGGCCGGCCCGACGGTGTTCGCGGTGAGCGAGGCGGTGAGGCCGTCGATCTCGCCCTGGTCGAAGGACGGCCACTGCACGGCGTTGGCCACCAGGACGGTGACCGGCCCGATCGCCTCGGTGGCCTGTCGCAGGACGTCTCCGGCCGTGGCGGGATGCCGCAGATCCCAGTGGACGGCGAACGCCCGGCCGCCCTCCCGGGTGATCGTGCCGACGACGTCGGTGGCGCCGGCGTGGTTGGTGTGCCAGGTCACGGCGACGGCGGCGCCTTCGGCGGCGAGCCGGAGCGCTGTCGCCCGGCCGATGGCGCCCGAGGCGCCGGTGACGAGAGCGGTTCGGGTCGCGAGGCCCATGTCCATGACAGCTCCTTAGTCGGCTATATATTAGCCGACTATGTATATATGGGTGGCGCTCGTCAACCCCTAGACTGCGCCAGTGGACTTCGAGGAGGTGCTGGCGGCCAACAAGGCGCTGGTGAAGGTGGCCCGGCTCTACCGGACCGCGCAGGCCGACCTGCTCGGCGCCCTCGGTCTGCACCCTGGCCAGGACGTGTTGCTGTGGACGCTCGGGCGGCAACCCGACGGCATGCTGATCAACGAGATCGCCACCAGGCTCGGCGTCGAGCAGCCCACCGTGACCCGCAGCTTGAGCCGTCTCGAGGCCGGTGGCTGGTTCCTGCGGGAACCCGTGCCGGGCGACCGACGTGCCACCCGCATCACCATGACCGACAAGGGCCGCTCGATCATCCCCGAGATCGAGGCGGCATGGCGGGCGCTCGCCGAGACCGCGACGGCCGGCCTGACGCCTGAACAGCGGACGGTGCTGGTCGATCTGCTGGAGAAGGTGCGTGGCAACCTGCTCACCGTCGCCGGTGAGCGGGACTGAAGCCGCGCGAGGCGTACCATCCTGCCGGGTAATCTCATGCGGGTGAGAAGTCGTCGTTTCGCTCTGGTGCGGGCGGATCTCGAGCACGCGGTCTGCCCGCTGCCTGAGGACGTCGCCGGCATCGTGGGGGAGCGGGAATCGGTCACGGTCGTGCTCGACCACCGGGCGCTGGGGATCACCCATCTCCGGGGGACGTTCGAGTCCACGCCCGCGCGGGATCCGGGGTGGCGGCTGAGCGGCATCAACTGGCCCGAGGACGTCCGCCCCGGCGTGCTCGTCACCGTCGCCTGGAAATCCGCCGAGGACTACGTTCTGGTCCGGACGGCGGTGCTGGACGAGCCGATCCGGGTGGACGGCGTCGACTACTTCCACGAGTACGACCCCAAGGTGATCACCCGGGAGTTCGATCCGGGCGTCTCCAACCGCGGCCAGGTCCTCAACGCCGTCCGCCGGCTCGGCCGGGTCTTCGACGACGGCAGCGCGGTCTTCCCCGAAGCCGAACTGCCCGCCCACTGTGGGCTGGGCCGCGGCAAGAAGGGCCTCTTCCTGCTGCGCAACGCCGTCGACCAACTGCTCCGCGAGGGGTACGTCACCCGGGTCACCGGAAGCACCGGTCCGGCCGGCGAACTCAACTACCCGGCCGTCGACGGCGAGGAGACCCTCGAACTGCTGTTCTACGCCCCGCTCGTGGAGGAGGCCGCGTTCCCCGGCGAGTCCGGCGAGCACGGGCGCGGCGACGGCGGGGAGCGCCGCGACCACTGGGTGAACGGGTTCGTCCGCCGGCTGCCGCCCGGCGCGCACGCCTCGAAGAAGCAGCTCACCCTGCACCAGCAGGCGATCGAGAAGGAGCAGTTCGACGGTTTCACCCTGGAGCCGGGCTACACCTTCGTGAAGAAGCACCACCGCGGCGGGTAGGCGACCTCCACGATGTCTCGCGCCGGGCCGCGTACCGGCTCGGAGGCGTTCACAGGATGATCGTGCACCCTTGCGGGATGAAGGTCCTCGCGGGTCTGGGCTCCGCATGCGTGCTGCTCTCGTTGTCGCTGTTCGCGTGGCTGCACGTGCTGGCGCCCTCCGCCGAGATGGACTGGACGCGCCGCACCATCAGCCAGTACGCGCTGATGCCCGAGGGCTGGGCCTTCGACACCGCGACACTGCTGCTCGCCGCCGGGTCCGCCGCGATCCTGGCCGCGCTGCTCCGCGCCGGCGTCCTGACCCGGGGCGCGGCGATCGCGCTGGCCCTGTGGGTGGCCGGCCTGGTCGGCGTGGTCTGGTTCGAGAAGCACAACTGGCAGGTCGGCCCGTCAGCGAGCGGCGACATCCACCGGGTCGCGAGCGTGGTCGCCTTCCTGAGCCTGCCGGTGGCCGCGCTGCTCGCCGCCGCGCCGGGGCGGCGGGAAGGCGGGCCGGTCAGGTGGGTGGCGATCGGCGGGGTGGTTTCGCTGCTCTGCTTCATGCCCATCTTGTGGGCGGTCGCGTCCGAGCCGTGGACGGGGGTCCGCTGGTGGCGAGCCATCCCGCTCGGCGGCGTCGAGCGCCTGCTGGGTCTGGCCGAGGTGACGACGGTCCTGCTGATGGCGTGGTGGGCGGCCAGCGCCTCCCGCTACCGCCGGAGCGGCCCGGGTGTGCCGCGTCGCCGGGATCAGACGGAGACCGCCGGCTGATTCCGCCGCCCCCGGCCCGCCCCGGAACTTCCGGCTTTCGGGACATAATACTCAAGTGAGACGTCCGAGACTCGGCGCGAGCGGCATCGTCGTGGCGGTGGCGGTGGCCGGCCTCGCCGCGGTGATCGCCTTCCTGGCCGCCGAGGGACGCGCGAACGCCGATCAGTGGTCCAGTTCGTTCAGCTTCGTGCTCGCCTATGTCTGTCTGGCCGCGACGGTGGTCGGCTGGGTGGCCAACCGCGCGGAGTCCCCCGCGAGTGCCGCCGAGGTCGCCGACAGCCTGCGCACGACGGTGCGCCGTCAGTGGTGCGACGAGGCGCAGGCCCGTGACCTGCAATCGCCGCGGCCGCTGCGCCTGCGCTGGCATCCCACCCGGCGGCCCGTGGTGGCGGCCACCCGCTCTGCCAGGAGCCGGGACGCGCCGTCCGGAGAACTCCTGCAGGACGACGATGACGCCCGTCCCGCCGCCGTCGCGCTTGCCGAGACCATCACGGCACGGCATTCCCGGCAGTTCGTCATCCTCGGCCGCAAGGGCGGCGGGAAGACGACTCTGGCGATGTTGTACGTCCTGGCGGCGACCGAATCCGCGAGTCCCGGTCATCCTGTGCCCGTCATGCTGTCCGTCGCCGGCTGGGATCCTGACAACCCCATCGAGGACTGGGTCGAGAGCCGCATCGTCGAGGACTACCCGGCGTTCGGCGCCACACGCACCAGACCCACCCTGCGTGCGCTGATCCGCGACGGCGGCGTGACGGCGGTGCTGGACGGGCTGGACGAGATCCCCGCCGCACTGCTGCCCGAGGCGTTGCGCAAGCTCGACCGTGCCGCCGGCGCCGGCATGCGCTCGCTGGTGACCTGCCGCATCGGCGAATTCCAGGCCGCGGTCGATGAGGCCGGTGTGCTCTCGCACGCCGAGGTCGTGGAGATCGAGCCCATCACCGTCGAGGACGCCGCGTATTTCCTCACCCAGCGGGAGGTCGCGGAGTCCCAGCGCTGGGCGCCGGTGCTCGCGGAGATGCGCGACCGTCCCGGCAGCGCTGTAGCGACGTCGCTCGACACGCCCCTGATGGTCTCCCTGGCCCGACAGGTCTTCGAGTCGCCGGGTTCCCGGCCGGTCGAGTTGACCGACCTGGGATCGGCGGCGGAGATTCAGCGGCGCCTGCTGGACCGCTTCCTTCCGAGCGTCTACGGCGGAAAGAGGCCGGCGGCCCGGGCCGCGCGCCACCTGTCGTTCCTCTCGCATCACCTCCGGGAAGTGGTCCGCGACCCGAACCTGCGCTGGTGGGAGCTTTCTAGAGCGGTGCCTTCGGCAGTGCTCACCGCCGGCATCGTCCTGGTGTCGACGACGACCTTCTTCCTGCTGGGAGTGATCCTGGCCGCCGTTGACCGGGACGGCTTTTCGACGTTCGGTGAGCGGCTCACGACATGGGGCGGCGGGGGCGCCGCCATCGGTGGTGTCCTGGGCATCTGCGCGGGACTTCATGCCGGCCGGATCTCACGTGCCCGGCGACGTCCAGGGCTGGCCCGGTCGGTCGCCGGCGACCTGGGCACGATGGTGTTCCTGCTGTGCCTGGCCGGCGCCGCCGCAGGGACGCTCCTGATGATCGATTACTACACCTCCCGCCCTGCGGCCTACGTGCTGAGCTCCCAGATCCGGGACGTATTCGACTACTGGTTCGGCCGGCCACGCGGGAGGCTGGAATTCGGCCTGAGCGTTCTCGTCCTCGTCGGCGTCGTCACCCTCACGAACGGCCTGGGTTTCGGGCTCGGCGGGGCTCCGCGCCGGGCGGCGCCACGAGGCCGGACCGTGCTGCCCAGCCTGGTGTTCGGCCTGGGTGTGGGTTCGCTCTTCGGACTGATCATCACGGTCGTCTACTGGTCAGCCGGGGATCAGTCGCTGACCGCCTGGCCGGGCGTGGTGTCGGCGGCGGGTTTCGGTATCCCCGTGGCCCTGGGGAGGTGGCTGAACGCCCCGGGCGAGACGGGACGGGCTCCTTCGCCGGAAAGCGTTCTCGTGGCTGACCGGGCCGCGTTGGTGGTGAGCGCCGTGGTGGTGGCCGGGTCGGTCCAGTTCGTGGCTCTTCCGCTCCTGGTGCTCTGGGCGCCCATCGACATCACCATGGCATGGCTGATCACCTCCTGCTGTGCCGTCGCGGTCTTCGTCGTGGTGCTCCTCGGCTCCGGCGCCTCGTGGGTCTCCTACACGGCGGCACGGCTGTGGTTGGCCCTGCGCGGCAGGCTTCCGTGGCGGCTGTTCCGCTTCCTGGCCCACGCACGGGACGCCGGTGTGCTCCGCCAGGCTGGACCCGCCTTCCAGATCCGGCACGATCTGATTCGCGACCACCTGGCGGATCAGTGGCCCGTCCGTGCCCGGCCGGCCGAGCGGCGGCGCTCGTCCGGCTGGGCGCGCCGCCACCGGCGAGTCGTGATCGCCGGGATCGCCCTGGTGATGGCCACCCTGTTCCCGGCAGCGGTCGCGTTCGTCGAGGCCCATCCACCCGTGCCGGCCGCCGTCTACGACGCCGGCGGCCTGAGCGGTGACGTGACGGCACTGGCCGTCGGCTCCGATGGCGGGGCACTCGCCGCGGCGGGCATCGACTACGGCGCCACCGGCGTCTCGTGGAGCCTCATGCGCTGGGAGCCGGGCAGCCGTCGCGGACTTCTGCGCGGCGGTACAACGGCCGAGTTGATCCGCGATCTGCGGATCGATCCGACAGGAGTCGTCGCTTCCGCCGATATCGGGGGATATGTGATCTACGACGAGCGCGGCCGGCGCCGGAGCCCCTTCTCCCCGCGCATCGATGGCGTCGACTTCACGGCGGACAAGATCATTACGGGGGACGAGCACGGCGAGCTGCAAGCCTGGCCGGTGGAGGACGACGGCCCGCCGGTCGCGTTGCGTCATGTCGGCGACGTGACCGACCTCAGTGTCAGCGCGGAGGCCGACGTCGTCGCCACCGCTTCCGGAAGCGGCGTGCGGGTGTGGAATCTGAGGACGGGTTCCGTGCGGATCCTTGCCGCCGCGCCGCAATCCATTCCATCGATCGACCTCAGCGCCGACGGCGCCACGCTGGCGGTGGTGGACGTCGACGGCGACGCTGCCGTGTGGCGACTCGGCGAGGGCGGGTACCAGCAGATCCGGAGCTTCCCGGGCGAGGGGTACGGGTCGGTGGTCTCGCCGGACGGAGGATTGCTGGCCACGCGGCCCGATGACGGTGGGCTCCGGCTGCGGGACACCGCCACCGGGCGCGTGGTGGCCGCGTTGCCGCGCACCGCCTGCGTCGTGTCAGCGGTCGCCTTCGACCGGTCCGGCTCCCGGCTCGCCACCGGCTGCGGGCGAGAAGTCAAGGTGTGGTCGGTCCCCGACCTGATCGCGAGCCAGGGGTGACGCCGGGATTCGCGAGCGTGCTCCGGCCGTACCGAATCGAAGTTTTTTGATCCTCTGCCGCGCCCGGGCTGCGATCCGGCGATGATCGCGGCAGACTGGCCGGAATGAGCGTCGCCGGCGAGGGTTTCGAAGCGGGTCTGGTTCTGGGTGGACGCTACCGTCTGCTGGCGCCGATCGGCGCCGGTGGGATGGCGGTGGTCTGGCAGGCCCACGACGGCGTGCTGGGCCGTGCGGTCGCCGTGAAGATGGTGGCGCCGTCGCAGGCCGGTGATGCCGGGTCGCGGGAGCGGATCCGCCATGAGGCGCGGGCGGCGGCCGCGCTGTCGCACCCGAACATCGCGCAGGTGCACGACTACGGCGAGATGGATCGTGCCGGCCGGCCGGTTCCCTACGTGGTGATGGAGCTGGTGCCGGGCGGGACGCTGCTGGCCCGGCTGAGGGCGGGCCCGCTGGCTCCACGGTTCGCGATGCGGACCGGTGCGGAGATCGCCGCGGCGCTGGCCGCCGCGCACGCCGAAGGGCTGGTGCACCGCGACATCAAGCCCGGCAACGTGATGCTCGCGCCGACCGGGGCGAAGGTGGTGGACTTCGGCATCGCCGCCGCGGTGACGCCCGTCGGGGCGGCCCCCCGCGACGGCGACACCGGCGACGAGCTGCTGGGCACGCCCGCCTACCTGGCGCCGGAGCGGCTGGTGGGCGACGCGGTGGTGCCGGCCTCCGACGTGTACGCCCTCGGCGTCGTGCTGTATCGGATGCTGACCGGCCGGTCGCCGTGGAGCAGCGAGGACACCCGGCAGATGCTGGAGGCGCATCTCTACGTGCCGCCGGCGCCGCTGCGGCCGGTCGCGGACGTGCCGGACTACGTGGTCGATCTCTGCAACCGCTGCCTGGCCAAGGATCCGGCGCAGCGGCCGCGCGCCGAGGAGATCGCCGAGATGCTGGCACTGGGCGCCGGGGTGCGGGTGGTGACCGACGAGCCGCACGCGCCGGTGGCCGCCGAGGGGGAGCCGTCGGTGCTGGTCCGTCCGGCGCGCCGGCCCGGCGCCCCGAGCACGGCGGAGGAGCGGCCCGAGCGCAAGCGGCTACCGGTCCGGCTCGCCGCGGCGGGGATCCTGCTGCTCGGGGCCGGCGCCGGGGCCTGGGTGCTGTCGGGCGGTCCGGAGCAGGCCGGCGCCGACGGACCGGTCGTCGGCGTGTCGCCCGCCTCCGCGCCGGCGTCCCCGGCCGCGCGGACGCAGAGCAGGGGTGCGACGGCCCGGCCGGGCGGCGGCACGAAACCGGCCGCGTCGGGACCCGCGCCGGGCGGCCGCACGCCGCCGGTCGTGACCGGATCGCAGCCGGCCCCGCCGGCGCCCGGCGCCACGACCACGGTTCCGGCGGCCCCCGATCCCGTGACGCCCCCTCCCGCGGCGACCACGGCCACCGCCACGGCGACCACCGAGCCCGCCCCTGCCGAGCGGACCCTGTCGTCGGCCGGCGGGACCGTGGTGGCGACCTGTCCCACGGCCGGGACCGCGCGGCTGCTCTCGTGGAAGCCGACGAGCCCGTACAAGGTGGCGTCCGCCGAATCCGGCCCGGCCACCTCTCCCGCGGTCACGTTCAAGCACGGCAACAGGTTGGTCACCATGACGGTTACCTGCAGCGGAGGAGTCCCCTCGGCCTCGGTGGCATGATAATCGCACTCTTCGTGCAATAATCATGACGGTCTATCGGGAGGGTCGATGGGGATTACTCGCCGAAGTGTGATCGTGCTGCCCGCCGGGGCCGTGCTCGCCGCGGGCGGTCCCGCCGCCGCGAGCCGCCGCCGGCCGCCGCGCCCGGTCATCTTCATCCACGGCAGCGCCGGGTCCGCGATGCAGTTCCGGGTCCAGGCCAAGAGACTGGCAAGCAACGGATATCCGATCGAGATCATCGAGGCGCACGAGTACGACTCGCCGAACATCGTCACGATCCTGCAGCAGGTGTACGCGGGCCTCGACGCCCGCATCACGCGGCTGCTCGCCGGCACCGGCGCCGATCGTGTCGACCTGCTCGCGCACTCGCTCGGCACCTATGTCACCCAGGGCTACCTCAACAGCTCACCGGAGCGGGCGGCCCGGGTCGCCCACTACGTCAACCTCGACGGCCGGCCCGCGCCCGCGCCGCCCGGCGGTGTGCCCACGCTCGCCATCTGGGGTGAGGGCGACCCGGCACGGGCCGTCGCCGGGGCGGCCAACGTGTACCTCCCGGAGCAGTCGCACACCCAGACCGTGTCGTCGGCGGAGTCGTTCCAGGAGATCCACCGGTTCCTGCGCGGGCGCGAACCCCATACCACCGAGGTCCGTGTGGCGAGGGTCGCGAACGTCTCGGGCCGGGCGGTCCTGTTCCCCAGCAACGCCGGCGTGACCGAAGCCTCCCTGGAGATCTACCGGGTGCACCGGGTGAGCGGCCGTCGCCAGGGCCCGCCGCGCCGGGTGGCGGTCCGGGGCGACGGCGGGTTCGGGCCGGTCCCGCTGTCGCCACACGACCGACACGAGTTCGCGCTGCTGCGCGCCGGGCAGTCCACCCACCACTTCTACTTCGAGCCGTTCCGGCGCTCCGACTCGTTCGTGCGCCTGCTGACCAGCCGCCCCGGTGAGGGCCTCGGCGCCCTGGTCGACACCAGCGACCGGCACACCGCGCTCACCTTCGGGCGGCAGAAGGAGTGGTGGGGCGGCGAGGGCGACCACCTGTGGGTCAACGGGCAGGACATCCTGAACCCGGCGACCGCACCGCACGCCCGCCGGGTGATCGGCGTGTTCGCGTTCGACGACGGCAGCGACGCGATCAGCGACCTGTCCCGGCCGCTGCCCGAGTTCGCCGCGCAGACCTTCATCACCGGAGTGGACCTGTTCATCCCCGCCTCGGCGAAGGGCGCCGTCTCCGTGCTGACGAAGGAGCGCGGCGGCGGCTACACCTCGCTGAACGTGCCGGCCTGGCCGTCCAGCGCGCACCGGGTCAGCCTGGAGTTCGACTGAGCTCCTCCACCACGGTCACCACCTCGGGAAAGGTTTCGACGGCGGCGGTCACATAGCGGCCGTCGAAGTCCTCGAGGCGCCGGACGCCGCTCTGCAGGCAGGCTATGAACGCCATGCCCGCGCCCCCGGCCGCGATCGCGTCACCGGGCGAGTCGCCGACGTAGACACACTGCGCCGGCGACAACCCGGTGTGCGCGAGCAACTCGTCGAACACCCGGGGGTCGGGTTTGCCGCACCGGGTGCTCTCGCGGTGCCAGACGCCGCTCACCCGGGTCGCCAGCACATGATCCGGCTCCAGCATGTGCCTGACCTCCCGCCCGGCGCGGGAGGTCAGCAGCATGACCGCCCGGCCGGTCAGGATCAGGTCGTCCAGAGCCGCCACGTTCTCCGGCGGGATCACGTCGAGGCGGCCCTCGGCGACGTACCGCTGCATGCTCGTCATGAACAGCTCGGCGAACCGGTCCAGATCCAGGCCGGGTGACCGTTGGGGCATCGCCTCCAGGAGCACCTCGCCCCAGGTGGACAGGTGCACCTCGCGTGGCATCGGCGGCCGGCCCATCGTGGCCAGGACCTCGTTCTCCAGCTCGAACGAGGACGCCTCGGTCATGCACAACGTGTCATCGACGTCGATGATCACAGCCTTGATCATGGATCTCTCGTTTCTCCGATCTCGTTTCAGAGGACGAAGCCGGCGATCATCTGCCCCAGCTGCCGGATGTCCGAACTGGCCTTGAACTCCAGCCGCACCTTGCCGAGACCACTGAACCACAGCTCCAACTCGGCGTCCCGGTCGAAGTTCCCGGCCGTCTCGATCGAGAAGGCCTGGATCCTGTTGTACGGCAGCGACGTGAAATCCACTTTCTTACCGGTCATGCCCTGCACGTTCGCGGCGATCAGCCGCTTGTTCGTGAACGACACCGAGTCACGCGTCGTCTTGAACGCGGCGATCAGTTGCTCGCCCGGGATCAGCAGCGGCGCGAGCTGCTTGTACACCGAAGCGGGATCGCACGGGGTGAGCTTGAAGACGGAGGGGCTGGAGAAATCGATCACGGACCCACGGTAGTCCGGCCCGGCCAGTCGCCGTCTTGATCTCAACCTCGCTTGAGGTTCTACCGTCGGCGCATGACACTCGAACACCTCTCCGACAGCGAACTGGCCGGGCAGCCGGCCGCCTACTGGACCGGCCTCGCCTATGAGGCGCTGATCGCCTTCACCCGGGCGCGGCAGGTGGAGGCGGGATTCACCCAGCCGCAGTTCTGGCTGTTGCGCAACCTGTCGGCGCACGATCTCTCACCCGACGGCCGGGGCCGGGACATTCCCGCGCTGCGGGAGGCGATGAGCGGCTATCTGCGGGCCGAGGACGACCTGGAGGCCGAGGCCGCCGTGGCGGAGGAGCGAGGGTGGCTCCGGCGGGACGCCGAAGGACGTTGGTGGATCACCGAGGCGGGCGAGGCCGCGCGCCTCGACATGAAGCGGCACGCCCCGGCGATCCGTGCCCGGATCCACGATGGCATCGACGACGCCGACTATGTGACGGCCCTCAAGGTGCTCCGCCGGATGATGGCGAACGTTGCTTGACATTATGCAGTCTGCAGACTGCATAATGCTGGTTATGGACGATGTCTTCCGGGCGCTCGCCGACCCGACCCGGCGCCGGCTGCTCGACAGTCTGCGCCGGGAGAACGGCCAGACACTGGGCCGGCTGTGCGGCAGCCTCGACATGACCCGGCAGTCCGTCACCCAGCACCTCGCCGTGCTGGAGCAGGCCAATCTGATCAGCACCGTCCGGCGCGGCCGGGAGAAATGGCACTACCTCAACCCGGTCCCCATCCACGACATGCGGCAGCGATGGATCGCCCCGTTCGAGGAGCCCCGGATGCGGACTCTCGACGCGATCCGGCGACAGGCGGAGGAGCCTTCGATGAAACCCGAGTTCGTGTACGTGACCTACATCCACGCCACACCCGCACGAGTGTGGGAGGCGCTGATCGACGCCGACCTGACCGGCCGGTACTGGGGCCACAGCAACGTCTCCGACTGGCGGCCCGGCTCCCCGTGGGAGCACCGGCGCACCGACGGCTCCGGGATCGCCGACGCCGGTGGTGTCGTCCTCGAGGTCGACCCGCCGACCCGGCTCGTCATGACGTTCGGCGACGCGGGCTCGACGGCCGGTCCCGACGCGTCCACGGTCACCTTCCTGATCGAACCGCACCACGACATCGTCCGGCTCACCGTGACCCAGGTGAACCTGCGGTCCGACGACGACCTGGCCGCGGTCTCGCTCGGCTGGCCCGCGGTCATGGCCAACCTCAAGTCCCTCCTGGAGACCGGCCACGTGCTCCCGCAGGCGCCCTGGGAAGTGCCGGTCAGCGAGCCGGCGCCCTGAACCGCCGATGTCCGCTTCGCGGGGCCGAAAGGCGGAATCCGGCGGCGGCCTTCGCGAGGCCGCCGCCGTTCTTTCATCCGGTACGGCCACCGAACCCTGACCCGTGGCTACCAGGCGACGTCCGCGCCGCTCACGGCCGCCGGGCGCCGCCGGGCTGCTGCGCGGCCCAGGGCTACGACCGCTGGATGTCCGCCCGCTTGCCACCGGTGGCCCAGCTGCTCTGCTTCTGCTCGCTGGACGGGTGCCGTGGCAGCTCGGCGACCTCGTCGTCCTGTTCCCGGAACGCCTCGGCCAGCTTGTCGCCGTGGATCTTCTTGGGCTCCTGTGGTGTGTGCGTCTCTCCCATACCTCTATCGTCAGCCCGCTCCGGCCGCGATGAGGCCGCTTTCGCCCAGCCGCGTCCCCAGCCGGCTCTGCCCGGCCGGGTCAGCCCGCGGTGATCGGCTTGGTCAGCAGGACACAGGTCAGCGCGGCCTGGGCGGGCCGTCCCGCGATCATCGCCGTGACCTCCGGATCGTCGAGGCCGGGCATCTCGCACGACTTCCGGGCCTCGGCGATGACCCGCAGCGCCTCGGCGATCTCCGGGTCACGATGCGGGCACCGGTAGGTGACGTCCAGATGCACGTCGGCGAGTGTCCCGTCGTCGGCGTTGACCGCCACCCAGCCGGCGAACTCCTCCCGGTCCCAGCCGCAGATCCGCTCGGCGACCTCTTCGATCTCCGCGAAGCCGGTATCGGACAGTTCGTACCCGATGTCGTCCTCCAGCGCCTGCCGGTAAGCCGCGGCGTCATAGGTGGAGGTGGGAGCGGCCGGCGCAGCGGCGAACACCCCGGCCGGCGTGGCGACCTGGGCCGCGCCCTCCGCGGACGTCCGCGCCCGGGACTCGGCCGCACCGAGGGCAGCCGCGCCGAGCAGAGACAATGCCGCGACGGCCAGCCAGCCACGACGATGCGTCCGGCGGCGGTGCAGCGCCCGCCGGGTGTGTACGCCCCGGTACCGCTGCTCCATCCGGTGGTCCCTCTCGTGCTCGCCGGTCAGCCGTTCCACTCCTCCCTTCGGCCACCTGCGGGCGGGGCAAAGCGGTTACGGAGGGTTCGCACGGTCACACCGGGGCCAGGACCGCTCGCCGGGGGTGTCGCGCCCTACCGCTGGAGCGGATCGGCGAGGTCACGGATGTGCCGGATGCTGAGCACGCCGCCGATCACGGCCACACCGGCCGGGACGAAGCCGGTGCCGCGCAGCACGGCGCGGGAGGCGGCGTTCTCCTCCGCCGCGAAGGCGATCAACGTCCGCAGCCCGTAGTCGTCGCGGGCCAGCGAGAAGATCTGGCGGACCGCCAGTTTCGCCAGGCCACGCCCGGCCGCCCGCTCGGCCATCCGGAAGCCGAGTTCGGCGGCGCCGTTGGAGAAGTCGAGCAGGTTGAACCGGCCCAGCACCGCCCCGGCGTCGTCGACCAGTACGTGGAACCGGCAGGTTCCCGCGGCCTGTTCCGCCAGCAGAGCCGCGTGCCGGGCGGCGAAGCCGGCGAAGTAGTCGTCCCCGCGGTCCGGCACCGACCGGGCGAACCATGCCCGGTTCGCCACCTCGAACGCCAGAACCGCCTCCGCGTGACTCTCGTGAAGTTGCTCAAGCTTCGGCACGAACCAATCCTAGGTCCGGCCGGGTGCCGCCGGTACACCGTGGCCGGTCGCGAGACGGCAGTCTCCACGCCCATCGCCGCCACGACCACGATCGTTCGGCGCCGGCCGAAATGAGCCCCACCTACTCTGTGCCGGTGACCTCCGCCTCCGACCTGGCGTCCTTCGCGGCCCTCATCGCCGACCGGACCCGGGCCGCCATGTGCCTGGCCCTGCTCGACGGGCGCGCGTGGACCGCCGGTGAGCTCGCCGCGCACACCGGGGTCGCCCCGTCGACCGCGACCGGGCACCTGCACCGCCTCGTCACCGGAGGCCTGCTCGTCGAACTGCGGCAGGGCCGGCACCGGTATGTGCGGCTCGCCGGCCCGTCGGTCGCGCAGTTGATCGAGGACATGGCCGGCGGGATCGCCCACCGCCCGGCGCCCGCGCGGGGGCTACGGGCGGTGACCGCGAGCGAGGCGCTCAGACGCGGCCGGACCTGTTACGACCACCTCGCCGGACGGCTCGGCGTCGCGGTGACCGACGCGATGACGCGGCGCGGGCTGCTGGACCAAGCCGGCGGGTTCGCCCTCACCCCGGACGGCCGGATCTGGCTCACCGCCGGCCTCGGAGTGGAGGCGGAACGGCTGCGGCCCGGCCGGAGGGCTCTCGTGCGCGGCTGTCTGGACTGGACCGAGCGACGTTGGCATCTCGCCGGAGTGGCCGGAGCCGAGTTGTGCCGGACGTTCCTGGCCAACGGCTGGGTGGCTCGCGTCGGCACCGGCCGTGCCGTGCGGATCACCCCGGCCGGGACGACGGCGCTCGACGCGCTGCTCGACCTCACCGACGTCGACTGACAGCCCCGGGCCGGGCGGCGCCACGCCCGTGAACCGCCTGCCGGTGAGCGGACACGCGACCGGTCCGGCGCTCCCGGGCAGCAGCCCGCGGCTGCGACCCGGAGCGCCCGTAGCCCGGGGAGTCGTGGTTCGGCGGGACGGCCTGGCCGTACGAGATGATGGTTTTCAGGAAGCCGTCCGGGACCACTGCAGGGACGGAAGCTGCCGTGGTACGTGTAGGCGCCGCAACGGGGCGCCGCCGGAACGAGTTTCTGCGCAGGAGCGGCAGCTCGTGCATCAGGTGCTGGAACAGCAACTTGCCGCGGACTGGCCGCCATACATGCAACAGCTGGCCGCGACAGGCACGCTGCGCCCACCGTCGACAACAGCGACCCGTTGACGACCAGCTTGCTCGGCACAACCGCCTGGTGCTGGTATCGCCGCGCCGAACTCAACCGCCGGTCCGAGCCGTCCTCGCCTACCTCAACCAGCGAGCGGTAGGTGCTTCGGCCCGCGGTCGCTCAGCGTGTCGACATCGGTCGAATCGTCGGCAGGTAGTAGGCCCGCGGCGAGGAAGGCGTCGCGGGTCCGGGCGTCGTCGAGGACGCCGACCTCGCCGAGGTACTTGACGATCGAACGCGCTCCGCCAGCAACGTCCGCGGCGACGCGTCGACGCGGCCACGACTCACTGACCACCTGCTCCGCCTCGACCTCGCTCAGTCCGACGGCGCGCAGGCTGCCGCCAACCGCCGCGTAGTCGGGCTCGAGGAAGGCATAGATCATCTCCGGAATGTACGGACCGATCTCACGATGCGCACGGGATGTCAGGGCGGGCCACAGGTGGCGCAGGACGGAGCGGAAGTAGACGTGGTGCCGTCCCTCGTCTTCGGCATGGTCGCGAACCTGATCTCGGACCGCGGCTGGTAGTCGATCGTCGTTCGGCAGGTGAGCGAGGATTCCCGAGATGAGAGTTTCGCTGACCACCGCGAACATCAGCGTCTCGGCCCCGCGCACCTCGGCGGGCAGCCGCCTGCGCACATCGTCCAATCGGCGGAGGAATGCGGGCGGGACCGGAGTTCCGACCGGCACTCCAGTCTGCTGCTCGACCTGGAGCGCGAGTTCGTGCGAGAACTGGGCGTGCCACGCCTCGTCCGTGAGAATCTTGAAGGCGTCAGACTGCATACCCGCTGGAAGCTCCAACCCCGACCGCCGCCGACTGATCTTCGACACCACCGGGATGACAGCAATCTCCTCGAGTTCGGTGGTGAAGTCGAGATATTGATACAGGCGCCGGACAAGCAATTCGCGTGCCACGGCGTCGCCTTTTTCGCGCACGATCGGATGCCCAACGGCGGGAATCAGCTCGGGGGGAAAGTAGAGTGCATCGGCGTCGCCGTACTCGAGTATTCGAGAAGGCCGGGAGCGTACACTAGCCCGCTTTTCCCAGTGGTCGAAGCGGCTATCGTAACGAATCTGATGGAAGGCGTCGCCCTGCCGCCGGGCGCGCAACTTTATCAAATCCTCGAGCGCCATTCTCTCATACATTTGGGGGACCCTTCTTTAGCCGAATATTAACGAACGCTGACCGGGTTTAGTGACGGTCGCCATCTATTCGGCGGTAGCCGAAGCGAGCCTTTCAGCCGTCCAACTGACTCAACAGCACCCGCCCAGACTTCTCCAATTCATAGAGGACACGCGAGCCGGCGCGGCGCCGCCGGACCAGCCCGGCGGCGAATAGCACGGACAGGTGCTCTGAGACGGTGCTCGCAGCCAGGCCGACGGCACTCGCGAGGGCAGTGGTGGTGATCGGTGAGACCAAGTTGCGCATGACTGCGGCTCTTCCCCGCCCTAAGACGATCGATAGGCGGTCGCCGAGCTGCGGGGCATCGACGGGCGCATCACCGACCGGCCCGGTGGCGCTCAGAACCGTGGCACCCTGTGCCTGATACGAGACGGCGACCACGTCATCGTTCATGGTGAAGATGCGCATCCCGCGGGCGAAGACCACCGGCACCAGCAGCAGCCGGTGGTCGCGGACATCCAGTTCCATGTCCGCCCGGTGCGGGATGCTCAGTACGGGTGACTCCCAGTCGAGGCGTCCGTTGAGATCGCTCAACATGGCGTCCGGTCCCTTTGTGACGAGGGTTCGCCCGCGCACCAGGATCTCCTCCTCGAGCACGCTGCGCATGGCGTTCCAGTGCGGCTCCACCGCGATCGGCCAGTAGTCGCCGATCAGTTCAGCGAGCCGGTGCTCGCCGGCGGCCCGCAGCGCAGCCAGCTCATCGGTGAACAGGGGTGCCGGACCGTCCGGGACCGGTGTCGGCGACGCGCTCCAGTCGCGAGTGGTGAGCACGGTGGCCAGTTCACGGCGCAACGCTGGTTGCACCGCACGGCGGGCCGCCGCGGCCCAGCCGGTGTACGGGAACGGCACCTCACCGCGATACCTGGCCAACAAGACGACGCTGGACAGCGTCTCCCACAACGGACTGATGGCGATACGCGCCCGGGCGAGCGTCGCCATGTCGACGTGGACACGGATCATCGCGCTGCGGGGGGCGGCGTGGTCATCTCGGCAAGGCGCCGCTCGAGCAGCCAGGAGACGAACTCGGCCACGTCAGCGACCGCCTCCTCGTGTGGAATCCCGTAATCGGCCGACAGCTGAGCGCCGATGGCGCCGACGGTCAACGAACCACTCATCCAGGCGAAGATGTCGGCTGCGGAATCGGTCAGTTCGTAGCTCTCCCCGCCGACGGCCACGAGGAGCCTTCCGCGGAACCGCCGTATGCGCACGCCCAGCGGTCGTCGTGGGACGGCGCCGATCCCGATCTGCTGTCGCGCCACCGATCAGATCTCCACCTTGAGCGAAATATCCTGGCACCGCGTCAGGACCTTCCTGATCCATTTCTCGGGAGCGGCAGGATCCAGGCCCCGCATGGTCTCCATGTCCCAGTACTCCTCGAACGACAGAGCTTGCGGGTTGGCCGCCAAGAAGCGGCGAGCCCGCCATTTCGGCGCGTAGCTGCCGTATTGCCCCCGTTCCTCGAGCAGGGCGTCGACGGCATGCCCGAAGGCGATACGAGCCGAGATGACGGCGCTGTGCAGGTCCCCGCCAGCGAGCTGCCCCAGTGCGTCCTCGACTGCGTCGTCGGCCGCGCCCAGCGAACGGGTGATCAGCAGGGATCGGAACGCCGAGGCGTCCAGCTCAGCCCGGCGCCCGGTCAGCCATTGCTCGCCCAGCAGCGGAACACCACTGGCCAGGCGTTCGAGGAACGCCTCCTCCCGCAGGACCAGCACCGTGCCGGCCGCCACGTCCCGGTCGAACTCGGGCCAAGAGATCTTAGTCAACATCTGGTCCACCTGACGGTCCTGCCAGTACGTCAGCTCCCATCGGCGTCCATCGAGATAGAACGATTCCGAACGAACCTGAGGGGGGTCCAGTGGGAGGGCGATAGCCGCGCTATCCGCTCCCGGCCAGGGACGGTCCGAAATCAGATAGATGTCCAGGTCGCTGCCGCTGTTGCTCCATCCGCGGGCCGCGGAGCCGACGAGCAGGACGGCGATGCAGGGGTCCGGCAGCATCCGCCGGTCCCGCAGGGTGTTCAGCAAGGGGGTGACGTCCATGGTCTTGATCATCTCCGCTGTCGAGCAGCACGTCGGGAATTCTCCCGCCGAGGCCGTGACAGTACGTCGGGTCACGGCCTCTGCCGAAGCATTCGGTCGTCGCCGAATATACCGTTTCGCTAGTAGCCGAAGACCCGCGACGGCAAGCACAACGCATCGACCGCCTTGAGCTGTGAAAACACCCAATTTCTGCTAGGTGTGCTTGACGAGGCCCGCGGGAAGTGGATAACCTCCCCAAATCGCAAACCAACACATGGGGGATATCGGTGCTAATTCTCATCGCGGGCCGCCGGCATGTCGAAATAAGGATTAACGAGCCTTCGGAAATGCAAGTGAGCGCATTTCCCAGAGGCGGCATCCTCCACCATCGCCGATCCGCGGCACCCATCGCCGGTGGCGGTTCGCGGAAATGACCGAACAAATCACTCACCCATGGCATGATCTCATTCCCACGAGCATCAATGACACCTACGGCGACCCATTCATCTTTGAGCAGGTCGCGAACACAGCGATGAAGTCAGCGGATCTCATGGCACATCGCGCACCCATCGCCATCTTCACGAAAGCGCCGGACGACGCCCGCGTTCTTCCTTATCTGAAGGACATCGCCCGCAACCCGTTCGTCGTGCCGTTCTACTCACTCACTGGACTGGACGAGGGCGGTTACGACTTCGACAACCGGCGCCGGATGATCGACAAGATGACGGAGCTGTTCGGGTACGTCGTCATCCTGACGCGGCCTATCATCCGCAATCGCAATGACGATCCAGCCACGTTGTCCAAGATCGTCAAGGTGGCTGCGGAAGGCAGCAGGTTGCTCGTGCTCGGCGGGGTGCACGACTCGAAGAAGCGCAAGCGCCTCGAGGTCGACGTCGAGCAGTTGCTACTTACCATGTGTGACGACGCCGGCGTGCGAGCGTTTCACAAGTCCAGCTGCCTCGGCGCCTATTTGCACAACCAGCCCTGCTGGGTACACGACACCCGGTATGAGCCGCTCAACCTCGAGGTCGTGTCGGCGCTCGGCTATCGGGCGGCGCTGCACGAGGTGGACGGCTGCACCACGATCGTGCTGCCCGAGGCATCCACCGGTGACCTCAACTTCCTTCGGATTCTCACCCAGGGCCGGGTCTACACCCAGAAATTGATCAGCAACTACAATCTGCTGACCATTCCGAGTGGCGACCAGAAGTACGAATGCACCTCGAGCTGGTTCTGCTGGGCCAAGAACATCGAGACCTGCATCGACTGCAATTACTGCATCATTCTGCAGATCGAATACCTGAAGAAGAACCCCGTCGAGATCGGTACCCATCCCCGCGACATGGTGGACGTGGTCAGCAGAGCCAACGGCGGCGCGGACTTCTCTCGGTTCCGGATGACCAAGCTGCCCACGAACGATGTCCCGTTGCACACCTATGAGGACGCCCGGACCACGAAGCCCTGCCTGCGGCACCGCTACTCGGCAGCAACGGAGACAACGCAGCGTGTCCCGGCCTGAACGCAGGGTGGTTTCGCTGACTCTCGGCACGGCGCAGTTCGTCGCTTTACATCGCAGCCGGCACGACGACGTCCGGCTGAGTGTCGTGCTGATTCCGGGGTGGCGTGAGCCCCGCTCCGGCCACCTACGGCTCTACGCGCGACTTGCCGACGCGCTGTGGGACAGCGGCGTGCCGGTCGAGACATGGCAGTTCGATCTTGCCGGACAGGGGGAGTCCGTACTGCCGGACGATGCCGGTCGATGGCCGGAGCAACTCGCCGCAGTCGTCGCGCAGTGCCGGGCGAGGGTCTATCTGATCGGTCGTGGCATGGGAGCCGTACTCGCCGCGGCGGTCGGCGATGCCGCCGCGCGGGTAGTGGCCGTCGCCCCGCCGCACCTCGGTGCCGCGCAGGCAGATCGAATCGAACAGCTCGGTTGCGAAGAAGCCGTGCTCGCCGATAAGGAGGCAGGCCGACGGCGCGCGGCGCAGCTGTGGCAGCAGGTAGGCCCGGCGTCGTACGACCTGACCGTGCCAGCAGATGACGCTCTCGACCTCATCCGGCGCGACGTGGTCGATTTCCAGCGAGGTGAGGGGCCATGCTGATCGTCGTTGACGGCATCGACGGATCGGGAAAGAGCACGCTCTGCGCCGCACTCCGGCAGTCCGTCGGCGAGCACGCCTGCCGGGTGGTACGGCCACTACACGCCGATCACCGGTTCGCTGCAGCCGTACGGGACCTCTTCGCACTTGAGCCCGATTTCGCCCGGCTGGCGTCCACTGAGACACAGAGGGCAGTTGCCGGGCACTACATCCACCAGTTCGCCGAACGAGTGGCCCGTGACATCAAGCCTTACCTGAGCGAAGGGCAGGTCGTGGTCAGCGACCGCTACTGGTACAGCCTGTTGGCCAACCAGCACGCCTTCGGTGTCGACTGCTCGGGCTGGATCGCCGCGCTGGACGAGTTACCCCGCCCGGATCTCGCTATCCGGCTCACCGTGGACGTCGACACCGCGATACGCCGGGTGCGGGACCGGGGCGACGACCCCTGGTACGACGCATCGTTTCTGCGGCGGGTCGACAACTACCTGACTGCTAACTCACCCGATTTTGGACTGGTGCCGGTGGACGGCACGCAGCCGGTGACCGAGCTGGTGCAACTGGTGTCCGAGCGGATCGCGACCAGGGTGCGGCTCTGATGCGCCTGCATATCGTAGGACCGGCCGGTGTCGGTAAGAGCGCCGTGGCATGGCAGACGGCGCAGACGTTGCGGATCCCAATGATCAGCATCGGGGGCGTGCTCCGCGCCGTCGCGGGCTCCGGTCTGCACGGTCCCGACGAGGCCTCCCGGCTGCACATCACACCGGCGTTCCCACACGAGCACCGGCCGCAACGGGTCCATATCGGCGACCAGGAGCTCACCCTGGATGAGACGAACCTGTGCGCAGAAGCCGCGGCAGCCACGCTCGGCCGCCGACCCTGGGCCGACGTTGTGTTCCAGCGCATCGCGACGGCGCTGCCCGGGAATGCGGTGTGTGAGGGTCGGCCATGCCCACGCCTTATGCGCCCCGGCGACCACGTGGTCCGGCTGACCGCGAGTTCCGAGGAACGCTCTCGGCGGCTGCAGCAGGACAAGCACCGATCGTTCTCCGGCACGCCCGGCGCATGGCTGGCCGTACGCGACGACCGCGACGCCGAACTGGACGCCATCGCGTTGCATGACCTGGGCGTTCACTACCATCACGTGCAGACCGACGGATGGAACCGGCCGCGAACCGTCGCGGTCGTGGTCGACCTGGCCCGGAACGCGATCGCCGCCCGAAAGCCCTCAGTCAGCGTCGTGATTCCGGCGCGGGACAGCGCCCCTACGGTGATCCCCCTTGTTCAGTACCTGGTCCGCTGTCCTGATCGGCCACAGATTGTCGTAGCCGACGATGGCAGCTCCGACGGCACCGCCGAGGTCCTCCGGCGGCTGCCGGTGACTGTGGTGTCCACGGCCGAGCCCCACACCGGCCGGTCAGCGGCCCGCAACGCCGCACTCGCCCGCACAACCGGTGACATCGTCGTCTTTCTGGATGCCGACGTACGGCCCCGGCCGGGCTTCCTGAGTCGTGCCATCCGCGTGCACGAGCAGTATCCCGGCGCAATGGTCATCGGACCGCGGGACCACACTACCGATCTCGACGATCCGCCAACCGGCCCGCCACGGCTCGACAGCCGTGAGGCGCTTCTGGACCGGTACGGATACGACCTGCGGCTGCTGCGCCATCCTTGGCTGCTCGCGTACACGTGCAACCTCAGCGTGCCCGGTGCCGCCGCCCGGGAGCTGCGCTTTGACGAGAGTCTGCGTGGCTGGGGGCTGGAAGACGCCGATTTCGCCCTTCGGCTATCCCGCGCCGGCGGTTACGGCATCGCGGTGTTCGACTCGGACCGCCGCGTCTGGCACCGCAAGCACGCCGCGACCACACGGACGGAACAGCGGCGGTACGCCGAATGGTCGGCCAATGCCCAGGTGCTGGCCCGGAGGCACGGCACGCAGGTCGCCGCCGCACTCGGCGAGCTCGCAGCGGTATTCGACCCTCGCCGCCGCACCGGCTACCTCGATGCGTACCGAGGCATCGAAGGCGCTCCGCCCGATGCGCATCGCCGCTTCCTCCCCAGGGCGCGGCTGGCAGAGGCCGCTCGGCTCAACATGGATCAGCCCGAGCCTGTCTTCCCGGAGGCGGCATGAGGCGGCAGGAGTTGATTGTCCGGTGGGAGGGCCCGGAGCTCGCCCTCGTTATCGACTCGCCCGAGCAGGCCCGCGGTGACGTCCTGCTCTGTCACGGTTTGGCGGGTGACCGAAGCGGCCCAGGCGGGGTCTTCACCGATCTGGCCAACGAACTCACCGCGCAGGGCTGGCGCGTCGCCCGGTGGGACCTGCCGGGCTGGGGTGACTCAGGAGGCACACCCGAAACCCTCGGGTTCGACGACCTCGTCCAATCGATGGAGGAGGTGGTTCGTGTCGTCGCGGAGAGTTCGCCACCGGGCCGACCGCTCTGCCTGGCCGGGCACAGTGTCGGCGCCCTCGTCGCGCTCGCTGCGGCGGAAAGGGTGCAGCCTCGCTCACTGGTTCTGGTCAGCACCGACCTGACACCGGGCAGCCGGATCGTCCGACCGCCCGGAGGCGCGATCCGTGGCGGTGCTTTCCGTCTGGGGCCAGCCTTCTGGCAGCAACGTCGCCGCCTCGACCCGCACGCCGTGCTGAGTCGCCTGCGCTGCCCGGTCACCATCATCGCGGGCGCGCAGGACAAGCGCGTGACCGACGCGCTTGCCCTGGCTCCGCCGGCTTCGCGGCTAGTCACCGTCGCAGACGCCGACCACCTTTTCGTCACTGTCCGGGAACGTCAATGCCTCGCTCTGGAGTTGTGCGCCGCGCTCGACGAGGTCAAGGAGCACCGATGAGCCTGACGCTCGGCTGCATGGTCCGCAATGAACGCAACCATCTGCCCCGGCTGCTGGAGGCCGCCACGGCTCACCCCGACGTGATCGCCGAGATCCTGATCCTCGACACCGGATCGACCGACGACACCGTGGCACTCGCTGAAGCCGCGGGAGCTCGGGTCCTGCACCTTCCCGGGCCGTTGCAGCGATTCGACGAAGCGCGTAACCACCTACTGGGAAACGTCACGACCGACTGGCTTCTCTTCCTCGATGCCGACGAAGTGCCGAGCGAAGACATGTTCGACGCGGTGCACCGGATCAGTCAGCGGCCTACCGGCCCGCCCGCCGTCTCCTTCCCCCGCTACAACTTCTTCGCCAACGGCTCCTTCTATCTCTCCACCGAGTGCAAACTCCTACGGCTCACGGCGAGACCGACCTACTCCGGTGCGGTGGCGGAATCGGTGTTGCCCTCGCTACCGGAGCCGCCGACGGAGACACCGGCAGTGCTCTACCACTTCGGCCACACGCGGCCCTTGGCCGCTCGGATCGCCAAGGCGGAGTGGTACCTAGACCTCATGCGGCGGGAGCTGGCATCCGGAAGTCCCCGGGCGGGCATCGCCCGGGCGGCCGCCCTCATCGAGCGGTCGCTGGGCCATTTCCCGGCGGCCCGTGATCTTGTCGATCAGGCGATCCGGCTCGGTGGGCAGAACTCCCGCACCGATTTCGTCCTCGGGCACGTCCGGCGCGGCGAACCGGGCGAGTGGCCAGCCCGTGCCGAGTTCGAGCAGGCTCTGTCTCAAGCACCGGACGATCCCGCCATCGTCAATCTCGCCGCTGTCACCCGGCTCTGCGACAACGACCCGGCCGGTGCGCGAACACTGCTTGCCGCAGCCGTGCGACGGTGGCCTCACCTACCCCACCTCCGGCTCAACCTGGGTCTGACGCTGGCCGCCCTGGGCCGTAACGCGGAAGCCCTCGGCCATCTCGATGCCGTGGCAGCGGCACATCCGGCGTTCCGCACCGAGACGTTCGCCGGTCGGCTCGAGTTCGACCCGTGGCGTTCCCTCATGTCCGAGACCATCCCGGGCTACGCCGGCCTGGACCTCCACCGTGCCTACCTGCGGGAGCTGACAAGCCGATGACTGTCGCCAGAACCGAAGCAGCACGCCTGCTCATCGGCCACGAGACGACCGAGGTGCTCGCCGCCGCGGCCGGCCGTGCGCTCACACCGCCCGGCATGGCGCCCGCCGCCTCGGGCGCCGGAGTCCATGCCGACTGCGCTGGCGGAGTGCTCTGCGTCAACCCGGCTGAGGCGATGTCGGCTGCCGCGTCGGGGATTCCCTACGTGTACGCGCGGCTGTCCACCGTCGCGGCCGACCTGGAGACGATGGCTGCGGCCGCCGCCGTGGTAACCGCCGTCGGTGGCGTGACCAGCCACGCAGCCGTGCTTGCTCGGTCGTGGCGGATCCCGACGGTCGTCGGCACGGGATTCCGGTTCAGCGGCAGCGCACTCCTCTTCCCTGCCGGCGCCCGACTGCGACCGGGGGACTGGGTGACGGTGTGCGCGACCAGTGGCTCGGTGTGGCCCGGACAGTTGGAGCAGTACCGCGACCCGTCCGCCGTGCGGGTACTCAGCGCGCTCACTGAGGCGGCGTCACAGCTCACCGACCTGCCCGGTCCGGACCTGTATGCCAACGCCGACACCGCGGAAGAGATTCGGACCTGCCTCGGCCTCGGCGCGCAGGGAATCGGGGTGGCCCGCACCGAGCACATGTTCCTGGCCGAGGCCGAACTGGGACTGCTACGAGCGGCACTATGGCCTGGGCCGGGCTCGGCGGACCAGGCGCTAACCACCCTTCAGGAGCGACTCCGCGTCAGGTGCCGCGACCTGGAAGCGGCGTGTGCCGGGCGGAAGCTGGTCATCCGTCTGCTGGATCCGCCGACACACGAGTTCAGCGACGACCGGCACAACGTGGAATCCGTCGAGACGAATCCCATGATGGGCGTGCGCGGAAGTCGATTGGGACTGCTGCGGCCTGATATCTACCGCATGCAAACGGCGGCGATCGTGGCAGCTCACCAAAGCCTCCCGGAGCACCGCCGTGCGCAACTGGGCATCCTTCTGCCCTTCGTTACCTACCGTGCCGAACTACGGCAACTACGAAGGGAACTGGCCATTCCCGCCGGCGTGCAGTTGGGGGTAATGGTGGAGACTCCCGAGGCGGCGCACCGCACCGGCGAGCTCGCCGAGGACGCCGACTTCCTCAGCGTTGGCACCAACGACCTGCTCCAGTTCTGCCTCGCCATGAGCCGGGACGACGTCGCGGCCGAACTCATCCCCGCCTATCTCGCCGCCGCCGTGGTTCCCGGCGACCCTATGGTACGCATCGAGGAATCAGCGAGCGCCATGGAGCTTCTCCGCCTGGTCCGGGACCGTTCCGGCAGCACGCCGTGGGGCATCTGCGGGGAGCATGCCGGCGATCCGATCGCGCTACGGTCACTGCTGGCCCTCGGACCCGACTACATCAGCGTCAGCGCTGGCGGACTGGCCGGCGCGGCGATCGAGATCGGCCGGCACCGGGCGGCGCTGCTGCTCGAGCCAGCCGGCGTGGGGACGCCTGGGGCATGAGCGCAGCGCCTTCCCCGCGCCCTCCCAGGAATTCCCTCTTCCTGGTGGGCTACTCGCTCAGCGCCATCGGCACGGGCCTGGCCATCCCGTTCCTGACGATCTACCTCCATCAGACGGTTGGGCTGACCGGTGCCCAGCTCTCGCTGTTCTTCGCCGTGATGGCCGGCTCCGGCCTTATCGCGAATCCGGTCGCCGGGCGGATCGCGGACGTCGCGCCGCCAGTTCTCGTGCTGGTAACGGCGCTCATGACGCAGACGATGGGATGGGGCCTGCTGGCCTTGGTCTCGAACGCACCGTGGGCGGTTGCGGCGGCCGTTGTCATCGGCACGGGCAACGGCATGTTCTTCGCGGTGCAACTCGCGGCCGTACGCCTGCTGTTCGACCCCGACGCACTCGACGATCTGTTCGCCACCCAGTATCGGCTCTCCAACCTCTTCATCGCGGTACCACAGGCCGTGCTCGCCACGGTGGCGCTGACCGGGAACTCCGGATGGCTGCGTACCCTCGTCGTGCTCAATGCCGTGTCGTTCTTCCTCTTCGCCGTGATCCTGTGTCTCCTCGGGAGGGACCGGCCGCCGCCGACCGCGCAAGCTCCGCGTGCCCGGCTCGCCTTCGCAGCCTTCCGGGACCGCCGTTTCTCGCCGCTGCTACTCGTCCAGTTCGTCGCAATCGCGTTCTGTGTCGGCCCGTTCAACACCCTCCTGCCGGTGCTCATGACCGGCTACGGCGGGATGCCCGTAGCGGTGGTGGCAGTCATTTTCATCGTCAACCCGGTCGCGGTAGTGCTGGTCGGTGGGTTCGGGAAACGATACGTGCGGCGCCACGGCGAACGGTCGGCGCTACTCCTCGCCTTCACCGGTTTCGCCGCCTCCGGCCTGGTCCTCGTCGCCGCGCTGTTGCTCGACGGCCCGGCATCGATTGTCGCCTACCTGCTGTACAGCGCGGTCTTCGCGATCCCCGAAGTACTGCTGGCACCGGCCGTTCAGCCCCTCGCGGCCCGGCTGATGCCAGACCATTCCGCGGGCCGCTACAGTGCGGCGCTGTCGCTGATGTACGGCGTCGGCCTGCTGGTCGGGCCACCCACTTTCCTGCTTCTCCAATCGATGAACACCGCCGTAGCCGTGGTGCTGCTCATCGCCGCTCCTCTAATCTCGCTGCCGACCGTCGTCCGACTGCCACGGCACGAACCCGACTTGCAGCGTGCCTGAGGAGAGCAATGAGCGACTACTGGGCCGTTCTCGACACCCTGGTAACCACCAGCACCATCCGGATCGACCGGCCGAGGGGCAGCCGCCATCCTCGCTTCGGCTACCGCTACCCGCTCGACTACGGCTACCTGCAGGACACGACCGGCGGCGACGGCAGCGGTATCGACATCTGGCTCGGCACCGAACCGGAGCAGGGAGTAACCGGCGTGTTCTGCACTGTCGACCCGCACAAACGGGACGCGGAGACCAAGGTCCTGTGGGGTGTGTCAGCCGACGAGGCGCTGCTGTTGGTCGACTTCTACCGGCCACAGCCACAGGCGGCGCTGCTCGTCATGCGGGGCTGAGCACGCTGGACACGCGGCCGGGGAACGCCAGCCGTAGGACACCGTGACCGATGCCGGCCGCACCGCGGAGCAGGCCGGGATTCCACACTCCCGTCGGCACCGCGGTGACCAATTCTCCAGCAGCGATGCCAGCACACACCCTGGCGGCACATCGGCCGGCCAGCACCACCAACTCGGGCTGGTGCAATGTCGCGCCGATGGCCGCCAATGCCTCGGCGACACCCAGAGCACCGCCGAGCAGCGCATCGGTGCTGGTGCCCTGGACGGCGAGGTCACGCAGCGGGCCCGCAACAGCGCGCAGATGCGCCTCAAGCGCTGGTCTGTCCATCACCGATCGCGAACGATCGAGAAGGGCGGCGCCCGTCAACGCGTTGCCGATCAATCCGGCTGGCGTCTGGTCGGGATCCGTGCGCACCAGCCACACCGCCGCGCTGGCCAGCTCCGAGTCGTCCAGCACATCGGCGAGTGCGGCCAGCGCCCGAGCATGCTGAGCGGTCCGATCGCCCCAGGCCGCGCTGGCCGGTGACACATAGTCACGCAGGTGCTTGGCTGTCCGTCGGAGCGCCTCGATAGTATCGTCGCCCGGCGCCTCGGCGTGCAGGGCCATCAGCGTGAAAATCGTGCTCGGCGCCGGTTCGGCGTTGCGCAGGATGGCCGGGCGGAGCCAGTTCGGCAGCTCGGGCGCCGCATGGCCCCACAGGGTCTTCAATCGCAGCAGCAGATGCAGGACGGCGCCGAGGTCCGCGTAACAACCGGCAGACATACCGGAGAGGTCCTCGGGATCCGGTGCCTCGTCGACGGAGAGCAATGTAGCGAGCAACTCTAGAACCACCCGCTTGGCGCCCGCGTGCCCGGTGATGCCGTACAGCTCGGCGAGGAATAGCGCCACACCCGTAACCCCCGCCTCCAGGCCGAGGTCGGTGGGTCCGATTGTCCAGGCATCGTCGCCGAACCGGTTCACGGAAACCCATTCGGCTCCCAACGAGTCCGCGACAATCCGGTTACCAACGGCAATGGCGGCTGCTGCCGCAGCGTGCGCGTCAATCGGCTCGGTGGGCAGACACCGTGCCCGACGTGCCAGCCGCGGGCGGAGCACTCCCGCAACGGTAGCCAAAGCCGCTCGCAGGAACCAGAGCTGCTGTCGCAGGTCATCGTCGGAGAAATCCTGGACCCGCTGCCGAGCATGGCTGAGCCCGCTGCGCTGGAACAGGCCGGGAATGGCGATCCCCGTGTGGGTGCCGAGAGTGGTGCCATCGGCATCGCAGGTGAACAGCGGCACATCCCGGGCAGCGAGCTGACGGCGTTCCTCGGCGGTCACGCAGGGCCACCGAGCGAGCGCCCCTCGGACCGCCACGAGCTCGAACCAGTGCTCGCGGTCGAGACCGTCACGGAGCAGGTCCGGATGCCACGACTCCCGCAGCAACGCCGCATAAATGGCGGTGTCCCGCAATACGACCCGGATCGGATCACCACCGAAGGCCGACACCACGTCCTGCTCACCGGCAAGGATCTCGTACGCCGCACGGAAGCCGCTCTCCAGCATCCCCGCGTTGACGGGCGGCACCTTTCCGTCAAGCAGCCAGGGGCGGTTCTGCGTCGCCGTGTGATCCGCTGGCACCCGTACCGCGGACATCTGGTCGGTTCCCTCGCCGACGAATCCGATCCGCCGGTGCAGGCGCGCGGATGTGCCGGACCGGCCGCCGGTGAGCCCGCTGAAGTCCGCGACGCGGACCCCCTGCTCGTCGACGACGACGGTCGGCACCGGCAGCAGGCCGACAGCCAGGACGGAATCGCGCAGCGCCGCGCCCACCCGCTCGCCGTTGACGTCATCGAACAGCTCGAACTCTGCGGGCGCGTGGAAGATTGCCTCCAGGTCGATGAACATGGGATGCTCGCCGTCAGCCACGATGTTGCCCATGTGCAAGTCGTAGGCGCGCAACGCGTGGAAGATCGCCAGGTACGCGCCTTGGCGAAAATGGAAGCGGGCCGCCGCGGCCTCGTCCTGGCACGGTCGTGACTCGGCGTACCGCGTCCACCCGTACTCGCCTCGGTCGATGACTTCCAGCGGGCGCAGTCGGTGGGCGAGCCCACGCTCGTTGATGCGGCCGACCAACTCGGCGACGTGCCGCTCGACGGCGAGGCTCCGCGGCTTATAGACCACCTTCTGCCCGCCGACCTCCAGAATCACGACGCTGCGACCACCACGATGCGGGTCGCCAGCACCGAATCGGACCGCCGTCACGTCCGCCATCCCGCGGGCGACCACACCGAAACGGGCCGCCAACTCCGGCAGGTCGGCGCGCAAGCGGTCGGCGAGTTCGCGGCGGGCCTCCACCCACGACTCAGCGTGCTCAACCAACTGGCGGGCCAGCACCGGATAGCGGCCCAGCAAATCCAACCCCACCAGCGGGCGGGCCAGGCCGCGTGCGAAGCAGCCGAACCGGGCCTGCGGCGTGCGGCCGCACAGGCTTCCCTGTTCGCGGGCGACATTGACCTCGAGCGCCATGACCCTTTTGATCATAACGAGGAGGGTGTCCCGGTCCGGCAGGAGAAGCGGATGCCCGGGCGGAAGCGGTTCGGGGAGACTCCGGCGTAGTCTTTCGCCGGCCCACGATGTCAGCGGCTCGATCCACCGCAGCAGGGCGGCATCGGGATCGGACACGTCCGCCGTGTCGGGTGCCGCACCTCCGCACAGGCAGTCGCCATCTATCGTGCCGGCCACCGGCCACGCGTCAGCGAGAACCCGCAGCCAGGCCGGCACCTCCGGCAACCGCTGGCGGAGCTCCCGCACCGGCTCGCCAAGCAGTGCGGCGAGCCGGTGCGGGGTACCCCCGCACGCCGCGACACGCGCCTCGAGCGACACCCTGTATCCGGGCGCCAACCGGCCCTCCTTCCACAACCGCAGGCGAAGCCACCCACGATCCAGGTCGGCGGAGATTCCGGTCCCGGTCCAGCGTTCCTCGAGCGTGAGCGCAGCCCACCAACGCGGGTCTTCAAGCACCGATCGGTTGTCCTTCCTCTGCCGGCAGTTCCGGCAGATCGATATCGCCGGCCGGGTTGAGCGGCAGGGCGGCGCGGGCACCCTCGGCCATCTGCGCGCGGGCGACCGGGTCGGTCCAGGCCCGCACAATGGAGTCGGGATTGGCGGGTACATCCATCTTCGACATTCCTCCGGGCGATTCGGAACCCGCATGAGATCACACTGTCACTGCGCGGCGGCACGCCCGCCATTGAGGATTACGGACATCGTGTGGACACCCATTCGGGGTGATTAGGGCTGCACCGAATCAGTGGCCCGACGGGCACGGGCCTACCTAGCATCCTCGGTCACGGCGACATTGCGCCGACCGACATCGAGGGGGGTGACACATGAAGAAGTACTCGAAGCCGGCCGCCAAGCCGGTCACCCAGGGCACCGTGCTGCGCGAGACCGCCTGACGGCGGGTGCCACGCCCCGCATCGCCGGGGCGTGGCACGCCCGCTGCCCAAGCACCATGACCAGATCGATCAGGAGAGCTTCATGTGTGGCATCGCCGGGGTAGCCCGCATCGACGGAGGCGGTCTCGGTCCGGAGGCCAGCGGCCTCCTCGCCGCGATCGCCGACGAACTAGCGCACCGTGGCCCGGACGACCGTGAGCTGGTCGTCGACGGGCCGGTGGGACTGGCCTTCACTCGCCTGTCCCTGGTCGATCCGGCCACCGGTGGACAGCCGTTGGTCAGCGACGACGGGCACCTCGTGTTGATCGCCAACGGCGAGGTCTACAACCATCGTGAGCTCGCGGCCGGGCTCCCCGGTGTGCGGCTACGCGGGGGTTCGGACTGCGAGGTCCTGCTCCACCTTTACCGTCAGCACGGCCTGCAATTCCTCGACCAGGTGCGCGGCATGTTCGGGCTGATCCTCTGGGACCGGCAGCGTGGCCACCTCGTTCTGGCGCGGGACCGCTTCGGCATCAAGCCGCTGTACTACCACCGCAACCCAGAACGAATCATCCTCGCCTCGGAGATCAAGGCACTATTCCGGGATCCGGCCACCCCCCGCCAGCTGGACTGGGAACGGACTCTCACCACTCCGCTGCTTCCCGCCGCGCCCTATCTGTCGGCCAAGCCTCTAACCACGTGGTTCGAGGATGTCAAGTCCGTGGCTGCCGGCACGATCCAGCGCATCGACCTTCGCGACGGCTCCACCGAGGTACACCAGTACTGGACCTTCCCAGGCGAGTCGGCCGAGGTTCCGGCAACGACCGACGAGTTCGTCACAGCGTACCGAGAACTGCTTTACGAGTCCGTACGCGAATGCGCGACAGCCGACGCCGAACTGGGCCTTTTCCTCTCCGGTGGGATCGACTCGGCCGCGGTCGCTGCGCTGGCCGCCCAGCAACACCCGGGTCTGCACACCTTCTCCGTGCTGAGCGCAAGCACCTACCGCAACGAGGACGCCGAGAACGCCCACCACATCGCCGCGAAGTTGGGGCTGCCCAACCACCAGGTGTTGTTCGACGACTGCCGAGTACCCGAGCCGGACGAGTGGAAGCGTCTTGTTTGGCTGCTGGAGACTCCTCTCTGCGGGCCCGAGGTGTACTACAAGCACGAACTTCACCGCTACGCCAAACAAGCCCGGCCAGAGCTGCGCGGCATGCTGCTGGGCGCGGCGAGCGACGAATTCAACGGCGGCTACTCCGAGGACGTCTCCGGTGGCGGAGGCTGGTCCGGCTTCCTGAATAACCTGCAGGGAATGGCCCGGGCCGACGCACTGGCCTCCAGGCCCGATCTGTCGGCCTGGTGGCTGTCGGACGGCCCGGCCCTAGTGACCGACGAGGTGGTGCGACGCTTCGCCGGCCGCACCCTCACCGATCCGTATCCGGCCTACCTGGCCTGGGAGTACAGCAAGCTGCAGCAGTACAACGTCTGGCACGAGGATCGGACGGCAGCCGGCAGCGGCATCGAGGCCCGCGTGCCGTTCCTCGACCACCGACTCGTGGAACTGGTCGCCGCTGTACCCGCCGGACTGCGCCGGGATCTGCTCTGGAACAAACGGATCCTGCGTGAGGCCGTCCGCGGACTCCTGCCCGACCGCAGCGTCGAACGGCCCAAGGTGCCGTTCTTCTACGGCGACGGCGTCAAGCACACCTATCGGGTGTTCGCGCGGATGCTCGAAGGCGACGGCGGCGCCCTGATCGAGGAGGCTCTCGCGGCACCCGGCGCGGCCGAGTTCCTGGACGGTGCGGCGCTGCGTGGGGTGCTGGCCGGCATGACCGCGCAGCCGGACAGTCCGCAGCTGGAGATTGCCCTGCGGGCCGTGAACGTTGGGTTGCTCGCCGGCATGGCGGCCGCGCCGCCAGCACCGATCAGCACCCGACCCGTACTCTCCATCCTCCGGTCGGTGGAAGTGAGCGGCTGGGAAACGCAGAGGCCGCAGCTGGAGTCACTGGTCGGCCTGCGCCCGGCCATGCCCGGCACGCTGGTGCCGCGCCTGACCGATAACGTCATGCTGCTGGCAGCAACGGACGGGGACTGGTTCGTCAGCATCGACGGGTCGCTGGAATTCACCCTGGAAGCGCAGGACACCCGCATGCTGCCACTGCTGCGCGCCATCGACGGCACCCGGTCGATTGCCGACCTAACTGAACAGCTCGGCCGCACGAGTGACGACATGTACGCCGACATGCTCGAACTCCTGGAAAGCAATGTGATAACCATGCAGGCGGCGGCCGACCCCTTGCCCTGACCACGCATGGGCTCGGCCCGCTTCACCACCGACTATGTCATCCGGCGCCTGGCATGGTCGATGGCTTGCGAGGCCCCGGACGTGTCGGTGAACTGGACGCCGTTGGTGATCGTGACCGGCGCGGCCCGGGCCGGCACGGGAAGCAGCACGAGGGGAGGAACACCGCGACGACGGAGAGAAGTCTCATCCGTGCCACCGATCGATACGTAAGAATGTGCATTAACGTCTTCGTAAACGGTTGGAAACGGTGAGGCCATGGTGCGATCCCGCTCGGTCGCAAACGCAACCAATCGAACAGGCCTGTTCCAGGTCCAGCGGCACGAGCGCCTGCTCATCGAGTTGCGGCGCAGCGGCGCCGTCCGGGTCAGCGACCTGGCCCGTGACCTGGGGGTCAGCGAGCTGACCATTCGCCGGGACATCGCCGCCCTGGCCGCACGGAACCTGCTCCACCGGGTGCACGGCGGCGCCACCCTGCCCGCCCCGGTCCGGCCGCTCCCGGCGGCCCGGCGCACCGGGTTCACGATCGGGATGGTGGTGCCGTCACTCGATTTCTACTGGCCGCCGATCGTGGCCGGGGCGCGCGCGGCCGCGGCGGCCCTCGGCGTGAACGTGCAGTTGCGCGGGTCGAGTTACGACCCCGAGGAGGACCGGCGGCAGATCGGGCGGCTCGTCGAGGCGGGCCAGGTGCAGGGGCTGTTGCTGGCGCCGAGCCTCGACGGCGACGACACCGGCCGGACCCTCGACTGGATCGGCCGGCTGCCGGTGCCGGCGATCCTGGTGGAACGCCAGCCCCGCCGGTGGACGAGCACGCCACGGCAGGTCGAGTGGGTCCGCAGCGATCACGAGTTGGGGCTGGAGATCGCCGTCCATCACCTGTACGACCAGGGGCATCGCCGGATCGGCCTGCTGCTGTCCGGCGGGAGCCCGACCTCGGCGTACCTGCTGCGTGGCTGGCAGCGGGCGTGCGCCGACCTGGGCATCGCCCCCGACGCCGTGAACGGCTCGACCAGAGGGCTCACCGCGCTGATCGTGCACAGTGACCCGCAGGCGATCGCGATCGCCCAGTCCTGCGCCGACCAGGGCATCCGAGTGCCCGACGACCTGGCGATCGTCTCCTACGACGACGAGGTGGCGCATCTGGCCGAACCGGCGCTCACGGCGATCCGCCCGCCGAAGAACCACGTCGGCCGGCTCGCCGTCGAGCTGATGGTGTCGCGGCTGCTCGACGGCGACCGACGGCCCGCGCAGGGAGTGCTGGTCGCGCCGGAGCTGGTGGTCCGGCAGTCCTCACTGTGCCGGCGTGTTCGAGTGTGAACGTTTCCGGGACCGGCCGCGGCCCGGACGCCGGTCACGGCCGGCTCCTCGAGCACGAGCGCGGCGATCAGCGGAGGAACGCTGTGACGGTTCGCACCAGCCAGCCCGGGTCGTCGAGCCACGCGTAGTGCCCGCCACCTGGCAGCACCGCCAGCTCCGCTCGCGGGAACAGGCCCGCGTACTCCCCGGCGTGCTCCGGCGGCAGCTGGATGTCGAGCTCGCCCGACACGAGCAGCACCGGGGCGGTGAGGCCGGCCAACGCGGCCCGGACGTCCGCCGGGTCGAAACCGCCGTCGCCGTAGTAGGCGGCCGCCGCCTGCAGATTGCGTCGGCTCGCCCCGGCGGCGGCGAACGCCCGGACGTCGGCGTCCCACCGGCCGTGCGTGAACGGCGCGACGGCCTCCCAGTCGGCGCCCGTCGCCGCGCCGGACCAGATCCGCTCCAGCGCGGCGAACGCCTCCGGGAACCAAGGCTCCTCGCGGCGCTGCTCCGCGACCACACGGCGGTCGTCGTCGGTGACCTCCACGCCGACGACCCGCGGGCTCGGATTGATCAGCAGAAGACGGCCGACCCGCTCCGGGTGGGCGGCGGCGTACAGCACGGCGACGGCCGCGCCGGCGGAGTGCCCGGCCAGGTCGATGCGGTCGAGCCCGAGATGCTCACGGAGCGCCTCGACGTCCTCGACCTGGCGGTCGCAGCGGTAGGTCGCCGGATCCTCCGGAGCGGCCGACGAGCCGGTGCCACGCAGATCGAGCAGCACCAGCTCGCGGTGCGCCGACAGCCCGCCCAGATCCGCCAGGTACGACGAGGCCTGCATCGGCCCGCCGGGAATACCGATCAGCGGGTCGCCCGCACCGGCGCGGTGATAGGCGAGGCGCGTGCCGTCAGGAGCATCGAGAGAACCCATGACCAAGAGCCTATGTGTACGGGGCTCCAGAGCACGGCCGGACCGTGGACCGTCCTTCGCCGGCCGAGCGCTGGATCTCATGTCCTAGAGTTCGTGCGGCAACCCGGCCAGGCGCTGGACAGGGCGGCACACCGCATGGCCTCGAAGTGAGGAGAGTCGCTATGACCCACCCCGAAGCCGCTCACCCGGCGCGGGTCGGCATGTCCGCCGGCCAGTGGGTCCGGACGGTCGTCGTCATCCAGGTGTACATTTTGGCCGCCTATCTCGCGGCAGCGATCATCCCGTACCTGTGGGCCCCACGGGAGTACCCGCCGACCGCGCTGTGGATCGTTCCGGGGTGGCTGCTCGGCCTGCCCGGTTTCTACATCACCATGCTGGGCGCGACGCTGGCCGTGCCGGTGGCGCTGGTGGGTGCGATCACCACGGTGTGCGCCCGCCGGACCGTGCCGGCTCGCCTGTTCACATGGTGCGCCGTCTCCACGGCGGTGATGGTGATGTACGCCTTCTTCACCGTCACCCCACTCGGCGCGCACATCGCCGGGTTCGTCGCGGACTGACCGCGCCGCACTGCGCCGGCTCCCGGGCGCAGACCGGGCCGTCGTGCTCAGCATGATCCGGATACGCCGAACAGTCACTATTGACCCGGCGCCCGTTACGGTGCGTTACGGCCGCGGGGGCGCGTGGCCCGCTCGCGCAGTACCCGCTTCCAACCGATAAGAGTGCGTTATTCCGTGCCCAATGCGGGCAGACGTCTTTCGCCCAAACTTTTCATGGCCTTACCGGCCGGCTGCCTTGTGCGGGCGCACGGTGACCAACGACGAGACTGAATTGGCCTGATGGAATGGCTAATTCGCATCTGTGGCGGAACGAAGGGTTGTTCCGGCGCTGCATGAGCTCGTACTGAACGGCGCCGGAGTCCCTTATGGAATGGGAGCCCTCCCAAGCTATCAATTAGCAAGGTTTGTGAACTGTGCGGTATTCGGGTGACGAGAGACATCAACGTTGACGATGTATTTCCTGGTGTGCAAAATGTGAATCCCTGTTGCCGGTACGCCTTCAAGAGGTTCGAAATTGCTCGAGGACACCCGCGTGACTCCCAGTGGCGAGCCTTCGCCGGGCACCGGCCCACGCATCGACCGATGGATGCTCGATGCGGCGGACATCACGCCTCGTCGTAGCGTCCCCCACCGCGCTGATCGCGTCCCGGCTGTCAGCCGTGTTCCAGCAACCGCTGCGACATCGGCGCCGGAGTGGGTGGCGTCGGAGCCCTCCCGCCGGCGGATCAACCTTCCGCGGCGGCGCCGCCTGGTCGCCGCGGGCTTGGCCGGCATCGTGTCCGCCGGATCGGTCACGGCCCTGTTGTGGCCGACCCCTGAGCCAGTCGCGGTCCACGCCGGTTCGGCGCCAATCGGCGTCACGAATCCGGACCAGTCCTCACCAGGCCTGCAGATTCCGGTCTCCGTGGAGCCGAGCACCGCACGTGCGTCGCGCCCGCCGTCGCCGACGACCGCTCCCGACACGGTCACCGTCCTCTCGGGGGACCGCGAGAGGGGTCTGCGCTCGGTCGTGTCTGAGCGGGAGACCGAGATCAAAATCTTCAACCACCGCGACGAGCCCATCGTGATCAATTGGCTGGACTACCGGGGGATCAGGGAGCGTTACGGGATTCTCCCCACCGGGGCTGTCCTTGCGCAGCCGACCTACGTCAACCACCCGTGGGTGATCACCGACCTGCGAGGCCGAAGCCTGGCGGTTCTCCTGCCCACCACCCGACCGGGTCAGGTGACGATCACCTGATCGCAACGGCGTCCGTGCCACTGGCCGGTCCCACGCGGGTGGCCGATCAGCTCCGACCGTGGGTCGCGGGTCCGGTGAAACGGCGTCTCGGCATGGCCCCACAGGTTCGGTGTCCCGCGCCGCCCGCGGCGACGGTGCCCCGGCCAGGCGCCGGCGCGGCGACTCGACGTCGATGCGGCCGTGGTTGAGCGCGTCATACATGGCGCCGTGGCCGCGGCGGTGCTCCGGTGCCACCGACAACCCGACCAGCGTCCTGACCGGCCCGTCGGTGCACAACAGCGCCTCGGTCAGCTCGAATAACACGTCCGCCCCCGGGTCATGCATCGGTAGAGCTGCTCACGAAACTCCGCCAACGCATCGGTCGCTTCTGCTCGGTCAACCATGACCGCCGCAACGATCATTGATAGGGGGACACGGTCCTGCATGCGTCAGCATGCCGAGGCGTCTCTTACCCCAGGCGCCGGATGACGCTCAGTCACGGCCCCAGTTCATCCGTTGGGCCGTATCCGTGACGGAGACTGGGGACGGGAGGCATATTGTCCGCAGTAGAAGTGCTCACCGACGGGCCGGCAGTCAGGTCGCCCGGTCGCCACCTTCTGACCGCGGCAAGGAGATCGTGTAGAGGTTTCGTGTGCGGCCGTCCGCGGGCTGCGACCGCGAGTGCAAGGTCCTCGCCATGGACTTCCCGTGGGATCCGTTCGATCGAGGTACGCCGAGTCGGCGGGCTGGGGGGTTGGCGGGCGACGCGGTCGCCTCCGTCCGCGTCGACGCCGGCATGCCCGCGGTCCAGGCGGACGGGGAAGTGGTGCGCGTTGTGGTGGACGCCGCGGGTGGCCCGGCTTGGCGGCCCCCGGCGCA
>NZ_JASCTH010000018.1:143087-233764 GCF_030009775.1 Actinoplanes sandaracinus | reverse complement strand
GCGGTCCCGCGGTCGGTCGCGGTGGCGGTCCCGGTGGCGGTCCCGGTGGCGGTCCTGGCGGCGGTCCTGGCGGCGGTCCCGGTGGCGGTCCTGGCGGCGGTCCTGGCGGCGGTCCTGGCGGCGGTCCTGGCGGCGGTCCTGGCGGCGGTCCCGGTGGCGGTCCTGGCGGCGGTCCCGGTGGCGGTCCCGGTGGCGGTCCCGGTGGCGGTCCTGGCGGCGGTCCCGGTGGCGGTCCCGGTGGCGGTCCTGGCGGCGGTCCCGGTGGTATGCCCTTGGGTATTCCGGCTCTTCGATAACCGCGTACTTCAGCGGTCAATGTCCCTCCATGACAAAGCGGGCCGCACCTCACCGGTGCGGCCCGCTTCGCGTCGATCACCAGGCGACCGGGGCGTAGTCCTTCAGGAAACAGCCGTACAGGTCCTCGCCCTGCTCCCCGCGGACGATCGGGTCGTACACCCGGGCCGCCCCGTCGACCAGGTCGAGTGGTGCGTGGAAGCCTTCCTCGTGCAGGCGCATCTTCGTCGGATGCGGCCGCTCGTCGGTGATCCAGCCGGTGTCGACACTGGTCATCAGGATGCCGTCGGCGAACATGTCGTCCGCGCTGGTGCGGGTCAACATGTTCAGCGCGGCCTTCGCCATGTTCGTGTGCGGGTGGCCGGCGCCCTTGTAGCCACGGGCGAAGATACCCTCCATCGCGGACACGTTCACCACATAGCGGCGCTTGAACTTCGACGCCGTCATCGCCGGGCGCAGGCGGCTCACCAGGATGAACGGCGCCGTCACATTGCAGAGCTGCACCTCCAGCAGCTCCAGCGGCGCCACCTCGTGCACCCGGTCGCTCCAGCTGTTCGTCGACGTCACGTCCGGCACCAGGCCACCCGCGTCGATCGCCACCGATCGGGCGGTCAGCGCCATCTCGGTGACCTCCTTGGCGGACAGCGTCGGCGGGTGTGCCGCGGTCAGCGCCGCCGCCGGAGATGAGCCGATCGACGCGGCGCCACCGAAGAACTCCAGCTCAGGCAGGGGACCGTCGGGCAGCGGAGCGGACTCGGCCGACACCAGCTCCGAATAGGCGCCCGCGGTACGCCGTACCGTCTGCGCCGCGTTGTTGATCAGAATGTCGAGCGGCCCCCGGGCCGCGACCGACTCGGCCAGGCCCACGACCTGCGACGGGTCCCGCAGATCGATGCCGACCACCCGCAGCCGGTGCAGCCAGTCGGCGCTGTCCGGCATCGCCGTGAAACGGCGGACCGCGTCGTGCGGGAACCGCGTCGTGATCGTCAGATTCGCGCCGTCGCGCAACAGCCGCAGCGCGATGTACATGCCGATCTTGGCGCGCCCGCCGGTGAGCAGCGCGGTCCGCCCGGTCAGGTCGGTGCGTGCGTCCCGCCGGGAGTGGTTCAGCTCGGCGCACGACGGGCAGAGCTGGTGATAGAACGCGTCCACCACGGTGAACCGCTGCTTGCACACATAACAGCCGCGCGCCTGCTTCAGGACGCCCGCGGTCGCACCACGCACCGTGCTGCGCAGCGGAATGCCCGCGGTCTCGTCGTCGATCCGTCCCGGCGCGCCGGTCGCGGTCGCCTCGGTCACCGCGCGATCGTTCGCCAGCACGGCCTGCCGGCGATCACGGCGCCGCTGAACCTTCACCGTCTTGAACAGGCCGGCGGTCGCACGCCGCACCCGCACCGCGTCCGGGTGATCTGGCGGCAGGCTTTCCACCTCGGTCAAGACCGCGAGACAGACCGCGAGGCGGTCAGGATCCACGCCCACGGCGTCCGGGTCGACACTGCCGGTCATTTCGTACGTCTCCCTCTGTTGCTGCCCGCACGCACTGTACTTACCGGTGGAGCCATCGACCCACCGGCCGTCCTATCGGCCACCGCACCCGCCAAGCGAGAACATGCAGCCGACTCCATCAGCTGTCAAGCGGTCACGTGGTGACGCCGCCGCCGCCGGCGCCGGCGGCGGCGTGCGCCGCCGGAACAAGGCCGGCGGCACATGTCTTGCGCCCCCTGGTGGACGGGTCTCGGTGAGGTGTCCGAGCGACGGCCGGCATGCCCGGCGCTGCGCGGATGCCGGGGTACGGCGGTGACCGCCGCCGGACCGGCCGGGGTACGGCGGTGACCGCCGCCGGACCGGCCAGCGCTCACCGCTGCCGCCGTCAGCGAGCGGGGGAGTCGGGATCCGGCTCGTCCGCGGGCCGCTCCCGGTGGGGCCGGACCGGACCGGGATGGTCGGCCAGGGAAGCGGGGCGGCGTGCCGGGCGGTCGTAGGGGTGCTCGCTCGATCCGTCCGCCCAGGACGGCCCGGTGTTGGCCGGGCGACGGGAGGTGCGCCCATGCTCCGGCAGGTGGTCGGCGAGAGTGGCCGGGCGAACGGGATCGCCCAGCCGTCCTTCCGAGAGCTCCGGCCCGGGTTCCGGCGCATGTCCGGGCTCGCCGGGCCCAGGCTCGGCGACGGTGTACGGCTCGACCCCGGTAGTGGCGGGCGGTGCTGTCTCCGCGCCGTTCAGCCACTCGTCGAGGGTCTGCGGCCGGCGGGCCGGGGCGGCCGGGACACCGCCGAGGTTGTGCGGCCGGTACACCGGTGCTCCGGCGCTGATCGGAGCGGTGGCAGCCTCGCCCGGAACCTGCGGGCGGCTGCGAGAACCGGCCGGAAGGTCGCCCAGGCTCTGCGGCCGATGCGCCGGAGCGCCGGCACTGACCGGGGTCGTGGAGACGTCCTGCGCGTTCAGCGGTCGCTGAACCGAGGCCCCGGCGCCGACCGGGGTCGTGGAGGCGTCCTGCAAGCTCAGCGGTCGCTGAGTCGACACCCCGCCGCCGATGGGAACAGCGGGGCTGATCGGGGCGGTGGGGTTGTTCTCCAGCGGCGGGGGGCGGTGCGCCGCGGCCGCCGAGAAGTCGCTCAGAGTCTGCGGGCGGCGGGCTGGGACCGGGTCCGGTGAGGTGGAGGCGCCACTCAGCCACTCGTCGAGGGTCTGCGGGCGGCGGTTCCGCACCGGTGTCTCGGCGTCGGCCGCAGCGTCGGCGTCGGCGGCATGGGCCGTGACCGTGGACTCCGCGGGTTCGACCGCGTCGACGACGGTTTCGTCCTCGGTGGATGTGTCGGGGATGGCGGCAGGATCGGGGTTGGTCTGCGGTGCCGTGTGTGCCGCCGCCCGATCGATGGCGGGGATGGCCTCGGGCTCAGCCGGCGAGCCATCGAGAGTGGCCATATCAGCGGCGTCGTTCACGCCGGCCGGGTCGACGGAATCCATGGACTTGGCGTCGGCGGTCGATTCGGCTTGACCGACCGGTTCGGTCAGGTCATCGGCGGTGACGGCAGGCTCGGCGGTGACGGCAGGCTCGGCGGTGACGGCAGGCTCGGTCGTGACCGCAGGCTCGACCATGATCGTCGGCTCCGCCGCGGTTGCCGGTTCAATTCCGAGGGGCTCGTCGGCGGGGATGGGCGGGTGGGGCTCTGCGGCGACCGGCTCTTCGTCGGTGGAGGCGGGGGATTCGGTCCGATCCTGATCGGTGACCGGCTCAGCCTCCCGGTGACCATGTTCGGCGAGGAAGTCGAGTGGGTCCGCCGAGGCCGGCTCGGCGAATTCGTCGGCCTCCACAGCGCGGGTGGTGTCCGGTTCGTCCGCGGAGTCGAACACCGTGTGTTCGCCCACCTCGTCCGGCTGGGCGGACGCGGCCGGCTTGCTCGCGGGTTGGGGCACGCCGGGCTCGGGCGTGGTCAGCTCACTCAGCGGTTCCGGCGAGACAGGCGGTTCCGGCGAGACAGGCGGTTCCGGCGAGACAGGCGGGACCGGCGAGACAGGCGGGACCGGCGAGATCGCTGAGACCGGCGAGACAAGCGCGACCGGCGGGACAGCCTCGGACGCGAGGTCTGACACGCTGGCAGCAGCGATCTCAGGCTGTTCCAGTTCAGCCGGACTTTCAGCCGGCGCGGTCTGGGCCCCGGGGATGAGGGCCGCGTCCGCATCGGGTTCGGCGGGGATGCGGGCCGCGTCCGCATCGGGTTCGGCGGGGATGACTGACTCGGCCGGAACCGGCGCGTCGGCGAAGGCCTCGTCGGAGTGTGCCTCGTGGGAGGACTCCGACGGCAGGGAAGGGTCAGAGGGCCGCACCGCACCAGGGGGAGTCACCCCGGGCGTGGATGTGGCCAGCAACTCTTCGAGGGACTGCGGGCGCTGCCGGAAGGCGGGCTGGGAGCTCACCGGGGCGACCGGCAGATCGCCGAGCGTCCGCGGGCGTGGCTGCGCGGCATCGGGCCGGTGCCGGGGCGCGGCCGGCGCGCCGGCCAGCCAGTCGTCGAGCGTCTGCGGGCGGCCCGCTCGTTCGGCGTAGGGGTGCGGCAGGCTGGCTTCGGGCTGCGGCGTGGTCACCGCTTCCCTCTCCGGATCCGTGGGTGACGTGGCGTCGAACAGGTCCCGGGAGGACCGTGCCGGGAACCCGGTGCCGGAAGAAGAGGCCGCGGCGGGGGAGGAGGCGGCGGCCTCGAAGGCGGTGATCGCCGGTTCCGCCGGGGCGGCGGACACGGACGCCGCGTCTGTCTCGGAGTCGAGAACGGAGGGGCCCGCGAAGTCGGTGAGGTCGACGAGGTCGGAGGGGTTTGCGAGGTCCGAGGGAGCGGAAGGGCCGGACGAGTCGGAGGGATCCCCCGACGGACCGACCGTCACCGGGAAGGCCGGTTCCTGCGGCTCGGTGACGGGCAGGTGGAGGACCTGGGTCACCGAGGCGTCGGGAGCGGCCTCGGACTCGCTATGCTCGCGGCGTTCGGCGAGGGCCTCGCTGGAGAGGATGGGCAGGCCCTGAGTCGGCAGGGCTCCGGTTGCCGGGACGTCGTCCCCGAGCTCCGGCGTGGGCGCGCCGGGCAGGTGAAGAACCTGCGTGGCGTACGGGTCGGAACGGAGCTCCACCGGGGCTGTGGGCGTGCGGTCGCGCTCGTCCGGGCCCGGCTTGGAGATCTCGACGCCGGCGGCCAGGGTGGCCTCGACCTCCGCCCAGATCGCCTCGGAGTCGACGGGTTCCGCGTCGGCCGCCTCGGCGCTGACGACCTCCGAGTGAACCGCCTGGAAGGTGACCAGGTCCGCTTCCGGCGACTGAGCCTCGTCGACGGGAAGAGCGGCAACGTCCGCCACGTCAGAAACGGCGGAAACGTCAGAAGCGGCGGCCATGTCCGAAGCCACGTCCAGCTCGTCCGAGATGTGCGGGACGTCGTCCGTACCGTCGGAGGAACGATCCGCCAGCAGCCCGCCCGCGTGGGCCTCCGCCTGCTCCTTGTCGGAGAGATAGCCGAGGACCGCGTCGTAGTCCAGCACCACCGTGCTGGAGGGGTCCGGGCCGGGGGCGCCGGAGGTCAGCGCGGCCTGCGCCGGCACGGCCCGTGCGAGGAGCGTCCCGTCGAGGACGGTGGTCTCTTCGAGGGAGGGGTCCACCGGCCGCCACGCGTGACGCCCGGAAGCTTCTTCCTCGCCCGCGTATTCGGCGAGGCCGGCGCGTTCCTGGAGGCGCCGCAGCGGGCCGGGCGCCCACCAGGAGGCGTCGCCGAGGAGAGCGAGCACGGAGGGCACGAGCAGGACCCGGACCACCGTCGCGTCCAGCAGCAGGGCGATGATCATGCCGACGCCGATGAAGCGCATGGTCGTCACCGATGACAGCGAGAACGCGCCGGTCACCACGATGAGCAGGAGCGCCGCCGCGCTGATGACCCGGCCGGTGCGGGTCAGGCCGATGGTCACCGCCTCGGTGGTGGTGGCGCCGCGCAGGCGGGCCTCGACCATGCGGGAGAGCAGGAACACCTCGTAGTCGGTGGAGAGGCCGAACACGACCGCGGCCATCAGGACGACGATGCCGGCTTCCAGCGGCGTCGGGGTGACGTCGAGCAGCGACGCTCCGTGCCCCTCCTGGAAGATCCAGACAAGGAGGCCGAAGGTGGCGGTGAGGCTGAGCGCGCTCATCACGACCGCTTTGATCGGCAGCAGGATCGAGCCGAACGCCAGGAACATCAGCACCAGGGTGGCCCCGACGAGCATGCCGATCATCGCCGGCAGTTTGGCGCCGATGGCTTCCAGGCTGTCGACGTTGCGGGCGGTGAGGCCGCCGACGAGCACCTCGGCGCGGTCGGGAGCAGCGAGGGCGCGCAGGCCGTCGACGGCGTCGCGGGCTTCGGTGCTGAACGCGTCGGTGCTCGCCAGATCGGCGGTGAGCACGACGACTTCCTTGCCGTTGCCGCCGGTGGGCGACACCTTCTCCACGCCGGCGACCTTCGCGGCGGCCTCACTGATCGCAGTGATGTCGGGTGTCGCGGCGGCGTCGGTGGAGCGCACCACGATCTGCACGCCGTCCGAGCCGAACTGCGGATAGTCGGCTTTGAGCGTCTCCACCGCGACCCGGGACGGGTCTCCGGCGGGCAGCTGCCGCTCGTCGTTCTCGCCGAATCGGACGTCCAGGATCGGAAGGGCGAGGAGCAGGAGAAGCGCGAGGATGGGTACGGCCACGAGCACCGGTCGCCGCAGCACCCCGGCCGCGAGCCGTTGCCAGCCGCCGTCTCCGCCTCGGCCGAAGCGGGGCAGCCGGACGGGGAGCATGTCGACGCGCGGCCCGAGCACGGCGAGCAGCGCCGGCAGCAGGGTGAGGGACAGCAGCATGGCGAGGAAGACGGCCGCGAGTCCGCCGTACGCCAGAGATTTGAGGAAGCCCTGCGGGAACAGCAGGAGCCCGGCGAGGGCCGTCATCAGCAACGTCGCGGAGAAGACGACGGTCCGGCCGGCGGTCGCCACGGTGCGCCGGATCGCCTCGGCCGTGTCGTGCAGGGCCTGTTCCTCGCGGAACCGGCCCACCATGAACAGGCCGTAGTCGATCGCCATGCCGAGGCCGAGCAGGCTGGCCACGTTGATGGCGAACGAGTTGACCTCGTGGTTGAGCGCGATCAGGTGCAGCACGCCGAGCGAGCCGAGCACCGAGCAGCCGCCGACCAGCACCGGCAGGGAGGCCGCTACCAGCGACCCGAAGATGATCAGCAGCAGGATCAGGACGATCGGCAGCGACACCAGTTCGGCGAAGGCCAGATCCTCGGTCGAGCGCTGTGACGACGCGTGGTTCAGCGGGATGCCGCCGGCCAGCTGGACCTGGGCGCCGGCGACGGTGAAGGAGTCCTCGATCTCGCCGTACGCCGCCATCCTGGCCGCGTCGTCGTCGCCGGTGAGGGTGATGACCGCGACCGCGCTGGACTTGTTCTCGGCGGCGAAGGCCGGAGCCTTCTCGTCCCAGTACGAGGCCCGCGCCTTCACCGCGCTCTCCGGCAGCGCGCCGAGCCGTTCCTGGATGCGCTTGGTGAGCGCGGCGTCGTCGATGGTGCCCTGGTCGGGCGTGTAGATCGCGATGACGTCGCCGCCCTGCCCACCCGTCGCGGCCGCCACCACGTCGGCGGCACGGGACGACTCGCTGCGTGGGTCGTTGAAGCCACCCTCGGTGAGCTGCCCGAACACGCCGATGCCCCAGGTGCCCGCACCGATCACCGCGACGAGCGCGACGATGAGCACCAGCCACCTCAGGCGGGCGACCCGCGATCCCCAGCCCGCGAACACAGGGTTCCCCTTTCCGGGTTGAACAGAGAGTTCGAGCAGTTCAGCTCAGGGTTGCGGCCTGAAGGGCCACGCCGCCGCAGTTCTCGTCGTACGTGGAGGCGGTGATCCACTTGACCGAGATCTTGCCAGTAGCGGAGGCCCGGTAGGAAATGACGTAGGCGGTTGTCGCCATCGATTCACCGCGGCTGCCCCAGACGTCGGTGACGATGTCGCCGCCGGTGCTGAGTTCGACTCGCAGCCTGCCGCGGGCCTTGGTCGCCCCGACGTACAGGGTCAGAGTGTTCTGCTGGATCCCGGCCGGCGCCGAGAGGGTGAATCCGTGACCGCTGCCGCAGGTGCCGATGCCGCTGGTGGCGCCGGACGACGCCGCCAGGGGCTCACCGCCGGTCCAGGCGTACCGCTGCGGGCCGGCGGTGAGCCGGTTGCGCGGTTCGGTGGGGGTGCCTTCGAGGATCGAGAACCCGCCGCCGGCTTTGCGTTCGAGGGAGAAGCGGCCCTGTTCGCCCCAGTGCACCCAGTCGATCGTGCCGCGGGCCGCGAGGTCGATTCTGGAGGCGATCGGCACCCGCTCGATGGCGATCGAGTCGACCGGCGTGAACGACGGTGATCCGGCGGCCGTCGGCAGGGGGATGGGCAGCTGCTGGGACGGTTCGCCGGCGGCGGGCGCGGACGCCCGTGGCTCCTCCCCACGGTCGGCGGTGTTCTGGACGACCAGGCCGAACGCGACCACCGTGAGCACCCCGGCCATGATCACCGCAGCCGGTTGCCGGTACTCCCGCCAGTGACGCCGTCCCTCGGGATCGAGCAGAGGCAAAGATCCTCCAGATCAGGCGGGACGGGCAGGAGCGGTAAACGATCTCATCCCTCAGGGCCCTGGAGAAGAGGGCAGGCCAGGTCGGAGACGTACGGATGATCATCCCTATCGGCGGTTCGGGGGAGGTTCTCCGCCGCGTTACGGCCGGTTGCGAGTAGCGTGTCCGGAGTTTCCGACTTGCCGACCGGGAGTTTGACGAATGAGCGATCAGACCACGTCCACCAGCAAGCGCCGCGGGCAGGCCATCGCCGGGGTGCTCAGCGGCGCGCTCGTGTTCGCCGTCCTGGTGGGCGTCTTCTTCATGGTGCGCGACGACGACCAGCCGGTCCCGACGGCCGCGCCGGCCTCGCAGGCGGCGCAGGCGGCGTCCGGGGACGCCGGGATCACTCAGGAGCCGAAGGTGACCACGGGCACCGGCACGCTGACCGATCTGGTCATCAAGGAGCTGATCCCGGGCTCCGGTGAGGTGGTCAAGGCCGGGCAGACCATCAGCGTGAACTACATGCTGACCGGTTACACCTCGGGCGAGGTGATGGACTCGTCGTGGAAGGACGGCAAGTCCACCCCGATCAGCTTCGAGATCGGCACCGGCCAGCTGATTCAGGGCTGGGACAAGGGCATCCCCGGCCAGAAGGTGGGCAGCCGCATCCAGCTGGACGTGCCGGCCGCCCTCGCCTACGGCCCGGAGCGCGGCGACCTGCGCTTCATCGTCGACATCCTGTCCGCGGAGTGATCACAGCGTCCGCGGAGTAGTCACAGCTCCGTCACGACCACGTCGAGCTGACGCGGCCCGGCCGGCCGGCCGGGCCGCTCCTCGACCGTGAACTTCAGATCGCGCAGGGCGGTGACCAACTCGTCCACCGAGCCCGGGTTCGCGGACTCCACCGCCAGCGCGCGGACCAGGCGGCCCTTGGTGGCCTTGTTGAAGTGGCTCACCACGGACCGCCTGGTCACCCCGTCGACGACCCGCTCGTGCAGCACACGCAGGGCGGCCGCGTTCGCACCCGGGGCCCACATCGCGGCATAGGCGCCGGAGCGCAGGTCCAGCACCGGCGTCCCGGCCGTCGCCTCGTCGAGAGCGGACTTCAAGACCTTCTTCCAGTACGCGGTGAGCCCGCCCACGGGCGCCGGCAGAGTGACACCGACCGAGCAGCGGTAGGCCGGGATGCGGTCACCGAGCCGCACGACGCCCCACAGCCCGGAGAAGACGACCGCGGTCCGGTCGAGCCACTCCCGGGCCGCCGTGTCCAGGCCCGCGGGTTCGAGCGCCTCGTAGAGCACCCCGGTGTAGATCTGCGACGCCGGTGCCGCCGCGGCCGACAGCAGGCCGGCGTTGCGGGTGATCTCCGCCCGCTGCCCGTCACTCAGGCCGAGCACCGCCAGGCTGTCGGCGACCGACCGCTCACTGCTCCGCGCGCACATCGTGACGAGCTTCTTGAGCACCCGGGTCCGGGCCGTGGCCAGCGACGGCAGCCAGAGGGCCGACGGGTCGGCGGGTGCGCCGGACGCGGCCGGGGTCTTGCCCTCAGAGGGCGGGAGCAGGATCAGCACGCCGCGAGATTAGCCGGTCGGTCACCCCGCGACCTTGACGGTGGTCTTCACCGTGGCGCGGTCGATCTCGCTGACCCGGATGGTGAAGGTGACCTCGTAGGTGCCGGGCAGCGGGAACGACAGCGAGCCCAGCGCCTGGTTTCCGGGGATCAGGCCGGCCATTGGCTGTTTCACCGCTTCCAGGCTGGGGTCGAGCAGCCGGGCGGAGACCTCCCACTCCTCGGCGGTCAGCGGCGCCCCGTCCGGTTTATAGAGGAACGCGTGCACCGTGTTGTACTCGCCCAGTTCGACCGGATAGATGTTGAACTGGACCGTGTAGAGGTCGCTGGTCAGCGTCTCGGAGAAGCCCTTGCCGGTGATCGCGCTCTGCTTGGCCCCGCTGCGGCCCGGGTCCACCTGCACCAGCACCGAGCTGAGCGCCAGGATCACCGTGGTCGCGGCGACCTCGATGCCGACGGTCCACCGCAGCCCGGAGCCACTGCGCCGGGACGTCACCATCCGGCGGGCGCCGGCCGCGGCGGCCAGCACCACGGCCAGGATGCCGAGTTTCACCAGCAGCAGCCGCCCGTACCCGGTCTGCCACAGCGCGGGCAGCGAGCCGAGCTGGACCACGGACTGCACGGCGCCCGCGACCACCAGCCAGATCACCGACAGCGCCGCCCACCGGGACCAGACCGGCAGGATCACCCCGAGCACGCGCGCCTCGGTGCGGCGCAGCAGGAACCCGGTCAACGTGATGAGGCCGCCGAGCCAGACCGCCATCGCGGCCATGTGCACCACGCCCACCACGACGGTCACCGCGGGCAGCGGGACCGCGATCGCGTGCCCGGTCAGCGGCCAGGTGGTCAGCCCGGCGACGGCGAGCAGCAGGACGGCGGCCACCCGGACCCGGTGCGGGCGGGGCCGCGGCGCGGGCGGCGTGGACAGCGCGGGAGCCGGCGCGGACGGCGCGGACGCTTCCGCCGCGCCCGCGCCGACCAGAACGGGTTCGGGCACGGTCCGGGCCACCCGCACGGTCCGCTCCGGTCGCCGCAGCAGCGGGGGCAGGAGTACGGCCAGAGCGCCCAGGACCGTCAGCCGGGCCACCAGCAGCAGCCCGAACTGGCTGGTCAGCACCTCGGTCAGTTCGGCGCCCGTGACCTGCCACAGCGCCGCCCCACTGCCCTGCTGCGACTGCAGACCGATCGCGGCGAGCGCGGACGCCGCGGTCAGTCCCAGACCGACCCGGATCAGCCGGAGCGCCCCGCGCCGGTCGCGGCGCCGTGGCCACAGGAACGCCAGGAACAGCGCGGGGCCGGCGATCAGCGTGAGTCCTCCGTACCCGATGGTCCGGAAGAGGGGGACCGCGACCGCGACGGAGGGATGGGTGCCGGTGGAGGCGGCGGGGGCCTCGGGGCGCGCCGAAGGCCCGCCGACCGAGAAGGTGATCGCGCCGCCGACCGGATGGCTGTCCGCCGAGATGACCCGGAAGCTGATCAGGTAGGTGCCGAGCGGCTTCTTCGCCTTGCGGACCGGGATGCGCACGGTCGTGCCCTCGACCGTGGCCTTGCCGGAGATCCGCTCGCCGTCCGGGGCGATCACCTGCACGTTCCCGGGGACTGGGGCGACCGGCTCGCTGAAGGTCACGGTGACCTCGGTGGGCGAGGCGCCGATCACACTTCCCGGCGCGGGGTTCGAACCGACCGGCGCGGCATGGGCGGCCGCGGGGGCGGCGGGCAGCGCGACAGCGGTGGTCAGCAGGACGGACAGGAAGAGGAGCACGCGGATCACATGAGGTAGTTCGTGGCGACGGGGGGAAAGGTTCAACCGGCGCCTGTGGATACGATCCGTGACAGCGCCCGACCCCGCCACCGAGGAGGCCGTCATGTCCGTCCACCCCCGTGCCGGTAGGCCGGCCGAACCGGCCGACCTCATCGACGTTCCCAAGGTCATCTCGCGTTACTACACCGAGCACCCGGACCCGGCCGAGGCGGGGCAGCGGGTCGCGTTCGGCACCTCCGGGCACCGCGGCTCCAGTCTGCGGACCGCCTTCAACGAGGATCACATCGCCGCGACCAGCCAGGCCATCGTCGAGTACCGGCGGGAGCAGGGCACCACCGGCCCGCTCTTTTTGGGCCGCGACACGCACGCGCTCAGCGAGCCCGCCATGATCACCGCGATCGAGGTGTTCGCGGCCAACGAGGTCACCGTCCTGGTCGACGACCGGGACGGCTACACGCCGACACCCGCCCTGTCACACGCGATCCTCCGCTGGAACAACGACAACTCGGCCAAAGCGGACGGCGTCGTCGTCACGCCCTCGCACAATCCGCCGGCCGACGGCGGCTTCAAGTACAACCCGCCGAACGGCGGGCCGGCCGACACCGACGCCACCAGGTGGATCCAGGACCGCGCCAACGCGCTGATCGCCGGAGGCCTCAAACAGGTGCGGCGCGCCGCCCGCCCGGCGACGTCCGAGACGTACGACTACCTCGGCAACTACGTCGACGACCTGCCCAACGTGATCGACGTCGAGGCGATCCGGAGTGCCGGAGTCCGCATCGGCGCCGACCCGCTCGGCGGCGCGAGCGTCGCCTACTGGGGTGAGATCGCGTCCCGGCACCGTCTGGACCTGACGGTGGTCAACCCGAACGTGGACCCGCGGTTCGGGTTCATGACGCTGGACTGGGACGGCAAGATCCGGATGGACTGCTCGTCGCCGTACGCGATGGCCTCCCTGATCGAGCAGAAGGACCGCTTCCAGATCGCCACCGGCAACGACGCCGACGCCGACCGGCACGGCATCGTCACGCCCGACGGCGGCCTGATGAACCCCAACCACTACCTCGCGGTCGCCATCGCCTACCTGTACTCGTCGCGCGACGGCTGGCCGTCCGCCGCGGGCATCGGCAAGACCCTGGTGTCGTCGTCGATGATCGACCGGGTCGCCGCCGACCTGGGCCGTCGTCTCGACGAGGTGCCGGTCGGCTTCAAGTGGTTCGTGTCCGGCCTGCTCGACGGCTCGATCGGGTTCGGCGGCGAGGAGAGCGCCGGGGCGTCGTTCCTGCGCCGCGACGGCGGCCCGTGGAGCACCGACAAGGACGGCCTCATCCTCGACCTGCTCGCCTCCGAGATCCTCGCGGTCACCGGCAAGAGCCCGAGCGAGCACTACCGGGAACTGACCGCGCGGTTCGGTGAGCCGGCGTACGCCCGGATCGACGCCCCCGCCACGCCCGCGGAGAAGGCGATCCTGGCGAAACTGTCGCCGTCCCAGGTCGCCGCCAAGGAACTGGCCGGGGAGGCGATCACCGCGGTGCTGACCAGCGCGCCCGGCAACGGCGCGGCGATCGGCGGCCTCAAGGTCGTGACCGGGTCCGGCTGGTTCGCGGCCCGGCCGTCCGGCACCGAGGACGTCTACAAGATCTATGCCGAGTCGTTCCTCGGCCCGGACCACCTGGCCCGCATCCAGGAGGAGGCGCGCGGCGTGGTGTCCGCCGCACTGTCCGGCTGACGGTTTCGACTCAGTAAAGCGGCTCCCTCGCCGACAGGCAGTCTGCAGGGTGAAATGCGCCTACCGGGCAGGAGCCGTACGAAACAGATGAGCGAACCGGAGACCGCCGGCGCACCGCGGTTGCGCACCGCGGGCTTGGTGCCGGCGCTGGTGGCCGTCGGTGCGGTCGCCGGCGTTCTGGTCTGGCTGTTGATCCGCGACGCCGGCGACGTCACCTACGGCTACCTCGGTGGCCCGCTGGCCATGGCCGCGGGCACGTTCGCCTGCCAGCGGATCGCCCGGGTGATCCAGTTGCCCCGGCCGGTGCGCCTCTTCTGGCGCCGGCTGCAGTACTCCGGCATCGCCCTGTCGATCGCGGCGGTCGTCACGCTGGCCCGGGCCAACAACAACACCGGCCTGTCGCTCTGGGTGGCCGTGCCGCTGATGCTCGGCGTGGTGCTGCTGATGTTCGCCTTCCTCGGCCTGCCCGGGCCCCGGCGCACCGCGGCCGGCTGGGCCCGGGCATTGCTCGACACCGTGACCATCGCCGTCGCCAGCGCCCTGATCTTCTGGTACGTGGTGCTCGACCTGGCTCCCGAGGGCACCTCGCTGAGCGCCCGGATCGCGGCCGCGGTCGTCGGGGTCGGCGGCGTGCTGCTGCTCGTGGTGATCGGCAAGGCCGCGGCCGCCCCGGAGACCGTCGTCGACGGGGCCGCGCTGCGTGTGCTCACCGTCGCGCCGATCACCTGCATCGCCGGCACCATCCTGCTCATCGCCGGCGCCGACGAATCCCGCATGGCGCTGTCGGTGCTCGCCCTCCCGCTGACCGGGGCCGCGTTCTGTGCCGGTGGCCTGCTGCAGCGCCGTGCCCTGAGCCGGCCCGCGGCCGGGGCCGCGTCTTCCCCGGACCGGTCGCTGTTCAACCTGTTGCCGTTCGTCGCGGTCACCGCCACGGCCGGTCTGGTGATCAGCGTCAGCGCCCAGGACATGACTCACCGGCAGCGCACCGTGATCGTCGGCGCGGTGCTGATCGCCGGCTGCGTCGTCGCCCGCCAGCTTCTCAGCCTGCGCGAGAACGCGCTGGCCCTGCGAGGCATCCGCCGCCAGCAGGCCGAACTGGAACGGCTCGCGCTCAGCGACAACCTGACCGGGCTGCCCAACCGGGCCCGGTTCCTCGTCGCGCTCGGCGAGCGGCTCGACGCGCACCAGCCGGCCAGCGCCGTGCTCATCGACGTCGACGACTTCAAGATGATCAACGACACGCTGGGACCGGCCGCCGGCGACCAGTTGCTCTACCAGGTGGCGCAGCGTCTCCGCGCCCAGTGCGCGGCCGGTGAGCTGCCGGCCCGGCTCGGTGGGGACGAGTTCGCCGTGCTCCTGCCCGTCGATGAGGCGAACCTCGCCGAGGCCGCCGCAAGCCGGATCCTGCTCGCGCTCGCCGAACCGTTCCGGATCGCCGACCAGCAGCTCCTGCTGCACGCCAGCGCCGGCATCGCCCTCGCCGACACCGGCGAGAACGCCGACGAGGTGCTGCGCAACGCCGACATCGCGATGTACGCGGCCAAGGAGTCCGGCAAGGCCTCCTGGGTCCGGTTCGAGGCGCGGATGCGCGAGGACATGGTCAACCACGCGCGGCTCGCCAGCGAACTGCGCAACGGCATCGTCCGCGGCGAACTGCGACTGCTCTACCAGCCCGTCTTCGACCTGGTGACCGGCCGCCTGCACGGGGCCGAGGCGCTGGTCCGCTGGCAGCACCCGGTGCGCGGGTTCGTCTCGCCGGGCGAGTTCATCCCGGTCGCCGAACGGTCCGGGCTGATCGTGCCGCTCGGCGCGTGGGTGCTGCGCGAGGCGTGCTCTCAACTGGCCGCCTGGCGTTCCGCCTACGGCGACGGCGCGGTCGAGGCGGTCAACATCAACGTCGCGGTCCGGCAGCTTCGCGAGGCCGGCTTCGTCGACGAGGTGGCGGCCGTGCTCAGCGACACCGGGCTCACCCCGCGCAACGTGATCCTCGAGGTCACCGAGTCGTCGGTGGTCGACGGCCGCCAGGTGCAGGAGACCCTGCGGGCGCTGCACGAGATGGGTGTGAGCCTGGCCCTCGACGACTTCGGCACCGGCCAGTCGTCACTGAGCCTGCTGCGGGCCTTCCCGGTGGACGTGCTCAAGCTCGACAAGTCGTTCGTCGACGGCATCGCCGACGGCGCCGACCGGGGCCGCCTCGCGGTCGCCGCGGCGGTCGCCCAGCTCGCCGAGCACCTCCAGCTCAAAGCGGTCGCCGAGGGCATCGAGAACCAGGAGCAGCTGGACCGGCTGCGCGACATGGGCTACCGGTACGGGCAGGGGTTCTTCATGGCCCGGCCGCTGCCCCCGGCCGAGTGCGGCGCGCTGATGGCCGCCGATCCGGTTCGGGCCGCCTGATCTTTCGTCCGGGGTGGACCTCAACCGGGGTCGAAGTACTACCGTGCAGTCCATGACCGTCGTGACCGGCCATGTCCGCACCTTCTATCAACTCCTGCTCAACACCGGCCTGGTGTCGGTGATCAACTTTACGGTCTGGTTCGCCGTCACCTTCTGGGTGTACCTCCAGACCCGGTCGGTGTTCGCGACCGGCATGATCTCCGGCATCTTCCTGGTGCTCACCGCGCTCACCGGCATCTGGTTCGGCAGCGTCGTCGACGGCCACCGCAAGAAGACCGCGCTCCAAGCGTCGGCGATCGCGTCGCTGGCCCTCTACGCCGCCGCGTTCGCCGTCCACCAGGCCGTTCCCGCCGAGGAGTTCCGCGACCCGGCGAGCGCCCGGCTCTGGTTGTTCGTGCTGCTGCTGATGTTCGGCGTGATCGCCGGCAACATCCGCACCATCGCGCTGCCCACCCTGGTCACGCTGCTGATCGACGAGGACCGCCGGGACCGGGCCAACGGCCTCGTCGGCACCGTCTCCGGCGCCACCTTCCTGGTCACCTCGGTGATCAGCGGCGTGCTGGTGGCCTTCGACGGGATGTTCTCGGTGCTGCTGCTGGCACTGGTGGTGCTCGGCCTGTCGGTGCTGCACCTGAGTTTCGTCACCATTCCGGAGCGGGTCGCCGAGCACCCCGACAGCGAGGCCGCCAAACCCGGCGTCGACCTGCGCGGCACGCTGCGGCTCATCACGGCCGTGCCCGGGCTGACCGCGCTGATCCTGTTCAGCACGTTCAACAACTTCCTCGGCGGCGTCTTCATGGCGCTCGCCGACGCGTACGGCCTGTCGCTGGTGTCCGTGCAGACGTGGGGCCTGCTGTGGGGCGTGCTCAGCACCGGCTTCATCGTGGGCGGGCTCCTCGTGGCGCGTACCGGGCTGGGGTCCCGCCCGGTCCGCCTGCTCCTGCTGATCAACGTCGTCCTCTGGGTGATCATTCTGGTCTTCCCGCTCTGGGCGTCGATCATCCCGATGGCCGTCGGCATGTACCTGTACATGCTGCTCATGCCCTACGCCGAAGCCACCGAGCAGACCATCCTGCAGCGGGTCGTGCCCTACGAGCGGCAGGGCCGGGTGTTCGGGCTGGCGCAGAGCGCGGAGCAGGCGGCATCCCCCCTGACCGCCTTCCTGATCTCGCCGGTCACCCAGTTCGTGTTCATCCCGCTGATGAGCGAGGGCGGCGCCGGGGCCGAGGCCATCGGTTCCTGGTTCGGCACCGGCCCGGACCGCGGCATGGCCCTGGTCTTCGTGCTCACCGGCATCATCGGTGTCATCGCCACGATGTTCGCCCTGGCCAGCCGCCCCTACCGGATGCTCAGCCGCCGTGTCGCCGAGGACTCGCCCCGCGCCGAACCCACCCCCGCCACCACCTAGCCCGTTTCTTCTCACACGCGGCTTCTCCTCAGACCCGGCGCGGCACGGCCGATCTGCTCTCGTCGGAGCGAATCCGGCGCTGAGGAGGAACCGCCGATGGGATGGCCGCGTGCTACGGCGCCTGCCTGGCCCGTGCATGCGGTGCTGGTCGGGCTGGCGCTGGCGGCGGGTACGGCGTACGCGCTGGCCGGCCCCGAACTCCGGATCGTCGTCTTCACGGCGGTGACGACCGTCCCGGTCATCACCTATCTGCTGGCCCTCGGCGCCGGCCACCTGACCGACCGGTTGCCGTGGCTGGCCGCGGTCGCCGGGCTGGGCTTCCTGTCCCTCGGGCAGGTGCTGTGGCCGAACTGGATTCCCGACCACCATCTCGGCCGCGCCGAAGGGGCCCCCACCGACCTGGTGATGGCGTCCGCGCACCTGCTCTTCCTGGTCGGCACGGCGACCGCGCTGCGCAGGCACGGCCGCAAGGACCCCGGCGGCCTGATCGACGCCGCCCTGTTCGGGCTCTGCGCCGCCGGTCCGCTCTGGGTGTGGCTGATCGGGCCGAACCTCGGGCCGGAGGCGACGCCCCTCGGCGAGACGCTGGTGCTGTCCGACGTGCTGGTGCTCTCCGCCGTGCTGGGCTGCGTGATCCGCATCGGCACGACCGCCCGGAAGGCGCGCGGCCCGCTCGCCTACCTGATGCTCTCCGGAGCGCTGACCCTGGCCTGTGACGTGGTCTCGGTGCTGACCGTGCACGGCAGTTCCGTGTGGACCGCCCAGATGATGATGCTGGCGTACCTGACCCTCGCCGCGGCTCCCGTGCTGCCGTCCGCGCCCTGGGTCACCCAGCCGGTGCCCGGCAAGGTGATCGCGCGGCACCCACCGCTCGGCTGGCTCGCCGCCGCCCTCTGCGCCAACCCGCTGATCGCCGCGATCCAGGCGGCGCAGGGTGACCGGCCGGCCAGCGTGGTGCTGCCGGTCAGCACGATGCTGGTCATCCCGGTGGTGCTGCTGAGGCTGCACCTGCTGTCCTCACAGCGGGCCCGCGCCGAGCGCACCCTCGTTCACCAGGCGCACCACGACGAGTTGACCGGCCTGTTCAACCGGCGGCACATCGTCACGCAGATCGACGAGGCGATGCTCGCCCTCGACCGCGGCGAACTCACCGAGGTCACCCTGCTGCTGTGTGATCTGGACGGCTTCAAACCGGTCAACGACCGGTACGGCCACCAGGCCGGCGACCTGGTCCTGCAGACGGTCGCGCACCGGCTCACCGGGGCGGTGCGGCCGCAGGACGCGGTGGGCCGGCTCGGCGGCGACGAGTTCGTGGTGCTGCTGCGCGGCGAACACACCCGCGACGGCCAACCCGTCGCCGACCGGATCAACGAACTGCTGCGCGCCCCGATCGAGGTGGCCGGCGACACCGTGCGCATCGGCGCCTCGATCGGAACCGCCACCGCCTGGCCCGGCGACGGCGCCGACCGGGAGAACCTGATCGCCCGTGCCGACGCCGCCATGTACGCGGTCAAAGCCGGCCTGCGCGAGGCCCGGCCGGTGACCGTGGCCGGGCCCGTCTGAACCGCGCCCTCCACCGAGGGTGTTCCAGGTGAAACGTCAGGCGTCGACCTCGGGGCGGCCCTCGGCGGCCCACAGGGTGTGGAACGAGCCCGGCTTGTCCACCCGCTGGTAGGTGTGCGCGCCGAAGAAGTCACGCTGCCCCTGGATCAGAGCGGCCGGCAGGCGCTGCGCCCGCAGGCTGTCGTAGTAGGCCAGCGCCGACGAGAAGCCGGGCGCCGGAATGCCCTGCTGGGCGGCGGTCACCACGACCCGGCGCCACGCGTCCTGGGCGCCGGCCACCGCGTCCAGGAAGTACTGGTCCACGAGCAGGGTCGGCAGTTCGTTGTTCTTGTCGTACGCCTGCTTGATGAAGTCCAGGAACTTCGCCCGGATGATGCAGCCGGCCCGCCAGATCTTCGCCATCGCGCCCGGGTCGATGTCCCAGCCGTACTCCTTGCTGGCCGCCTGGATCTGCTGGAAGCCCTGCGCGTACGCCACGATCTTGGAGGCGAACAGCGCCTGCTCGACGTCCGCGCGCAGGTCGCCGCCGACGTGGTCGGCCCCCGCCGACGGGCCGGGCAGCCCGGCGCTCACGGCCGCCTCGCGCTCCTGCACACCGCCGGAGATGGCACGCGCGAACACCGACTCGGCGATGCCGGAGACCGGCACACCCAGGTCCAGGGCCGCCTGCACAGTCCAGCGGCCGGTGCCCTTCTGCTCCGCCCGGTCCACCACGATGTCCACGAACGGCTTGCCGGTCGCCGCGTCGACCTGCTTGAGGACCTCGGCGGTGATCTCGATCAGGTACGAGCCCAGCCGGCCTTCGTTCCACTCGCTGAACGTGCCCGCGATCTCCTCCGGGGACAGGCCGCCCACCTGACGGAGCAGGTCGTACGCCTCCGCGATGAGCTGCATGTCCGCGTACTCGATGCCGTTGTGCACCATCTTCACGAAGTGGCCGGCGCCGTCCGGGCCGACGTGCACGCAGCACGGCTCGCCGTCCACCTTCGCGGCGATGTCCTCCAGCAGCGGGCCGAGAGCCTCGTACGACTCCTTCGGCCCACCCGGCATGATGCTCGGGCCGTGCAGCGCGCCCTCCTCGCCGCCGGAGACGCCGGCGCCCACGAAATGCAGACCCTTCGCCTTCAGCGCCGCCTCCCGCCGCCGGGTGTCCGCGTAGTGCGCGTTACCCGCGTCGATCAGCATGTCACCCTCTTCCAGCAGAGGGGCGAACTCGTCGATCACGGCGTCGGTGGCCGGGCCGGCCTTCACCATGATGACCACGCGGCGCGGGCGTTCCAGGCTCGCCACGAACTGTTCGGCGGTCTCGGCGGGCAGGAACGTGCCCTCGTGACCGAACTCCTCGACAAGCTCCTTGGTGCGGCCGTAGGACCGGTTGTGCAACGCCACGGTGTGCCCGTGCCGGGCGAAGTTACGGGCCAGGTTGCGGCCCATCACCGCCAGGCCGGTGACACCGATCTGCGCCTTCTGCGACATCGCTACTACGTCCTTCCTCGTTACCCGCCCGTTACGGGCCCCGCGGACATTCTTACGGGAACCGAGGCCCGGTGGTTCGAACACGTCCACGTGGTGAACAACCTCAGGTGTGTGCCGGGCCGGCCGATCGCATGCCCCGTGACCCGCTTCCCCGGCATGGTGGCCTTCGTCGCCGTGGCAACCGCCTGCACGGCGGCCCTGCCCGTGGCCTCCGGGCCGGGCCGGCACGCGCTGTTCCTGCTGGTGTCCCTGCTCGACGTGGCCGTGGTCATCCGGCTGGTGCGGCGGGCGCCGCGCGGCGACCGGAACCCGTTCGTCCTGCTCGCCCTCGGCACGATCTGGCTGGTGCCGAACGCGCTGATCGGCTGGTTCGGCGGGGAGAGCCTCGTCGTTCTCGCCGACGTGGTGCTCGCGGTCGCCAACCTGCACCTGCTCGCCGCCGCCGTCGCCCTGGTGCTGCGGCGGGGCCGCAACGACGTCGGCGGTCTGCTCGACGCCGGAGTGATCGCGACCGTCATCGCCGCCCTGATCTGGACCCTGCTGCTGCAACCCGGTCTCGACGCGGCGGGGGTCGCGCTCTCGGCGCAGGCCAGCCTGCTCGCCACGGTCCTGCTGCTCTCCGGGGTGCTCGGCACCATGGTGCGGGTCATCCGTACCTCCCGGCACCGTCCGGCGCCCCTGATCCTGCTGGCCGCCGCCATCCTCGCCGACCTGGCCGCCACGGTCGCCGCGATCGCCGCGACCGGCACGGTCACCATCCAGTCGTCGGTGCTGATCGACATGGTGTTCATGGTCAGTTACAGCCTGCTCGGCCTCGCCGCGCTGCACCCCGGCACCGCCCTGATGGCCCGCCCCGGCCCGGTCCCACCCGACCGCCTCTTCGCCGGCCGGGTCGTCCTGCTCACCGCGGCCGTCACCGTCGTCCCCACGGTCTCCGGCGTCCGCGAGATCCTCGGCGTCCACGGCGACGCCGCCCTGCTCACCGTCGGCAACCTGCTGATCGTCGGCCTGGTCGCGTTCCGCATCGCCCGCCTCGGCCGCCAGCGCGAAGCCGCCGAACTGCTGCTGCGCCACCAGGCCACCCACGACCTGCTCACCGGCCTGCCCAACCGCGCCGACCTCTGGAACCGGCTCGACGACGCCCTCACCCGCGAACAGCGCTCCGGTGAACCGTCGGTGGTGCTGCTCTTCTGCGACCTCAACGGCTTCAAACAGGTCAACGACCGCCTCGGCCACCTCGCCGGCGATCTTCTTCTCACCGAGGTCGCCGGCCGCCTGCGCATCGCCGGAGCATTCACCGCCCGGTACGGCGGCGACGAGTTCGTCCTCCTCTGCGAGGACCCCGACCAGGTCTCGGCCGCCGATCGGCTCAGCGCCCACGTCCACGCCGCCCTCGCCCCGCCGGTCCCGCTCGCCGGCGAGGACGTCCGGGTGGGCGTCAGCGTCGGCGCCGTCCTCTCCGACGGGCATCTCGACGCCGACGAGCTGATTCGTCGCGCGGACCAGGCCATGTACCGCGACAAAGCCACCCGCCGCGCCGCCTGACGCCGCTTCGCCGCCTGACGTCGCCGCGCCGGTCTCCCGCAGCATGTGATGTCGTCGCGCGGTGGTGTCCGTGCCGTCTGATGTCGCCGGGCGGACGTATCTCGCGGCGCCGGTCAGAGTTCGAAAAGGTCTCGCATCGCCTCGGCGAGCCGGGCCATGCTCGCGCCGGTGACCATGCCGATCCGCTCGGCGCCGGTAGACGCGGGAAGACGCCGCATGCGGTTGACCACCACCACGCCGGTGATCGGATCCTGCTCGGTGAGCGCCACCGCATAGGGCGGCAACTCGGTGGCCCCCCGCTGGCGAACTATCGGCGCACAGAACGGCGAAGCCGTCTTCCGCTCGTTGTAGCTGTCACCGGACAGGACAAGAACCCGGTATCGCAGGTCGGCGCGGTCACCGATGGTCCAGATCTCGCCGCGTCTCATATCAGCGCGATCCTCCAGGTCGGAGCGGTCCGGATCGGCATGGCAGGAAGCGTACCGCCGCACCGAACCCGCACGCCGTCGCCCCGCCCGGCCATCCCCGGCCCGCCCGCCGCCGTTCCAGCCCGACAACCCCGACCCAAAACCATGCGCTGGTACGGCCACCCCACCCCCAACCGCACCATCACCGCCCCGGGCCTCCCACCCGATGCCCGCCCGGTGCCGGGGTGCCTCAGCCGTCGCTGACGTGCGCTACGGAGCGGGCCGGCGGGAGGCGGGGCGGGGAGTTCCGTACCCGGAGAAAGGTCGGAATGGGGGCCGCCGGGAGCGGGGGAGGGGCGTCTGTCCGGAGTGGTGTGTGGGGATGGGCCGAACGTTGGACGCTCGACCGGGTGACCTGCGCGAGGTGAGGACTCCCTCGGGTACCCGGCCGGATGATCGGGGGATGTCGAGCTGCCGTGCGCTGGCGTAAGCAGGAACCCGGAGCGGGCGGGGAGGTCGCTGTGGGAGGTCAGGCGTACGCGCGAACAGCGAGCGGCCTGCATTCCGGTGCGGGCTGGGGCTGGCCGGACGGCGGGCGTGGCGCGGTGCCGGTGACGGATGCGCCCGGCGTGATCCCGGCCGACGGCAGGTGCAGCGTCGGCTCGGCGGCCGGTTGTTCCGGTGTGAGCCCGGCGCCCGGTGGCCGTGGGGTGAGCCTGACCGCGGGCGGGCGTGGTGTGCAGCCGCTGGAGGCCGGGCGGGTCGCGGTGGAGCGGGCTGTCGGCCTGCTGGCCGGGCGGGCGCGGTGCCGGCTCTCCGAGGCGCACCGGCATCTGCTGCGGATGGCCGCCGAGCGCCGGTGTGACGTCACCGAACTCGCCGGCCGGGTGATCCGGCTGCTGGACAACGCGGAGGCGGTCGCCGACCGGCCGTCACCGGAGACGCTGCCGCAACTGGTAGCGGCAGCGATGACCGGCGCGGCCGTGACCGGCCCGGCGGTGACCGGCCCGGCGGTGACCGGCCCGGCGGGGACTGGTGCGACCCCGGTCGCCGGCGCGGCGGTGAGTGAGGCCGCGGTGAGCCAGGGGATGTCGGCCCCGGCGGCGGCCACGGATCCGGTGGCCGGGCCCGGCGGGCGGGTGGGGCTGTCGTGGGCGAGTCCCGCCCACGTCAGCCCCGCTCCCGCTCTGACGGAGGCGGATCCGGCACGACGGTTCACGCCGTGGCTGGCCACCGTGCAAGACGTCCTCGACTCCCTGCCGGGAATGTCGGGATATCTCACGGCGGAGCGGGACGACGCCGGCCGCTTGGCCGACCTGGTGTGGGCGGCCGCCAGCCCGGAGGCGATGGCCCCCGACGGCCGGCGCGGGTCGCAGTTGCTCGGCCTGCCGGTGAGCCGCTTCTATCCGGAGCTGGTCGCCGACAGTCGGTGGGAGGCCTATCAGCGGGTCCTGGACACCGGGGAGCCCGCCGACGTGGGCCCGGTCCGCGTCGGCGAGGCCGACTTCACCCTCCGGGCCGGCCGGCTGGGGCCGGGGCTGCTGGTCAGCTGGGAACGGCTGGAGGATGCGGACCGCGAGGCCGACCGGATCGACGGCATGGAGCAGCTAGGCAACCTGGGCTGGGGCGAGTGGGACCTGGTCAGCGGCGAGATCTACTGGTCGCCGCAGCTGTACCGGATCTACGAACGGGACCCGGCTCTCGGCCCGCTCGGCACGGAGGAGGCGGATGCGATCGCGGTCGCCGACGATCAGCCGCTGCGGATGGCCGCGCTGGAGGCGTTTCAGCGGTCGGAGCGGGTGGACGTGCTGACCCGGGTGTGGGTCAGCGGCCGGGTCAAGCATCTGCGGACGATCGCGGACGCGGTACGCGACGCGGAGGGCCGCCCGTTGCGGATCTACGGTGTCGTGCAGGACGTCACCGAGCAGCAGGCCGGCGCGGAACGCCTGGCCGAGGTGGAGCGGACCTTGGCGGCCGAGCACGATCTGGCCGCCCGGCTGCAGCGGATCATCCTGCCCATCCCGTCCGGGCCGATCGACCTGCCGGGGGTACGGGCGGCGGTGCGTTACCTGCCGGCGGGCCAGGAGACGAACTTCGGCGGGGACTGGTTCCACGCGGCGGCGCTGCGGGACGGGTCGGTGCTGCTCGCGGTCGGTGACGTCGCCGGGCACGGCACGCATGCGGCGACCACGATGGCCCAGCTGCGGCATGCGCTGCGGGCGCTCGCCGTGACCACCAGCGATCCGGGCATCCTTCTGGAGCACCTGAACCGGCTGACCTGTGACCTGGAGGCGGAGACGCCGGAGCTGGCGGCGACGGCGGTGATCGCCCGGTTCGACCCGGCGCGGCACGAGCTGGTGTGGGCACAGGCGGGTCATCCGCCGCCGCTGCTGTGCCGGGGCGGGCGGACGACGCCGATGTCCCGGCCGGCCGGGCCGATGCTGGGCGTCGTCGACGATGCCCGGTACGCGTCCGCCACCACCACGTTCGTGCCCGGTGACGTGCTGTTGCTCTACACCGACGGGCTGGTCGAGCATCGGCGGCGTGGTCTGGACGTCGGCCTGGAAGCGGTGATCACCACGGTCGACGACGCGGTGCGTGTGTCGCCGGAGCAGCCGCTCGGGGAGTTGCTGGCCCGGCTGCGGCGGGCGAACCCCGACGACGACACCTGCATTCTGGCGGCACGGCCCACGGCATGATCGTGGCATGAAACCTTCGATCTCAGTCGTGTTCGTGTGCCATGACGGCGACGGGCGGATCCTGCTGGCGCGCCGGTCCGCCCAGGCCCGGGACGAGCCGGGCGCCTGGGACTGCGGGGCGGGCGCGCTGGAGTTCGGTGAGACGTTCGAGGCGGCCGTCACCCGCGAGGTCGGCGAGGAGTACACGGCCGTGCCCCGGGAGATCCGGCAGCTGGGCGTCCGGAACGTGCTGCGCGAGGATCCGCCGTCGCACTGGGTGGCGGTGGTGTTCGCGGTCCGGATCGATCCCGCCGAGGCCCGGATCGGAGAGCCGCACAAGTTCGACGATCTGGCCTGGTTCGCCCCGGGAGACCTGCCGTCCCCGCTGCACTCCCAGCTGCCGGCCACACTGGCGCTGATGCCGGCCGGCCCGGCATGAGCCCAGTCGGTCATGCGGGCGCTGACAGCGGGCGGCCCGGCGTGGGCCCGGTCGGCCGCGCGGGCGCTGACAGCGGGCCGCCCGGCGCCGGTCCGGTGGTTCTGGACGGGGGCGACCGCCGGTGTGTGCTGCTGCTCATCGAGCTGCGCAAGCTCACCACGACGGTGCCGCCCGGCACCGAGATCCATCTGATCGCCACCGACCCGGCCGCGCCGCTCGACCTGCCGGCCTGGTGTCATCTGACCGGTCACGTCTACCTCGGGCCGGTGCAAGACCGGCCCAGACCGACCTACGGGGTACGCGTGACGTCCGGCGCCGCGCCGACCGACCCGGACCGGCCCTGGCGCCCGTCCCAGGACCACAGTGGCATGGGTGGATCCTCGGGCACCCGCGCCGCCATCGGGAAGTAGGAGCCGACCTCGGCCGTCGCCGCCCGGATGTAGCCGCCGAGCGCCGCCCGCAGCCGCGGGTCGTCCGGCAGGGTGGCCGCGACCGCCTCGTCGAAGCAGGTCACGAACGGGCCGGAGAACGGGTCCCCGTCGTCGCTCTGGTTGGCGTGCACCCGCAGCATCGCCGCGTGCCCGCCGTGTCGCCGGGTGAACTCCGGTGGCCCGCCGAACACCTCACCCCAGTAGTCGGCGAGGTGCTGGACGTGGGCCGGGTCGAGGCCGTGCGAGAACGGGTGTTCCAGCACCGGGTGTGCCAGGCAGCGGGCGTGGAAGTCGGTGGCCAGGGCGAGCATGGCGGGTGCTCCACCGGCCGCTTCGTACAGCGTGGGACGTCCCATCGGTCCAGCATGGCAAGGTCGGACGTATGAGGCGACCCTGGCCGGGTAACTCACGGTGATGATCCGGTACTCCGACGAGGTGGCGTCCATCGCCCGGCCGTTGCGCGATCCGGGAGATCTGGAGATCCTTCTGGACCGGGCCGCGCAGGCACGGGTCGTCATGATCGGTGAGGCCACCCACGGCACGCACGAGTTCTACCAGTGGCGGGCCGCGCTGACGAGACGGCTGATCCTGGAGCGCGGTTTCTCGTTCGTCGCCGTCGAGGGGGACTGGCCGGACTGCGAGCGGGTGAACGCCGCCGTCCGCGGTGACGGCGCCGGCCCGCGGGAGGCGCTGGTCGGTTATGACCGCTGGCCGACGTGGATGTGGGCGAACGAGGAGACCGTCGACTTCGCCTGCTGGCTGCACGCGCTCAACGAGTCGCGGGCGCCGGACGACCGAGTGGGGTTCCACGGGCTCGACGTCTACTCGCTGTGGGAGTCGATGCGGGAGATCCTGACCTGGCTGCGCGAGCACGACCCGGAGGCGGTGCCGGCGGCCCTGGACGCGTACCGGTGCTTCGAGCCGTACAACGAGGATCCGAACGCGTACGGCTGGGCCACCCGGTTCCTGCCGGCGGCGTGCGAGAACAAGGTCGTCGCGATGCTGGCCGAGGTCCGAGACCGGGATTTCGGGGTGTGGCAGAACGCCGAGGTGGTGGCCGGCGCCGAGCGCTACTACCGGACGATGGTGCACGGCGGCCCGGGCGCCTGGAACATCCGGGACCGGCACATGGACGAGACTCTGGACCGGCTGCTGCGCCGGTACGGCCCGGAGGCGAAAGCGGTGGTGTGGGCGCACAACACGCACGTCGGCGACGGCCGGGCCACGGATCAGGCCGAGCAGGGCGAGGTGACGATCGGCCAGCTGGCCCGTGACCGGTACGGAGCGGACCGGGTGGTGCTCGTCGGGTTCGGCACCCATCACGGGACGGTGGTCGCCGGTGCGGGCTGGGGCGCGCCGATGGAGGTGATGGGCGTCCCCGCGGCGCGGCGCGGATCGCTGGAGGAAGTCTTACAGAATCACGCACCGCCGGCCGCGCTTTTCGTCTTCGGTGATCAGGGTCCGCGACCGGATCTGCTCACCACGGTTCTGCCTCACCGGGCGATCGGGGTCGTCTACCGGCCGGAGCGGGAGCGCTGGGCCAATTACGTGCCGACCGTCCTCGGCGAGCGCTACGACGCGTTTCTGTGGTTTGCCGAGACGCGGGCGTTGCTGCCACTGCACACTCTCCGGGTGGATGTGCACGAGCCGGAGACGTACCCCAGCGGTGTCTGACTTTGATTTTGAACCAACGATTAAATGGATCTTTTGAATTTCGGTGGCACATCGTTCTGTTGACGTGTGCGGATACCCGAAAAGGCATGCACGATTACCCGTGATTGCCGATCCGTCGGGGGGTAGATCGGTTTTAGGCTGTGTCTTCCATCGATCATCCGAATCGGATTACGCAGGGGAACGTGGTGCCATGAAAAAGATCTCCCGACTCCTCCTCGCCGCGCTGATCGCCGTGGCCGGGATGCTCGTCGCGACCGCCGGACCGGCGCACGCGACCGTGCCGGGATTCGTGCTGAGCTCGTCGACCGCGAGCCTGCCGCCGACTCTGTCCGCTCTCGCCACCGGGAAACGGATCCACTACCTCACCACGAACATCAACGGAGGCCTGATCACCGCTACCGGGCTGGTGCTCACCCCGAAGACCGGCAAGAAGAACCGGGTCGTGGCGTGGGGGCACGGCACCACCGGGCTCGCCGACTCGTGCGCGCCGTCGACCAACCAGGCCGTCTTCTGGGAGGAGGCCCGGGTCGCGGTCGCCGAGCTGCTCAGCCGTGGCTGGACCGTGGCGGCGCCCGACTATCCGGGCCTGGGCACGCCGCAGCCGCATCCGTACCTGATCGGCGCCAGCGCCGGCCGATCGATGATCGACAACGTCCGGGCCGCCCGCCATCTCGACGCCGCCCTCTCCACCCAGTACGTCGTCGACGGCCACTCGCAGGGCGGCTCGGGCGCGCTCTTCGCCAACCAGCTCGCCCCGTCCTACGACGGCAACCTGGTGCTGAAGGGATCGGCGGCGATCGCCCCGCTCTCCAACGCCCAGGAGATCATTCCGTACATCGCCGGCACCGACGTCCAGGGCTACCTGGTGATGGCCCTGTACGGGGTCAACGCCGTGGAGCCGAGTTTCGACCCGAAGTCCGTGCTGGCAGGACCCGCCGAGGCGAAACTCGGGGTCCTGCAGACCGGCTGTCTCTACGAGATCCTCGAAACCTACGAGAAGTTCAAGGCGAAACAGCTCGTCGAGGGCGGCGTCGTGCCGGACGCGGTGGTCGCCAAGATGGCGTCCTACTTCAACCCCCTGCAGACCGCGCCGAGCGCCCCGATCCTGCTCGTGCACGGCACCGACGACGAGGCCGTCCCCTACTTCCTGTCCGAGATCCTGGCCGACCAGATCCTGGCGTACGGGGTGCCGCTGACCTTCCAGACCGTGCAGAACGCCACCCCCCACGACGCCGTCACCGAGTCCCCCGACCGGGTCGCCGACTGGATCGCCACCCGGTTCAGCTGACCATCACGAGTGCCGCGCCCGGCGGGCTCGTTCCGCCGGGCGCGCCCAGCGCGTCAGAACGCGTACCGGATGCGCAGGTACGGCGTGCGTTCGGCGATCAGGCCGGTGAGCGCCTGCACGTAGGAGCCCTTGGCTCCGGTGCGGTACCGGACGTTGAGATCACCGTTCTGCGAGCGTTTCACCTGCTGCAGGTCGGGACGCCAGATCAGGTCCTCGGCCCGCGGATGCCAGCCCAGGTTCACCTCGTGCAGCCCCCGATTGTGCGTCAGAAAGATGATCTCGGCGGCGAGCTGGCGTTTCGCGGCCGTGCCGATCCCCGCGTCGAGCCGGTCGAGCAGGTCACCCCAGTCCTGGAGCCATCCCGGTCGGACCACCACCGGGCTGAAGTTGACATGCGCCTCATATCCGGCGGCGACGAAGTCGTCGATCGCCGCGATCCGTTCCTCGATCGAACTGGTCCGGATGTCGAGCGTTTTGGCGTCGACCGGCGGCATCAGCGAGAACCGGACCCGCGTCCGCCCTCGCGGGTCCCAGTCGAGCAGATCCCGGTTGACATGTTTGGTCGCGAAACTCGCCTTCGCGTTGGGCAGGTCCCGGAACAGCTCCACCAGATCTCGGACGTTGTCGCTGAGCCGGGCGTCCACCGAGCAGTCCGAATTCTCACCGATGTCATAGACCCACGACACCGGGTCGCACTCGTTCGGTTCAGGTTTGCTTCCCTGCCGGGCCGCATGCCTTTTGACGTACGCCGAAATGCGCTCGATATTGGCGAACACGGTGATCGGGTTGCTGTACCCCTTGTGCCGTGGCACGTAGCAGTACGCGCACGCCAACTGTCACAAAATCTCGTAGCACTTGGCGTCGCAGTGTAGCCCCGTGCCACGATGCAGGCATGAACTCCTCGCAGCGGCCGAGAGAGGGCCGATGGACGGCTCTCTACCTTCGGCTCTCCAAGCGTTCCAAGGTGTCTGTGTCGATCGCTACACAGGATGCCGACGGACGCGCCTACGTCGATCGGCAGCCGTGGACGGAACCTGTAGTGGTGTATGCCGACGAGTCATCAGCGTCGGACCGCTCCAAGGTGCGCAAGGGGTATGAAGCTCTCTTGGCCGACGTGAAGGCCGGAAACGTTGTCCGCATCGTCTGTCGTGACGATGACCGGCTGGTCCGGCAACCGATCGAGCTTGAGGGTCTGATTGACGTCCTGCAACCAGCCGACTGCCCCGTATTCTTCACTGCAGGCAGTGACGTAGATCTAACGTCGTCGGGCGGCCGTGCCAACGCCCGTATTCGTGGAGCTATTGCACGCCAAGAGGTAGAGCGCAAGTCGGAGCGGCAAAAGTCCACCAACCGTTTCCGAGTGGCGAACGGACAACCATTGAGAGGTGTCCGGACGTTCGGCTATCGATACACCACCAACGCCCAGAGTGAGGGCACCTTTGAGCAGGTGCCGGAAGAGGCCGACGCGATCAAGTGGGCGGTCAATCACGTGATGGCCGGGGGCACCCTGGCGAGCGTTGCCCGTGAGTGGAATGAGCGTGGCTTCGTCACGCCGAAGAAGAAGACTCCCTACCGGTTCCCGACGGTGAAGTGGACCCTAACCAATCCGCATGTTGCGGGAATGCTGGCTTACAAGCCAAGCAGCATTCTTACTGTGTCCGACGAGGACTATCAGGCGCGTTACAAGAACGACCTGACGCCGGGGAACTGGGAACCGATCATCCCGTTTGCCGACTGGCAAGACGTGGTGAACGTCCTTACCCGGACGCGACACAAGGCGGGCAATCACGTTCGCTATCTGTGTGCGGGAATCATCAAGTGCGGCATCTGTGGCGACACCCTCAAGACTGGCGTAGCGAACGCCGGTAAGAATCGTCCCTCGCCGAACCGGCGCACCTACAAGTGTCTCAAGCGACACGTCAGCCTCAAGGCTGATCCGATTGATGAGTACATCACAGACCTGTTGCTCTCCCTGCTGACAAAAGAAGATCTGGCCGACTTCCTCGATAGTGGAAAGAAGATCGACAGGGGGGCGCTTGATAAGGAGAGGGCCGACCTTGAGACAGAACTTGTCCAGTTGACCAACTCTTACAACCGAAAGCGCATCCGGCTCTTTCAGTTGGAGTCCGGCACGGAGCGGATTGAAAGTCGTATTGCAGAGATCGACCAAGAGGTAGCAGAGGCAGCCGAGGGGGCGGAACTAGCGGCCCGCTATAGCTCGGCAAGCCGGGAGCAGTTTGATGCGCTCTCAATCGAGCAGAGGCGGCTCTACCTGCGTGACCTGTTGCCGGAGGTGAGGGTGTTCCCTGCCGGTTCCAATCCTGCACCGCCGGTTGAATTCTACGTGCACGCTTACGACCGAAAAGGCCGACTGCGGCCGTTGCCCATCGATCAAGAGGTCTATTGGGAGATCAGCGTGAGGCAGTTTGCTCACGCCGAGCGGTACGGCAACCCCGTCTCAATTGACGGTAAGCCGGTTGAATGGGAGCGGGAACCGCCCGAAGAGTATTTCGAGTGGCGCAAGGCTAGAGCACGTCAGGAAGAGGAAGCTGCCAAGGCGCTAGCCGAACTCAACGCCTGACAGCGTGTAAACGTAGCGTGTAAACGGCCTGCGCTGCCTTATAGCCGTGTAAACGGTCCCTGTCGACATCGGCGGGGGCCTTGCTGTGCCTGACGTCACACGCCCCTTGGCCTGCGCCTTTGCTGGCGACGGGGTACGGCACGTCCCCGACGGCCCTACAGTTTTTCCGACCTTGCCAGATGACCGGTAAACGGGGGCTTATGCTCTCTCGGCCAGCAGGCATCCCGACAGGTCTGCCGCACATCCTGTCTCATCAACCTAGGAGAAGACTCTGTCTGTAATCTATCCGGCAACGTGGGCCGGTAACCCCGTTGAGAGCGTTTCTGACGCCTCAAGCGACACGACCAACACCAGTCACCTATTCAGCACTCCCATTGCCTCTCCGGCCGTTTCAGCGGCCTACGGAAGCCCTCCCGCTTGTGAACATGGACCGCGCGCCCTGGTCGCGGTGGGAACGGATTACTACTGGGAATGCTCGATGCCGTTCGACGGATGCCTAGCCGAGCGTGCGACACCCGTTCCGGTGCCGACGGTGCATGACGTTTCCGGCATGGCTGCCAACGTTGATGACCAGGGGACGGACCAATCCGTCACCCCTAGCCCGAAGCCACCCCGATCGGTGAACCGTTCAGATTGGGAATGGGCTCTGATGAACTGCCCCGACGTGGAGTTGAAGCCCAAGGCGGTAGCCATCATGGTTAGCCGTTTCGCCGACTTCGAGACGGGACGGAACGCGCACCCTTCACAGGCAAAGATTGCCGCCATGTGCGGCTATAGCAAGACGGAGCCTGTAAGCAACATCCTTTCATCCTTACGGGATGACGGATGGCTCTACCGGGACGGCAAGGGTCCGACGTTGCCAAACGGGAGGGCCAACGACAGGTACCGGCTGACCGTGCCTGACTGCGGACATGAGCATGATGGTTCGGCGTTGCCGGACGTACTGAAGTGAGTTACCCCCTCTGGCGGGGGGACTACCTTTCATGTTTACCTATCAGCTCTACCTGTCCGTTAGAACTTTCCGTTCTAACGGTTTCAGAACTACCTATCAGATGTAACTGTCCGCTCTAGCTTTCCTGCTAGAGCTATGCCGACGTGGGAGTAAGAACCACGGCGAACTACCAAGGCTCACCAATCACCATGAGGGTGATTGCTGACCTAATGGAGGTAACAACCTCCGTGGTTCCCACGTCGGACACAACAACACTGTTCCGCGCCTTCAAGGGCCGGAACGGATTGGAGAACCATTGCAGTCAAGCTGCACCGTATGTAGGACCCTGATCGCATACGGCACAAGCCGATGCGCCAAACACAAACCGAAGCGACGGCACACATTGAGTGCAAGTCGTAGAGGTTACGACTATCAGTATCAGATGAATAGGAATGTGATCCTTGAGGGATCACCCCTATGCGCTTTATGCCGACGTGTTACAGCCACGACGGCCGATCACATTGTTCCCCTATCTGAAGGGGGAATGAACGAGTTGAGCAACCTCCGGCCTAGCTGTGGTCGATGCAACTTCGGGCGGGGCAACCGGCCGTGAGCTGTGAAGACGTGAGCCTGTAGGGGTGAGGGGGGATCGAAACTTTCCCGAAACCTCCCCTCGGGACCCTCGCATTAGGCCCATGTGTGTCCCCGGAGTGTTTCCGGGTTTTGTGGGAATTGGCGGCCATTAGAGCCGCCATTCCACACCATTCTTTGTACTTACTGGCCGACGGATTCGGCCTCTTGGGAGTTCACCACGGCCTTAACTGTGGCCGGGTACCACTGCTTACCACCTTGCGCTGTCGGCACCCTGTCGGCATTCAGGCTGCGCGCAATGGCGCTGTAGTTGGCACCCTCCCGGTGCGCCTTCACGATCCGGCTACGAACCTCCGTCGGCAGGCTCGCCGGACGGCCCAGACGAACCCCGGCGGCTTTCTTGGCAGCCAACCCCTCGCGGGTGCGCTGCCCAATAATCCGGCGCTCCCACTGCGCCGCAGAGGCCATCACCGACGCCAGGAACTCACCGGCAGGCGTCGAGAGGTCAATACCAAGATCAAGGGCAACCAGGTTCCAGCCGTTGCCACGGGCACGCTCCATAAGGGCCGCGAAGTCCACCAGGGACCGCGAAAGGCGGTCCAGCTTGGCCACAACCAGGGTGGCCGCTTCGCCGCCCTCTACGGCCTCTAGAGCGTCGGCAAGCGCCGGCCGCTTCGTCATGGACTTACCGGACGCTCCGGCGTCGGTGTGCCATCCAACGATCACCCATCCACGGCGTGCCGCTTCCGCCTCGATTGCCGCTCGCTGCGCAGCGATGCCCGCTCCCGACTCGGCCTGTTCCTCGGTGCTGACTCGGAGGTAGGCAACGGCGGTGTTCTGCGGGGCGGTCTTCGTCTTCGGCATACGCCGACCTTATAGCAAACGACCGTTTGCTATCAACCCCGGTTGTCACTCTCGGTTGCCGACAGCGGCAACAGGGCGAGTGCATCCCTGGCACCGGCGAACCGGGCCAGCATGAGAGGGGGCGCGTCAAGCTCCCCTCGGTCCACCCGATCGATCAGGCGACTCAACATCTCGATCACGTCGGCAAGGTCACGTGTGTCCACGTGTCGATGATGCCGCAACGGCGTCGGTGTTCCCGCGCCTCTACGAAGTCCAACGAAGTCGATAGAAAGAAGCCGTCAAGTGATGCTAGATCCGCCTCGCACCCCTAGCGCTTTCTCGATACCGTAGAGCCTGTCTTTCACAAGATTCCGCAACTCGGCAACCTCCTTTCGCAGAAGCGCAATTTCACTCAATGTCAACTCGCCGAGAGTGTCTTGGTTCGGCTCTTTGGTGCCGTCCAGGGTTTGCCGATACTCGGCTTCGGCCACCTGCGCTGCCCCCGAGGACAGAAAGCCGCCCTTTGCGATCTGCTTACCTCCTGGTTCGGGCCTGATAACGTATCTCCACCTATCGCCCGCTTTGGTGCTGTAGCGGTGCACGCTCACGATGTGTCCCCCGTGGTGTCGCTGTTTGACGGAAAGCAATTCTAGCGGCATAAGAAAGCCGAGGTACTCGCAGGTACCCCGGCATCCCTTGGGTCGTTCGGAGTCTCTACAGGGGGGTTACGTAGGCATGAACAAAGAAGTCCTGAACCGTGGCATTGTGAAGGTGTCCACCCGTGACGAAATCCTCCCCGTAGAGCGTCACGTGCAAGTGAACCTTTCCATCCGCTATCTCACCTGTTCCGCTCAATTCAAGCGGCTGATCGTAAGTCCGAAGGTAGTCGGTAAGTGCGTCATCCTTTTTCATCACGGACACCGTGGCCGTCTGTACAGCACCGATGAGGGTGATTGAACCTGCGGTGATTCCCAGCTCGGCGACGGCAGTCCAGAGGGTGGCAAGCACTTCGTCACCCTTGCCGACCTTGATTAGGTGCATTCCTCTCCCCTATAGCTTTAAGGGGTCCACGCCTGCAAGCGCAGCCCCAATGGTGCGGACATTCTCCGTGGCAGTCTCCGTCCGGAGAGCGGCCAAGAGTGAGCCGGTAACGGCCTCATGGTTGGCGGAGCGATTGCGATAGAGAGTGACGGCAGCGCACCACCTAGCCCCGGCGTCGTATTGGTTTCCAAGCTCATTGGTGAGCTTGCCGACCTGCTGTTCATTGAGGCCGTCGGCCGTAGCGAAACCTGCCGCCTCATTCCACGGCAATGCCAAGACGCGGGAAAGTACGGCTGTGACGTACAGCTCTCGCACATGTCCGTCGTTGCGAAGAACCGTGACGGCCTCTGAACCAACGACCGGTGACGGAACCTTTGCCAGGATTCCGGCAGCGTTTACACGCAACAACGGGTTACCCCTGCCACTCCATTTAGTGAGAGACGCGAGAGAGGCGGCATCCCGTCCGACTAGTGCGGCAATACCTCTGTCGGTCGCGTGCGACGTTTGCAGCTCGGTCAGCAGGCCATAACGCCCATTCGAAACCTCATGTGCTATCGCGGTTGCTGTGTCGTCGGCTGAATCAGCGGCCAGAATGCCGAGGCTGCCCATAAGCAGGCTACGGCGGTTCAAATCTTCCCCTAACGCCTCTTCGTATTTGCGTATCACGTCAGGGGTCGCCTGGCGTTCGCCTGTCTCAATGTTGCCGATGTACGAACGGCTGTAGCCGGTTCGCTTCGCCATTCCGGCCAGGGATAGACCGGCCTTGACACGCGCCTCCCTCAAGATCGCGCCTAGGTGGTTCATGCCGCTACCCCTGCCGTCGGTTTGGAGCCGGTTGGAGACAGTCACTGCCTGGCTTCCGACTGTCCACCGGCTGACGCTGTGTCCACAACGAATCTTCACCCAAGAGGGGGCCGGGGTGCTAGGCGTCGCGGTTGTGTCCCCGTGTCTTGGCTTCACGCTGGGCCTGACCGTATTCAAGATCAAGAGTCAATGGTGTCGGAGCTGCGAGCACTGTCAAGGGCTTCTCGTGTGTCCCACCTGCCACTACCTACCTACGGGAGGGAGGCGACGTGATAGCGCGTGACGAGCTGGTAGCGGCGCTCCAGGCGCAAGGATTGAACCTCGAAGTTCAGGTAACGCTTGATCGCATCCCGCTTGAGATTGTCGGGGTTGAACTGGACGAGCGGACTGGGCGGATCAATCTCAAGCTGAATGAGCAAACGTCGCTTGGAGTTCTCCGCGCTTTCTTGTCGCGTGTCTCCACGGAAACGGCAGAAGCTATGCGGGGTCATTCGGTGGTCAGAAATGCTCGCGGAAGCTGGCTAACGGGCTCTAGGAGAGATTGACCATGCCGGAGCGTAGGCATTATCCGCCGATGATGACTTTTCATGCGCCCGATTGTCCGGGGCTCGCACCGATGCGTGACGGATTCATTTCGCTGCCGCTAAATGAGGCCCGCATTAAATACCCGAATCATCATCTGGACGTGTGTGCGGCTATCGACATCACTCCTTACGTTGTCGTCGAAAAGTCCATGGGTGACCACGGCTACTCCCCGAGCGGGACGCGACCTGAAGACGCCATCCGTTCCCTGTGCCGGAAGTGCTTCGGTACGCATGGGGAAGATGAGGATAGAGAAGTGATCACGGTCAAGACACAACCGAAACCGCGCTTGACTCTGCCGCCGGGCGCGGAACGGCCATGAGTCTCGCCGTTTCCGTATCGGTTTCCCCGGTTACGGATACGACAGAGGCCTGCCCGATCTGCAACGCCCCTGTTGGGGCTGGTTGCACCAACATTTTCAACGGTCGTGACCTTCCGACGGGCCGAGGTACACACCTGACTAGGCAGATTGCGATCGCATGGAGAACTGGGAGCATTGATGACGAACCCAATTCACTTGGATGGTGACGTCCTCTACGAGATGGCCCTCCTGGAGCGTAGATATCCCGGATGGAGGGTTCAGTGGTCCCCTGATGCTCGGTGCGTTCGGCGACCCCTTGAAGACCCGTGTACCCCGCCTCACCAGGTGGTCCTACCAGGCGAATTCTGGGCGGCGCATCACATTCCGGATGTGCCGTGCGTAGTGGGATCTGACATCCCGGCGCTCACGGATGCCCTAGCCGTGGCTGACAGTGAACGCATAAAGGCCATTGTCGCCGAAGTCACTAGCCGCTATCCGGACTGGAGGGTCAGTCATTATGGCCCTGACAGCAGGCACCCCAGAATAGCGAGACTTCAGACGGGACAGTTTTTCGCAGTGTGGCAGGAATACTCGGCTATTGGTTGGACTGCGGCAGAGCTACGCAAGGAGATCGACGCACTAAATCGCCATCTCAATTGTTAGTCCTAGTCATGCCGTCGAGCGTCCGCCAGGACGCCGCCCAGACGCGATCAGCATGGGTTAGTTGGTGAGCGCGGGTTCGAGTCCCGCCGACAGCGCATATCAAGCCACTCCCTTCGATCGGAACCAAGCAACCAGGAGCAGCCCCGAAACGGCCGTAGAGACGAGAAATGCCCCGACGGGGCTAATAGGGGCGCTGTCAGGGTCGGTTAGGTAGAACGGTGCCAGAGCCTCAAGGGTGGCGGCCACTCGTTCAGTGGTGTGGTTCATCGGAGGACTCCATCCCGTCACGACTCCGGCCGCGCGGGACACGTTGGCCAGGGAGTCAACAGCGGCTGGGGGTGCGCTCCGAGCGATTTTTGTAGCAATTGGCGCACGCCATCGCGCACCCGTTCGCCGTCGACGGCGCGATGAAATCGGCGGACCGTCCGTTCGGCCGTGCCGTCAGCGTCTTCTTGACTCCGAGGACGAGCGCCTCCCGCTTGATGCGCACCCAGCGCCGCACATTCGTCTCGTCCCCGTAGAGCTCGGGGATCCGCTGGTGACTCTCCACCTCGACGAGGGTCGCCTCCGGCCAGCGCGCCAGCACCTCCCGCCCTCGCGGCAGCTCGGCCGCGGCCGGCTCCAGGTAGATGCGCCGGATGTCCAGCAGTTCGCTCACGCCACGATTGTCCCCCCGAGCCCGGCCGCGCCCTCGGTGGCCTGTCGCAGGCGGATGTCTGGTTCGTGGTGTTCTGCCGATGAAACCGCCGTGCCGGGGCGTAACGTGCCGGACCGCCGATCATGCGGAAGGCGCAACTCGGCGGTGAGCGCCGTACTCACCCCCGCCGGTAATGAGCCGATGAGAACAGGTGAGACGTCCGCGGAGGTGATGGTCCGGATGGTTCCGGAACAGGTCGGCGACTGGGTGCTGCACGAACTGCCCCGGCTCAACCGGGCGATCCTGCAAGATCACGCTCCGCCCGAGCTGCTCGTCACCGAATTACGCGAGCACGTCCTCCGCCACCTGCCGGACGTCGCCCGGCTGACGCCGGCGCAGGCCCAGCAGCTAGTGGTTCATCTCGGGTTCGTCGGCGCCTCGGCGGCCCGCCACTATCAGGAGCACACCGAGGGTGGCACGGAACATCCGGAACGCGCGTTCGCCCCGCTCGTGGTCGGGGGTGAGCGGATCCCGTTCCGGTGCTACTTCGCCGCCCTGGCCGAGCACACCGGCACCGGCCACTACGACCGCGACAGCTACGCGTCGCTGGTGCGGTGGAACGTCGGCACGGTCCAGGTGCGCCTGGACGGCGAGGTGGTGGCCGAACTGCCCGGCGTCTTCGACGACGGGCGGATCCGCACCTACACCGGCACGCCGGGTGAGGAGCGCTTCTTCCTGCTGGTCAAGCAGGGCGAGACGCTGGAGATGGCGGTCAACTGCATCCTGGAGCCGCTCGGCCACGAGCACGCCGACCTGATCGGTGAGAACGCCCGGCACCGGGTGCGGGATGCCACCGTCCTGCTGGGTGAGCTGCGCCGCCTGTTCATCGACTTCGCGGCTCTGCCGTCGGACCAGACGATGGCCGCCGAGGTGTTCATGGACGTGTTCCGGCAGTTCGCCGCGCACTGGACCCCGGATGACATCCCACCCAGCGGCGCCCTGGACCCGGAGGCGCTGAAACGCGACTTCCTGCTCGGCATCGCCGAGCCGGGCTACGACCAGCAGGCCCGGCGTCTGTTTCCGGCTCTGCTCGAACGAGAACGCGCGGATATCGGCGCCCTGTTGTGCGCGCCCACACTGCCGCAGAGGCTGCTCGCCGAGATCGGGACGAACGAGTCGGCTCTGCGGCTGTCCGACGACGGCGACCTGCGCCGGCTGGTCGCCCACCACCCGGCGCTGATCGACTGGTACCGGCTGCTCGCCATGCACGCCCGGGTCTCCGGGGCGCACCTCATGTTGAGTAAGAAGTTCCTGTTCAAGCCGCAGCGGCAGCGTGACGAGGCCGGGCTCGGCGACCGGCTCCTGGTCTCCAACCGGGCCGGCACGACCGGAATGACGGAGACCTTCCTGGATCGGCTCACCCGGGCTCGCCAGAACCACGCGCTCGCCGCGCTGCGCCCGGTGCTGATTGCGGAAAACCTGGAAAGGGCGCCGGATCCGGGAGTACGTTCCGGACGGGGAACGGCCGCGCCGGTCGTGCTGGAACTGACCGGATGATCGAAACAGTCGACGGAGCCGGGGGTGGGGTGAAAGCTCGAGCCGGTGCCGGAGGGCGCCAGGACACCCGCCAGCCGATGCCCGGGCTCGGCCGCGACCAGTTGATGGCTCTGATCGACCACACCTCCGCGGTGATCTACATGCGGGACTCCAGCGGGCGGTACCTGCTGGTCAACCGGGAGTACGAGCGCCTGTTCGGCCTGCGCCGCGAAGACATCGTGGGACTCACCGACCACGACCTGTTCCCGCTGGACGTCGCCGACGCGTTCCGTGACAACGACCGGCATGCGCTGGCCGGGGGCGTGCCGATCCAGATGGAGGAGCGCGTGCCCGGCGACGACGGCATGCGCATCTACCTGACCGTCAAGTTCCCGCTGATCGACAACGAGGGCACCCCGTACGCGGTGGCCGGCATCTCCACCGACATCACCGAACGCAGCCGGGCCGAGGCCGCCCTGCGCGACAGCGAGGAGCGGTTCCGCCTGCTCACCGAGCACGCCCAGGACATCATCTTCCGCTACCGGCTGGGCCCCGCCCCGGCGATGGAGTACCTGAGCCGGGCCGTCGAGCCGATCACCGGCTTCACGGCCACCGACTTCTACGCCGATCCCCGGTTGATCGTGAACCAGGTCGAGCCCGAGGACCGGCCGGCCTTCGAGGCGTCGTGGCAGGCCCTGCGAGCCCGGACCATCACCTTCCGCCTGCGCCGCCGCGACGGCGAGGTGGTCTGGATCGAGCAGCGGGCCAGCGCGGTCACCGACGGCTCCGGCGCCCTCGTCGCCGTCGAGGGCATCCTGCGCGACGTCAGCGAGCGGATGGCCGCCGAACGGGAACGCGCCGAGCTCGAACAGCAGTTGCGCCAGTCCGAACGGCTCGACTCACTCGGCCAGCTCGCCGGTGGTATCGCCCACGACTTCAACAACATCCTGGCGGTGATCTCCGGGTACGCCGACATGCTGGTCGACGAGCTCACCGACGACCACCCCAGCCGGGCGGACGCGGCCGGCATCAAGCAGGCCGCCTCCCGGGGCGCCGCGCTGACCCGCCAGTTGCTCCTGTTCAGCCGCTCCGAACCGTCGCAGGCCGAGCTGCTCGACCTCAACGCCGTCGCGTCGGACATGCTGCGGCTGCTCGCCCGCACGCTCGGTGAGGACATCGAACTCGGCACGGTGCTGGTCCCCGATCTCCCGCCGGTCGTCATGGACCGCAGCAAACTGGAGCAGGTCCTGATGAACGCCGTGCTCAACGCACGTGCCGCCATGCCGTCCGGCGGTCGGCTGACGCTCAGCACCAGCCTCGAACACGACGGCGGGGGCGGCAACCAGGTCTGTCTCGCGGTGACCGACACCGGCTGCGGGATGACGCCGGAGGTCATGGCACGCGCCTTCGAGCCGTTCTTCACGACCAAGGGCCGGGGGAGCGGCACCGGGCTGGGACTGGCCACCGCGTACGGGGTGGTCACCGACGCGGGCGGCACGATCAGCCTGGAGTCGGAGCCGGGCCGGGGCACGACCCTGCGGGTCCGCCTGCCCGCCAGCGCCGAGAACGCGCCCGGAGTCAGCCCGGCCGCGCCGCAGGCGGCCGCCTCGGCCGGCGACGGCCGGCGGATCCTGGTGGTCGAGGACGAGGAGGCGGTCCGCGACATCGTCTGCCGCCTGCTCGCCAAGGCGGGCTACCAGGTGTTCGCGGCCCCGCACCCGGCCGAGGCCCTGCGCATGTGCCGCGATGACGCGCTCGCGTTCGACGTCCTGCTCACCGATGTGATCATGCCCGGCATGTCGGGCACCCAACTCTCCGCCGAACTGCGGCGGGACCGCCCTGGGCTGCCGGTGCTGTTCATGTCCGGTTACACCAGCGGCCCGGCGCCCGGCGGCCAGGAGATGCCCGCCGACGCGCCGTTGATCCGCAAGCCGTTCGAGAAGCAGACCCTGCTCAACGAGGTGCACCGGCTGATCGCCGAGCGTTTGTGACCCCGGTCGGCGGCGCGGGCGGGCCGGTCAGGCGCCGCCGTTGATGGCGCCGGTACGCAGCGCGCCTTCCTTGACCTTCCACTTGTTCAGCAGCGCGTCGTAGGTGCCGTCGTTGATCATGGCGTAGAGCGCTGTCTGCACCGCCGCGGTGAGCGTCTCGCGGTCCTTGGCGACGCCGATGCCGTAGGGGATCGCCTCGATCTGCGGACCGGACAACTCCAGCGTCGTCATCTTCTCGACGTCCAGCGCCGCGATCGGGAAGTCGTTGAGAGCGGCGTCGGCCTTCTTGTCCCGCACGTCCGCCGACGGGCTGTTGCTCAGCACGATCTTGAGGTCCTTGCCTCCGCAGGCACTGCTCTGCGCGCGGGCCATGTCGACGAAGACGGTCTCCGGCTGGGCGGCGACACGCCGGCCGCAGAGGCCGGGCATGCCACCGATGTCACCGACGCCTTTGGGCACGACGATGGAGGTGCCCGCGTTGAGGTAGTCGATGAAGTCGGCCTTCTCCTGCCGCTGAGACCGGTCGAACATCGACGAGATCGAGAAGTCGATGTCGTGGTTCTTCACCTTGTCGAGGAGTTCGCCGAAGGACACGGTCTGCCACTCGACGGTCAGCCCCAGCTTGCCGGCGATCGCCTCGGCGATGTCGATGTCCAGGCCCGTGTAGGTGGCGCCCTTCTTGAAGGTCATCGGCTCGAAGGTGGGGTCGGTGCCCCCGGTGATGGTGCCCTTCTTCGTGATGTCCTCGGGCAGAGCGGCCCGCGCCTCGGCGAGACGGTCGATGGGTTCACCGGCTTCGTCCTGTGTGCTCGTACATCCGGCGCCGGCCGAGACGACGAGTGTGACAACAAGTGCCAAGGCAACGATGCGCATGACGACCCTCCGCGAGACATCTGTACCTCTCCCGTCGGCGTCGGGCGGCCGCTCATTAGCCGAATTCACCTTTTGCGTATGGATGACACGTTACGGTGCGTCAGGGGAGGCAACCGTGACCTTTACCATTCGACGTCAGATCGCGGCCTTGGCGGCAGCGGGCTTCGTGCTGGTCATCGTGGCCGGTGCGATCGGATACCGGGGCACCGCGGCGATCGCTGATCAGCAGGCGACCGCTCGTAACGCCGCGACGGCGCTGACGGCCGCCCAGTCGGTCGACATGGCGCGGGCACTGTTCCGTGGCAACATCCTCGCGACGCTGGTGACCAACAACGCCACCGAACGCCAGACGGTGCTCGACCTGCTCGGGCAGAACGTCGCCCAGGCGCGGGCCGGTGTCGACGAGGTGATCCGGTACCTGCCCGAGGTGCGGCCGTCGGCGGACGCGGTGCTGCCGGTCCTGAACGAGCTGATCGCTTCCGGCCAGCGCATCGTCACCCTGGCGAGCCGGGTGGCGTCCGACCCGACCCGGAAGGCGGCGCTGGCCGCCCGCCCGGCGTACGACACCGTCGACGCCAAGGCCGCCGAGACGCTGAGCAAGCTCACCGAGGCGATCAAACTCAAGGTGAAGGAGTCGTACGAGAACGCGACCTCCGTCGCGCGCGGCGCGCAGACCATGACGGTGATCACCTGTCTTCTGGCCGCGTTGCTGCTGGGCGGGTCGGCGCTCATGCTCGCCCGCCGGATCGCGCGGCGGATGGACCACAGCCTGTCGGCGGCCCGCTCCATCGCCGAGTACGACCTCACCGTCGACGCCTCCCTGCCCGGCGGCGACGAGCTGGCGCAACTGGGCAACAGCCTGAACGCCATCGTCGGATCGCTGCGTGCCGCGATGGTCGAGATCGGCGGCAACGCCAACTCGGTGGCCGCCGCGTCGGAGGAGCTGACCGCGACCAGCCGCCAGCTCTCCGCGGGCGCGGGCACGGCGTCGAACGAAGCCGCCCAGGCCAGCCTCGAGATCACGCAGGTGACCGCGAGCGTCAGCGAGGCGACATCGGCGGCGCAGGGCCTGGAGTCGTCGATCGAGGAGATCACCTCAGCCGTGAGTGAGGCCGCCGCGGTGGCCCGGGAGGCGGTGGAGCTGGCCAACACGACCAATCAGACGATCGAACGGCTGCGCAGCTCCAGCGAGGAGGTCTCGGCCGTGGTCAGCATCATCACCGCCATCGCCGAGCAGACGAACCTGCTGGCCCTCAACGCGACGATCGAGGCGGCCCGGGCCGGCGAACACGGCAAGGGCTTCGCGGTGGTGGCCGGCGAGGTGAAGGACCTGTCCCAGGAGACGGCGTCCGCGACCGGCGACATCTCGGCGAAGGTCGCGGCGATGCAGCGCGACACCGCCGGGGCGTTCGAGGCGATCACCCGCATCAGCCAGGTCATCGACCGCATCGACCAGTTGCAGAACGCGATCAGCGGCGCGGTGGAGAACCAGACGTTCGCCACCGGGCAGATCGTGACGAGCGTGAACACGGCCGTCCACTCCGCCGGGGGAGTGGCCGGTTCCATCAACAGCGTCGCCGAGGCGACGACGCTGACGCACGAGGCGGCCAGCCAGACCGAGGCGGCGGCCACCGAGCTGGCCATGTTGTCCCACCAGTTGCGGCTGGTCTCCGACCGCTTCCGGCACTCCTGACAGCCCCGGCCGCGCCGGGAGCGGGCCGCGGGGCCGTACCCGCCCCGGATCGCGCCCCCGGGATCGCCTGCCCGGGATCGTGCCCGGCATCGCGCTCTCGGTCTGCGCGGCCGGTCAGGGCCACGGCGCCCGCTCAGGCGGGTGGTCCGGCGCCGACGGTGAGAGCCAGGATCGCCACGTCGTCCCGGCGGGGCGCCGGTCCGACGCCGGCGCTCAGGATGTGGTCTATCACGGCATGCGGGTCCCCGGCCGGTGCCGATCGCACCGCCGCGCACAGGTCGGCCATGCCCTGGTCGATCGTGTGTTGCCGGTCCTCGACCAGGCCGTCGGTGTAGAGCACGAGGTCGCTGTGGGCCGGCAGCACGAAATCGGTGTCGTGGTAACGGGCGCCGCGGACACCCAGCGGCGGCCCGGCCCGCAGCTCCACCTGGCGGGCGTCGTCGCCGGTGCGCAGAACCGGGGGCGGATGCCCGGCCAGCACCCCGGTCCCGGTGCCCTCGGCCAGGCGCAGCTCCAGGTAGCAACAGGTCGCCATGGCATCGGGCTCCAGCCGGATCAGCAGTTCGTTCACCCGCCGCATCACCGCCGCCGGGCTGTGGCCGTCGACGGCGTAGGCGCGCAGCACGTTGCGCAACTGTCCCATCGTCGCGGCGGCCTTGACACTGTGCCCGGCGACGTCCCCGATCACCAGCGCACAGGCGTCCGGACCGAGCGGGATGACGTCGTACCAGTCGCCGCCGACGTCCGCGCCGTGGGTCCACGGGAGATAGCGCACCGCGTGCCGCGCACCGCGCAACGTGGGCAGCGCGGCCGGCAGCAACGCCCGCTGCAGGTCCGCGGCGATCGACATCTGCGCCTGGAACAGCAGGGACCGTTGCAGCGCCTGGGCGGCGAGCCGGCTGAACGCCATCAGGTCGTCGCGCTCGTCGGCGTCGAAGGCCCGCGGTCGCGCGTAACCGATGACGAGTGTGCCGAGCACCTGACCGCCGGTGCTGAGCGGGAGAAACGCCCACGCCTGGCGTCCGCCCCCGGAGACCGCGGTGCCGGGGTCCGGCTGCGCGGCGGCGAACGCGGCCGGTGAGCCGAGGTACCGCGGCTCACCGGTGACGCTCACCCGCGCCGCCGGGTACGGGTGCGACAGAGGCAACTCGCGGAGCTGTTCGACGACGTCGGGTTCGTAGCCGGCGTGGTAGCGCAGCACCAGACGGCCGTCCTCGACGAGCAGCACCACCAGGCCGTGCCCGCCCGCGGACGGCCGCACCACGGCGCCGATGGCCGCGTAGACCTGGTCCGGGGTGCTCGCCGTGACCAGCGCCGCGGTCACGGCCTGCAGCGCCGCGGTGCGCACCGCCGCCGCCCGCACCGCGGCCGCGCTGCGCGCGATCTGCTCCTGATGGTCGATGTGTTCGGTGATGTCCCGGTACGAGACGGCGACCACATCGACACCGACCCGGGCGAGCTTCAGTTCCCACACCTGGGTGGCATGGGGTGACGTCAGCTGTTCCTGCCACACCTCGCCGCTGTCGGCCACCTGGCACAGCGGGCCGAACAAGCTGGCCGCCGCCTCGCCGTCGGACTCCCGCAGGCTGCCGCCGACGAGGTCCTCCACCGTGCGCCCGGCCAGTTTGGCGCCGGCCTGGTTGACGTACTCGCGGATGAAGTCGACGATCGCGCCGGCATCGTCGCGGACCGCGCGCAGCAGAGCGAATCCGTCGAACGCCGCGTCGAGGGCGTCGTACAGATGCGCTCCGGCGGCCGTCTCCAGGCCGAGGGTCAATTTCGTCAGGTCGACGAACCGGGCCACGAATCCGTCGCCGAACGGCACGACCCGGAACTCGAAGTGCCCGGACAGGCTGCTCCGGTCGTAGTACACCGTGCGGGTCACGGGCACACGGTCGCTGACGACCTGCCGGTACAGGGGCAGCGTGCCGTCGGTGACCGTGTCCGGCCACAGATCCCGGTACGTCCGCCCGATCAACTCGTCCCGAGGACGGCCCAGAAACCGTGCTCCGGCGTCGTTGAGGTGAACCAGGGTGAAGTCGACGATCGTGCCGTCGTCGCCGCGCACCGAGCGGGCCAGCGCGCATCCATGGGGGTCAGCGTCGAGCAGGGCGCGAACGTCCGCCAAGGGAGCGGTGTCCGGGCTGTCCGCCATGCACTGCCACCCCTCTGCGACCTCATCGCCGACAGCCTACGCCCACGCCGGGCGGCATCCCGTCGCCCGATCGAGGCAGCCATCGGCGGGGCGGGGCCGGGTGCCGGACGGCCACCACGGGCGGCGGGCGCCGCGGCGAGCCTCCGACTACCGGCGGCCGATGGGTGTGCGCCGCTCCGGCTGGGGTACCGATGTCGGTGTCCGCCTTCGGCGGCGCACACCGGTCCCTCTACCGGAGGATCTGAAGAAGATTGCGATCATGACCACTGGCGTACGGACCACAGCGGCCGCGATGGTCCGGCGATGAGCGTGGACCAGGCGGCCGACCGGCGTGTGCTGGAGTTCGCCCACACCGCGCTGATCGTCGGCGCGGACCGTGACCTGCCGTCCGTGCTGGTGCCGGAGCTGCACCGCTCGGCGGAGATCTACGACGAGGTGCTGCTGGTCGTCAGCGCCCAGACCCGCGCCGCGCTGGCCGACGCCGCCGCCGAAGTGCGCCCCGATGTGGTGAGCTGGGGCGAGCCCGCCGCGTTCTACCAGCGGCTCGGCTCCGCCTACGAGGCGTTCCGCCGCTGTCTGACCGCACAGCACCAGGCCGGCCGCCGGCTGCACGTGATCGCCGAACCCGACCTGGCCGCCGCCGTGGATCCCGGGTTCCGTGCCGAACGGACCACGGCCTATCTGGCGTACGAAGCGGTCTGCAACGACACGTACGCGATCGGCGGATCCGCGGTGACCTGCATCTGGGACAGCCGCGACCACCAGGACACCGTCATCGACGGGATACGCGCCACGCACGCGTACGAACTCACCTCCACCGGACCGGCCCCGTCCCCGCGTCACCTGCCTCCCGAGCGATACCTGGCCGAACGGCACGACGTGCCGGCGCGGCCGGCGCCCTCGCGCCCCGACCGCGACGTGACGCTGCACGAGTTCGCCGAACTCGGCGTCCTGCGCTCGGTCATGGGGACCTGGGCCGCCGGGCACGACGTCGCCGAGGAAGGGGCGGAGGACCTCGTGGTGGCGGTGATCGAGGTGGCGACCAACGGATTGCGACACGGCCAGGCCCCGGTCCGGGTCCGCGCCTGGCGCGACGGCGACACTCTGCTCGTCCAGTGCGACGACACCGGGGACCAGCCGATCCCGGCCACCGCCGGCTACTACCGGCCCCAGCCGCTCGCCGTGACGGCCGGCGGCCGCGGTCTGTGGCTGGCCCGTCAACTGGCCGACGTGGTCACCGTGTCCTCGGCGCCCGGCCGCACCTCGGTTCGGCTGCACTTCCCGCGGCAGCTCATGCGGCTCCGCTTCCCGCCGATCAGCAGGAGGTGAAGGAGACCGCTCCGTCCGGCGACGCCGCTGAGCTGCTGCGTACGCGAAGTGTCGTGTCGTCCGCGGTCACCGTGCTGGCGGTGAGCATGGTCGTCGCTCTGGTCTCTTACGCGTGGGACTGGATCGACGTGCTGGTCAGCGGTGACACCATCGAGCCCGACGAGTGGCTCGGCCTCGTCGGCGTCGCGTGGCTGCCGTTGGCCGCGGCCACCACCGTCCGCCTGGTGCGTTTCAACCGCAGCCTCGCCGCCCGGGTCGAGGAGGCGGTGGAGGCCTTCCGCGACACCGTGCACACCGCGCACGGCTGGGTGTGGCAGGTCGACGCCGACCTCCGGATCACCTACAGCAGCGACGGCGTGGGCGCGATGCTGGGATACGACGCGCGGGAGATCGCCGGGCGCGACGTCCGGGAACTGCTGGACCGCGACCCGGCGGACGCCGCGCACGCCTTCGACACCTCGGCGCGGCAGGACTGGACCAGCAGCGCCATTCACCGGGACGGCACGGTCCGTACCCTCAGCAGCACCGCGACACCGGTGTACGGCGCCGGGGCCCGCCTCGTGGGCTATCGCGGCTTCAGCGCCGACGTCACCTGGGAGGCGGCTGCCGCCTCGGCGGAGCAACGCCTCCAGGACGAGAAGGCGCAGATCCGGGCCCGCATCGAGCACAGCATCCGGGATGCCGGGGCGCTGGAGATCGTCCTGCAGCCGATCGTCGACCTCGACCGGCACGAGATCGCCGGGATGGAGGCGCTGGCGCGGTTCACCTCGGAGCCGTATCGGACGCCCGACGTCTGGTTCGCCGAGGCGTGGCAGGTGGGCCTCGGCGTCGACCTGGAGATGCACGCGGTGGAGTCCGCGTGCCGGCGCCTGCCCGGCCTGCCCGGCCACGCGTACCTGGCGGTCAACGTCTCGGCGCAGACGATCCTGGACCCCCGGTTCCATCGCCTGCTCGCCGGGCTCGGCGATCAGGCGGCGCGGCTGGTGATCGAGGTGACCGAACACGTCGCGGTCGACGATTACGACACGCTGGCCGAGACGATGCGGCGGGTCCGCGCCACCGGCGCGCGGCTGGCGGTCGACGACGCCGGCGCCGGCTATGCCTCGATGCAGCACATCCTGCGGCTGCGCCCGGACATCGTCAAACTCGACCGCAGCATCATCGCCGACAGTGACCAGGACCCCGCCCGGCGGGCCCTGATCGGCGCGATGTGCAACTTCGGGACGTCGCTGGGCGTGACCGTCGTCGCCGAAGGCGTGGAGACCGGCGCCGAACTCGCCGTCCTGACCGAGGAGGGCCTGCACCACGCCCAGGGCTACTACCTGAGCAGACCGGCCACCGACCCGCATGTCACCTGGCCGCCCGACCGGTTACAGGCGGCGTGACCACCGATCCATCACGACGCCTCTGACGCCGGCGGCCGGAGATCGCAGGCCCGGGGACGCGGGTCACAGTTTTCCCCCGGGTGCGGACGGGGCAAGGTTGGCCCATGCATATCTGGCCGGGCAACCCGTACCCGCTGGGCGCCACCTACGACGGTGGCGGTACCAATTTCGCGCTCTTCTCCGAGGCCGCCTCCCGGGTCGAACTCTGCCTGTTCGACGACGACGGCACCGAGACCCGTATCGACCTGCCGGAACGTGAGGCGCTGGTCTGGCACGGGTACCTGCCGAGGGTGGTGCCGGGCCAGCGGTACGGCTACCGGGTGCACGGCCCCTACGACCCGTCGCGAGGGCTGCGGTGCAACCCGGGAAAGCTGCTGCTCGACCCGTACGCGAAAGCGATCGACGGGGACTACCGGTGGGATCAGGCGCTGTTCTCCTACGACTTCGGTGACCCCGCAAGCTACAACGATCAGGACTCGGCGCCCTTCTCCCCCCGTTCGGTCGTGATAAACCCCTATTTCGACTGGGGCAACGACCGGCCGCTGAAGATCCCGATGTGGCAGACGGTCATCTATGAAGCTCACGTCAAGGGCATGACGATCCGGCACCCCAACATCCCCGATGACGTACGGGGCACGTACTCCGGCCTGGCCCACCCGGTGATGATCAAGTACTTGAAGGAGCTCGGCGTCACCGCGGTGGAGCTGATGCCGGTTCACCAGTTCGTGCACGACAGCGGGCTGACCGAGCGGGGCCTGACGAACTACTGGGGTTACAACACGATCGGGTTCTTCGCCCCGCACAACGGCTACTCGTCGTTCCCCGAGGGCGGCGGTCAGGTGCAGGAGTTCAAGGCGATGGTCAAGGCCCTGCACCAGGCGGGGATCGAGGTCATCCTGGACGTGGTCTACAACCACACGGCCGAGGGCAACCACCTCGGGCCGACGTTGTCGTTCCGGGGTATCGACAATCCGGCCTACTACCGGCTCGTCGACGAGGACAAGCAGTACTACTACGACACCACCGGCACCGGCAACAGCCTCAACGTGCGCCACCACGAGTCGCTGCGGCTGATCATGGATTCGCTGCGGTACTGGGTGACCGAGATGCACGTCGACGGGTTCCGGTTCGACCTGGCCGCCGCCCTGGCCCGGGAGTTCCACGAGGTGGACCGGCTGGCGGCGTTCTTCGACCTGGTCAACCAGGACCCGGTGGTGTCGCAGGTGAAGCTGATCGCCGAGCCGTGGGACGTCGGCGACGGCGGCTACCAGGTCGGTGGGTTCCCGCCGAACTGGACGGAGTGGAACGGCAAGTACCGCGACTCGGTGCGCGACTTCTGGCGTGGCGAGCCGTCCAGCCTGGGCGAGTTCGCGTCCCGGTTCACCGGCAGCTCCGACCTCTACGAGGTCGACGGGCGCCGGCCGATCGCGTCGATCAACTTCGTGACCGCGCACGACGGGTTCACCATGCACGACCTGGTGTCGTACAACGAGAAGCACAACGACGGCAACGGCGAGGGCAACCGTGACGGCGAGAGCCACAACCGGTCGTGGAACTGCGGTGTCGAGGGCGAGACCGACGACCCTGACATCGTCACCCTGCGCGAGCGGCAGAAACGCAACTTCCTGGCCACCCTGCTGCTGAGCCAGGGCGTGCCGATGATCTCCCACGGCGACGAGCTCGGCCGTACCCAGCGCGGCAACAACAACGTGTACTGCCAGGACAGCGAGATCGCCTGGGTGGACTGGGAGGGCGCCCGGCTCGAGGACGTGCTCACCAGCTTCACCCGCAAACTGCTGAAACTGCGGGCCGAGCATCCGATCTTCCGGCGCCGGCGGTTCTTCACCGGCGACCCGGCCGGTGACTCGAAGCTGCCGGACATCGCCTGGCTGCGCCGCGACGGCGAGGTGATGACCGAGTCCGACTGGAACACCCGCAGCGGCATGACGATGACCGTCTTCCTGAACGGGCACGGCATCCCGGAACGCGACGCCCTCGGCGAGGAGATCAGGGACGACTCGTTCCTGCTGTTGTTCAACCCGCTCGACGAGGACGTGGCGTTCACCCTGCCGGACCGCGATTACGGCCGGACCTGGGAGATCGCCGCGAACACCGCCGACCCGTTGCTGGCCACCCGGCGCAAGACCACCCGCGCCGGGGGACAGCTCGCGGTCCAGCGGCACAGCATGGTCGTGCTGCGCTGCCGTTACTGAGTCACAGCTCCACGCAGAAGACGTTTCCCTCGGGGTCTTCCATGACGGTCAGCTCGCCCGGCGTCACCACGGTGGCGCCGAGCGCCGTCAGCCGCCGCACCTCGGCCGGCACGTCCCCGCCCGGGGCGCGCAGGTCGAAGTGCAGCCGGTTCTTGGCGGTCCTCGGCTCGGGCACCCGCTGGAACCACAGGTTCGGGCCGCCCCAGCCGGGAGCCTCCACGTAGGCCTTGTCGCTGGTGGCGTCCTCGTCCAGTTCCCCGCCGAGGGCGGCGGCCCAGAACCGGGCGACCACCAGCGCGTCGGCACAGTCGAAGGTCAGGCTCTTCACCCAGGACACCGTCATCGGGCCACCGACCGGTACCAGGCGATCTTCTCGCGCACCCGCTGCTGTTCCAACCGCAACCGCTCCACCTTCTCGTCGATCTCCCGGTCGTGTTCCTCCAGCAGCGCGGTGCGCCGGTCGGCGGCCGCGTCGCCCTCCTGCAGCAACTCGGCGAAGCGGCGCAGCCGCGCGATCGGCATCCCCGAGTCGCGCAGACAGCGCAGCAGCCCGAGCCGGGACAGGTCGTCATCGGAGAACACTCGCCGGCCGCTCGACGTGCGCTGGATGCCGTGCAGCAGACCGATTTTCTCGTAGTAGCGGATCGTGTCGATGCTGACGCCGAGCCGCTCCGCCGTCTCACCCGGTGTGTATGGCACGGCGCCAGGGTAACCGCCTTCCCGCTTTGGCAGCCGTCCCCACTGGTGCCGGGGACCGTCGCGATGCCAGGCTGAGGCATGGAACGCGTAGCGCGCCCCCGGCTCCATTTCACCCCGCGTGCCGGCCGCGTCGGTGACCTCTTCGGTGTGTTGCTCTCCGGCGGCCGCTACCACCTCTACTACGAGCACCTGTCCGGGCAGGACCCGGCCTGGGGCTACGCGATCTCCGACGACCTGATCCTGTGGAGCGAGCAGGCCGTCAGCCCGCCGCCCGGCGAACCCGGCTCGGCCCGCTGCGGCACCGTCGTCGCCGGCCCGGAGGGCCCGGTGCTGTTCCACACCCGCTCCGACGGGCAGATCGCCCGGGCCGCCGCCCTGCCCGGCCTCGTCGGCTGGCGGCTCGACCCGGCCGGCCCGCTGCTCACCGGGCCGCCCGCCGGGGTCGCCGCGATGAACGACCCCTACGTCTGGTGGGCCGGCAGCGGCTGGCGGATGCTCCTCGGCGCCACGTTGCGCGGCGGGGCGGCGGGCGTCCTGCAATACCATTCCACCGATCTGCTGCACTGGGCGTACGACGGCGTGATCGTCTCCCGGGAGCGCGCGACCTGGGGCTGCCCGCGGCTCTTCCCGCTGGACGGCTCGTGGGTGCTGCTCGTCTCCACCGGTGACGAGGTGACGTACGCGATCGGCGGCTACGACGGCCTGCACTTCACCGCCCGCACGTGGGGCGCGTTCGGCCGCGGCCGCATGGGCCCCGCCGTCACGTTCGTGGACGCCGCCGGGCGCCGCTGTGTGCTCGCCCGCCTCGGTGACGCGGAGGGCCGGCCGGGGACGGTGTGGGCGGGCTCGCTCAGCCTTCCCTGGGTCCTGTCGGTCCGCGACGACCGGCTGATCGTCTCCCCGCATCCCAATCTCGACTCCTACCTGATCAGCGGCGGCACCGGTCTGACGGCCGCCGGGGGAGAGGTCCGCGACCACGGCGACCTGATCCTGACGATGCCCGCCGGCGGCGAGACGACCGTCTTCGCCGACGCCGACATCGTCGAGGTGACCGTCGAGGGCGTGAGTGGCCTGGGCGTGGCCCGCCGCACCGGCCCGACCGCCCCGGGTGTCCGTTTCGCCCGGTTTGGCTCGACCCCGGAGGGCCCCGGCGGCGTGCCTCGGCAGATCCACCCGCGAACTTAGTAAGTAACGACTCTGTGCTGCCGATCACGTCTCTGTCCGTCAAAGCAGACGTGAAGGGACAGCCGGATGCCGAGCCGACGCGCCGCGATCATCGTCGCGGCCGGAACCCTCGCCGCGGCGGTGCCGGCCGGAGCAGCCGCTCTCGCGGACACCCCCGACGACCTGCCGGCCGGCGCCTGGGCCCCCAGTTGCGCGGGCCCGGAGTCGGTCTACTGCATCGAGTCGGCGACGATCGTTCCGGTCAGCGGATCGTCCACGGCGCTCACCGGCGAGGGGCTCATCGCGTCCGCGGCCACCGTCTCCGACGACTCCGGCGACTGGGTGCGCTGGTCGGTCGACGGGTTCGCCGGAAAGACGGCGGCGGTCACCGGTGGCACGATCCGCCTGGTGATCAGGACCGGGACGTTCGTGCCGCGGTTCACCAACGCCGTGGCAGACGGTTTCCGGGCGGCCCGCACCGTGTCGGACGGCAGATATGCGCTCGCCCTCATCGGCCGGGCGGCCCCGGTGGCCTGGACCGGCGACGCCGACTGCGCGGCCGGCTTCTCCTGCGGTGACACCGACACGACGGCGGACCCGGCCGAGCACCGGTTCGAGGGCCGCACCCAGGACCTGGAGGGGTCGGCCGGCTCGTACACCACGGCGCTCGACGGGGCGTACCTCGCCACTGACGCGCAGGCCCGCGCCGACCTGCTGACCTACGACCCCGAGGGGCAGCCGCCGATCAGCCTGGGAGTGCTGGGCAACCCACACCTGGACGCGAACGGCGAGGCGGTGCGCAACTTCGTCACCCTGTTCCTGCCGGGCGCGTACTTCGCGGCCGCCTCCACCGATCCCACGACCGCTGTCGCCACCGGGTTCGACCTGGTCACCAGCGGAGAGGCGGCCGTGCATCAGCGGCTCACGGCCACGGTCTCGGACGGTGGCGTACGGATCGAGGCCCCCGACGTCGGACTCGGTGCGGACCTCGCGTCGGCGGCGCTGCACCGGCGCGCCTCACCAGCGACGCCCGGCGCGACCGCTCCCGGGCCGCCCCAGGCCGTCACCGTCACCGGCGGCACCGGCACCGCGACGGTGCGCTGGCGGGCGCCGCTGTCGAACGGTGGCTCGCCGGTGACCGGATACCGGATCCGTGCCTACAGCGCCTCCAGCGGCGGCAGCGTGGTGGCGTCCTGCGAGACGGCGGCGACCGGCTGCACGATCGCCGACCTGGTGGCCGACAGCGTCTATCACGTCGCGGTGAGCGCGGTGAACCAGTTCGGCGAGAGTGCTCCGGCCGCCCGCGCCGAGGTGCTGGCCGCGGTGACGGCGACACCGGCGCCACCTGATCCGGGCCCGCCGCTGATGAACCCAGGCCCCGCGCCGACGCTGCCCACCCCGCCGGCCTCACCGACGCCGACCGCGTCACCGACCCCGCCGGCCTCACCGGCGCCGAGCCGATCCCCCAGCACACCCGCGTCGCCCACGCCCACCCCGCCGGCTTCCGCGCAACCGGCGCCCCCGTCGGCTCCGCGTGCCGTCCGGCTCACTCCGGGCGTACGGGCGATCACCGTGACCTGGGACGATCCGGAGTCCGACGGTGGATCGCCGATCACCGGCCATGTGGTCCGCGCGTTCCGCGTCGCCACCGGCGGCAGCGCCGTGGCGGGCTGCCAGGCGACCGGCGGCACGAACTCCTGCGTGCTCACCGGCCTGACCGGCGGCGACCGGTTCTACGTCGCGGTGGCCGCGGTCAACAGCGCCGGCCGCGGCCCGGACCAGGGCATCCGGCCGGCGGCCACCGCCTGGGGCGTCGCGGGCAAACCCCGGTCGGTCTCCGCCAAGTCGTCCGGCAACAGGATCACCGTGACCTGGAAGGCGCCGGCGACCACCGGCGGCGCCGCGATCACCGGCTACCGGGCCGAAGTGTCCGGCGGGGGCGGACCGTCGCGCTGCACGGTCCCGGCGACCGGTCGCACCTGCTCCGTGAAAGGGCTCAAGGCCGGCCGCACCGTGACCGTGCGGGTCCTGGCCGTGAACGCGGCCGGCGTCTCGGCGCCCTCCGCGGCCGTCAAGGTCAAGGTCCGCGGCTGAACGCCGTTCTCATCCCTGCAGCCAGGAGTGATCCTCATGAGACTCGCCCGCTCGCGGCGGTACGGCGCGGCCACCGTGGCCGCGCTGATCGTGGCGGTCACCCCGGCTCCGGCACAGGCCGGGAAGCCGGTCTCCGCCACCGGCAAGGCCTGCACGGTCCTCGGCACGGTCGGGAACGACCACCTCCTCGGCACCCACGGCTATGACGTGATCTGCGGCCTCGGTGGCAACGACGTGATCAAGGGCGGTGGCGGCAAGGACGTCGTCGACGGCGGCGAGGGCGACGACGACATCGACGGGGAGGACGGCGCGGACACCGTCATCGGTGGTCCCGGCAACGACAAGGTCCACGGCGGCCGGGGCAACGATCAGGTACGCGGCGGCGACGACACCGACGACGCGGACGGCGGCGCCGGCGCCGACCTGGTCGACGGCGGCGCCGGTGACGATACCGTCGACGGGGGCGCGCCGATCGACGAGCCCGACCCGGTGACCGCCGGCGACCGGGTGATCGGTGGCGACGGCGCCGACACGCTCCACGGCGGGCCGGGCGCCGACACGCTCAAGGGCGGCGACGGCAGCGACGTCGTGAACGGCGGTGACGGCAACGACATCGCCGGCGGCGACACCGGCGACGACACCGTCGACGGCGGTGACGGCAGCGACCGGCTCGACGGCGGCGACGGCACCGACCACCTGGAGGGCGGCGCGGGCAGCGACGGCGTCAACGGCGGTGGCGGCGACGACACCCTGGCCGGCGGCATCGGGGACGACACGGTTCGCGGTGGCGTCGGCAACGATCAGGCCACCGGCGGTGACGGTAGCGACAAGCTGGTGGGCGGCCCCGGCAACGACGGCCTCGACGGTGGCGGCGGCAACGACGCGGTGGCCGGTGGCGACGGCACGGACACCGTGACCGGTGGGGACGGCAACGACAGCCTCGACGGCGGAGGCGGTGACGACACGATCACCGGAGGCCCCGGCACCGACGAACTGGCCGGCGGCGAGGGCAGCGACACGATGAACGGCGGCGACGGCGACGACAGGATGGACGGCGGCCTCGGCGACGACACCATGAACGGCGGCGCCGGCAACGACGATGTCGAAGGCGGCCCCGGCCTCAACGCCTGTGTCCCGGACCCGAGCGACCTCGGCGGCGACAAGTGCACCGACAAGGCCACCCCACGGATCGACACCGCCTCGCTGGCCTGGGCCGTCGGGCCCACGGTGAGCAACAGCGAGACGGCCCCGGTGAAGGTGCGCGGGCACATCACCGACGACCGCAGCGGCGTGGTGCTGGTCGAGATCTGGTTCCGCCACCCCGAGCCGGACGGGCCCGGTCTCTGGGTCGGCACCTGGGGAAACGTGGTCGAGGGCCACACCCATGACGGCACGTTCGAGATGACCGGCACGCTGCCGTCGATGTCCCGGGCGGGTGAGTGGAAGATCGACCACATTCACCTGCGCGACCGCGTGAACCGGTCGACCCGGTACTACATCGCCCCCAACGGCGACTACCAGCTCCAGACCACCCTCAACGAGACCGGCAGCGGCCATGTGAGTCTGGCCCCGATGACCGTGACCGGCACGTTCGACGTCGACGCGCCGGTCGTGGACACCGGCGCGATGGTGTGGCAGACGCCGCTCGAGGTGGACAACGCCGAGGACCGGGAGGTCCGGGTACGCGTACCGGTCACCGACGACCTGAGTGGCGCCACCTCGGTCAGCGTCGTCCTGGCCGGCGCCGAGGAGAACGGCCCCCAGGTCCACCTGGGCGGCAGTTCGCTGGTGGAGGGCACCCCGCGGGACGGTGTCTGGGAGGTCACCGGGCGGGTGCCGGCCTATCTGCCGACGGGGACGTGGCGGGTCCACCATGTCTGGGTTCGTGACGAGGTCAACCGCAACGTCAACAGGTACCGGCCGCCGGAGGCCACCGACGGCGTGAACTGGCCGTCGGCGCTGACCGTCTCCGGCGCCCTCGAGGACCTGCAGCGTCCGGCCGTCGACCTGACCCAAGGCCAGCTCCTCGGGGAGAGCAGCGGCGACAACGGCGTCGACCGGACGGTACGGCTACGGATCAGGGCGAGCGACGACCGGAGCGGCATCCAGCACATCTGGGCGCACTTCGTCACCGCGGGCGGCAACGGCTACCCCGGCGCCGAGAGCAACCTCGACCTGGTCTACGGCAGTGAGGACAACGGATGGTGGGAACTGCGCGGAACCCTGCCCGCCACCACCTCCCCGGGACAATGGCGCGTCGACCGGATCGGGGTCAACGACAAGGTGGGGCGCTCCCAGGAGTACGCCATCGCCGCGGACGGCGGCTACATAGCCGACGGGGAGAGCGGCACGGCGACCCTGCCCACCTACACGCTCACTCCGATCGGAGGCTGACCGGCCGGTGCGGGCCGGCGTTTGCCGGGGGTCGCACCGGGCAACCCTGAAGGCATGCCTGGACGTGACGAACTCCCCGAGACGCTCAAGCGCTCCCCGAAGAAGGCACAGGACACCTTCGTCAAGACTCACGACTCGGCCGTCGACCAGTACGGCGAGGGTGAGCGTGCCCACCGCACCGCCTTCTCCGCGGTCAAACACTCCTTCGAGAAGGTCGGCGATCACTGGGAGGCCAAGGAGAAGAAGGGCCCCAGCGACGCCAAGGCCGCCGGCGGCCGTGACACGAAGGCGAAGACCGCCGAGGGCGTGGACGCCAACGCCAGCAAGGAGCACCTGCTGGGCCTGGCCCGCCGGCTGGACATCGCCGGCCGGTCGACGATGACCAAGCCGGAGCTGGTCGAGGCGATCAGGAAGGCCAACGCCCGGGAATCGCGGCGGGCCCGTGGCTGACCTGGACCGGTTCGTGGACGCGCAGGAGGGCGTCCACGAGCAGGCGCTCGCCGAACTGGTCGCCGGCCGCAAACGTACCCATTGGATGTGGTTCGTCTTTCCACAGGTGGCCGGCCTGGGCAACAGCCCGACCGCGCAGCGGTTCGCCATCCGTGATCTCGGCGAGGCCCGCGCCTACCTGGCCCACCCGGTGCTCGGACCGCGCCTGGTCGCGTGCGCGGAGGCGATGACCCGGCACCGCGGCCGGACCGCGCAGGAGATCCTCGGCTATCCCGACGACCTGAAACTGCGCTCGTCGATGACCCTGTTCGCCCGGGCCGCCGACGACCCCCGCCCGTTCGAGCGGGTGCTGGAGCTCTACTACGACGGGCCCGACGACCGCACCCTGAAGCTGCTCGGCGAGCGGTAGCCGATCGGCGGCGATCCGGGCCGAATCGCCGCCGGAGGAGGCGCCCGCTCGTTGAAGATCCGATGATGCGTTCCGCTCTTGCCTCGGCGACCGCCGGGATTCTGCTGGTCCTGCCGCTTCCCGCACCCGCGCGCTCCGCCGGCCCGCCGCCTGTCGCCGGTTCGCTGACGCTCTCCGCGCGGGCCGCGGACCCGCTCGGCGCGGAGCTGGACCGGATTCTGGCCGGCTCACGACTCGACGGGGCGACCGTGGCGGTGGATGTCCGCGACGACGCCGGAACGGCTGTCCACCAGCGCGGCTCCGGGCTGCGGGTGATGCCGGCCTCCACCCAGAAGCTCATGACCGCGGCGGGCGCGCTCGAACTGCTCGGCCCGGGACACCGGTTCCGGACCACGGTGCGCGCCGACGGCGGCGCCCTCTACCTGCACGGCCAGGGCGACCCCACGATGACGTACGCCCGGTTCGACCGCCTCGCCGCAGCCGTGGCCCGGGCCGGGACGCATCGGTACGCACGGCTCGTCGCCGACGACACCTGGTTCGACCGGGTGCCCCTGGGACTGGACTGGTCCTGGCAGGACGAGCCCCACGCGTACTCCGCACCGGTCTCCGCGCTCACGTTCGCCGCGAACGACCGGTTCGACACCGCCGCCGTGGAGATCCGGTATCGCGGAGTGGCCGGGCGGCGGCCCGTGGTGGCGGTGTGGCCGCCGACCGGCAGCGTGCGCGTGGTCAACCGGGCGATCACCCGGGGCCCCGCGGACACGACCGCCGCCGTTCGGGCACGCGGCTCCGACACGGTCACCGCCGTCCGTGCGCACGGTTCCGGCGCCGTCACGGTCAGCGGCGCGGTGCCGGCGGGACGGGCCGGCACAGCGCTGGTGTCCGTGCCGGATCCGGCCGCGACCGCCGCCGACCTGTTCCGGGCGGCACTGCGGCGACACGGGGTGACGATCGCGAGGCGTACGACCAGAGGATCCTCCCCCGGGGCCGCCCGGATCGTGACCGCCCAGGCCTCCCCGCCGCTGCGCGAGATCCTGCCGCCGTTGCTCAAGTTCTCCAACAACGGCATCGCGGAACTGCTGGTCAAGGCGATGAGCCGGGCCGCGTTCCCGGAGCGTCCCGGTAGTTGGCCGACCGGTCTGGCCGCCGTCACGAGCGCGCTGGGCCGCCTCGGCGTTGACACCCGGCTGCTCACCATGGGTGACGGTTCCGGGCTGAGCCGCCGCAACTGGGTCACCGCCCGGCAGCTCACCACCCTGCTGGCGGTGGTGCGGCGCCGCCCCTGGTTCCCGGCGTTCCGGGCCGCCCTGCCGGTGGCCGGTGACCCGGACCCGCTTGCCGGCGGCACGCTGCGCGACCGGATGCGCGGCACTCCCGCCGCCGGCGCCGTCCGTGCCAAGACCGGCACCATGACCGGTGTCAATGCCCTCGCCGGGTACGTCACCGACGGCGCCGGCCGCCACCTGGTCTTCGCCGTCGTCGTCAACAACGCCGTCGCCGGCGTCGCCGACCTCATCGACCGCTTCGCGGTGGCCCTGGCCGTGTCCGGCACACGACCGGATGATCAAGCTTCGGCGGTGTGACCGTGGCGCTGGGCGAGATATGCGCGCAGGCCCGCCGGCCACAGTTCCAGTTCCCGGTCGACGAGATCCGCCGCATCGTCGGGGGACCCTGCGATCCGGTGCAGCTGCGCCTTGTGCAGCGTCCGGCCCGGCAGCACCAGGTGCTCGGTCTCGTGCCGGAACGGAAAGGACCAGTGGGCGATCCGTCCAACCGGCTGGCCGTCGACGACCAGCTCGGACCGAGACGACCATCGCCGCAGTCCGCTGGTGACGGTCATCTCCAGCAGGAAGCTGTCCGGGTAGGTCCAGCGGGCGTCGGTCACCACGATCGCCGACCCGGACCGCATCAGCATCGGCTGGGTGGTGGCCTCGATCAGATGGGCACGGACCTGGTCGTCGGCGATGGTGATGCGCCCCAGCAGCTCGGCCGCCTCGGGCGCGTCGATGTCGCCGTATATGCCGTAGAAGGAGTCCGCCATCCCGCGCGCGAGCGGCGCGTGCAGCGCCGGCATCTCGGCGGCGGCCTGGAAGAGGTCCCGCTTCACCGGCCATGCCAGCGGCCCCGCGGCGCGCAGGATCCCGCCCCAATGGGCGGCCGGCACCTGCGTCAGAAGGGCGGCGAGAACGCCGGGAGCATCCTGGTAGGCCTCGAAGTAGTCGATGGCCAGCCCGTACTCGCCCGATTCGGCGACCGGCCGGGGGCCGTGGACGAGCATGGCGGCGTACTGGCGCACGATCCAGTCGCGCAGCCGGCCGTCGCCGTCGTTCCAGACGAAGCGCAGATACATCAGCGCCGAGTACGACGGGTGTTCCTGATGGAACAGCACCAGCACCGCCGCCGTCTCGGGCGACGCGTCGTTCAGGTACACGTCGTGGCCGTCCGGTTCGGCGGTTCCGCCGTCGACAGCGTCCTCGACGGCCAGCCGCAACTCCCTGTCGACGGTCGCGCGATCGATGCCGAGCCCCACGAGTTCTCGATCCCAGGCCGCGCTGCCGATCGGCGGTGGAACATCGACGGCGGACGGCGATACCGGCACCTGCAGGGACATCTGGCGAAGGCTATACCACCAGGCCGGTAGCCCAACGTGGATTTTCGCCGGACCGGATCGCGCACTCGGCGTCAGCCGGTACGACGGTGGCTCAACGTCCGCTCGGCCAGGTAGGCGGTCGGGGCGATCGTCAGCCGGTACGGCAGCTTCACCACCGAACTCGGCAGTCGCGGATGCCGTTCTTCGAGGGCGACGCGGGCTCGCAGGTGTTCCTTCGAGCCGACCCGGGGCTGCTCCGAGCGGAAATCTATGGCGATGAGGTGCTTGACGCTTTTGTAGCCGTACTGGCTGGGCGACACGAGCCGCAGGGGAGCACCGTGCCGGTCGTCCAGGGCAGCGCCGTTGAGACGAGTTGCCAGGAGCACATTGTCAGCGACGGCGTCGTTCCAGGTGAAGACGGCTTTACGGTGATCGCCTGCGCGGGCTACCAGGTACGGTGCCGGCGCGTCGGACATCCCCACCGAAGCGAGAACCTCGCGTAGCGGCACGCCCGTCCACACCAACCCGGTCACGGACCACGTCGTGACGCAGTGGAAGTCAGCCGTGTGGTCGCGCGGTCCGAGCGCCTCCAGGTCAGCGGCGGTAAGGACGGCGACCAGCTCGCCCGCGTTCTTGATCTCCAGTCTGGGCTCGCTCGGCATCGCGGGCGGAGGGAGGTGGGGCAGATCGCTGAATCGGGGCATCTCCGCCATGAGGCGTTGCCCCGGTGGCAGTCCATCAGCGCGCCGTGGCCAGTAGCGCATCATGCGGCACCTACTTCAGTCGTGTCGCGCCCTAGGTCGGTGGATGACAGTACAACGTGCACGCGGATGTCGGGATGGCTTCCCCCGGGTAGATTGCGCCAACGACGAGCGAGATACAGGAGGCCCTTTCGCCATGCCCTTCATGCCGTCGTTCGTGGTGACGGGAGGCGCCCGAGGCATCGGTCGAGCCATCGCCGAGCGCCTGGCCGGCGATGGTCATGTCGTGACTCTGGATGTCACCGCCTCACCTGACCGGCACCACGACCGGGTCGTCCAGGTGGTCGGTGATGCCGGCGACCCGCAGGTGGCGCGACAGGCAGCCCTGACCGCTGAAGCCATCGGCCCGCTCGCCGGGTGGGTCAACAACGCCGCCGTCCTCCAGGATGCCGGGCTCGCCGACTCCTCAGTCGCTCAGGTCATGGAGCTCATCACCGCAAACCTCGCCATGACCTTGACGGGCTGTCACGTCGCGGTCAACCACTTCCTGGCCCATCAACGGCCAGGAGCCCTGGTCAACATCTCCTCCCATCAAGCGCAGCGCCCCGTTCGCGGGGCCCTGCCGTACGCCACGGCGAAAGCCGCCGTCGAAGGGTTGACCCGCGCCATCGCGGTCGATCACGGACCGGCCGGAATCCGCACCAACGCGGTCGCGCTCGGCTCCATCGCCACAGCCCGGTTCGAGGAGTACCGGTTGGAGCACCCTGACGTGGACGCGCAGATGGCTGCCTTGCACCCACTGGGGAGGGTCGGGACGACGAGAGAGGTGGCCGACGCCGTGGCCTTCCTGCTCTCACCCGCGGCGGGCTTCATCAACGGCGCCATCCTGCCCGTTGACGGAGGGCGAGCGGCCAACGGCCCTGATCCGGAAGCCGCCTGAATCACCAGGAACATCCGCCTCGGCAGTGTCAACGTCAGTTGACGCCGCCGAGGCTTGTCAACTACGGTTGACGGATGAAGCGATCATCGGAACCCCGTCGAACATCGGCCGTGTCGATCCAGCACGGCGACGAGGCGCTCGCGGCGCGGCTTCGCACCCTCCTGGGAGGCCGGCACCCGGTGGCCGCGGCCGCCACGATCTCACCCGGAGAGCGGCGGGTGGCGGGCCTCGGCGCGGACGCCGGGGCGGACTTCGAGATCGGCTCCGTCTCGAAGGGGGTGACGGGCCTGCTGTATGCCGAGGCACTCGCCCGCGGTGAGATCGACCGGACGGCGACCCTCGGGGATCTGTTGCCGCTCGGGCGCTGCCCCGCCGCACGGGTGACCCTGGCATCACTGAGCGTTCACCGCTCAGGGCTGCCGATCCTGCCCCGGTCGGCCGGGCTGGTGCGGCGCAGTGTGGCGTTGTGGCGTCACGGCGCCAATCCCTATGGCGACAGCCTGGACCAGCTCATCGTTCAGGCCAGGTCGGTGACGGTGGGCAAACCCCGGCCGCGGTATTCCAATCTGGGGTTCGAACTGCTCGGCCACGCGATCGCGGCCGCCGCCGGAGTGAGTTACCGCGAGCTGGTGCGCGCACGCATCGCCGACCCGCTCGGTCTCGACGTCTTCTATGCCCCGGCGATCCCGGCGGAGTTGCGACCCGGCGCACTGACCGGCGTGAGCCGGTTCGGGCGTGAGCGGCAGCCGTGGACCGGCGAGGCCGTCGGTCCCGCCGGCGGCATCCGGGCCTCGATCGAGGCGATGGCCCGCCTGATCGCCGCATTGCTGGACGGTTCGGCTCCCGGCCTCAGCGCCCTGGATCCGACTACGCGATTCGCCGGGGTCGCCGGACGCGCCGTGGACATCGGGGCCGGATGGATCACGCTCGAGCATGAGGGCCGCAAGATCACCTGGCACAACGGCGGCACCGGTGGGTTCCGGTCGTGGCTGGGACTGGACCGGGCCGCGGGCGCCGGAGTGGTCATCGTGACCGCGACCGCGATGGCCGTCGACGGGCCCGGCTTCACACTCCTGACGGAAACGGCCGGGCGAAACGCATCGCGAGCCGCGGCGGAGTTGACCGCCGAAACCGATCGACGGTGATAGGTTGCCGACAGGTCATGAGCGCCAGCGTCAAGCCCCGGCTCGCTGGCCGGCAACCCTCCGCACCGCGGGCGGGGTGCCCCGGGTGATGACCGGGTCCGGCGCGACCTGCGCCGGGCAAGCCGCGTTCTCCCCGCCTGGAGTTCTTCGATGGACAGCCCTGTTCTGCAGGGGCGCCTCGTGCGCCTCGAACCGCTCGGCCACCAGCACGTCGCCGACCTGACCCGCGCCGCCGGGGAGGACCGCGGCGCCTACGCCTGGACCTGGGTGCCGGCCGCCGAGGAGGTCGAACGTTACGTCACCGAGCAGCGGGCGGCCGCTGCCACGGGACGACTCACGCCGTACGCCCAGATCTCTCTCGCCTCGGGCCGGGCCGTCGGCGCCACCGCCTACTGGGACCCGCGCCCGTTCCCGGACGGCGGCCGGCTCGCCGCGATCGACGTGGGTTTCACCTGGCTGGCCGCGTCCGCACAGCGCACCGGCATCAACGCCGAGGCCAAGTACCTGATGCTCCGGCACGCGTTCGAGGTGTGGCGGGTGGTCCGGGTCGGCCTGAGCACCGATGTCCGCAACGCCCGCTCGCGCGCCGCGATCGCCGGGATCGGAGCCCGGTTCGAGGGGGTGCTGCGCAACTGGTCCCGGTCGTGGGTGCCGGGGGAGGAGGGTCGCCTCCGGGACTCCGCGCTCTATTCGGTCGTCGCGGAGGAGTGGCCGGAGTGCCGCGCCTACCTGGAACACCGCCTGGCCGAGACGGCGCAGAGCCGGAGCGCGCCGGTCACGCCGGCGGGTCGTCCGGCCCCGCACCCTCGTAGCCGGCCGTGAACGGCTGCCCGGCCGGCTGCCGCAGCGCGAGGGTGGCGTGCAGTTGCCCGAGCTGGACGGTGGTGTCGAGCCATCGCCATATGGGTTCGTCGATGTCGTCTCCGGCCTCGACCTCGAGGCGGACGTCGACGTAGAGCTGTTCTGCTTCGGCGGCCAGTTCTTCGGCACGCACGGCATGTTGTTCAGGCGTCATATCGGTCACCTTCGCAGATCGTGGGCGGCCTGTCTGTCCTGCGGCCCGGATCCCGCCCGCCGGACGATCGGCGATCGGGCGAGGCCGCCGTGCCCGTCGGGGCGCGGTGGCCTCACCCGGCGTGGCCTCAGCTGGAGCAGGTGTCGAGCATCGTCTGGAGGGCGGTCTTCTCCGACGACTGGAGCTTGAGCGCCCAGTGGTGCTTCACCGCGATCCACATCTTCGCGTAGGTGCACCGGTACGAGGTGATCGACGGCTGCCACGTCGACGGGTCCTGGTCGCCCTTCGACTGGTTCACGTTGTCGGTGACGGCGATCAGCTGCGGGCGGGTCAGGTCGTTGGCGAAGCTCTGCCGCTTGCTGGTGGTCCAGGCGCTGGCGCCCGAGCGCCACGCCTCGGCCAGCGGCACCACGTGGTCGATGTCGATGTCCGACGCCGCGGTCCAGGTGGCCCCGTCGTAGGGGGAGCGCCAGGAGCCCGAGGTCGCCGCGCACGCCGAGCTGGTGACGACGTTGGTGCCGTCCCGCTTGAGGACGGTCTCGCGGGTGTTGCAGGTCCCGGAGACGGTGATCCAGTGCGGGAACAGATCACGGTCGTAGGTGCCGGCGTTCGCCTCGGCGGCGACGGTCAGCGCGGTCAGGTAGGTCTGGGCGGTCGACTTCGACGGGACACCCGTCGGAGCGGCCTGGGCTGGGGAGGCCATCAGGCCGAAAGCGATCAGACCGGCGGTGATACCAGAAATCAGGGGACGGAGAGGGCGGGGGGAGAGGCGCATGAACGGCTCCTTCGTGTCGTCCGATTCGGACCACACATGTCTACGGGAGCCGGGCGTCCCCGGAGGATGAGGACCATGAATTTCTCGTGTCCGAACAAACAAGAACAAACCCGACCCCGAAACAAGACGTTAATAAATGCCTGTTTCGTACGGCCACCGAACCGGCGAACCGTGGCGGTCCCCGCGACACCCGCCGCCGCCGATCTACAGCCTGTCCCCATCGTATCGACGGCTGTGAAAGTTGTGGCATCGGCCGGATGCTCTTCCGGCCGGTTCGACACGAGGGGAACAGACAATGAGGAAGGGTTTGGTGGGCATCGCGGCAGCGGCCTGCACGGCTACCAGCACGCGTACGGCTACCGGGCGAACCTGTCGCTGGACTCGGCCGCGATCGGCGGCAACTGGAACAACCGCATCCGGAGCGCCCGGGTCTGCTGAGTGACGGACCCGGCCACACCGGTTCGGCCGCCGGCCTGGTGTCCCGGGTGTCGCCGCCGGGCCGGATGGGCGTGGGTGCCGGGGGGTGGCCGCGGGGCCGTTCCCAGCCCGGCGGCGATACCCGGCCGGCCGTACCCGCTGATCGGTTTCCGACGGTCTAGGGTGGGCCGGGTGAGCCGACCACTGCTGGCCGTTGACGCCCCCAGTCTGTACTTCCGCGCCTTCCACGGCATTCCCGAGAAGGCGGCGCAGACCGCGGCGGGTGAGCCGGTCAACGCGATCCGCGGTTTCCTCGACATGCTCGCCCAGCTGATCCGGACCCGTCGCCCGGACCGGCTGGTCTGCGCGCTCGACGCGGACTGGCGGCCGGCCTGGCGGGTGGAGCTCGTGCCGTCGTACAAGTTGCACCGGGTCGCGCACGGCGCGGTCGAGGAGGTGCCGGCGTCGCTGGAGCGGCAGGTCCCGGTGCTGCTGGAGACGCTGGCCGCGATCGGGATCCCGGCGTTCGGGGTGAAGGGCTACGAGGCCGACGACGTGCTCGGCACCCTGGCGGCCGGGCAGCCGGGGCCGGTCGAGGTGGTCTCCGGCGACCGCGACCTGTTCCAGCTCGTCGACGACGCCCGCGGCACCCGGCTGCTGTACTGCGGGCGGGGTGTGGCGAAGCTGGAGGACGCCGACGAGGCGCTGGTCCTGGCGAAGTACGGGGTCGAGGCCCGCTGGTACGCGGACTTCGCGGCGATGCGCGGCGACCCCAGCGACGGCCTACCGGGTGTGGCCGGCGTCGGCGAGAAGACGGCGGCGAGGCTGATCGAGCGGTACGGCGGTGTCGAGCAGATCGTGGCCGCCCTCGACGATCCGGACGCCGGTTTCGCCCCGGGAGTGCGGGCGAAACTGGACGTCTCCCGCGACTACCTGGCCCGGGCGCTGCCGGTGTGCCGAGTCGCGACCGATGTGCCGCTGCCGGACTTCGACCCGGTCCTGCCGGGTTCGCCGCGCGACCCGGAGGCCCTGTTCGCCCTGGCCGAGCGCTGGAACCTGGCCGGCTCGGCCCGCCGCCTGGTCGAGGCGATGGCCGCCTGACCGGGGTGACACAAGACTTGACGGAAGCCCTGACGGAGGCTCTCGCCGCCTGACCGCGGCGGCGAGGTTGCCGTCCGGGTGCGGACGGCCGAAGGTCCTCAAGTCGGACCCGGTCGCGGCCGATCGGCGGGTTGGCAGAACGCCGCCCGACGAACGGAGTCCGCATTGTCGACCCGAGTGGCTGGCGCGTGCTTCGGCGCCTGGACGCTGGCCATCACCGGCGTCTACTACGCCTTCCCGGACGCTCACCTGTACAGCTGGGCCGCGCTGGGATATTCGTGCGCGATCGCGGTGCTGGTCGGGGTACGCCTGCACCGGCCACAGCGCCGGTTGCCGTGGTACCTGATCAGTGCCTCCCTGGCGTGCTTCACCACCGGCGACAGCGCGTACAACCTGATCCTGGCGATGGGCCGTGAGCCGTCGTTCCCGGGTGTCGCGGACTTCTTCTACCTGGCGTTCTATCCGCTGCTGACGGCCGGCCTGCTGATGCTGATCCGGGCCCGCGACGGCGGTGACGCGAACCGTGCGGCGCTGCTGGACGCGCTGGTGCCGACGGTCGGCCTGGGCCTGCTGGCCTGGGTGTACTGGATCGCGCCGTTCACCCGCGCCGACCACCTGTCGCTGCTGGAGAAGCTGGTCTCGATCGGCTACCCGCTCGGCGACGTGCTGGTGCTCGCGATGGTCCTGCGAATGCTCACCGGGTCGGGCAAGCGCCTGGGCGCGGTGGGCGTCTTCGGCATCGCCGTGATCGGCATGCTGATCTCGGACGTCTTCTACGGCCAGTCGCAGCTCAACCATGCCTGGGCGGTGGGCGGCCCGGTCGATCTGGGCTGGATCGTCTTCTACTCCGCGATGGGCTTCGCCGCCCTGAAACCGTCGATGCGGGAGCTGTCCGAGCCGATCGAGGGCGCCCACTCCGGCATGGGCGGCCACCGGCTGTTCTGGCTGAGCACGGCCGCGCTGATCGCCCCGGCGGTCCTGGTGCTGGAGTTCACGCAGGGCGCGGAGGTCGAGGTCGCTCGCGACGGCGTGGTGGACGCGCCGGTGATCGCGGCCGCGGCGGCCGTGATGTTCCTGCTGGTCCTGGCCCGGGTCGCCGATCTCGCGCGGTCGCAGCGGCAGGCCGGCATCCTGGAGCGGGCGCTGCGGGAGGCGGGTGCGCTGCTGTTCGCGACCGCCACCGAGCGCGACGTGTCCAAGGCGGTCCGCGAGGCGGTGGCCCGGCTGATGCCGGCGAACGAGCCCTATCACGTGCACATGCCCGAGCCGAGGCCGGCCATCGGCGCGGCCGAGCTGGGGGTGCGTCTGATGGCGACCGCCGAACTGCCCGTGGGCCTGCGGTCCGGCGGGTTCCGCAACGTCCTGTACGCCACCCAGCCGCTGGCCGGCGACCGGGTCGCGACCGTGGTCATCGGCGCGCCGGACCAGGTGCTGCACCGGCTGCTGCCGGCGTTCGAGACGCTGGGCGCGCAGATCGCGGTGGTGCTGGAACGGATCACGCTGTCCGCCGAGGTGAGCCGCCGTGAGGGCGAGGCCTGGTTCCGGACGCTGATCCAGAGCGCGGCCGACGTCATCCTGATCCTCGACCCCGACGGCGCCATCCGGTACGCCACCCCGTCGGCCGAGGCGCTGTTCGGCGAGGACCCGACCGGGACCGCGCTGTCCGGGCTGATCGCCGACTCCTCGCAGGACGCGCTGCGCGAGGTCATGTACCGGATCCGCTCGGGGGCGGGCGACCTCGACGACATCGAGCTGACCGCGGTGCGCGCCGGTGGCCGTACCGTCGAGATCGAGTGCGACCTGCGGGACCTGCGCGACGACCCGACCGTGGCCGGGCTGGTGGTGACACTGCGCGACGTGACCGAGCGGCGTGGTCTGGAGAAGGACCTCACCCACCAGGCGTTCCACGACGCCCTGACCGGGCTGGCCAACCGGGTGCTCTTCAAGGACCGGCTGGAGCAGGCGTTCGGTGTGGCCGAGCGGGACGGCGCCACCCTGGGTGTGCTCTTCGTCGACCTGGACGACTTCAAGGAGGTCAACGACACTCTCGGACACGCCGTCGGCGACCAGCTGCTGCTCACCGTGGCCGAGCGGATCTCGGCGATCATCGGGACCGGCAGCACGGCGGCCCGGATGGGTGGCGACGAGTTCGCCGTCCTGGTCGAGCAGAGCGACTCGGTCGACGCGGCCGAGGCGGTGGCGGCGAGGCTGGTGGAGGCGCTGGCGGTGCCGGTGGAGGTGTCCGACGGTCTCGGCGGCACGCACGTGGTGAGCGCCGCGAGCAGCGTCGGTGTCGCCACCAACCGGGACGCCGACAACGCGACCGAGCTGCTGCGCCACGCCGACCTCGCGCTCTACCTGGCCAAGGGCAACGGCAAGGGCGGCTGGCAGCGCTACCAGAACGACCTGCACACCGCGATGATGCAGCGGCTGGAGATGCGTACCGCCCTGCACGAGGCGATCGAACAGGAGCAGTTCGTGCTCCAGTACCAGCCGATCGTGGAACTCGCCGACCAGCGGATCACCGGTGTCGAGGCGCTGGTGCGCTGGCAGCACCCGGTCCGTGGGCTGCTCGGCCCGTTCCACTTCGTGGAGGCGGCCGAGGAGAGCGGCGCGATCGTCGGCATCGGGTCGTGGGTGCTGAAGGAGGCGTTGCGGCAGTTCGCGCAGTGGCGTGCCGAGAACCCGGCCACGACGCTGCGGTACGTCAGCGTGAACGTGTCGGCCCGGCAGTTCCGCAACGCGGACTTCGCCGTCGAGGTGCGCCAGGCGCTCGCCGAGACCGGCGCGCGGCCCGAGTGGCTGCTGCTGGAGATCACCGAGAGCCTGGTGCTGCGGGACGCCGCCAAGGTCCTGTCGGACCTCAAGGCGCTGCGGGCGATGGGCGTGCGCATCGCGATCGACGACTTCGGTACGGGCTACTCGTCCCTGAGCTACCTGCGGCAGATGCCGGTGGACGTGCTGAAGGTCGACAAGTCATTCATCGACGACATCCTGCACAGCCGGCAACAGCACGCGCTCGTCGACGCGATCGTCACGCTGTCGCACAACCTCGACCTGACGGTCGTCGCCGAGGGCATCGAGGAGGTCGGCCAGCGTGCCGCCCTGAGCGCCATGGGCTGCCAGTACGGCCAGGGTTACCTGTTCGCCAAGCCGCTGTGGCCGGCCGACATCCCGGCCCTGGCGGTGGAGCCGGAGCCGGCCCCGGCGCGGCAGGCGGCACGCGTGTGACGGAACCCGACAGATAAGCGTGGGGGTGGTTCGCCGGATATCTACTGGCGCGGCGGGCCGGATAGAGGCAGGGTCGAGGTGTGCTGAACAACCCCGTGTGGGCCGCCCTCACCGGGCCGCAGGCGTGTTTCGCTGAGGCCGCGGGCAACGCCGCCCGATTCCTGCCCGAGATCGCTCCGTTCGCCGCGCTGAGCGACCCCGCCGATCCGGCCGCCTGGCGCGACCTGGCGACCATCACCGATCAAGCCGTCCTCACCGGCCCGTCGATCTCCTCGCCACCAGGCTGGCAACAGGTCGAGGTGACCCAGGGCGTGCAGATGATCGGCCAGAGCATGTCCGGCGTCGACGACCCGGACGCCGTCCAGCTCACCGAGAAGGACGTGCCCGAGATGCTCGACCTGGTCGCCCGCGCCCAGCCCGGCCCGTTCCTGAAACGGACCATCGACCTGGGCCGCTACCTCGGCATCCGGGACGGCGACGGCCGCCTGATCGCGATGGCCGGCGAGCGGTTCCGGCTGCCCGGCTGGACGGAGGTGAGCGCCGTCTGCACCGACCCCGCGTTCCGCGGCAAGGGCCTCGGCGCCCGGCTGACGCTCGCCGTGGCGGCCGGCATCCTCGCCCGCGGCGACCTGCCGTTCCTGCACACGACACATGACAACGAGAACGCCATCCGGCTTTACGGCCGCCTCGGATTCGTGCACAGCGCCGACGTCGTTTTCGCCTCCTACCGGCTGGGCTGAGCTTGCTGGCTCCGCTTCGCTCCGCGGCAAAACGCCTTGTACCCGGTGGGGAGGCAGGCGATTTCCCGCCGCCCGCAAAGAGCGCGGGCGTCGGTAAATCGCTTGCCTCCCCACCGGCGGCGTTTTGCGGGCAGTTCTGTGGATACGTCCTCGCGGAGACTATGTAGGGGTGGGTGCGGTTAGAGCTGGGTAGCGGTGGTTGCGGTTTGCTGGCCCGGTGGTGCGGCTGGCGCTTTCAGAGCTGGCCGTGGTTGGGGGGCTGCTGGTCGGCTAGCTCGTAGGCCGCTATGTGGGCGTACTTCCAGTCCACCGGGTCGTGCACGCTGTGGGTGCGGGCGTTGCGCCAGTGCCGGTCGAGGCCGTGTTTCGCGGCCGCCGAACTGGTGCCGCAGAGCGCGAACAACTCCGACCCGGCCTCCACCGCGATCTCGCTGCCGAACGCCTTCGCGGCCGCCACCGCGAGGGAGCCCCGCGCCGCGGCGTCGGCGTCCGCCGGGACCAACCCCACTTCCTCGACGGTACGGGCAGCCGACTCGAGCAGCGCCTCAGCGGCACGGACGCGCGTGGCCAGGCGCCCGTAACGGTGCCGTACATGCGGGTCGTCGGTGGCCGCCGCGGCGCCGTGCCGCACCGCCTCGCTGGACGGGCGGGCCCTCTCTCGCAGGTACTCGCGGGCGTCGCGCAGCGCGGCGCCCGCGATGCCGACCTCGATGGCGGCGTGCACGAGCTGGGCGCGGGCGCCGAGCTGCTGCGGCGTCTCATAGGCGTGCGCGTAGTCGATGCGCAGCCCCGGCTCCACCGCCACCCGCTCGAACCTGGCCGTCCCGCTGATCGTCGCGCGCTGGCCGACCATGTCCCAGTCGGTGTCGACGGTGACGCCCTCGGCGTCCCGCGGCACCAGGGCGAGGACCAGGCGGCCGTCCTCGTCGAGGGCGCTCACCGCGATCCACACGCTGGTCAGAGCGCCGGTCGTGTAGTACTTGACGCCGTCGAGCCGCCCGCCGGTGATCCGGGTCCGCAGGTCCTGGGCGTGTTTGCCGCCGCGTTCGGCGAGGGCGTTGCCGAGCCGCCGCCCGGCGAGCACGTCACCGAGGATCCGCTTACGGGCCTCGGCGCCGCCGTGCACGGCGAGCACGTCGATGATCAGGAAGTGGCCCTGCGGGATCTGGGCGATCGCCGGGTCCGCGGCGGCGATGATACGAGTGACCTCGGCGAGCGTGCGCATGCCGAGACCGGGACCACCGTCGGCGCGCGGCACGGTGATGCCGAGCAGGCCGGAGGAGTCCAGGGCCCCGATCGCCTCGTGCGGGACGACGCCGGCGCCGTCGCGGTCGCGCTGGGCCGCGCCCGGCATCAGGGCCTCGGCGAGCTGGTGGGCGGCGGCGACCGCCTCGTCGTGCGTCTGGGGTACGGCCATCCGCCGATCCTATGGTCATTCCTCAGGTCGGCCCGGGAGCCACCGATCAGCACGCTCGTCCGGCACGGCCCTGGAGGAGGCGTCTTGCACACGGGAAGTCGACTCGCGCGGCGCCGTCACCCGGGCGGCGGGCTGCCGCCGGTCTATCTGGCGGCGGGCGCGCTCTACGCCGTCGTGCTGGCGCTCTCCGCGGTGAACCTGTTCGCTCCGGTCGCCTGGTACGAATCCGCCGCCGAGGCCGCCCGGTTCGCCTTCGCGGTGTTCGGCCTGGTCGCCGCGGTGCGTGCGGCCCGGATGCCGCAGCTGCCACCCCGGCTGCGGCAGGCCTGGGGCGCGGTCGCCGCCTGCTTCTCGGCGCTCGTGGTAGCCGTACCGCTGCTGATGGTCCTCGGTGTCGGCGGCGCCGGCCGGTGGGACGACGCGACGCACGTGGTGTTCGTGGTCGCCCTGCTGATCGCCCTGCAGCGTTTCCCGCTCGCGCCGACCAGCCGCCGCGACCGGCTCAAGGCGGCCGTCGACGCGCTGACCGTGATGGCCGGGGGCCTGGTGGTGCTCTGGTACACCGCGATCGGCCCGCTGCTGGAACGCACCGGCTTCTCCGCGGACGTCATGCTCAGCGCCGCCGTCTACCCGCTCGGTGACCTGGCGCTGCTGTTCAGTGCCGTCCGGGCCCTGCTGCGCGGCGCCGACGAGTCCGCGCAGCGGCCGCTGCGGCTGCTCACCGCCGGCGCCCTGATCCTGTTCACCGGCGACGCGGTGCACGGTTACCTGAGCGGTCACGACGGCGCCGAGATGCCGGCGTCCTGGCAGTTCATCTGCTGGATCACCGCCGACGCGCTGCTCGCCGCCGCGGCCGTGGCACAGGGCCGGGCCGGCTTCGTCGCGGTCGCGGCCGGCGAGCCCCGCCGTGCCCTCCGCGCCGGCCGCTACCTGCCGTTCCTCGCGGTCGCCGTGGCCCACCTGCTGATGCTGGCGCAGGCCTGGCAGGACGGCCGGTTCTTCCCGTGGGGTGGCCTGGCGCTCGGCGGGGCGATGCTCAGTGTGCTGGTGCTCTACCGGCAGACCCTGGCGCAGCGGGAGAGCGACGAGCGCGCCCTCACCGACGGCCTGACCGGGCTCGCCAACCGGAGCCTGTTCCGCCAGGCCTCCTGCCGCGCGCTGGGCCGCGGCCGGCGGGCGGCGATCCTGGTGATCGACATGAACGGGTTCAAGGAGATCAACGACACCCTCGGGCACCAGACCGGCGACCGGGTGCTGGTGGAGTTCGCCGAGGTGCTGCGCCGCTGTGTGCCGCGGCCGGGACTGCCGGCCCGGCTCGGCGGTGACGAGTTCGCCGTGGTGCTGCCCGAGGTCGGGCGGCCCGAGGAGGCGTACGAGGTGGCCGGGCGTCTCGCCGGCGCCCTCGGCCAGGTCGTCGTCGACGGCCGCCTGCTCACCCTGGCCGCCAGCATCGGCGTGGCGGTGACCGAACCCGGCGAACTCACCCACGACGAGATCGTGCACCGCGCCGACCTGGCCATGTACAAGGCGAAGTCGATGGGACCGGACACCCGGTGGGCGATCTGGCACGAGTCCCTGGAGCCGTCGGCCCCGGTGGTGGATCTCGCCGCCGCCTGATCGCCGGCCGCTGACAGATTTTTGGCAGATCGGCCGTGTTGGATGGGCCCATGGTGCGTGCGCCACTGACGGCCTGGCGCCGGTCACCCTGAATCTTCGGGTACGGGGGGTGACCGGCGCTCCGGTGTCACTCGTTGTGCAGGACCCGGGCGATCGTCAGCCGGGCCGCCGAGCGGGCCGGCAGCAGCGCCCCCAGCACCGCGATCAGCACGCCGCTGAGCACCATCAGGGCCAGCGTCCCCGGCTCCCACACCCGCAGCACGTAGTCGGGGAGGGTGAGCTTGACGGCGTCCGCGGCCGCCGGGACGACGATCCGGTGCGCGGCCATGCCGACCGGGATGCCGATCAGCCCGCCCAGCACGCCGAGGGCCGCCATCGACGTGACCAGCATGGCGATCACCTGACGCGGCGTCATCCCGATCGACTTCAGCATGCCCAGGTCGCGGCGGCGATCCTGGACGTTGAGGGCGACCGTGTTGAGCACCCCCAGGGCGGCGACCGCGGCCAGCAGCACGGCGAACAGGGCGGACGACCCGGTCACGATCACCGTCAGCTCGTCGTCGCCGGTGTTGTCCCAGGCGTCCAGGCCCGGGTCGGCCGCCCGCACCGCAGCCAGGTACCCCTCCATGTCGGCGCCGTCACGCAGTTGCACCATGTAGTAGAAGTCGTCCTTGGAGAGACCGTCGAGGTCCCGCCACGCCGCGATCAGTCCGTCGCTGGGGCCGGGCAGGCCCTCGTACATCGCGCCGACCACGGTGAGGCTGAGCCTGGCGCCGTCCAGGTCGGCGGTCAGGGTGTCACCGACCTTCAGGCCGCGTGCGTTGAGCAACTGGACGGGCGCCACCACCTCGCCGGGCCCGCTCAGCCAGCGGCCCTCGAGCAGCTGGCGCTCGTATCCCATCGCGGCGACGTCCCCGCGGACGAAGCCGAACTCGACGGGTTCGCTGTGCCCGAGGATGACGACGTCCTTCCGGGCGGCGACCCCGACCTGCGCCGTGCCGGGTATGGCGCGCAGCATCGCCTCCACCTCCGCGGGGGTGCGCTGCGTGCCCTCACCGAGCCCGGGCGGGCGGGAGACGACACCGACGTTGCCGCCCGCCTCCGCGGAGAGCGCGGCGACCCGCAGGATCGATTCGGAGAGCCCGGTCGCGAACGTCACCGTGGTCACGCCGAGCAGCAACGACGCCATGGTCAGCGCGGTGCGGGCCGGGCGGGCGAACGGCAGGCCCAGGCCGAGGCTGACCGAGCGCGGCAGGCGCGTACCGCTGAGGGCTCTCTGGATGCGCAGGCCGCGACCGCGTCGCGGCGAGCTGCCCGCGCTGATCGCCTCGGCGGCGGAGAGGCGGTGGGCGCGCGTCGCGGGCAGCAGCGCGGCCAGCAGGACCAGCCCGGGCACGCCGATGAGCCCCGCCGCCAGCACCCAGATCCGCACGCCGGCGTCCTGCCCGAGGCCGAGGTCGCGGAAGGTGTCCGCGACCAGCGGCTGTGCCGCCAGGCTGCCGAGCGCCGTGCCGGTCACCGCGCCCACCATCGCGGGCACCGTCACCATGGTCAGATAGACCGCGACCACCTGGCGGGGGGTGAAGCCCACCGACTTGAGCACCCCGATGTGCCGGAACCCGGAGACCACCGCCCCGCTCACCACGTTCCCCACGATGATCACCGCGACCAGGAGGCCGAGCACCCCGAAGGCGCCCAGGAGGGCCAGGTAGACGCCGGCCGACTCGGCCATCTCCTCCTTGATCACCTGGTACGGCCGGGCGGCGAGCAGCGCCTGGCCGGGAAGCCCCGCGGTCACCCCGGCCAGCCGCTGCTCGATCGCCTCCCTGGTCGACACGTCCCCGGAGAACCGGTACAGCATCTGTGTCCCGGTCGGCCGCAGCGCCGTCATCTGCTCCGGTGTCACCCAGGCGTCCGCCGTCGCGCTCAGGCTGTACGCCCACCCGACCACGGTCAGCGTCACCCCGCCCGCCTGGACCGTCTTCATGTCGTCGGTGATCTGCAGGCCGATCGGATCGTCCATGCGAGTCTCGTTCAGCACGATCTCGCCCGGCGCGGACGGCCAGCGGCCACGCCAGAGGTCCAGCCGGTCCACCTCGCCGCCCGGGTCGGCCCGTCCCACCACGGTGATCTGCCCACGCAGGAGCGGCCCGGGATCGTTCTCCGGGTCCAGCACGACCTGCCCGAACGGTCCGGCCGCGCTCTCCACCCCGGACTTCGCGGCGGCGAGTCGGGTGCCGGTCACCACCGCCGGGTCGTAGACCGCCACCGCGTGCGCGCCACGCTGCTCGGCGAAGGCCCGGTCGAACGGCGCCGAGGTGGCGTCGAGCAGGGCGAGGGACACCACGGTCGTGGTGGTGCAGAGCAGCACGACCAGGCCGATCACGAAGGTCTGCAGCTTCCGGCGGCGGATCGCGGCCCGTGCGGCCGCCCACACCGCGCTCACACCCGGTCCAGGGCGGACTCGCGGGCGATCCGGCCGTCGGCCAGTTCCACCAGCCGGCTCGCGCAGCGGTGCGCGAGCCGCTCGTCGTGGGTGACGATCAGCAGGGTCTGCCCGATCTGGTTGAGGTCGATCAGCAGGTCCATCACCTGTTCACCGGCCTTGCTGTCGAGCGCGCCGGTCGGCTCGTCGGCGAGCAGCAGCGCCGGCCGGTTCATCAGGGCCCGGGCCACCGCCACCCGCTGCCGTTCGCCGCCGGAGAGCGCGGCCGGATAGACGTCCCGGCGGCCGGCGATGCCCAGCTCGTCGAAGAGTTCCAGGGCGCGGCGCCGGGCGGTGGCCGCCGACGAGCCGGTCAGCTGGGCGGCCAGGGCCACGTTGTCCAGTGCGGACAGATCGTCGAGGAGATTGAAGAACTGGAAGATCATGCCGAGGTGGTGCCGGCGGAACAGCGCCAGCCTCGTCTCGTTCATCAGGTCCAGGCGCTCGCCGTGCACGGTCACCTCGCCGGCGGACGGCCGGTCCAGCCCGGCGATCATGTTGAGCAGGGTGGATTTACCGCATCCGGACGGGCCCATCACGGCGACCGCCTCACCCCGGCGGATCTCCAGCGAGACGCCGTCCAGGGCAGCTGTTCCGCCGTATTCCTTGCGTACCCCGTCGAGGCGTACCACCGTCTCTGTCGTCATGGCCCGGAACGCTACGGACCGGCCGTCGTGCGGGCATCGGCTGCCGGATGCAATCGACGGCGGCCGTCATCCCGCAGATGTACGCGGTGTGGACACCGGGGCGGATGCGCGCGCTCGCCCCGTTCTGACAGGGTGTCCGGTGTGGGGACGATGTGGATGGCGGCAGCGCTCGCGGTGGCGTGCGCGGTCGCCGCGGGGCTCGGGGTCGCACTGCGGCGGGCGCGCCGACGGCACGAGCGGGCCTTGGGAGAGCGCGGCTGGCTCCTGGAACGCGAGCGGGAGACCGCCGCCCAGGCGGCGGTCGGCGAGGAACGTGCCCGGATCGCCCGCGAGCTGCACGACATCGTCAGCCACAACGTCAGCGTCATGATCGTGCAGGCGGGCGCCGCCCGGGAGATCCTGGCCACCATGCCGCAGGAGGCGGGCGCGGCGCTCGGCGCGGTCGAGCGCGCCGGCCGTGACACCATGACCGAGCTGCGGCACCTGCTGGGCCTGCTGGCGCCGGCCCCCGACGGCGACGACCCCGACGACGAGCACGCCGATCTCGCGCCGCAGCCCACGCTGGCCCGGCTCAGCCCGCTGGTGGACCGGATCGCGTTCGCCGGCCTGCCCGTCGATGTCCGGGTCTCCGGCGAGCCGCGGCCCCTGCCGGCCGGCATCGACGTCACCGCCTACCGCATCGTGCAGGAGGCCCTGACCAACGCGCTCAAGCACGGCACCGGGGGAAAGGCCGAGGTCACCATCCGTTATGCCGGTCACGCCCTGCGGGTCGAGGTGCTGACCACCGGCCCGAGCGTGCTGACCGGCGACCCCGCCCCGCCCGCCGCCGGTGACGGCGCCGGCCGTGGCCTGGCCGGCCTGCGCGAGCGGGTCGCGGTCTACGGCGGCGACCTCGACGCCCGGCGCCGCCTCGGCGGCGGATACCGGGTCCGCGCCCGCCTCCCGCTGGACGCGCCATGACCGCCCCGCACACGCCTGCCGTTGGTGGCGTCGGGGCCGATCAGCGGAATCCTGCCGTCGGTGCCGTCGGTGGCGTCGGTGGCGTCCCGCGGGTGCTGATCGTCGATGATCAGGAGCTGATCCGCACCGGGTTCCGGCTGATCCTGAGCGCCCGCGGCATCGATGTCGCCGGGGAGGCCGCCGACGGCGCCGCCGCGGTCGAGGCCGAGCGGCGCCTGCGCCCCGACGTGATCCTGATGGACATCCGGATGCCCGGCATGGACGGCATCGAGGCCACCCGGCGCATCCTGGCCCGCGACCGCCACTGCCGGATCCTCATGCTGACCACGTTCGACCTGGACCGGTACGTCTACGCCGCGCTCGCCGCCGGCGCCAGCGGCTTCCTGCTCAAGGACGTCACCGCCGACCACCTGGCCGCCGCGATCCGCCTGGTCGGCACCGGTGACGCCCTGCTCGCCCCGTCGATCACCCGCCGCCTGGTCCAGCGGTACGCCAGCACCGGCGAGCCGCCGGCGGTGCACCGCGATCTGACCGCCCTGACCCCGCGCGAGCTCGAGGTGCTGACCCTGCTGGGGCGCGGTCTGTCGAACTCCGAGTTGGCCGGATCGCTGACACTCAGTGAGGCTACGGTGAAGACCCACGTGGCCCGGATCTTCGCGAAACTCGATCTGCGCGACCGTGCCCAGGCCGTCGTCCTGGCCTATGAGACCGGCCTGGTCACACCGGCTGGTTAACGAGCGTTAAAGTTCGAGGATGACCGTGGATCGACTGCTTCCCACCCCCGAAGCGCACGACCTGCTCGACCTCACCACCGAGATCGCCACCCGCGAGCTCGCCGACAAGGTCGACGACTTCGAGGCGCGCGGCGAGTTCCCCCGCGACATCCTGCGCACTCTGGGCCGTTCCGGGCTCCTCGGGTTGCCCTACCCCGAGGCCGACGGCGGCGCCGCCCAGCCCTACGAGGTGTACGTCCAGGTCCTGGAGATCCTCGCCGGCACCTGGCTGGGCATCGCCGAGGCGGTCAGCGTGCACACCCTGTCCTGCTTCCCGGTCGCCTCCTACGGCACCGAACAGCAGCGGGCCAAACTGCCGGACATGCTCGGCGGTGAGCTGCTCGGGGCGTACGCCCTCTCCGAACCGCAGGGCGGCAGCGACGCGGCCGCCCTCGCCACCCGCGCGGTCGCCGACGGCGACGACTACGTGGTGACCGGCACGAAAGCGTGGATCACGCACGCCGGCCGTGCCGACTTCTACAACATCTTCTGCCGCACCGGCGGCCCCGGCGCCCGCGGCATCTCCTGCCTGCTCGCCGACGCTGACACCGCCGGCCTCCAACCGCAGGCGCCGGAGAAGCTGATGGGCCTGCGCTCGTCGGCGCCCGCGCAGATCGTCCTCGACAACGCCCGCATCCCCCGGGACCGCCTGGTCGGCACCGAGAACGAGGGCTTCGGCATCGCCATGAAGGCCCTCGACGCCGGCCGCCTCGGCATCGCCGCGTGCGCGGTCGGGCTGGCCCAGGCCGCCGTCGACTACGCCACCGCCTACGCCCGGGAGCGCGAGCAGTTCGGCAAGCCGATCGGGTCGTTCCAGGGGATCGGGTTCATGCTCGCCGACATGGCCACCCAGGTCTCCGCGGCCCGTGCGCTGCTGCTCAACGCGGCCCGGCTCAAGGACGCGGGCCGGCCGTTCTCCATCGAGGCGGCCAAGGCGAAACTGTTCGCCACCGACGCGGCCATGCGGGTCACCACCGACGCGGTGCAGGTGCTCGGCGGTGCCGGTTACGTCGCCGACCACCCGGTCGAGCGCTGGTTCCGGGAGGCGAAGGTCCTGCAGATCGTCGAGGGCACCAACCAGATCCAGCGGCTCGTGATCGCCCGCTCGATGACCGGGAGCTGATCGCGGCGCTGATCCGCTGACGGCCCATCCGCGACAGGCCAGTAATGTGACGGCGTGGAAGAGATCGACCGGGCGATCGTGTCGGCCCTGACCGCGGACGGCAGGTTGTCGTACACCGACCTGGCCGAACGGGTGGGCCTGAGCGTCTCCGCCGTGCACCAGCGTGTCCGCCGCCTGGAGCAGCGCGGCGTCGTCAACGGTTACACCGCCCGGGTCTCCTATGAGGCCCTGGACCTGCCGTTGACGGCGTTCGTGGCGATCCGGCCGTTCGACCCCTCCCAGCCCGACGACGCGCCCGACCGGCTGGCGCATCTCGCCGAGATCGACTCTTGCTACTCGGTGGCCGGGGAGGACTTCTACCTCCTTCTCGTCCGGGTGAAGAGTCCCGCCGACCTGGAGAGGCTGCTGCAGGACATCCGCACGGCCGCTAACGTCACCACCCGGACCACGGTGGTGCTGTCCACTCCCTACGAGAACCGCCCACCACGCATCGCCCCCACCGACTGATCACCGCAGAGCCGCGACGACCGACTCCCGTCAAGCGACGGGTTCGCGGCGGCGGCCAATCCCCGTTGTCCAGCCGTTCGCCGTCCAACTGCCCTGCCGTCTAGCCGCCCAGCCGCCCAGCCGCCCAGCTGCTCCGCTGGTCCGCTCAGCCGTTTCTCAGGCGTGGATGTGTCGACCACCGTTCGAGGAAGTCAGTGCATCAAGATCACCACCTGCGAAGGCGCAGCGCCAGATCGAGAGGCACCTGCCAGCGCTGCTCAAGATCACACTGGGCTGGCATCGATCCGCGCCGCTCACCAACCTCGTTGCGTTGACCACCGAATCAGGTAGTCAACGCATCAAAATCACAGCCGAGAGCCGAGAGCCGAGAGCCGAGAGCCGAGAGCCGAGAGCCGAGAGCCGAGAGCCGAGAGCCGAGAGCCGAGCCCCGAAAGTCACCCTGCACCCGCATCAACAGGGAGTAACAAGGACCGCGCCAGCGCCAACGGACCTTGATGCGGTGGCCACCGTGCTGGGGAGTCATCGCATCAAGATCGCCGCGGCCGGACCGACGACTACTGGCCCTCCCGCATGCTTTGAAGCGCTGACCCCGCATGGAGTGGGCGGCGCATCAAGATCGCGGTTGTCAGGCCGCCAACTACCCGTCACCCCAGACCTTGAAGCGCTGACCACCGCACCAGGTGGGCGACACATCAAGATCGCGGAAGGCAGCCCGCCAACCACCCGTCACCCCAGACCTTGAAGCGCTAACCACCGCACGGGGTGGGCGGTGCGCCAAGATTGCGGCAAGCAGCTCGCCAGCATTCGCCATCCGCAGATCTTGAAGCGTTGGCCACCGACCTTGAGGCCATCGCGCCTTGAGGCCACCGCGCCTTGAGGCCATCGCGCCTTGAGGCCGTCGCGCCGGGTGGGTGGCGCGTCAGGGTCGCGGTGGTCGGGTCGTCCATCGCCCGTCGGGCAGATCTTGAAGCGCTGGCTGCCGCGCTGGGTGGGCGGCGCATCGAGGTCGCGGCAAGTAGATCGCCAGCAATCGCCATACACAGATTTTGAAGCGTTGACTACCGCATGGGGTGGTCACTGCATCAAGGTCGTGATGGTGGGGTCGCCAACCGTGCGCCATCCGCAGATCTTGAAGCGTTGGCCACCGGCCTTGAGGCCGTCGCGCCGGGTGGGTGGCGCCTCAGGGTCGCGGTGGTCGGGTCGTCCATCGCCCGTCGGGCAGATCTTGAAGCGCTGGCTGCCGCGCTGGGTGGGCGGCGCATCAAGGTCGCGGCAAGTAGATCGCCGACAATCGCCACACACAGACCTTGGAGCGTTGGCTACCGCGTGGGGTGGTCACTGCATCAAGGTCGCGGTGGGTAGGTCGCCAACTGTCCGCCCCCACAGACCTTGATGCGATGACCACCGGGTCCGTGGAATATGTGGTGATTGACGTGCCTGAGCGACGGCCCGCAGACAGGCCGGCGGTCGACAGCAGGCCGGCGGTCGGCCTGTCTCCGGGCATGCGGCTGGCGGGCAGGTGGCGATGGGGCCGGTGGGGCAGGTGGCGGTGGGGCAGGCGGCGGCTGGCGGGCCGGATGGTGGGTAGGTGGCGGCAGGTGGGTAAGTGGCGGCTGGCGTGCGGGCGGGCAGGTGGCGGCGGGCGGGTGAGTGGCGGCGGGCGGGGCCGTTACTGGCGGTAGGTGGAGAGGAACGTGCGGAGCCGGGCGACGGCGTCGTCCAGGACGTCGACCGGAGCCAGGAAGACCAGCCGCAGGTGGTCGGGCGTGTCGATGTTGAAGCCGGTCCCGTGCGACAGCAGCAGATTCTGCTGCTCCAACAGGTCGATGATCAGCCGCTCGTCGTCGTGGATCTTGTGGACCTCGGGGTCCAGGCGGGCGAAGAGATAGAGCGCGCCCTCCGGCTTGACGCAGTCGACGCCGGGGATCGCGGTGATCTGCCGCCAGGCGTGTTCGCGCTGCTCGTGGAGGCGGCCGCCGGGGCGGATCAGCGCGTTGATGCTCTGGTATCCGCCGAGGGCGGTCTGGATGGCGTGCTGGGCGGGCACGTTCGGGCACAGCCGCATGTTGGCCAGCAGTTGCAGGCCTTCGAGGTAGTCGGTGTCGCGGCCGGTGAAGCCGCTGATCGCGAGCCAGCCGGAGCGGAATCCGGCGGCCCGGTAGGTTTTGGACAGGCCGCCCATGCTGATCATCGGCACGTCCGGAGCGAGCGCGGCGGCGGTGTGGTGGACGGCGCCGTCGTAGACGATCCGGTCGTAGATCTCGTCGGCGAAGACCAACAGCCCGTGCCGGCGGGCCAGGTCGAGCATGCCTTCGAGGACCTCGCGGGAGTAGACCGCGCCGGTCGGGTTGTTCGGGTTGATGATCACGATGGCGCGGGTGTCGGCGGTGATCCGGGATTCCAGATGGTCGAGGTCGGGCTGCCAGCCGGCGTCCTCGTCGCAGCGGTAGTGCACCGCCCGGCCCCCGCACAGCGTCACCGCGCCGGTCCACAGCGGGTAGTCGGGGCTCGGCACCAGCACCTCGTCGCCGGTGTCGAGCAGCGCCTGCAACGCCATCACGATCAGCTCGGAGACGCCGTTGCCGAGCATCACGTCCTCGGGCTGCACGCTGGTGACGCCCTGGGTCTGGTAGTACTGCGCGACGGCGACGCGTGCCGAGTAGATGCCACGGGCGTCGCTGTAACCCTGCGCCGACCGCAGGTTGTAGATCATGTCGGCGACGATCGGTTCCGGCGTGGCCAGGCCCCACGGCGCCGGGTTGCCGAGGTTCAGCTTGAGGATCTGGTGTCCCGCGTCCTCGAGCTCCAATGCGCGGCGCAGCACCGGCCCGCGAATGTCGTAACGAACAGCTTTGAGCCTCTGCGCCTGTTTCACCGGATCAGCCTGACACATCCGCTCGGGACGAGGCACGGCCAATCCCCGGCCTATGGCCCTTTGAAGATCAGGTCCAGCTGGGCGTCGAGCGCCGCCCGGGCCTCACCCGGCGTGTACTGCCCGCCGAGCAGATAGACCCCCAGCCCCTCCATCAGGGCGAGCAGGCTGCGGGCCGCTGTCTCCTTCTCCGGTACGGGGAGCAGGCCCGCGATGAAGTCGATCATCTGCCCGGTGTCGTCCCGCAGGGTCGCCGACGCCGTGGGCCGCACCGCCGAGTAGGCGAGGAACGCCAGCGCCACCCGTCCGTCGGCGCGGGTCTCCTCCTCCAGCGGCAGCAGTGTCGCGAGGATGGTGCGCAGCAGTTCGCGGGGGGCCGGGTCGGCTCCCAGCAGCGCCAGCGCCTCGGTGACCCGCACCTGGTTGCGCTCCCGCACGACCTCCAGCGCGAACGCCATCATCTCGTCCTTGGTGCGGAAGTAGTGCTGCACCATCCCCGCGGACACCCCGGCCTCGGCGGCCACGTGGCGCAGGCTGACCGCTTCCAGCCCGTGATCGGCGGCGACCCGCATCAGCGCGTCGGCGATCTGGGTGCGGCGCTCCCGACGGTCCACTTTCTTGGGCATGCCGTCGATGCTGTCACAGTGCTTCTTCAGCGATGATGAGCCCCGTGGATGCACAAGACGTCGATGCGGCGGTGGCGGAGACGCTCCGGATCCTGACACCGGTTCAAGACCGCGACTGGGGGGTACGGGCCGGGCCGCTGGACTGGGACTGCCGGCGGACGGCGGCCCATCTGGCGCACGACCTGACCGCGTACGCCACCCAGGTCACGTCGGGCGCCTCCGACGCGTACCTGCCGCTGGACCTGGAGGTGCGACCCGGCGCCGCCCCGTCCACGATCCTGCGGATCGTCGCCGCCTGCGGCGGCCTGTTGAGCGCCGCCCTGCGCGCCGCCGCCCCCGGCGCCCGGGCGTGGCACTGGGGCCCGACCGACGGGGCCGGCTTCGCCGCGCTCGGCGTCAACGAGACCCTGAACCACACCTGGGACATCACTCAGGGACTGGGAGTGCCCTGGAACCCGCCGGGGGATCTGTGCGCGGCGGTCCTGGCCCGTCTGTTCCCGGACGCCCCGCCGGGCGACCCGGCCGAGGCGCTGCTCTGGTGCACCGGCCGCATCGCCCTCCCGGGCCGCCCCCGCCTCACCACCTGGAAGCTGCGGGCCGCCGTCCCCGGCTGAGCCGGGGCGGGGTCAGTCGTTCTGCTCGACGTGCAGTTCCCAGCTGTTCAGCGTTCCGGTCAGCGCGCTGTTGTTCGCGAAGTCGAACAGCCGCCACTCCACGGTCACGACGTGGGGGCCGGGTCCGCTCACGGTGGTGCACGCCTGCAGGGCGTCCGACTGGCCCGCGTCGGTGGTGAAGGCGACGGCTCCCGGCGGCAGCGGCGCACCGTTCACCAGGATGCGGACCTGCATCGAGTCGACCACGGGGTTGAGGACGTTGGGCTGCCCGCCGAGTTCGGCCTCGCCGGTGAAGGTCACGATCAGCTGGTCGGTGGCGACGGCCGCCGCCGGGCCGGTGACCTGGATGGACGCGTCCGTCACCGGGACGAAAACGCCGTTCTCGCCGATGGTCTCGGCCGCGGACTTGGTCAGGACGGCGGCGTTCAGCTGTGCCTTGCCGTCGCACCGGTGAAGGTCTTCCGAGACCGCCAGGGCCCGGCCGGCGGTGCCTTCCGCAGGCGTGGCCGCCGCGTTCACCGGGCCCGCGCCCGCCGCGCCGAGCGCCAGCACCGCCAGCGCCGGAATCATCAGCATTCTGCAATTTCCTGACATTCTCATGTCGTCTGCTCCCTGTCGTCCGAGCCGCTGTCTGCGGTCCTGCCACGACGGTCACACCGGACCGTCAGTGTGGTGTCAGGGAGGCGTCAGTGCCGGCCGCCGCGGTGGGCGCCCCGATCGTGATTTGATCGATGAGTGGCGATGCCAGGGGCCTCGCCCCGCCAAGAGCCCCGCCACACCGGCCGAGTCCAGTGAGCCTGGACGCGCCCGGCCGGCGAGCGTGGCAGGGGGGAGAACGGTGCATCCGTTGCGGGCATCCCGGGAGCGCGGCGTCCGCTGCCTCGTGGCGGCCGCCGGTTACGGCAAGACGACCGCGTTGCGCCGCTGGTTCCCGGGTGCGGCCGTCCGCCCGCGCGACGGCGACAGCGTCCCGCTGAACCGGTTCGTCACCGGCGCCGTCACGGCCGGTGACCGGCTGGTCATCGTCGACGGGCTGCCGCGGATGTCGGCGGAGGACCTGCATCCCCTGCTGGAGGCGGTCGAGAGCGGCGAGGACGACGTGACCGTGGTGCTCGCCTCACGGTGGCCGCTGCCGCCGCAGGCCACCCGCTGGCTGGGCAGTGGCCTGTGGACCGATTTGGGCCCGCTCGACCTGGCCCTGTCCCCGGAGCGGATCGCCGATCTGGTGGCCGGCGAGTACGGCCTGTCCGCCCCGGACCTCGCCGATCGGCTGTACACCGCGACCGGGGGCTGGCCGGCGCTCGTTCACCTGTCCGCCGAGAGTCTGCGCCTGGGCGGGGTGCCGTCCGGCCCGCTGGCCCCGGTCCTGGCCGAGCCCGGCGGCCCGATCGCGCGGTACGTCGCCGACGAGGTCCTCACCGCGTTGTCGGCGGACGCGATCCGGCTGCTCCGCCAGGTCGGCGAGCTGTCACCGGTGAGCGCGGGCCTGTGCGGCGCGCTCGGCCTTCGCGGGGCCCCACGGATCGTCGGTCTGCTGCGCCGCGCCGGCCTGCTGACCCGGCCCGCCTGGCCGGCGTTGTGCCCGGGCGCGCCGGCCCCGGAGGAGCACGTCATTCCGGTGATCGCCGAGGTCGTGCGGCACGGGCAGCGGCGGCCGCCCACCGGCGCCGGCACGGCCGCCACCGCCGCCGCCTGGTTCGACGACCACGGCCCGCCGGTCGCCGCCGCCCGGGAGTACCTGCGGGCCGGTGACCACGCGCGCTGTGCCCGGGTGCTCGACGCTCATGGTGACCGGATGATCGCGGAGGGCCGGTCGCGGGCGGTGGTGGAGCTGGTGCCCCGGCTGCCGGAGCGACATCGCGGCCGGCGGCTGCGCCTGCTGCTCGGCGACGCCCTGCGCACCCTGGGCGACCTCGGCGCGGCCGCACGGGAGTACGAGGCCGTGGCCGCCGCCGAGCCCGCCGGTGACGCCGGCCTGGCGTGGCGGCGGGGCCGGATCCACTACCAGCGCGGTGACGCCCGTGCCGCGCTGGAGATCCTGGAACAGCGTCCGCAATCCGCCGCGCCGGCCGAACTGGCGCTGTTGCTGTCCTGGACCGCGCACGCCCACCTGCTGGCCGGCGACACCGGCGCCGCCTGCGGATGTGCGCGCCGGGCACTGGCCGCCGCCGGGGAGTCGGGGCAGGACAGCGTGCTGGCCTCGGCCCACCTCAGCGTCGCGCTGTGCCTCAGCGTGGCCGGCGACATCGCGGGCGGCGAGGAGCACTACGCCCTGGCCCTGCCGATCGCGGAACGCACCGGCGACGTCCTGCTCCTCGCCCGCATCCACATCAACCGCACGCATCAACTGCTGCGCACCGGCCGGTTCGCCGAAGGGCTGGCGATGGCCGAGCAGTCGGCCCGGTACGCCGCGCTGGCCGGCGCGCCCAGCCTGCGGGCCATCGCGACGAGTAACGAGGCGGAGGCGCTGGCGATGCTCGGCCGCTACGACGAGGCGGTCAGGCGGTACGAGGCGGCACTGGCGCACTATCAGAGCAAGGGCTCCCGCCGGTTCACCACGGCGCTGCTCGGGCTGGGCGACCTGTACCGCCGGCGGGGCTGGCGCGAACAGGCCCGCGCGGCGTACGAGGAGACGGTCCGGGTCGCCGAGGAGGCCGGCAACGCCCATGTTCTGGTGCCCGCCCTGGCCGGGCTGGCGCTGGTCCGGCTCGACGACGACGCCAAGGCCGCGGCGATGCACGCCGAGCAGGCCGTCCGGGGCGCCGCTGACGAGATCGTCGTCCCGGCTCTGCTGGCACACGGCTGGGTCGTGCTGCGGACGGCCGGGCCCGAGCAGGCCGCCGTCCCGGCCGGGCGGGCGGCCGACATCGCGCGGGCTCAGGGCGACCTGGCCGGGCTGGCCGACGCGCTCGAACTGCGGGCCGCCATCGAGCACGACCTGGACCGGGCGCGCGAGGCGCTGCGTGAGGCGCACGCGATCTGGAGCCGGGCGGGGGCGGTGGTCGAGGCGGCCCGGATCCTCGTCGTGCTCGGGCGACTTCCCGGCGCCGGGAACGGTGATCGGCTGGGCGGACTTCTCGCCGCCGAGCAACTCGTCTCCGCCGGTGTGCTGACCGACCGGGCGGCGGGCATGTCCGGTGCGCGCGCGTCCGGGGCCGGGCCGGCCTACCAGACCGTCACGATCCAGGCTCTCGGCCGGTTCGAGGTGCGCCTGGACGGCCGTCCCGTCCCGGCCTCGCGGTGGCAGTCCCGTAAGGCCCGCGACCTGGTCCGGATCCTGGTCGCCCGGCGTGGCCGGCCGGTGCCGCGCGGTGAGCTGTGCGAGCTGCTCTGGCCGGACGACGACGCGGAACGCACCGGGCACCGGCTGTCGGTCCTGCTCTCCATCGTCCGCGGCGTGCTCGACCCGGCGAAGACGTTCGCCCCCGATCACTTCCTCGTCGCCGATCAGGCGTGCATCGCGCTCGACATCAGCCGGGTACGGGTCGACGTCGAGGAGTTCCTCGACCATGTCGCGCACGCCCGTCGCCTGATGGAACGGGACGCCCTCGTGGAGGGGCGGAAGGTGCTGGTGGCCGCCGATCGCCAGTACCGCGCCGACGCGTTCGAGGACGAGCCGTACGCCGACTGGTCGGGCCCGCTGCGCGAACAGGCCCGGGCGGCGTTCCTCAGCCTGCTGCGGATGCTGGCCCGCAGCAGCGCCGCGACGTCCGGCCCGGCGGCCGCGGTGGGATATCTGCTGAGGCTGCTGGAGCGGGATCCGTACGACCAGCCGGCCCACCGGGCGCTGGTCCGCGCGCTGGTGGCCGGCGGCCAGCACGGTGAGGCGCGCCGGGCTTTCGCCCGGTACCGCGACGCGATGCGGGCCATCGGGGTGCATCCCCCCGACGAACTGGTCCTCGCGCCCCGCCGGCCGGCCCGGCGGTCACCGGCCGGCGGACCGGTGACGGCCGCCGACCGGCCGGCCCCGGCGCCGTAGCACCGGCGCCCGGCGCGTACCGGGTGTCAGTGGAAGGCGCCCATGAGCAGGCCGGAGACCGTAAGCGAGGCGTCGTCCTCGCCGGTCCGTGCGGTGGCGGGCGCACCCGGGAGCGGACCGGCCTGGACGGCCTCGGCGTGCGCCAGGTGCGAGTCCGGGCCGGGCGCCAGCACGCTGAGGAAAGCCGCTCCGGAGCTCACCACACGGGCGCCGACGGCGTAGACGTGCTGGTCCGGGCCGGAACCGCCGGTGACGGCCGTGCGGGGCCAGGTGTCGCCGGCGCTGGCGGCCTGGACGCGTACGCCGGGCGGTCCGGTCAGCGGGGTGGGTTCCTTGCAGATCGCGAAGGCGGTGAGTTCGTCCGGTTCGCCGCCCGCGTGCACCCGCACCCCGTTGAGCCCGGCCCCGAAGGCGACCTCGTCGACGTACGTGTGATCCACCGGCCCTTCGACACGGAAGCCGGTGCCGACCACCTTGGTGATGCCCGGGCAGTCCACCTCCGCCGTCGAGCCGGACGGCACGGTGGCCGACACCCAGAGCGGCGCGCGTGCGGAGAAGGCGCAGGTCGCGTACGCCGTCAACGCCCAGTCGCCGGTGTGCCCGCTCCGGGCGGCGGCGGTCACCGTCACGGAGTTAAGGCCCGGGTCGGGCGCCATCGAGGTCAGGGCCACCCCTCCGGAGCCGTCGACGATCCGGGCGCCGGCGGCGAAGACCGACCCTCGTGTGCAGGTCGCCGTCACGGTTTTGGTGGTGCTGTCGTCGTTGTCGGTGGTCTCCGCGATCCGTGCCGGTGCGAATCCCCCCGCGTGGGCCGGCCCGTGCGGCGTCGCCGCGAGGCCCGTCCCCAACGCCAGGACGATCGCGCCGGCCGCCGTACGCCGCCCGATTTTCGCAGTGCTCATGTCTCTCCTCGGTCCGCGCCGTCCCGTGCGGGGCGGCCGTCACCGATCCTCCGGACGTGCGTCACGGTGGCGTCATGGTGCGCGTGACCGGTGCGGGCCCGCGCGGGCCGGTCACGGAGGGTGTGTCAGCAGCGTGGCGTGGACGCACTCGGTGACGTAGGGAAGGGTGTGGAAGGCCTGGCCCAGCAGGGCCGGATGGGTGGCCATCAGCTGGCGGATCTGGGCGAGGACGGCCGCGCGTTCGTCGGCCGGCAGCAGGATCTCCCGGCTCCGGGAACCGGCCAGGGTGATCAGGTCGTCGGGTTTGAGCTGGTGGCTCCAGGCGAAGACGGCGCGGTCGGCGGGTCCGAAGGGCGGGCCGAGGCGGGGGCCGCCGGGCGGCCCGGCGCCGGCGATGATGGCGCCGAGGCGGGCCACCCAGTCGACGCGCTCGTCGCGGGTGTTGCGGATCAGGCCGAGGCGGCCGCCGGGGGAGAGGACACGGGCGATCTCCGGCAGGGCCCGGGGCGGGTCGAGGCCGTGCCAGGCCTCGGCTATCAGGACCACGTCGGCGCAGTGGTCCGGGAGCGGGATCCGCGCCGTGTCGCCCTGGTGGGTGGGGACGCCGGGCAGCGTGCGGCGGAGTTCGGCGAGCATCGCGGCGGACGGGTCGACGGCCACCACGTCGAGGCCGCGGGACCGGAGCCGGCGGGTGAGGCGGCCGGTGCCGGCGACGAGATCCAGGACGCGCGGCGCGTCACGGGGCAGCAGCCAGTCGAGGGCCTCGTCGGGGTACGGAGGCCGCCGGCTCCGCGGCGCGCGGCCGGGGTGAGCGGGAGGGCCGCCGGGGGCCCGCGGAGGGTGAGGACCGGACGGGCCGCCGGGTTCGTTCACGGCGGAGAGCCTAACCGGCATTGTCCTAGGATGCCGTACCGGATGTGCGGTGGCGCAAGCCGTTTCAAAACTCCCCGGACCGGGCACTCCTTGATCGTCAGAGCGAACGATCTGATCGATCGGACCACGGCGTGATCAGGGCGCGGCGATTCGATCGGCAGAGGGGCGCGACCGGCAGATCGACTGCCGCAGCGCCGAACGACCAAGGAGGACTGACGCATGAGCATCGCCGACAAGGTCAAGAACAAGGCCGAGGAAGTCACCGGCAAGGCGAAGCAGGGCATCGGTGAGGCGACCGACAACGAGCGCCTCTACGCCGAGGGCCAGGCGCAGGAGACGGCGGCGCACGCCAAGCAGGCGGGCGAGCACGTCAAGGACGCCGGCCGCGACGTCCGCGACGCCCTCAGCTAGCCGGCCGCCGGTTCCGGCCACCGGGCCCGGGCCGTGACGGCGGGAGTGGTTTGTCGGATACGAGTCGAGGGGGGGGGCAGGGGGGCCGCCCCCACGCGGGGGGGCGGGGAGCCCCGC
>NZ_JASCTH010000018.1:0-143077 GCF_030009775.1 Actinoplanes sandaracinus | reverse complement strand
GTGTCGTATTCGTGGCTGGGGCGCCACGTGTGGGCCCCCCTCGACTCGTGCGCGGCTTTCCCCGAGACCGCGCCGTGGTGAGATCAGACGGCCGCGGTCTGCTGCTTGCGCCACCACTGCTGGCCGGCCTCGGGCAGCGTGTCGATCGGGTCGTAGTAGGCGTACAGCTTGGACAGGGCCTCGCTGTCGCCGGCCTCGATGGACGTGCGGTAGTTCTTGGTCCAGTACGAGATGCCGTTCTCCCGGTCGTACTCCGAGACCATGTGCACCCAGCGCTTGCCGACGAACGGCACGTCGCAGACGATGCGCGGGGTGGCGTAACCGGGCAGGTAGCCCATCAGGTCGTGTTGGAGCTGCTGGGCGTGCGAGACCGGGACGCGCCAGTGCTCCGCGTTCGGGATCATGTCGCACATGTAGAAGTAGTAGGGCAGGATGCCCGCTTCGCCCTGCAGGGCGAAGCACAGGTCGAGCAGGTCGCCGGCGGTGGCGTTGACCCCGCGCATCAGGACACCCTGGTTGCGGACGTCCCGGACACCCACTTCCAGCAGGGTTCGCACGGCGCGCGCGACCAGCGGCGTCAGCGAGTTCACGTGGTTGACGTGGGTGTGCACGGCCAGGTTGACGCCGCGTCGTTCGGCGGTGACGGCGACCCGGTGCATGCCCTCGACCACGTCGTCCTGGAGCCAGTGCTGCGGCAGGCCCATCAGCGCCTTGGTGGCGAGCCGGATGTCGCGGACGGTCGGCACCGAGAGCAGGCCCATGAGGTACGCCTCGAGCTGTTTCCACGGCACGTTGGCGACGTCACCGCCGGAGACGACCACGTCGCGGACGCCCGGGTGGGCCTTGAGGTAGGCCAGGTGGGCCTCGTAGCGGTCGACCGGCTTCTGCAGCAGTTTGAGCTTGGCGACGGTGGGGGTGCTGTTGCCGACCAGGTCCATCCGGGTGCAGTGCCCGCAGTACTGCGGGCAGGTGGACAGCAGCTCGGCGAGGACCTTGGTGGGGTAGCGGTGGGTGAGCCCCTCGGCCACCCACATGTCGTGCTCGTGCAGCGAGTCCCGGGTGGCGTGCGGGTGCGACGGCCAGACCGGGTGGCGGTCGCTGGCGACCGGGAGCATGTAGTTGCGCACCGGGTCGGCGAGCAGCGACGCGGTGTCGGGCACGCGGTCCGGCACCATCGTGTTGACCATCTGGGGCGGGAGCAGCATCGACATGGTCGCATGCTGCTGGATGTCGGTTTCCAGGTCGGTGTAGAAGCTGTCGTCGACCAGGTCGCCGAGGACTGTCCGCAGCTGCTTGATGTTCTTCACGCAGTTGACCCGCTGCCACTGCGCGGACTGCCACTGCGCGGCTGTCACGTCCCGCCAGCCGGGGAATCTCGTCCAGTCGGGCTCGACGAGCTCCCGCCGTTGGTATTCGTAAGGCTGGCCTGCCAAGTTGTCCGCCACCGGATCCTCCCTCGTTCAAACTCGGATCAACGTACCGGAGAATCTCCGGTCTAGTAACCATGTGCCTGAAGGATTTACGGTACAGCCTTCAGTATGAGAGTGTTTTTAACGCGTGGAGATCGTGAGGAGCATGAGCATGGTGGGTTTGCGGCGGGTTATCGAACCGGCCGGCGTGCTGCCGCAGGCCGCCTGGAGACTGGATGCCTCCCCGGAGATCGGGCCGGAGGAGACCCGGATCCGGGTGCAGCGGCTCAACCTCGACGCCGCCAGTTATCGGCAGCTCGCCGAGAAGCACGCGGGAAACGGTGCGGCGATCCGTGCCGAGGTGCTGGAGATCGTGGGCGCCCGCGGCAAGATGCACAATCCGGTCACCGGCTCCGGCGGCATGCTGATCGGCGTGGTCGAGGAGGTCGGGCCCGAGTCGCCGCTGCCGGTGAAGCCGGGGGACCGGGTCGCCACCCTGGTGTCGCTGACGCTGACGCCGCTGCGGATCACCGACGGGCTGGCCGGCTGGGACGGCCTGAGTGAGCAGGTGCCGGCCGAGGGCACGGCGATCCTGTTCGGGCGGTCCGTGGTCGGGGTGCTGCCCGACGATCTGGCGCCGGAACTGGCCCTCGCGGTCTACGACGTGTGCGGCGCCCCGGCGCTGACCGACCGGGTGATCCGGAAGTACCCGGCGGGGGCGCGGGTCACGGTCCTGGGCGGGGCGGGCAAGAGCGGGTCGCTGACTCTGGCGGCGGCCAAGCGGGCGGGTGCCCATACCACCGCGGTGGTCGTCAGCGAAGCGGAGCGGGACGCGCTGAGCGGCACCGGGCTCGCCGACCACATCGCGATCGCCGACGCCCGTGACCCGGTGGCCGTGAGCGAGGCCGTGGGTGAGCCCGCCGACGTGACCGTGGTCTGCGTCGACGTGCCCGGCTGTGAGCACGGCGCGATCCTGGCGACCGCCGAGGGCGGCACGGTGATCTTCTTCTCGATGGCGACCAGCTTCCCGGCGGCCGCGCTCGGCGCCGAGGGTCTGGCGGCGGACGTGACGATGCTGGTGGGGAACGGGTACGTGCCCGGGCACGCCGATTTCGCGGTGGACCTGCTGCGCCAGGTTCCCGCGGTGCGGGCGTTGTTCGAGGCGCGGATCGCGGCAGACTGACCGGCATGAAGACGACTCCCTCCGTCCGCTACGTCAACGGCCGCTTCTACTCGGCCGCGGAACCCCGCGCCACCGCCATGGTCACCAGCGGCGGCACCATCGCCTGGCTGGGCGACACCGCCGACGCCCCGGTCGCCGACCGGACCGTCGATCTCGCCGGTGCGTTGGTCACGCCCGCTTTCGTGGACGCGCACCTGCATGCCACGGACACCGGGCTGGCCATCGACGGCCTCGATCTGTCGGCGGTGCGGTCACCGGGGGAGCTGTTGGACCGGGTGGCGGCGTTCGCGGCGACCCGGCCGGCCGACGGCGTGGTGCACGGGCACGGCTGGGACGAGTCGACCTGGGTGGACCAGACACCGCCGACCGCGGCGGAGCTCGCGCGCGTCGGTGGCGGCCGCAAGGTCTATCTGTCGCAGGCTTCGGTGCATTCGGCGCTGGCGTCGTCGGCGCTGCTGCCGGCCGCGGCCGGGGTGGCCGGCTATGACGAGTCCGGCTGGGTGCGGGAGGCGGCTCACCACGCGGTGCGCGCGATCGCGCTCGGCTCGCTGACGGCGGAGCAGCGCACGGCCGCCCAGCGGACGGCGCTGTCGCGGGCGGCGTCGATGGGCATCGCGGCGGTGCACGAGTGCGCCGGCCCGGGCACGTCGAGCGAGGCGGACTTCGCGTCGGTGCTGGCGCTGTCCGGGCAGGGTCTGCCGCAGGTGTTCGGGTACTGGGGTGAGCTGGGCGGCGCCGAGCGCGCGCGGGACCTGAACGCGCACGGCGCGGCCGGTGATCTCTACGCGGACGGTGCGCTGGGGTCGCGGACGGCGTCGGTGCGGTCGCCGTACCACGACGGCGACCACGGGTGCGGTGAGGCGTTCCTGACGGCCGAGCAGGCCGCCGACCATCTGCTGGACTGCATCCGGGTCGGGTTCCAGGGCGGTTTCCACGCGATCGGCGACGCGGCGATCGAGACTGTCCTGGAGGGTTTCGCGATCGCGGCCAAGAGCGTCGGGGTGGACCGGCTGCGGGAGGGCAACCACCGCATCGAGCACGTCGAGCTGATCGACAAGGCGATGATCGCGCGGATGGTGGAGTTCGGGGTGATCGCCTCGGTGCAGCCGGTCTTCGACGCCCTGTGGGGCGGCGCCGACCGCATGTACGCGCAGCGTCTCGGCGTCGACCGGGCACTGGCGAGCAACCCGATCGGCGCCATGCACGCCACCGGGGTGGCACTGGCGTTCGGTTCGGACTCGCCGGTGACGGCGCTGGACCCGTGGGCGATGGTCGTCGCGGCGGCGGCGCCGCGGAACCCGCGGTTCCGGATGACGGTGCGGTCGGCGTTCGCGGCGAGCAGCCGTGGCGGCTGGCGGGCGGCCGGGGTCGGCGGCGCCGGTGTGCTCAAGCCGGGCGCGTCGGCGACGTTCGCGGCCTGGGACACCCCGGCCGGGCTGGTAGAGGGACTTCCGGCGCTGCTGCCGGACATCGACGGCACGGATCCGGCGCGGCCGGTGTGCCGGCGCACGGTGTTGCACGGCGACACGATCTTCGAGGGGTAAGGGGAACCACAGCGGTGCACGGGAAGCTGGATCTGGACGCGACGGTCGTCGCGCGGGCGCGGGAGTTGGCCGCGCGGGCGGGGCAGCCGGTCGTCGACCTGGCGCGGTCGCACACCACCGTGTCGGTGGAACGGGCGGTGCTGCGCCTGGCCGGGGTGCAGGGCGCCGACCCGGACGGCATCCCGTGGGTGAACCGCCTGGTCGACGCGGTGCGCTCGGACGTCGGGCTGGGGCACGGGGTGGCGGTGCCGGTGTTCCACGCGATGGCGGCGTCCGGCGTCGAGGACGTGACGGTCCTCGCGCAGAAGGCGGCGGCCGGGTCGGTGCGGTTCGCCCTGCCGGAGAAGAAGGCGGAGCTCACCGCGGCTCGGCGGCGCGCCCGGCGCGCCGCCACGGCGGGCCTCAAGATGATCGACCGGCGCCGGTCCGAGCGCGATCGGCTGATCAAGCGGTACGGCGATCCGAAGCAGCGCCCGTGGATCTACCTGATCGTCGCGACCGGCGACATCTACGAGGACATCCCGCAGGCGCAGGCGGCGGCGCGGGCCGGCGCCGACGTGATCGCGGTGATCCGGTCGACGGGGCAGTCGCTGCTGGACTACGTGCCCGAGGGCGCCACCCGGGAGGGTTTCGCCGGCACCTACGCCACGCAGGAGAACTTCCGGCTGATGCGGGCCGCGCTGGACGAGACGTCGAAGGAGGTCGGCCGGTACGTGCGGCTGACCAACTACGCGTCGGGGCTGTGCATGCCGGAGATGGCGACGATGGCCGGTCTGGAACGGCTCGACATGATGCTGAACGACTCGATGTACGGCATCCTGTTCCGCGACATCAACCCGATCCGGACCTTCGTCGACCAGCGGTTCTCGCGGCAGATCCACGCTCGCGCCGGGATCATCATCAACACCGGTGAGGACAACTACCTGACCACCGCCGACGCGGTCGACGCCGCGCACACGGTGACGGTGTCGCAGCTGCTCAACGAGTACTTCGCGCACGAGGCGGGGCTGGCGGACTGGCAGCTCGGGCTGGGCCACGCCTTCGAGATCAACCCGGAGGTGCCGGAGTCGTTCCGGCTGGAGCTGGCGCACGCCCTGCTGGCCCGGGAGCTGTTCCCGGACGCGCCGCTGAAGTGGATGCCGCCGACCAAGCACATGACCGGTGACGTGTTCCGCGGCAACCTGCTCGACGGCTTCTTCAACCTGGCCGGCGCGCTGACGGGCCAGGGCATCCTGCTGGTCGGCATGATGACCGAGGCGGTGGTCACGCCGTGGCTGTCCGACCGGGACATCGCCCTGCAGAACGTCCGCTACGTGCTCAACGGCGCCGGGAACCTGCACGAGGACTTCGTGCCCGGGGAGTTCATCCGGGGCCGCGCGAACCAGGTCCTGTCCGAGGCCATCGACCTGATGGAGCGCATCGTCGACGACGGGCTGCTGAACGCCATCGCCGACGGCACCTTCGGGATCATGAAACGGCCCGCGGACCGGGGCAAGGGCCTCGACGGCGTCGCGAAGCAGGACGCGGACTACTACAACCCTGTCACGGAGGGCCTCGAATGAGCATCGTCCGGCCTTACGGCGACACCACCGGGGACGGGATGGTGCAGCTCTCCTTCACCCTGCCGATCCCGCACGACAAGCGGGCCGAGGGCGCCGCGATCCAGCTCGCCAACAAGATGGGCATGGACCCTGCGATGCTGGTGCACGCCAAGCAGATGGGCGACGGTTACACGTTCTTCGTCGTCTACGGCAAGGTCACCCATCTCGTCGACACCGACAAGGTGCAGGTGGTCGAGCGTGACTTCCCGCTGCTGAGCGCCAAGGAGGTCAACGCGGCGATCAAGCGGCGGCTGCGGCGGCGGCTCAACGTGGTGGGCGCCTGCATCGGCACTGACGCGCACACCGTCGGCATCGACGCGATCCTCAACCTCAAGGGCATCGCCGGCGAGAAGGGCCTGGAGTACTACTCGGAGCTGTCGGTCACCAACATGGGCGCCCAGGTGTCGGTGCCCGAGCTGGTGGAGACGGCCCGGGAACGCAAGGCGGACGCGGTGCTGGTCTCCCAGGTGGTGACCCAGCGCGACGCGCACCTGCAGAACACGCTCGCCATGTCGGCGGCGTTCCGGGAGGCGCTGCCGGCCGGGAAACGGCCCCTGCTGATCGTCGGCGGGCCCCGGTTCGACGAGTTGATGGCGTCCGAACTGGGCGTCGACCGGATCTTCAGCCGCGGCACCACACCCCGTGAGGTCGCCTCCTATCTCGTTCACGCTCTCGCCGGAGGTGCCCAGTGATCACCGTCACTCATCGTCGCTATGTGCCGTACTCGCACGCCCACTACGCCGGGCACCTGGTCGACGGGGCGTACTCGCTCGGCCTGTTCGGCGACGTGGCCACCGAGATCTGCATCCGGCTCGACGGCGACGAGGGGCTGTTCGCCTCCTACGACGACGTGCAGTTCAAGGCGCCGGTGCGGGCCGGGGACATGCTGGAGATCTCCGGAACGGTGGTGAAGACGGGCACCCGCTCCCGGAAGATCAACTTCGAGGTCAAAGTCGTCTGCCGGGGTACGGAGGGATCCGGCGCCGCCGTGCTCGACGAGCCGATCGTGGCGACCACGGCGGTCGGGACGGTCGTAGTGCCACCGAAGCCGTGACCGCGTCCACCTCGGGGCGGAAGACCCATGCCGAGTCGTAGAACAGCCGTCTGCGTCGACGTCGGGTCCACGTACACCAAAGCCGCCAAGATCGATCTGAGCGGCGCGGAACTGATCAGCCGGGCCGAGGTGCCCACCACGTCCTCCTCGGACGTCCTGGAGGGTCTGGACGCCGCCGTCGCCGCCGGGGGGGGGGGCGGCCCGCGGAACGGGGGCGCCGCCCCCCGCGGCGGGCGCCGGGGCGCCTTGGGCCCCCCCGCCCCCCCTCGCGCCTCCGGGGGGGGTCTGCCCGCCGCCGCCCCCCCGGGGGGGGGCGGCGACCGGCTCTACGTCTGCTCGTCCGCCGGCGGCGGGCTGCGGCTGGCCGTCATCGGATACGAGCGGCTCGTCACCGCCGAGGCCGGGCACCGCGTCGGCCTCTCCGCCGGGGCGCAGGTGGTGCACGTCGCCGCCGGCCCGATGTCCGGCCCCGACCTGGCCCGGCTCCGGGCCGCCCGCCCGGACGTGCTGCTGCTGGCCGGCGGCACCGACGGCGGCGACGGCGAGGTGCTGCTGCACAACGCCCGGCGGCTGGCGGCGGCCCGGATCCGGCTGCCGGTGGTTCTGGCCGGCAACGCCGCCGTCCGCGACGAGGCCGAGGCGCTGCTGGCCGGCCGGGGCGTGCCGGTGACCGCGACCGCCAACGTGCTGCCGCGCATCGGCGTCCTGGACCCGTTGCCGGCCCGCGCCGCGATCCGTGAGGTGTTCCTGCGGCACGTGATCGGCGGCAAGCGGCTGTCGAAAGGGCGGCGGTTCGCGTCGCTGGTGCGCGCCGCCACCCCGGACGCCGTGCTCGCCGGGGTGGAGGCGCTGGCCGACCTGACCGGCTACGGGATCCTGGTCGTCGACGTCGGCGGGGCGACCACCGACGTGTACTCGGCACTCGTCCCGGACGCGGAAGCCGAGACCGGGCCGCGCCGCGACGTGGCCGGGACACTGTGGCGGGCCCGCACCGTCGAGGGTGACCTGGGCGTGGCCGTGGGCGCAGACGGCACCCGGGCGGCGGCCGTGGCCGAGAAGCTGCCGCCACCCGGCGACACGCCGGAACTGGCGGCGGCGGCCGCGGTGGTCGCGCTGCGCCGCCACGCCCGCGGTCGTCCCGGGCTGAGAGACGTACGCCTCGTCATCGGCTCCGGCGGGGTGTTGCGCCACGGCGGCGGCGCCCGGGTCCTCGACGCGGTCCTGGCCGACGTCGGCGGCGGCTGGGCGCCCCCGGAGAACGCCCGCGCCCTGGTTGACCAGCAGTATGTCCTGGCCGCCGCCGGGCTGCTGGCGGCCGAGCATCCGGACGTCGCGGCGCGTCTTCTGGGTAACTCGATCCGGTAATGCAGATGACACGCCGATGAATGAGACACGCCGGGACACGGGCCGCGCGGTTGACAGACGGGCGGGGGCGCAACGTACCGTCTTCGAGTCTTGTTCCACGGCGAGCGGTCGTGTTCCGCTTCGTTCCTTCACCCACTGGCCGCAGTCCTCGCAGGGGTCGCGCGTTCAGCCAGGTCCAGGGGGCGGGGAGCGCGGAGCGGCACGGCGCGGGCCGCGCACGGGTGGCCCTTCCGGGGACCAGGTCCATGGCCAGTAGACAACGGCACGACGCGGGCAGCCAGCTCGCAGCGGGTCGGTCCGAAGGTCATGGCGAGGTCACCGGATTTCACCGGCCGGGAAAAGACGGAAGCACCCGAGGGGCGTGGTCGAAACTGTGACCGCGCCCCTCCGTCGTGCCTGTTCATCGCCGGGTAGCCTGCCTGGCGTGGAAATGACTATGCCTCCGCCGGTGCTGCCCGGCACGGATGCCGTGGCGGCCTCGCCGAGGCGCCCGTTGCGGCTGCCGGTGGCGGCGGCGCTGGCCGTGGCCGCGGGTGCGGCCCTGCTGCTCGCGTTACCGCCGTACGACCTGTGGTGGCTCTCCCCGGCCGGAGTGGCCCTGCTCGCCGCCGCCGTGCACCGCCGGCGGCTGCGCGCCGGGTTCGGGCTGGGCCTGCTCGCCGGCCTGGTGCTGTTCGTGCCCCTGCTGGACTGGACCAGGATCGCCGCAGGCTGGCTGCCGTGGGTCATCCTGAGCGTCTTCCAGGCGCTGTACCTCGCCCTGGCCGGTCTCGCCGGGGCCTGGCTGTCGCCGCTGATCGACCGGTGGCGGGTGCTGTGGCCCCTGCTGGCCGGGCTGGTCTGGACCACCCAGGAATTCCTCCGCGGCCGGGCCCCGTTCGGCGGCTTCCCGTGGGGCCGGCTCGCGTTCAGCCAGGGCGACGCCCCGATGCTGCGCCTGGCCGCGTACGGCGGCGCCCCGCTGGTCACGTTCGCCGTCGCCGTCGCCGGTGGCGCCCTGGTGGCGCTCGCCTGGCGCCGTTTCCAGGGGTGCGGCCTGCCGGCCGCCGCCGGGTTCGCCGTCACCGCCGCGACCCTGATCGCGGCGCCGGCCGCGCTGCCGCTCACCGAGCCCGGCGGCCCGGTCACGACGGTCGCGATCGTGCAGGGCAACGTGCCGCGGCTCGGCCTCGACTTCAACGCCCAGCGGCGGGCCGTGCTCGACAACCACGTCAACGCCACCAAGGCGCTCGCCGCGGACGTGGCCGCCGGCCGGCAGAGGCAGCCCGGCGTGGTGGTGTGGCCGGAGAACTCCAGCGACATCGACCCGCTGCGCAACGCCGACGCCGCCGGCCTGATCCAGTCGGCCGCCGACGCGATCAAGGCGCCCATCCTCGTCGGCACGCTGCAGCGCACCGACGTGCCCGGCGACATCTACAACGTCGGCATCCTGTGGCGCCCCGGTTCCGGCCCGGACCACCCCCAGCAGTACGCGAAACGCCACCCCGTGCCGTTCGCCGAGTACATGCCGATGCGCTCGGTGGCCCGCCTCGTCAGCGAGAAGGTCGACCTGGTCCGCAACATGCTCGGCGGCGAACGCCCCGGCGTCATCGACACCGGCGCCGGGATCCTCGGTGACGTCATCTGCTTCGAGGTGGCCTACGACGGCATCGTCCGGGACACCGTCGACGGCGGCGCGCAGCTGCTCACCGTGCAGACGAACAACGCCACCTTCAACGAGGCCGAGGCCCGCCAGCAGCTCGCCATGGTACGTCTGCGGGCCGTGGAGCACGGGCGGGAGGCGCTGATGGTCTCGACCGTCGGGGTGTCCGGTTTCGTCGATGCGCAGGGCACTGTGCACGGTTCGACCGGTTTCAACACCGCTGCTGTAGTGGTGCGTGACATGAGCCTTGAGGGACCGCGTACGCTGGCGACTCGTTCGGGCCTCTGGCCCGAGGCGGCGATCGTCTTTGGTACGGTCGTCGCCCTTGCCGGTGCGGCGCTTCTGCGCCGTCGGCGAGCAACCATTGACCGAGTGATTGATGACAGTGACGGCGTGACGGTTTCGGAGGCACGGTGAGCGAGGCGGAAGGCTACCCGGGAGTGGGACGGGTCCTCGTGATCATCCCCACGTACAACGAGGCGGACAACGTCCGGCTGATCACGGGGCGGGTGCGCAAGGCGGTTCCCAACGTCGACATTCTGGTGGCGGACGACAATTCCCCGGACGGGACCGGCGCTATCGCCGATGAGCTCGCCGAGGCGGACGACCACATCTTCGTCATGCACCGGGCCGGCAAGGAGGGCCTCGGCGAGGCCTACAAGGCCGGCTTCGCATGGGGCAAGGACAAGGGTTACGACGCGGTCGTCGAGATGGACGCGGACGGTTCGCACGCGCCGGAGGAACTGCACAAGCTCCTGGACGCGCTCGCCAACCACGACGCGGTCCTCGGCACCCGTTACATCGCCGGCGGCAGCGTGCACAACTGGCCGATGCGTCGGCTGCTGCTGTCGCGCGGTGGCAACATCTACATCCGGATGGCGCTGGGCATGCCGTTCCGGGACGCCACCGGTGGCTACCGGGCATACCGGATCGGCGTTCTGGACAAGATCGATGTGGCGACCATCGCATCCACCGGCTACTCGTTCCAGGTCGAGCTGGCCTGGCGCGCGTACCGGCAGGGCTTCCGGATGGCCGAGGTGCCGATCACGTTCACCGAGCGCGAACACGGCGTCAGCAAGATGAGCGGCAACATCTTCAAGGAACAGCTGCTGAGGGTCACCGTGTGGGGCGCACAGGCCCGCAAGGAGGACCTCCGCAACATGATCAGCCGCAAGCCGCGGTAGGGCACCACCCGGCCGTGAGGTGTCATGCTGGATGAGCCCGTCGCGAGACGGGCTCATGGCACCGGAGGATTGATGTGATGCGGCGAAGCAGGCTGGCCTACCTACCGATCGCGTTCCCGCTTCTCGCGCTGGCGGAGTTCGTGGTCTTCCTGTCGGTGGCGCAGGCCATCGATTTCGGCTGGGCGGCAGTGCTGCTCGCCGCGTTCAGCGTGGCGGGCATCCTCCTGCTCCGGCGTGAGGGCATCCGGGGCTGGCGAGCCTTCCAGGAGTCGGCCCGCGCCGGCCGCCCGCCGGGCGCCGAGGCGGCCAACTCCCTGATCGGTCTCGGTGGGGCCCTGCTGCTGGCCCTGCCCGGCTTCGTCACCGGGGTGGGCGGCCTGCTCCTGCTGTTCCCGCCCGGCCGGGTCCTGGCCCGTCGCGGCGTCGAGCGCCTCGCCGAGCGCCGCCTCGGCGGCGCGGCCACCGGCGACCTGTTCGGGCCGCGCAAGGTGCGGGTCCACCACGGCGACCCGGTGACGGTCGTGGTCGACGACGACCAGCCGCGCCCGCCTGCCGGGGCCATCGAGGGCGAGATCGTCCGCTAGGCATTCACGAGGCCGCCTTCCCGAGACGGGGAGGCGGCCTTCTGCTTTTACTGACTGCTTACCGACTGCTTTCACCGACGCGGACAGGTCGCGGTCCGCGTGAGGCGGGCGGCTCGGGTGGCCTGTGCTCCAGAGGGGCGGGCAGGATGTGGTCCGCGTGAACCGGGCAGCTTTCGCCTCAGCGAGGCGCGCGGGTTGCGGTCTGCGTGAAAGGGCGCGGGCTCGGGCAGGACGCCTCGGGCCGCGCCCGCATCATCGCGGACGCGAAGAGGCCGCCTCCCCTTGCCCGGGGAAGCGGCCTCTCTACGTTGTGCGGTCAGCGACCCCGGCGGGTGCGGACCTCCTGCAGACGCTCGTTGAGGATGTCCTCCAGCTCGGCGATCGAACGCCGCTCCAGCAACATGTCCCAGTGGGTGCGCGGCGGCTTCGCCTTCTTCGCCTCAGGCTCGTTGCCATCGACCAGACGGGCCACGCTGCCGTCGAACTTGCACTCCCAGGTGGTCGGCACCTCGGCGTCGACGGCGAACGGCACCTCGAACTGGTGACCCTTCACGCACAGGTACTCACGGGTCTGACGGGGCGCCAGCTCAGTGTTACGGTCGGACTCGTAGCTGACTGCGCCAAGACGGCTGCCGCGCAGCATGCGTTCGCCCATGATCGGCTTTCCCCTCGCTCGTGGTGCTGCTCTCGTTGGTGTAACGAAAGGGGCGGCCCCGGGATTCCTCCGCCGGACATCCCGACGACCGCCAAAGTCTGTTCCGACCGCCTGTATCGGCGGTGTTAACGCTATGAGCGTAACCGCCCACTCACCCCACACGGCAAACCGAACCGGCTCCCGAATGGACCTTGGTCCACTTTATGATTGTTTGACCCTTGTGCGGATGGTGCGATGTCGGTCACTCGACGGGATTCACTCGTGATCGGCGGAACCTTCGGTCACCCAACGGTGTGCGCACTGTAATGATCGGCTGCCCAGCGGTCCACTGAAGTCTCCTGCGCGACCAATTCAGCGGCCACCCCTGGTGAGAATGTTCACCCGGTCCGCGCGGTCGCCGCCAGTGCTGGCTCTCCATACCGTCTGACCACGGTCAATACCCCGAATTCCGTCCTACAGTCGCCGTCCTTCCGCGTTTCTCTCCGTGTCGCCCTGCTGGAGAAGGCCTGGTCGGCTGACAGCTGCGGGGTGGGGAAGGCGGCGCCCGGTCAGCTGTTGTTGGAGGCGGTGGACTGGGCCGGCGCGGGCGGGCGGGCGGCACCCAGTGCGGCCAACGCCGACGCCAAATCACTGACCTGCGACGTCAGCTGCGCGACACGCTCCTGCGCGGCATCGGCGTCCGCGCGGGCGGACGCGAGGCGACGCTCCAGATCGGCGCGCTCGCGCGAGGCGCGGTCCGCCGCCCTTTCCAGATCCTCATTGGTACGCCGTAAGCCGTCCCGTTCGGCCACCACCGTCGCCAGCGTCTCCTGTGCGGCCGTCGCCTCCACCCGGGCCCGGCGCGCCTGCTCCGCCGCCTCGTCACGATCATGTTCGGCCGTGTCGGCGCGCTGCCGGTCCCGGACCGACTCAGCGGTCAGCCGTTGCGTCGCCTCCTGGGCGGCCGCCAGTTCCTCTTGCGCGCGGCGTTGCGCCTCCTCCGCCGTACCCCGGAAGTCTTTGGCGTCCTGAATGACCGTCTTCAAGTCGCGTTCGGCGGTGTCGCGCTGACCGCGCACCTCCTGGATCTCGCGCCGCGCCGTGCCCAACTCGTCGGCCGCCGCGTCCCGCTCGGCCTCGGCGCGCTCACGCAGCGCCGCTGCGGCGGTCGCCGCGCGGACCGCCTCATCGCGGGCCTGAGCCGCTTCCCGCGCCTGCTTGACGGCTTCCTCAGCCGTACGCTGCGCCTCCTCGGCCCGCTGGCGGGCCTCGTCACGCTCAGCGGTGGCCGCCGCCGCGATCCGCTGCGCGGCCATCGCCGCCGTCTCCGCCTGCTCAGCGTCACGACGGGCGTCGTCACGCTCCGCGTGCGCGGCCGCGACCTGGCCGGACGTCTCCGCCCGCACCTCGGCGACTTGCCGCTCGACGCCGGCCGGAGACATCTCCGAATGCAGCGCCTCCTCCAGCGAACCGACCAGCTGATCGAGACGGTCGACGACCTCCCACGTACGCGCCACCTGCCCCGCCAGCCCCGGCGACGAACGATGCCGCATCCGCACATTCCGCGACGCGCGCTGACACTCGCCGTCATTGTCCCGGCAATAGCGGAACGGCCGGCCGGCGGAGGCGCGTTGCGGCACGGGGCGCCCGCAGTGGGCGCAGGGACGGGTTTCGGTTTCGGAATCCTGCACAGTCATAGCGCCCCAACCCTAAGCGTGTCCCGGCCCGTGTCCCGGTAACCACACCGGCACCACCGACATGATCAGCGATCCCACCGGCCCGCCAGCCGTCAGCCCCTCATCCTGTCCTCACTCGCACCACCGGCACCGTCACCGACCGCAGACTCACGAGATCGCGGGGGTGGTGGGATGCCGGGACGGCGGCGCGTAGCGGGGCGTGAGGGGACAACGAGGCCGTGAGGGGGCTGCGAGGCGGCGAGGCCCTGCGACAGGGAGGTTGTGGAGTCGTGGGACAGGGAGGATGCGAGGGCGGCGGGATTGCGGGGCGAGGCGGGCGGCGGGGCGGTGGCTTGCGTCGGCGTACCCCGTGGGTTTTAAGGTTTGGCGATGAATCGCACCGCGTTGGTCACCGGGGCCTCGTCCGGGATCGGTAAGGCTACGGCGGCGGCGTTGGCCGCCCGGGGATATCGCGTGCTGGGGACCAGCCGCGACCCGGAGGCGCTGAAACCCGCGCAGCGGGCGGAAGGCGTGGAGTACGTCGCGCTCGACCTTGAGGACCAGGAGTCGATCGAGAGTCTCGCGGCGACACTCGCCGGGGTCGACGTGCTGGTCAACAACGCGGGGGAGAGCCAGTCGGGGCCGATCGAGGAACTGCCGGGGGAAGCGCTTCGGCGGATCTTCGAGGTGAATGTGCTCGGGCCGGTTCGGCTGACGCAGTTGGCGCTGCCGGGGATGCGTGAACGTGGGTACGGGCGGGTCGTGATGGTCGGGTCGATGCTGGCGTCGTTTCCGCTCGCGTACCGGTCGTCGTACGTCGCCAGCAAGGCGGCGATCAAAGGGTTCAGCAACGGGGCCCGGCAGGAACTGGCGCCGTTCGGGGTGTGGCTGACCACGGTGGAGCCGGGGTCGATCGCCACCGGGATCAGCGAGCGGCGGACCAGGTATGTGGGGGCCGACTCGGTCTATCGGGACGACTTCGCGCGGATGCTGGCGGCGCTGGACCGCAACGAGCGTGCCGGGATCACAGCGGATCGCGTGGCGGAGACGATCGTCTCCGCTGTCGAGGCTGACCGGCCCGCCGCCCGGTATGCGGTCGGGAGTAACGCGCCGGTGGTCTTCGCGCTGCGGCGGCTGCTTCCCGGCGGCATCGTGGAGAAGATCATCCACCGGCGGCACGGCCTTCGCCGGTGAGCCGGTGAGCCGGTGAGCCGGGCCTAGGGCAGCGTCTCTCGGGTGGTGCGTGACCGGGATCGGTGAGTCGCTTCTGCCTGGACGGGGCGTCTGGGGCGTCAGCGGGTGGCGCTTGTGCGGGCGGCGCGGATCGACCTGATCGTGCTGATCGCGCTGGTCACACCCAGCGCCCACCACACCAGCAGCGGCTGGAAGAACAGGCGGACGAACCGTTTGGTGTCGGTGTCCAGGCCGAAGCCGTCCTTGTGCTCCAGCCATTGGGCGATGTTGCCCGGGAAGATCACCACGAAGAACGTCGCCACGATGGCGCCGAGGACGCCACGGGCCGGCTGCTTCCAGATCGTCAGCAGGGCCAGGCCCAGGGTGACCTCCACGATGCCGGAGGCGATCACGACGAAGTCGGCGTCGAGCGGGAACCAGTCGGGCACCTGCGCCTGGAATTCCTGGCGGGCCACGGTCAGGTGGGTGATGCCGGCGAACATCAGGATCGAGCCGAGTACGGCCTGACCCGCGTTTTTCAGAATCGTCATGATGCTCCTCGATTTATGATGGTGGGATCATAACTGAGGATTTCATCAGTTGCGAGCGCGCCTAGACTTGCGGCATGACGGTGGGCCGACTCGAACGGCGCAAGGCGCAGACCCGCACCGCGCTGATCGCGGCCGCTCGTGCCCTGCTCGTCGAGCGTGATCCGGCGGGCGTGAGCATTCAGGAGATCACCGACGCCGCTGATGTCGGGTTCGGCAGCTTCTACAACCATTTCCCGTCCAAGCAGGAACTGTTCGACCTGGCGGTGGCCTCCGTCGCGGACGAGCATCGGGCGATGATCGCCCGGGCGACCGCAGGCCTGTCCGACCCGGCCGAGGCGCTCGCGGTGGCGGTGCGGATCACCGCCCGGTTCCCCCGGACCCACCCGTCGCTGGCGCGGATCATCGACCGGGCCGGGGTGGGCTATCCGGGGGCGTATGCGATCGACGATCTGCGGCATGCCCGAGACGTGGGTCGGCTCTGTTACGACGACGACCAGGTGGCGTTCGCCTGCGTCGCGGGTGCGGTTCTGGGCGTGCTGCACCACGGGCTCGACGTCGACGACCCGGCGGAGATCGACGAGCGGGCCGATCGGCTCGCGGTCAGCCTGCTGCGCATGTTCGGACTGGTCGAGGGCGATGCCCGCAAGGTCGTCGCCCGGCCCCTTCCGGCGTGGTGGCCCGCCGCGCTCGCGGAGCCTGATCGCGGTGCCGCCGACGTGGCAGCGGTCGGTCTCAGGCCCGGCCGTGACTGGCCCGCCGGGAAACGGTCGTGAGTTCCGGTCCGACGGGGACACGGTGGGGGCGGGCTGTCAGAGCCTCGGTCTTAGCCTGTCGTGATGGGAGACGTCACCGAGGCCTGGATTCGGATCGAGGACTGTACGAGGACCGGATGGAGATCGCCCCGGAGGTCGACGGCTTCACCGTTCACGAGCCCGGCGGCGAACCGTGGCGGCACGAACGCTGGATGCCGTTCGCCGACGCTGACCGCGCCCTTCACGTCATCGACCTGCGGGACGGGCCCGGTCACGGCCGCCTCGGATGGGCGCCGACCAGCAACCCGGGATACTTCGCCGACGGCTGGCCGTCGCTGGGCGCCTATCTGACCGCCGTCGCTGACGCGCTGGAGGACGGCGGCCAGGTCGGTGAATGGCAGCCCTATCTGACCGTGACCGGGAACCTCTGGTGGGATCTCGCCGACCGGACCCACCTCAACGGCGAACCGCTGCTCCCGAGTCCGCGGCGAGAGGACCCGCGGCGGGAGAGCCCGTGAACAGCGGTGTCGCGGAGGTGTCCGCCGGCGGCCGGAGCGTGACAGGTCAACCGGTGAACCAGGACATCTGAGCCGCGTCGGCGATGGCTCGCAGACCCTCGGCGGACGGGTGCAGGTGATCACCGGAGTCGTGTTCGGGCAGGTAGCGGGCCGGGTCGGCCGGGTCGCGGGTCGCCTTGTCCTGGTCGAGGACGGCGTCGCAGCCACTGCCGTCCGAGCGGACGAATGTGTTGATCGCGATGCGGCCGGTCTCGCCGCGGGTCGTCCAATAGCCGGCGCCCGCGTACGGGGTGAGCGTCGAGCAGATCACCCGGATCCCCGCGCCGTGCGCCCGTTCGATCAGAGCCCGGATCACGGCGATCAGTTCCGCGGGCGCGGGCGGGTCCGCGGCGCCCAGATCGTTGAGCGCGTCATCCGAGATGATCACCCATCGTGCGCCCGGCTGCCGCAACACGTCCCGTTCGAAACGGTTGGCGGCGCTCTGTCCCCGGTCGTCGACCGTGAGCCGGTTCCCGCTGATGCCGGCGTTGAGCACGCCGACCGTCCGCCCCGCCGCGCGCAGCCGGTCGGCGAGCAGATCGGGCCAGCGCTGATCGGCGCCGAAGCGGGACCCCAGGCCGTCGGTGATCGACGCGCCGAACGCGACCACGGCCCCCTCACCGCCGCGCACGTCGAGGCCGGCCAGGAAGTACCAGCTGGTCTCCTTGGCCGCCCCGGTGAGGCGTCGCGCTGACGTCTGGTCGCCGGGGGCGGTGTAGTTGTCGCGCACCGCGATGCCGTGCCGGGTGCTCGGACCGGTCGCCGTCGGCAGGTGCACACTGACCGCCACGTCACCGTCGGCCGGCACGGGGAAGGCCAGATCGTCGCTCTCCGCGGCGGCACCCGGTGGGATCGTCACGGAGGTGGCCCCGGCGAACGTGACCTGGCGGTCGGTGGCCGGGTCGATGGTGACGCCATCGACCGGCAGGGCCATCCTCACCGACGCCACCACCAGGGGATTCTCGCCGAACTCGTTCGTCAGGCGGATCCGTGCGATGTCGCCGCCGATGCTGGTGTGCACGATCTGCCGCAGCGTCTGGGCCTCGAAGGAGCGGCCCCCACCCTCCACGGCCGTCGCCCAGGTGCCGGTCCACGGCGGCGCGGGCTGCGCGGACGGCCGCGGTGAGGGCGGCGATGAGGGCCGCGGCGAGGGCGCCGGGGAGGAGCATCCCGCGGCGAGCAGGACCGCCGGCACCGCCACCCATCGCATGACCGCCCCCGTCCCGGACCCGACCCCCTCGTCTCAGCCTGCATGACCGGATCGTGCTCGGGACGCCGTATGCGGGAGCCGGGACGCACCTCCCGCGTCCGGCCGGTCCATCGCCTTGGCGGGGAAAGGCCGGCGACGAGCGCTGCTGACCGGTGCGGCAGGACCCGCTTGTGGCGGGCGGCAGCAGCCCGGTGGCCGGGAGGTGGGCTGGGCCTGACGTGGTGGTCCGGGACGCCGATGGTTCGCCCGCGACGCCGGTGGCCGTACGAGAGAAGGGTTTTCAAGAGACCGTGTGGGAGAGGCCGGGTTCGGCGGGGGCGGCGGTGATGGGGATGGGCGTGCGGGGGAGGGAGAGCAGGAAGGTCGCGCCGCGCGGCTGGTTCGGCTGGTAGGCGATGGTCGCGCCGGACGCCTGGGCGAGGCGCGAGACCAGATAGAGGCCGAGGCCGGTGCCGGGTTTGGTGGTGGCCACGCCGGTTTCGGCGCGGGTGAAGCGTTCGAAGAGATGCGGGATGAAGGCGGCGGGCACCCCCTCGCCGTGGTCGCTGATCCGGATGACGACGCGGTCCTGGTCGGGGATGACCGATACCTGGACCGGAGGAGCGCCGTATTTGATGGCGTTGCCCAGCAGATTTCCCAGCAGCAGTTGCAGGTGGACCGGGTCGGCGAAGGCGATGGCCTCGTCGGGGGCGGTGACCGTGATGGTCTGGTGCGGGTCGGCGGCCTGGGCGTTGACCGCCTCGCGGACGGCGTGGGTGACGTCGAGAGGGGCCGGGCGGGCGGTGAGGGCGCCGGCGTCCAGTTGGGCGAGGGTGAGGATCTCGGTGACCAGTTGGTCGGCGCGGTGGCCGGCGATCGTCATCCGGCGCAGGTAGTGGCGGCGGGTGTCGTCGGCCATCTCGGCCCAGTCGTCGAGCAGCAGCTCGCCGGCGGAGACGATGGTGGTGAGGGGCTGGCGCACGTCGTGGGTGAGCATGGCGATGAAGTCGGCCATCTGCTCGTTGGCGTGTTCCAGGCGTTCGGCGTGCCGGGCGAGTTCGGCGGCGTCGGCGCGGCGGGCGTTCTCCAGGGCCCGGCGTTCGGTCATGTCGATGATCTGGGTGGCGATGTACTGCGGGCGGTCCGCCTCGTCGCGCAGCAGGCTGGCGGTGAGAGCGGCCTCGACCACGTGGCCGTCGGCGTGCAGGTAACGCTTGTCGATGTCGAAACCGTCGATGCGACCGGTCCGGCAGTCGCGGATGTTGCGCAGCGCCGGCTCCACGTCGTCGGGGTGGGTAAGGTCGACCACGCTGCGGCCGATCAGCTCCGCCTCGGGGCGGCCGAGCATGTGCGACAGCGTCGGGTTGGCCCGGACGAACCGGCCCTCGAGGTCGGACAGCGCCATGCCGATGCGGGAGCTGTCGAAGACCTTGCGCAGCCGCTGCTCGCTGGACCGCAGCTCGCGGCGGTTGCGGCGGGCCCGGGCGGTGGCGGCGACCACGAGCAGCCCGACCGCGGCGGCGGTGACGAGGGCGGCCCGGCCGGCGGCGCGACTGCCCGAGGTGGCGGCGAACAGCACGTCCTCGGTGACGGTGGAGGAGATCGTCCACGGCGTTCCGGGGATGGCCCGCGAGGTGTACCGCCACCACTGACCGTTCTCCAGGTAGCGGCCCTCGCCGGCGGCGGCCAGAGCCGTTGCCAGGAGTGGTTCCTCGTTGCGGAGCTGTGTCACGCCGTCCGGGTGCGTGTGGTTCGCGGCGACGATCGCACCGGTGGCGTCGACGACGTGTACCTTCACGCCTTCCAGCGTGATGGCGGTGGCCAGGTACGCCGAGACCGGGCTGTGCGAGACGTCCACGGCGCCGGAGAAGACACGCAGGCCGGACGGGGTGTCGAAGGGCACGGCGAACCCGACCACGGGCAGCCCCCGGGAAGCCGACGGGACCACGGGGGAGACAGCCGGCCGGCCGTCGGTCACGGCGGAGCGAAGGTGCGGGTAGCGGTCGGTGATGACCTGGCCGCCGAGCGCCGGGTTGGGTGGGATGACCTGCAGGACCCGGCCCTCGGAGTCGAGGAGCACGGCCGCCGGATAGCCGAAACCGCCGACCGTGCGGGTGAAGTCGCGGGCCGACACGAAGTCGTCGCTGAGGAACGCCGCCGCCTGGGTGCGCTGCCGGGTGATCAGGTCGCCGACGATCGCGGTGACGAAGTCGCCGGCCAGATTGACCCGCAGGTGGTATCGCTGCGCCGCGTCGTCGCGGGTGCTGCGCTCCACCCACGTCAGGACGGTCGCGCAGACGCAGGTCAGAACCAGCCACACCGCGAGCGGCACAGCCAGGAAACGCCAGCCCTTCCGCATCTTTCAGACTATTTCATGTTTTGCCGGAAACCACGGCGGACTGCTGGCCTTCGCGGGGATGAGCGCTCGGCATGCCGGCGGCCACTGCCCCCTGAGACGGGCACGGTACCGGCATGATGAGCCGGTCCGGCAACCGTTCTCGGGGAGGTTCGGCGTGGCGCAGCCCGGAGACGACCCGCTGACCGCGGCCCTCGACCGTCTCGTGGAACGGGGCACGATCGACCGCGCCCAGGCGGATGCGGTCATGGCGGAGGTCGCGCCGGCCCCGCCCGTGGCCCCGCCCGCCGCGCCGCGCCGGGTCCTCGCCGAGATCGCCGGTTACCTCGGCGGCTCGTTCGTGCTGGGGGCGACCCTGCTGTGCCTCGGCCGCCAGTGGGCCGAGATGTCCGCCGGGCAACGCTTCCTGGTGTTCGTCGTGGGAGCGTCGATCCTGTTCGGGGCGGGTCTCGCGGCCCGCGGCCGGATCCCCGACGACGTGCGCCGCCGGCTGTCCAGCACGCTGCTGACCGGCGCCGCCGTCGCGGCCGGGTCGGCCGCCCTGCAGGCGGTGAAGCCCGTCGGCGGCGACGATCCGGCCACACTCGCGGGCACGGCCGTGTGGCTCACCGTCGCGGCCGGCAGCTACCTGCTGGTCCGCAGCGCCCTCGGCCAGCTCGCCGTCGCCGTGGCCGCGCTCGCCTGTTACGGCAGCCTGCTCCAGTTGACCGAGGCCGACGAGACCGTGCCGTTCGCGTTCGGCACGATGGCGCTGGCCGGGATCTGGGCCCTGCTGATCGCGGTGCGGGCCTTCACCGAGCGACGGCTGGCCCTCGGGGTGGCCGCGACCTACGGCGTGCTCGGCCCGCAGATCCTGGTCCTCGACGACGAGGGCATGGTGTACGTCGGGCACCTGCTGACGGCCGTGGTCGCCGTGCTGTGCTTCGTGGCGTACGCCCGCGGCCGGGAATGGGCCACGCTGGCCGGCGGCGTCGTCGCCGCCACTCTGGCCGTTCCGGAGTTCCTCTTCGAGGTGACCGGCGGCGCTCTCGGATCCAGCGGGGCGCTGCTGATCGCGGGCGTCACGTTACTGGCCGGGAGCCTCGCCGGACTGCGACTGCGACGCCCGGATCTCTGATCGACGCATCTCGATTTTGGACGTTCGGCCCATCCCGTGATCATGCTTTCGTGCGATCGGATGCGTAGAGACCGGTAACGACCGTCCTTAAAGGAGGTTCCGTGCGCACACCATCCCGTGCGATGGCGGGCACCACCGCAGCATTAGTCGCAGCAGCGCTCGTTCTCGCCCCAGGGTCCGGCGGAGTCGCGGCGCACACCGCCCCGGCCCAGACGGCGGGGACCCCGGAGGTGCACGGCGACCAGGATCATGCCGACACCATCGACAACCGTAAGGGCAGCATCGCGCCGACCTCGAAACAACGGACCCTCGCCGCCGAGGCGAGCGCGTCCGCCCGGTGGAACCCGTTCGGCACCCCGGCCAGCCTCACCGCCACCACCGCCGAGCCGCTCGCCACCGGCCTTCCGGCCGACCCCGTGGCCGCTGCCAGGGCGTATGTCGACCGCAACCGGGACGTCCTCGGCATCACCGCCGCCGCGGCCGCGTCCCTCGAAGTCCTCACCACACAGAGACTCGGCGAAGGCGCGATCGTCCTGCTGCGCCAGAAGTTCGGCGACCTCGAAGCCGGCCGTGACGGCCTGCTCTCCGTCGGTGTCCGGGACGGCAAGGTCTGGTATGTGAGTTCCTCACTCGCCCGTGACGCCGCCGCGCCGCAGCCCGCCACCCTGAGCGCCGCCGACGCCGAGCGCGTCGCCGCCGCCAACGCGGGCCTGACGAACCCGACCCAGCTCGGCACCAAACTCGTCGCCGTCCCGACGCCCGACCAGGGTGCCCGGGCCGCCTACCAGGTCGCCCTCGGCGCCGATCTGACCAGCGCCGACCCGGTCGCCTACACCACCTGGGTCGACGCGCGCACCGGCGGCATCCTGGTCCGCGAGAACATCGTCGACCACGACGCCGACAACCCGGAGTGGGACGTCTTCCCGAACTCGCCGCGCACCGACTACTCGTCGCGCGACACCCGCAAGCGGTTCTGCTGGGCGCCACAGCGTGGCTGTGACGAGGTCGTCGCCGGCCCGGCTTCGCCGCAGCCGTGGGACGTCGACCCGGCCACCGGCACGCCCACCAACACGACCAAGGGCAACAACGGGTTCGCGGTGCACAACTGGCTGTCCAACGACCCGTTCACGGTCGGCACCGAACTGGCCACGCCGAGCCCGACGCGGGAGTACACCTACCCGTGGACCAACCAGTGGCAGGAGCAGAAGTGCTCACCGGCCACGTTCGACACACCCGCCCGCAACGACATCGACGCGGCCCGCGCCAACCTGTTCGTGCAGCACAACCGGATGCACGACTGGTCGTACCTCCTCGGCTTCACCGAGGAGACCTGGAACATGGAGGGTGACGGCGGCGACCCGGAGCAGGGCAACGCGCAGGCCGGCGGCATCTCCGGCGGCCCGCCCGACTTCCTGGCCCGCAACAACGCCAACCAGATCACCCCGCCGGACGGCCAGGCGCCGATCACCAACATGTACCTGTGGCAGCCGATCGCCGGCGCCTTCTACGCCCCGTGCGTCGACGGCGACTACGACATGTCGGTCATCGGGCACGAGTACACCCACGCCATCACCAACCGCATGATCGCCGGCCCGAACGCCGGGCTCAGCTCCCCGCAGGGCATGAGCGAGAGCTGGTCCGACCTGCTCGCCGTGGAGTACCTGGCCGAGCACGGTTACGCCCCGAAGGGCCAGCGCGGCTTCACCATCGGCGAGTACGTCACCAGTGACCCGGTCGCCGGTATCCGCAACTACAACATGTCCAACAACCGGCTCAACTACAGCTCGGTCGACTACGACTTCGTCGGCCTGCAGGTGCACGCCTCCGGCGAGGTGTGGAGCGCCACCAACTACGACATCCGGTCCGCGTTCATCAAGCGCTACGGCGCCGGCAACCCGGGCCTGCAGAAGGCGTGCGCCGTCGGCAAGAAGCCGGTCGCCTCGTGCCCCGGCAACCGGCGGTGGATCCAGCTCGTGTTCGACTCGTTCCTGTTGATGGCCAACAGCGCCAACAGCCAGATCGACGCCCGTGACGCGCTGCTCGGCGCGGACCTGGTCCGCTTCGGCGGCGCCAACCAGGACCTGCTGTGGAACGCGTTCGCCAAGCGCGGTCTCGGCGAGGGAGCCACCAGCGCCGGAGCCGGCGACGCCGACCCGACGCCCAGCTTCAGCTCGCCGCACGCCAAGGAGTCCACGGTCACGTTCCGCCCGGTCGACGAGAACGGCAAGCCCGTCACCGGCGCGAAACTGTTCGTGGGCGACTACCAGGCACGGGCCGTCGCGGTCGCCGACACCGACCCGGCCACCGCGCTGCCCGACACGGTCAACCTGGTGCCCGGGTCCTACGGGTTCATCGCCCAGGCCCCCGGTTACGGCCACGCGCGGGTGTCGCCGCAGTCGTTCAAGGGCGGCGCCAAGAAGCTGACCGTCAAACTGCCCCGCAACGTCGCCTCGGCGACCAGCGGAGCGACCGCCACCGGCGACGGCGTCAACCTGGCCCGGCTCGTCGACGACGACGAGGCCACCAACTGGGCGTCCCTCGGCAGCGCGGTCACCGGCAAGGGTGTCACCGTCGACCTGGCCGGCGACGCGCAGCGGGTCCGGCGGGTGCAGGTCAGCGCCATGCTCCGCCCGGCCGTCACCGGCGACGTGGACGCCGGCGGGCAGAACCGCTACACCGCTCTGCGCCAGTTCAAGGTCCTGGCCTGCACGGCCTCGGCCACCGTCACCTGCTCGGCCCCGGCCGACTTCAGGGCGATCTACACCAGCCGCCCGGACGCCTTCCCGGCGGTGGCCCCGCGCCCGCGGGCCCCGCAGCTGCTCGTGAAGTCCTTCGACATCCCGGACGTCACGGCCACGCACCTGCGGATCGAAGCGGTCACCAACCAGTGCACCGGCTCGCCGGATTACGCCGGTGAGCAGGACCTGGACCCGCGCGCCAACACCGACTGCGCCACGGCGAGCCCGCAGGCGCTCAACGTGCGCATCGCCGAGTTCCAGGCCTTCACCCGCTGATCGAGGTGGGGGGGGGGGGGGGGGCGCCCCCCCCCCACCCCACCTTCCCGACTGGCGAAACGGTGGGCGAGCGTTCCTGCTCGCTCACCGTTTCCTGTTCCGCCGGCTTCCTTCGAGATCAACACCCTTTCCGGGTACGGACGTCGCCGTTCCGCCGCCTGCGTTCGCCGTCCCGCCGTTTGGGCTCGACGGTCGCCTGCGGTCGCCGTTGCGCCGTCTGGGCTCGACGGTCGCTGCCTGCGTCGTTTTGCGGCCTGAGCTCTATGGCCGCCACCTGCGCGTCGATCCGCCGCCCCGCGTTCGCTTTCCCGCCTGTGCTCGCCGTTCCGCCGGCTGCGTTCGCCGTTCCGCCGCCTGTGTTCGCCCGCCGCCGTTGGGTGAGCCCGATCGAGGCGAAGTCCTTTGATCCAGTGGGTGCCGCCGGCCCGGCCCGCGTGGGCCGGTCAGGATGCCGGCATTCCGCTTCGCCTTCGTCGCCCCCGCTCCTGGCCCACGTCGCCGCACAGCCCGGCCTCTGGACCGCTGTCGGGTGGTGACTTCGGAGTCGAGGCCGAGATCGCCGCGGCTGAGACGGTCGTCGCCTCCCCGCGTCGCAGCGCACAACGCCGCTTGGCCGTGTCTTCACAGGGCCATGGCCGTGGACGATGTGCTGCGTGATCCGTCGCTATGAGCTGACCGACGCTGAGTGGGAATCCTTGTCACCGCATCTGCCGTCCGTGATCCCCGGCGGTCGCCCGCGTGAGGACGACCGCCGGGTACTCAACGGCATCGTGTGGAAGATCCGTTCCGGCGCGCCGTGGCGTGACGTGCCGGCTCGCTGGCGTTCGTGCTGTCCGGCGGCAACGTCAACGACTGCACCCGCCTCGAGCACGTCATGAACGCGCGGCGCGTCGAACGGATCGGGCCGGGGCGGCCGCGCACCCGACCCGATCACGTCATCGCCGACAAGGGCTACAGCACCCGCGCGATCCGCTACCACCTGCGCCGCCTCGGCATCGCCCACACCATCCCGGAACGCTCGGACCTGCAGAGACATCGCCGCAATCGTGGGCCACCCGGCGGTCGCCCGCCAACGTTCAACAACTGATCTACCGGCACCGCAACGTCGTGGAACGCTGCTTCAACCGCCTCGAGCAATGCCGCTCGGTAGCCACCCGCTACGACAAGACGAGCACGTCGTTCCAGGCCACCATCACCATCGCCGCGCTGCTGCAGTGGCTATGACCCTTTGGCGACACGGCCTAGCTAGGTCATGGCGACAGTCAGAGACGCGCGTGTCGCCATGGTGCTGCTGCGGCTATGCCGGCCGCCAGGGCAACACCGACAATTGGTGACGCGACGGCTTCGACGCGCAGAAGGCCCGTCCTTTGCACCTCAAGGGTCATCTGTTCCAGCCCTAAGAGAACGAAGGTAGGCGCGACGGCGAGCAGCATTCGCCGGTCCGCTGTCGCGACCCACAGGAAGGCAGCCGGTACCACGATTTTCACGATCACCATCCAAGCTGGCATCGGGTCATCGCCCATCGTCAGTTGATCGATCCGCACCAGGTGAAGTGCCAGCACGCTCACCGTGACCGCGACGGCGGTACAAGGCCCGACCGATGGAACATCGGCCGGACGGCGCAGGCCGGCAAGCACCAGCGGGGCCGCCACCACCGCTGCCCACCACTGTGGTGTTCCGCCACCGGACGGGTAGTCGGGAACGGCGGCCTGTACTGCGATCGTTGCGAGCACCAAGCCTGCCGCCAGCCGCTGGCGGCTCAAAACCAGAGTTACGAGGGTCGCAACGGCCAGAGCCAGTGCCGGACCGTGTTCATGCAGCACGGGCCACAGAAGGTCGCCTCCTCCGGAAGTGATGGCCTCGACGAGAATGCTGACTGCCTTCAGTGCGCCCAGGGCGAGCACCGCGATGGCGGCCAGTTGCACGCCCTGCCAGACCAGCACAGCCATGGGACGTGGCGCGGCACTGCCGGAGCGCACCCGCAGGGCGGCCCGCACCAGCGCGAGGGCCTGCCTCGGCACCGGCCACCGGCGGCCGGGCGCGGCGTCACTCATCAGGATCTCCAGCAGTTCGGTTGACGATCTCCTCGCCGTCCGCGACGAGGAGACCTTCGCCGAGCAGCCGGTCGATCACCGAATACAGCGATCCGGCGGCCAGCTTCACGCGCCCGTCGGACAGTTCCTGCACGCGCTTGACGACGGCGTACCCGTGCAGGCGCCCGTCGAGGAGGGCGGCTAGGACGAAGCATGAGGGCTTCCGCGGAGCGGGCGTGCGTGGTCGCGTTCGCCGAATATGCAATTATCTTGCATATCTAGTAGACGGGCCCGTGGACCTCAGGCCGCCGGGGCCCGGCGGACCGTCACCTCACTACGTGCCACATGGGCGGGCAGCGCATCCCGGGACTCCCCGCGCTCAACGACCGGCCGGCACCTTGATCGACGACGACCACGACCAGGGTGCTGTCGTCGCCGCCGGACTCCAGGCCCAGATCACCGCAGGTGAACGTGCGGCCGGCACGGCAGGAACCGACCATGTGGTACGCGTTGCCGGCACCGTGGAACCACAGCAGCCACACCTGCTGCCCCTCGGGCAGGTCGACGTTTCCACTGACGGCCGCACCGGCGGTGAGGGTGTCACCGTCACGCGGCTGACCGAACTGATCGACGCAGTCCGCGCCCGCCGCGGCCTGAGCAGCGGCGAGCATCTTGACGATGCCGTGGAGCACCCCGGCGGTCGTCCTCACGCGGGCGACCGCCGGTGATCACGGACGGCAGATGCGGTGACAAGGATCCCCACTCAGCGTCGGTCACCTCATAGCGACGGATCACGCAGCACATCACCCACGGCCATGGCCCTGTGAAGACACGGCCTAGCGGGCGCGGTTCTCGGTGAGCGTGCGGGACAGCCGGGCGGCCTCGGTGATCAAGCGGCTGCGGCCCGGGCGGGCGGCCAGGGCGGTCACCTCCGGGAAGTCGTCGGTGGCGTTCGTGGCCGCGGCGACCGACTCGGCCAGCATCAGTAGGTCGGAGGCGCCCGCGGCGGGTTTCGGGGTGGTCAGGACCGCGGGCAGCGACTCGCGCAGCACGGCCCAGACCTGGATGGCGGCGCCGGCCTGGAGGATCGTGGCGAGCGCGTCGGCGACGCGTTTCAGGACCAGGGCGCCGGACCGGTGGAGGGCGGCGAGCTCGCGGCCGACCAGTGCGCCGTCGAGGACGCCGCGCGCCGCCAGCTCGACGAAGGCGTCGGCGGTGGCCAGGCGGCCCTCAGCGCGGGCGGCACTGAAACCGTAGGCCAGGCAGAGGGCCATGGCCGGGCCGAACGGGCCGTCGGAGGCGGCCAGCGCCGGCAGGACGGCGGCGATCTGGCTACTGGCCCCGTTGTACTCGGACGCCTTGATCAGATGCGGTTGGACATGCGCGGCGGCGATCTCACGATGGCTGGGGAACATCAGCGGCCAGCCGCCCATCGCAGTGTCGTGCGCGAAGCCGTAGGCCCGGTCGAAGGCGGCGTCGGCCGGCAGGTGGAGCAGGTGGGGCGGGCCGGTCAGCTGATGACCGATCGGCTCGAACGCGACGGTGCGCCGGCCGACGGCGGTGGCGCAGTCGCAGAACTCCTTGACGACGTGGGCGCAGGGACGCCGGACGGTCCTGAGGGTGACGACGTCAGGGTCGGGCAGGCCCCCACCCTCCAAATAGGCGGCGAACGCCTTTCCAGCCGGGGAGGTCAGCCTCCCAGCGGCCGCGCGGACATCGGGATCGACCTCGCGGGGCAGGCGCAACAGAGCTTGGGACAGGTCCACCGGACCGGGCTCCGCACCGTCGCCGAGCAGCCGCAGCACCCGGGAAGGGTCGACGTGACCCTTCACCGTGGCGGGTGTGGCCAGCAGGGCCGCCGGTGGGGTCCGGCACATCTGCCGGGCCAGCTCGTCCATCCGCTCGACGAGCATCCAGTGCGGTGGCGCGGCCTGCACCGGCCACCACGGCGAGTCCTCTGCCACCTGTTCCCCGCTCACGATCGTGTGCAGCAGGTTGGGGAACGGCATCCGCCACTGCGGGAGGATCGGTTTCAGCGCCTTGACCAGGGCGCCGCGGTCGGTCGCCGCGAACCGGGCCAGTCCATCGAGGATCAGCTCGAAGCGGACCGGATCCTCCGCCTGGTACATCTGATGTCTGCACTCGGCGACCAGCTCCGGAATCGAGGCGATCGGAGCCGGCATGGGCGTGGGCGCGGCGACGGGTGTCAGCTCGCCGATCGTCGCCTCAGGGACGCCGGCGGTGTCGCCCGTCGCGCCGAGCAGAGCATCGGCCTGGCGGCGCAGGTCACCCCGGAGGCCGGCGGCCGTGGCGGCGAGCATGTCCCGCTCGGCCGGGCCGAAGTCGGCCAGGTGTCGGGCGGCCACCCGAAGAGCGCGCTCGGCGAGGTCGCCGGCCGGGTTGGTGAGGCCGGTGAGCAGGGCCTCGAAGACCAGCGGGTCGGGTTTGCGGGTCAATGCCGCGTCGAGCCAGCCGAGCTGAACGCGGACCAGCTTCTTCTCCTTACGGGGCAGGACCGCGAACGCGGCCTCGGCCACCGTGTCGGGCTCCAGCAGGCCGGCGTCATCGGCGGCGCGCAGACCCAGCTGGGCCAACTCGGCGACGGTGGAATGCGGGCCGGCGAGCATGCCCGCATACTCCGCGCGGCGGGCCGCGAACTCGCCGGGAGTGGGGTCGAGCAGACGGTGCAGCACCACGACCCGGGCGATCACCCCAGGCCGGTCACCGGAGTGCAAGCGCAGCGCACAGCCGTCGAGCAGGGACTGCCGGTCGACGGCGCCTTCGGCGGCGAGCCGGGCCAGCGCCCTGGTCCACTCCTCGTCGAGCTCCTGGCCGAGCAGGGGGATGGTGAACACGTGCGGCAGCAACCGCTCCAGGAGTGGGTCGGCGCGCAGCAGGCCGGCCAGATCTTCACGATATCGGTCGGCGCCGACCCGGCGCATCCACCCGCGCACCGTCGCCTCGGTGACCGGCAGGGGCAGCTCGGCCTCGGCGAGCAGTCGCTCGATGAGCGGCCACTGCTCGTCGATCTGGGCCGGCCGGAACTTGTCGGCCATGGACCGGGCGATCGCGGGCAGCGAGGGACGGCCGGGGGAACGCAGCAGCCGCACGACGGCGTCGAGGGTCTCCGGCAATGGCGCCTGCCGGAATCGGTCGGAACGCAGCCAGGAGACGACATCGGCGGCACGGGGCAGGCAGGCGACGCCGGCGACGCACAACGCGCCGTCTCGCTGTCGCCCGCGACGCCACTGGACGTCGGAGACGCTCACCGACGCGCGGCGCGCCTCGAGCCTGATCATGATCGATTGCAACTCGGGGTCGGACCAGTGCAACTGGATGCCCTTGACCGGAGCGGCCAAGGCGCGCCGGGCCGGCTCGTCGAGAGCCAGCAGACCGGTGACGACGCTGTCGATGTCGCCGGCGCGGATCCACGACTCCAGCTGCGGGAAGGTCACCATGGCGCACACCGTAGCGGCACCCACCGACAAAAAATCAGGCCGCATCCCAGAGCTGCTCGAACTCGTCCTCAGTGATCTCCCACCGCACCAGATCCGGGTCGTGAAGATCCGTCGGCGGATTGAACGCCCAGTCCTCCGCGCGGCTCGGGACCAGGGTTCCGTCGGGCTGAACCTCGACCTGCCGCAGCCGTCGTCCGTCCGGGCCGAGCTCCTCAGCCCAGACCACGCCCTCTTCGCCGGGCTGCCGGAGCCAGACCCGGTCCCGCCCGGCGAGCGCGCCGAACCCGGGCCGGCCGCGCTGGGCGTCGCGCTGTTCGCGCAACTCGTCCAGCGCTTCCGGCATGGTGGGCGCGTCGATGTCCACCTCGGTCAGCTCGCCGTCGGCGAACCGGGCCAGGTCCTCCGGATCGTCGATGACCTCCACCTCGGCGAACGTCTCCACGATCTCCCGCGCCGAGCGCGCCCGAACCCACCACCACAGTGCGCCCATGCCGTAGTCGTGCAGCACCAGGAAACGTCGCAGGGTCAAGATCAGGACCTTTCTCGTGTACGCCCGAAGCGCCACCCTGACACCACCAGCTCCCCGGCACCCCGAACCGTTGATTTCGAGCGAGCGCCGGCAGCCGTGGTCCATGACGGCGAACACCCCGTGGTGGAACCAGAGGCAGCAGCCCGCGCCGTGGCGGTGAGTGGCGGAATCGTAGCGGTGTAGCGCGGGACGGCTCGGCTGCTGGTGGAACCAGGCTGGCCCTACCCCTCGATCCACCGCTCGACGAGCGCCTCGTGCGCTTCCAAGCGGGCCGGTGTCCGTCGTGGATCAGACCGGCGAGCACCGGTATCGAAGGGCCTTGACCGCGGATCGTGCCGGGCTCATCCGCTGTCGCCGTGCGGTCCTGCGGCGCCCGGCCGGACCAGGCCCGTCTCGTAGGCCACGATCACCGCCTGGACACGATCGCGCAGATCGAGCTTGGCGAGGATTCGCTTCATGTGGGTTTTGATCGTCGACTCCTCGACGAACAGTTTCGCTGCGATCTCGAGGTTGGACAGGCCTCGCGCGACCAGTTGCAGCACATCACGCTCGCGGGCGGTCAGTTCGCGAAGCCGCCCGACGATCGCCGGGTCGGGTGGCGCGCTGGCGGCCATCCGGTCGATCACCGTGCGGGTCACCGACGGCGACAGCAGCGAGTCGCCGGCCGCGACCATGTGGATGGCCTCGATCAGTTGCTCCGGGCGGGTGCGTTTGAGCAGGAACCCGGAAGCGCCCGCGTTGAGCGCGCCGAACACGTAGTCGTCGTCCTCGAAGGTGGTCAGGATCAGCACCCGAGCCCCGGGCACGGTCTCACCCAGCTCGCGAGTGGCGGCGATGCCGTCCCGGCGGGGCATCCGCACGTCCATGAGCACGACTTCCGGTGTCGTGGACCGGGCGACCTCCACCGCCTCGTACCCGTCGGCTGCCTCGCCGACCACGGCGATCGAATCGTCGCTGGAGAGGACGGCCCGCAGCCCGGCCCGCATCAGATCGTCGTCGTCGACCACCAGGATCCGCAACGGACGATCGGCGGTGGCCCGGTCCGTGGCGGCTGCGTGGCCGGTCATGCGGGAGTTTCCATGGCCACGGGCGCGACATAGGGCAGGCGGGCCCGCAACCGGAACGTGCCGGCATCCTCCGGGTCGGCGTCGAGCGTCCCGTCGAGCAGCGCGGCGCGTTCCTTCATGCCAATGATGCCCATGCCGCCCCCGGGGCGGGTCTGGTCGCCCACCGGATTGCTCACCACGATGTCGACCGCGGCTGGACCGTAGGACATCCGCACCTCGGCCGACCCGGAACCGTGCCGGGCGGCGTTGGTCAGCGCCTCCTGAAGAATCCGGTAGGCCGCCCAGGCGACCCCGCTGGGCAGGCCGCGCGGAGCGCCGTGGAACGTCGCCGCCACCCGCAGGCCGCTGGCTCGGTGCCGGTCGACCAACTGCTCCAGGGCCGCGGTGTCGGCGGGGGCCGGATCGGCCGGGATCACATCGGCCCAGGTCGCCGCGCCTAGGGTCGTGTCGTCCCGGTCCACGGCGCGGCAAGCCCTGCCGGCCCGGGTGCCGGCGCCTGCGACCAGGTCGCCCGGCGTCGTGCCGGTCGGTGTCGTGCCGCCCCGCATTGCGGTGCCTGGCCTCGCGGTGCCCGACATTGCGGTGCCTGGCCTCGCGGTGCCCGACATTGCGGTGCCTGGCCTCGTGGTGCCCGGTATCACGGTGCCTGGCATTACGGCGTCCGGCATTGCGCCGCTTTGAGCCGTGCTGCTCAGAGTCGTGCTGCTCGGAGTCGTGTTGCTTGGGACGGTGCTGCTCGTAGCTGTGCAGCCCGGTGCCGTGCCGCTTGGCGCCATTCCGCTCGGCGTCATACTGGCGGGCGTTGCGCCGCTCGGGACCGCGCCGCGGGAGTTCGAGCTGTGTGGGCTGGGGTTGTGCGGGTTCGTGCTCAACGGGCTCGCGTTGTGTGGGGTGGCGTTGGCGACGGTTGCAGGGGCCGGGCTCGCGTCGGTCGGTGCGGTTCGCAACGCGCGGACGAGGCGGTCGATGTCGGCGATCGTGCTGTGCGCTACCTCCTCGATCGTCTCGATGGCGCGCCGGGAACGCTCGGGATCGCGTTCGTGCAGTAGCCGGGCCGCACCCGCCTGGACCAGGATCACGTTGATCGCATGCCCGGCGGAGTCGTGCAACTCGCGGGCGATCAGGGTGCGCTCCTCGGCGGCGGCGGCCCGCCGCTGCGCCGCCATCTCCTGCTCGCGCAGCCGTGCCCGTTCCTCCAACTCGACGATGCGCTCATGACGCAGGCGACTGCGATCACCGGCGATCCAGACCAGCGCGAACATGACCGCCCATGCGAAGAGGCCGGACGACATGTCGGCGATCGACTTGCCGGCGAGAGCCATCAGGATGAACGCCACCGGAAGGTAGGCGGCGACGCTCACGGCCGCCACCAGGCGCCGCCGTGGCGTCTCGCCACCGCCCACCGCCTCGGCCAGCACACACGCCGCGATCAACGGGCCCGGTGGCACATCGAGACCGTAGTTGCTCACGATGAGCAACAGGCTGGCCAGCGCGACGACTCCCCAGGCGAACCCGGGGAAACGGCGCGCGAACAGCAGCGGGGCAGCCGTCGCGACCGTCAGGCCCACCCCGAGCAGATCCAGGGCGCGATAGCCCGGCTCGGCTGTGCCCAGGCCGCCCTCGCTCAGCATCACGATCGTGAAGGCCCCGGCGGTCAGCGCCACCGCTGCGTCCGCCGCGGTCCGGCCGCGCGTTCCCATCTTCGCCCACACGAGAGTCAGCGTACGGCGACGCCACGGTCACGCGGATCCCTCCACGGGAGCATCCGTCATCCCCCCGAGGGGGTACGACAGGAGACCACCTCAGGGCGTTTCGGGGCAGCGCCCGGCCTCCATAGCGTCACCGTCCATGAGCGCGACGACGTCTCGATGGAGGAAACGATGACCGTGGCCGTCGAACGAAGGCGCAGCGTGTTCGAGCGGCTGGCCGGGTGGTCCGACCGGCACCGGTGGACGGCGCTGCTGCTGTGGGTGCTGGTGCTGGTTGGGGTGACCGCCGGAGCGCGTCTGGCCAGCGACGATTTCCGCAACGACTTCACACTGCCCGGCGTCGAGTCGCAACAGGCGCAGGACCTGCTCGCCCACCGGGCGCCGATCCGGGCGGGTGCGACCCTGGACGTCGTCGTCCAGGATCCGGCCGGAGTGAACCGACCAGCCACCCGGGCCGCCGTCGAGGCGATGCTGGCCGAGGTGCGACGACTGCCGCACGTGGCTGAGGTGGTCAGCCCCTATCCACCCGGCTCCGCCCCGTCGACCGCGATCTCCGGGGACGGAACGATCGCGTATGCGACGGTGGCACTGGACGTGCCGGCCGAGACGATGCCCACCGCCGACACCCTCCGGATCATCGACACCGCGCGGGCGGCCGACGGCAAGGGGCTCACCATCGAGGTCGGAGGCGATCCGGCTCGGGCGGCCGAGGAGGCGGAGGGCGGCGCGGCCGAGGGAGTGGGGCTGCTCGCCGCCCTGGTGGTGCTGGTCCTGTTGTTCGGGTCGCTGCTCGCCGCCAGCCTGCCGATCATCATCGCGGTGTTCGCGGTGGGCACTGCCATCGGGCTGGTCGCCCTGGCCTCGCATGTCGCCACCGTCGCCGATTTCACCACTCCGCTGGTGATCCTGGTCGGACTCGGCGTCGGCATCGACTACGCGTTGCTGGTGTTCTCCCGGTTCCGCGGCGAGCTGGTCGGTGGGGCAGAGCGGGCGGTGGCCGTGCGGACCGCACTGGACACCGCGGGCCGCACCGTCTTCTTCGCGGGAACCACGGTGATCATCGCGCTTCTCGGGCTGGTGCTGCTGGGCCTCGGCGCGTTGCAGGGCGTCGCGGTGGCTCTGGCGGTGACCGTGCTGGTCACGATGCTGGCCGCCTTGGTGCTGCTGCCCGCGCTACTGGGCCTGTTCGGTGCCCGCCTGGAGCGCACGGTGCTGCGGCGCAAGGAAAAGGCGGCCCACCGAGGCCGGGCGCCACGGGTGGAGGGCCGGGTGTGGCGCCGGTGGAGCGACGCGGTGGCGCGCCGGCCATGGCCGGCTGTCCTGCTGCCGCTGGTCGCCCTGGTCGCGATCTCCGCACCGGTTGTCGATATGCGGCTCGGGTTCGCCGACGCCGGCAACGACGCGGACAGCAAGACGAGCACCCGGGCGTTTGCGTTGCTGGCCAAGGGGTTCGGGCCCGGCGTCAACGGTCCGCTCGTGGTCGTGGTCGATGGTGCGGGACGGCCTGCCGAGCCGGCCGCCCTCGCGGTTCAGCGGGCTCTCGGGGCCACCGCCGGCGTCGCTGTCACCACCCCACCGATCCTTGCCGAGGGCGGCGACGTGGCCACCGTGATCGCGTTCCCCGCGTCGGCTCCGCAGGACGAGGCGACCGAGAAACTGGTGGCCGCCCTGCGTGACGACGTGCTCGGTCCGGTGGCCCGTGACAACGGAGTCTCGGTGCTGGTCGGGGGCCCGACCGCCGCGGTCATCGACGTCTCGGCTGCGATCGCCGGGCGGCTGCCGCTGTTCGTGGCGGTCGTGGTGGGTCTGTCCGCGTTGCTGTTGCTGGTCCTGTTCCGCTCACTGCTGATTCCGGTGAAGGCCGCAGTGCTCAACCTGCTCAGCGTCGGGGCGGCGATGGGCGTCATCACGCTGGTGTTCCAACACGGCGCGTTCGGTGTGCCGCCGGGCCCGATCGAGGCTTACGTCCCCGTCATGATCTTCGCGATCGTGTTCGGGCTGTCGATGGACTACGAGGTGTTCCTGCTCGCTCGCATGCACGAGGAATGGAAGCAGACCCGGGATGCCGCCAGAGCGGTCCGGGAGGGACTGGCCACCACCGGACAGGTGGTCACCGCGGCAGCCGCGATCATGATCGTGGTGTTCGGAGCGTTCGTTCTGTCCCCCGACCGGATGCTGCAACAGTTCGGCCTCGGGCTTGCGGTGGCGGTGCTGGTGGACGCGGTGATCATCCGATGCCTGCTGTTGCCGGCCACGATGCACCTGTTCGGCATGCGAGCCTGGTGGCTGCCGGCGGGCTTGGCGCGCAGACTGCCACGGCTGGCCTTGGAACACGGATAGCCCGATGCCGGTGGAGTACGCCCCGGACCTTATGAGGGACTCTATTGGCGAATTCTGAAGTAGACGCTCGCGCCGGCATGATCTCTCCTGATCATGCCGGGCGTTCGTCGTGGAGGTGGGGGTGTCGCTGCGTCCGATGGGCCTGTGTGAGGTTCCGGAATTGACTGCTCGGGTTGCCCGGACCGCGTTCCCGTCCGGGACTGCCGCGATGCGGGGTACGGGACTTCCTGGGGCCGATCCTTACTGACGACATGTTCCGCGACGCCTTCCCTTCGCGCGGCAAACCGGCGCTGTCTCCTGCCCGGTTGACCTTGGTGTCGGTGTTGCAGTTCGCGGAGGGCCTGGCGGATCGGCAGGCCGCGGACGCCGTACGGCCCGCATCGACTGGAAGTACGCCCTCGGCCTGGAGTTGACCGATCCGGGCTTCGACTACTCGGTGCTCTCGGAGTTCCGCTCCCGGTTGATCAACGGCGGCCGGCGGCAGGCCGTGTTCACTGCTGTCGTCGACGCGGCACGAGCGTCCGGCCTGGTGAAGACCAGGGGGAAGCAGCGCACCGACTCGACCCACGTCATCACGGCGGTGCGTGAGATCAACAGGCTGGAACGCTGTATCGAGACGATGCGCGCCGCGTTGAACGCACTGTCGGTGCTGGCGCCGGCCTCAGCTCCGTCGACGGAACGCCGATCACAACCCATATCTCCGTCGGTGTGCTCGACGGCCTCGACGAGGCGGTCGCGCTGATCAGCAAGGTGCTGCACCGCTACGACATCGCCGCGGACGCACGGCTTACCCACCGCCGGACGCCGCTCCCGCTGAGCTGACGACGGTGGTTCACTTCCGCACGGCTACGGAAGTCGACCTGGCTTCTGACAGCGGGCATCGGCTTGATAGAAGGCTCACTCTCATGCCGCTGAGGGGGTAGGTTCGTGATCGCGTCTAGCAGGTTGAGTGGAAGAGGCCCGCGGCAGCGATACCGGTGGCAATAAGGTCGTTGTAGATCTCTACCGCCTCGGTGGTCTCGGCCACGTGGACCGTGACGCCTCGCTCGTCTAGTAGGTCGAGCGTGCGCGGGTCGATCTGGAGTTGCAGCTGCATGCCGCGCGACAGTACGACGTTCGTGGCCCCATGAGCCAGAAGCTCCTCGACATCGTCGGGCTGAATGCCGGGGCTGTGCCGGGTTCCGGTTTCGGACCAGTCCCACGGGCGACCACCGCCGGGGTAGAGCTTGAAGTCTTTGCCCACTTCAAGGTTCTCGACATCCATGCGACCCCACGAGATCGACAGGACGAGCGGCGAACGGGGTATTCCGCTGGACAAGGCTTCCTCACTTCCTGCCAGTTGAGTCGGCGGACGTAGGCGAATGTTCCGTACCGATCGCCAGAATCTACTCTCATAGCCGCAGTCCGAGTACTGGTTAGCGGCGTGGCACTTCACCGGCGGTGTCCGAGTCGTCTCAGTCTGGGTGGTCGCATCTGACACCGACGCTCGTGATCTCGCCGGTGCGCACCAGTTCCCGGATGGCCGCGGTCATTGCCGCAACGCCCGGCTCCGGCGCGATGAGCTGGGCGACCACCCAAAGTAGCTGCCGTTGGCAGCCTCGCCAGTGTCCTTTCACCGCGCCAACGGACCCGCGACCTCGTCAACGGTGAAATCGTCAGCGCCCACGTGGTGCCATCATGAATGTCGACGAACGCGTCGACATTGGCCACCGTTTCGTGGTGTCCGCGTGGGGATCGAGAAGGAATCGCGCCACGAACGTCGGACGGAGGGCATCGCTCGGGGAGAACCTCACGAATGGGGGCCCACCGCCCGGCGCTTGAACAGCGTAGGTGTCCTGCGTCGTGTAAGCCGGGCGCCGAGCCGACCCGAGCACTGATCTGCCGCCGAGCGTGCGCAGCGACCGCGACGCCGTCACGTTGCGTATGACCTGAACACCTACCTGGCGTAGGTTCGTCGCCGTGAAGCGGTATGCGCCTTGCCGGCGCCATATGGTTTTGCTTGGCGGGCCGGGGGCGTAGGGTTGGTCGTCGTGACCGACCTGAAGGCGTTTCGTCGCGTCTGCTACGAGGTCGCGCGACGAACCGGCGGCGAGCTGACTGAGTTCCGGATCAGCGACGAGCCGACGCCGAACTTTCACCAGGCGATCATTACCTACTCAAGCCGAAACGTCGCGGTGGTCTGCGTCCGCGACGCCCCACTCTTAGCACTCGCCGTTCCCCGCGTCATCGAGTTCACCCCAGCACGTGAAGCGGGTCCGCTGACTTTCGTCGACCTTCCCGACCTGGTCGCGGCTTTGAAAGCCACACCGGGATTCCGTCTGCTGACCGCCACAGAATTGGGTGGGCCGATCGACGCAGCGAAGTGGCCACGGATCAGCCAATACGACATGCGCTACTGGCAGCCCCAGACGTTAGGCGAGGGCCTGTTCAACTACTGGGACTAGTCCCAAGATCACTGTGGTCTTCTGCCGCGGATGACTAGGTTTCCCGGCGGGTGTCATGACCGGCCCGGCTAGCGGGGAGGACGGAGATGACGGAACGCCGCACGCCGAGCGGCCAAGGCCCGAGCCGCCGCCGCGCCGGTGCCGATGGCCGTGCCGTCCCGGCCCGCACCCGCGACACCACCGCACGCACCCGCGACACCCCGTCCCGCGCGCGGAACACCGGTCCGGTCCGGGCGCCGTTCGCCCGCCGTACCCCCCGTGGCTCCTCATCCGGCGGCACCGCCGCCGAACGCACCGATGCTCACCGGCCCCCCGCGCTGACCAGCCGGGCAACCATCCTGATCGCGCTCGTCATCACGCTGGCGCTCGCCTACACGTACCCTCTGCGGATGTATCTGGAGCAGGAGTCCCAGATCGCCGAGATGAAGCAGTCGGCCGCCGCGCAGCGGGCCAAGATCGCCGAAACGGCAAAGCAACTGGAGAAGTGGCACGATCCGGAGTACGTGCGGATCATGGCCCGGCAGCAGTACTACGTGCGCCCGGGTGAGACACCTCTGGTAGTCATGGGCGACGAGGAGAGTGCCGGTTCGCAAGTGGCGGAACCCGCCCCGGCAGCCGCGCCCGACCGCTGGTACGACACGCTGTGGAGCAGTGTGCGAGCCGCCAACACCGAGCAGCCGTCCAACGCGAAGCCCCAGGACTGACCCCAGGTGCGGCGCGGGACATGTCGTCGGTGAAGATCGTCCTCAGGGCGTCCCGCACCCGCATCGCGGCGGTCCCGGACGGGAACGCGGTCCGGGCAACACGAGCAGTCAGTTCCGGAACCTCACACAGGTCCATCGGACGCAGCGACACCCCAACCTCCACGACGCTCGCCCCGGCATGATCAAAGGAGATCATGCCGGGGCGAGCGTCTACTTCAGAATTCGCCAACAGAGTCCCTTATGAGGTGCGCGGGTGAAGCCCACCGGTAGACAACCGGAACTGCCCTGCGGCGTGTGGGCGAGCCCGGTGATGGCGGCTGGGTGCCCCGCCCCCTGTGGGAGGGCGAAGGCAGCGGCGGTTGCGGGCCGGTGGCGGTGGGGCCGGTTCTGTGGGGAACGGTGCGAGCGGTCGCGGCGGCGGGTGAGGGCTTCTGGGCCCGCGGCGACGCTGCTGGTCGGTGGCAGTTCGGCGGAGCGTGGTGACGCCGCTGGCTAAGATCGCCGATCGTGAATGATCGCCGCCTCCGGTGGACGCTGGCCGGGTTCTTCGTGTTGCTCGCTGCCTCCTGGTGGTGGCCACCGCATCCCGCCGAGCAGGCCATGCACCACTCGCTGACGGTGATCGGACTGGTGGCGTTGCTGTTCGTGCACCGGTGGCGGGCTCTGCCGTACCCCTCGATCGTCTTGATTTTGATCTTTTTGAGCCTGCACTCGGTGGCGGCGCGGTGGATGTATTCCTACGTTCCCTACGACCAGTGGACCGAAGTGCTTCTGGGGGTGCGGCTGTCGGAGGTGGCGGGGTGGGAACGCAATCACTTCGACCGGCTGGTTCACCTGGCCTATGGGATCTGCTTCGGTCCGGTGATCGTCCGGGCGGTGCGTAGCCGGTGGGCGCCGTTGATCGCCGTTGAGGCGGTGCTGTCGACCAGTGCGCTCTACGAACTGTTCGAGTGGGGGATCGCTCTGACGCTGGCGCCGGGTGATGCTGAGGCCTACAACGGCCAGCAGGGCGACATGTGGGACGCCCACAAGGACATGGCATTGGCCACCGTCGGCGCCCTGGTGGGCGTGCTTGTCACCTGGTGGTGGCGACGCCGGGCGGGCCTTGCGCCGGTCTGGTCGGATGGTGCGAAGAGAAGCCCGGCGATGTAGCGGGGGTTCGCTGTCACCGACCCGGGGGGAAACGTGACGGATCGTCGATCGTTCATACGCGCGGGAGGGCTGCTCGCCGGCGGCCTGGCCGTCGCGACGGCGACGGCGGGGCCGGCCAGCGCCGCCGCCCCGGCCGCGGCGCTGCCGTTGCTCAGCTGGCATGCCGCCCTGGCGAACCGGCGCTATGCGCCCGCGGTGATCGCCGTTCTGGGGTCCTCCAGCAGCGAGAGTGTGGGCGCGACCGGGCTCGGCCGGGGCTACGCGCACGTGCTCGTGGAGAACCTGCGGTCGATGTTTCCGGTGGCCGGCGCCTCCGGTGGGGACAACTACGTGGCAGCGTGGGGTACGCCCGAATGGTGGCCGGTGGTCTCGCACGGCGGCGGGACCAGGTCGAAGACCGCCGGCTGGGGGCTGAAGGCCGTGGACCTGACCGGGGCCGGGCAGACGTTGACCTACGCGTTCATCGGCACCAGCGCGCAGGTGTGGTATTCGATCTCCGGTAGCGGCAGGTTCTCGGTGACCGTCGACGGTGTCACCGTGGCCGCCTCGGTCGGCGGCGGCGCGCCGGTCGGCAGGGACGCGCAGTGGACGTCGTCCGCCCTGGCTCCGGGCCGTCACACGATCGTGGTCACCTGCCTGGACCCCGGCGCCCGGATTCACGGGTTCGCCACGTTCGACGGCGACGCCGACCGGGGAATCCACCTGTACAACGGTGGACACGGCGGCCGGACCAGCGGTGACTTCGCCTCCGGTGTGGACGCCTGGGCGCCCCGGCTGCGGACCGTCCGGCCACATCTGGTGATCCTGCAACTGGGCGTCAACGACTGGCGGATCGGTGTGCCCGCCGCCGTGATGAAGGAGAACCTTCAGACGATCATCGCGGCGGTGCGGGCACATACCGACACCGATCCGTCGTTCGTCGTCTACGGGCCGCCGCGGGTCACCGCCGACCGGCGTGCGCAGGACTTCGCACATTTCACCGAAGCCTGGCGGGAGATCGCGGCCGAGGACACCGGTGGGCACGGCGGGGGCAGCGGGGTCGCCTACTTCGATCTCGCGGCCCGGCAGGTCTCGCCGACGTCGGACAACAGCCTCGGCCTGTACTGCGACGACCTGCTCCACATGTCGGACAAGGGTGCCGCGTTCACCGCCGACGCGCTGGCGGCGTTCCTCGCACCGTGAAGTAGGAGCCGTCCGTGGGCATCGCGGCGACGCGCACGGCGAAGCGGTGAAGCGGGACACGGCCGAGGAGACAGCGGCCACCTTGGGAACCACGCGGAACGGCCGGCAGAGCCGGCCGTTCCGGCAGCGCGTATGACCGAATTGGTATGGACCCGGCGGCGGACCGCTCACTCACACTGATCCCTGTCTATACAGGTAGGCGAACGGAGCCCTCCATGCCCGGTCCGACTCGTCATCGGCGCATCGTCGCGCTGACCATGCCCGCCCTCGTCGGCCTCCTGGCCGCCTTCGTCGCCGTGGCCATCGCGCCCTCGGCGGCCGCCGCGGCGCCGCTGACGGTCGCTCAGGCGATCAGCGGGCAGAGCGGCACCGGTACCGTCGCCGGGTACATCGTCGGCGAGCCCACCGCCGCCAACACGGTCAAGTTCAGCTCCTTCACCGGCGACACCGCTCTGGCCATCGCCGACAGCAGGACCGAGACCAGCACGGCCCGGATGTTGTACGTCCAGATCACCAGCTCATACCGGTCGTCGTTCGGGCTGCTGAGCAATCCGTCGCTGATCGGCAAGCAGCTCACCGTGACCGGCACGCTGACCGCGTACTTCTCGCACCCGGGCCTCAAGTCGCCGGCCGCGATGACCCTCGGCGCCGCCGCCACGACCAGCCCGACGGCCACGGCCACGGCCACCGCCTCCCCGACGACGTCGAGCAGCACCGACGCCTACTACGCGGCCGCGATCGGCAAGTCCGGCCCCAGGCTCAAATCGGCGCTGCACACCATCATCTCGACCGGGACGACCAAACTGTCGTACGACGCGGTCTGGGAAGCCCTCAAGGTCACCGACCAGGATCCGGCGAACCCGTCGAACGTGAAGCTGCTGTACTCCGGGCTCAGCCGGTCCAAGTCGCTCAACGGTGGCAGCAGCGGCAACTGGAACCGCGAGCACGTGTGGGCGCAGTCGCACGGAGACTTCGGCACCAGCGCGGGGCCCGGCACCGACCTGCACCACCTGCGGCCGGAGGACGTCACGGTCAACGCTCTGCGCGGCAACCTGGACTTCGACAACGGTGGCAGCGCGGTCTCCGGCGCCTCCGGCAACTATGCCGACTCCGACTCGTGGGAGCCGCGCGCCGCCGTCAAGGGCGACGTGGCCCGCATGGTCTTCTACATGGCGGTGCGTTACGAGGGCGACGACTCCTGGGCGAACCTCGAGGTCAACAACGTGACCGGCAACGGCGGCGTCCCGTACCTCGGCAAGCTCTCCACCCTGGTGGCGTGGAACGCGCAGGACCCGCCGGATGCCGCCGAGAGGACCCGCAACCAGGTGATCTACTCCAACTACCAGCGCAACCGCAACCCGTTCATCGACCACCCCGAGTGGGTGTCATCGATCTTCGGCTGAGGAGAGCGAGCCCGGCCCGCCGAGGGCACGTCGGGGGCATCTCGATCAGTTTCGGCCTCGGAAGGTGGACCGGTAGGCGTGTGGACTGGTTCCGGCGACGCGTTTGAAGCGTTCCCGGAACGCGGTCGGCGAACCGAACCCGACTTGACCGGCGATCGTCTCGACCGGCTGGTCAGTGCTCTCCAGCAGGTGCTGCGCCCGGCGGACACGGGCCCTGAACAGCCATTGCAGGGGAGTGGTGCCGGTCTGCTCGCGGAAGTGCCGGTTCAGTGAGCGGACGCTCATCCCGGACCGCGCGGCCAGGTCGCCGAGGGTGAGGTCGGCGCTGGTGTTCTCCTGCATCCAGCGCAGCAGCGGCTCCAGGCCGGAGCCGCGCGGCGCCGGTGGGTGGCCGGGCACGATGAACTGGGCCTGGCCGCCCTCGCGTTCCAGCGGCATCACCGACAGGCGGGCCGCGTCGGCGGCGACCGCCGAACCGTGGTCTCGCCTGATCAGATGCAGACATAGGTCCAGGCCGGCGGCGGCGCCGGCCGAGGTGAGGAACTGGCCGTTGTCGACGTAGAGGACGTTCGGGTCGACCTCGGTCTCCGGGTGATCCTCGGCGAGTTGGGCGGCGGCGAGCCAGTGGGTGGTGGCGCGCAGCCCGTCGAGGAGGCCGGTCGCGGCGAGGATGAACGCGCCGGCGCAGATGGAGGCGATCCGGGCGCCGCCTCCGGCGGCCTTCCGCAAATGATCAAGAACGGTCTCTGGTACGGCTACGCCCGGTTCTGCGCACCCCGGCAGGATGATGGTGTCCGCGTCGAGCAGCGCCTCCAGTCCCCACGGCGCCCGCAGGGTGAACGCCCCGGCGTCGACGTTCTCGGTCGCCGCGCAGATCCGCACCTGGTACGGCGTGGAGCCGTCGGCCAGCCGGACCCGGCTGAACACCTCGATCGGCGTCGACAGATCGAACGGGATGACCCGGTCCAGGGCGAGGACGGCGATCGTGTGCATGCGTCGCACCCTACGAGACTGCTTTGGCCAGAATCCGTTGCAGGTGGGCAATCCAGCCAGTTCTCCGGCGCCGATCACGCCTCTAACGTCCCCGGCGTGACAAAGTTCCTGCTCTCCCTGCACGTGCTCGCCGCCATCGTCGCGATCGGCCCGGTGACCGTCGCGGCCAGCATGTTCCCCGCGGTGACCCGTCGTGTCCTCGCTCCCTCGGCCACCGTCGGCGACCGGGCCCGGCTCGCCCTGCTACACCGCATCTGCCGCGTCTACAGCCTGATCGGCGTGGCCGTCCCGGTGTTCGGCCTGGCCACCGCCAGCAGCCTCGGTGTGCTCGGCGACGCATGGCTGATCACCTCGATCGGTCTCACCGCGGTCGCGGCGCTCCTGCTCGGCCTGGTGATCCTTCCCGGACAGGAGCGCACGCTGGCGGGAACACCGACTCCACCGGCCCGTCTCGGCATGGTCACCGGCGTCTTCAACCTGTTGTGGGCCACCGTGACGGTGCTGATGATCATCCGTCCCGGCTCCACGACGGGATCCTGACCGTGCGGATCTCGGGACGCCCGCTGGAGGCCGCGTCGTGGGCGGAGTTCGTCTCGCTGGCCGTCCTGCTGCTCAACCTGGCCACCGCCCATGTTCCGGCGATCACCTCGCTCGGCGGCCCGGTGCACGGCTGCGCCTACCTGTTCGTGGTGATCCTGACGCTGCGCCGCCCGGGCCTCGGGGCGGGCACTCGACTGCTCGGCCTGGTCCCCGGCATCGGCGGCCTGCTCGTACTGCACCGGGTCAGCGCGCGCGGATGAGGGTCCGTCACCGCCCGCGCGAATGAATGCCCGGGAGGATGAGAACGGTCACCCCACGCGGATGACGACGGCCGTGGCGTTGTCGGCGCCACCGGCGGCCAGAGTCCGCGCGAGCACCCGCTCGACCGTCGCGGCGGGCTCCTTCTCCGCCGTCAGCAGGTCGGCCAGGGTCCGGTCGTCGATCTGGTCGGAGACTCCGTCCGTACACAGAAGAAGAAGGTCGCCCGGGCGCAGGCTGATGTTGAGCAGGTCGGGTTCCGGCATGCCGGGATGGCCCGCGAAGCGGGTCAGGCGGTGCCGGGCCAGGTATCCCTCCGGTGAGTCGGGCCGGTACCAGCCGTTCAGCACACCGAGCCAGGCCGCGGTGTGGTCGGCGGTGAGCAGCTCCAGGATGCCGTCGCGGATCCGGTAGGCCCGCGAGTCGCCGAGCTGCACCAGCCACGCCCCGCCCTCGCCGTCACCGGCGAAAGCGGTCAGGGTGCAGCCGGTGAGCCCGGGCAGGTTCCGGCCCGCGGCGCGGACGGTCCGCTGCACCTCGGCCACCGCCGCGCGCAAGGCCGCCGGTCCGCTCGCGGTCGCCGCTTCCCGGGCAAAAACGGTCACGGTGGTACGGCTGGCGACCGCACTGCCTTCGCTGTCGCCCATGCCGTCGGCCACGACCGCGAGCGGCCGCCCGGGATCGAGGTGCAGCACGTCGAAGTTGGCGTGATAACGGTCACCGACGACGGTGCCCGCGGCGCAGGCCAGGCGCCGTCCGGCGACCGCCCACACGGCTGTGCTGATGGCCACGCCCCACCTCCGGCTGGTCCCCGGTAGTTTGTCACCCCGTGGCGAATCCCCTGCGGCCCACCGACCCGCGGTCCATCGGGCGATACCGGACGCTGTCCCGGCTCGGTGAGGGCGGCATGGGGTCGGTCTACCTCGCCGAGGATCCCGGCGGCCGGCTGGTGGCGGTCAAGATCATCCGGTCGGAGTACGCGCACGAGGCCGAGTTCCGGGCCCGTTTCCGCAGCGAGGTGAACCGGGCGCGGGAGGTCCCGCCGTTCTGCACGGCCGAGGTGCTCGACGCCGACCCGGACCACGTCACCCCCTACCTCGTCGTCGAGTACGTGGACGGGCCGAGCCTGAACGAGGTCGTCGCCGACCAGGGCGCGCTGACCGGCGGCAGCCTGCACGGTGTCGCCGTCGGGGTGGCGGCGGCACTGGCCGCGATCCACGGCGCCGGAGTGATCCACCGGGACCTCAAGCCGCGCAACGTGCTGTTCGCCCTCGGCACCCCCAAGGTGATCGACTTCGGGATCGCCCGGCCCCTGGAGCCGACCAGCTTTCACACGCGGGCCCAGGAGGTGGTCGGGACGCTGGCGTACATGGCTCCGGAACGCCTCGACCCGGAGACCGACCGGCTGCTCACGCCCGCGGTGGACGTGTTCGCCTGGGGCGCGGTCGTGACGTACGCCGGCACCGGCCGGACCCCGTTCGGCGGGGACAGCCCGGCCGTGACCGCGGCGCGGATCCTCACCCAGCCACCACGGATCGGTGACCTGCCGCCGTACCTCGCCGAGCTGGTGACCGCGGCGCTGGAGAAGGAGCCGGAGAACCGGCCGACCGCGCCGGAACTGCTCGACCGGCTGCTGGTCTCCGGTGCGCCGAGCGCGCCGCCGCTGCCTGCGAGCCTGCGGCGCTCGGCCGAGGCGGCCCAGCAGTCCGGGCGCTACCAGACCGGCGCCCGCAAGCGCGGCCGCCGCCGCAACGTCGCCCTCATCGGCGCGGTGACCGCCGCCGCGGTGGTGGCCGCGGCGGGCGCCGGCGCGGCCCTGCGCGAGCGGGGCGACCGGGACGCGCCGCCGGTGACCGCGACCACGCCTGCCGCCGCGCCGGTCGTCGCCGGGCCGGCCATCTTCGACCCGTTGACGTCGGACTCCTTCTTCGTCGACGCGTCCGCCGACCAGGGTTCGTGCACCTACCAGGACGGACTCCGGGTCACCGCGAAGGCGTCGAGCGAGATGACGTGCGGCGATTTCCTGAAAACCGTCTTCCCGCCCACACAGAATCTCAGCGTCCGGGCGAAGCTCGGCAGCGACCGCTCCTGCGCGTCGATCTGGTTCCGGGCCAGGGTCGAGAAGGAGGCCGGCACCGACGCCTACCGGGTCGACGTCTGCCCGGAGGAGGTTCGCCTGCTCGCCTCGACCGGTGGCGGCGGCGACGTTCCGATCGCCTCGGAGCGCCGCGCCACCACGATCGGCGCGGCCCACCTGGTCCAGGTGATCGTCGATGAGCGGAAGGCCGCCGTCCGCATCGACGGCGCTCCCGTGCTGAGCGGCTCCTTGGAGGAGAACAGCCTGGTCAGTGGGCGGGTACTGCTGGGCGCGACCGCCCCGCCCGGTGGCCGGGCGGTGGTGACGTTCACCGATGCCCGGCTGCGCTCCGGCACGAACCCGGAGGCGCCCGCCGTGCCCGCCTTCGTGACCGGTGACGCGACCCTCACCGTGGAGACCGACATGGTCTACGACAAGGGCCGGGTCACCATCGCCGAACAGGCCGAGTTCATCACCGGAGCGGAGTACTGCCGCCGATCCGGACTGCCGGAGAACACCCCGAAGTGCGCGAGCAGGTACGTGTCGGTGCGCAGCGGTATCAAGGTCGCTCTGCCCCTCGCCGCCGAGCGGAGATACCTCGACTTCCGGCCGGACCCGGCGAGATGCACGGACCCGCAGACTCGGGCGGGCACGTGCCCGGTCCCGTTCCAGGAATTCGTGACGGCCTTCGACGACGATCAGCTGTCCCCGGCTCTGCTGACGATCCGTGGTGGCGAGGTGACCACCGTCGCCAAGCTCAACGTCGGGTGAGCCGGCCGGGGCGCGACATCGTGAGGCCTCCCATGGCGGTGGCGATCAGACCGAGCACGACGGCCGCCCACCCGCCGACGATGCCGTTGCCGGTGCCGGGACCACCGTCGGCGGTCACCACCACCAGCCCGCCGACCACGATGCCGAACACACCCGTCACCAGGGCGATCATCGGCCGCCGCCGGGCGGGGCGGGTCAGTGCCAGGACGCCGGCGATCACTCCGGCCAGGGCCGCCAGCGCGGCCACGGCGCCGATGAGACGTTCAGGGGTGAAGGTGGACACGATTTCCTCCGGTTGTTCGGATTGTTGTGGACCGATCGTGTCTGCCGCACCGGCCCGGCCGCGTCGTACAGGCGTGGACACCTGACACTGCCGCGGGCGTGGCAGGAACACCGCGTCTACCGCGTCCGTGGTAGACGCGCACGCCCACATCCGCACGACTCGCCGCGGCCGCCGTCGGCGTTAGGGTGCCCGCATGAGTGGTGGACGGATCGATCTGCGGGACGGGGCGATCGCCGTCGGCGTGGCGGCGATCCTGCTGGTGAACGGGCTTTCCGGGGAGCGTTCCGGCGCGGGGCCCGAGGCGCTCGGCTACGCGCTGCTGGCCGCCGGTGGGCTGGCTCTGGCCGTACGCCGGATCGCTCCGGTCGCCGTCCTGATCGTCACCGGAGTCTGTGCGGTCGGCTACCAGGCCGCCGGCTTCCCGGTGTTCGCCGTCGCCTACCTGGTCGCGGTCTACGCGGCGGTCCGTGCCGGGCGCCTCGCCGCGACCGTGGCGACCAGCGTCGCCATGCTGGTGGCCCTGCCGCTCACCGCGATGCTCGCCGGCTTCGACGACGTGTTCCAGCGGTCCCGGAGCGTCCTGGAACTGGCCTGGCTGATCGCCGCGGGCGCGGCGGGCGAGGCGTTGCGCCAGGCCGAGCGCCGGGCCGACGAGGCCGAGCGCACCCGGGAGGAGAGCGCCCTGCGCCGCGCCGACGAGGAGCGCCTGCACATCGCCCGGGAACTGCACGACTCACTGACCCACCAGATCTCGGTGATCAAGGTGCAGGCCGAGGTGGCCGTACACCTCGCTCGGAAGAAGGGTGAACCGGTGCCGGACGTGCTCCTGGCGATCCGCGACGCCGGCCGCGAAGCGGCCCGGGAGCTGCGGGCGACGCTGGAGGCACTGCGCGACGACGACAAGACACCGGGGTACGGGATAGCGCAGATCCCCGATCTGGTGCAGCGGGCCCGGGCGGCCGGGCTGGACGCGACGTGCACGATCGAGGGCGACCGGGCCGGCGTGCCCGCGACCGTGGACCGCACCGCCTACCGGATCGTGCAGGAGTCACTGACCAACGTCGCCCGGCACGCGGCGGCCGCGACCGCGTCGGTCCGGATCGACTACCGCCCCGGCGCGGTCGCCGTGCGGGTCGACGACGACGGCCGGGCCACTCCCGAGTCGCAGCCGGTGCCCGGCGTCGGCCTGCTCGGCATGCGGGAACGGGTGACGGCCCTCGGCGGGCGGCTGCGCGCGTCGGCGCGTGACGAGGGTGGCTTCACCGTCGAGGCGGAACTGCCCGTGGAGCGGGTGCCGTGATCCGTGTCCTGCTCGCCGACGACCAGCCGCTCATCCGCAGCGGGTTCCGCGCCCTGCTCGACGCCGAGGACGACATCGAGGTGGTGGCCGAGGCCGCCGACGGCGGCGAGGCCGTCGACCTGGCCCGGCGGCACCTACCCGACCTCGCGCTGCTCGACGTCCAGATGCCGCTGGTCGACGGCATCGAGGCGACCCGCCGTATCGCCGCGGACCCGGCCCTGGCCGGGGTGCACGTGGTGATCCTGACCAACTACGGCTTCGACGAGTACGTCTTCGACGCGCTGCGCGCCGGAGCGGCCGGCTACCTCGTCAAGGACATCGAGCCGGAGGACTTCCTGCACGCCGTCCGGGTCGCCGCGCGCGGAGACGCGCTGCTCGCGCCTTCGATCACCCGCAAACTGATCGACCGGTACGTCACCCAGCCGCCGCCCGCGGACACCGCCGCCGTCCTGAGCCAGCTGACGAACCGGGAGCGGGAGGCGGTCGTCCTGGCCGCGCGGGGCCTGGCCAACGATCAGATCGCCGCCCGCATGGTGATCAGCCCGGTGACCGCCAAGACCCACATCAACCGCGCGATGACCAAGCTGCACGCCCGGGACCGCGCGCAACTGGTGGTCATCGCCTACGAGTCCGGCCTGGTCTCGCCCCGGGCCGCCGGCTGACGGCTTCGCCCGGCTCTGGCCCGGCGTGCTTTCTCCCGGGCCGCCGGCTGACGGCTTCGCCCGGCTTTGGCCTGGCGTGCTTTCTCCCGGGCCGCCGGCTGACGGCTTTCGCCCAGGTCGGGCGAGGGTCGGCCGAAAGTGTCATACCCCGTCGGTAGCGTCCGGGGCGCGACAGGGTCGAACTCTTCGGGAGGTCCGATGTACCGGCAGGGCGACGTGCTGATCATTCCGGTGGCGCAGGCCGAGGTGCCGGCGTGCGCGCCGGTTCCCCGCGACCGGCGCGGGCGGATGGTGCTGGCGCGCGGCGAGGCGACCGGTCACGCCCACGTCGTCGGCGGGCCGGGGTTGCGGCTGATCGCCGACCTCGACGATCCGGAGCGGATGTTCCTCGACGTGCCAGGGCACGGCCGGGTGACTCACGAGGAGCACGGGCCGATCTCGCTGCCGTCCGGTCACTATCGGGTGATCCGCCAGCGGGAGTACATCCCGGGCGCCTTCCGCGCGGTCGCGGACTGACGGACGTAATGCGCCGGCGCCGGCCGAGCCATGCCGCGCCTTCCGCGCGGTCGCGGACTGACAGTTCCGCCGTCCGTCATCGAGGTGACGGCGACCGAGCGGGGTCGCGGAGTGGGTTACGGCCGTTCGTCATCGCGCCGGCGGTGTGTGGTGTGGGCGCGGGTGGGATGTCGGCGGCTCGTTGTCGAGCCGGTCATGAGTGAGCCGAACGCGGACTGTGGGGGAGTGGGAAATGAAGCTGAGTCACGCTCAGGAGGCGATGGCCGCGGCCGTCGAGGACCAGTGGCTGGCCGCCGCGGTCGAGACCGGCGCCGCCGATCGCCCGGCCGCCGAGGCGGGGGTGCGAGAGGCATACCGGCTGGCCGGAGCCCCGGCGCCCGAGCGGATCTACTGGTTCGGCTCGCCCCGCGCCGGCGCGGCGGCCGTGGCGCTGCTGTCCGGAGCCGCCGCGCCCGGCCCGGACGCCCCGGCCTGGTTCGTCGAGGTGCACGCCGAGCTGCGCGGCCAAGGCCGGCTCCCGGGTGAGACCGCCGGCCGGTCGCTGCGCCGCCAGGTGCGCACCGAGCCGTGGGCGGCCGCTCGTAAGGCGGCCGTGGAGATCCTCGGCGCCGACGGCTGGGCCCAGCTCACCGCCGCCGCCGGCCGCCGCTCGTGGGTGCTGGTGATGGACCAGCTCGCCGCCCGGTTGCGCCTGCGGCTCGGCGAAGACCTGGCCACCGACTTCCCGGGCGACGACGGCCGCGCGGTGCGCGTGCCGGTGCTCGACGCCATCTACGGCCAGCATGACGGCACCTGGCTGTCCACCTTCGAGGCCGCCGACCGTCTCTGCCCGGGCGCCGGGCTGACAGCCGGCCTGACCGGCCTCGCCGAGGTGGCCCGGCACGCCGGCTGGTGGTGGGCGAACGAGCGGGCCGCCGTGCTGACCGACCGTCCGGTGTCGCTGGCCCGTGACAACGTCGGCCGTCTGCACCGCGGTGAGGGCGCGGCCATGGAGTTCCCCGACGGCTACGGCCTGTGGGCCTGGCGCGGCATGCCCATCCCGGTCTCGCTGGCCGCCGAGTTGCCGGCTCTGACGGTGGACCGCATCCGCCGGGAGGAGAACGCCGAGATCCGTCGCGTGATGCTGGAGCACTTCGGCTACGAGCGCTATCTGCGCGAGGCCGGCGCCCGCGACATGGGCTCCGACGAGACAGGCACCCTGTGGTGGCTCGACCTTCCCGGCGACGAGCCTCTGGTCATGGTCGAGGTGGTCAACTCCACGCCGGAGCCCGACGGCACCAGCCGCGTCTACTGGCTGCGCGTCCCACCACGGACCCGTACCGCCCGCGAGGGCGTGGCCTGGACCTTCGGCCTCACCGGCGACGAATACCGGCCGCTGGTCCAGACCTGACCCGCGTTCTCCGTGGGTGTTCCCCGTTGCGGGCGGAGAGGCACGCCCGGCGACGGGTATGGCCCGGTAACCTCGATACCCGTCCGATCTCGCCGGCGGGTGGTAGGGGGCGTCAGCCGGCCGTCGCCGTCGCGCATCGCCTCGCCGACCGCGGCGTCTCGAAGGGGATCCGCTTCGTCGTGGCCGACGGCCCCGCTCCGGAGATGAGCCGCTTGAGTGTGTCGGGCCCGGTCGCGGGCCCACGGCCTGGCCCCCTGGTGGCAACCCGTTCAGCCGATCCCAGCATGGCTGAACGGCCGACCCCTCACCGAATGTGAAACGACGCCCGAAAACAGGTGGTGGACTGCCATCCGGAGGAACTACCCACCCCGAAAGGCGGACCACCATGAACACGTTGACCCGGGCGTTGGCGGCCGGAATCGGCCTCCTCGCGGGCGCGGCGATCGGAGCGGGGCCGGCTGCCGCGACACCCGCTGGCCCCTGCGGTGGCGGCCTTCTGGGCCAAGCCTGCAAGCAAGCCGTGGACACTACATCGAAAGGTGTCAAGGTATTGAAGGAGGGGAACGAGCTGGCCACCAACGTCGGCAACGCGCCTCTCGACTATCTGGGCCAAAAGTTGGAGACCGAGAACAACCCGCCCGCGCCTCCAGCCGAGCCGGCGCCCGTCCAGCGGCAACCGGGCACCCTCGGACAACCGGCTCCGCCGCAGTCGGGCACCCTCGGCAGGCCGGCCCCGCCCGCTCAGCCCGCCCCGCCCGCTCAGCCCGCCCCGCCCGCTCAGCCCGCCCCGCCGGTCTATCAGCAGACGCAGCCCGTCCAGCCACGACCGGTCTACCCGGGCTACTACCCCAACCAGGTGGAGCCCTACTACCCGGCGGCCCGGCCCGCCTATCCGCCGCGGCCCGTCTCCCCGTACATGCAACCGGCCCGGCCGAGGCTCGCGCCCTGTCCTCCCGGGTACGCCCGGTACCCGGGGCTACGCGGCTGCCACCGCGTCTACCCGGCGGGCGGCGGAGCCACCTACCCGCTCGACCCGTACGGCCGGCCGGTCATCCCGAGCTGAGACGAGTATTCCCGTAACTGCTCAGCCACTCGAGGTGCACAACGGCTGTACACGCGTCGACTGCGATGCCCGGTGGGCGGTCGGCGTCAAAGGTGAAGGGTGTCGATGATCAGTCGGTGACGACGGACATCAACACCCTTCCCAACCGCGGATCAGGACGATCGCGTCCGCACCGATGACCGATCGGGTGGGAGATCACCACACCAGCGCGGTCAGCGCGCCCACCGTGATCCGGGGATCAGGGCGCCGAGGATTGCCTCGCAACGGGCCGGGTCGACGGTGAGTCCGCGTTCGAGGCCCCACAGCCAGTAATCGACGCAGCGGGTGACGACCCAGCCGTACGCGAGTCCGGCATCCAGTTCCGCGGCCGCGACGATGAGGTCGAGCAGGCGGCGCACGTCGGCGTGCGTGTGCATCTCGTCGGCACGGGTCCACATCAGTTCAGGCACCGAATACTCGGCAACGCCCTGGACAGCGCGAGGATCGGTGGCGAGCCACGGCTGCCGTGTCCCGGCCAGCACGTTGCCGTAGTGCAGGTCGGCGTGCACCAGCGCCTGGTCGCCGGCTGACGGGAGCTCACTCGCGTACCGCAGGGCCATTCGCATCCACCGTGCCGGAACCGGGTCGCCGAGAGCCTGCTGGCGCCGGGTCAGGTGGTCCGCTGTCCCGGCGGCGATCTCGGTCAGGGTGCGCAGCCCCGCGGGAGGGGCTACGGCGAGCGTACGGATCAGAGCACCGGCGATCTCCGCGGCCTCCCACAGGGGCAGCACGCGTAGCGACCGGGTGTGGTCGAGCCGTTCCAGCAGCAGCGCGCCCGCCTCCGGCTCGGCGTCCAGCAGGTGCACCGCCCCGCGGCCGTCCCACGCCCGCAATGCCGCGACCTCGTCCGTGACGGGCCCGCCCGGGCGGCTCAGCTTCAGCGCCAGTCGTTGCCCCTCGCGACGGGCCAGCACCACCAGCCCGAGTCCACCGTGCAGCGGTTCGGCGTCGTCGACGGTGAGGTCCCATCGCGCGGCCAGCCGCTCCACCAGCGCGGGAAGCGACCGCAACCATTCCCGGCCGGCTTCCCCGTCGACCCGGGTGCGCCACCGCGCGAACTCTTCCGGCACCTTGATCATCCGATGGTCCCTTCTCCGCCGGAGCCCGCGGTCATGCCGGCCGGCTCCGGGCCGGTGGTGGGGGATGCGCACCCGGACAGCGCGCCGCCACGATCGGGAGTGGAAGTGCGGATGAAGGGAGGGGCCACGCGACGGGAATGCGTTCGAGGAGACCGTCGGCGTAGACGTCGCGGAGGCGCAGCGACTTCAGATGCACATAGCCGATATGGCAGTCGCAGAGGGAGTTGGTGCAGGCCCGCGGACGCAGAGCCGCCCGCCAGGTCCCGTCGTAGAGGTTGCCGATCGGGGCCGGGATGAAATGGCAGCGGCGCACCGTGCCGTCCCCGAGGACCGAGATGGCGGTCTCCCCGGCGTGACACGGCAGGCCGAGCGACGCGTGCGGGCGGACGCTGTCGCCGAACCGCGGGTCCAGGGCGGTCCAGCGGCGCTCCTCCTCCCCGGTGTAGACGTGGCCGTCGGCGGCGTTGACCCACAGGTAGACCGCGGGCGGAAGGGCGGCCCGCAACGCCACGGCCTCGTCGTGGTGCTCGGGCAGCCCGACGACTCCCACCGAGAAGCGGACGCCCCGCGCGAGAAGGTCACGGCAGCGGTCGAGGAACGTCTCGCGCCGCACCTGACCCGGATGGTAGGTCGCCCACAACGCCGCGACCCGCGGGTTCGCCTCGGCGAGCCAGCCGGTGCGGGCGGCCAGGTTGGTCTGGATCGCGACCCGCGCCACGTGCGGCAGGTGAGACAGGCGGACGATCGTGTCCCTGTACCAGGAGCGGGTCAGCCCTTCGCCCCACGGGGTGAACAGCACCGACAGCCGGCGGTCGGTGGTGGCCTCCACCCAGCCGGCGAACCGTTCGAGGTCGGCCCGGTCGGCGCGCAGCAGCTCCGGCGGGTCGACCCGCTTCGCGAACGGGCAGTACGGGCAGTCGTAGTTGCAGCTCGCGAGCGGCCCTCGATAGAGCACGTACAGATCGTCGGTGGGTGTCATCGGGCGACGTACGCCCCCATCGCCTCGCGGACCCGGCCGGAGACCAGCCACGGTCCGACGGCGTCGGACTGCTCCAGGCCGGCCGGGGTGAGCATGGTCCGGCGCGCGTCCAGCCAGCCACGGTCGACCAGCTCGGCGAGCTGCGGGAAGTCGTCGGTGTGGCCGCTGCCGAAACGGTCCCGGTAGGCGGCGGCGTCCACGCCGTCGGCCCGCAGCAGGGACTTGAGCAGCCAGCGGCGGCGCTGTTCGAGCCCGTCGAGGGGGAATCCGAACTCGGCGAACCGGAAGTCCCCGGCGGGCCGGGACAGGTAGTCGTCGATGACGGCCCTGACCCCGGGGACGGCGACGGCGTAGTCGAACGAGTAGTGCAGGCCGGTGGTGTAGGACCGGGCGCCGCACCCCAGGCCCACCATGCCGTCGTCCTGGCAGCAGTAGTCGGGGCCGTCCGGGACGGGGGCGTCGGCCCGCCGGAACTGCCGCATCGAGTGGCGGACGTATCCGGCGGCGGTGAGCACCTCCACCGCCTGCCGGTAGAGCGCCAGCCGTTGGGAGTCCCAGTCGGCGCGGGCGTGGGCGCGCCGGCCCAGCCCGGTCAGCGGGCGAACGTACAGCGGGTAGAGGTACAGCTCCTCCGGCCGCCAGCGCAGCGCCTCGTCGAGGGAGTGCTGCCAGGTCCGCGCGGTCTGGCCGTCGATGCCGTAGATCAGGTCGATGTTGAGCACCGGGAGGCGGGCGTCCCGGATCGACTGCAGCGCCGTGTGCACCTCGGTGAGGCGCTGTGGCCGGCCGGCGGCTCTGGCCTCGGCGTCGAGGAAGCTCTGCACCCCCATGCTGATCCGGGTGGTGCCGTGCGCGGCCAGGACGGCGAGCCTCTCCGGTGTGGCGGTGGCCGGTGACGTCTCCACGGACAGTGGCACCCGGCCGGAGCCGAACGCGCTGTCGAGGATGCCGAACAGCTCCTCGAGCTCGGCGGCGGTCAGATAGGTGGGGGTGCCGCCGCCGATCGCCAGGCGGGAGAACGCGGCTGCGGGGGAGAGGCTGTCACGGACGGCGGCCGCCTGGCGGCGGAGCTGGGCGAGATAGGCGGTGACCTGCTCGGCGGGCGGGTTGGAGCGGGTGAACAGGTTGCAGAAGCCGCACCGCATCTCACAGAACGGCAGATGCACGTATCCGAAGAGGGAGTCCTGCGGCTCGTCCGCCCACACCGACTCCAGCGCCGGCCGGGGGTCGAGGCGGCGGTAGGCGGTCTTGTGCGGGTACGCGTACAGATAGCCCTGGTAGGGCGAGTCGTCGAGGTTCACCGGGCATCCAGAATGAGATCGGCGTAGGGAACCGTCCACACAGCCTCGTGGGCGACCCGGTGGCCGGTGTGGCCGTCCTCGCCGTAGAGGGTGCCGTGGTCGGAGCAGATGATCACCTGACAGGGCCGGCCTCGGCCGCTGACCAGCGTGAACAAGGCGTCGAGGCGGCCGTCGACGTATTCGAGGGCGGCGGCGTGCGTCGCCCGGTCGTCCGTCTCGGCGCCGGGGATGTAGTGGCGGTTCGGCTGGTGCAGGGCGGCGACGTTGACGAACGTGAACAGCGGCCGTGACGCCGGCAGCCCGCCGATGATCGCCGCGAGACGGTCGATCTGGGCGCCGAGACAGTCCGGTGCGGTCACCCCGAAAGCCGTCTCCCAGTGCGCCTCGGCGAACAGGCCGGGCAGCACCCGTCCGAGCGGCGTCGCGGGGTTGAAGAACCCGACCCCGCCCAGGCAGACCGTGTGATAACCGGCGGCGGCCAGCCCGGTCGGCAGGTCGGGGGCGTCGAAGACGTAGGTGCCGGGCCCGCTGGTCTCGCTGCCCCCGAACCGGGCCGCGAACTTCCGCTCGTGCGGGCCGGGTGTCACCGGGGTCGGCAGGAACCCGGCGAAGAACGCGTGATGCGCGGCGTAGGTGAAGGTGGCGGGGGTGTGCCGCCGCTCCCACACGCCGCCGGGCAGCACCTTCGCGAGGTGGGGGGTGCGCCCGGCGGCCAGGCACTCCACCGCCACGTCGTAACGCAGCGTGTCGAGGGTGACGAACAGCAGGTCGTGGCTGCCGATCAGGTCGCGCATGCGGCACCGGCCCAACCGTCCACCAGCGCGGCCACCTGCGCTCCGTAGGTGTCGAGGCCGTCCGCGAGCACGCCGGGCAGCAGGTCACCGAACGCGTTCACCTCGGCCACCGCGTGGTCGCGCCAGCCGGCGCCGAACATCAGGTCTACCCCGACGTGCAGGGTGCGCGGGAAACACGCGGCCACCCGCGCGCACGTCTGGATGCCGGCCGCCCAGGCCCGCTCGCCGGCCGCGGCCCGGACCGCCGCCACGTCGCCGCGGGCGTTGCCGAGATGCAGGTTGGTCATCGGCGACCGGCTGGTCCGCACCACCACGTGCCGGGGCCGCCCGGCGATCACGACCACCCGCAGGTCGAGGACCCGGCCGTCGAGGGCGGCTTTCGGGAACCACCGCTCGACGTGCAGCCCGTCGGGAGCCAGCCGGTCGACGATCGCCCGGATCGTGGCCTCGTCGTCGTACCGCCGGACGCGGAGGTTGTTGAAGACCCGGCCGTCGCTGAGTTCGGCCGAGGTGACCGCGGTGACGCGCCGCCCGGCCGCGGCGAGCGCCAGCACCCCGGACGCCGACGAACCGTGCGCGGGTTTGACGAACACCCGGCCCCACCGCGCGTCGTCCATCGCCGCGCGCAGCGACGAGTAACCGTCGACCGAAACCGGCAGGGCCGGCGGCACCGGAATCCCCGCCTCGGCCAGCAGCGCGTGACAGCGTGGCTTGTCGGTCATCGTCAGGATGTCCGCCGGCTGGCTCAGCAACACCCCGCCACCGGCGCGGATGCGGCCCAGAGCCGTCCGCAGGCCGGCGAAGGCCGCCGCCGTCGCGAGGATCTCGCCGTGCTCGGCCGGCCTGCCGGGCCGGCCTCCGCCCAGCTCACGCAGGAGAAGGTCCACCTCGGCGTCCTCCCCGGCCGAGTCGATCCGCACGAGCGCACCTGGCCCGGGAACCCGGCCGGAGACCAGAACATCACGCCACGGAAAGACGGAGGGGGCGGGCAGCCCGGCGTGGAGAACGGCGGAGGCGAACAGGGAGACCCGGCGGTTGGAAGGGTTTCCGACGACGGCGAGACGCATCTATTCGGACACCGCGGTGTAGCGGCCCCAGTCCTCTTCCTGCTGCCGGTCGGAGACGTCGACAGCGACCCCGGGCAGCTCGTCGACGACCCGCTGCGCCATCTCGGGGGACATGAAGTGGTGGCTGAGGTTCAGCGACTCGAGGTGGGTGAGCGGCTGCCCGGCCAGCAGGGCCTCCGCCCCGGTGTCACTGAGCACGCCCAGCGACAGGTCGAGGGCGGTGAGCCGGGCGACGACCGGCGCGGCGGCGACGGCCGCGGCGACCTCCTCGGCGATCTCGGCGTTGCGCAGGCCGAGGTGGGTCAGCGCGGGCAGCGACCGGCCGGCCAGGATCGGCGCGAGGTCGTCGGCGCGGGCGTCGCCGCCATACTCATCGACGCCGAGCCACAGCTCCAGGTGGGTCAGCCGGGGCAGGTCGCAGGCGGCGACCGCCCGGACCACGGTGGCCGGCAGGCCGCCGGACTGCAGGACCAGCTCGCGCAGGCTCTCGTGCCGCACCGGTGTGAGCTCCAGGCCGTCGGAGCCGCGCACACACAGCCGCTCCAGGGCGGGGAACGCCTCGAGGACCGGCGTGATGTCGCCCTGCTTGATCCACGAGATCTCGCACTGCTCGCCGGTCAGGTCGCCGATGAACAGCGCGCGCAGCCCCGTCAGGCGCGGGGCGTTGCGGACCAGCAGGTCGAACGGGAACCCGTCCTCATAGGCCGAGCCCCACTCGCCGATGACCAGCGCGGCCGGGCCGGCCGGTGCGGTCTGCTCCAGCAGCCGCTCCAGGGCGGCCTCGAGGTCGCCCGCGGCGGCCTCGAACTCCATGTCGATGCGCCAGGCCGCGCCGGCCGGGTCGACCGTCTGCTGTTCCTCGTCGAACGCCACGACGGGCAGGCCCGCGAACGTCGTCAGATATTCGTGGATTGCCACGGTGGACTCCCTCGGCCGTAGTGACGCCTTGCGGAACAGTGCCGAGAAGGTAGCAGCCGCCACCGACACTTTCGCGCCCCGCGTAAGGCGGCCCCCGGACGGCTGACCCCGCTCCCGGGCCGGTCGACCGGACGGTTAACGTCAGGAGGGTTTCGACGGCCTGCTGCAGGGGGACAAGCGGACGCGATGAAGGGTAGTGATCGCCGGCCGTCTCCCGCGCACTTCTCCGCCGATCCCGAGGTCGGAGCCGACCTCGCCGCGGTCGACTGGGAGACGACCCCGCTCGGGCCACCCGGCTCCTGGCCGCAGAGCCTCCGGACCGCGGTGAGCATCCTGCTGTCCTCGCGTTTCTCGATGTGGATGGCCTGGGGGCCGCGCCTCACCTTCTTCTGCAACGCCGCCTACCGCCGCAACACGCTGGGCCGTAAGTACCCGTGGGCGCTGGGCCGGCCGGCGAGCGAGGTGTGGGCGGAGATCTGGGACGACATCGGTCCCCGCATCGACACCGTGCTGCGCACCGGCGAGGCCACCTGGGACGAGGCGTTGCTGCTGTTCGTGGAGCGGTCCGGCTACCCGGAGGAGTCGTACCACACGTTCTCCTACAGCCCGCTGCGCGACGATGACGGCGCCCTCGTCGGGATGCTCTGCGTGGTCAGCGAGGACACCGACCGGGTGATCGGCGAGCGGCGGATGGCGACGCTGCGCGACCTCGGGTCCGACCCCAGCGTGGTGCGGACCCAGCAGGAGATGCTCGCTTTCGCGAGCCACCAGCTGAGCCACAACCTGCGGGACCTCCCGTTCACCCTCACCTACCTGTTTCCCCGCGACGGTGAGGACGGCGGCGTACGGCTGGCGGCCTCCACCGGCATCGACGCCGGCCACCCGGCAGCCGCCGCCGGCACGTGGCCCACGGCACGGCTGGCCGGCGGGGAGCCGGTCCTGATGGACCTCGACGGCCCGTCGTTCGCCGCCCTGCCCGGCGGGGACTGGCCCGATCCGCCCACGCAGGCGCTGCTGGTGCCGTTGCTGCGGCAGGGCGGCGCGCCGTACGGCTTCCTGGTGGCCGGCCTGAACCGGTACCGCCCGGTGGACGACGCCTACCGCGGGTTCGTCGAGCTGATCGCCGGTCACCTGGCGGCCGGCGTCGCCAGCGCCCGCAGCTATCAGGCCCAGCAGCGGCGTGCCGAGGAACTGGCCGAGCTGGACCGCGCGAAGACCGCCTTCTTCTCGAACATCAGCCACGAGTTCCGTACCCCGCTGACTTTGATCATGGGTCCGGTGGAGGACCTGCGTGTCCAGCTCGCCGGAGCGGACGACGAGGTCCGCGAGGAACTGGAGGTCGTCCACCGCAACGGGCTGCGCCTGGGCAAACTGGTCAACACGCTGCTCGACTTCTCCCGCATCGAGGCCGGCCGCATGCAGGCCCGTTACGAGCCGGTCGACCTGGCGGCCACCACCGCCGAGCTGGCCAGCGTGTTCCGCTCCGCGATCGAGCGGGCCGGGCTCGGTTTCGCGGTGGACTGCCCGCCTCTGCCGGAGCGGGTCCACCTGGACCGGGGCATGTGGGAGAAGGTCGTCCTCAACCTGCTCAGCAACGCTCTCAAGTTCACCTTCGACGGCGGCATCAGGGTGGCCGTGCGCGCCGAGGCCGGCGCGGCCGTGGTGACGGTCGCCGACACCGGCATCGGCGTCGCGGCGCAGGAGATGCCGCGGCTGTTCGAGCGGTTCCACCGGATCGAGAACGCCCGGTCCCGGTCCAACGAGGGCAGCGGCATCGGCCTGGCGCTGGTGCGGGAGCTGGTCGGCCTGCACGGCGGCACGATCACCGCGGACAGCACCGTCGGCAGGGGCACCACCTTCACCATCCGGCTGCCGTTCGGGCACGCGCACCTGCCGGCGTACGTCCCGGCGCCGCCGGGCGACGCGGTCACGGTGACGTCCGGTGCGGACCCGTTCCTGCAGGAGGCGCTGCGGTGGCTGCCGGGCGACGGCCTGCCGGCGCGGGAGACGGTGGCCGAGTTGCGCCGCGCGGCGGGCGCCGGCGCCGCGGTGCTGGTCGCCGACGACAACGCCGACATGCGTGACTATCTGAGCCGGCTGCTGCGGTCGGCCGGGCACCGGGTGACCGCGGTCGTCGACGGGCAGGCCGCCCTCGACGCGGCCCGCGCCGACGTGCCGGACATCGTGGTCAGCGACGTGATGATGCCCCGCCTGGACGGGCTGCGGCTGGTGGCGGCGCTGCGCGGCGACCCGCGGACGGCCGGCACCCCGGTCGTCCTGCTGTCGGCCCGGGCCGGGCAGGAGGCGTCCATCGAGGGCCTCGACGCGGGCGCCGACGACTATCTGTTCAAGCCGTTCTCCGCCGCGGAGCTGCTGGCCCGGGTGCGTGCGAACGTGGAGCTGGCCCGGCTGCGCAACCAGCACGCCCGCTGGCGGGCCGCGTTGATCGACTCGTTGCAGGAGGCGTTCTTCGTCTGCGACGAGAGCGGCGCGGTCATCGAGATCAACAGCGCTTTCACCGACATCCTGGGGTACGGCCCGGAAGGCCTGCCGTACCTGCCGGTGCATCCGTGGTGGCCGGACGCCGAGACCGACGCCGAGGCGCACGGTGAGGTGGCCGGCGCCTTCTCGATGCTGCTCGGGCAGCCGCACGGGACGTACACGATCCCGGTCGTGCACGCCGACGGCCGCAGGCTGTGGGCGGCGGCCGCGTTCAACCAGGTCCGTGACCCGGACAGCGGCAAACGCGTCATCGTCGGCACGTTCCGTGACGTCACCGCCGAGCATCACGCGGTGCAGCGCGACAGCGCCCTGGCCGCGCTCGGCATGCACCTGTCGCGGGCCGAGAACCTGGCCGGCGCGCTTGCCGCGGTGCTGGGCGAGGTGCGCGAGATCTGGCGGGCGACGTACGTCCTCGCGGCCGTCTTCGGCGACGCCGCCGTGCCCGCGGTGACCGCCACCGACCCGGACGTGACCTGGGAGAGCCTGCCCGAGGAGCGTCGCCGTTCGATCACCGCGCTGCGCGACCGGCCGGTGCTCACCCCGGTCTCCGAGCCGTCGGCCGGCACCGGGATCGCCCTGGAGCATCCGCACGGCGCCATGACCCTGTGGATCGAGCCCCGCGCGGAGCGGCCGTTCACCGCTCCGGACGAGACGCTGCTGGCTCTGCTCGCCGGCCATCTCAGCCAGGGCCTGCGCCGGATCGACCAGATCGACCAGCAGCGGGAGACCGCGCTGGCCCTGCAACGCGCCATCCTCGGCCCGGCCCGGCTGCCGAACGGGTTCGCGGTCCGTTACGAGCCGGCGACCCGCCCGCTGAAGGTCGGCGGCGACTGGTACGACACGATCGAGCTGGGCGACGGCCGGATCGGCATCGTGGTCGGTGACTGCGTCGGCCACGGCCTGCGGGCGGCGACCGTGATGGGTCAGCTCCGCAGCGCCTGCCGGGCACTGCTGCTGCAGGACTCCAGCCCTTCCCGGGCGCTGATGGCCCTGGACCGTTTCGCCGCGCTGCTGCCCGGCGCCGGCTGCGCCACCGTGTTCTGTGGCGTCCTCGATCCCGGCACCGGTCACCTGGTGTATTCCAGCGCCGGTCACCCGCCGGCCATCGTCGGGCATCCCGACGGCACCACGCACCTGCTCGACCAGGGCCGGTCCCGTCCGGTCGCGGTGCGCCCCGGCAACGACCGGCCCGACGCCGAGTACACCGTGCCGGCCCGGTCCACCCTGCTGCTCTACACCGACGGGCTGGTGGAGCGCCGCCGGCAGCCACTGACCGCCGGCATCGGCCAGGCCAGCGCGGCCGTGCGGCACGGTCTCGGCACCCCGATCGAGGACCTGGCCACCGAGATCATGGACATGCTCACCCCGGCGAGCGGCTACGACGACGACGTCGCCCTGCTGCTCTACCGCCATCCCGGTCCGCTGGAGCTGGAGTTCCCCGCCGAGTCCCGCCGCCTCGCGCCGGTCCGCTCCGCTCTGCGCGGCTGGCTCGACCGCTGCGGCCTGGACCCGCGCACGGTCCAGAACGTCCTGGTCGCCGCGGGCGAGGCCTGCGCCAACGCCATCGAGCACGGTCACCGCGAGCACCCGGATGGCCGGATCCGGCTCCGCGCCGCCGCGACCGCCGGTGACCTGCGCCTGACGATCGTGGACACCGGCCGATGGAAGGCCCCGGACCCGGCCGCGAACCCCTATCGTGGCCGGGGCCTGAAACTGATGCGTGCCTTCATGCACACTGTCACCGTCACCTCCGGATCCACCGGCACCGTCGTCGACATGCAGGCGAGGCTTTCCTGATGACCACCGCGCTCACCCTCACGGCGGCTCCGGGACCGGACGGCGTCATCGTCCTCACCGCCGCCGGTGAGATCGACATGAGTAACGCCGAGGCCTTCGCCGAGGCCTTGACCTCGGCGGTCACCGGCGCCACCGGTTCCCGCCTGATCGTCGATCTCACCGAGGTCCACTACCTCGACAGCGCGGGCCTCGCGGCCCTGTTCGCCCAGGCCGATCAGATCGAGTTGCGGACGGGCCCGTTGCTCGCGCCCCTGCTGGAGGTCTCCGGCCTGGCCGAGTTGACCACGGTCCACCAGGCCTGACCCCCGGCCGGCGGGGTCAGCGGCCGGGCGACGGCGACGGCATGGGGCCGCGGTCGACGAAGCTGAACGTGGTGGCCGGCTCAGCGTCGCCGGTGTGATCGACGTAGAACTCGCCAGGGTCCGCTCTCCACTGCAGGGAGCCGTGCCTGTCGCTGGTGATGTAGTAGGTCGGGCGACCCTGGTCGTCCTTGCGTTTGGTGGGGAACAGTTCGAACAGCGTGCCCTCGGAGGTGTCGCACGTGGTCGGCACGATCTTCGCCGCCTCGTTGGGTATGAGGCGAATACCGAGGCAGACCTCCGGGCCGTTCGGGTCGTACAGTGCCCTGATCAGGTGATCCACGCCCGCCGGGACGAGCGCGAACTCCGACTTCGCGCCGGTGCCGTCCTTGGCTTCCAGCTCGCTGTACCTGCCTTCCAGCGCGAAGTCCCGGTCGATCTCGACGACGTGGATCAGGGTCCGATGCTTGCCGGTCATGATCTTCTTGAGCTTCTCCTCGGGAGTCACCGATTTCGCGGGCCCCGGCTTCGCCGTCGCGGATGCGGATGCCGGGGTGGAGGGGGCGTCGCCGGCCGCGTCGAAGCCGCCCGCCACGCCCATGTAACGCAGCACGGCGCCGACACCGGCCGCCACCAGCAGCACGGCCGCCCCCGCGGCGACGGCGGCGCGGGTCCGGTGGCGGCGCGGCTTCTCCGGCGCTGCGGTGGCGGCGACCATCATCATGGTGTCCGCCTCCGGGGGAATCGGCACGGCGTGCTCTGCCGGTGACGACTGCGGGGCCGGTGACGACTGCGGGGCCGGCGAGACGGGCCCGGGCACGCTGCCGGCGAGCAGCAGATCGAGCAGCTCGCGGGCGGTCGGCCGGTCCTGCGGTTCCTTGGCCAGTGCCCGTTCGACCGGCCCGAGCAGCGACTGCGGCAACCCGGTCAGGTCGGGCGGCTGGGTGAGGATGCGCATCGCGGTGGCCGGCGCGGAGTCGGCGGCGAACGGGGTCCGGCCGGTCGCGGCGTAGGCGACGACCGCGCCCCAGGCGAAGATGTCAGCGGCCGCGGTGACCGGCCGGCCGTCCTTGGGGTCGAAGCGTTCCGGGGCCATGTAGGCCACCGTGCCGACCATCTGGTCGGTGCGGGTGTGCTGGCTGGTCGCGTCGAAGGCCTGCGCGATGCCGAAGTCGATGACCTTGATGCCGCCCCGGGCGAACAGCACGTTGCCGGGTTTCAGGTCGCGGTGGATCACTCCGGCGCTGTGGATGGCGGTCAGCGCGGTGGCGGTGCCGACGGCCACGCTGTGCAGGGCCGCGCCGGTCAGCGGGCCCTTCTCGCGGACCTCGGCGGCCAGGCTGGGCCCGTCGACGAACTCGACCACGAGGTAGGGCGGCTCATGGTCGGGGTCGGCGTCGAGGACCTCGGCGGTGGAGAACGGCGGCACCTGTTTGGCCCGGTTCACCTCGCTGCGGAACCGGGCGCGGAACTCCGACTCGTACGCCAGCTCGGGCCGCACCATCTTGATCGCCACCGGGCGGCCGTCCGGGCCGCGGCCCAGGAAGACCGTGCCCATGCCGCCCTCGCCGAGCCGGCCGGCCAGTTCGTACCGGCCGAGTGTGGCCGGGTCTCCCGGGCGCAGCGGCGTACTCATGCAGATCTCGTCCCCTCCGCCTTCCGGCCGTCGCGCCCGGGAGTCTACTCAAGCTGATCACCCGGCTTCGCGCGGTGGCGTGGGGGAGTCGGGGACCCGCGGCGCGGCAGCCGTCCAGGGCGATGTCGTCGCGGCCGGCGAAGACGCCCGCCGGCCGGGCGGATGGTCAACGGCGGGTGATCTCCAGAGAGCCCATGCCGGCGGCGGCGTCGACGTCCAGGCCCGGGCCCGCGCCGAGGGTTCCCGACTCGATCACGGCGCCGCCGCCCGTACCCCCGCGCCTGTCGTCGTAGACGGCGATGTTCCCGGCGCCGTCGCCGACGGTGACGCGCGCCGGGACCCGCCCGTCGGTCCGGATGACCCAGGTGCCGACTCCTCCGGTCATCCGGATCGGGACGACCCCGGCGAGCCGGCCCAGGATCACGTCGATGCGTTCGGCGCCGCCGTCCAGGTCGATCCGGCTGACCGTGCCGGTGGTCGTGTCGAAGGTGGCGAGCTTGACGCCGGCGGCCAGCCGCAGGTGCCAGGTGATCCGGTCGTTGAGCGAGACCTCGACGGTGCCGCCCGACTTCGTGACGTCGATGCGCAGCACTCCGTCGACGAACGTGGCGCCGGCCTCGACGGGCGTCCCATCCGGGGCGGTGACCAGGAATTCCTGGCCGCCGAGGTCGGCGGTGCGCACGGTGAGCTCGGTGACCCCGGTGACGAAGTCGAGCCGTGCCGCCCGGACCGCGGGCGCGCTGGGTGACAGCGACGGGGTGGGGGAGAGCAGCAGCGGCGGCGGCTGGGGCGGGACGGCGAACTGCGGCTCCAGCGGGATGGCCGAGGGCGGCAGCGCCGCCCGTTGCTGGCGGATCTCCGAGTCCGCCAGCGGCCGGGCCAGCAGCACAGTGCCGAAGACCACCGTCAGGGCCACCACGCCGGTGAGGACGACCGGCCGCTGCAGCCAGCGGCGGTCCGCCGAGCCGGGCCGGTCGTCGTCGCCCATCCGCGGGGCCCGGCCGCCGGGCGGCACCGGCTGGAAACCCTCCCACCGGGTGCGGCGCTGGTGTGGGGCGTCCGGCCAGTAGTCGGAGATGTTCGGCAGGCTCACGCCCGGCGGGCGGGGCGCGGGATCCGGCTCGGGGGCACGGTGTCTGGCCCGGTCCACGTAGCCGCCGATGCGCAACCCACGCTCGTCGGCGGGAGGCTCCAACCGGCCCACACACGTCTCCTTGTGCCGTATCAGTGTGATCTTTCGTGGATCGTACGAGCACGGAATGTATCGCCCTATTGGCGTGGAGCCAACATTCCGTCCGCGGATTGCCGATCTCACAGCGCGGCCAGCACTCCGCCGGCGGGTGAACGGACGGCGACTACCATGTCCGGCGACGTCCAAAGCAGGTTCACCGCCGCACGCTGCCCAAGGCGGACCAGCACGAATACAGCCTGGGAGACCGCGTGACCAGCGCCGACCTCACCGCCCGCCTGCGCCGGGCCGGAGTCACCGACATCCTCACCGACGCGGCACACCGGTCCGCGTACGCCAGCGACGCCTCGCTCTACCGGGTGGTCCCGCGGGCCATCGTCCGGCCCCGGCACTCCGACGACGTGCTGGCGACGCTGGCCGTGAGCCGTGACCTCGGCGTGCCGATCACCGCCCGCGGCGCCGGCACCTCGGTCGCCGGCAACGCCATCGGCCCGGGCCTGATCCTCGACTTCAGCCGGCACATGAACCAGGTTCTCGAAGTCGACGGTCCATCCCGGACGGCGCGGGTGCAGGCCGGCACCGTCCAGGCGGTGCTGCAGGCCGCCGCCAAGCCGCACGGGCTGCGGTTCGGCCCCGACCCGTCGACGCACACCCGCTGCACGATCGGCGGCATGATCGGCAACAACTCGTGCGGCTCGCGGACCCTCGGTTACGGCCGGACCTCGGACAACACGATCGGCCTGCGCGCGTTCACGATCGACGGCGACGAGCTGGTCACCAACCCGCTCTCGGGCGCCGACAAGATCGTCTCTTCCCTGCGGGAGCTGATCGGCGCCAATCTGGCGACCGGGCGCACCGAGTTCGCGACCTTCGGCCGCCAGGTCTCCGGCTACGCCGTCGAGCACCTCCTGCCGGAGAACGGCTTCAACCTCTCCGAGTTCCTGGTCGGCAGCGAGGGCACCCTCGCGATCGTCACCGAGGCGACGGTACGGCTGGTCGCCGACCCGGCCCACCGGACCCTGGTCGTCCTCGGCTACCCGGACTTCGGCGCCGCCGGCGACGTCATCCCGGCGATCCTGGAGTTCACGCCGACCGCCTGCGAGGGCCTCGACCACCGCATCTGCGATGTCGTCCGCGCCCGTCGCGGCCCGGACGCCGTCCCGCCTCTGCCCGGTGGCAAGGCGTGGCTGATGGTCGAGATCGCCGGCGACGACCTGGACGACGTCCGCGACCGGACCGCGCGTCTGGTGAAAGCCGCCGACGCCGTCGACCATCGCATCGTCGAGGACACCGCCGAGGCCGCCCCGCTGTGGAAGATCCGCGAGGACGGCGCCGGGCTGGCCGGCCGCGCCCCGAGCGGTCTGCCCGCGCACGCCGGCTGGGAGGACGCCGCCGTCCCGCCCGCCCGGATCGGCGCCTACCTGCGCGACTTCGACGCCCTGACCGCACGGCACGGGCTGTCCGTGATGCCCTACGGCCACCTCGGCGACGGCTGCGTGCACGTCCGGCTGGACTTCCCGCTGGACAAGCCGGACGGCCCCAAGCTGTTCCGTGCCTTCCTGGAGGACGCCGCCGACCTGGTGGTCAGCTACGGCGGGTCGCTCTCCGGCGAACACGGTGACGGCCGGGCCCGCTCCGAACTGCTCAGCCGCATGTACTCGCCCGAGGCGATGAACCTGTTCCGGCAGATCAAGGGTGTCTTCGACCCCCGGAACCTGCTCAACCCCGGCAACCTGGTCGACCCCGACCCGGTCGACGCGAACATCCGCGTCTCCCAGGCGCGGCCGGTCCGCACCCAGCTCGCGCTGGCCTACCACCACGACGGCGGCGACTTCAACCAGGCCGTGCACCGGTGCACCGGCGTCGGCAAGTGCCGTGTCGACACCCGGGTGCTCGGCGGGGTGATGTGCCCGTCCTTCCTGGCCACCCAGGACGAGAAGGACTCCACCCGGGGACGGGCCCGCGTCCTCCAGGAGATGCTCGACGGGGACCTGGCGCCGGACTGGCGCGCCCCGGCCGTACGCGATGCGCTTGATCTCTGTCTGTCCTGCAAGGGTTGCGCCTCGGACTGTCCGACCGGGATCGACATGGCGGCCTACAAGGCGGAGGTCACGCACCAGGCCTACAAGGGCCGGGTACGGCCGCGGTCGCACTACTCGCTCGGCTGGCTGCCACGCTGGTCCCGCCTGGCGTCCCGGATGCCCGCGCTCGCCAACCTCGCGATGAGACTGCCCGGCATCCGGAGTGTCGCGCTCTGGCTCGCGGGCGTGGACAAGCGGCGGTCCATCCCCGCGTTCGCCGCGAAGACGTTCCGCTCCTCCTTCACGCCGGTCCCGACGGGCAAGCCGGTGGTCCTGTTCGTGGACAGCTTCACCGACCACTTCTCCCCGGAGGTCGCCAGGGCCGCCGTGGACGTGCTGGTCGACGCCGGTTACGCGCCGCGGATCGCCAGCCGCAAGGCCTGCTGCGGCCTCACCTGGATCTCCACCGGGCAGCTCGACGCCGCCCGCCGCATCCTCGGCGCCACTGTCGCCGAGCTGCACGAGGCCGCGAAGAAGGGCGTCCCGATCGTCGGCCTGGAGCCGTCCTGCACCGGCGTGCTCCGTCAGGACGCCGTCGAGCTCGTCGACAACGAGGCGGCGCGGGCGGTCGCCAAGGCGACGATGACGGTGGCCGAGCTCCTCGCCGCCACTCCCGGCTACACCCCACCCTCCCTCGACGGGGTACGGGTGGTCGCCCAGCCGCACTGCCACCACCACGCGGTGATGGGCTGGGAGGCCGACGCCAAGCTGCTCAAGCAGGCCGGCGCGACCGTCAAGCGGCTCGGCGGCTGCTGCGGGCTGGCCGGGAACTTCGGCGTCGAGCGAGGCCACTACGAGGTGTCGGTGCAGGTCGCCGAGCAGCAGTTGCTGCCGGCCCTGTCGGCTGCCGAGGAGGGCGACGTCTTCCTGGCCGACGGATTCTCCTGCCGCACCCAGGCCGACGACCTGGCCGGCGTCTCCGGCGTCCACCTGGTCCAGCTCCTCCAGCAGCGCCTCCGCCGCTGACCCGCCCATGTCCGCCGGGTGTGGCGGGGCGTCCGGGAGGGCAGTGCACAAGGATGCGAACCCATTCGACTCGTCTCGTCGTCGGCGCCGGGCTGCTGTCTGTCGCGCTCACCGCCTGCAGTTCCGGCTCCGGGCCCGGCCCCGCCTCCGGGTCGCCGGCGACCGCCGCGGCGCGGAGCGGCCCCGTGCCGCAGACCTCGGCGGCCAAGGAGAAGGGCATCCCGGGCGGCGCGCTGCTGCAACCGGACGACGTGCGCGGCGTGCGGGGAGAACCGCTGGATCAGGGCGAGTCCGCCCACGTGCGGCCGCTGCGGCCGTGTGGCGACGGCCGCTATCCCAGCGACGAGTCCCGGACCGACGCGGTTGCCATGCGATACGTCGTTCCGGGACCCGAGGGGAGCACGCCGACGGTCGTGATCGAGTTCGTCGGCCTGCACACGCCCGGCGGCGCCGCCGCGCAGTTGCGTGACATCGACGCGGCCCTGGACCGGTGCCCGGGCGGGCTCGGCGAGGGGCAGCGCAAGTGGACGGTGCTGGAGTCCGATGACGCCTCGGCTCTGGTGCGCATCGACCAGCGGATCAGCTATGCCGACGAGGAGCCGTCGACGGTCAGCCACTTCGCGGCGGTGGCCACGGTGAACGACGCGGTCGTGGTGGTCACCGACCTGGGCTGGGAGAACATGGGAGGCGACGAGTCGCTGGTCCGTGAGCTGATCGCCAAGGCGAAACAGCGGGCGGGCACCATCGCCTGAGGGCCGTTCCCGGTCCGCCTCGCGCGTTCCCGGGCGTTCGGGCCGCGACGGACGGTACCTTTTCTCCCGAATACCCGATGTTCGGGGGAGAGGGGTTCGGATGGTGAACCGCCGCGGGTTGCTCACCATGGGCGGTGCCGCGCTGACGGCGGCGCTCACACCCGTACCCGCGAAGGCCGCACCCGGACCCCGGGCCGATCCCTTCACGCTCGGGGTCGCCTCCGGCGACCCGCTGCCGGAGGGCGTCGTCATCTGGACCCGCCTGGCCCCGCGGCCGTTCGAGCCGGCCGCGGGCCTGCCGAGCGCTGATTTCCCGGTGAAATGGCAGGTCGCCGAGGACGAGAGGTTCGGCCGCGTGGTCCGCGACGGCACCGCGACCGCGGCCGCCGCCTACGGGCACTCCGTCCACGTCGACGTGCGGGGCCTCCGGCCGGGCCGCGACTACTTCTACCGTTTCCGCGCCGGCCGTCATGTCAGCCCGGTGGGCCGCACCCGCACGGCGCCGGGCAAGGCGGCGCAGCCCTCGAAGCTGCGGTTCGCGATCGCGTCCTGCCAGTCCTTCACCGACGGCTGGTACACCGCCCACCGGCACCTCGCGGCCGAGGATCTGGACGTGCTGTTCTTCCTGGGCGACTACATCTACGAGGGCGCCGTCGACGCGGTGGGCGGCGACCGCCACGACGCCTCGCTGCGCCTGCCAGACACGTTCGAGCTGCTCACCGACACCCTCGATCTCTACCGGATGCGGTACGCGCTCTACCGCACCGATCCCGATCTGCAGGCCGCGCACGCCGCTTTCCCATGGGCGCTGACCTGGGACGATCACGAGGTGCAGGACAACTACGCGGCCGGGGTGCCCCGGTTCGACGCGCCGCCCGCCGACTTCGAGGCGCACCGGGCCAACGCGTACCGCGCCTACTGGGAGAACCAGCCGCTGCGCCGGCCACGGCAGCCCGCCGGCCCCGACATGGCGCTGCACCGGCGGCTGCGGTTCGGGGACCTCGCCGACGCGTACGTCCTGGACACCCGCCAGTACCGGGCGGACCAGGCCTGCGGCGACGGTGTGCGCGCCGGGTGCGCGCAACGCGACGAGCCCGGGCGTACGCTGCTCGGCCCGGTCCAGCGGGAATGGCTGCTCCACGGCATGAAGCACTCCGGCGCCCGCTGGAACCTGCTGGCCCAGCAGGTGATGATGGCCGAGTGCCGGTACGGCGGCGAGGCCGGCCGCCTCGACATGGACAAGTGGGACGGTTATCCCGCCGACCGGACGGCGATCCTGGAGTCGGCCGCCCGCATCCCCGGCACGGTCGTGCTGACCGGCGACATCCATTTCAACTACGCCGCCGACCTGCGCGCCGACTTCTCCCGCCCGGACACGGCGCCGGTCGCCGTCGAACTGGTCGGCACCTCGATCACCAGCAGCGGCGACGGCGCCGACGTCATCCCCAAACTGGAGGAGCAGCGCCGGCACAGCCCGCACCTGCGGTTCACCAACGGGCAGCGCGGCTACGTGCGCTGCGAACTCACCCGCGACACGCTGCGCGCCGACTTCCGCGTGCTGTCGCACGTGACGCGGCCCGGCTCGCCGATCATCACGCGCGCCTCGTTCATCTCCGAGCGCGCCCGCCCCGGACTGGTTCCCGTATGAAGACGATCGCGGCCCTGCTCTGCGCGCTGCCGCCGGCCTCTCCCGCGCCGGACCCGGTCCACCTGGCGGTGGACCCCAAAAACCTTCCGATCACGACCGGCCAGTGCAACGCCCGAAATCTCTCGGTACGCCTGAGCAACACCTCCGGCCAGCCGGTGTACGCCGACGCGCACCTGTCCGCCCCGCCGGCCCTGCACCTGCAGCGCACGCTGGTCTCGACGTGGCTGTCCCCGGGCTACACCCGCGCCGTGCCGGTGCGGGTCAGCGCCGCCACCGGCACCCCCGCCGGCACCCGCCTGGTCCGGGTCAGCAGCGGGGGGCAGCGGGTGGACGTCCCGGTCACGGTCACCGCCCCGGCCACGTCCGCGCCGTTGACCAGCCGCGCCGCCCGGGTGACCGCGTCGTCGTTCCGGGCCGTCACCCCGATCTGCGGCGCGGCCGACGGCGACCCGGTCAGCCTCTGGGCGGACAGCACCAACCGGCGGTGGCCCGACTGGCATCAGCTCGACTGGGATGTCGGCATCACCGCGAGCCGGGTCGACGTCGTGACGCTCCCGGCTGCCCAGGGCGGCCTGCGCGACTGGGACGTCCAGGTCTGGGCGGACGGCGCCTGGCAGACCGTCGCCGCCGTCCGCGGCAACACTGCCGCCAGGGTGAACAGCACGTTCACCCCGCGGGTCACGAAGGCGGTGCGCATCCTCACCCTGGCCGGCAACGGCCTGGGCGATCAGTCCCGGATCGTCGAGGTCGCCGTGTCGTGAGCCGGCCGGACGGTGAACAGCTCGCCGGGACGCCGTGCCACTCTCCCGGCAGGCTCCGGCGGATGGCGTGGGGAGCCCGGTGTGGTCGCTGAGCAGGCTGTCATACGCCAGCGTGGCCCCGGCCGAGATCTCGGGCCGTCCAGCGGCCGACGAGGGCGTGCGCGTGTGGCTCGCCGCTTACGGCCCTGCCTGATCGGCGAGCAGGGTCACGGTATCGCCTGACCGGCGAGCGGGGTTACGGCGCCGCCTGGCCGGCGAGCAGCGGGAACCGGTTGCCCTCGGTGTCCTCCAGCAGCGCCCAACGCCCGAACGGCATGTCCACCGGCTCCTGCGCGAACGCCACACCGCGACCGGCGAGCTCGCGCCACGTGGCGTCCACGTCGTCACAGGAGAGGAAGACCGGCGTGTTCGGCTGCCCCGGCGACGCCGCCGGCGCGGGACCGGCGGCGCGCTCCAGGATCAGCACCACACCGTCGGGGAGCCGCACCTCCAGCCAGCGCTCGTCGCCGTAGGTCTCGTCCTGGACGACGTCGCACCCCATCGTCTCCACCCAGAACCGCTTAGCCCGCTCCTGGTCGCGGACCCCGATCCGGGCCTTGCTGATTCCTCGAAGCATCCCCCGATCGTCTCATGGCCCGCGGCGGGTCGCGGGCATGCGTTACCGTCCGACGCTATGGCGTCCATCGATGTGAGTGGCGGTCATGTAGTCGGTCCGCGGGTCTCCCGCCTGATGTCGAATCCCTCGCCGGCCGCGGTGGAGAAGCTCTGGAGCGAGGCGGTCGCGGCCGGTGGCCCGCTCATCGATCCGGGGGACGACACGACGTCCCTGGTCACCTTCCTGTGGCGCGGGGACACCGCCGCAACCTCGGTCGGCCTGGGCGTGAGCCTGCCGATGACCCGTCTGCCGGGAACTGACCTGTGGCACGGCGCGCGACTGCTGCCCACCGACCTCCGCACGGTCTACTGCCTGCGGCATGAGGGCCCGGAGCGGTTCCCCCGGCACCTCGACGGCGACGGCCCGGTGCACGTCGACCCGATCAATCCGCGCCGCGTGCACTTCTCCCGCGACCCGCTGGACCCCGACGACCACGACTGCTGGGGGTCGCTGCTCGAACTTCCCGGCGCTCCGGAGGAGCAGTGGACGAGCCCGGCGCCCGGGGTCGCGGCGGGCTCGCTCACCTCCGCGCGGGTGCGCAGCGACGTGCTCGGCTACGAACTGCCGGTCACCCTGTACCGGCCGGCCGGCGTTTCGGCCCAGGGCCTGCCCGTGGTGGTGTTCTTCGACGGCCACCTGGCCCGGACCATGCTGCGCCTGCCGACCGTCCTCGACAATCTGATCGCGGCCGGCCGGATCCCACCGGTGGCCGCGCTGCTGGTCCACAACGTCGAGGCCCGCCGCGAACCGGAGCTACGGCCACTGCCGACCCTGGCGCGGTACGTGGTCGACGACCTGCTGGCGTGGGTGCGGGCCACCGTCGGCGCCGGCCGGCCGGGGCAGGACGTCGCCGGCGGGATGTCGCTGGGCGGCCTCGCGGCCACGTACCTCGGGCTGGCCCGTCCCGACGTCTTCGGTGGGGTGGTCGCCCACTCCGGAAGCTTCTGGTGGCCGGTCCCGGACCATGGTGAGCCGGGCCGGCTGATCCGCGACGCCGCCCGGGCGCCGCGGTCCCCGGTGCGTTTCTATCTCGACGTGGGCGTCCTGGAATTCCATGCGATGGCCGACGGCATGCCGTCACAGGTCGAGTTCTGCCGGGCGATGCGCGACGCGCTGCGCGCGAACGGCCATCACGTCAGCTATGCCGAGTACAGCGGCGCCCACGATTACGTCAACTGGCGGCGGACCGTCGCAGACGGGTTACAGGCCGTCCTCGCGCCGTCGTAACGCTGATTGCTGTCGCCGCAGGTGCTCACGCTCGGCGGGGTCGTGGGTGAGGGCGATCGCCCGGTCGTACTCGGCGGCCGCCTCGTCGCCCCGGCCGAGGCGGCCGAGCAGATGGGCGCGGGCCGCCCGGGCCGGCTGGAAGCGCCGGGCCGGCTCACCCGCATCGGCCGCCAGCGCGTCGAGGAGGGCCAGACCGGACGCCGGGCCCTCCACCTCGGCGGTGACCGCGGCGAGCGCGACGCCGCCGCCGAGCGACGGCGCGAGATCGCTCAGCACCCGGTGCAGATCCAGCAGGGTACGCCAGTCGGTGCCGCCGGTCCGGGACCGCGCGCAGTGCACGGCCTGAATGGCGGCCTCCACCTGGAACCGGCCCAACCGCCCGTGTGCGTGGGCGGCGCGCAGGTGCTCGTGGGCGCGACGGATCAGTTCGTGGTCCCACCGGGCCGGGTCCTGCTCGTCGAGCGGCACGAACCGGCCCCGGCCGTCGGTGCGAGCACCGGCCCGCGCCGTCGACAGCTGTACCAGCGCGGCCAGGCCGTGCGCCTCCGGATCGCCGGGCACCAGCGTGGTGAGGACGTCGGCGAGGTGCAGCGCCTCGGAGGGCACGGGCCGGGCCTGCGGGCCGGTCGTGGACCAGTCGATGACGTGCACGCCGTAGACGGCTTCGAGCACCGCCGCCATCCGAGCCGGCAGGGCGTCCCGGTCCGGGATGCGGAACGGGATGCCCGCGGCCTTGATGCGTTTCTTCGCGCGGACCAGGCGGGTGGCCATCGTGGACGCCGGCATCGAGAACGCCCGGCCGACCTGGGCGGCGGTGAAGCCGAGCACGGTGTTGAGCATCAGCGGGGTGTGCATCGTCCGGTCGATCGCCGGGTGCGCGCAGACCAGCATCAGCTCCAGCCGCCGGTCCGGGATCGCGTCGACGTCCAGGTCGTCGAGGTGTGCCGGCGCGTCCAGGTCGGGGTCGAGGGCGACGGTCCGCCGCACCTCGGCCGACCGCCACCAGTCCCGTAGCCGGTTGCGGGCGACCGCGAGCAGCCACCCGTCGGGGTTGGCCGGCACGCCCTGCTCCGGCCACGTCCGGACGGCCCGCTCGAAGGCGTCGGCCAGGGCGTCCGCCGCCGCCTCGATGTCGCTAGTCGCCGCCGACAGCAGCGCGAGCAGCCGCCCGTAGCTGTCGCGGGCGGCCAGGGCGGCCGCCCGCTTGCCGCCGTCGGTCAGCGTGTCCATCCGCCGTCGAGGAACGACGTCGCCACCGGCCGGATCTCGATCACACCCCACTGGGAGCCCGGGCACTTCTCGGCCCAGCCGATCGCCGCGTCCAGATCGGGCACGTCGACCAGGAAGATCCCGGCCAAGGCCTCCTTCGTCTCGGCGAACGGGCCGTCCTGCACCCGCAGGCCGCCGTCGCGCCGGGTGACCGTGGTCGTCCCGTCGCTCGGGCGCAGCACGTCGGCGGAGTGCAGCACCCCGGCCTGCTCCAGCGCCTTGGCGTAGGCGTCGAACGCCCGCTGCGCCTCGGCGACGATCTCGGGACTCAGTTCCCCGTCACCCGGCTCCTGGTAGTGCATCAGCAGTGCGTACCGCATCGTTCCTCCTCGGTTCGAGTGTGCCTTGCACCGAGATGACGAACGAGCGGCGATCAGATCGTCACACTCACGAAGCCGATCCGGGCTCGGCCATCCGGCGGTGCATCTCGGCCTTGGCCCGGTCCGGCATGACCTTGCTCGCCGCCGCCTGCGCCTTCGTCTTCACCGAACCGGCCTGCACCTTCTCCCGGCCGTCGAGCAGCGCCCGGATCGCCTGTTCGGCGACGAGCGCCGGATCGTCCTTCTTGTCGCTGGCACCGACCCGGGTGTCGTCCATCTCGGCACGGTGGAAGAAATTCGTGTCGGTCGGGCCCGGCATCAGCGAGGTCACCGTGACGCCGGTGTCCTTCAGCTCGGCGTGCAGCGCCTCGGCGAACGACTGCGTGAACGACTTCGACGCGTTGTAGACCGCCTGGTAGGTGCCCGGCATCATCGACGCGATCGACGACGTGATCAGGACCCGGCCGCGGCCCCGGGCGACCATCCCCGGCAGCGCGCGCTTCGCCAGGTGCACCGTCGAGGTCACGTTCACGTCGATCACGTTCATCTCGTCGGCCAGGTCGGTGCCGCCGACGAACTCCCCGCCGATGCCCCGGCCGGCGTTGAGCGCCAGCACGTCGATGCTCCGGCCGGTCGCCTCGATCGCTGCCCACGCCTGCTCGACCCCGTCGTACTGGGCGAGGTCCGCGCGGACCGCGGTGATCTGGTTCCGGCCGTCCCTTCGCAGGTCGGCGGCCGCCTCCTCGATGCCTTCGTCCTCCGCGACGACCAGCAGGTCGAAGCCGTGCCCGGCAAGCTGCCGGGCCAGCTCGAAGCCGATCCCACTGGACGCGCCGGTGACGACGGCGAACGGATTCTCACTCGGATTCGTCATACCGCCCGTGTGCCCCACGAGACGCCCCTCAATCACCCGATCAGGGAAACCCGCGGCGGATACGGACCTCGTCCGCGCCGGTCCGCACGACCATGGGAACGAGGCGTGGCGAGCGTGCCGCCGAGGGCGGAACGCGTCCCGGCCCGCCACGACCCCGGCCCATGGTGGTGCGTTGAGGGTTCGCGCGTCAGGCGTACGTGGCGAAGATGTGGGTCGTGGTCGAGGTGTAGGTCTCGCCCGGCCGCAGCACCGTCGACGGGAACGCCGGCTGGTTGGGGCTGTCCGGGAAGTGCTGGGTCTCCAGCGCGAACGCGTCGCCCTGCCGGTAACTGCGGCCGCCGCCGCCGCGCAGCTTGCCGTCGAGGAAGTTGCCGGAGTAGAACTGCAGGCCCGGCTCGGTCGTCTCGATCGTCATCTCGCGCCCGCTGGCCGGGTCCCGCACGACCGCCGCCGTCCGCAGGCCGGCACCGTCGTGGAGCACGTAGTTGTGGTCGTACCCCCGGCCGATGCCGAGCTGCGGGTGGTCGTCGCGCAGCCGTTCGCCGATGGGGTGGAAGTCCTGGAAGTCGAACGGCGTGCCGGCCACCTCGTCGAGCGCCCCGGTCGGGATCAGGGTGGCGTCGACCGGTGTGTAGCGGGCGGCGTCGATGCGCAGCAGGTGGTCGGCGACGGTTCCGCTGCCCTCACCGGCGAGGTTCCAGTAGGCGTGGTTGGTCAGCGCGACGACCGTGGGCCGGTCGGTGGTGGCCGCGTAGTCGAGGCGCAGTCCGTTGTTCTCGTCGAGGGTGAACGTCACGCTCGCCCGCAGCGTGCCGGGGAAGCCCTGCTCGCCGTCGGCCGAGGTGTAGCTCATCCGCACCCCGCCGTCGACCGCCTCGGCCGACCAGACTCGCTGGTCGAAGCCGTGCGAGCCGCCGTGCAGGGTGGTCTGGCCCTCGTTCTGCGACAGCTTGTAGGTCTCCCCGTCGAGGGTGAAGGCGCCCCCGGCGATCCGGTTCGCGTAGCGGCCGACCGTCGAGCCGAGGAACGGGTTCCCGGCGAGGTAGGCCGGATCGGTGTAGCCGTCCAGGTTCGCGAAGCCCAGGGTCACGTTGCCGAGCCGGCCGTCGCGGTCCGGCACCAGCACGGATTGGATCGTCGCGCCCCAGGTGAGGACCGACACCGACATCCCGTTCGTGTTGGTCAGCGTCCACTTGTCGATGCCCGTGCCGTCGGCCAGCTCACCGAACGCCACCCTGTCGATACTCGTCATGCGCCGCATCGTCTCAAACGCGCGCCGCGTGGGAGCGCTCACCTCCGGCGCGTCCCGCCTGCTGCCCGCCTTCCGGCGCACGCCCTAGGATCCTCAGGATGAGCACGCGGGTCGACTGCCATCAGCATCTGTGGCCGCCGGCGTTGGTCGAGGCGTTGCGGAGGCGGGACGGCTTCCCCTGCCTGCGGGGCTGGACGCTGCACCTGGCGGGGGAGAACCCCTACCAGGTGGACCCGGCCGCCCACGATGTCACGCTCCGCCGCGAGCGGGAACTGGCCGAGGGCGCCGGCCGGGTGCTGGTGTCGCTGTCCAGCCCGCTCGGCATCGAGCACCTCCCGGCCGCGGACGGCGCCGAACTGATCGACGTTTGGCATGCGAGCGCGCTCGTGCTGCCGGACCCGTTCCACGTGTGGGCGGCCGCATCGGTGACCTCGCCGGATGCGCCGGCGCTGGCCCGGGTGCTGCGCGAGGAGCGGGTCGCCGGCCTGCAACTGCCGGCCACCGCTCTCGGCAGCCCGTCCGCGATCGCCCGACTGTCCCCGCTGCTGGCCGTCCTGGAGAAAGCCGGCAAGCCGCTGCTGGTGCATCCCGGCCCGGCCCCCGCCGAGGACGGTGACCTGCCGGGCTGGTGGCCGGCGCTGGTTCCGTACGTCGCCCAGATGCACCGGTCGTGGATGGCCTGGCACGTCGCCGGCCGCACGCTGCATCCGAGGCTGCGGATCGCGTTCGTCGCGCTGGCCGGGCTCGCGCCCCTGCACCACGAACGCCTCACCGCCCGCGGTGGGGGCGCCTTCGGCCCGGCCGATCCGAACGTCTTCTACGAGACGTCCTCCTACCGGGCCGACGCCATCGGCGCGCTGACCGCGGTCGTCGGCGCGGCCGCGATCGTGCACGGATCCGACCGCCCCTACGCCGAGCCGCTCGACCCGGCGACGAACGCCGCCGAGTTCTTCACCGCCAACCCCGGCCGGCTGCTCGCCGGTTGACGCAGCAGCCCGGCGCGGCGGTGGGCCGGAACCCCGGCGAACGCCGCCGAAGCGCCGCTGGTGGCCGTTCAAGAGACAGATGTCGTACGGGTCAGCCCGCCGCCGACCGCAGCCGGCCCGTCCCGTGCCTCCCGCGCGAGGCCGCTGCCCCTCACGGCCGCTGCCGCGACCACCGGGCAAGGCGGCGCCACCAGGAAAGCGCGGGCTCCGGGTCGGCGGCAACCGGTTCGGGCGCCGGCGCCGGCCGGTCCGCCCACCAGCCGGCCACGATCGCCTCGGTGTCGACCTTGCGGACGAACAGGCCCCGCTCGGCGGGCAGCCGCCACGACTCCTCGATGCGGCGGTTGAGGTCGGCGACGGTGGCGCGCACCTCGTCCTCGGTCGGCAGGCCACGGACGGCTCCGGCGAGGTCCTCGGCTTCCTTGCGCAGCAGCAACGGCATGGGGAGGGCCGTGTCGGCGGGCACGTCCTCGCGTTGCAGGTAACCGCGGATCCACCAGTCCTCGCCGTCGTCGCCGGGCGGCAGGGCTTTGCCGGAACCGGGAAGGTTGTCGAAGTCGCCCCGGTCGGCGGCGTCGCTGATCTGCTGCTCGACCCACGACTCGGCACTCATTCCGTGGGGTTTGCGCTCCGTCATGCCATGAAAGATTAGCCAGCTTCGGTGGATTCGCGAGCCCTCACGGTCGCAGTGCTTCCCATCGCGGGCTGAACGGCAGGTCCGCCAGCACGGCGATGGCGCGCGGCGGAAAGTCGGGCCAGGAGTCGCGGCTGATGTCCGGCCAGCGGTTGAGGTGCCGGTCGAGGAAGGTCTGGGTGCGGCGCAGCCCGTCGGCCCCGGTGGCGGCGTCGAGGTCGCCCGCGGCGATCGCGTCGCCGTACTCGTCCAGGTCGAGAACCCGGTAGGGGAGGTCGGGCGGCCCGACGATGACGTCGATCCAATGGTCGGCGACGTGCACGGTGTGTCCCTCGTCGACGATGCGGACCAGGTCGCAGTACCACCAGCCGCGCTGATGTTCCGGGAAGATGACCGGCTGGTTGATCTGGAACCCGGTGTCGAGCAGCAGAAACGTGCGCTGCTCCCAGTCGGCGCCCTGCCACGTGAAGCCCCAGTCGTACACGATCGCGTCACCGTCGCGGTGACCGGCGGCCCGGACCGCGCCGTCGCGGATGACCGTCACAGGAGTCGGCATCAGGCGATGATGCCATCCGTGACGCCGGCACGGCCCGCCCGTGATCTCGACCAGACGCCCGCGCACACCGGGTGCCAGGACGGGGTCGTGTCCTGGCACCCGGGCCGGCGCCGCGGATTCCGCCGGGCCGGATCACCGACCGTCAGGCTGGTTCCCGGACGCCGCCCTCGCCGCCCTCGCCGCCCTCGCCGTCGTCCGGCATCGGTTCGGCGGGGGCCTCCGGCAGTTCGGTCGGCGCGTCCGGCAGGAGCGCGGAGACGTCGTCGGGCACGGGCTCCCGCGGGTCGATCGGCGGGTAGTCCTCGGGGTCGAGATCCGGTTGGTTCATGAACCGATTGTCCCGTCGGTGCGGCGTCACCGCACCTTTCGCCGATCAACGCCGGTGTTCGCGAGGCCTACCGGCGGCCGACGAGGTCGCCCACCTCGGTCCGTGACGAGACGCCCAGCTTCCGCAGAATGTTCGACACGTGCACGGCCGCGGTCTTCGGCGAGATGTAGAGGCGGCGCGCCAGCTCCGTGTTGGTCAGCCCATCACTGATCAGCACGGCCACCTCGCGCTCCCGGGGCGTCAGCGCGGCCGGGCCGGAGACCGCGGGCTCGGCGTCGGCCGGCGCCAGACCCAGCCGTGCGCGCACCTGGGCGAGCTGGGCCACCCGCCAGCCACCCCACCCGGCCAGCAGGGACGCGGCCGCCTCCGACTGGGCGGCCGCCTCCGCGCGGCGGTCGCCCGCCAGCAGGCAGCGGGCGGCGCCGACACGCACGGTGCCCCGGGTCGCCGGCCCCAGGATGTGGGCCTCGGCGACGGACAGATAGCCGGCCAGGGCCTCGGCGTGCCGGCCGTGCGCCTCCGCCAGCTGGGCGTCGACGAGCGTCCGGTAGGCATCCCACACCTCGGCGTCGAGCAGCGCGGTGGCCAACCGGTCGAGCCGTTGCGCCGGCAGGCCGATCTCCAGCGCCGCCGAGATCAGGTCGTGGGCCTGCTCACCGCTGCGCCACGCCTGCCCCTCCAGCGCCGCGAGAAGCTCGTCCATGGCCGCCTCGGCACGCGGAAGATCACCCCGCCGGCAGGCCAGGTGGAACGCGATGCCGGGAATCACGGTCGGCGGATTGGTGGTCAGCACCGCCAGATCGGCGATCAGGCCGTCGACCCGGTCCAGTTCGCCCGCCTCCAGGTAGAGCCCGGCGAGGAACACCCCGTGGTACTCCGCCCAGCGGCCCCGGCGCCGATAGTTACGGTCCCGCTCCCGCCCCTCCTCCAGCGCCCGGATCGCGGCGCGCAGATCGCCGGTCCGCAGCGCGAGCCGGGCACGGCCCCGGAAGTAGGTGGCCACCGCCAGCGACTCGAAACCGGCGCGTTCGGCGTTGATCCGCATCCGCTCCAGGGCCGCGGCGTGCTCGGCCGGCGACTTGGGCGGCTCACCGTCCACCAGGGCGTGCAGCGCACGGGCCGCCAGCACCCACTCGCCGCGCCGCTCCGCCTCGTCGATGAGGCCCGACAGGATCTCGCGGCCCTCGGCTGCCGTCGGCCCCCGGTCCATCAGCGTCGAGCCCTTCTCCACCAGCGCGGTCAGGCGCACCGCCGGCAGGTCGAACTTCTCCGCCAGCGCCAGCGCGCGATCCGACCAGAGCACCGCGTCGTCGAACTCGTCGCGCAGGTACGCCGACTGCGCGATCGCCGTCATCGCCCGCGCCTGATCAGCGCCCGGCGGAAGCTGCGCGATCAAGGTCTCGATGTCGTGGGTCAGGGCACGCATGTTGTCGGTCTCACGGGTCTCCCACGTGAGGCGGACCAGAAGGTAGAGCGACTCGGCCCGGTCGGTGGCGCTGCCCGCGAGGTCCCGCCAGCGCCGGCCGTAGCGCAGGGCGTCGTCCAGCAGACCGGCCAGCCAGGCCGCCCGCGCCGCGGACGCCAGCAGGTCGATGTCGTCGGGCGCCTCGTCCAGGCCCATCTCGGCCAGTTGCAGAGCCTGATAGGCGGAACCGATCGAGAGGTAGAGCGCCGCGCCGCGCCGGGCCGCGGTGATCATGTCGTCGTACCGGCCGGCGCCCCGGGCGTGATGCGCCACCATGGCCGGATCGGACGCGCCACCCCGCAGGAGCACGTCCAGCGCGGCCTCGTGCAGCCGCCGGCGCTGCCGCCCCAGCATCTGGTCGGTGATCGCCTCCCGCACCAGCGCGTGCCGGAACGCGAACTCGTCGTCGCCGGACTCCACCAGCACACCGCGGGTCACCAGATCGCGCAGCACCGCGATCAGCTCGTCCTCGCCGGCGCCGGTCACATCGGCGAGCAGATCGAACGGGATCCGGTGGCCGAGCACCGTCGCCGCCTCCACGATGCGGTGACTGACCGGATCCAGATCGTCGACCTGCCGGCGCAACACCTCGGCGAGACTCCACGGCAGTGGCTGCTCGACCAGCGCTTCCACGTCGTACCCCGGCAGTGCCCGGAGAAGTTCCTCCAGGAAGAAGGGGTTGCCGCCGGTGCGATGGTGCAGCGCCGTCGCGGCGCGCAACGGCGCGGGAGCGCCGGTCGCCGCCGCCAGCAACGCCGCGGTCTGCGACGGCGTCAGACGATCGAGGCGTACGTGTGTGACGGCGTGCCGGCGTTCCATCCGCGCCAGCAGGCCCGCCACCGGCTGGCGGCGGGTCACCTCGTCCGGCCGGTACGTCCCGATGAGCAGCCGCGGCCCACGCTGGTCGGCGATCCGCTCGAACAGCGCCGCGCTCTCCGAGTCGGCCCAGTGCAGGTCCTCGAAGACGATGACCGCGGGGGAGTCACCGATCAGGTCGGCCAGCACGGCCAGGCCGGTGTGCAGACGCTCGACCGGGCTCCGCCGCGGATCCGCGAGAGCCGCCAACTGTTCCTCATCGACCTCCGGCCGCCCGTCGATGGCGTCGAGCAGCACCTCGTACGGCCGGGACAGCGAACCGGGCTCCGCCTGGCCGACCAGCACCACCGTCTCCGCCGACAGAGTCGCCAGCAGCTCGTGCACCAGCCGGGTCTTCCCGATGCCCGGCTCGCCCGCGATGATCGCGACAGCCGGCTCACGCGCCGCAGCGAGCCGCGCCAACCGGCGCAGCTCGCTGTCTCGCCCGATCATCACCGGGCTGGCACCGCCGCGGACGCTTCGCACGACGACAGGGTACCGGTGGGCTGTCCGCGTACCGCTCCGCCTTTCCTTGCCCAGCCCTTCCGTACCCGGCGGGCGGCGCTCGCGAGCAGACGGCCCCTCTCGGCCTCGGCGATCAACCCACGGTTGTGGTCGTTCGCCAGATCCAGCAACACGCTCGGATGCATCAACATGACCTTGTCTCCCCATCGGTTGGTGATGGGTCAATCGTCGGCCGGCCGGCGAGCCGCCACATCGGAAGCGTTTACCTATCTTCGCTGGTCATCGATGCTTAGGCGGCGTGGGCGGGCCGTCTAGGCATACCTAGGCGGGTGTCTGGGGTCACGGTGCGGTGCGGTGCCGTCCCGCCGGCCTCCGCACCCCGATCACCCGATCGGCGCCCTGATCGTGCGCCGGCACGGTGCTGGAGTCTCCGTCCGCCGCACCGCCGTTATGCTGCTGCCGACTGCCGTACCGTCGCAGTCGGGAAACTGCTGCTAGATGGGGGGACAGTGCGATGACCGACGGCTCGCCCGCCGTCGGGCTGCGGTTCGAGATCCTCGGCCCGGTCCGGGCCTACCGGGGCGCCGAACCGGTTGACCTCGGGCCCGTCAAACAGCAGGCGGTCCTCGCCGTCCTGCTGCTGCACGCCGGCACGCCCGTGCCGATATCGAGCATCATCGCCGCGCTCTGGGGCGGCGACCCGCCGGAGAACGGCATCGACATCGTGCAGCGGTATGTGGGCGGGCTACGCCGGGCGCTCGACCCGGAACGGACGTCGCTGATCGCGCTGACCCCCGGCGGGTATGTCCTCCACGCCGGCGAGACCGCCGTCGACGCCGCCCTGTTCCGCGCCGCGCTGACCCAGGCCCGCGGCGAACACCGGATCGGTGATCCCCGCACGGCCTCCGATGAGGTACGCCGTGCGCTCGGCCTCTGGCAGGACGAGCCACTGGCCGGCCTGACCGGGCCGGTCTTCGAGTCGGCCCGCGCCCGGCTCAACCAGGAGCGGGCCGCCGCCGCACAGTTGCTGGTCAAGCCCGCCCATCCCGACCCGTCACGGGTCGAGCCCGCCCGCCCTGACCGGACGCGGGTCGAGCCCGCCCGCCCTGACCGGACGCGGGTCGAGCCCGCCCGCCCTGACCGGACGCGGGTCGAGCCCGCCCGCCCTGACCGGACGCGGGTCGAGCCCGCCCGGCCCGACCCGACGCGGGTGGCGCCGGCGCACGGTGAGCCGGTCTCGTCGAAGCCCGCTTATCCCGAGCCGGTCGATCCCTGGGCCGGGCACGAGCTCTTCCCGCCCGACTAACGGTCAGCACCAGGCGCGAGTGGCATCCGCGATCTTCAGCCCCGGCCCGTTGTGACTGGTGGCGAATTCGCCCCGTCACTGCGAGGCGGGGCGGATGATGTTGACGGTCCGACGCTGCCCCGCCCGGCTGCCTCACGCGGCCGTGCCCTCCCTGCCAGGGTGAGTTGAGGCCAGCGGGTAGCGATGCCGCAATCGCGTGGACATCCAAGCTCTCGCCGGGCACACTCCCGCGGATGAGTACGACGGATGCCGACCTGGCCTTGCGATATCTGGCAGGCCATGGGTTCGCGCCGATCGGACCCGATCGGTGGGGGTGGGACGGCACGCCACCGGAGGAGATGTCGAACGAAGACGTGGCCTTCCACACGGCATTCGAGATCACCACCGACGAGAGCCTGGACGCTGTGCAGCGCGTGCACACGGCGCACGGCCTATTCGACCTGACCTGTGCCTTCGAGGTGCTGACCCATTTGAACGCCTACGTCTGCAACAATGCCGACCCGGCCGTCGCCGATGCCTTCTGGGCCGGCTTCCGCGTCCGGATGGCGGTCGCGGAGCCGATCGAGCATCTGCGGCTGGACTTGAGGACCTACTGGTTCTGGGGGCGCACCACCACCAAGACCGCCTTCAACGCGCTGCTCGGCGACGATGTGCGCCGCCTCGCAGCGGCTGGCCGCCTGCCCGAGCTGGCCACCGGTCCGCTGCACCTGCGCGCCCGCCACGTCCTGGAAGACTCGGGTTCGGTCGACTGGAACGACAAGCGCGACGTCTACCAGGCTGCCGCCACCATCGCCGAGCTTCGTCCGGCGGTCTTCCGCGCCCTGCTCGGCAGTTATCACGCCGTCTCCGGCAGCCTTGACCCGGCCGAGGCTGAGGCCCTGCTGGACAGCCTGCACTTGCCCGCCGACACCGAGCACCTGCCCCAGCTGCGCGCGGTCCTGCGCGAGGGCGTTGCGAACCACTACACGGACCCCGCCGCCTGGCACGGATGACTTTTGGCCGGTGTCGCGGAGTTCCGGGGAGCCGATGACGTTCATCGGGCAGTTTCCCTTGCCTGGATCGGGCGTCGCGATGGCGTACCTGTTCCTCGGCGACGAGGACGGAACCTTTGATCTGGAGGCAGGGGGGAACGCCTTCCTGATTCAGCCGGGAGGGCGTGTGCCGCCGTTTGTGAGCGGCGAGGTCCGACGTACGGGTCCGACGCTGTGGCGGCGAGGCAGCGACTGGTTCGAACGGCAGCCGGTGGAGTTACGTCTCGACCTGAAAACGCCGGACGAGACGGCGGTTGCAGCATTCGAGCGGCAGGTCATCTACCGTGACGCAGCGCTGAACGGTATGCCGGTAGAGGAGGATACCGATCTTCACGCTGTGGATTGCCGTAGCTACGTCGGGGGCGAGCCCTTGTTCTGGCAGCCCTGGACGCCTCCCGAAGTCGATGCCTCGTGGCGGTTCTTCCTCCAGTTAGACGGTGCCGAGGGCTGGGGTGAGGACGCGTTCGCGCTCAACTTCGGTGGGGGAACCGGATACGCCTTCCTTAGCCACGATCAGCGGGAGGGCCGGTTCTGCTGGGACTGTGTCTGACCGTCCGCTCATGGCCGCTGATCGGGCGAGTACCGGCCAGCCCGTCATCGTGTGGTGGCCCCAACCGAGCAACGCACTCGTGCCGCGACCGGGCCCGTCAGCCAGCGGCGAGCCGTCACACTGCATGGCCGAAGTTCCGTGTCACCCGGCGTCCTGAACTGTCGAGTGGAGGGCGTCCCTGAAATGGAATCGCGTTCAAGGGTTTGGTCAGTGGGTTCCGCACGTGTCGTTGGTCGGCTTGCGTCCTGGGTTCCGTGACGGCGACCGGGGAAGGCCGCAACGGATCCCGAGCGAACGACCAGGCGAACGTAGGTCGTCACCAAGCTAATCGTGGTCGTCGTCCGGGACCGGGTAGCGGTCGTGAACCGCTTTGTAGTCGTCCATGCGACCGGCCACGACGTGAGCGGAGGCGATGACGTGACGGATCCTGCGGGAGTCCTCATGCGCCGGGCCGAGGACGGAGCGGACCCGGTCGATGACGCGTTCACCCAGGGCGAGCCGCCGTGGATCGGTGTATCCATAATGGTTGGCGAGTTCGACCAGGGCGTGCAGCGTCCGTGGGTGGTCGGGGCCGAGGACGCGCTCGTGGTCGGTGGTGAGCCCTTCCAGCAGTGGCAGCCGGTCGGCCTCGTTGACGAAGGCTCCGTGCAGGCTGGCGTGGAACTCACGGGCGTCGACCGTCTCGGGATGCACCGGTCCGAGTTGTCGGCTGCGTTCGGCCGCGATCCGGCTCCATCCGGCCGCCGCCTCCGTGCGCATCTCCCGTGACCGTTGAGGATCCCGTCCTTCGAGGAGCGTGCCCAGTCTGAGCCTGGCCCCCAGGGTGTGCGGATGGTCGCTGCCGAGTTCCCGTTCGCGGTCTGCCAGCACCTGGAGCCAGCCCTGGACCGCTCGCTCCGTGAGAGCCGGCCGTTCAACCTCGGGGACGTGTGCCGCGAGCATCGCCCAGGTGTCGAGCGTGTCCGGGTGAAGGCGGCCGAGGACCCGTTCCCGTGCCCCGGCGATGCTCGCCAGGGTCGCCACGAACTCCGGGTGGGGCAGGGTTTCGAGGTTCATGCGGCGGAACGCGAGGTCGTACCGGAGCGCCAGCACGTCCGGATGGTCCGGACCGAGAGTGCTTGTGCGGCTGTTGAACACCGCCGTTAACTCCGCCTCTGCCAGGCTCTCCCAGGTTGACGCGCTGTCGTCGTAGTCGTACTCGTCGTAGACCGCGGCAAGCCGCAAGCGCGTCTCGATGGTGCGCTCGTCGTGGGGGCCGTGGTCCCGCACGTGACTGGCGAGGGCAGCTTTGAGCTCATCGATGCGAACAAGATTGCTGTGACGCATGCAGCGCAGAGTACCCAGACGTTTCGCGGGGATTGCTACGAGCCAGTCCGCGATGTCACCTACGACGAAGACCGCAGTAGGTACGCCACCGGCAGCACATGGCTGGCCGCCCAACGTGGTCGTGAAGGTCACGCTTCGGTGGTCTCTATCGAATAAAGTCGATCAAATGAAACGCTGCAGCGCCTCGCCGTGGGTCCCCTTCGTTGCCGGAGCGGTCGCGGCCCTGGCCACACGTTTGATCACCGACTCTTTCATCGTTTCGCTGCTGGTAGCCGTAGTGGTGGGGTTGGTCCTCGCCAGCATCGTGGCAGCATCGGGGCGTCGCGGTGCACGCCGAGATGTCTGATACGGGCCACTGACACTTCGGGTAACGCATTGCCGATGTGCGCGTGTTTCAGGCCCTGGCCGGGCTCGTGGGAGTCAGCGCGAGCTTCATGTAGACGCTGTTCGGGTCTGGCAAATAGTCGGCAAACGGCGGGCACGTCACGAACCCGTGCCGCGCATATAGTCGCCGGGCCGGTGCGAAAAAGTCCAGACTTCCCGTTTCCAGGCTGACGGTCCGATAACCGCGCCGGCGGCACTCGTCGAGCAAATGCGCGAGCATGTGTCCGGCTACGCCGCGCCCGCGAGTCTGAGGCCTGGTACGCGTTGCCTTGATCTCGCCCTCGGACGAGCTGAGCTGCTTCAGAGCGCCACAGCCCAGCAGGTCGGCCGCTTCCCACACCGTCCAGAACGACACATCGGCCGCACGAAGTCCGACCTGGTCCAGCGCATGCACGCTCTCGGCCGGTGACGTCGCGTTCATGTCAGCGAGATGTTCGGCGGTTCTCCTCGGCCATCTCGATGGCCGGCCGGTCATGACGTTCACCCGCGTCTGCCTCAGCCTGCCGAATCCAGTTCCGCATCGCTTCGTGATGCACGTTCAACTGCTCGGCCAGCCGCCGGATCGTCGGCTTCGGGTCCGACTCGCGGTACAGGCGCACGGCACGCGCCCTGAGTTCGTCGGGGTACTTCTTCGGTGCTGCCACGGATACTTCCTCCCCATGATCAGTCGATCAATTGTCGGTGTCGTCATTCTGCTGGCTGCCGTCCTTTCGCCGCACAGTTACCTTATCGGCCCGGGGAAAGGATCGAGTTTCCGTCGAGGAGGTCGCTGGAGAATGGATTGGTATTGGCGGAGGGCGGCTGGTTCTGCGGGCGGATCGCACCTTTGATGCAGAAGAATTGCCCCTACCTGAACCGAAACCGCAGTCTCGGCCGTGGACCGGTGCAGGCGACTGGGATCTGCGAACTCCAGGGGAGTTGGAACGGCAGGAAATCAGGATCACGCCAGATAATATTAACGACCCGCTATACGTGTGGAAAGACGAGCACAGCGCACGGCTCTACTGGACTCGAGCGTTGACAAAGACCCTGACGACTATTGGTTGGATAAGTCGTAGTCCACTCTTTTGCCGCGATCCGCATGGCGGCCTTCAGAGTTCGTACGGGTAAAGGGCGATGTTCTCCCGCTGAAGGTAGAGGTTCACCCAAGACCCGTCGCTCGCAGTCGGGATGTATCCGGCAACATCCAATAGGATTTGATCGCCGCCCAGTTCGAGGACCGCTGCGCCATCAACGGTGAGCTTGAGCCGGCCCCGGACGATGACACAGTGGCCTCCTTGCTCGAGACCGGGTGACGTCTCGTCGGCCGGGCGAGCGTTCTGACCCCATACGATCTCCTCGTCGATCGTCCACTCCACGGGGTACTGCCCGGACGGGATATCCGGAGCTCCGCACCAGCGGACGGCGGTATGCCCGAAAGAGGTCCTGATCTGGACCAGAAGCGGACTCCAGGGGAACTTGGCGGTCTTCACCACCTCGACAAGCATGTAGGCATCATGGCAGGGGCCGTTCGGCCGAGGGGCGCGAGCTCATCTGCCCCCGAGCGTGCGCGGGCGACTCGCCCGGACCGTGACGCTCGCTGGACACGAACGCCGCGTAGCGGCCGTCGGCGCTGAGCGACACCGATCCGATGGCCGCGCGGGACAGCGGATCGAGGTCCGGCCGCTGGTCGGCGTAACGGGCGGCGGTCTGGCGTACGAGATCATCGGTGACGAGGTAGGCGCGGGCGCGGCGCGGCTGGTTGTGGCCGTCCGCCAGGACGTAGAACTTGCCGGGTGCGTCGAGGGTGTGGGCGTGCCAGCCGGCGGCGAGCATGCCCTTGTCGAGGATGAGGTCGACGTCGCGGCGTTCCCGGACGCGTAGGCAGACGCGGATGCTCATCTGGGAGCGCAGCGCTCCCCCGCCCATGGCCTTCTGGGTCGGGCGCTGGGTCGCGGCGAGCAGGTCGACGGCGACGGCACGCCCGCGCCGAGCGATCGACTCGGCGTGCCCGACGGCGTCCGGGGCGGTGTCGGCGAGTTCGGCGTACTCGTCGATCACGATGACCAGGGCCGGGGCGGCTGGTGTGGGTTTCCAGACGCGGGTGTTGTCCTGGCCGGAGGCGTGCGCGCGGGCGTCGAGCACGGCAACCGCGTCAGCGAGCAGTTCGGTTGCCTCGTCGGGGGTGGTGGCGAGTCTGGCCAGGCATGGCGCCCAGGGCCGGAGTTCCATGCCGCCTTTGAGGTCGATGCCCCAGAGGACGACGTCGGTGCAGGCGGCGAGGTTGCCGAGGACCACGTTGAGCACGCCGCTCTTGCCCGAATCTGTAGTTCCGCCGATGAGTGCGTGCCGGCGCAGTAGTGCGATGCGTACGGGTGTCGCGTCCTCGAAGACACCCAGCTCGATCGGGTCGGCGAGTGAGCGGGAGGTGGGGCCGGGCCATGGGATTGCGCCGGTGTGCGGGTCCGCGGCGAGGACGCGCATGGTGCAGCGGCCGGCGTGCGCCGGATCCCGCTCGACGCGAACCGCACCGGGTCGCGTGCCGAGGGCCGATTCGATGGCCAGCACGCGGGCGATGACATCGGCGACGCTCTGACCTGGTCGCAGCTTGATGCGGGCACGCCATCCCCAGGTGTCGACGACGGCCGACATGATGCGCGAGCCGGCCAGGCCGATCTGCTCGGCCAGGTTGGGCCACGCGTTGATGACCCGGTCCACTCGCACACGGGCTCGCCGTCGCCGGTGTGCCCACCACGGCACGCCGAGCGCGACCACGGCCAGGATCAGGAGCGTCGGTAGAGGCGATCGGGTCGGCCCGAGTGCGGTTGCAGCAGCGAGCCATCCGCCGGTGAGGGTGGTCGTTGTGGTGGCGTAGCCGCGCTCGGCGCTGCGGGTGAGTCCCCAGGGCCACCCGCGCACTGCCACGGTTGCCGCCAGCACGGTCACGAGGGTGACCACCGGCCACGCTCCGGGACGGCTGTGGTGCAGGACCGACCCGACGACGACCAGGACCAGGGCGAGGAAGACGGGAGCGACTTCCGATCGGTAGCGGAACAGAGTCCGGCCGATGGCAGCGAGAACGACGAGGGTCAGAGGTTCATCGGGTACGACTAGCAGCGGTTGTGGGTTGCGGCGGTTCCAACGGCGGTGTCTTCGGCCGTATGCCCTCATTCGGCGAGTTCGCCCTGTTCCGGCGGCATCCATACCTGGTGCTCGGCGACCGCATCACGTAGGTAGGTCAGCGGCTCGGACTCGCCGTCATGGTCGGCGGAGAGAGTGGCGCGAGCAGCGGCTAGCAGGTCGGCGAAGTCCCGCCGAGTGCGGGTGAGCAGCCGCGCGAGCCGGTCGACCTCGGTGAGCAGGACCGGGACGTCCCCGATGGCGGTCCAGACGGTGACGGGCGTGGGCCGGCGGCGAGCGGCGTGCAGGTGGGAGCGGACGGCCTCCTGGTCGATGGTCGGGCGTGGGATGTACTGGTCGTTGGCCATGTGCGGCTTCTGATCTCCTTCCGATAGGTGGGTGCTCATGTCAGAGGCTCAGTCCGGCGACGAACCGGGCCAAGGCGCGCAGCCCGTTGCCGATCTCCGGGCCGATGGACGACGAGGCGAGGAAGTAGCCGAACGCTGCGCAGACGGCGGCCTGCCAGAGCGGCAACCGGGCGTACCGCCACAGCAGGTAGACGAGGACTCCGAGCAGTAGGACGGCGGAGACGGCGATCGTCACGCGTCACCGCCACGGCGACCGTTGCGGTTGCGGCGGCTACGGAGACCCCCGTCGGTCCCGGCGTGGCTGCCGCGCGGCTGATGCCGGCGAGCCCACCGGGCCCGGTTGGTGCACTTACGGCAGAGGATGGGGTTGCCAGCGGCAAGCTGAGCGCCGCAGGGGCAGGTCGGGGTCAGATCCTGCGGGATACGGATGGTCATGGTTGATCTCCTCTCGGATCGGCGATGCGGACTGCATCGGCGTGCCATCAGAGTGCGATCAATCGACGGGACGTAATCAGGTCATGGCTGGACGTATCGAAGACGTCTCCTCTAGCCTGGTCGGGCCGCCGGACGTCTTGACGGGAAGCCGATGCCGAACGAGCGACTACGCACCGCATTGTTGGAGAACGGGATCACGCCAGCCGACCTGGCGACATCACTCAAGGTCGATCCCAAGAGTGTCGAGCGATGGATCAGCGGACGGACGCCTTATCGCCGGCATCGGTACGCGGTCGCGGCCCGCCTCGGCGTGGACGAGGTCTACCTCTGGCCGGACGCGCTGAGCCCCGACCAGGTCGCGAACGCCAGCGAAAGCGAGATCATCTCGATCTACCCGCATCGGTGGACAGTCCCGTCCGATCTGTGGCGCAACGTCTTCGCCAGCGCCGAGGAAGAGATCGGTGTCCTGGTATACAGCGGCCTGTTCGTCTCCGAGGACGCCGGCATCCAAAAGATCTTCCGAGAAAAGGCAGAGGCAGGAGCGCGGGTACGCATCCTGCTCGGCGACCCGGACAGCGACGTCGTCGCGCAACGCGGAGCCGACGAGGGTGTCGACGATGTCCAGGCCGCGAAGATCCGCAATGCCCTGGTGATGTACCGCCCGCTCCGTGACATCGAGGGCATCGAGTTCCGGCTCCATCGGACGGTGCTCTACAACTCGATCTACCGTGGCGACGATCAGGTACTCGTCAACACTCACATCTACAGCTTCACCGCAGCTCAAGCCCCGGTTCTCCACCTACGACGGGCCGCCGGCGGGGGCATGGTGACGACGTACCTGGAAAGCTTCGAACACGTATGGGATCAAGCGACACCGTTGGAGTGAGTGCCGGGTGGGACAGCGCATCGACTACTTCGACGACCCTGACGCGCCCACGGCTACGTCATTGGTCCCGTCGGCGAATGCCGTCGTGGTCAACGACAGCGGCGAGATCCTGCTGATCCGCCGTTCCGACAACGGCAACTGGGCGCTGCCCGGCGGCGCGATGGACCTCGGCGAGTCTCTGCCCCAGACGGCGGTCCGGGAGACGGCCGAGGAGACCGGCATCGACGTCGTGATCACTGGCCTGGTCGGGATCTTCACCGATCCGCGGCACGTCATCCGCTACACCAGCAACGGCGAGGTACGTCAGGAGTTCTCCATCGTCTTCACCGCCCAGCCGGTAGGCGGGGAGCCGACGCCCAGCGAGGAAACGACCGAGGTCCGATGGGCGTCCGAGGCCGAGTGCCGCACGCTGCCGATGGACCCCTCGATGCGCCGGCGGATCGAGCACTTCCTCACCCGGCCTCAGGACGTACACCTTGGATAGCGACGCACTCGGCGCCATCGCAGACTCGTTCTCAGCCGTCGGCACCATCGGCGCATTCCTGGTCGGCTTCCGCCTGCTCCGCCGCGAGCACCGACGCGAAGCGGACCGGGCCGAGGAGGAACGACGCGCTCAGGCCGAGCGGATCAGCGCGTGGATCGAGCTGGTCAACAAGCGCGACGGCACACGCGACCTCACGTTCCATATCCACAACGCCAGCCCGATGCCGATTTACGAGGTGGAACTCCCCCTCCCGGCACGGGGTGACGAGGAACCGCACGTCGAGTTTGTCGGTCTGGTCCCACCCGGTCAGACCATCCAGCGTCCCGCCCCTATCGAATGGCTACGGTCCTACGTCGAGCCAGAACCGGTGCAGATCGAGTTCCTGGACAGCGCCGGCCGCCGTTGGAGCCGCGACGAACAGGGCACCCTGTCCCGCTCGGAATGACCTCAGTACTGGGCAAGCGCTGCGTCGATCACCCGAACCGAGTTGATGATCAACGGACTCGCCTCACGGATCGACTCGGCAACAAGGTGGCCGTCCCCGTACCGGGAAAGAATTTCGGCAAGCCGCCGCTCGACTTCCACCGGCTCCCCGTCGGGTGTGGTGGTCATGTCGGCATAGGTGATCGCGTGCGACGCCACGCCCTCTACCGGCGGGAACTCTCGCGCAAGTTCCTCGGACAGGCCCCGCTTGCGGCCCTCGATGAACGCACACGAGTGGTGCGCGACCAGTCGGCAGATCAGATCGTCCATGCCGGCGACATCGCGCAGGTAACGGGCGCCGTCGAGCTGATGCATGCCGGTGACGACCAGGTCGGGCGCGTAGCCGACATCGTGCAGCCAGGCCGCGCACACCAACGCGGACGCGTCGTCGCCGACGAGATGAGCAACCGACTCGGCCTTACGGCCTACGCCTTGGCTGTGCACCCAACGACGCGGGATCGACTCGGCCAGCACCAGCCGCGTCAGATCGCGAGCACGCTCAATCTCAGCCACACCGGCAGATTAGCGCCCACCCGGATGTAGCCGTGCGCCCTCGTTGCCCGCACGTCCTCCTTACCGACGAGTCCCTGAAAGTAGCTCAGCGAGCCGGTCTGCCACGGCCACCGTCACGTCCCCCAGCCGCACAACAATCGAACCTGCGTGGTCCACGACATCGTGCAGTCCCGGAAAGTCCTGACCGACATCGAACCCGGCGTCCTCAAGAACGAGCGCCAGACGATCCGTAGCCTGACGTGCCGCTTCATGCTCGGCTTGCTTGTCTCTCGGCATCGCAGCCCATCCGCTCGTCCGGCGTCTCGTCAATGCCGAGTCTGCCGATCGGGTGACCCAGCGTGAACCACAGGACTAGGACGTCTACGGACTTCTTGGCTACGATGACGCCGATCGCCAGCGATGGGAGTCGTTGCGTGAACAGTCCACTCGCCCGAGCCCTACGAAGCGCCGGGATAGACGTCATCGACGTAGCTGCCAGCCTCGACGTCGACCCGAAAACCGTCCAGCGCTGGATGACCGGCCGCATGCCCTACCCCCGCCACCGCGACGCCCTGGTCAGAATCACGGGCTGGCAGGCCCACGACCTCTGGCCAACCCTGCCGCGCCCCACCGAGCAGCCGGCCATGTCCGACGAGGTCCGCATCGTCTACCCCCACCGATCAGCCGTGCCCACCGATGTATGGGTTCGCCTGCTACGTCGTGCCGAGCACGAGATCGACGTCCTGGCCTACAGCGCCCTGTTCCTCGCCGAGGACGCCTCGATCCCTGCCCTGCTACAGGAGAAGGCCCACAACGGCGTACGCGTCCGCATCGCCCTCGGCGACCCCAACGGCGATCACATCGCCCGCCGGGGAGATGAGGAACGCGTGGGCGCCGGAATGAGCGTCCGCATCCGAACCGCCCTGGTCAGCCTCCAGCCGCTCACCACCACACCGGGCATCACGCTGCGCCTGCACGACACGGTCCTCTACAACTCGCTCTGCCGCTCAGACGACGAAATGCTCGTCAACTCCCACATCTACGGCCGCCCAGCCGCCCACGCCCCAGTACTCCACCTCAAGAGCACCAGCGACGCCGGCATGGTCGCCACTCACACAAGATCATTCGAGCGAGTCTGGGGCTCAGCAAAGCCGTCAAAGCTCTGACCACGGCCAGGAACACCAGCAGCACCCGGTCGCCGACGCGGGAGCACCCCGTACTGATCAAACACCCCAAGCGCTTCATACCGAGCCCGACACGGCTCCGGCTCCAAACACACGGCACAGAGCCCACCCGGCGTCCCGGACAGATGCTGGTTCAACTTGGCATCCGCCACGGCAAGCCGGCCTTGCGCCGTATGAGCAAGGTAAAGACCCGCACTCACGGCAGATCCGCAGGTCGATTAATCCTGGCCCAGGCTATGACCTCAGCCGTGACCCAGACCTTCCCGCTGGCAAGCACAGCCGCCGGTTCCGGAAAGTCACTCCGTCTGGTGATCCGATAGACCCGCCGCCGACAAACCTTAAAAATCTTCTGAATCTCGGCCGTACCAACAAAATCCGGCGGCCCCAGCCTCTCAAGCTCCCCGGATCCTGACTGCGGTGATCTCATATCCATCGCCCGTCCTCAGCCTCGGTGACAATCCAGCCGCCCGGACCAAGTCACGGACGGCTGGGGGCTATCGCCACCGGTTGTCCAAGGCCGAGCGCTCTGACAACCGGCTGGCCCTGAGGCTGTCAGTACGTAATAGAGCACGTTAACCTTCAGAACCCAGACGTCCTCGTTCTTCTACTCGTCCCTCGGCGTCCTGCGCTCTGGGGAGGAAATAGCACTTCCCTTGGTAGCCGACGAGAGCGTGTCGGACCGCAAAAGATCTGCGGCACCATGGCCACCAGTGCACTGCGCCACTACACTACGCAGGCATATCGAGCGGACGAACTACTCGCTTCACCTTCATCGGATCGAACTGAAGATAGAGGACCTATGGCACCCACACTGTTAAGGACAACGATTTGATAGAATTCTCCTCATGGCAACTCCATAACGGAGGCAGCCCGCACAGAAGCATGGATTCCTGGAGGCGAGCGTGGCGGAGCAACGAAGGCAAACGACTCAACCGGTTGCCTGGTTCCTAGATCTCCACAGACGCAATCTGCTCGAACTGAGCCCTCCGTACCAACGTCGCAGCGTCTGGAACCAATCATACAAAGACTATTTCGTCGACACTGTTCTGCTAAACTATCCGGCGCCCGCCGTATTCCTCTTTGAGGATATTACAGATGAAGGCGTCGGCAACTACGCCGTGGTGGATGGCAAACAACGACTCCAGACTGTATTTGACTTCATCAAGGGTGAATTTCCGGTCAGCGAAAAGGCATCAATACCTCGACTGCGAGGGCTACATTTCTCAGAGTTTGGCAGCGCAGAGAAACGCAGCCTCTACGCTTACCAGTTTTCGATTGAGTTCCTGCCATCAACCGATGAAGGAACGCTCAGTAACATCTTCGACCGAATCAACCGGAATGTTGCGAAACTTACGGCCCAAGAGCTACGGCACGCAAAATATTCTGGAATATTCGCCGCAACCGCTGAGCGGCTGACCGAGGAGATGACTCGAAGACTGCCCACAGATTTCCCGCGAATTGCATCCTCCTCCAAGCGCCAGATGAAGGATGTTGAACTCGTCGTCAATCTACTGCTTCTGACAGAGCGCGGCGTGGAGTCTTACTCGCAGAGCGATCTAGACGCGGCATACAGTGATAGAGATGAGGATTGGGAAGTGGCCAGTGAGGTCGAGGAGGAATTTCTTCAAACTGTAGCGTTGATCAAGGAGCTGGCAGAAGGTTTACTTAGCGGCGAAGCGAAACGACTGAGGAATCAAGCTGATTTCTACTCTCTATACGGATCTCTTCTTCAACTGAAACGCGCCGAAAAACTACCAGACTCCAATTCCATTATCCAAAACCTCAATGCATTCATGGCCAGCGTAAACAGCGAGGATGCGCGAGCTGATAGTGCGAACGCCCGACGGTATTACGAAGCAGCTCGCTCTAACTCGAACGATCCGGCGCAACGTCGAGACAGGATTAGCTTGATCTCGAACGTCATCACTGGCGTGGAGTAAAAATGGCCGTGCCGGAAACGCTACGCACTACTTACGACAGGCACCGACCCATCCTTGGTGAGATTAGGCGCTACGTAGCCGACACTCTAAGGCCATTCTGCGATGATAGGAAGTACATCTTCCTTGACCGTATCAAGGATATCGAATCCCTAAGCGAAAAGCTTGAAAGCGGACGGTACTCTTCGTGGCAGGACTTAGATGACCTTTATGCCTGCACAGTGGTCATTCCAGTTCCTGAGCATGAAGAAAATGTTTTGGATCGACTTGTTAGCAGCTTTGAACAAGTTGACGTCAAGGGTCGCGAGCAAGCAAAAAAGGCACCGGAAGTGTTTCGCTTTGACGGCCTTCGCTGGTACGGCCGCATGAGGACCGAAGAGGCTTCCAGACGGCAGCCAGGCATGGGAGATATCGTCTTTGAGGTGCAGGTTCTGACCGCCTTCGAGCATGCACTAGCATTGGTTACACATGATCTAGTGTACAAGGCAGATAACGCCGACTGGAAGCGACTTCGACTCGCCGCTCAACTTAAAGCAGCTGTTGAGCAAATCGAACTAATCATTGTTGCATTTGATCATGCAGCCGACTCTGTCCGCGTGTCCCCATGGCCCGACACTACAGTCAAAGCAAAAATTATTGAAGGCTTCAAAGATCTCATTTCACTGGGTCTATTGCCTGATTCGCTGGAACCGCTGAGCTGGCGTCGATTTGGCGACAACGTAGTCCATCTTATCCAGAGCTTCGAGCGAAATCCGCATAACCTATCAAATAGAGTGGATGACCTACTAAACGCCGCAAAGATCCACCTGGAAGCACCCGAATCACCCGGCGCCCCTTTGAGTGGATCCCTATTTCGATATGTCCTATCGCTTGTACAAAATCCTCTAGTAAAGGGAAGTCTCGACAAGTTCGTGGTAGTTGACTCAACCAACTTGACGGAACTTTACGGGATCAAGAACATTAAGAAGCGTTTTGAATTTCCCGATGAGCCGAAATTTTAAATTCTCCAAATCTCGGTGACGTAAGAAACTCGGGTCTCCTCGATTTTTCGATTGGGTTATACCTTACACCTCATGGGACAGTGAGCACACCAGTCACGTCTTCGACGCGGTCGCGCCTTCAGCGGCTGCCTCGGATAAACTGGATCCAAAGGCGAATCACAGCGTAAGCGTGGTAGCGCCAGAACGCGTGCCGCTATCATCGTGTGTTTATCTCGAGTGTGGGGCCCCGGACATGTAAGGCCCTCCTCGCTTGATCATGGCTAGGGAGCCAAATCCCTCGGCGACAGCGAACGGTCGACGTTGAACGGGACAAGGCTCGTAAACCGAGGCGGGCTCCCCGCTTGGCTGTCAGCGCGGAAGGTCGAGTCAAACTCTGTCATGCAGATCTTGGTTGTAAGGGTTCCGGGCTCACTCTCAAACAGCCCCTGAGACAGCACTGACGCACAGCCGGATCGTCCCGACCGCCCGTGGGCTTCCGCGGACACTTTCCCGGGACCCTTCTGGAGATCGGCGCCGTTCGTGATCATGTTGCCACCCGACCGGGTCGACGGCGTCCGATATCTACCTCTTGCCGTTTAAGCAGGCAGGAAGGATCTACTTCGCCCAAGCCCTACCCGCGAGGGTTCCGTGACGATGTCGTGGGCGTCGCCGGTTGAGGCGCCCAGGCGTCAGAGCGATGATGGACCACATGCGAATGCGTGACCGCCGGCGACAGATCGTGTCAGTGTGCGCTGCGGGCTTCGCGGCCGCGGTTGGACTACTGTCAATCATTCGTTTTCTAGTTCCACGGACCCTCGACGTGGCGGACAAGTGGTCAAGCGTGTTCGCCATGTTACTCGCGTACAGCGTCGCAGCCATCTCCGTCATCGTGTGGGTCTTCCGCACTACTCGGCCGACGCAGTTCGAAGACTCCAAGGACGTGCAGTTCCCGTCACCTAATCATCCTGCGATGAAAGGTTTTAGGTCACCGGGTGGACGCATCCCGACGGTTTCAACCGCTTCGCCCACCGACTTGGGCATTAAGCCCTCAATCGAGGTGGGAAGCGAGCACCAAGATAACAAGAATTCAATCAAGAACTCCCCGACGCCACACGATCATGGGACCCGCAGCGACGACCTTGTCCCGTACGTAGAGCGTGACATAGACGAAGCGCTCCGACAAGCGGTTCTTCGGGGTGGATTTGTCTTGGTCTTCGGCCCCTCGGCCGCCGGAAAGTCTCGGACCGCATTTCAATCCCTCACTGCGCTGCCGACGAATACGCCCGTATTTGTTCCACAGTCCCCCGAGAGCGTATCTAACCTCGTCGAAAACTTGGACCAGCACAGAGACTTGGTGCTCTGGTTAGACGATCTCGAGCGCTTCCTGGTACCAGGAAGCCTCAGCACAGTGGTGCTCGACCGCATACGCGGAAGCGATCACCGCGTTTTGATTATAGCCACGATGCGAAGCGAGGAACTCGCCAAGTTCGAGGGCGCCGACACGTTGGGTACGGATATACAAGCGCGCTCCCTAATCAGGGCAGGGTCTGACGTATTGTCACAAACTGATCAACGCATAGAAATCCGAAACAGGCTATCAGAGAAGGAGGCCAGCATTGCTAGCGCAACAGCCGATGAGCGCATTCGACGAGCCTTAGCTGCCGATTTTGGATTCGGCGAGTTCTTAGCGGCTGGGCCTCAAATGATGGATCGATGGTCTGCTGGCGGAGCCTCGGCACTCCACCCCGGATGCGCCATCATATCTGCAGCAGTTGACTGCCGCAGGGCAGGATTCTCAAAGCCGATACCATCGAAGGTTTTACAAGCCCTGTATCGAGAATACCTTGAAGTGGGGCTTCGCGAGCACCATGACGTTCTAGACTTCGCCGAGCATCTACGCTGGTCATTCCAAAGAGTAGCGAGCGCCAGTAGCTGTCTCATACCTCAGGGGAATGACTCCTACATGGCCTCTGACTACCTCATTGACCGCGCCTTGGCCGAGGTCGGACCACTCGCGATGAAAGAAATACCAGAATCGGTGTGGTCAAATTTGCTTGCCTTAGATGATGATTCGACGTTCATCTGGATCGGCATATCGGCGCACTACAACCAGCGCCCTGATGTTGCTGAACGCGCCTTCAAGGCTGGCGCCGAGCGGGGGCGCCCCGATTGCATGAATGGCTTGGGGGTAAGCCTAACGGCCCGCGGGAAAGTAGAAGAAGGTCTGGTGTGGATCCGCCGTGCGGACGATGCCGGGTCCCCGGAAGCGGATGCGAACCTAGCGTATTATGAGTGGAAAAGCGGCCGGTTGGAAAAAGCTCGGAGTAGGTATCTCCGACTTGCCGAAGAACACCATTACATTCCGGCCATGATGAGTCTCGGCGTCATGGCAAGAAGCCAAGACGAAGCAATCGAGGAAGAACACTGGTTTCGCCGGGCTGCGGATTCTGGCTATCCCCCAGGTATGCATGCCCTAGCACAACTATTCGTCGAACAAGGCGAATTCAGCGAGGCCGAGCACTGGTTTAGGCGCGCCTATGCCGCAGGGCACACCGTGTCTATTGGGGCCCTCGGCCACAGTTTCGAGGCTCGGGGCGACTACTCCAGCGCGGAGCAGGCCTATGTGCAGGCAATCGGCAGCGGAGAGAAGATGGCGATATCGCGGCTCGGCATTCTGCTTGAGAGGCAAGGAAGGTTCGAGGAGGCCGAAGAACTTTATCGGCGCAGCGCACTTGCGGGACATGTTCCATGCATGCTGAGCCTAGCTTTGCTGTTGTCAGATGACGACCGGATAGCCGAATCCGAGGTATGGCTGCGGCGTGCATCTGAGGCCGGATCGCCCATTGCAATGAACGGCTTAGGTAATCTGCTAGCCAGTCGCGGTTCATCGGAGGAAGCTGACCATTGGTTTCTTAGAGCTGCAGAGAAAGGCTACCCAGAAGCACTCCTTAATAGATCCAGTTCGCTGAAGAAACAAGGAAACCGGGAACTTGCAGGTTTATGGTGGGAGCCCTTTTTTAACGGCCAAGACAAGGAATCAGAAGGAAAGCTGGATAATGACGATGGCTCGCCCGGCGCCCCTAACATGAAGTAATAATAGGTCATTACATCGAGCGACGTGGCTACTGGTTCGCTTGACGTAAGCGAACCCACCCCATCGCACACTGCTCTGATCTCACGGCCGCCTCTAGCATTTCCGGTGTCACTTCTTCACCTGGATCGATTACTGTCGTAATCGCTACCACAGCGCCTTTCATTCGATTGAGGCGGCGCATTGTATGAGGGTCTCCAGTGCAGCTCCATCGATGAGCTAGCGCGGTCACCACTACGGAATTGCGACGTACCCATAAGGCAACAAGATCTTTTGGCTCAGCCAGCGGAGCATTATCAAGTTTCGTTATAAATCCAAAACGCTCGAATATGTCGAGGTCACTAGAGACCCACATTCCGGATTCCGTCGGCTTGAGTCCAAGGATCTCCAATGAGGGATGCACTAGAAACCACGGTATAGGGTTTGCGTCTCGTGACAGAACGTTGGGCCCTAAAAATAGACGGCAATGATAGCTAACAGCTTGATTTTTGGGAATCAGAGAGGGGCCGGAATCAATCCAAACCGGCTGATGGCACTGAGGATGGTAGGCGGAGGCTCTGGTCATTGCGTAGAACTCGTCTACAACAACCGCTACCGATCGCCTTAGTGGGCGCTCACAGGTCAAACAATCTCCACGGCCGAAGCGCCGCCGCAAGTCCGCTATACCAGATTCACCCAATTTTGCCCGAGTCAAGTCATCGACTAGCACTTCATCGACTGGCATAGAACTTAGCCTAGCGGCTCAGGTCGGTTCGACCCAGGCAGACGTGCTTCGGGATCGATCGAGCTGACGTCGCACGAGCGTTTCGCCTCGTGCAGCCGGGCTGCCACACAGGCATCGACTGCACTCGTTGTGACCGGCGACGCCCAGACAACGTGTTGCGATAGGGCGTGACGCTTGTCTTCAGGTCGCGAAGGCCGCCCCGCCAGGCCGCAACCCAAGCTCGAGCCCTGATTCGATGCCCGACATGGATCACCCACCGCCGAACTGCCTATCGCTCTTGCAAGAACGTCAACTCCTTTGACGTGATGACTGTGTGCTTGTGCTGAGTGTTGGGCCCGCGACAGTGGTCAGGGCGGGCGGCGGCCGTCGTGCCGGGGCAGGGAGCGGTCGCAGCGCCCGGCGGTGGCCGGATCGTGGGTGGCGATCAACAGGAACGGCATCGACCACAGCAGAGTCACCACGGGCCGGCTCGTGCCGTCCACTGCCCGGGATCGGACTGGCGACCAGCGGCTCCCACCTGCCTCGAATCAAGCGTTAGGCTGGGCGCGGGCCGTGACTGGCGTTCGGGTGGGTCACCACCGGGGAGCGGCCTGCCGTCACCGGCTGTGCCGTGCGCCTGGGCGATACCGACGAGCTCCCGGAGGAGCAGCCCATGGCCGTGCGCGACCTCGCCCCGCTCTCCGCCGTTACCGCCGGCCTGGTCACCGTACTGGTCAGCGTCACCAGCACCGCCGCGATCGTGTTCAGCGCCGCCCGCGCGGCCGGCGCCGGCCACGCCGAACTGTCATCGTGGATGCTGGCCCTCTGCGTCGGCACCGGCATCACCTGCATCGGCCTGTCACTGCGTTACCGCGCACCCGTGGTGACGGCCTGGTCGACGCCCGGAGCCGCGCTGCTCGTCACCGCCCTGCCCGGGTTCACGATGCGGGAGGCGGTCGGCGCATTTCTCGTCTCCGCACTGTTGATCACCGTCACCGGGCTGACCGGCTGGTTCGGCCGCGTCATGGACCGGGTGCCGGCGTCGCTGGCAGCCGCGCTGCTCGCCGGGGTGCTGCTGCAGTTCGGCATCGGCCTGTTCGCTTCCGCGAACACCGACGCGCCGCTCATCCTGGCGATGTTCGCGACCTATCTGGCCTGCCGGCGGCTTCTTCCCCGGTACGCCGTACTCGCCGCCCTCGCCGTCGGCGTCACCGTGGCCGCCGTCACCGGCACCTTCCGCCCCGGCCAGGTGCGGTTGTCGCTGGCGGAGCCGGTCCTCACCATGCCGTCGTTCTCCGTGCAGGCGGTCATCGGCGTGGCAGTGCCGCTGTTCGTCGTCACCATGGCGTCGCAGAACCTGCCCGGCGTCGCCGTCCTGCGCAATGACGGCTACCAGGTGCCGGTCTCCCCGCTGATCACCTGGACCGGAGTGGTCAATGTGGTGCTCGCCCCGCTCGGTGTCTTCGGCCTCAACCTGGCCGCGATCACCGCGGCCATCTGCACCGGCCCGCAGGCCCACCCCGACCCGCGGCGCCGCTACCTGGCCTCCGTGTGGGCGGGCGCGTTCTACCTGGTGGTCGGCGTGTTCGGTGCCACGATCACGTCCCTGTTGGCCGCGCTGCCCGCCGTCCTGGTGCTGGGCATCGCCGGCATCGGACTGCTCGCCACCATCGGTAGCTCCCTGACCACAGCCGTCCGCGACGACCGCTGGCGAGAGGCCGCCGTGGTCACCCTGCTGGCCACCGCGTCCGGGGTGGAACTCCTCGGCGTGGGCTCCGCCTTCTGGGGCCTGATAGCCGGCCTGCTAACCGCCTGGGCCACCGGCGCCTTCCGCCCTCACCCAGCCCCACCCCAAGTTCCGGCCCCGGACACGCCCAGCCCCACCAGCCGCGCGATCAAGCCGTAGCCCAGCCCCACCGGCTCACACCGTTGCCGAGGCGCTCCCACCCCAGCGGCCCAGCCGTAGCGCGGCGCGGTATTGCTGTTCTGGTGGGGTGGGTGGGCGACGGCTGGCGGGGTAGCCGTAGCCGGCGTGGGTTTCGGCGGGCTTGAGGGGCTTGTGAGCTACGGCTGGCGTGACGGTGAGGTGGCTGGGCAGCGGTGGTCGCGGGTCGGCAGCCGAGCCGGCGGGCAGCGGCGGTCTGACGGGCGCGGGGCAACCGATAGTGGTGGCGTCAGGTGGGCCGCAGCCCGGTGGTCGCGGGAGCAGGGGAACTCGCGGGAGGGCGGCCAGGGTGGTCGGACTGCGGGCGGCGGCGCTCTGGTGCCGGTGGGCGTGGGCGGCGTGCACGGCCGGGGACAGCTCTCGGAGTTGCCGCGGAGCGCTAGGAATGAGAGCGCAATGATGATCGTTGAGGCCAGGAGGCGGCGGGGGACCTCCGGGAGGCGAGGGCGGAGGTGGCGACGGTGAGCGCGCTGGAGCTGATCATCGGCCGGGCGTCGGTGGCGTCGATCACGGTGACGGGGCCGTGGCCGTGACGCGACGGCCGGGCGCCAGCGCGGCGGAGGAAGAGTTCGGCGTGCGGCGGCGGAGCAGCGGCGGCCCACCGGTGCAGTCCCGGCACGGCGCCTTCATCGACGGCGATGGCCGGCGTCTCGGCGGCGCGGCGGGAGTCGCCGGATCCTCCGGTCAAGATCTGATGGAGACGTACGGCCATGACCGCGCGCGCGGTGACGTCGTCCTCTTCGGCCTCGACGCCCGCGCAGTGGCTGCGCGACAGCCGCACGGCGTGGCCGCCCGGATGATCGGCGGCGCCGACGCCGGTGTTCGCGCCGTGGACGGCCCACCGGGCGCGGGCCTCCCGAAGGGCGGCGTGGCGTTCCCCGACGACCGCGACCGTGAACGCGAGTGCGGCGGCGGAGAGGGTGATTCCGGTCGCTCCGGTGGCGATCGAGGCAAGATCTGGAATCGTCAGGGTGTGACCGTCCAACCGCACCCGCACGCAGGTCTCCTGCCGTATGGGGCCGTTGACACGCTATTCACTACTTCGCGAGTATGAATAGTAGTATTCGAAGATCAACCAGGAGTGCCATGATCACATTCGAGGACGTCGTCAAGGTCTACCCCGGCGGCGCCACGGCGGTGGACCACCTCAGCCTGGAACTGCCCACCGGCAAGATGACGGTGCTGGTCGGGCCCTCCGGCTGCGGCAAGACCACGTCGCTGCGGATGATCAATCGCATGGTCACCCCGACCTCGGGGCGCGTCCTGATCGACGGCCGCGACGTGGCCGGCCAGGACGAGGCGCTGCTGCGCCGGGGCATCGGCTACGTGATCCAGCACGCGGGCCTGTTCCCGCACCGGACCGTGCTGGACAACGTCGCCACCGTCCCGCTGCTGCTCGGCGAGACCCGCCGCACGGCCCGGGCCAAGGCGCTGGAACTGCTGGAGCGCGTCGGGCTGTCGGCGGGGTTCGCCAAGCGTTACCCGGCTCAGCTCTCCGGCGGGCAGCAGCAGCGCGTGGGTGTGGCCCGGGCGCTGGCCGCGGACCCGCCGATCATGCTGATGGACGAGCCGTTCAGCGCCGTCGATCCGGTGGTCCGCGCGCAGTTGCACGCCGAGTTCCTGCGGCTGCAGCAGGACCTGGGCAAGACGATCGCCATGGTGACGCATGACATCGACGAGGCGATCAAGCTCGGCGACCATGTCGCCGTCTTCCGTGCGGGTGGGCATCTCGCCCAGTTCGCGACGCCACGCGACCTGCTGGCCCACCCGGCCGACGACTTCGTCGCCGACTTCGTCGGCCGGGACCGTGGCCTGCGGAGTCTCTCCTTCGACACGGCCTCCGACCTGCCGGTGAAGCCGGTCGACGGCCTGGAACTCGACGAGGCGGGACGCCCTCTCGGTTGGCCCGGACCGGACGGGCTGCGCGAGACGGGTGGCGTGTTCACCAAGGAGGACTCGCTGCGGGTGGTCACCGACCTCGCGATCCGGTCGCCGGTCGGCATCGCGGTGCGGGTCGGGCCGGACGGCGCCGCCGACGGCCTGGTCAGCCACCACGACATCGCCGACTACCTGGCGAGCCGCCGCTCATGATCCAATACCTGACCAACAACGCCGACACCATCTGGCTGGCCTTGCAGGAGCACATCGTGCTCGCCCTGTTGCCGGTCCTGTTCGGGTTCGTGATCGCAGTGCCGCTGGGCTATCTCGCGGTGCGGTACCGCTGGCTCTACCAGCCGCTGATCAACACCTTCGGCGTGCTCTACTCGATCCCGTCGCTGGCGTTGTTCGTGTTCCTGCCGGTGGTGCTCGGAACCAAGGTGCTGTCGCCGGTCAACATCGTGGTGGCGCTGACCGTCTACACCGTGGCGTTGCTGGCCCGCACGGTCGCCGACGGCCTGCGCTCGGTCGACCCGGTCGTCGTCCAGGCCGCCACCGCGATGGGGTACCGCCCCCTGCGGCGCCTCACCGGCGTCGAGTTGCCGATCGCGCTGCCGGTCGTCCTGGCCGGCCTGCGTGTCGCCACCGTCTCCAACATCAGCCTGGTCAGCGTCGGCGCCCTGATCGGCATCGGCGGGCTCGGGCAGTTGTTCACCCGCGGCTTCCAGCTGTTCTACGTCGAGCCGATTCTGGTCGGGATCATCCTGTCGGTGCTGCTGGCCGGCCTCGCCGACCTGGCCATCGTGCTCGTGCAGCGAGCCGTCACCCCGTGGACGCGTGCGGCATGAACTTCACCTATCTGCTCGACCCCGCCCACTGGGAGTTCGGCGCGGCGGGAGGCATCCCGCAGCTCATCCTGTCGCACCTGGGCTACACCGTGCTCGCCCTGCTGATCGGGGCGGTGATCGCGCTGCCGGTCGGGCTCTACATCGGGCACACCGGGCGGGGCTCGTTCCTCGCCATCAACGCGGGCAACGCCGGCCGGTCGCTTCCCACGCTCGGCCTGCTGATGCTCATGGTCACCCTGCTCGGGCTGGGCCTGCTGCCGGTGCTGATCGCGCTGACCGTGCTGGTCGTGCCGCCGATCCTGACCTCGGCGTACGCCGGGATGCGCAGTCTCGACCAACGGGTCATCGACGCCGCCCGCGGCATGGGCATGCGCCCCTGGCAGGTCCTCACCCGGGTGGAACTGCCGATGGCCCTGCCGGTGCTGTTCGGCGGCTTCCGCAGCGCCGCCCTCCAGGTGGTCGCCACCGCGACCGTCGCGGCCTCGGTCGGCCTCGGCGGGCTGGGCCGGCTGCTCATCGACGGCCTGGCCGTCAACGACTACTCCCGGGTCCTGGCCGGCGCCATCGTCGTCGCCGTACTGGCCGTTCTCGTGGACCTGTTCCTCGCATCGATTCAGCGCTGGATCGTCTCACCCGGATTGAAAGGCACCTCATGAAACGCATAACCGCGGTTCTCGCCACCGTTCTGGCCCTCACGCTCAGCGCGTGCGGCACCGACAGTGATCCGCTCGCCGGCGAGTCGGCCGCCCCGGGCAAGCCCGGCGCGGTCACCGTCGGCTCGGCCAACTTCGCCGAGAGCGAGCTGCTCGCCGAGATCTACTCGCAGGCGCTGGAAGCCGACAAGATCACGGTCACCCGCAAGTTCAACATCGGCGCCCGCGAGCTCTATCTCAAGGCGCTCCAGGACGGCTCGATCGACCTGCTGCCCGAGTACAACGGGGCGCTGCTGTCGGCGCTGTCGACCGGCGGGGCGCCGCAGGGCGTCAGCAGCCCGGACGCGGTGCTGACCGCGCTCAAGAAGGTGTTGCCGGCCGGCACCGAGGTGCTGGAGCAGTCGTCCGCCGAGGACAAGGACACCCTGACCGTCACCGCCGAGACGGCCGCCAAGCACAACCTCAAGACCATCGAGGACCTCAAGCCGGTCGCCGGGCAGTTGACCATCGGCGCCGGCCCCGAGTGGGCCGAGCGCTACCAGGGCCTCAAGGGCCTCAAGGAGGTGTACGGGGTCGAGTTCAAGGAGTTCAAGCCGCTCGACGCCGGTGGCCCGCTGACCGTCAACGCGCTCAAGGGCGGTGACATCGACGTCGCCAACATCTTCTCCACCGACTCGTCGATCGTGACCAACAAGTTCGTCGTGCTGGAGGACCCGAAGGACCTCTACCTCGCGGAGAACATCATCCCGCTGATCCGCACCACGGCGAACAACCCGACGGTGACCGCTGCTCTCAACGCGGTCTCGGCGAAGCTGACCACCGAGAACCTGACCCGCTACCTGGCCCAGGTGCAGGTGGACAAGAAGGACGTCAAGACGGTGGCGAAGGCCTTCCTCACGGAGAACGGCCTGATCTAACACGATTTACCTGGCGCCGCCCCCGGTTCGGGGCGGCGCCTTTTCTCTGTTACCGGCAGATGTCTTGACGGCGGTACTCGCCGGTATCTATCTTTCTCGCAAAGATTTTCAGAAAGTTTCAAGCCTGTTGCCGCAAGGGCTTGCAAACTCTGACTCCCTCATGGAGGTCGATGTGGAGAATCCCCGCAGGCGCCGACGCCTGGCCCGCATCCTCGCCGCCACCACCCTCGCCTTGGGCATCGGCAGTTTCGGCGTCGCCCAGGTAGCCGGGAGCCCGGACGCCTTCGCCGCACCGCCCGGTGAGAAGGACGTCACCGCCGTCATGTTCGAGTGGTCGTTCGCCTCGGTCGCCCGTGAGTGCGCCACCACGCTCGGCCCGCTGGGCTACGGGTTCGTCCAGGTGTCCCCGCCCCAGGAGCACATCCAGGGCAGCCAGTGGTGGACCTCCTACCAGCCGGTCTCCTACGCCATCGCGGGCCGGCTCGGCAACCGGGCCGCGTTCGCGAACATGGTCGACGCCTGCCACGCGGCCGGCGTCAAGGTCATCGTCGACACGGTCATCAACCACATGAGCGCGGGCGCCGGCACCGGCACCGGCGGCACCCGGTACAGCAAGTACCACTACCCCGGGGTCTACTCCGACGCCGACTTCCACTCCTGCCGCAGCCCGATCAACGACTACACCAACCGTGGCAACGTGCAGGATTGTGAACTGGTCAGCCTGTCCGATCTCAACACCGGCAGCGACCAGGTGCGTAACAAGATCGCCGGCTACATGAACGACCTGACGTCCCTCGGCGTCGACGGCTTCCGGATCGACGCGGCCAAGCACATGTCCGCCGCCGACCTGGCCGCCATCAAGTCGAAACTGAGCAACACCGGGGCGTACTGGAAGCAGGAGGCCATCCACGGTGCCGGTGAGGCCGTCCAGCCGAGCGAGTACACCGGCAGCGGCGACGTCCAGGAGTTCCGGTTCGCCCGCGACCTCAAGCGCGTCTTCCTCAACGAGAACCTCGCCTACCTGTCGAACTTCGGCGCCTCCTGGGGCTACCTGCCCAGCAACCAGGCCGCCGTCTTCGTCGACAACCACGACACCGAGCGTGTCGGCGACACCCTCAGCTACAAGAACGGCTCCGCCTACGCCCTCGCCCAGGTCTTCACCCTGGCCTGGCCGTACGGCGCGCCGGACGTCAACTCCGGCTACGAGTTCAGCAGTCACGACGCCGGCCCGCCCAACAACGGCACCGTCACCGCCTGCTACGCCGACGGCTGGAAGTGCCAGCACGCGTGGCGCCAGGTCGGCAACATGGTCGGCTTCCGCAACGCGGTCCGCGGCACCGCGGTCACGAACTGGTGGTCCAACGGCGCCGACCAGATCGCCTTCAGCCGCGGCAACCGGGGCTACGTCGCCATCAACCACGAGGGCAGCTCGCTGACCCGCACCTTCCAGACGTCGCTGCCGGCCGGCACCTACTGCGACGTCCAGCACGGCGACCCCACGGGCAACGGCGGATGCACCGGTACGACCTATGCCGTCAACTCGTCCGGCCAGTTCACCGCCACCATCGCGGCCGGTGAGGCCGTCGCCCTCCACGTCGGCGCCCGCGGCGTGACCCCGACCGCGTCGGCCTCGCCGACGCCGACCAGCACAGCCGCCGCCGGCGCCGGCTTCAACGTCACCGCCACCACCTCACCCGGCCAGAACATCTTCGTCGTCGGCAACCAGGCCGCTCTCGGCGCCTGGGCCCCGGCCGGCGCGGTCCCGCTCTCGGCCACCGGCTACCCGGTGTGGAAGGGCGCGATCGCCCTGCCCGCTGGGACGGCCTTCGAGTACAAGTACATCCGCAAGAACAGCGACGGCAGTGTCACCTGGGAATCCGGCGCCAACCGCACCGCCACGGTGCCGGCCGGCGGTCAGGTCACCCTGAACGACACCTGGCGCTGACCGTACCGGCAAACGGCCCGGCCGCCCTGGACAACAGTCAGGGTGGCCGGGCCGTCGGCTGTCATGCGTCAGCCGACGTCAGCCTCTTGTGCCGGATGTCGAGGACGGCGATCACCGCGACGGCGATCACCGCCGCCGCCACGGCGGCGACGTAGCACCACGGGGCGGGCAGGTAGTTGGCCGCGGTGAGCGCGTTCGGCTCCTTGTCGGTGAACACCCGGAAGATGATCGCCATCGGGCCCTCCCAGAAGCCCACGGCGAGCGTGAGGAGCATCGCCAGCCGGTGCCACGCTTCATTCATGATCTACTCCCGTTGAGATACGAACGTATCAACGACATCATTCGGTGTACGCTCGCGGCAAGGGATTAGATGGCAATACGTCACGGTTATGACGCCGATCAGCAGGGTTTAGGTGTGATGAAATGAGCTGCCCGGTCTGCCGTGGCCCGGTGCGGCCGTCCCCGCGTGGCCGCCGCCCGGTCTACTGTTCGCGGGCCTGCCAGGCGCGGGCGTACCGGTCCCGGAAGAACCCGCCCGTCCCGGCCCCCGCCGAGCCGGAGCCGACCGGCCGTCGCCGCCAGATCGCCGAAGCGGTCTGGCGGATCGCCGCCGAGCGCGGTCTCCAGATGGCCACCGTGCGGGAGATCGCCGCCGAGGCGGGGGTGTCCCCGCGCGTCGTGCAATACCACTTCACCAGCAAGCACCAGCTGCTCGTCACCGCACTGCAGATCCTGCACCGGCAGAACGAGCGGCAGGCCCGCAGAAGGATCGGGGCGCTGCGCGACGCGTCCGACCCCAGAGTGCTGCTGCGCTCCACACTGGAGGAGCTGCTGCCGCTCGACGACGAGCGGCGCGCCAGCCTGCGGGTGATGACCGCCTACTACGCGCGAAGCCTCACCGACCCCGCACTGGCAGCGGTCTTCCTGCCCGAGGAGCAGCCACTGGAGGACCTGGTCGCCGCCCTGATCACGGCGGCCGGCGCCCGGCCCGGGATCGACGTGAGGCGGGAAGCGGACCTACTCGTCAGCGGCGTGACCGGCCTCGGCATGGATCTGCTGCACCGCCGCCGCCCGTTGGCCGACGTGCGCCGCACCCTCGATTACCACCTCGACCGCATCCTGGCCGACCGGCCCTGACGCGCGGCTCCACCGGCTGTTGCGCGGTGCGGCAGGCCGCCGGCGGAGACCGGCCGGGCCACCAGTGGCGGGCGTCCCGTCAGGACCGGTCGCCGGTGCGCCTGAGCGCGAACACCCCGGAGACGACGCCCAGGATGGCGGGGATCCCGACCAGCGCCACGACATCCAGCTGGGCGTTGAGGTCCTGTTCGAGGTGGGCCTCCTCCAGGACCAGGGTGTAGAGCAGGAAACCGCTGATCGTCACCAGGGCGATCGCCAGGCCGAGCAGCGTCCTGCGCCGCGACACCAGCAGACCCCACACGATCAGCGCGCCGAGGGCGACGAGCACGACAGGTTGCCAGATCTGGAACTCCACGCCACGTCCTCCTCGGTGTCGCCGAACCCGGCCGTGAGCACCCTAACAGCGAGGTTCACCGATCGCTGCCGCCGATCACCGCCGCCGATCACCGCCGCCGGTCATCGTCGATGGGCCATGCCCCGGCGGCTAGCCTGAATCGGTGCGCTCGTCGATGCCGGTTCTCGGCGCCCTGCTCGCTGCCGGGTCGCTCGCCGTCGCCGGTGCGGCGGTCGCGTCGCCCGAGATGTTCGGCGCCGGCTGGGCGGCGGTCCTGGCCCTACTGGTGGTGCGCCTGGTCCTGGCGCGCCCCCGACGGTCAGGCTCGCGCCTGTTGGTGCCGGCCGCCCTGCTGGGCCTCGCGTTCGCGGTGCTGCTCAAGTTTCGCGTCCTGGCGGCGCGGTCGTCGTGGACCGAACCGAAGCCTGTCGCCGACATCCTCGCGATGAGCGGGGACCCGGCCCGATGGCGGGCGGAGGCGATGGGGGAGCTCGCCGGCGCCGGCTTCGCGGTGCTGGCCTGCGCGGCGGCCGGACTGGCGATCCTGCGGTTGCGCGAGCCCGCGTCCCGGGCCGCCGTCATCGGGCTCGTGGGGCTTGTCGTGGCCACCGGGATCCACGTCGAGACGGCGATCAGGAGCTGGCAGGCCGTACCGGATCCGGCACCGGCCCGTGGCACCATCTACAGTGCGGCGAACGAGGTCGTGTCGACGATGGACACCCGGGGCGCCGTGGTCACCGCGATGATGCTGGCCGGAGCGTGCCTGATCGTGATCGGCAGCACCTCGCGCCGCCCGGCGTGACCGGCTCGACCTGGGCGAACGGTGACCGGAGCCACGTGAGCTCGTCCGCCGGCGAAAGTCGGTGGAGTCGTTCTGCGGTGTCCTGCTAGCGTCGCCGGATGATCTCGCCCCGCCTCCGACGGCATCTGCCGGAGCTGGGTGGTCGCGTGGCACGCCGCATCCCCCGCGTGGTGGGCGTGGCCGGCACGCATGCGTTCAGGGCGCCGAGCAAGGACGGGCCGTTGTACACCAGCTGAGACATCCACCGCGCCGATCAGGCACGCCATGAGTTCCGAGGCCAGCACAGGGAGCTGAACCAGCTTCCGCCGGTGGCCTCATCGGACCATGTCCACGGCGTGTGATCAAGGCTGGGTCATGCTTTCGCGAGCATTGACATCCCCCGCATGGACCAGGCGAGTGCGGCGCGCCGTCGTGACACACGGCCCGCCACTCGTTTCCTCGCCATGCGCGGGTTCCCTCCGCGGAGCGTCGTCTCCGCACGGAATGTCGCAGCAGATCGGTATCATCCTTGACCAGCAACGAATCAGCACGACGACTCGCGACGCGGTGGCTGGTGTGCCCCACGGGGCTGCCACTCATCCGTCGCCGCTGCCTGAACTGTCCGTCGGCGCGGTACCGCGCACACGGGAAGTTCCGCGTCAACGCGAACCACAAGCTCCTCGACGTCTGGCTCCTGGCGCTGTGCGTCGGGTGCGGGGAGACCATCAAGTTGACGGTCCTGGAGCGAGTCCACGTCCGCACCATCGATCCATCGACCCTGGACCGGTTCCACGACAACGATCCCGGGCTCGCGGCGACGTTGCTGGCGGACCCCGGACTGTCGCGTCGCAACGGGGTCGCGCTCGACTGGGACGGCTCGTGGGAACTCCGGAAGACGACGGCCGGGGTCCCGGACGCCGACGTGATCGACACCTCGGTCCACTTCGTCCAGCGGATCCCGCTCCGGCTGACCAGACTGCTGGCCGTCGGGCTGGACGTGTCGCGATCCGAGGTGCAGAGGCTCGTCGCCGGCGGCGACCTCTCCTCGGCACGCCGCCTCACCGGGCGATCGTCCAGCGACTTCAGCTTTACCCTCCGCCGACGGACGGTGGCTGAACACCGTCGCTGAGCGACGGCGGCGGGGATGGTGGCCGGGTCCGCCATCCCCGCCGGCGAGGGGCCGTCGTCCGGCCGCCGGGCTCCTCATTCCGGCGGCGGCACATCCCTGGGCCGGTCACCGCCTGCGTGCCAGCATCTGCACGCCCCTGGCCGGGCGTCCGTTCATCGTCGCCACGTCGATGCGGCGCTCGTCCACCGGCTCGAAATCGGCGAACAGCGACCGGAGCCATGCGATGTCATGGTGCCGGCAGACCGCGCCGTCGTCGGTCTCGAAGACTCCGTAGGGGCCGCCGCCCCTCTCCGCATGAGCGGCGTAGCGGCGCTGGTTGCGCCGGTCGGACTGCAGCAGGAGATCGCTGACATAGATCAGGCCGTCCGGTGCCAGCACCCGGCGCAGCTCGGCGACGAGAGCGCGCTGCGCCTGGTCGTCCGGAACGCAGGTGAGCACGGCGAACAGCACGACCACGTCGATGCCCGCGGCCGGCCGGTCCACTGCCGGCGGCGACTCGACGACCGCGAAATCCAGATCGGGCCGTGACGCGCGACCACGGGCGATCAGCGCGGGGGAGGGGTCCACACCGCGGACGCGGGTGAAGCCGAGGTCGCTCAGTTCAGCCGTCACCCGCCCGTATCCGCACCCGTAGTCGAGGATGCGCGAGTCATGGCTCAGCCCGGCCAGCCACTCGCCGTGAAGCGGGTGGGTGAAGGTCTTCGTCGCTCCAGCGGTGTTCCAGTAGTGCGCCTGACGAGCCGTGTCGTCCATGTCGGATCACGCTACCGGGCGGTTCGGGTGGTCTCGGCGTAGGCGACGATGTTGTCCTCGTAGTGGCCGCCGCGGTCGTCGAAGTCGCCACCGCAGGTGATCAGGCGCAGGCCGGCGTGGTCGATCGGGCCGTAGACGGCGTCCGACGGGAACCGGTTCTTCGGGTAGCGGTCGACCTTCGTGACCGTGAAGACGGCGGTCGTGCCGTCGCGGCGGGCGATCCGGACCTCACTGCCGGGACGCAGTGTGGACAACCGGGCGAAGGCGCCGGCGTCGCCATCGAGGTCGACATGGCCCGCCAGCACCGCGGGTCCCAGGGAGCCGGGGGTGGGTGCCTGGGTGTACCAGCCGACCGCCTTCGCGTCGGCGGGGACCTCCATGGCGCCGTCCGGCCGCAGGCCCAGGCCCGTCACCGGCACGTCGACGCCCAGGGCGGGGATCTCCAGCCGGGTCGGCGGCGAGGTGGGCAGCAGGTCGCCGCGGGTCAGCCGGGCGGCGTCACCCATCCCGGCGGCGGCACCCGTCGGGTGAGCTCCACCCGCCGCGGGGTCGCTGCTCTCGGCGACAGCGACGGCGACTCCGGTGGCCACCAGCGGGATGCCGTTCAGGCCGGCTGCCTTCGCCAAGGTCGATTCGCCGAGGGCGCCCACGTCGTACCGCCCGTCGCCGTCGGCGTCGAGGCCGTGCTGCACGACGTGCAGATCCTTGAGGTGGGTGACGGTGCCGGGCGGAAGGTCGGCGGCCGCGATCGTACGATCGAAAGCCACCGTGCCCGCAGCGTCGGCCGTGGGCATCCGGTCGACGGCGAGCCCGCTGGTCCGCGAAACGTCTCCGCGGGTGGTCAGTGACACGAAGATGTCGCCGTACGACGGCATGCCTCCTCGGTGCTGACATAGCCGTCGCCGTCGGTGTCGGCGAACGCCGGCGGACAGTGGAAATCCATGCCGTCGGTCGACCCGTGCAGGTGCTGGGCGTGCGGCGCGTTCGGGACCAGACCGGCCGACCGGACCCGGACCCGCAGGTCCCCGTTGGGCAGCGAGGTCAGCACCGCCGTGCCGGACGCGCCGGACCGGTTCAGCGCCAGCAGTGTGACGTGCACGCTCTCCTCGGCCAGCGCCGGCGCCGGAAAGGCGAGAACCAGAACAGCGAGCAGTGGTACGACCAGCAGCGATCTCATACTTGTCCTCCAGAGAAGTGGTCAGCGCGCCGATCCGAAAAGCTCGACCAGGTGACGCTGCAGACTCGTGTCAGTGGCCCAGTCGCTCTCGGGAACCGTCCATCGCAGCAGGTAGGAACGGCTGTCGCCGACCGCGACCAGCACCCGCCGCTCGTGCCGCGGCGACGCCGAACCGGGCCGCCACGTGTACTCCCAGTCGGTGCCGCCACGCCGCAGCAGGAGCACGCCCATGCTGATCCGCCGGTAACCGGGCAGGTCCCCGCGTGCCAGTTCGGCCTTCTCCCGGCTCTGCCAGTAGGCGAGCGGTTCCCGGGTGACGATCGCGGACACGTTCACGGTGAGCGCCCGCCGCCCGGACGGATCGGTGAAGCACACGTCGTTGCCGCGGGTGGAGCGTTGCCAGCCGGCCGGCAGGGCGAGCGCGAAGCCGGCCGGATCGCGGAACCACCCCCAGCCCCGCGGCAGTCCGGCCGGAACATCACCGGTGGCCGGCCCGTCGTCGCTGACGGCCGCGTGCAGGGATCGCGAGGGCACGTACTCCATCACGATCCAGGACTTGCCCGCCGACGTGAGCACGTCGTAGACCTTGACCACGCCGGGATGGTCGAGCCGGGCGGCCGCCCGCGCCTCCCGCACCTGCCCCGACGACGTCAGGATCTCCTTGACCGCGACCGTACGCTGCAGCAACGTGTCCTCGGCCCGCCAGACCCGGCCCATCCCGCCGACCCCGACCAGCTCACGCAGCCGATAGCGGCCACCCAACTCCCCGGCCATCCGGCGAACCCCCGTCCCTCGTCCGACCGGGATTCGGAGCGGCCGGGGCCACGGATGGGCGGAAACTCAGGTCAATGTCACCTGCGCGTCCAGGGGGGTCGCGGGCGTGGCCGCGCCCGGCGCCCGCTCGATCGTGATGCCCACCCCGGAAGCCGCGGGCAGACCCTCGACGACGCGCGCGTTCCGGGCTGCTGCCCACCCCGGCCGGACTCCCCGCCGATCCTTCGACGATGTCCACAAAGAACAGCCGGTGGCACCGAACCATTCTTTCGGTAAGGGAAAGCAGGTCCGCGGCGCGTCCAGGAATTGTCTGACCGGGAAAACCGAGCGCCTCCGGGGAATCGTTGGGAGAATACCTGGATCGAGCGCTGTGCCGGTCCGAGGACTTGGCCCGGGGTGTCGGCGAACAACAGATGAGCGGGCGGGCTCCTGTTGACGGCGATGCGAGAAGGCGGGGGCGGGGGAGATGACCTGGCTGCGGAGGCGTCGGCCCGGGCAGCGCCTACTGATCAACGCGGTGACGATCGCGGTGCTGCTCGCCGTGGCCGTGCTGGGCTACTCGCTGTCACACCGGCAGGAGACGATGGCGGGCGAGGCGCGACGGGCACAGGAACTGGCTCAGGCCGCGCAGCAGGTGAAATTCCGGGCGGCGGACTTCAACGGCTGGCAGACGGCGTACGCGATGGACATCATCCGCGAGACGCCCGGGGCCGCCGCCGACACGTCGAACAGTCGCGCCACATTCCTCGACGCCGCCGCGAGACTCGACAGTGAGCTGCGCGTGCTGGAATCGCTTCCCGCGCCGACGGCGGCCACGCAAGCCATCACGGGCGTCCGAGCCGCGTTCAACGAATTCATGAACATCGACCGGCGGGTCGTGGAGTTGTACCGCACGGGCGATGCCGCGGACCGCCGGACCGCGTCGGAACTCGTCCTCGGCCCGGAGATCCAGATCTATGTGCGGATCACCAGCGGCTGTGACGCCACCGCTGAGTTCTCCGCCTCCGAGGTGAACGCCAGCTTCGCCCGGCTGGAGTCGGTCGGCGCCGTCACCCGCCGTTACATCATCGTGCTGAGCGTCGTCGCCGCCGTCTTGGCGCTGGTCGGCGCGCTCCTCGCCGAGGCGCGTCAGCGGGCGGTCGCGGAACGGGCCCGGGAGGCTCAGCGCATGGCGAGCCTGGGACAGCTCGCCGGGGGTATCGCCCACGACTTCAACAACGTCCTCGCCATCATCCTCAACTACACCGACTTCGTCGCCGAACAGGCGTCCGCCGAGGCCCGTAAGGACCTGGCCCACATTCGCAAGGCCGCGGAACGGGCGGCCGGGCTGACCGCTCAGCTCCTCTGCTTCATCCGGCACGAGGCCGTCCGGCCGGAGGTGTTCGACGTCAACGCCGCGATCGCCGAAGCGCACGCCATGCTGGCGCGAACCCTCGGCGAACACATCGAACTCGTCGTGGTGCCGTCGCCCACCCCGATGAAGATCTGCGCCGACGCCGGCCAGATCCAGCAGATCCTCGTCAATCTCGCGGTCAACGCCCGCGACGCGATGCCCGACGGCGGCACGCTGGTGATCGCCGCCAGCGCCGTGGACCTGGAGGAGAACCAGGCCAACGTGCACCCGCCGGTGAAGGCCGGGCGCTATGTCCAGCTGCTCGTCACCGACACCGGCGTCGGAATACCCCCGGAAACCGTGGCCCGCATCTTCGAACCGTTCTTCACCACCAAACCGAAGGGTTACGGCACGGGACTGGGTCTCGCCACCGTCTTCACCATCGTCACCACCGCCGGCGGCAGCATCGACGTCTGCTCCAAGCTCGGCATAGGCACGACGTTCCGGCTGTACTTTCCGGTCGCCGAGGCGTCGTACGAGCCGGAGTCCGTCGATCCCGCCACGGCCGTGCCGGCCGGCCGCGGCCAGAGAATCCTGATCGTCGAGGACGAGCCCGCCCTCTGCTCCAGCATCGCCCGCATCCTCACCGCCGGCGGATATCAGGTCCGATCCGCCGTCAGCGCTCCCGACGCCCTGGCCGTGCACGCCGACGACGGCTGCGACCTCCTGATAGCCGACGTCGTCATGCCCGACATGTCGGGCCCGCGCCTCGCCGAGATCCTGCACCGCACCCACCCGCGCCTACCGGTGCTCTACGTGTCCGGCTACATCGACGGCATCCTCGGCCCGAACCGCCTGTGCACCCCCGAGACCGACGTGCTGGAGAAGCCGTTCACCGCCGGCCGGCTCCTCGCCGCTGTCAGTGAGGCCCTGGGTGGGGCGCCCGTGGAGAACGGCGTCTCCGCCGCCCGGGCGGAACAGGCCGGGGAACAGCCGTACGCGTCGGCGCCTGACCGGCGTCCCGGCCGTGCCTGACCCGCGACGTCGCTCGCGTCGGCGTTGCCGGGCGCCCCGAGTGGGTGAGGTGTGACGACGGTGGGAGGTCGCGGCTCGTTTACCCTCCTGGGATCTTGAGCGACGGGCTGACCTGACAGGGGTGTGACGATGCGGCGACGGTGGCCGATGGTGGCGGCGGTGACGGTGGCCGTGTGTGTGCTCGCCGGCTGCTCGGACAGGGCGCCGGAAGCCCCCGCGGCGACCTCCGCCGCGGCGGCGGCCACCGCTCCGGCGGCGCCCGCGACGAGTGTGGCCGCGACGGCGGCGAACCCGGGGACGGCGAGCGGGCCGGACGGTTTCGTGGCGGTGGTCCGGGCGAGACTGCCCGAGGTCGCCGTCGACCGGCGGGACGAGGAGATCCAGGCGATCGCCGACACCGCCTGCGCCGATCTGATCGCCGGCCGGAGCGCCGACGACATCGTGACGGCCACCCGGACGCTGGGGACCGTCGACGCCGAGGCGACCGACCACGCTACGGCCCGCGAGCTGGTCAAGCTGGCGATCGACACCACCTGCTTCGGCGAGCGCGACCGCGTCGACGAGTTCTGACCGCGGCGTACCGGAAAGTCGGTCCGGTGCCGGCGGTGAGTCGAGGGGCCGGGCCGTGCGGGTCAGCGTGGACCAGGCGAATGACGCGGGTATTCGCGGTCGGGGCGCGATGGCGGGCGGCCACCGGGGTCAGGGCATCGGCCGGGCGAGGTGGGCGGAGAGCCAGTCGAATGCTGGGCCTTCCATCTGACGCCAGACCGCATAGCTGTGACCGCCCTGTGGCACCACTGCCGTGGTGACGGTGACCGGTGGCCGGGCGACGCGGGCGACCAGCAGAGAGTCGCGGCGGGCGTTCTTCTCGTCCGCCCCCCATCCCATCCAGAGCGCCACAGGTGGCGACGGCAGGTTCTGAAGTCGCCAGGCCACGTTGTGCGTGGTGTCTTCCTCACCGTCACCGACGACGATGCCGGGTCCGGCCAGCCCGGACAGGCTGGCAGCGGCCGCGTACTGGGTGGGATGGCGCAATGCCAGGCTGCTGGCGCAGTAGCCGCCGGCCGAGAAGCCGATCAGGCCCCAGCGGGTGTCGTCACGAATGCGCAGATGCTCCTTCGCGTACGCCGGCACGTCGACGGTCAGGAACGTCTCTGTCTGCGGGCCGTTACGCAGATTCGTGCATTCGGTGTCCAGGAGCTGGTCAGGTGTCTGCGAGGGGAACAGCACCACGGTCGGTGCCATGCGCCCGGCGGCGATCTCGGTGTCCAGCTGTGACTGGACCTGCATCTTCTTGATCCAGGCACTCGGCGAGCCCGGGTAGCCGTGCAGTGCCTGGATCACCGGGAACCGTTGGTCACCGGTGCGGTATGCCGCGGGCAGGTAGGCGTACATGGTCATGGTGAGTCCGCTGGCCGGCCCGGCGACGGTCAACGTGAGGAGCTGACTGGTCGCCGGCGCGTTCACCGCATCGGACGCCGGTTTCGTCTCGGTCTGCGCCTCGGTATCCGTGGAGTACACCTCTGTCATCCGGTTGAGCTGCACCAGCACCGCTGCCGTGACGCTGAGAAGGGCGGTCAGGACGCTGAACAGGCGCAGCGCCCAACGCCACCGGCCGCGGCGATCCCAGCCGGCCGCGATCAGTACGGCCGTCACCGGCACCGCGACGAGCACGGCGATGAGCAGAGGTGTTCCGTCGAGACTCATGGGGTGCTCGCTGTCGGTAGGAGCAGAGGCGGGGACAGGGGTGAGCTGAGCTTCGCGGCGACCCAGGTGACCGCCGTCTGCCAGGCGTTCGGCGCGGCGGCGGTCAGGTCGGCCACACCCGGTGGCAGGGTGCCGGATGGTCCGGGCGGCGTCTCGGGGCGCACTGCCGCCAGCGCCGTTCCGGAAGGCACGGTCCCCACCGATGTCAGCGTGGCGTCCTTGGAGTGCTCCACCACGGCGAGCGCCCGGAACCGCGCCGGCTGGGCACGGGTGAACTCTCCGGCGAGCGCGGCCTTGTCCGCGCCGGCCACCATGGCCCAGCCCCCCTCGGTGACACGGATGTCCTTGCGTAAGGCATCGGCCAGGGTGCGCAGGTTCTGGGCAGTGGTGCTCCGGGTGGGCGCCAGCGTCAGCGTCACCACGCCGGCCACCGGGGCGGCGCCGGCATCGGTACCGCCCAGTGTGATGAGTACCGGATATCGCGCTGAACCTTGAGCGAGATAGTCCGGCGGCACGGTCACCGTCGGCGCCTTCGCGAGCTGCCAGCTCGGGAGCTCCGGGGGTTGCCATGGCAGCGTGGACCGTCGGGCCAACGTGGCGTCCAGGTCACCGGCACGGGCCGGAGCCACTGCCGATTCCGTGCCGGTGTCACCGGCGAGAGCAGCCCAGGTCGGATAGAACTGCTCCGACCGATTCACCTGTAGTCCCACAGCCAACACCACTGTGGCCTCGGTCATCAGGATGCCCACCGTGCGAACGACCACACGCCATCGGCGCAGCCGTGACCACATCACGACAGTGCCCGCAGCGCATCCGATCGCGAGCAAAGCCACCACGACGAGCAGCGGAAGTCCGGTCAGGCTCATGAAGCTGCCTGCTGTGGGGTCATGGGGGACATCATCCCCGCCGGGCGCAACCACGGACGGTGCGGCGTCGACCGCGTTGTGTCAGACCGGCGGCGGATCAGCAGAGTCACCGCTACGTGACCCTGTGCGACGTGGAGATCGAGGTGGCGACGGTCTCGTATCGTCACGTGTCGTCAGACCACAGGGGGCGGAGATTTCTGGTGCGTGCCACAGCGGAAAAGGTGACGGAGCAGGCCGAACGGCCGCCTGAGGTCCTGGAGGCTCCGCGCTCCGACTGGCGTACGGGAATGCCCAAGGCCTTCGCCCGGGGGCTCTTCGCGGTGGCGCTCGTCTGTGCGCTGGCCGCGGTCGGCGGTGCGTTCGGCGCCCGCCTGTTCCCGGTGCGCCGGCTGGTGGACGCGCTGTTGATGCCGGCGCCGGCGAACCTCGGCTACGCGGTGTTCCTCACCATGCTGGCCGTGGGGGTCAACAACCGCAAGCGGGTGGCGTACTGGTTGCTGACCGGCTACTTCGGGCTGCAACTCGTCACCGACGCCCTGCTGATGGCCGTGCTGGTCGAGAGGCCGCCCGGCTGGGTCCACGCTCCCACCCGGCACCTGTGGTTCCTCAGCGGGAATCTGCTGATCACCCTTGCCGTGCTGATCCTGCTCGCCCGCACACACCAGCAGTTCTACGCCCGGGTCCAGCACGCCAGTCTGCCGAAAGCCCTCGCCACCGCGGCAAGTCTGATCGTGGTCTTCACCCTGATCGGCTGGGGGCTCGTGGCAGCCTTCTCCGACTCGCCGCGCCATGATGGCCGGCACGGGCTGGCGTACGCGTTCCGGCAGGTCACCGGCGGCGCGCTGGAACTCCACGTGCACCGGTCCGGAATGGCGCCCGGCTGGATCAACCTGGTACTCGGCTTCTTCGGGGCGTTGACCCTGCTCACCGCGTTCGCCGTTCTGTTGCGTTCGCAGCGGGCCGCCGCATCGATGGATGTCCAGCAGGAGCACCGGGTCCGGAAGCTGATCGAGGCCTACGGCCAGGACGACTCGCTCGGTTACTTCGCGACGAGGCGCGACAAGGAGGTCGTGTTCGCCCCCTCCGGCCGGGCCGCCATCACCTACCGGGTGGTGGGCGGGGTCAGCCTGGCCAGTGGCGACCCGATCGGTGAGCGGCAGGCGTGGGGGGCCGCTATCGGGGCTTGGTTGCAGGAGGCCCGGGAGTATGCCTGGACGCCGGCTGTCATGGGCGCCGGGGAAGCCGGCGCGACCGCATACTCCCGGGCCGGGCTGCGGATCCTGGAAATCGGCGACGAGGCGATCCTGCATGCCGCGGACTTCAGCCTCGAAGGCCGGGAGATGCGCCAGGTACGCCAGGCGGTAGCCAGGGTCGAGCGGGCCGGTTACCGCGTGCGCATCCGCCGTCACCGCGATATCCCCGCCGTGGAGATGGACCGCATCGTGTCGCTGTTGGCGCGGTGGCGCGACACCGAGACCGAGCGGGGGTTCTCGATGGCGCTCGGCCGGCTCGGTGATCCCGCCGACGGCGACTGTGTTCTCGTGGAGGCTCTCGGCCCGGGCGGCACCGAGGCGGCGTTGCTGTCCTTCGTTCCCTGGGGCGCCGACGGATTGTCGCTCGACGTCATGCGCCGCGACCGGACCATCGACAACGGTCTCGTGGAATTCATGGTGGCCACGTTGATGGCCGAGTCGCAGGGGCTCGGCGTCACCCGGGTGTCCCTCAACTTCGCCGTTTTCCGTGCGGTCTTCGAGGAGGGCGCGCGCATCGGCGCGGGGCCGGTGCTGTTGGCATGGCGGCGGTTCCTGTTGTTCCTGTCCCGGTGGTTTCAGCTGGAATCCATCTACCGGTCCAACATCAAGTACCAGCCTCAGTGGATTCCACGTTTCCTCTGCTTCGAGGACGTCCGTGACTTGGCCGAGGTCGGCTTCGCCTCAGCTGTCGCCGAAGGTTTCCTGAGGGTCCCCAGCCTGCTGACGCTGCTGCGACGCGGGAGGCTCACCCCCGTGGCGCCGGCGCCGCAAGCCGAGATCCCGCGGCCGCGCGTGCCCACCGAGGTCGAGACCGATCCGGAACCGGTCGTCACCGAGGCTGCCGCGCCCGTCGGACACAGCGAACAGACCACGGTCAGGCTGGCGAAGATATCGGCGCTTCGCGCGGAGGGCGTCGACCCGTACCCGCCTGGATTCGATCGCACCCACGCATGCGGCGCGGTACGGGCCGCACACGAGGGCTTGACGCCCGACACCGCCACGGGACAGAGGGTGTCCGTCGCCGGGCGCCTCATCCGGCAGCGGGACCACGGCGGCGTCTGTTTCGCGATCGTCCGTGACGCCACCGGCGACCTGCAGATCATGCTGACCGGGGACCGGCTGGGACGGCAACCGCTGCAGCGATGGCGACGCAGCGTGGACCTGGGGGATCACGTCGGCATCGTCGGCGAGGTGGTCACCTCCCGCCGTGGCGAGCTCTCCGTACTGGCCGATTCCTGGACCGTCACCGCGAAGTGCCTGCACCCGCTGCCCGACAAGCACCAGGGGCTGGCGGACCCGGAGCTGCTCAGCCGGCGGCGCCACCTCGATCTCATCGTGCGTCCCGCCGCTCACGACATGCTGCGGATCCGGTCCGCCGCCGTCCACGCGCTACGGACGGTCCTCATCGGACGCGACTTCTTGGAGGTGGAGACGCCGATCCTGCAGCCGGTGCACGGAGGCGCCAACGCGCGTCCCTTCGTCACACACAGCCATGCGTACGCGATGCCGGTGTACCTCCGCATCGCCCCCGAGCTCTACCTCAAGAGGCTGGCCGTGGGCGGAGTGGAGAAGGTCTTCGAACTGGGCCGCGACTTCCGTAACGAAGGCGTGGACGCCACCCATAATCCCGAGTTCAGCATGCTCGAGGCCTACGAGGCCTACGGCGACTACACGACCATGCGGACTCTGGCTCGCACCCTCATCCTCGCCGCGGCGACTGCCGCGCACGGCGCGCCGGTGGCCCGTCGCAACGGCGTGGAGATCGATCTGGACACGCCGTGGCCGGTCGTGACGGTCCACGATGCGGTCTCGGCCGCCGTCGGCGCGATGGTCGAACCGGACACCGACATCGCCGACCTACGCCGCCTCGCCACGGCGGCGGGCGTGGCGTTGCAGCCCGACTGGAGCGCCGGGCAGATCGTCTTGGAGATGTACGAGAAGCTGGTGGAGAAGCACACCCAGGCGCCGACCTTCTACACCGACTTCCCCACCGAGGTCTCGCCACTGACCCGCACACACCGCCAGGAGCCACGCCTCGCCGAACGCTGGGACCTCGTCGCGTTCGGCATGGAGCTGGGCACCGCCTACACCGAACTGATCGACCCGATCGAGCAACGCCGCCGGCTCACCGCCCAGTCACTGCGCGCCGCCGGCGGAGATCCCGAGGCCATGCAACTCGATGAGGACTTCCTGCAAGCCCTCGAGTACGCCATGCCACCCACCGGCGGCCTCGGACTCGGCGTCGACCGGCTCATCATGATGCTGACCGGGCGCAGCATCCGCGACACGCTGGCATTCCCCCTCAACCGGCCCACGGCGCGACAAACCCACGGTGACGACCTCAGCCGCTGACGACGCCAGGGCTTCGGCGAACGCGACCGGGCCGACGAGTTCTGAGCGCGGCCGTACCGGAAAGGCGGCTTCTGCGGCCCGGCGCCGGCGGTGAGTCGCCGGGCCGGGCCGTGCGGGTCAGCGTGGAGCCAGGCGGATGACGGGGTACTCGCGGTCGGACTTCTGCTGGTACTTCGTCATTCGCGGGTTGGCGGCGGTGATCCGCTGCCACGCCTGGTCGCGGGCGGCGCCGTCGAGCGGGCGCGGGGTGACCGGGATCGGTGGGCGGCCGGGCAGTTCGATGGTGGCGCGGCCGGGGTGGGCCGGTTCTGTGCCATCGATCTCTCCTCAGCGTTGATCTACTACCAGGCCGTCGCGGGCTGTCGCGTCCTTCGTCAGGGCCATGGCCAGAGGGGCCTCGGGGAAGGAGGCGACGGCGGCGAGGGCGGCCCGCATCTGCGCGCCGCTCGCCCAGACCCAGGTGTCGGTGTACGTGCCGTCGTCGAGCCGGACCAGCACGGTCGTCGTGAGGCCGGGGTGGGACTCGCGAACCGTGCCGATCAGCGAGGCCCGGCGGGCCAGGAACTCCTCGAGGTCGGCCGGGTCGACGGTGTAGGCGTGCGCGCGGACCGCGATCGCGGTGGTCACGGCGGTCACCAGGAACCGGCGATCTGGCGGATCGGGGCGTTGAGGCGGTTGAACAGGTTCGTCACGGCGATCCAGATCAGGATCGACGCGAGCTGCTGCTCCTCGAAGTGCTCGGTGGCGGCGGCCCACACGTCGTCGGGGACGGCGTCGGTGCGGTCGGCGAGCCGGGTGGCCGATTCGGCCAAGGCGAGCGCGGCGCGTTCCGCGTCGGTGTAGTACGAGGTCTCCCGCCACGCCGCGACCAGGCCGATCCGCTCGTCGCTGACGCCGAGCTTGCGGAGGCTCTTGACGCCGCCGTCGACGCAGAAGCTGCAACCGTTGACCTGGCTGACCCGCAGGTGCACCAGCTCCATGATCTCCTGCGGGACGTTCTGCGAGTGGGCGGCCTTGATCAGCTCCTGGATCGGCTGCATCGCGGCGGGGATCAGCGTGACGGGGTTCTTCATGCGTGCCTGCATCGTTTCTCACTCCTCGTGTACCGGCGTCTGCCTGTGCACCGAGGTTGTCGGACCCCGTTGATACATTCGCGATGCGTTGGCGATGGGAGGCGCATCGTGGCACTACGTTTCCGGCTGCTGGGCCCGGTGCAGATCACCGATGACGGCGTGCCGGTGCCCGGCATCGCGCCGCGGCACCGGGCCGTGCTGGCCTATCTGCTGTTGCACGCCGGCCGGGTGATCCCGATGGAGCGGCTGATCGACGCCATGTGGGGCTATGACCAGCCCGACACGGCCCGGTCGCAGATCCACGCCGCGATCACCGCGTTGCGGCGGGCCGGCGCGCGCGACGTGCTGCAGACCAGGCCGGGCGGCTATCTGGCCGACGCCCGCACCGATGTGCACGAGTTCGACGACCTGGTCGCCGCCGGGCAGTTGCGGGAAGCGCTCGGCCTGTGGCGTGGTGAGGCGCTGGCCGACGTGCACGCCCACTACGTCGCGAGTTCCCGCGCCCTGCTCGACGACCGGCGGCTCGCCGTCGTCGAGCGGCTGATGGAGTCGGCGCTCGAGGCCGGGCAGCACGACGGGGTGCTCGACGAGCTGGCCGCGCACGTCGCCGCCAACCCGCTGCGGGAGCGGCTGGCCGGCCAGTTGGTGCTCGCCCTGCACCGGTCCGGCCGGCAGGCCGACGCCCTGGCCGCGGCACGGGCCTACCGGTCGGTGCTCGCCGAGGAGCAGGGGCTCGATCCCGGTCCCGCGTTCGCCGAGGTGGAGAAAGCGGTGCTCGCCGGCATGCCGTCGGGCCGTGGCCGGAGCTTCCTGCCCTACGACGTCCCCGACTTCACCGGCCGCGCCGACGAGCTCTCGCGGCTGGTGACCGGCGGCCAGAGCAAGGTGATCACGATCGACGGCATGGCCGGGGTCGGTAAGACCACCCTGGCCGTGCACGCCGCCCACCGGCTCGCTGACCGGTTCCCGGGCGGGCAGTTCTTCATCGACCTGCGTGCGCACGAGCCGCTGTCCGCCCTGGAGACGCTTCTGCGTCAGGCCGGGATCAACGACATGCCGCCCGGGCTGGCCGAGCGCTCCGCGTTGTGGCGGGCCGAGCTCTCGGCTCGCCGGGCCGTGGTGGTGATCGACAACGCGGCTGACGGGGCACACGTGCGACCGCTGCTGCCGGGCGCCACCGAGAGCCTGCTGCTGATCACCAGCCGCCGACGGCTCGTCGACCTCGACGGGGCCCGCGCCCTGTCCATGGAGGTGCTGCCCGCCGGCGACGCGACCGCGCTGTTCGCCGGCATCGTGGGGGAGCGGGCCGCCGCCGAGCCGGAGGCCGTCCGTGAGGTGCTGGAGCTGTGCGGGCACCTGCCGCTGGCCATCCGGATCGCCGGCGCCCGGCTGCAGCACCGGCCCCGGTGGACGGTGTCCTACCTGGCCGGGCGCCTGCGGCTGGCCGACCTGGCGACCTCCGAGCGCAGCGTCGCGGCCGCGTTCACGGTGTCCTACGAGCAGCTCGATCCGGCCGAGCAGCGCATGTTCCGGCTGCTCGGCCCGGCCCCGGGCCGCGACATCGAACCGCACGCCGCCGCCGCGCTGGCCGACCTTCCGGTGCCCGAGGCCGAAGACCTGCTGGAGAACCTGCTCGACGCGCACATGCTGGTGCAGCGCGAGCCGGGGCGGTACACGATGCACGACCTGCTGCGCGAGCACGCCCGCTCGCTCGGCGCCGAGGACGGCGCGGTGATGCGGCTGCTCGTGCACTACCTGCACCGGTCCCGGTCGGCGGTGCGGCAGCTCTATCCCGGCAACATCGGCGACCGGCCCGGCCTGCCACCCGTGCTCACCCCGATCGAGCCGGTCCACGGGCCGGGCGAGGCGATCGACTGGCTCGACGCCGAGCGCGGCAACATCATCGCGACCGTCGTCCACGGGCCACAGGTTTGCGTCGGGCATCTCGCGCACGCCCTCCGGCCGTACCTGGACCGGCAGGCCCACCACGACGACGCCGTCGTCCTGCACGGCACCGCCCTGCAGCGCAGCCGCCTCAACGGTGACCGTGACGTGGAGAGCCGGGCCCTCGCCGACCTGGCGTGGACGCACTGGCGGCGTGGTGACTACGAGCAGGCGGCGTCGTTCGCCGGGCAGGCGCTCGCCGTCGCCTCCGACGAGTTCCCGCGATCCCTGGCCCTGCACACGTTGGGTGACGTGGCATGGCGGCACCGGGACGGCGCCCAGGCCGAACAGCACCTGAAAGAGGCCCTCGACCTGGCACGGATCGCGGGTGACCGGGCCCGGGAAGGATTCGTCCTCGGCGACCTCGGCATGATCCTCGACCAACTGGGCCGTTATGACGAGGCCCGCCGCCACCTCGATCTGGCTCTCGCCCTGCACCGCAAGGACGGCAATCCGCTGGGGGAGGCGCGGGTGCTCAATCAGATCGGGCTGCTGTTGCGTCACCAGGGCCGGCCGTCGGAAGCGCTGCCCCGGCACCGGGAAGCCGGCGACCTCTACCGCGCGATGGGCAACCGCAGTGACGAGGCCGCCGCGTTCAACGGGCTCGGCGAGGCGGCTCTGGCGGCCGGCGACGCGGCGCGTGCGGTCGCCGAGCACGAGACGGCCCGCGCGCTCGCCTCGGCGGCCCGCAACCGGCCGGAGGAGGCGCGGGCCTGTCACGGGCTGGCTCGGGCGCTGCTCACCCGGGGCTCGGCGGCGGGCCGAGAACCAGCCGTGGCGGATCGGGCTTCGGCGGTGGAGCAGGCGCTCGCGGCCGAGCGGCTCTATCGCGAACTCGGCGTGCCGGAGGCGGACGAGGCCCGGCAACTCGCCCTGCAGGCGCGGGCGCCGGACGACGATGCGGCGGTCCGCTTAGTGACCGGCGACCGGCACGGCGAGCAGGCTCAGCAGCAGAGCCAGCGGCGGCCAGCCGGTGCGCCCGGCGCGGACCACGGCGTGGGAGCGCAGGATCGGCTCGGGATCACGCAGCGGCAGTAAGCGCACGCCGGGACGGGTCGGCTGGTCGGCCGGGAGCAGACCAACGCCGAGCCCGGCGACGACCAGGTCCTGCACCAGGGCCAGGCTGTCGGCCCGGTGGGTGACCAGCGGATCGAAACCGGCCATCGACGCGATCGTGCGGACCACCTGCTCGTCGGAGGCGCCGCGGGAGTTCACGATCCACTCGGCGTCCCGGTAACGCCCGAAGACCTCAGGAGCCGGTTGGTCCGCCGCCGGGTCACCGGCGGGGACGCCCAGCGCCCACACGGCCGACCACAGCGGCTGCGACACCACCGAGCGGTCCAGGGGTGCGGGGGCGAGGTTGAAGTCGTATGTCAGGGCCAGGTCGAGGTCGTCCGACGCGATCAGGGCCAGGGCCTCGGCGGGTTCGTGTTCGTGAATGCGGACCCGTACCAGCGGATGGTCGGCGGCGAGCCGGGCCACGACCGGCATCAGTGACCGCCGGATGGCCGTGCCGAAACCGGCGACCCGCAGCGTCCCGGCGGGTTCCGCCGACGGATCCAGGTCGAGCCGGGCGGCCTCCAGGGCGGCGAGGATCGTGACCGCGTGCTCGGCGAGCCGCCGCCCGGCCGGGGTCAACCGCACCCGCCGCCCCTCCGGCTCGATCAGCGGCGTGCCCGCCTCCCGGGCGAGCGCGGCGATCTGCTGCGACACCGTCGAGGTGGTGGTGTACATCTCAGCGGCGACCGCGCGCATCGACCCGAGGCGCGACAGCATCAGCAGGGTTTCCAGGCGGCGGACGTCCATCCCGGCATTGTTCATCGTGGCTGAACGGTGTGTCCAACATTGTCACGTGGACGCGAACGGTTTCCGGGTCGTCTACTACTGCGCATGACCATGCTCGCCACACCGCCCCGGACCGCCGCCCGCACCGGAACGGGTTTCGCGCTCGCCTCGATGGCCTGCGTGCAACTGGGTCTCGCCGTCTCCGTCGGCCTGGCCGCCGAGATCGGCGCGCTCGGTACCGCCGGACTGCGGCTGGCGTGGGCCGGCGTACTCCTGCTGATGCTGGTCCGGCCCCGGCTGTCCGGCATCAGCCGGGCCGGGCTGACCTCCTCGGTCGCGCTCGGCGTGGTCACCGCGGGAGTGACGGTGCTGTTCATGCTGGCGGTCGAACGGCTGCCGCTCGGCACCGCGAGCGCGCTGGAGTTCCTCGGACCTCTCGGGGTGGCCGTGGCCCGCGGCCGGCGCCCGCTCTGGCCGTTGCTCGCCGGCGCCGGGGTGCTGCTGCTGACCTCGCCCTGGCAGGGTTCCGTCGATCCGCTCGGCGTGCTGTTCGCGCTCGGCGCGGCGGCGTGCTGGGCCGCGTACATCCTGCTCACCCAGCGCGTCGGGGACGAGGTGTCCGGGCTTCGTGGCCTGGCGATCTCGATGCCGGTGGCCGGAGTCGCCGCCACGCTGATCGCCGCGCCGTCGCTGGCCGGTCACCTCACGGCCGACATCCTGGTGTCGGGGCTGTTCCTCGCGGTCCTGCTGCCCGTAGTGCCGTTCATCCTGGAGTTCTTCGCCCTGCGGCGTCTCACCACCGCAGCCTTCGGGACGTTGATGAGCCTGGAGCCCGCGATCGCGGTGGTGGTCGGTTTCGTTCTGCTGCACCAGGCGCCCGGATGGGCCGCCGTCGCCGGCATCGCCCTGGTCGTCACCGCCGGGATCGGCGCCGAACGCTCCGGCGGCCGCTGAAGCCGCATGGGTCCGGCCGATCGCCGACACGGAAGACTGGGCCGCAGAGGTGAACCGGATCCGGGCGTTCCCGCGCAGCGGCTGGTGGACGGTTCCATGCCTGCCCGGGATCTCAGCGGTAAATGGGTTGCGGGCCGGCGGGCCGTCTGTTGGACTCTCCGTCCAAGATCGAGAACAGGAAGGAGGGCTGAGCGATGTACCGCACACACACCGCGCTCGCCTCCTCCCGGGCGAACGGCTGACCACAGCCGGCAGCATGCCCGGAGCGGAGTGAGGGCGCCTCTTCATGGAGTACGCCTTGACATCGTTGACCATCCGTCCCGCCGTCCTGCCCGACGAACTGGACGACTTCAACTCCTACCCGTACGTCCTCAATCAGGAGATCGCCGGTGACCTGGCCGCCGGGCGCCGCCGCCCCGAGTGGTTGTGGCTCGCCCTGCGCGGCGGCCGGGTGACCGCCCGCGCCGGCTGGTGGTCGCGCCCCGGCGGCGAACACCCCCTCGTCATGGACATCTTCGACGTCGCCGACGGCTATCTCGACGACGGGCTGCGCCTGCTGGAAGCGGCGCTGCCCACCCCGGCTCCGGAGTTCACCCGTTTCGTCGCGCCGGACTGGCGCCGATCCGCCGCCGACACCTGGATGGACGTGCTCGAACAGGCCGGCGCGAAACTGTTCGTCGAGCGTCTGCGCCTGCAGTGGCACCCTGGCACCCCGATCCCGGCCCCGGCCGGGCGGCTGTCCTTCCGGGCGCCCCGTGAGGCCGGCGAGCTGATCGACCTGATGACGCTCGTGCTGGACGGGTCGCTCGACGCCCACAGCCGCGACGAGCTGACCCGGATGACACCGCGCGAGTGCGCCGAGGAGCAGTACCGCACCGAACTGGAGATGTACCCCAGCCCGCGGGACTGGTGGCGGATCGCGACGCTGCCGGACGGTGATCCGGTCGGGTTCGTCATCCCCGCCCACAACGGGTACAACCCGATCATCGCCTACATCGGGGTGGCGCCGGCCCACCGCGGCCACGGCTACATCGACGACCTGCTGGCCGAGGGCACCCGCCTGCTCGCCGACCAGGGTGTGCCCCGGATCCGGGCGGCCACCGACGTCGGCAACCGGCCGATGGCGGCCGCGTTCGCCCGCGCCGGGTACGACACCTTCCAACGCCTGACCGACAGGGCCGGCCACGACTCACCGGCCCGCCGGCGGCGGGCCCCGCCCGCGCCCGGCCGTGTCAGCCGGGTGTGGGAGTGCGCGCGTCACCGTCGATCCCGCTCGCCCCGTCCCCGCGCCGGACCGGTAGACATGACCGAGTGACTCATGTCGAGATCAACGGTGCCCCACCATCCGTGGAGGCACTGCACCGGGCCGCGGTCGGCAACCACGGCCACTACACCTCCATGCAGGTGCGTGATCGGGCCGTGGCCGGCCTGGACCTGCACCTGGAGCGGCTCCGTGCGGCCTCCGGGGAGGTCTTCCCGGACAGCCCCGCGCCCTCCGACGACACGATCATCGAGCTGATCGGTCACGCCCTGCGCGACGATCGGGACGCCTCCGTCCGCGTCACCGTGCTGTCCGGCATGGACGTCATGGTGTCGGTCGCCGGACCGGTCCGGGACGACCGGAAACCGCCGCTGCGAGTGCGCACCGTCCACTACGAACGCGAGGTGCCGCACCTCAAGCACCGCGCCACGTTCGGCCTCACCCACCATCATCTGAAGGCGCGGCGGGCCGGCTTCGACGATGTCCTCTTCACCGGGCGCGACGGGACCGTCCTCGAGGGCTCCGTCTGGAACGTGGTGTTCTGGAACGGCGAACAGGTCGTCTGGCCCGAGGCGCCGATGCTGGCCGGCATCACCATGCGGGTTCTGCGCCGCGCCCTGCACGAACTCGGCGTCCCCGACACGACCGCCCGGCTCACGGTCGCCGACCTGCCCGGCCTGGCGGGCGCCGCCGCGACCAACTCGCACTGCCCCGACCAGCCGATCGCCGCCGTCGACGACGTGCCGTTCCCCGGCAACGAGCCACTGACGGCTCTGCTCCGGCGAGCCTGGCTCTCGATCTCCTGGCAGCCTCTCGACCGGTGAGTGCCGGTGAGTGCCGGTGAGTGCCGGTGAGTCCCGGCCCGCCGGCGGTCGCGGGTCAGGGGCGTCCGGCTCCCGGCGCGGGGGCCGGGACCGTCACGACCTGGCCGGTGGGCCCGGCCGGTTCGCCGTCGCCGTAGTTCTGGCCGACGATGAACAGGCACGGGTCGGGACCCCGGCTGAGAGCGCACGCGAACGCGCCGCGATCGGTGCGGACGGTCGACAGCACCTCGCCGCCCTCCCGGACGCGGACGCAGTGCTGGTTGGCGACGTCGGCGTACCAGATCGCCCCGTCGGCGTCGGCGCAGATGCCGTCGGGGTGGTCGCCGGGCGTCTCCGCCCAGGTCCGCCGGTCGCTGAGACGGCCGTCGGGGCCGATCCGGAAGGCGGTCAGGCGCTGCGCGTAGGACTCGGCGACGATCAGCGAGGTCCCGTCCGGGGTGATCACCATGCCGTTGGGGAAGGCGAGGCCGTCCGCCGCCCGGACCACCTTTCCCTGCGGTGTGACCAGGGCGAGGAAGCCCGGTGCGAACTCTCCGCCGGGAAAGTCGAAGCCGATGTTCCCGACGTAGGCGCTGCCGTCGCCGCCGATCACGATGTCGTTCCACGGTGTGGCGCCGGCCGCGGCGAGATCCGCGTACTCGGTCAGCGATCCGTCCGGCTCACGGCGCACGAGCCGGCGCCGGGCGGAGTCGACGATGATCAGGCGGCCGTCCGGCAGGAAGTCGATGCACATCGGGAACGAGGCGACGGTCGCCGTCACCTCATGGCGGCCGTCCGGGCCGACGGCGATGACCTGGCCGGCGCCCCAGTCGGAGAACCATAGCCGCCCCTCGTGCCAGCGCGGCGACTCGCCGAACCGGATGCCGTCCATCAGAACCTCGGGTACGCCCATCGGTGTCTTCCTCTCCAGAGCCGGACTGTGAAGGTAGACCGGCTCCGGAGAGGAAACTCATCGCCGGTCACCAGCTGTGCATGGTTCCGTCCTCCAGGCGGTTGACCGGCAGGGAGGCGGGGCGGTACGGGTACCGCGCGGCCAGTTCCTCGTCGATGTCGACGCCGAGCCCCGGTTCCTCGGACGGGTGCAGGTATCCGTCGGCGAAGTGGTAGCCGTGTGGGAAGACGGCGTCGGTGGCCGGGGTGTGGCGCATGTACTCCTGCAGGCCGAAGTTGGGAATGGCCAGGTCGACGTGCAGGGCGGCGGCCATGCAGACGGGCGACAGGTCGGTGGCGCCGTGCGAGCCGCTGCGGACGTGGTAGAGCGCGGCCAGGTCGAAGATGCGCCGCAGGTGGGTGATGCCCCCGGCGTGCACGACCGTGGTGCGGATGTAGTCGATGAGCTGCTCGGTGATCAGTTGCTGGCAGTCCCAGATCGTGTTGAAGACCTCGCCGACGGCGATCGGCGTGGTGGTGTGCTGCCGGATGAGGCGGAACCCCTCCTGGAGTTCGGCGGGCACGGGATCCTCGATCCACGTCAGGTTGTAGGGTTCCAGGCTCTTGCCGAGCCGGGCCGCCTCGATCGGGGTCAGCCGGTGATGCACGTCGTGCAGCAGGCGGAGCGTCGGCCCGAACTCGGACCGCACTCGTGCGAACACCCGTGGGACATGGTCCAGGTAGTGGGCGGTGGACCAGACGTTCGAACTCGGCAGCGCGGCGTCCGCCGGCTCGTAGAACATCTGGTCCTTGCCGACGCCGTAGGTGCTCTCCAGCCCGGGAATGCCGGTCTGCACCCGGACCGCCTGGTACCCCAGGTCGACGTAGGCCGCGACCTCCGACAACACGGAATCGACGTCCGGCGCGTTCGCGTGGCCGTAGACGGTCACCCCGGACCGTGACCGGCCCCCGAGGAGCTGGTAGACCGGCAACCCGGCGACCTTGCCCTTGATGTCCCACAGGGCGGTGTCGACCGCCGCGATGGCCGACATGGTCACCGGGCCGCGCCGCCAGTAGGCGCCTTTGTAGAGGTACTGCCAGGTGTCCTCGATCCGCGAGGCGTCCCGCCCGATCAGCACCGGCACGACATGGTCACGCAGGTAGGACGCGACGGCCAGTTCGCGCCCGTTGAGTGTGGCGTCACCGACCCCGGTGATCCCGGAGGAGGTCACGATCTTCAGGGTGACGAAGTTGCGGTCCGGGCAGGTCACGATCACCCGGGCGTCGACGATCTTCACTCCGGCCCCCTCAACGTTCGATGATGATCGATCGGTGGGGCCAGTCTGGAATCGCTTCCGGAGGATTGTCAATGCCGGTTCCGCGAGCTGACCCCCGGCTGCGGTGACCGGGACCGCCCGCACCGGCGAGACCGGTCAGGTCATCACCGGCGCGGTCACCGCGACCGTGTCGATCAGGCCGCGGTGACCGGCGCGCGGGTCACTTGTGGTTGACGCCGTGCATCAGGGCGAGAATGGCCCGGTTCAGCGGCACCGGAACGCCGTGCTGCTCGCCGAGCCGGACCACCGCGCCGGTGATCAGCTCGTGTTCGGTGGCACGGCCGGCCTCCCGGTCGTACAGCATCGAGGTGCCGTCGTCGGCGGCGAAGCCGTCGTAGATCTCCAGGGTGTGCTCGACGTCGGCCTCCGAGAGGCGGGCGCCGGCCGCCCGGCCGACGGCGATCGCCTCGTCGAGCAGGGCGCGGGTCAGCTCGCGGACCGCCGGCTCGTGCTGGATCACCGACATCCGCTTCATGGTCAGGGAGGTGACCGGGTTGGCGCCGACGTTGGTGAGCAGCTTGCGCCAGGCCGCCGTCGGGAAGTCGGCCACCCGCTCCACGTGCAGCCACGAGCCGTCCAGCAGTGCCGCGAACCGTTCGGCGGGGTCGGTCGCCGCCGGGTTGGCCCGGCCGGTGACGCGGGGAGCGGCCTCGGCGAACGTCGACCGGGTGGCGGCGGCGTCGGCGGTGCCCGGCGCGCCCGGCACGGTGATCCGCGCGCCCATCCGGTGCAGCACGTGCCCGGAGCCGAGCGACTCCGCCGCGACGTAGACCAGCGCCGGCAGCACCCGCGTCCCGCGTGGCGCCAGCGGCTCGATGCGCTCGGCGTGGTCGACACCGTTCTGCAGCACGACGAGTGTCGTGTTCGGGCCGATCAGCGGTCCGAACCAGGCCGCCGCGCCCGCCGCGTCCTGCGCCTTGGTCGCCAGCAGCACCCAGTCGACCTCGGTCGCCTCGGTCGGGTCGACCAGCACCGGCACGTCGATCTCGCGCACGCTGTCGGCCCGCTCGACGACCAGGCGATCGATTCGCCGTCGCGCGCAGACCACCACGTCGTGCCCGGCGTCCACTGCCGCCGCCGCGACCACCGTGCCGACTGCACCGGCCCCGATCACCGCGACGCGGGTTCGTCTTGTGGACATGGACCTGCCTCCCGAAGTAACTGAGAATGTTTTCTCACTTCTCAGTCTGCGGGAGATCCTTTTCGCCTCTGTTACAACGGCCGAAAACTCCGGTGATCCGCCACACAGGCGCCGCCCCGTTCCTTTCCCGGTGTGCTCGAACGTCCGGGTTCCGCGGGCACCCCTAGGATTTCGGGTATGTCAGCCGCGCAGACCCGGGAGGACCGCCAGCCCCGGCGCGGAGACGCACGGCTGCGGAGGGCGGCGCTGCTCGCCGCGGTGGGGGAGTTGCTGGCCGAGCGGGGCACCGGTTTCTCGCTGGCCGAGGCCGCCGGGCTGGCCGGGGTGTCGACGGCTACCGCGTACCGGAACTTCGCCGACACCGACAGCGCGATCGACGCCTTCTTCGCCGACCTGATCGCCGACCTGCTGGCCGCCTTCGACCGCCTGCCGGCCCCGGAGGATCCGGTCGCGGCGATCCGCGCGGTCTGCCAGGAGTGGGTCACCCAGGCATCCCGGTGGGGCGCGGCAGCTGTGCACGTACGCTCCCCGCGCGGCGTCCTGGCCCGCCGCGGAGCCGCCGACCCCGTCGTGGGAGGCCTTTACGACCGCCTCGACGGTCTGGTCGAGGCCGCGATCACCGGCGGCCGAGTGCCGCCGCAGGACGTCCGGTTCGCCGTCCTGATGTGGGTGACCATCTTCGACGAGCGCGTGGTCGTCGACCTCACCCACACCCTCGCCTGGTCGGCGGATCAGGCCGCGGAGCATCTGACCGAGGCGTTCCTGCGGGTCCTGCACGTCTGAGGCGTGCTTCACCAGGGATGGCTGGGCCGCGACGTGCGGCCGGACGGCACATGGATCTCGCCTCGCTCTGCGCTTGTTGAAAAAGCGCGCCTCAGCTTGGCGTTCAACCCTGCGGCTCCGCCCGGTAGAAGAATCCAGCGTGTTCTCCAGGGTGCTGGTGCCAGAGCCGAACTCGTCGCGTCACTGGTGTCGACGACGTTGCGTGACTCCCAGTGATCCGGGCGCGGCTGGGGCGGTACTCCCCGGCCGCGCGTTGCATGCGGCCAAATGAGTGCGGCTGCCTGTGCTCTCGTCCGATTGCGAGGAAAGCTCACGCCTGGTCGCGCCAGGCGCGTTGCTGTCTAACGACGTGCGTAAACAGTCTTTTGAACGCGGCGTACGCTTCGACGCCGATAGCGTCGGCGTGATGTTGTTCCACGGCGGCGAGGATCGCGTCGGAGCGGGTCATCTGGTCCAGGCCCAGCGCGGTGGGCAGGATGAGTTTGGCCCGCCTGTCTGCGGGGTCGGGGCGGCGTTCGACGTAGCCGAGGGTCTCGAGTTCGTCGAGCAGTTTGCCGACGACCTGCTTGTGCAGGCCGCTGTGCCGGGCGATGTCGGTCGCGCGACTGCCTTCCGGGTCGAGGTAGGCCAGGACCGCCCCGTGCTGAGGGCGAAGGTGCGAGTGGCCCTGGTGGGCGAGCGTTTCGAACAGCTGCTCCTGAACGGCGAACAGCAGCTGTCCGGCGAGCACGCCGAGATCCGGGTCGCCTTGTTTGCGTTCGCTGCGCCGCACCACCATCTCCGTTGGTCCCTGAAGGTGATAGTCACCTCTGTTGACTGTATTTGGTGATGACTATACCGTTCCTGGCACCGGCCGATCAAGGAATCCGGCCGGCACCGTCGTCCCAGCCAGGGGAGCAGTGTGTCCATGAACCGCAGCGTCAAAGTCGCGATCGTTTACTACTCGGCCACCGGCCACATCGCTCACATCGCGCAGGAGATGGCCGGCGCAGCCGAGAAGGCAGGGGCCGAGGTGCGGCTCCGTCAGGTAGCCGAACTCGCGTCGCCGTCCGTCATCGCGGGCAACCCGGCGTGGGCCGCCAACGTCGCCGCTACTGCCGAGATCCCTGTCGCCACCGTGGAAGATCTGATCTGGGCTGACGCGGTCATCCTCGGCTCACCCACCCGATTCGGGAACATCTCCTCGCAACTCAAGCAGTTCCTGGACACCCTCGGCGCCGTATGGCAGCAGGGCCTGCTCGCCGACAAGGTCTACAGCGGGTTCACCTCCACCGGCACCCTGCACGGTGGTCACGAGTCCACACTGCTCGCGCTGACCACCACGTTCCATCATTTCGGCGGGATCGTGGTGGCCCCGGGCTACACCCACCCGGCCAAGTTCGCCGACGGCAATCCGTACGGCACGTCGCACCACGACGCCGGCGGGACCGCCCCGGTCGATGAAGTCACCCGAGCGGCCGCCCGCGTCCAGGTAAACCGGGTAGTGCGTTTCGCCCGTGCGGTCAGCATGGCGCGGCCGGACGACGCGGCACCGGTTGCCGCCTAACCTCCGCCCGGCGAACCTGGAGGGATCGTCATGTCTGACAGAAGCCTTGTACACGGCACGATCGCGGCCGGCTTCGAATCGGTCCGCGACGAGTTCACCGCCGTCGTCACTCAGCAGAATGAGCCGGGCGCGCAGCTAGCGGCCTACCTCAACGGGACGCTGGTAGTCGATCTATGGGCCGGCAGCGAGATGCAGGGCGACTCCTTGTTGGCTCTCTACTCCTCCGGCAAGGGCGCCGCCTACCTGGTCACGGCGCTGCTGACTCAGGACGGCGTGCTCGACCTCGATCGACCGGTCGCGCATCTGTGGCCGGAGTTCGCCGCTCACGGCAAGGACCGCATCACCCTGCGAGACCTGCTCGCGCACCGGGCCGGCTTGGTCGGCGTTGACGGCGGCTTCAGCACCGAGGAACTCGCCGACGACCACCTGATCGCGCAACGCCTCGCCGGCCAGCGCCCGTTCTGGCCACCGGGCACCGCGTACGGCTACCACGCCTTCGTCGTCGGTGCCCTGGTCAACGAGGTGGTCCGCCGTACCACCGGGCAGAGCATCCAGCAGATGTACTCCGATCGCATCCGTGACCCGTACGAACTCGACTTCTACCTCGGGCTCCCGCAAGCGCTCGAATGCCGCTACCTCCCCGTCCAGCCGCTCGCACCCGAGCAGCTCGCCCGAGCCGAAGCCGACCTACCGGACGGGAACAGCCTCACCGGCATCGCCTTCAATCTCAACGCCAGCTCACCCACCGACCTGGTCGCCTATGCCAACACTCGCACCGTGCGGGCATTCGGGCCGACCTCGTCGGGCAGTATCGGCAACGCCCGCGGCCTGGCAAAGATGTACGCCGCGACGATCAGCCCGGTCGACAACCGAGAGCCCCTGTTACGCCCGGGCACCCTTGCCGAGTTCACCAGACGCCACGCCACCGGGATCGATCTCGTCACCGGCGAACGCGACCACTTCCTCCTCGGCTTCGAAGCCCAACACAGCCGGTACCCATTCCTCAGCGCCGGCGCCTTCGGCCACAGCGGCGCCGTCGGCGCCCAATCCTTCGCCGATCCCCGCAGCGGCATCGCCTACAGCTACACCCGACGTCGCTTCGCCTACCGCGGAGGCGGCGGAGCCGCCGAGAACTACCGGCTCGCCACGGCCGTACTCGCCGCTGCCACCGCCAATTCCAGCCCACCGAGCACAAACATGCGGGCAAGACGATAGAAAGACGCCGACCGCGATCGCCGCAAAAAGCAAATGTCCCACGGTTCATACGCGACATCGCCCCCAGCGAAGCAAGCCGACGAAGTCAGATCCGGAAAACGACGGCTCCACGGCGCGCTCAACTCGGCATGACAAGATGCCGGTCCGTCACCACCGGCCACCGGTCTGACGGCGGCGGCCGGCCTGAACGCGGACAGGGCATAGTGTTCAACTCCAGCGGTGGCACGCTCGGACACAACCGGTCTCTATGCTGTCGGCTCGATGATGTTGCTGGCAGGTCTGGGCACTGCGGCCCGCGATGGTTTCCGGAGCCGTGATCGGCATCCGCGGCCGGCGCGGGCACACACCTTCGGACCGGTGAGGCCGACGCCTCGAACGCCGCGATCGCGCCCGATCAGCGGCAGAAGAGGACGTCCGTCGGAACGACGGGCACCCCTCATCGGTTGGTCGCAGCTCCCGCAATGATGGGTGGGTTCACTGTTGGCTGGCCAATTGCCCTACACCTGCTGGACGGAGCTCTCGCAAAATGGAACCCTACATCATCTATCCAGTCGACATGGACGACTACGCCTGGTGGGAAACCGAGCAGAAAGGCTGGATCGAGGTCACCGTCCGCTGGGCCTCCGGTCAGCGAGCGGTCAGCTTCTACGATGCAACGAGGCTGTTACAGAGCGTAGATGATGGTCTTGCGCATCGCGGCTACTTCACTGAGCGGCTCGTGGTGGTGCCCAAGGTGACCAAGGAGGCACTGGAATCCGTCGTGGCGACCATGGCTGAGCATGACTTCATCGAGATGCCTTGACGCCGAGTGCGTTGACGATCGCCCTACCCGCGGCAGATCAGGACGTTGGACCCTGGAAGTCGATGCTGCTGATGAGGCTGGACGTCGTCCAACCAGAAGTACGATCCAGCCGACCGAGGACCTCGATACCGAACGGACCGAGATCGTTGGTGCTGTCACGAGCTTCGAAGCCCTCCGCGGAAAGGATCTCCTTCATGACGCGAAGCATGCCTTCAAGAACAATCATGAGATGAATGAAGGCCGGCGTGTCCACGCCTGCCTTCATGGCAGCCTCCGTCAGTTCGTGGTGGGGGTGCCAATCAATGCGCACTGGCGCATGGCAGTCCGCGAGTTTGTCGGCTCGGACCTCCGCACCCCCATGGATGAGCTGAGGGCTCATGTGGGGAGACACGACGGGAAGCCCGGCTGCCGCAAGCGCGTCTCGAACGGACATTGCCAGAAGTTCCCGACTGGCCATCACTTCGTGTGCCGCAAACTCGATCATGGTCAGGTTCTACCAGGTCGTACTCGACTACCTGCCAAATTCGCTACGCGGAGTCAAAGCTACGTCATCCAAGGACGCGCCGGCGACCTACATCGTTAGGGGAGGCATCGAAGACGATGTTCCGACGACTCCGGCGCCCGGTAGGAATCGGCGGGTCCGGCTACTTGGTTGCCGCTCAGCCTCGTAGAACGGCTTGGGGTCAGAGCGCGATGTCAGCGGCAGGTAAGTGCACTGCGCCGTAGCCTCCGGTGCGATGATCCCGGGGTGGCTGAGACCGGAGCGGATACGCCTCCACCGCGACACCGTCAGGTAGGACTGCAGTTCCACGCCTGCGGACCAGAAGCGATCAACATGGTCGCCAGTTGGGCGAAAGAGCACGACCTAGCAGCCGCGCTGGGTCGGCTGTTCCCCGACGAGCAAGTTGCCGTCCGCGACGGCGACTTCACCGCCGCGTTGGCAATTATTCCGCTTCCTGACTTCGTCATGCTCAGCCGACGACCCCTACACCTCGGCAACGATCTCCGCTTTCGCGAACTGGCCGAAGCTAACACAGGTGCGTTGATCCTCAATCTGGGTAGACATACCGCCGAGGGCATACGCGAGTCTGCCTTGGGCGCCATAACCTACGACTCCGCCGATCTCGAACTCTGGAGGCGACTGATCGCCAGAGCTCGACGCTCAATGCGCAGCGGCGCCATCATCACCAACCAGGTGACCGGGGCGTCAGCGGAGACACGAAGTCACCGATACACCGACGAGGCACTTCAGCTGCAATCCACTGGCGTGACGATGTTGGCTACTGCCGGCTGGAACACCTACCAACTCTCGCCAGACCTCAACCCCGCTTGAGAGGACGGTCAGACCTCTGCTGCAGAAGGCGCAGGTAGTCCATCGTGGGTCGCAGCAGACCAAACCTTGATCTGCTTCGTCTAAGTGCCGCAATCGATGCTTGCCTGGCCCGAAGAACCTGCTTAGCCGCGGAGGGCCTCGATTGCCTGCCTTTGGAGGTGGTGGTCGCTTAGTCCCGGGATACCCGAGGTGAGTGGTTTTACTGCGGCGAGTGCTGCGAATCTCGAATCAGGGTTGAGTACGCCTCGCAATGCGCCAGTAAACCAGCCCAGAGCGTTGGCATGCCGTTGTTGCTCAGGGTCAATATTTCTCGCGTTTCGGCTGGTGGCGAGCCAGATCCGGACGTGCTGTCCGAGTGGTGAGTCACTGCGGATCGGTAGAAATTCGCCGTCTGAGGCGGCGCGTAGTACGTCGTTGAGGCCTGGGGTGTCTATAACGCCCAGGGCAATGGCTTGCCGGCGCACTTCGGCAAGGGCAAGTTTGCGCTGTGCACGGGAGTCGGCTGCCTCGACGGCGGCAACGAGCGGAGCTGCGTGCGGGTTAAGGGTGAAACGCCCAGCGGTCAGCATGTCTTCGGGATGATTCGGCACAGCGAACCAAGGTTCCAGTTCGGCGTGCAGCCTTGGCCGGCTGAGCGGCTCGGAAGGTAGGGTCACGCCCGTTATCTGTTGTGCCAGCACCAGGGCTCTGGCCACGCTAGTTGACCAAACCTCTTCGCCGTCCTCCTCGGTGGGCGGGTGGAAGCCGATCTGTCGCATCATCGGCCACAGGCGATGGGAGTCGGTGCCGTGCATCGAAGACAGATCCGGGTAGCCCGGTTCGAAACCGGTGACCAGGTCACCATCCACAGCATAGGCAAATGCCGCATGAGCGTAGTCGTGGCGGAGCACGGAGATGGCTTCGACGCCTGTTGAGGCCGCTTTCAGTAGGACGTGATCGGCCCCACAAAAACCCTCCGGCTCGATGACCAGCGACCACGGGCCAAGGCCGACCGAAAATCCAATCTGAATGTCGTCGCCGCTGTCCTGCAACCTTTCCATCAATAGGTCAGGGGCTTGCTCGCTGATCGTGTCTGGATAGCCGCCGAGCCGACGCAGGGCTTCGGCTTCGTCCACACCCTTGATAAAGGTAAGACAGACGATCTCGCCCAGGTCGTCCAGAAGGTGTTTGGCCTTCATCAGGTCGTCCACCCTACGAACGGTAGAGCGAGTGGCACGCCTTCGCTTGAAATCGGGCTCTTGGAACGGAGCCACGCCCAACTCGCCTGGATCCGCCGATGCGCAAACGCACTCTCATCGGCAGTTCAGCACGTCTGACAGCCAGCAGACCGGTCACCGAGCGTCACGGCCCGGCGAGTCGCCTGCGCACGCTCGGCGGCTACTTGTTTCATTGATCTACGACCGCAGCCCGGCCAGGCTTGGTCGAGGTGACCGGTGGGATCGCTCGCTCGCGGCTGTCCACCGCAGGTTCGGTGTGACTCACTCATGGCATGCGCCTGCC
>NZ_JASCTH010000017.1 GCF_030009775.1 Actinoplanes sandaracinus | reverse complement strand
CCCACACCGAGACCGTGTACGACTGATCGGTACGCAGCACCTGCCGGTCCTGCCACAACGTCAACTCGTTGCCGTCGCCGTCCGGCGGGGTGGTACCGGTCTTCACTGCCGACCTGCCGTACTCGGAAGTGGTCTGCGGTGTCGTGCCGTCATCGGACGGGAAGAACTGATCATCGAGCCACAACGCCTTCACACTGGCGTCGCGACCGGCGCCGATGTCGGCGCCCCGGGTCAGTGCGAGCCACCGGCCCCAGGCAGTGCTCGGGTCGGGTGCCTCGCAGGAGTCCCGCCGATCGGTGACACCGCACAGGACTGCAGACTCGAAATCCCATGCCCCGACCTGGATGGGCTTCAGGATGCCTGGCTCGTCGAATCCACTGGCGTCAGGATCCGACGCCAGCCGTCCGGTGAAGTCATCCGGCGCCAGCGCCCGGTCGAAGACCTGGACATCAGCGATCGCACCGTTCCAGAACCCGCTCGCCATCCCGCCGGCGAAGCCACGGCCAACCGCGAACCTACCCGTCGCCGACCACGGTGCAGCAGACCGGTCGACCTCGGCCACCTTCTTGCCGTCGACGAACAGACGCACCTTCTTCTCGACCACGTCGAAAGACCCGGCGACGTGCACCCACCGGCCGACATCACCCGAAGTCAGAGCGGTCGGCGCGATCGCTGCGACGGTGCCGCTCGACTGCGCGCTGGAGTCCTTCAAAGCGAACGACCAGTACGGGACTGGGGTGGCACCGGCACGGCGCACACCGAGTTCGAACCCGGCGGCATCCGCACCATCCTGCGTTGCGAACGTGACATCCCCACCCGGCAGCGCGCCGAGGCGCACCCAGCCGGCGACACTGAACGAACCGGCCGTATTCACCACAGCGGCACTCGTGGTCGCCGCTGAGGAGGTTCCGTTGAACGTCGCGGTCTGCGCGTCTTTCAGGCGAGCATCACCGGGCCAGCTCACATTCGCGGCGGTCAGCGGTGAATCAGCCGGCGCGGGAACCTGGTCGGTCAACGCACTCGCCTGCGGCACACCCGGATAGGCCTCCAGACCCCACCGCGCCACCGGAGCAAACGGTTGCCCCACGATATGGAAGTCGAAGAAGCCCGTGCCCTCATTGAGAGTGGCATCAATCGCCTTCAAATTCAGAACGTTTCTTCCGAACCGCTGGGCAGTAACCTCCACCTCGGCGAACCGCGGCGTCGTACCGGAGGCGGCGACCACCTTCGTCGCCGCATCCCACCCGTACTGGAACGTGGTGACATCAGCATCAGGCGACTCGATCCGGAACCGCACCGTCCGCCCCGGCGCAGAGGCGTTCGAAATCATCGTCCCCTTCACCTGCGGAACCGCGGTGTCCACCGTGAACTGACACCACGCCGACCACGGACCCGTCTGCGAGTAGGGGGACTCGTCAGTAGCTCTGGCACGGAACGCGTACGTCCTGTTCTTCTCCACCGCGACCGTGGCAGTAGTCGCGCTCGCCCCCGGCGAGACGTTGGTCTTGTTCGGCGGTGCGGCCCTTCGGCCCGGCGAGTTGTCGTTGACCGAACCCATCCCGCCGGCCGGAACCTCGACCCACTCGAAGGCACCGGTCAGCGAGTCGCCGCCGTCAGCGTCATGGAATTTCGCCGTGAACGTCGGGCTGAGCGTCCCTACCGACACCGCGCCGCCGCCGCACGGCATGCCTGCCACCTGCAGATCTGTCGGAGTGGTCGGCCTGGTGTCATAGTCGGCCTTCAACCTGGCACTGCCCGGCTTGAACTTCTTCCACCGTGCCTGCGTCGACTCACCCTTACCCTCGGCATCACGCGCCGTGAACCCGAAAGCGACGGCCGGCCAACTCTGGTTCGACGCGTCCTGCATCAATGATGTGACGGCCGCCCCTTTGAAGACCATGTCCTCGTCGCCCTGAATCACCCCGCACCCACCGGCCTGATTGGCCCGCCCGGAAGCGCTGGCCAGGTGCCGCAACAACCCCATGGACGACCAGGTCGCCTTCGGCGTCGAGTTGATAGCCGAAGACCAGGACATCGACGCCACCGTCCTGTCGCAGGACCAGGAGTGATCCAACTCCATCTCCACCTGGGCGGACTCGATGTGCTTCCCGATAAGCGTCCAGTGCTTGAAGCTCGTGTTGAACTGGAAGAACGACCGGTACAGAGCCCCCGTGTCCGGGTTATGGCCGACCCGAGCCGTGGAGGTGTCGGAGTTGGACGACCCGTTGTTCGTCGCATACGCCCACTTCACCTTGGCGATCGACCACTCCGGATCGACATACAACGGGAACACCGCGTCCTTGAGCAGCGCAGCATCCGGACGCAGCACCAGGTCCCCGCCGGACAACCCCACCGACACCGGCGCCATCCGGGCCGCATCACCAACCACCTCATCCGTCGACGGCGAGGCCGGCGGCGTCTGCTGCAACGACCGCAACGTCCGGGGGCCCGCAGGAGCAGTGGTGCGCGAGTCCCACATCACCGCGGGTTCACTCGACGCGAGCACCGAGCCGTTACTCACCGCCCGCAAACCTCCGTCGACCGCCTCAACCTCGGCGTCACCGCCCAGCTCGAACCGGACCTCCCGGACCGCCGACGCCGCAGCAGCCGACTTGATCTTCAGGACGTGGGTGAACCCGGTCTCCGTCGCCCGGACCACCAGATCCACCCCGGACAACACCTCGGAATAGGTAGCCGCGTTATCCAGGATCGTGGGAGGCGGCAGCAGGCCCGGCCACGACATGGTCATCGTCCGCCCGCCTCGCGTCAGCGTGACCAGCGGCGTCGGTACCGGCCCTCCACCCGAGAACGCCACATCGGCTACCGACGCCGCCGGCCGCAGCAGCCCATCACTGCCGGGACGCAACGTCAGATCGACATCCGCCCACCCCGCACCACGCCGCACCCGCTCCGGCAACACCGACGACTCAAACGTCATCCGCCCATCCGGCTGCGCAATCACCTGCGAATACTCATTGCGCAAGGTGTCCACCACCACCGGCATGCCACAGTCGGCCGCCAACTCAGAAGCAGCAGACTCCGTACGGGCAACATCGCTGCACGCCGCCGCCGCCGGCATCGTCAGGCTCGGCACACCAAGGCCAGCGATCATCAAACCCGCCGCCAGACAGGCAGGCAGAATCCTTGGCCACATAGCGTCCCCCGATCAATGCGCAACGGCACCGGAACACTACGTACGGGATCGAGAGATGGCTAGATTTCAATTTCGGTCAGATGCCCCAAGGTGGACATCGCGGCATCAATGCAGAGTGTGATGAGATCCACACAGTGATGCCGGGCTAAGCGCTTGAGTAGTCGCCTCATTTTGAGGTGCCAGGGGACGGGACGTCCCGTGGCTCTGACCCCGCTCCGTCGAAGCGGGGGGAACTCACAAGCGACCAGAGCCACACCGGAACTACCCAACACCAGCGGCACTACCGGTCTGCGCGGACGAGCGGGCCAAGCGCTGGCCGAAGCGCGGTGAGCTGGCCGAGGACCAGCTCTCCACCCATCCTCAATTCAGAGTCAATGCAGGCAGTGCCAGCCGAGGCCGGCTCGGTTTCCCTCGCCCGTTTCGTCGGCGCTGCCTGCTACGGTCCCCGGGTACCCAGACGTGAGGGCCACGCGATCCAAGCGGATTTGACGCCACCGTATTCAACAGCATCAGTACGAAACGCGGCGTCCAGCGTGGGATGCCGGTGTCGACACCCTGCTCCCCGGTTACACAGCTCACAGCACCTCATCTGCGCCTACCAGGCCGCCTCACGGCAGCCGGCCACTGGACCACAGTGGATAGATCAACCGCTACCGCACCAATTCTCCCGCCGACGGCGATCCGGCGCCGAGCGTCGGTCCCGTCGATATTCACGATCGGCGGCAGGTCGGCACACCCCACACCCGGCAAGCGATAGGGATCTTGGTAGGGAACCGTCTGGGATCATCCGCCCAGCCCTGCGACGTGTCGGGACAAGCACGCACTGCCTGCTCCTGGTCGACCGACCAACCAACCAGCGTAGCCGAGGCTCGGCGCCTGCTGGTCAGGGCCCTACAGAACATTTGTTCTATCACGCCTTGCAGGTTCATAACAGTCCTTCCGCACGCACATTCGAGTGACCGGGCACCGGGCACCGGGCACCGGGCACCGGGCACCGGGCACCGGGCACCGGGCACCGGGCAGCGGGCAGCGGGCAGCGGGCAGCGGGCAGCGAATGGTAGGGATCTTGGTAGGGAACCGGTTGGTATGGCCCGTCCGGCCCCGGAACCCACCGGGACGAAGCTGGGATGAATCAGCAGGTCAACGGGGTTCAGCGGGGCCGGGCGGGACCGTCCGGGATGATCGACTTGTTTCTTCCAAACTGATTACGCGAGTTCGATTCTCGTCGCCCGCTCCACTCCGAAGGCCCAGGTCAAAGCGGTTCGCCGACCTGGGCCTTCGTCATTCGCCCACCCGGATGATCTTGCGTTCCAGCAGCCGTCCGGGTTGGCGTCCCGCCCGCGCTCGCCGGGCTTGCGGCCGCTCTCCGGCCGGTCTGTCGGCTTGCTGCGCTTCGCCCGCTTGCCGCCCGCGTCCTTCGCCGGCTTCTCGGGCCTCCGGCTCTGGCGATCCGCTCCCGCGTGCTGACGCCGCTCGCCGCCGCGATGATGCCCGCCGCGGACCTCGGCGATCCGAACTCCAGGCCGCTTTTCAAAGCCGCCAGCGTCCGGGGTACGCGCACCGCGCCGACCGTCAGGTCGACATCACAGCGCCTGGGGCACGGCCAGCTCTCCCCCGCCCGGCCCGGAACGCAGCGACGGTGATCAACGCCACGTAACGCGGCGGCATCAGGGCCGAATGCGGTCGGGTCGCCGAGGCGATGACGCAATCAGAGAAGAGCTTGCCTCTCAACTTCTGACGGTAAGCGCTACAGGTAGGACAGGGGCGTCTGGAGCTGCGCCGGAGGGAGCAGTTTGGGCACCTCTTGTGTCATCCGGTCGCGCAGCGACTCGTGGAGGTGGTCCAGCTGTCCCTTGAGCCGGTCGATCTCCTCGAGTGCGGCGGCTCGATCGCCGAACAGTCTGTTGATCGCCTCGCCGTGCCGTGCTCTGGCGTCGCTGTCGATCGTGGAAGCCGACAGCTGCGCCTCGGTGAGCATCTTGTCGGCCTTGGTACGGGCGGCGTTGAGCAGCGCCTCCGCATCCCGTTCCGCGTGTTGGACGTGCTGGTCGGCGAATCGCTGAGCGATGTCGATGAACTCGCTGAGACCACCGGGGGATGGCTGCGGCTCACCACGTGCCACCGTCCAGCAGCGTTCCAGCTCGACCTGCACGTCGCGGGCGCGCTGCTCGGCCCGTACCAGTTCGTCCTCGAGTCGCTCCAGTTCGGCGGCGAGCTCACGTTTCGTGGGGCCGCCCCGCAGTTCCTCCCGCAGTTGCCGGTTCTCCGCCCGCATGCGAATGATCTCCCGCTGCGCCTCCTCCACGAAGGCGTCGACCTCATCCTTGTCATAGCTCCGCGTGCCCAGCGACGCGGAGCTGAAGACCGCATTGCTGATGTCGGCCGGACTCCATGACACATCGGTTCCCTTACGTTGGGTAGCGCGTTCCGTCACCACGGTGGCTCCGGCTCACGAAGGGCGGAACGTATCGGCACCCCTGTTTGCCGTCTGGAGGCGCACAGCAGGATTCCTTGACCGGTAGGCCGCTCAAGGCGGGAACCGGTGAGGGGTGTCCCCCTGTGGCCGCCAGAGCACGCGAGGCCGCGGGACTGCGCGTGAATGCGGAAGGCTGTCATGTGCGGCGGCCCGCTTGGCGCAGACGGTTCACGTACCTCCCGGCGGCTTCGGCTGCCCGGCCAGCGGTCTTCCGTTGCCCGGCCGGCTGCAGCGCTGGAAGGATTGGCACTGCTGGTGACGGGGTGTAGCGGTACTTGCCGCGATAGCGCGAGCCGGGCCGGAGATCGGACGGGAGAACCCGCCAGGTGACGAACAGCGCCGCGCCAACAGCCGTGATCAGCAGGGCGACGAGTACCGGCGTTCTGGTGAACGGCGATGGCGCGTCGGCGCGCTCGGCTGCCGGCAGGGCCTGCGTGGTGGCGGGTGGCCCGCTTGCGGCGGCTGCCGGTGGCGGAGCGGTGGGCAGGGCCTTGAAGTCGACGATGCCGCTGCTCTCCAGCAGGGTCATGTGTGTCATGACGAACTGGTTGGTGCGTTGGGCGAGCTTGCGGACCGTGTCGTTGCGGGTGCTCGCCCGGATCGTGGCGATGGCCGGGAAGATTTTTCCGTGCGCCGCCCGCAACCGGTCGATGTAGATCTGGTCAAAGGCGGTTCCCTGCGCCTGGCGCATCTCGTCGAGCCAGCCCTGCTGGTCATTGTTGGGCTGGCTCGGCAGGGTCACGCCGAGTTTGCCGGCCGCGTCGACCACCAGTTTGTCGAGCACGCCGTGCTGGGCGGCGATATCACGTCCGATGGACTGGATTCGCTCACTCTTCGACTTCTGCTGCGCCATCTCCCCGGCGGGTATCTCCCACAGCCCAGCAAGGCGAACCTTTGTCAGGAAGTCTCGGTCCGCCTCCGAGAGATCGCCCTCGCCGCGATCGGACAACAGTCCACTGGGCGGTTCCGGCACGCCCGGTTCGGCGTGCGCGCTCTGAGGGCTCAGCACGATCAGCGCAACAGCGGCCATTACCCCGCCGGTCAACTGTCTACGCCATCGCGGCATCCGATCAACGGCGAACAAAGTCACTCTCCTCAATGGTGAGAATTCAGCGATCTTGGCGGCTAGAAGTACGCAGCAGAAGTGGTTGTGGATCAACTGATCCTGTCGTTGACCAGGCAAGAAGCGCGGGAGCCCTCCCAGGAGAAAATGGGAGGGCTCCCACACCAGGAAGTCAGAAAGGTTATTAACAGTGGCGGCGATCGCCGATCTGGCGAACTACGCAGTAATGACTGAACCACGCTCTGAAGGACGGTTTTCCGACTGCGTGACAAACACGCCAAGTCGTCGCCATTTCATGAGGCATCGACGTTGACGATGCATTCCGCCATGTGCAGAATCAAGGCACATCGTTGCCGCGACGCCATCGAGGTCGAAATTGTTCGAGGACGCCCCCGTGACATCCAACGACGATCCGCTGCCGAACACCGGACTGCGCATCGGCCGATGGGTGCCCGAAATGGCGGACACCACGTCTCGCCACGGCGCCCATCACCACACCGGTCGCCTCGCGCCGGCACGCCATGATCCGGCAGTTCAGCCGTCAATGCCGCAACGGGCGCCGTCGAGGCCCTCCCGTCGGCCGGCTCGCCTGTCGCGGCGTCAGCGCCGGATACTCGCCCTGAGCTTGGCCGGCGTCGTGTCCGCCGGATCGGCCGCGGCCCTGCTGCCGCCCACCACTGAGCCGGCGGAGTTCCACGCCGGCTCGATAGCCGTCGGCGTCGCGGATCCGGGCCGCCCGTCACCGGAGCCGAGCGAGTCGGTCAGTTCCTCGCCTGAGACCGAGTCGAGCAGCTCCGCACTTCCTTCCCGCTCGCCGTCATGGAAGTCGCCGGCCGCACTCGGCCAGAGGTCCCCGTCACCGGCGGCGAGCGCCAAACCGACTCCCGCTCCGGCCGAGGTCACCGTCCTTTCGGCGCACCGGGAGAGAGATCTCCGCTCGATCGTGACCGAGCAGCAGACCGAGATCGATTTCGTCAACCACCGGGACGAGCCCGTCGTCATCCACTGGCTGGACTATCAGGGGACCCGGGAGCGTTACGTGGTCCTCGACAGCGGAGACACCCGCCAGCAGCCGACCTACGTCGGCCACCCGTGGGTGGTCACCGACGTGAAGGGCCAGAGCCTGGTGGTCTTCCTGCCTGCCACCCGGCCGGCTCAGGCGACGATCACCTGATCAGAGCGCCATCCGCCCCGCGAGTCACTCGTCTCGCGGGGCGCTCGCATGTGCCGGGTTCGTGATGGCGGGACGGGACATGCCCGCACTGCGCCGGGCGACTATGGCCGGTCGGTCTCTTCCCGTGCTGCGCCGGGACGGCCAGCGCCGCGTCTTGTCGTACTCCGCTGCGGTGTGTCGCCTGCGGCCGGGCATGGAGCCGCCGCGCCGACCGTCCTGACCCCGCTGGAACCGGACGATCTGCTGCCGCCTGCACGAAACCGCCGCCGCAGGGCGGACCGTGATGCGCTGAGCCTCGTGTTCGGACCTCGCCTTGGACGCTGCTGGAGTGCGTCCCGCCGCGCTTGACAGGTGACCATCTGGTCACATAACTTAGCGTCATGACGGACGACGAGGGGTTCGACGACGCTCTGGTCTTCAGAGCGCTGGCCGACCCGAGCCGCCGGTTCCTGCTCGACCTGCTCTATGCGCGTGACGGCCGCACGCTCACCGAGCTGGAGTCCGAGTTGGAGATGACCCGGTTCGGCGTCGCCAAGCATCTACGGGTGCTCGAGGAGGCGGGTCTCGTCGTCGTGCGCCGATCCGGCCGGGAGAAGCTGCACTACCTCAATCCGGTGCCCATCCGGCAGATCCATGACCGGTGGATCGACAAGTTCACCGAGCAGCACGTCACCGCACTGATCGATCTCAAACGAGCGCTGGAGGAAGAGTCATGAGCGACACCCAGGTCTTCCGCATCTGGATCAAGGCACCGGCCGAAAAGATCTGGACGGCCATCACCGATCCGGAGTGGACCGTGAAGTACGCGTATGCCGCACCCCAGTTCTTCGAGCTCAAGAAGGGCGGCCGGTTCTACTCCACGGCCACCGACGAGATGAAGGCGTATTCGGAGGCGAACGGGTGGCCGCTGCCGGAGGTGATCATCGATGGTGAGGTGCTGGAGGCCGAGCCGCCCCGGCGCCTGGTGCAGACCTGGCGGATGCTGATGGACCCGACCACCGCGGCCGAGCCGTTCACCACGCTCACCTACGAGATCGAGGACTCCGCTCCCGGTGTCTGCCGGCTCACCATCACGCACCACACCCCGGGCGCTCCGGCCACCGCCGCGATGATCGCCGGGAACACCGAGGCCAACGCCGATGGTGGCGGGGGCTGGGCCTGGGTGCTCAGCGACCTCAAGTCCCTGCTGGAGACCGGCAAGGTCCCCACCGAGGCGTGACCCGTGCGGGTGGCCGGCACCCGCACGGGTGCCGGCCACCGCCGGTCAGCCGACGTATCGCCGGGCCGTCGACCGCCGCTGCGCCTCGTCGAGCCGCCCCAGCCTGGCCTCCACTCGGGCCGGGCGGGGGCGGCGGTCGGCCAGCAGCCACCCGAGGCCACGGACCGCGTCGACCGCGCCGAGCAGCGAGGTCCGGTCCCGAGGGACGGTCCGGGCCAGGAAGACCGTGCGGCGTACGGCCGGGACGAGCGGCCGCCGCAGCCAGGTGAACCAGAGCGTGTTCCGCAGCCCGACCCGTCGCCGGTGGGTGCTGTCGCGAAGTCTCGACGCCTGGTGGTGCACGGTCAGGCCCTCCAGGTAACACAGCTCCCAGCCGGCCACGATCAGATCCGTGGCCAGCAGCTCCTCCTCGCCGCCGAGCCAGAGCCGCTCGCTGAACCCGCCGGCCGCCTCGAACGCTTCGCGCCGCACCACCGAGGCCCCGGCCAGGAAGCTGCCCAGCGCCGGGCCGGGCATCCAGACCGGCGCGGGCACCGGTGAGTCCCGCAGCTCGGCCACGATCGGGTCCTCGACACCGCCGGGCTCGACCACGATACGGGCGTTGACCAGCGCCAGCCGTGGGTGGGCGTCGAGCACGTCGGCGGCGCGGGCCAGGGAGCCGGGACTCCACCAGGTGTCGTCGTCGCAGAAGGCGACATACGGGGTACGCGTACGGCGTACCCCGATGTTGCGGCCGACCGCGCCGAGGTTCTCGCGGAGGGCGACCACCTCGATGTCCGGATGTCGTTCGCGGACCGCGTCGGCGGTCCCGTCCGTGGAGCCGTTGTCGACCAGCACGACGTGCGGCCGTTCCGGCAGCCGGCGCAGCCGCCGCACGCAGGCCAGCGCCTCCTCGCGCCGCTGCCAGGTGATGACGACGACACTCACTCGTGGATCCGTCATGGGCGGCGGCGTACCCCGAATCTGGTTATTCGCACGTCAGGTGGGAAAGCGGACGACAACCGTTCCCTACCAGGAGGCAGACGTGGACCCGCGTGACCTGTACCCGAAACCCGAACTGGACGGCGGCGACCAGCAGCCGCCCGGACTGACCACGGCCATGCCGGACCGGCCCGACCACGGCGAACAGACCTACCGGGGCAGTGGCCGCCTGACCGGGCGCAAGGCGGTCATCACCGGCGGCGACTCGGGCATCGGCAGAGCGGTCGCCATCGCGTTCGCCCGGGAGGGCGCCGACGTGCTGATCTCCTACCTTCCGGAGGAGCAGTCCGACGCCGCCGACACCGCGCAGTGGATCGAGAAGGCCGGCCGCAAAGCGGTGCTGGCGCCCGGCGACATCCGTGACGAGGCGCACTGCCGGGCGATCATCGACAAGGCCCGGACCGAACTCGGCGGCGTGGACATCCTGGTCAACAACGCCGCCTACCAGATGGCCCAGCCCGGCGGGATCACCGAGATCACCGATGAGCAGTTCGACCGGGTCATGAAGACCAACCTGTACGCGATGTTCTGGCTCTGCCGGGCCGCGGTGCCGCACATGCCGGCCGGCGCGACCATCATCAACACGGCGTCGGTGCAGGCGTACCTGTCGTCGAGCGCGCTGCTCGATTACGCCACCACCAAGGGCGGGATCGTCGCCTTCACCAAGGCGCTCGCCCAGGACATGGCCGAGAAGGGCATCCGGGTCAACGCGGTCGCGCCCGGCCCGATCTGGACGCCGCTCATCCCGGCCACCATGACCGAGGAGAAGGTGAAGTCCTTCGGTGGGGACACGCCGCTCGGCCGCGCGGGCCAGCCGGCCGAACTGGCCTCCGCCTACGTCTACTTCGCGTGCCAGGACTCCAGTTACACCACCGGTGAGGTGCTCGGGATCACCGGTGGAAAACCCGTCAGCTAACGCATCGCGCCGGGGGCCCGGCAACGGCGAGGCGACGTCGTTGCCGGTGCCGCCGAGCGGGGTGGGGCCGGCTAGAACGTGCCGGTGACCCAGTTGACGGCGCCCATCACCCATCCGGTCTGGCGCAGGAAGGCGAACCCGGCGACGGTGAGGAAGAGCCCGGCCACCACGTGCGCGCCGCGGGCGGTGTGCCGCACCCGGCCCATCCGCTGCTCCAGGACGAGACGGCCGACCAGGCGGGCCAGCGCGAACACACCCGCGGCCACGGCCAGCGTCACCATGAAGATGATCAGCGGGCCGATCAGGTTGCCGCCTTCCGAGAGCGCCCAGATGCCCCAGCAGACGAAGGCGAACAACACCGCGGCGCTGCTCCACTCGCCGCCGCGACGCAGCTGCCGGACGTGCCAGCCCAGACTGCGCTGCGGGCGCGGCTCGGCGTGGCCCTCGGGCCAGCCGGTGCCGGTGGGCTCGTGTTCGGCACGGAACTGCTCGGTGCGCTGGGTGACCCGGGCCCGGCCCTGACTGAACGGCGACGAGTCGGGAGCCGGGGGCACCGGCCCCGGAGAGGTGGGGACCTTCGACGTGGGCTCCTCGGCAGGAGCCGTCCGCGAGGTCGGTTCCTCGGCCCACGGGTCCTGCGGCGGCATGTCGAGCGTCCGCTCGGACCACTGCGGTTGCTCCGGCATTTTTCCCCTCTCGTCCTGCGGTCGGTGACCGGCGACATGTTCGAGCGTAGCGAGCCAACAAATAGGTCGCCGCAGCACACAGCAGTCCGTTACACACAGGCTATGAAGGAAGCGATAGAACTTCGCCCCAGCACCCCCGATGACTTCCCGGCGATCTGCCGTCTGCTCGGCACGGTGTTCCACGAGGACATCGCCGGAGAGCTGAAGGAACTCGAGGCGGGCGTCTTCGAGGTGGACCGCTCTCTGGTCACCGATGACGCCGGGCTGGTGGTGGGTCATATCCAGGCCTTCACCCGCGAGCTGACCGTGCCGGGGGCGGTGATCCCGGCCGCGCACGTCTCCGGGGTCGGTGTGCTTCCCACCCATCGGCGGCGCGGCCTGCTCAACCGGATGATGCACCGCCAACTTCGGGAGATCGCCGCGGCCGGCCGGGAACCGGTGGCGGTCCTCTGGGCCAGCGAAACCTCGATCTACCCCCGATATGGGTACGGCGCGGCCGCGTCCCGCCTGTTCTTCAACATCATGAACCGTGAGGTCCGTCTCCCCGCCCCACCGCAAGAGCCGTCCGGGAGGCTGCGGATGGCCGAACCGGACAGCCTGCTCGCCGACATGACGAAGGTCTACGAACAGATGCGGCCGGACAGGATCGGCTGGTCCAGCCGGGACGACCGGTGGTGGCGGTTCGTCCTGGGCGATCCGGAATCCCATCGGGACGGCGCGACCAAGCGTTACGCCGTGGTTCACGAGGGCCCGGGCGGCCCCACCGGCTACGCGCTCTGGCGGATCAAGGACGGCTGGAACAACCACGGGCCGAATGCCGAGGTGCAGGTCCGTGAGGTGGCCGCCACCGACCCGGAGACCTATCTGACGCTCTGGCGTTTCCTTCTCGGCATCGATCTGTCCCGCAGCGTGACCATGCGGCTGGGTTCCGTGGAGGAGCCCCTCCTTCACCTGGTCGACGAGCCCCGGCGGCTCGGCCCGTCGTTCGTCGACGGGCTGTGGGTCCGCCTGATCGACGTGCCCGCCGCGCTGGCCGCCCGCCGGTACGCGACCGCGGTCGACGTGGTGATCGAGGTCACCGATCCGATCCTCACCCAGAACTCCGGGCGCTGGCGGCTCACCGGCGGACCGGAGGGCGCGACCTGCACGGCCACCACCGACCCGGCCGACCTGGCCTGCTCGGTGACCGACCTGGGCGCGGCCTATCTCGGCGGCACCTCCCTGGCGGCGCTCGCCGCCGCGGGCCGGGTCCGGCAGCTGACCGCCAACGACCCTTCGATCGCGTTCCGGTGGCATCGGCTGCCGAGTCCGACCGAGGTGTACTGAGCCGGCCGCCGCGGCGGTACCGTCGGCATCATGGGCCAGCCCGAACGCCGACGCCGCCGCGTGCGTCCCTCCTCGGCATCCACCGAGGCGGTCACCGACGCGCCCGCCACACCGGCTGCGGCCGGTCCCGCCGCGACTCCCGCGCTCGCCCCGCCGCCCGCGCCGGTGCCACAGCCGCCGACTCCACAGCCACCGGTGCCACAGCCGCCGACTCCGCAGCCGCCACAGCACCCCGTGCCACACCCTCCGGTGCCGCAGCCGCCGGCGTCGTCGCCTGCTCCCGCTCCGCAGCAGGCCCCGGTGCCGACGCCGCCGCCCGTTCCCGGGCCACCGGCCGTGGCGCCCTCCGAGGCCGACAGCCCGCCCACCGGCAACGAGCGGCCGTCCGGGCGGCCGACCCGCGGCGGTCTGCCCAAGCGCTCCGGCGGTCCGGGCTCCGACGACCGTGAGGCCGAGCGAGGGCTGCGCGGCCTGGTCGGCTCGGGTTCGTCACAGGTCAGTGTGGGTGCGGCGCTGCGGGCCCGGGACGCCTCCCGGCCGTCCGACGCCGACCTGGCCGAGGCCGAGCGGGACCTGCCGATCGTCCGGCGGAACTGGCTGCCCCGCGAGGAGCTGCCGCGTCGCTGAAGCCCAGCCGGTCCCGATGCTCTCCCAGCCCGCCCGGACCGGCGCCGACGCCGAGAGCGGTGAGGCGGGTCAGGCGGTGGCCGCGGACTCCGGCAGCTCGGGCAGCGCGCGGGCGACCTCGTACTCGGCGAGCTGGTTGATCCGCCGGGCGTGCCGGGCGTCGCCGGAGAACGACGTCGAGATGAACGCCTCGACGAACGCGGTGGCCTCGTCGAGGGTGTGCTGGCGGGCGCCGATCGCGATCACGTTGCTGTCGTTGTGCTGCCGGGCCAGCTCGGCGATCTCGGCTTTCCACACCAGCGCGGAGCGGACGCCGGGCACCTTGTTGGCGGCGATCTGCTCGCCGTTGCCGGAGCCACCGATCACGATGCCGAGCGAGCCCGGGTCGGCGACCACCTTGACACCGGTGTGGAAGCAAAACGCCGGGTAGTCGTCCTCGGCGTCGTAGACGTGCGGCCCGACGTCCACCACATCGTGCCCCTGCTTGACCAGGTGGTTCACGAGGTGGTTCTTCAGCTCGAAGCCGGCGTGGTCGGAACCCAGGTAGAGACGCATGTCAGAAGTCTTTCAGAAGGTGAGGGCCGAACGCAGGGCGGACGCCACCTGATCAGCCGCGGCCCGTGCGGCGTCGATCGTGGCGAGTTTGCGGGCGAAACCGTGGTTCACACCCATGTAGCGGGTGTGCACCACCGGGACGCCCGCGGCGATCAGCGCGTCGGCGTAATCGGCGCCCTCGTCGCGCAGGGCGTCGTACTCCGCGGTGATCAGCAGGGTGGGTGGCATGCCGGACAGGTCGGCCACCGCGAGCGGTGACACGTCCGGGGTGAGCCGCAGCAGCGGATCGGGGACGAACGTCTCCCAGGCCAGCTTCATCGAGGCCCGGTCCAGGCCGTACGAACCGACCTCGTCGTAGGACTCGGCCGAGGTGAGCGGGTCGAGGGCCGGGTAGATCAGCGCCTGGAAGTCGAGCGGGGTGGCCGCGTCACGCTGGCGGCGGGCGGTCACCGTGGCGAGCTGGCCGCCCGCGCTGTCCCCGCCGATCGCCAGCCGGGACACGTCCAGCCCCAGGTCGGCGCCGGACCGGCGCAGGTGGCGCAGAACGGTCTCAGCGTCGTCCAGAGCGGCCGGGAAGACGTGCTCCGGGGCCAGCCGGTAACCGGCGGACACCACGGCGCACCCGGAACGGTCGGCCACCCGGCGGCAGAACCGGTCCACCGTCTCGATGCTGCCGTAACACCAGCCGCCGCCGTGCAGGTAGACCAGCACCGGGGCGTTGGTCTTGGTGGCGTAGAGACGGCAGGGCACACCGTCGGCGTCGAAGTCGGCGACCACCGGCAGCGGCAGTGCCGGGCCGGTCTCGGCCTCGTTCGCGTCCTCCATCGCCGCCCGGACGCCGAGCAGGCGCTGGTAGGGGTCCGCGGCCAGTTCCTCCGAGGACGGCCGCCGCCTCAACCCGGCAGCGGCCGTCACCTGCGGGTGCAACATCAGCGAATGTCGGCCACGACCAGGCCGCCACGGGCCTTCGGGGTGAACCAGGTGCTCTTGCGTGGCAGCTTGAGCCGTTCCAGGTTCACCTCGACGAAGTCGTCGACGGTGACCGGGGCGATCAGGATCGCGAGCTCGGCACGGCCCGCGTCGACCTCGCCGCGCAGCCACTCGACCGGGTAGTCGCCGCCGATGTAGGAGATCCGCTTGTCGCCCGCGTCCAGACCCAGCGAGTCACGCAGCAGGACGCGCTCGACGAGGGCGTGGTCCAGGTTCTCGACAGAGGTTCCGGAAGGGTCGGACGGCAGTCCGACCGCGAACGAGCGGCCGGAGCCGTACAACTCGATGGTGCCCTTGCCGGGGAGACGCGCGTCGCGCGGCAGCTCGGTGAGCGTCGCACCGGTCGCGCGGAGGCGCTCCAGGAGCTCGTCGAGCGACGTCGGCAGCTCGCTGACCAGGCGGTTGTAAGGCTGGATGAAGACCGAGGCCGGGGTGGTGACCACGGCCAGGAAGCGCGGCAGACCGCCGGTCTGCGCGGCGAGGCTGCGGTGGTTGCCGTCGGCGACCACCAGTTCGCCGCCGCCGGCCAGCGCGAGCAGCCGGTCCTGGAGCTCGCCGGGGCCGACCGGCCAGATGGCGTGCGTGCGGCCGGCGGGGTCGACGTCGGTGGAGGCCGGCTCGCCGGCGGCGTCGGTGGCCTCGGCCAGCGCGGCGTGCAGTTCCTCACCGCGGCCGGTCTGCAGCAGCAGGACCGGCGAGAGCAGCGCGCCCACCGCCTCGGCGAGCGCCACGCGCTCGCGCACCTTGCTGATGAAGACGTCCTCGTTGCGGATGACCAGGCCGGGCTCGTCGGCGTTGGTGGAGATCTGGTCGGTCTCGACCATGCTCCACAGGCCGTAGGCGGGCGCCTCGCCCGGCGCGGTGATGCGGTAGAGCACCACGACGTGCTCAGCCCGCCGGTATTTCTCCTCGGCCTGATCGCGCTGCAGGCGGACGACGGCGTCCGGCAGTGACTCGAGGAAGGACTTGCCGAGGGACTCGGGCGCGAGATGCGGCATCTCGACGGCCAGCGCGCTGTGCGGGTTGGCCGTGATGATGTCGGTGATTTCGGCGTCGTCGGCGAACTCGTCGTAGTTCTGGGCCCCGGTACCCCCGTTGGTGATCCAGGCCAGTTTGATCGGGTGCACGACCGTCATGGCAGGCAACTTACCCGGAGCGCCGGCGGTGCCTACCCACCGGCGTCGCCCCTGGTGACCTGCTCAACTGTGCCGTGGCCGACTGCTTCACCGCTCGTTCGGCCACGTTTGCCGTCACGGTCACCGGAGGAGCGAGCATAGAGGCCACATCGGGGGCTAAATCGACCCATACCCCGCGCTGCACACTGATACTCGAGCCAGCCGATTCGGTTTCCGGCATGAGCCGCCTCCGCGTTGGATGAGGTGTACGTCACCTCATCCAACGACGGATCTTGAGACGGGCATCGCCTTTCCGGACGACCGCCACTCAATAGCAACCCAGTCGCCTTTCCCGGCGCCCGTCACCGGACGGCGGCTCAGTCGAAGATCGGGCCCAGGTCGCGACTGCGCTTGAGCTCGTAGAAGCCCGGGGTGCCGGCGACGAGGACCACGCCGTCCCAGAGCCTGCCGGCCGCCTCGCCCTTCGGCGCCGGCGTGATCACCGGCCCGAAGAAGGCGACGGTCTCCCCCGGGTTCGGGCCCGGGGCGTGGATGACCGGGGTGCCGACGTCGGTGCCGACCGGCTTCATGCCGGCGTTGTGGCTGGCCCGCAGCGCCTCGTCGCGGGCATCGGTGTTCGCGGCCTCGGCCAGGTCGGGATCGAGGCCGACCTCGGTCAGCGCCTCCCGGAACAGCTTCTCGCCGAGTTCGTACTTCTGCAGATGGATACGGGTGCCGAGAGCGGTGTAGAGGTCGCGCAGGACAGCCGGCCCGGCAGCTTCCGCGGCCGCGATGCAGACCCGGACCGGGCCCCAGCCCTTGGCCATCAGGTCCTGGTATTGCTCCGGCAGCTCTCGGCCCTCGTTGAGGACGGACAGGCTCATCACGTTGAACCGGACGGTCAGCGGACGGACCTTCTCGACCTCCAGCAGCCAGCGGGAGGTGATCCAGGCCCACGGGCAAAGCGGGTCGAACCACATGTCGACGGTCGACGATTCTGTCTTCAGTCCGCCCTCGGGTGACGGTTGGGGCGGTCGGATCGCAGTCATCCTTCGATCTTCCTCCTTCCGCAGCACCCGGTCGGGGTGAGTTACGTCGCCGTCGCCGCATAGGCTTCGGGGAAAAGCAGTCAGCTCGAAGGAGAGTGCACGTGGCCGGTGTTCACAACCTGACCCAGGTCGAGGCTGCCGAGCGTGGTCGATTGCTCGAGGTGACCGGGTACGACATCACCCTTGACCTGACCGACGGGCACGGCAACCCCGGCTCTGAAACGTTCCGGTCCACCACAGTGATCAACTTCAGTTGCGCCGAACCGGGCGCGACGACGTTCATCGAAGCGGCCGCCGCGAAGATCCACTCCGCCACCCTGAACGGCGCCACGCTGGATCTCAGCGCCTGGACGCCCGAGAACGGCCTGCCGCTGCCCGGGCTCGCCGCGGAGAACACCCTGATCGTCTCCGGCGACTTCGGTTACTCGGCGAGCGGCCAGGGGCTCCAGCGCAGTCTCGACCCGGTGGACAAGGAGGTCTACCTCTACAGCCAGTTCGAGACGGCGGACGCGCAGCGTGCGTACGCGTGCTTCGACCAACCCGACCTCAAGAGCGTCTTCACCTGGCACGTCACCGCGCCGGGGCACTGGAAGGTCGTCTCCAACATGCCGGTGGAGACCGAGGAGGAGGCCGGGTCCGGCGCCAAGACGGTCCACTTCACCACCTCGCCGCGGATGAGCACCTACATCACGGCGATCTGCGCGGGGCCGTACCACGAGGTCCGCGACTCGCACGACGGCATCGAACTGGGCGTCTTCTGCCGCGCCTCGATGGCCCGCTACCTCGACGCCGACGACCTGTTCCTGATCACGAAGCAGGGCTTCGACTTCTTCCACGAGCACTTCGGGATCCGCTACCCGCTGCCGAAGTACGACCAGCTGTGGGTGCCGGACTTCAACGCCGGCGCGATGGAGAACTTCGGCTGCGTGACGCACGCCGAGTCGCACTACATCTTCCGCTCGCAGGTCACCGACTACGAGTACGAGCAGCGCGCCAACACGATCCTGCACGAGCTGGCGCACATGTGGTTCGGCGACCTGGTCACCATGCGCTGGTGGAACGACCTGTGGCTGAACGAGTCGTTCGCCGAGTGGGCGAGCCACTGGTGCAACACCGAGGCCACCCGGTTCGCCGACGCCTGGTCGACGTTCCTGTCGATCCGCAAGGCCTGGGGCTACCGGCAGGACCAGCTCTCCTCCACCCACCCGGTGTACTGCGAGATGCCGGACCTGGAGGCGGTCGAGGTCAACTTCGACGGCATCACGTACGCCAAGGGCGCCAGCGTGATCAAGCAGCTGGTCGCGTACGTCGGCCTGGACCCGTTCCTGACCGGTCTGCGGGCGTACTTCGCCAAGCACGCGTGGGGCAACGCCACCTTCGACGACCTGCTCACCGAGTTGGAGACGGCCTCCGGCCGAGAACTGCGCAAGTTCGCCGCGCAGTGGCTGGAGACCTCGCAGGTGAACACGCTGCGCCCGGTCGTCGAGGTGGACGCGGACGGCCGCTACACGAGCGTCGTCGTGCAGCAGGAGGCGCCGGCGGACTACCCGACGCTGCGCACTCACCGGGTCGGCGTCGGCCTGTACGACCTGGACGGTGACCGCCTGGTGCGGCGGGACCTGATCGAGGCCGACGTGGCCGGTGAGCGCACCGAGATCGCCTCCCTGGCCGGGGTGAAGGCTCCCGACCTGCTGCTGGTCAACGACAACGACCTGACCTACGCGAAACTGCGGCTGGACGAGCGGTCGATGGCCACCCTGGTGCGGCACATCGCGGGCTTCGACGCGTCACTGCCGCGGGCGCTGTGCTGGGCGGCCGCGTGGGACATGCTGCGCGACGCCGAACTGGCGGCCCGGGACTATGTGGCCCTGGTGGTGGCGGGTCTGCCGGCCGAGACCGACATCAACCTGACCACGGCCACCCTGCGGCAGGCCACCATGGCGCTGACCAGCTTCGCCGACCCGGAGTGGGCGCCGGCCGGCTGGGCGATGCTGGGCGGCATGGCGCGGGAGCAACTGGCCGCGGCCGAGCCGGGCAGCGGCTGGCAGCTCACCTGGGCGCGGGCGTTCATCACCGCCGCGCGCACGCCCGAGCAGGCGGCCGAGCTGCGCGGCTGGCTGGGCGACGGCCCGAAGCCGGAGGGCCTGGTGGTCGACACCGAGCTGCGCTGGTCGCTGCTGCAGACGCTGTCCGCACTCGGCGCCGCCGCGGAGTCCGAGATCGACGATGAGCTGGCCGGGGACAAGACGGCCAGCGGCGAGCGGGAGGCCGCGGTCGCCCGGGCGCTGCTGCCGACAGCGGAGAACAAGGCCCGCGTCTGGGCCGAGCTGACCGGCCCGCAGGCGCCGCCGAACTGGCTCAACCGGTCGCTGCTGCAGGGCTTCCAGAGCACCCGGCAGGTGGCGCTGACCGCGCCGTACGCGGCGAAGTTCTTCGAGGCGGCCGCGGACGTGTGGGCCCGCTCGGACAGCGAGCCGGCGCAGGAGTTCGCGACCATGGCGTACCCGGCGTTCCAGATCAGTGAGGAGACGGTGGCTCTCACCGACGCCTGGCTGGCCGAGGACGGTCACCCGGCCTCGCTGCGGCGGCTGATCGCCGAGGGCCGCGACGGGGTGCTGCGGGCGCTGAAGGCCCGCGCCAAGGACAGCGCGAGCTGACCGTAAGTGATTACCGGCCCGTTCCACGAAAGTGGGACGGGCCTTTCACATGCCACAACTTACCTGTGTATAACGCGCTGGAAACAACTCTGTGTGAGTAGTCTGGCACTCCGCGGTGATGGAGGTGGCCTGTGACGATGCTGAGCCAGGGTTCCCCGGTGCGGTGGACCGCACCGGAGGGCCGGTGGACACAACCCGACCTGCACCTGTTCCCGCAGGACGGCCATCGGTACGAGATCCTCGACGGCAGCCTGCACGTCACCCCGCCGGCGGACGCCCGGCACGACTCCCTGGTCGAGTCGATCGTCGCCACACTCCGCTCGGCCGCCCCGCCGGGCTGGTGGGTGTGTGCCCGGCTGGGCATCGCGATGGAGTCGAGCAACCTGGTGCCGGACGTGACCGTGCTCCGCCCGCACTCCTCCGGCGCGATCTGGGTCGACCCGGCCGACGTCGCGCTGGTGGTGGAGATCGAGGCGGCCGAGACACGGCGGTACGACCGCCTGCTCAAGCCGGCCGTCTACGCGGCGGCGGGGATCCCGGCTTACTGGCGGGTGGAGGCCGGGCCGGTCCTGCGGTCCTTCACGCTGGACGGGGTGGCCTATCGCCCGGCGGGTGACGTCGAGCCGGACGAGCAGGCCAAGCTCGACCACCCGTACCCGATCCGGGTGAACACCGCGCTCTGGCGCTGACGGCCGCTCTCAGGAGCGGCCGGCGTGGGTGGCCAGCTGGTCGATCCCGATGAGCAGGCCACCGGCCAGGTCACCACCGGCGAACGACGCGGCCATCGAGAGGCCGGCGAGTTTCGCGTCCCGGTCGGAGATGCGCTTGCGCGCGTCGGAACCGGTGACGATCTCCAGCTTGCGCTGGTTCGGGGAGACCGCGATCAGCACCGAGCGCGCCGGGGTGCGCGTCTGGCGGTGCAGCGCCTCGGCCGCCTCGCGCAGCGGCTCGTCGAGCGGGCCCAGGTAGATGCTGAAGTTCAGGCCGGTCACCTGGTCGGCGACGCGGAGCGCCTCGTCGAGGCGGAGCAACTGCCGGGTCGTGAAAGGACCCTCGTCGACGGCCTGCTCCAGCGGGGTGACCTCACCAACTGTCACTTGCGCCTCCTGTTGGACCGGGGCGGACGGGTGCGCCGGAGCTGTCCTCGATGATCAGCCCGGAGTGGACGTCCCCCGCCGGGACGACCTGCTGTGGCGTCGCGGTGAACCACATCGCCGGAAAGTCGTAGGGCCGGCCCGGACGGTAACGACGGGACGGCTTGGATCGGTCGGAACCGGCGAGCACGAGAGTCGCGACCCCGCCGATGACCGCGGCCGGAATGATCACGAAGACCAGAACGGTGATGATTACTGACAACGGAACGCCCCCAGGCGCACGGTGATCCCACTTATTCCGAACATCAATCACCGTAGCGGAGCGCGTGTCGTCCCGGACCGTCGGGTCTCGAACCGGGGTCTCACGCCGTCGGGATCTACGCGGAATGTGTGTCGGGGTGCGAAAATCACCCTCACGCGCCGTCCGCGTACTTTCCGTCGCGAACGGCAGGAAGGGGATCCCATGCGCACGTTCGTCCCCGCCGTCCTCGCGGGTCTGGCAGTCGCCCTCACGGGCGCGTCTCCGGCCGCGGGTGCGGCCGTCTTCGTGGAAATCAATCCCAGCACGGCGCGGGCGGGAGAAGAGATCGCGCTGCGCGCGTCGTGCGACGACAACCTCAAGGCCGCCACCGTCCGGGGCGAGCCGATCGGCTCGGTCACCGTCCAGCCCGAGTTCGGCTTCCTGACCGCGACGGTACGGGTCCCGGCCGGCACCAAGGCGGGCGACTATCCCGTCGCCCTCACGTGCCCGGAGGGCGCCGCGGCCACGGCGGTGCTGCACGTGGTCGCGAAGGTCGAGCCGTCCCGCGGCCCGGCCACCGGAGGCGGCGGCACCGCGCCGGGCGCGACCGGGCCGCTGCTGATGGCCGGCGGGCTCACGATCGTGCTGGCCGGGCTGGTGCTCGGCGGCGTCTCGCTGCGCCGCCGCCGAGTCGGCTGAGGCCGGCGTGGCCAGCGGAAAACAGCCACCGGCCGGGTCGCGCGTGCCGGACGCGGTCGCGCGCAAACGCCCGGCCCAGGTCATCACGGCGCCACCGCCGGGGATGATCACCGGCCCGTTGCCGCCGACTCCGGAGATCCGCGGGCGTTCACCCTTCCGGATCCCGCTGCCCCGGCGGGTCCCGAAACCGCAGCCGGTGCGGGGCCGCAAAGGCGGGATGGTCGGGATCGCCGCCCTGGTGCTGCTCTTCCTCGGGCTTTTCGTGTTCGGCCTGGGAATGGGCTTCGCGACCGGTTTCGACCTCGGCGGCCTGTTCCGCGGGCCGGACGAGCCGCCGCCGCGCGCCTTCCCGGTGCTGGACCCGAGCCGGCCGGAGCGGCTGGAGATCCCGTCGATCAAGGTGTCCGCGCCGGTCCTGGAGGTGGGACTGGCCGGGGACGGCTCGGTGGACGTGCCGCCGCTGAAACGGCACAACGAGGCCGGCTGGTTCGAGGGCGGGCCGACGCCGGGACAGTTCGGGCCGGCACTGATCGTGGGGCACGCGGACACCCGGACCGGGCCGTCGATCTTCCATGATTTGGACACGATGAAGCCGGGACAGGAGATCCGGGTGCGGCGCGCCGACGGGACGGTCGCGGTCTTCGAGGTCAACTCGGTGGAGACATTCGACAAGAACGAGTTGCCGGCGCAACGCGTCTACGGCGATTACAGCCGGCCGTCGCTGCGCCTGATGACGTGCGGCGGGCGCTGGCTGGGTGGCGAGGAGGGCTACGAGGACAACATCGTCGTCTTCGCCTCGCTGGTCTCGTCTCGGGAGAGCTAGCGGGAAAGCCCGGCGGGGCCGCCGGTCAGGCGGCCTCGGCCTCCAGCGCCGGGTGCGTGGGGAGGTCGAGCCAGTCGCGCCACCGAGGGTCGGGGGTCCGGTGCCCGAGCACCCGCCAGGCGACACCGCGCGGCGCGGCCGGCAGCGCGTGCAGGCGCCACCCGAGCTCGGCCGGGGTCTTGTCGCCCTTGCTGTGGTTGCACTTGGCGCAGGCGGCCACGACGTTGTCCCAGGCGTGCAGGCCGCCACGGCTGCGCGGGAAGACGTGGTCGATGGTCTCGGCGGAGCCGCGGCAGTAGGCGCAGCGGCCGCCGTCACGGGCGAAGATGGCCCGGCGGGAGAGACCGACGTGCGTGCGGTACGGGACCTTCACATACCGCGTGAGACGGACCACCGAGGGGACCGGGAGGTTCTGACGGGCACTGTGCAGGATGCCGTCGCCGTCGGAGACGCACTCTGCCTTGTCGGTCAGGACGAGGATGGTGGCTCGACGCACTGATACGACGCACAGCGGCTCGTACGTTGCGTTCAGCACTAACGCGGAAGAGCCGCCTGTGGGTCGTATGTCAGGCATCGCAGTCACCCTTCGGTGTCAGTTGCTGTTGACCGCTCCCATAGCCCATGCGTGTGTGATGTGGGCCTCGCCTCAGCGACACCCGTGCGCCAATAGTCCCTGATGAATAGTCAAATTGCGAGCAGAATCTGTGGCCGGGCGGTAAACGTCTGAGGTCTTCACCCGCCCGGACCCGGTAGCTTGAGTTCCCGTGTTCCCCTTCGCTGCTCCGGTTCCTACCCCTTCCTCGCCCGACATCTTCACGAGCACCGACGTGAAGACCGCCTGCGGTGCGGATGTGCTCTGCAAGCAGGTCTTCGACTGGACCGGCCTTCAGTGGCTGGCCAACGGCAGCTACGTGATCATCATCAAGCCGGTCCGGGTCATCGGCATCATCCTGGTCGCGATGCTGATCCGCTGGCTGCTGCACCGGGCGATCACCCGGCTGGCGTCGACCAGCTCGCGGGCCTCCATGCCGGCGCTGCTGAAGCCGCTCAAGGAGAAGGTCACGGTCACCGCCGAGGAGGGGACGTTCATCCCCGAACGGCGGCGGCAGCGGGCCGAGGCCATCGGCTCGGTGCTGCGCAGCTTCGTCAGCGCGCTGATCTTCACGATGGCCGCCCTCCTGGTGATGGGCGAGCTCGGCTTCAACCTGGCGCCGCTGCTGGCCAGCGCGGGCATCGTCGGCGTGGCCCTCGGTTTCGGCGCGCAGAGCCTGGTCAAGGACTTGATCGCCGGCCTGTTCATGCTGCTGGAGGACCAGTACGGGGTGGGCGACACCGTCGACCTCGGCGAGGCCACCGGCGTGGTGGAGAGCGTCGGCCTGCGGATCACCACGGTCCGCGACGCGCGGGGTGTCCTCTGGTACATCCGTAACGGCGAGATCGTCCGGGTCGGCAACAAGAGCCAGGGCTGGGCGATGGTCGTGATCGACATCCCGATCGGCTTCGTGAACTCGGAGGAGGCGGCCGCCGTGCTGAAGGCCGCGGCCGAGACGGTCGCGCACGATCCGGAGCACGAGACCGGGTTCCTGGAGCCGCCGGACGTGGTCGGCGTCGAGCAGCTCACCGTCGACGGCGCGGTGATCCGGACCATCGCCAAGACGACCGCCGACGGCCAGGTCTCGATCCAGCGGGACCTCCGCCGGGCGCTGACCGAGTCGCTCGAGTCGAGCGGCCTGTCCGAGCGGATCGCGGCGTCCCGGCTGCCGCGCAGTGCCGTCCCGCCGGCCTGGCTGGGCGGCACGGACAACACCACCCCGCCCTCGGCCGGGGGCACGGTCTGACGAGCGTCACACCGGTACGGGCCCGGGCGCACCGGCCGACGGCGGCGAAGGCTGGCAGGATGGAACGGTGACCGAACCGACCTTCTTCGACGCCGTCGGCGGCGAGCCGACCTTCCGGCGCCTCGTGGACAAGTTCTACGAGGGTGTCGCGGGGGACCCGCTGCTCCGGCCGATGTACCCCGAGGAGGATCTGGGGCCGGCCGCCGACCGGTTCGCGCTCTTCCTCATGCAGTACTGGGGCGGCCCGAACACGTACTCGGAGGGCCGCGGCCACCCCCGGCTGCGGATGCGGCACGCGCCGTTCCGGGTCGACGCGGCGGCACGGGACGCCTGGCTGCACCACATGCGCGTGGCGGTCGACTCGCTCGGCCTGCCGGAGCCGCACCGGGCCGCGCTCTGGGATTACCTGGAGCGCGCGGCCTACTTCATGGTGAACACCATGGATCCCGCGGAGCCCGCGCACTGAGACAGTGTCGCCCCAGGCGGGTTGCTCGTTGATCGGATTGTCTATCACGATCCGGGGAGCCGTCTCATGCGCCGTCGCCTGCTCGCTGCCGCCGCTGTGGCGGCCGTTGCCGTTCCGGCGCTGGCCGGCGTACCGCCGGCGGCGGCGGACACGTACCACCCGACGGTGGTCTCGGCCGATCCGGCCGACCACACGCCGCACGTGCTGGACGGGACCGTGTGGTCACTGGCCGTCGTCGGCGACACCGTGGTGGTCGGCGGGGCGTTCACCAAGGTCGCCGACAGCACCCGCCGGCTGACCTTCGCCCGTAAGAACGTCTTCGCGTTCGGCCTGCACGACGGCTTGATCCGGACGTTCGCCCCGGAGGTCGACGGCGCCGTCTACTCGCTGGCCGCCGGCCCGGATCACTCGGTCTACATGGGCGGGGCCTTCAAGACCGTCAACGGGGCGGCCCAGCGGGGCCTGGCCCGGATATCACTGCACGACAGCAGCCGGTACGTCTCGTTCAACGCCCGGGTCAACTGGGGCGACGTCCGCTCCCTGGTGAGCCGGGGTGAGCGGCTCTACGCGGGCGGCACGTTCCAGGCGGTCAACGGAGTGCGGCGCGTCGGCCTGATCCGGCTCAACGCCTTCACCGGCACGGTGGACCAGGCCTTCGACGCGCGCCTGACCGGGCCGGGACTCAAGCGGACCCGTGTCGAGCACTTCGACGTCTCCCCCGACGGCCGGAAACTGATCGCCGTCGGCGCCTTCCTGAAATCGGGAACCGCGGACCGCACACAGATCGCCCTCTTCGACACCAGCGGCGCCGGGGCGGCCCTGACCGGCTGGTACACCGACGCGTTCAAGCCGACCTGCATGAAGGGTTTCGACACCTACCTGCGGCAGGTGAAGTTCTCGCCGGACGGGTCCTACATCGTGGTGGCGGCGACCGGGCGGGCGTCGTCGGCGCAGAAGCTCTGCGACTCGGCGGCCCGGTTCGAGACGCGCACCAGCGGGCTGCACAATCCGACGTGGGTGCAGCGGACCGGCGGGGACTCCCTCTACGCGGTGGCGATCACGGGGCCGGCCGTCTACCTGGGCGGGCATCAGCGGTGGTTCGACAACCCGTACGGCACCGACGGCAACGGGCCCGGCCCGGGCGCGGTGTCCCGACCCGGGATCGGCGCCGTCAACCCGAACACCGGCAAGGCCCTGGAGTGGAATCCCACCCGCTCGCGCGGGGTCGGGGTGCGGGCCTTCCTGGTGATCCCCGACGGCCTGCTGGTCGGCTCGGACACCGATCAGCTGGGCCGGGAGTACCACGGGCGGGTCGGCTTGTTCCCGCTGCGCTAGAGCCCGCGATTCGCCGGTAGCCGGGCGAATCGCGGCGTAGCGAAGCCCTAGAGGAGAGCGCCCTCGTCGTGCAGCCAGTCGACGAAGGACGTCGCCACCGCGGCTCCACAATCGAGCAGCTCGACCAGGAGGGTGTCGTGGACGCCGGCGGCCAGGGGCACCTGCAGCTCCGCGTAGATCGGGAGCTGGCCGCGCTCGGTGGGGTCGCCGACATAGGCCTTACAGAAACGTCGTGTGTGGTTCCACTCGTTCACCACGCGATAAGCACGGTCCGCCCAGTCCGGCGGGACCGTCGCGTGTGGCCGGGCCCGCATCACCAGGATCTCGTCTTCCGGACCCTCCAGGGTGAACAGGACGGCGTGCCGCTCCCACATGGCGAGCAGGCTGCCGCCCCCGTCGGCCAGGAACCGGATGTCGAGCCTGTCGAGCGCCTTGCCGACGCGGGCGAGTTGCACCGGCAGGACCGACTCGGACGGGCCGGTCGTGGACGGTTCGGACGGAACCCCGGAGCGGCTCGGCTCTCGCTGGGCCGGGACACCGACGCGGACGGTGCTTTGAACCGCCACCTCGCCACCGGCATCCGGCTGCTCGTTACCCGCAGCCGTTCCCGGACGCCATGACCACCACGGCATCGTGTGCACCTCACTCCCCAACAGACCCACGCCGGACGTTGCGATGGATCCGAGGGCCGACGGTACCCGTCCCCTTCGTGAAGGTCATCCCCCCAACCGGAGGGCGGGACCAGAAGAACGATCCGCCTTCACCCTTTCGGGTGACTAACCATCGGCATAACGGTCAATTTGTGGACGCTCTGTCGCCACGCTACTCCATATGGTGCAGAAATTCCTACCCAACCCCCGGCCACCCGGACCCGCGCACCGGCCGGCTCGGCGTCACGCGGGCCGAGGAATCCCATCCGCGCGACCGCCTGAACGAGCCGCTGCGAGACCCGCACCGGGTCGCCGTCCTCGGGGGTGACGACCAGAGCCACATGGTCGAGCAGGGCGTCGCGCACGGCCCGCTGACCGACCGCACGCCCGGACACCCCGCCGGAGGCGACCTCCCGGAGCGTGCCGGCCGCCGCGGAGGCGAGCCGGGCCAGCTCGGCGCCGGAGATCGACTCGACGGCCTGGCTGGCGGGCGGCGGCAGCGGCCAGCGCCACTGGGTGTCCCGCCGTTCCGGCAGCGTCATGCCACCGGCGGCGAGGACGGCGAGCAGTTCGGCCGCGGAGACCGTGGCGTCACCCGGACCGGGGCCGGCCACCTCGCGGGTGACCAGCACGTCCCACGGGAGCCGGGCCCACAGGGCGGTCCGCCCGCCGGAGGAGCGCAGCCGCACCGGTGCGGTCGGATCGAGCCGGGTGAGTCGCGCCAGGAACGCGCCCGCGTCGGGAACCCCGAGCAGGCCGTGGTCACTCATGACCGGTCGACGTTCATCAGGACATCTCGCATCAGGACATCTCGCATCAAGACACCTCGGTGTACGGCTTGAGGAAGGCACGTTCGGCCTCGGACAGCCTGCGCGGATGGCCTTGAACCAGGTTGTACGGCACGCAGACGGACTTCGCCCGGCTGGCGAGCACCCCGTCGTCGAACAACTCGTAGGAGACGGTGAACGCCGCCGCCCGCAGCTCGGACACCCACATCTCGATGCGCACGGGGTCGCCGAAGTCGACCGGCCGCAGATAGTCGATCTCGTGCCGGGCGATCACGATGCCCTCCTCGAAGGTGCCGAGGCCGTGCGCCTTGGCACCGACGAAGAACATCGCCACCCGCGCCTCCTCGTAGAGAGTGAGGAACCGGGCGTTGTTGACGTGCCCGTACGCGTCCATGTCGGACCAGCGCACGGACACGTCATAGGTGAAACGCATCAGTCACACGGATCAGTCGCGGGTGAGCTTGCGGTACGTGACCCGGTGCGGCCGGGCCGCGTCCGCGCCGAGACGATCGATCTTGTTCTTCTCGTACGCGTCGAAGTTGCCCTCGAACCAGAACCACTTGTCCGGGTCCTCGTCGGTGCCCTCCCACGCCAGCATGTGCGTGGTCACGCGGTCGAGGAACATCCGGTCGTGGGAGATGACCACGGCGCAGCCGGGGAACTCCAGAAGCGCGTTCTCCAGGCTGGACAGCGTCTCCACGTCCAGGTCGTTGGTCGGCTCGTCGAGCAGGATCACGTTGCCGCCGATCTTCAGCGTCATCGCGAGGTTGAGCCGGTTGCGCTCGCCGCCGGAGAGGACCTTGACCGGCTTCTGCTGGTCGGGGCCCTTGAAGCCGAACGCGGCGACATAGGCCCGGGACGGCATCTCGACCTTGCCGACCATCATGTGGTCGAGCCCGTCGGAGACGACCTCCCACACGGTCTTGCTGCCGTCCAGGCCGGACCGGTTCTGGTCCACGTAGGACAGCTTGACCGTCTCGCCGACCCGCACCGAACCCGAGTCCGGCTGCTCCAGCCCGACGATGGTCTTGAACAGGGTGGTCTTGCCGACGCCGTTCGGGCCGATGATGCCGACGATGCCGTTACGCGGCAGCGAGAACGACAGGTGATCGATGAGCACCCGCCCGTCGAAGCCCTTGACCAGGTCCTTCGACTCGATGACGGTGTTGCCGAGACGGGGGCCCGGCGGAATCTGGATCTCCTCGAAGTCCAGTTTCCGGGTCTTCTCCGCCTCGGTGGCCATCTCCTCGTACCGCTCGAGACGGGCCTTGCTCTTGGTCTGCCGGGCCTTGGCGTTGGACCGCACCCACTCGAGCTCCTCGGTGAGGCGCTTCTGCAGTTTCTGGTCCTTGCGGCCCTGCACCGCGAGACGGGCGGCCTTCTTGTCCAGGTACGTCGAGTAGTTGCCCTCGTACGGGTACGCCCGGCCGCGGTCCAGCTCGAGGATCCAGGTCGCCACGTTGTCCAGGAAGTACCGGTCGTGGGTGATGGCGATGACGGTGCCGGCGTACTTGGACAGGTGCTGCTCCAGCCACGAGACGCTCTCCGCGTCCAGGTGGTTGGTGGGCTCGTCGAGCAGCAGCAGGTCGGGCGCCTGGAGCAGGAGCTTGCACAGCGCGACCCGGCGGCGCTCACCACCGGAGAGCTGGGTGACGTCGGCGTCCGGCGGCGGGCAGCGCAGCGCGTCCATCGCGAGTTCGAGCTGGGCGTCGACGTCCCACGCGTTGGCGTGGTCGAGCTCCTCCTGGAGCTTGCCCATCTCTTCCATCAGCTCGTCGGTGTAGTCGGTCGCCATCTGCTCGGCGATCGCGTTGAACCGCGCCAGTTTCGCCTTGGTCTCGGCGACCGCTTCCTCGATGTTGCCGAGGACGGTCTTCTCCTCGTTCAGCGGCGGCTCCTGGGCCAGCATGCCGACGGTGAAGCCGGGCATGAGCCGGGCCTCGCCGTTGCTGACCTGGTCGATCCCCGCCATGATCTTGAGCAGGCTGGACTTACCGGCGCCGTTCGGGCCGACCACACCGATCTTGACGCCTGGCAGGAAGTTCAGCGTCACATTGTCGAGCACGACCTTGTCGCCGTGCGCCTTGCGCGCCTTTTCCAGAACGTAGATGTATTGGGCCACGGGGTGCCCTACCTCCGAGATCGTGGGTTGTCGGTGCCGATGTCAAAGGACAATCTTTCCACCTGCCGTGCCCCGGGCGAACGGCAACCCCGCCCGTCACTCCGGGACGGCGCTCTGTTCCTCGATCCGGCCGTCGGTGTACTCGACGGCCAGCCGGGTGTTGCTGACCCGGAACACGTTGCCGTCGGCAGCGGTGGCCCAGAACTCGTAGTCGCCCTCATGGTTCACGTCGGCGAGGAACAGGGCGGTCTTGTTCTCCACCCACGGGGCGTCGGCGCCGCCCTTGTTCGCGTGATAGAAGAGCCGCCCGACCTCGTCCTGGCAGATCCAGGCGACCGACCGGCTCTCGGTGCGCACCCGCAGCACCTGGCGCAGCGTGCCGACGGCGTTGAACTTGGCGCCCATCTCCTGGGTCTGCTGGAGGCACTCCTGCCCGGCCGGAAGCAGGTCGCGTCCCGATGACTCGTTTCGACCGGACTCGCCGGAGCGCCGCTCGGAGAGCAGGTAACCGCCGACCATGCCGATGATCGTGAGCAGCACCGTGGCGATCACCACAGGAAAGAACAACGGCTGCCGCTGCTGGGAATGATCATCGTGCGGGGTCACCGGCACAGGATGGCACCCCGTCCCCACCGGGTCCATCACGGTCCAATACGCCGCTGGACCGGAGGGGGTTGAGAGAGCGAGAGCTTACACACAGTAGGCTCACGCTGGGAACAGAAACCACTCGGAGGTGTACTCAGCGTGGCCCAACGAAGTTCCTTCGTCGTCGTCGCCAACCGTCTGCCCGTGGACGAGGTCACTACGCCGGACGGTGAGAAGCAGTGGCGGCCCAGCCCGGGCGGCCTGGTCACAGCCCTGCATCCGGTCCTGATGCAGCATCAGGGCACCTGGATCGGGTGGGCGGGCGGCACCGGCGAGGCGCCGGAGCCGTTCGACCTCGAGGGCATTCACATCCACCCGGTGCCGCTCAGCGGCGAGGAGCTGGAGCGCTACTACGAGGGTCAGTCCAACGCGACCATCTGGCCGCTCTACCACGACGCGGTGGAGACGCCCGTCTACAAGCGGCGCTGGCGAGAGACGTACCGCGTGGTCAACCACCGGTTCGCCCAGGCCGCGGCGGAGGTCGCCGAGAAAGGCGCCACCGTCTGGGTGCAGGACTACCAGTTGCAGCTGGTCCCGTCCATGCTCCGGGAGATGCGCCCGGACCTGAAGATCGGGTTCTTCCTGCACATCCCCTTCCCGCCGATCGAACTGTTCATGCAGATGCCGTTCCGCGCCGAGATCCTGCGCGGCCTGCTCGGCGCCGACCTGGTCGGCTTCCAGCAGCGGCTGGCCGCGCAGAACTTCGTCCGCCTGGCCCGGCACCTGCTCGGACTGCGCTATGAGGGCCAGTCGATCCAGGTCGACGGGCGCAAGGTGAAAGCCGGCGCGTTCCCGATCAGCATCGACACGCGCGAGATGGAGCGGCTCGCCGCCGATCCGTCGGTGCAGGCCCGGGCCAAGCAGATCCGGGCCGAGCTGGGTGATCCGAAGACGGTGATCCTCGGCGTCGACCGGCTCGACTACACCAAGGGCATCGAGCTGCGCCTCAAGGCGTTCCGGGAACTGCTGGCCGACGGGAAACTGAACGTCGGCGACGCGGTGATGGTGCAGGTCGCCACGCCCAGCCGGGAGCGGGTCGAGCACTACCAGACGCTGCGGGTCAAGGTCGAGCGCGAGGTCGGCCGGATCAACGGCGAGTTCGGCAACATCGGCACGCCGGCCGTGCACTACCTGCACCAGTCAGTCGGCAAGCCGGAACTCGCCGCGATGTACGCGGCCGCCGACGTGATGATGGTGACCCCGCTGCGTGACGGCATGAACCTGGTCGCCAAGGAGTACATCGCCTGCCGGGGCGACACCGGTGGCGCGCTGATCCTCAGCGAGTTCGCCGGCGCCGCCACCGAGCTGCGCCAGGCGTTCCTCTGCAACCCGCACGACCCGGACGGCGTGAAGGACGCGCTGCTGCGCGCGGTCGGCGCCGAACTTCCGGAGCTCAAACGCCGGATGCGGGTCATGCAACGGCACCTGCGGACCCACGACGTGGCCCGCTGGGCCAAGACGTTCCTGGACGAGCTGGGCGTCGACCAGAACGACGACACCCCCTCGGACGACACCGAGGGCTGAGCTCCGCTCGAAGGCGCCGGGCCGTTTCCGCCCGGCGCCTTCTCCTTCGCGGGGGTACGGTCAGCCGGCCGCGGGCGTGAAGGTGTCGGCGACGGCCACCACGTCGCCGATCACGACCACCGCGGGCGGGCGGATGCCGGCCGCCGCCACCTCGCCGGTGACCGCGCCCAGCGTGCTGCGCAGCGACCGCTGATGGGCGGTGGAGCCCTCCTGCACCACCGCTACCGGGGTCTCCGGCGAACGGCCCTCGGCGATCAGCCGCTCGGTGATCCGCGGCAGGTTCTTCAGGCCCATCAGCACCACGACGGTGCCGCGCAGCCGGGCCACCGCCGACCAGTCGACCAGCGAGTCGGGGTGGTCCGGCGGGATGTGGCCGGAGATCACCGTGAACTCGTGCGCCACCCCACGGTGGGTGACCGGGATGCCGGCCAGCGCGGGGGCCGCGATCGAGCTGGTCACGCCGGGCACGACCATCACCGGCACGCCCGCCTCGGCACAGGCCAGTGCCTCCTCGCCGCCACGGCCGAAGACGAAGTTGTCGCCGCCCTTGAACCGGACCACGAACTTGCCCTGGGTCGCCCGGTCCACCAGGATCCGGTTGATCTCCTCCTGGGCGGCCTGCGGCCCGTACGGGATCTTGGCGGCGTCGATCAGCTCGACCTCGGGACGCAATTCGCCGAGCAGCATGCCGGGGACCAGCCGGTCGGCGACCACCACGTCGGCGGCGGCCAGCAGACGCCGGCCCTTCACCGTGATCAGTTCGGGGTCGCCGGGGCCGGCGCCGACCAGGGCCACGCCCTTGAGTTCCGGAGCGGCCGGCGGGGTCGCCTCCAGCACGTGCGCCACCATGTCGCGCACCGCCATCGCACGGCGGCGGTCGCCACCGTCGGTCACCGCCACGGTCACCTGGCCGTGCCGGGTGACGGCCGGGGTCCACGCGGTGGCCGCTTCCCGGTCGTCCGCCCGTACACAGAAGATCCGGTGTTGCTCTGCCGCGACGCTGACCTGGGCCGCCGCCTCCGGATCGTCGATCGCGACATGGACCAGCCATGCGCCCTCGACGTCGGTGGGCGCGAAGCGCCGCGGCGTCCAGACCGCCCGCCCGGCGTCGACGTGCCCCTGGAGCGTGGGGGTGAGCTCGGGCGACACGATCTCGACCCGGGCGCCCGCCGTGATCAGCGCCGGCACCCGGCGGGTGGCGACCGAGCCGCCGCCCACCACCAGCACGCGACGGCCTTCCAGGCGCAGCCCCAGCGGATAGATGCTCATTTCTCCGAAACCCCCGCCGAGTCGAACGTCGCCACCTCGTGCAGCACCCGCACCGCGGCCTGCACGACGGGCAGGGCCAGCACCGCGCCGCTACCCTCGCCGAGGCGCATGCCCAGGTCGAGCAGCGGCTCCAGGCCGAGGTGGGCGAGCGCGACACTCGCGCCCGGCTCGGCGGACCGGTGCCCGGCGACCATCGCGGCCACCGCGTCGGAGGCGAACGCCGCGGCGGCGACGGCGGCCGACGTGGCGATCACGCCGTCGACGATCACCGGCACCCGGCGCGCGGCGGCGCCGAGGATGAAACCGGTCAGCGCGGCGTGTTCGAGGCCGCCGACCGCGGCGAGCACACCCAGCGGGTCGGCCGGGTCGGGCCGGTGCCGCTCCAGGGCGGACGCCACCACCGAGATCTTGTGAGTCAGGGTCGCGTCGTCGATGCCGGTGCCTCGACCGGTCGCGACATCGGCGGACACGCCGGTGAAAGCAGCGATCAGCGCGGCCGCCGGAGTCGTGTTGGCGATGCCCATGTCACCGGTGAGCAGCGCTTTCGCGCCCTGGTCGACCAGCGCGCCGGCGACCCGGATGCCGACCTCGACCGCGGCCCGCGCCTCCTCGCGGGTCAGCGCCGGGCCGATCGTCATGTCCCGGGTGCCGCGGCGCACGTTCGCGTCCAGCAGGTTCGGCCCGCCGTGCAGCGGGATCGCCACCCCGACGTCCACCACCATCACATCGGCGCCGGTCTGGCGGGCGAACGCGTTCACCACGGCGCCGCCGGCCACGAAGTTCGCCACCATCTGGGCGGTGACCTCCTGCGGCCACGGGCTCACCCCCTGGGCGTGCACGCCGTGGTCGCCGGCGAAGACCGCGACCGTGGCCGGCTCGGGCAGCGGCGGCGGGCACACTCCGGCCAGGCCGGCCAGGCGCACCGACAACTCCTCCAGCGCGCCCAGCGAACCGGCCGGCTTGGTGAGCCGGGCCTGCAGTTCACGGGCGGCGGTCATCGCCTCGTCGTCGGCTGGCCGGATGGCCGCCAGGGTGGTCTCCAGCGTCACGGTCGCTCCTCGATCACTTCGCTCAGAGTCTGCACGAATCGTTCTGTGGTGGCAGTGTCGCGCACCGCAATCCGCAGCCAATCCGGCCCCAGCCCGGGGAAGGTGTCCCCACGGCGCACCGCATAGCCACGTCTGCGCAGCTCAGCGCGTATCTGATCGGCTTTGGGGAGCCGTATCGCCACGAAAGCAGACGCCGGGTCGCCGGGAACCGTGACGCTCGGCACTCGCCGCAGCCGTTCCACCAGGTGGGCGCGCTCGGCCGCGAGTTGCTCGGCGATCTCCCGCTCGGCGGCGATCGCGACCGGCGACGCGCAGGCCGTCGCCGCCGCGAGCGCCGGCGTGGAGACCGCCCAGAGCGGCCGCGCGGCCGCCAGCCGCGGCAGCAGCTCGGCCGGGCCCAGCACGTAACCGATGCGCAGGCCGGCCAGCCCCCAGGTCTTGGTGAGGCTGCGCAGCACCACCAGACCGGGCAGGTCGCGGCGCTCGGCCAGCGACTCCGGCTCGCCCGGCGCGCCGGGCCGCCAGGTGGTGTCGGCGAACGCCTCGTCCACCACCAGCACCCGCCCGGGACGTGCCAGTTTCGCCACGTCGGCGGCCGGGTGCAGCACCGAGGTCGGGTTGGTCGGGTTGCCGACGAACACCAGGTCGGCGTCGTCGGGCACGAGATCGGGGTCGAGCCGGAAGCCGTCCGCCTCCCGCAGGATCACCCGGTCCACCTCGTGACCGGCGTTACGCAGCGCGGCCTCCGGCTCGGTGAACTGCGGATGCACCACGACCGGCCGGCGGGCGCCGCGCAACGCCTGCGCGAGCAGCACGAACGCCTGGGCGGCGCCGGCGGTCAACAGCACCTCGGCCGGGTCCCGGCGGTGCCGGGCCGCGACGGCCGCGGTCGCCTTTCGCTCATCCGGGTATGCCGAGAGCTCGCCCAACGACTCCGCGATCGGGTCCGCCAGCCACGCGGGCATGGCATGGTGCCGCACGTTGACCGCGAGATCGATCAGGCCGGCTCCCACTTCGGCGTCGCCATGATGATCAAGGTCGTATGACATGGCCCCAGCATGCCGGACGACCAAGAGCGCCAGACTTCGGCTGTTCCATCCGAACATGAGGGCCTTTGTCATACCTTCAGAAGGTGACGAGCCGACGCCTCACCGTAGCCGGAAGAGTCGCCCTCCTGATCCGAGCCGGGCTCATCTCGGGCCTGATCATCGCCGGCCTCTCCTACCCCCTCGCCGCGCTGGCCGGGATGGGGGTCAAGGCCGGTACCGAAGCCCTGGAGAACATGCCGGAACAACTCACCGAGACACCGCCCGCGCAGACCACCTACGTCTACGCCGGCGACGGCAAGACCCTGCTCACGATGTTCTACGAGGAACACCGCAAACACGTCGACCTCCAGGACATGTCGCCGTACATGACCAAGGCGATCGTGGCGTCCGAGGACTCCCGCTTCTACGAGCACAACGGCGTCGACGCCAAAGGCGTGGCCCGCGCCTTCGTCGCCAACCAGAAGGCCGGCGGCGTCTCCCAGGGCGCGTCCACGCTGACCATGCAGTACGTCCGGATGGCGCTGCGCGACAGCGCCCGCACCCCCCGGGAAGCGCTCGAAGCCACCGAACAGACCGCCACCCGCAAACTGCGGGAGATGCGGCTCGCCATCGAGGTGGAGCAGCGGCTCAGCAAGGAGGAGATCCTCGAGCGCTACCTGAACGCCGCCTATTACGGGCATCGCGCCTACGGCATCTTCGCGGCCTCCCAGGTCTTCTTCTCCAAGGCGCCCCGCGACCTCACCCTCACCGAGGCGGCGCTGCTCGCCGGGCTGGTCAAGGCGCCGTCCGCGTACGACCCGGCGACCAAGAACCAGACCGCCGCCCTGGATCGCCGCAACTACGTGATCGACCAGATGCTCAAGATCGACGCGATCACCGAGGAACAGGCCGCCACCGCCCGGAAATCCAAGATCAAGCTGAAGCTGAGCACCCCGCCGAACGACTGCGTCTCCGTCGCCGACCAGCACAACGACTGGGGCTTCTTCTGCGACTACTTCAAGAGCTGGTGGCGCGAACAGCCGGCCTTCGGCCGGACCCCGCAGGAACGCGAGGAGAATCTGCGCCGCGGCGGATACCGGGTGGTCACCTCCATCGACCCCAAGATCCAGCGGTACGCGATGGGCCACGTCCTGGAGAAGGAGAAACGCGGCAGCACCATCGCCCACGGACAGGTGGTCGTGCAACCCGGCACCGGGCGGATCCTCAGCATGGCGGTCAACCGGCGGTACTCGCTCGACCAGGAACGCAACGGCCGGCACAGCGACTGGCGGCAGGACGACGACGTGAAAGGCAACTACCCGAACACGGTCAACCCCCTGCTCGGCGGCGGAGACATGGCCGGTTACCAGGCCGGATCCACCTTCAAGATCTTCACTCTGCTCGCCGCGCTGGAAGCCGGGCTGCCGCTGTCGACCACGTTCTACTCGCCGCAACGGTTCGTCTCCCGCTACATCACCGCGCCCGGGCCCGCCACGTGCGGCATCCACTGGTGCCCGAAGAATTCCAACGGATCGATGACCGGTAACCAGAACATGTGGAGCGGCTTCGGCAAATCGGTCAACACCTACTTCGTGCAACTCGAACAGCGGGTCGGCGCGGAGAAGGCGGTCGAGATGGCGGAACGGCTCGGCCTGCGATGGCGCACCGAAGTCGACCGGACGCTCGCCACCAAGGAACACGCCTCCGGGTGGGGCGCCTTCACCCTCGGCGTCAGCGACGCCACCCCCGTCGAGATGGCCAACGTCTTCGCCACCCTCGCCGCGGAAGGCCGTTACTGCGAACCGACGCCGGTCGAGTCCATCCGCAACCCCGACGGGACACACGCCCTCCACCAGGACGAGCTGGTCACCGCACCCCGCTGCCGCCAAGCCGTCAAGGTCAACGTGGCCCGCGCGGCCACCGACGCGGCCCGCTGCGTCACCGGTTACGGCTCCGCCCGCGGCAGCTGCGGCGGCTGGGGGACCTCCGAGATGGTGTACGGCACGCTGGGCCGCCCGGTCGCCGGTAAGAGCGGCACCACCGACGGCAACAAGACCGCGTGGTTCAGTGGGTACACCCCACAGCTGGCGGCGGCGGCCTTCGTCGCCGACCCGGACAACCCCGAACATCTGGTGGGTGAGGGGCGGTCGACGATGTCGAAGTACACGGTCGCTCAGACGCTGCGGGACGCCCTCAAGGGCGAACCGGAGGAGGACTTCAAACCCCCTTCCGACAAGTACGTCTGGTAGCCGCGGCTGCTCGCTGTAGCCGTCGCGGCCGTGGGCCGTCACGGCCGGGGGCCGTCGCGGCCGTGGGCCGTCACGGCCGGGGGCCGTCACGGCCGGGGGCCGTCACGGCCGTTCTCGGCGAGACCGGCGGGGAGTCAGCCGCCGGTGGGGCGACTGCGCGATGTGGACGAGACAGGGCGCCGGCGGGGTGGTCGCCAGGCCGGATCACGGCCGGCCAGGCCGAGGGCGCGAGTCAGGAGATCCTCGGAAGCCGGATCGGTCAGCACTCGGGGGCCGAACAGGCCGGGCGTGCCCTCGGAGGGGCCCTGACCGAGGAACTCGACCAGCACCTCCAGAGCCCGGGGATCGGCCGCATAGTCCTGACCGGTCGCACGGGCCAGATCCCACCCGTGCATGACCAGCTCGTTCATCGCGACGGCACCCATCGCGGCGGCCGGCATGGTGACGCCGCCGGCCTGTGCCGTGCCGGTCCAGGCGGCCGGGTCTTTCCAGGCGATGCTGAGGTCGGCCAGGAGCACCGGGAGCCGGCTGCGCCAATGCGGCGACAGGTGCGCGGCGGAGGGCTCGGGTGGCGGGCCGCCGGTGCCGGGTGCGCCGGCGCGTTTGCGGGCGGTCATGGCGAAGGCGAGGGACAGGCCCATCAGATGATCGAGCAGGGCCGCGACCGGCCACCCCGGACAGGGGGTCGACGCGGGGAGGTCACGGTCGTCGACTCCCAGCAGCAGCGCTCTGATCTGACGAACCGGCGGGTCGAAATCAAGCGGCACACGGTCGGCCACGATCCTCCTCCTTCGGTTGTCGTACGCCTCACGGTACGAGGGGGGTACGACAACTTCGCAGGCGGCGAGTCGACCTTTGCACGCTGGGCCGTTTCGGGCGGCCGGAGCCGGTCAGGAGTGGACGGGAAGGTCCGTCGTGTGGCTGTCCGGAGGCACCGGCGAGCCGGGGCCGGGCAGCGGCCCATGGCCGGCCTGCGCTCCCTGCGCGGGCGGCGGAATCTGACCCGAACCGGTCACCGGCTGACCGTGGCCGCCCTGCGCCCCATGGCTGTGGCTACCTGGCATCCCCTGGCCGTTACCTTGGCCCTGGCCCTGGCCCTGGCCCTGGCCGTGGCCTTGGTCGTAGCTCCGGCCCAGGCTCTGGCCCTGGTCCTGACCGTGGTCGTAACCGCCTGAAACGCCCTGGTCATAGCTGCCGGGCCCGCCTTGGCCGGGACCGTGGTCGTAGTCGCCGGAGGCACCCTGGGCGGAACCCCGCTCGTAACCGCCGGACGCACCATGGTTGAGGCCCCGCTCGTAGCGGCCGGACCCACCCTGCTCGTAACCGCCGGAAGCGTCCTGGCCGAGGCTGTGCTCGTAACCACCCGAAGCACCCTGGCCCGGCCCCTGCTCGTAACTGTTCGAAGTGCCCTGGCCGAGGCTCTGCTCATAACCGTTCGGAGCACCCTGGCCGAGGCTCTGCTCATAACCGTTCGGAGCACCCTGGCCGAGGCTCTGCTCATAACCGTTCGAAACGCCCTGGCCGGAATCCTGGTCGTAGCCGCCGGGGAGGTCTTGGGCGGGTGGCATGCCCGAACCGTGCTGCGAGACACCGTGCTGCGAGATCTGGCCGTGGCCGGTGGAGATCACATGACCGGGCATGCCAGGACTCGGGCTGGTGGGCGTGCCCTGGCCCGGCAGTCCGCGCCCGGCCGTGCCGGAGTCCGGGGGGCCATATCCGGCAATACCGGACCCTGAAATGTCCTGGCCCGGAAAGTGGGAGTCCGGCGGCCCATAACCCGGGCCCGCAACGCCCTGCCCCGGCATCCCGGAGCCGGGCCGTGGCTGGCCCGGCGGCATGCCGGGAGGCGGGCCGGCCGGCATCGGGCCCTGGCCGGGAAGCAGTCCCATGGGCGTGCCGGCCGGCACGCCCTGGGGCGGCATCGACGGCACGGCCGGCGAACCCTGCATCGGCGGCATGGGCGGACCGACGGGAACCGGCTGCGGAGGCATCCCCGGGTGGCCGGACGGCGGCATTCCGGGCGGGCCGGACGGCATGCCCATCGGCGGGCCGGACGGCATGCCCATCGGCATGGCGCCCGGAGCGCCGGGCGCGCCCTGCGGGCCCGCGTGGGCGGCGGCGACCAGACGGCGGGCTATCTCCGGGGCGGCGGCCCAGTGCAGGCCGAGCTGTGAGGCGTGCACCTGACGCCAGACGAAACCCTCGGGGTTCCCCCCGGACCAGGTCCACGCGGGGTTGGCGCCGGCACGGGGCGTGACGACGGCCCGGTGCTGCTTGTAACCGGTGATCCGGGCACCGGCGGGGGCCAGCACGGACGTGCCCGGTGCGGTCGCCTCGCGATAGCCGGCGACGGTCTGTTCGGCGGTGGTGGCGGTGGCGTCCAGCACCCCGCACATCGGGCGCCCGTCCAGTTCGCGACCGAGCCACGGCAGGGCGACGCCCTCGGCGACCACCGGCCAGCCGTCCCGGGCGAACTGGGCGACGGCCGCACAGAGCCGGCGGTTGGCGGAGAGCTCTTCCGCGTACCCCTCGGGAAGTCCCGCACCGACCACCAGGGCGCGCGTGCCGGGCGGAAGGGCCTCGTCGCGTAGCGGATCGACGACCGCGACGTCCGCGCCGGCGGCGGTGAGCAGCTCGGCGGTCTCCACATAGGTGTACGGGGCGCCTTGGCCTCCGGCCAGGGCGATCACCGGTCGTTGGTCGAACGGGCCGTCCCCGGCCGCCTCGGCCGGGGACCAGAGCGGGCCGGGAATCGGCGGCGCGGACGAAGCCAGCGCCATCAGGCGGTCCATGTCCAGGCTTCCGGCGACCGCCTCGCCCAGGCGGCGCACCGCGCGGCCGGCCTCGACGGTCCGGTGCGCCACCGGGACGAGCCCGTGCGTGCGGGCCGGCAGCACGTTGGGAAGGTCACCGCGGTGCAGGGCGCCGAGCACCGGCATGCCGATGTCGTCCATGGCGCTGCGCAGCATCTGCTCGTGCCGCTCGGAGGCGACCCGGTTCAGGATCACGCCGCCGAGGTGCACCATCTCGTCGAACATCCGGAAGCCGTGCACCAGGGCCGCCAGCGAGTGACCCATCGCCGCGACATCGACCACGAGCACCACCGGGGCGCGCAGCGAGGCGGCGACCGAGGCGGTGCCGTCGATCTCCGGCTGGCCGGTGAGGCTGTCGAACAGGCCCATCGCACCCTCGATGATGGCGACCTGGGCCCCGGAGGCGCCGTGCGCGAAGAGCGGCGCGACACGCTGCGCGCCGACGAGGCGTGGGTCCAGGTTGCGGCCGGGGCGGCCGGCAGCGAGACCGAGGTACGCCGCGTCGGTGTGATCCGGACCGACCTTGAAGCCCGCCGTCGGGATGCCCCGGCCGCTGAGCGCGGCGAGCAGTCCCACGGCGATCGCCGTCTTGCCGTGACCGGACGACGGCGCGCTCACGACCAGACGAGGCTGGGCGGTGATCAATGTCTCCCCCGAGGTTTCCGCAGGCGGCCGCCACATGTTCTATCGACTGCCGGATGTCGCAGACTACCTGGCTGCGGCGGGAGCCACCGTCTCGCCAGGTAGCCTCAGGGCGTGTACCGGTTCCTGCTGACCCCTCGCTGGCTGGGCGCGGCCGCGCTCACTGTCGTCGCCTCGGTGGTCATGGTGATGCTCGGCAACTGGCAACTGGACCGTTACCGCGAACGCACAGCCATCAATGAACGGGTCGAGGCGGCGAATGCCGCCGCGCCCGTCCCACTGACCTCGATCCTGACCGCGCCGACCGCCGCCGGAACCCCCGGCCCTCTCCCCGGGGAGGCGCTGGCCTGGACAAAGGTGACCCTCAGCGGCCGTTACGACCCGGCAAACGAGATTCAGGCCCGAGGGCGCACGGTCGGGAGCAAGGTCGGGTTCGAGATCCTCACCCCACTGATCCTCGACGATGGGACGGCCGTCCTGGTGGATCGTGGCTGGGTGCCCGCGCCGCCCGGCGGGGCACACGCCCCGCCGGAGGTCCCGGCGGCCCCGACGGGCCAGGTTACGGTCGTCGGGCAGATTCACCTGTCGGAAAGTAGACCCGCTCCGGTGGAACGGCGAGACGGCCGGCTGGACACGCGGCGGATCAGCCTGCCGCACCTCGCGACCGAGTTGCCGTTCCCGGTGTACGGGGCCTACGTCCTCCTCACCGAGCAGAGCCCGGCCTCCGATCCGGCGTTCGTCACGATCCCGATCCCGCACGAGGACTCCTGGCAGAACGGCGGCTATGCCGTCCAGTGGTGGGTCTTCGCCGGCATGGTCTTCGTCCTGTACGGCTGGCAGGCCCGTCGCGAGGTCCTGGAGTCGCCCGGCGCCGCCGGGCGCCCCGCGAAGCCGGCTCGCCGCGACCGGGTCGAGGACGCCGATCAGCGTCGGGTCCCCCGCGATCGCGTCGAGGACGCCGACCAGCGCAAGGCCTCCCGCGACCGTCTCGACGACGCCGACCAGCGTCTGGCCGCCCAGGGCCGGGTGGCCGAGCCGGGCGTTCACGACCGCACGGTCCCGGCCGGCTCCCGCGACCGGGTGGCCGAGGCCGGCGCCAGGGACCGGGTGGTTGAGGCCGACACCAGGGACCGGGTAGCGGAAGCCGACCGGCGTGCCGCTGAGGCGGCTGCCTCCCGGCAGGCGGCGACCTCGGCCACCGTCACCGCCGGAGGCACTAAGGAGACCGAGCGCCGTCTCGCGACGGGCCGCGACGCCGGTTAATGTCGCGGCATGACCTTCCCGTCGGGTGATCCGTGGGGCGCGCCCACTCCCCCGCCCGAGCCCGAAACCCCGGGCTCGGTGGCACCGGCCGCGACCGGGCCGGTGATCGTGGAGATCTCCGAGATCCAGGTCACCTCCACGCTGGTGCTCACCCCGGTGGGCGACCTTCCGCTCGCCGGCTCGCGATGGCAGGTCACCGATCACTGGATCACCCAGCGGCGCACCCCGACCTGGGCAAAGGTCGCGGCTTTCGTCGGCATCTGCCTGACCGGCGGTCTGAGCCTGCTGATCCTTCTCTACAAGGAGCCGGTCCCACAGGGGACGGTCAACGTCACCGTCACCAGCGGCCAGCATCAGTATGTGGCTCGCATCCCGGTCCACCATGACGGTGACGTGACCGCGATCAATCAGCAGGTCAACTACGTCCGCAGCCTGGCCGCCCTCTGACCACGCGGCTATCGGCGATGGTCGGTGCGGGGCCCGGCTTCCGGCTCGCGGGCGGGCAGGCCGGTGGTGGCCGCCAGTCGCCCGCTTCCGATCGCTGGGCGGTGAGCGTGGGTGGCCAGCGCCAGGCGCCCGGCTCCCGCTTGCGGGTCGCGAAAGCGCGAGTGACCAGCGCCCGCCAGCCACCCCGGCTTCCGCTTGAGCCACGAAGAGGCGAGTGACAGCGCCAGACACCCGATTGCCCTCCTCCAGGCCGTGAAAAGCCAAGTGACCAGCCCTCCAGACACCCGACTCCCGCTTGCGGCCCGGTGAGGGCGAGTGGCCGACGCCCGACACCCGGCATCCGCTCGCGGCCCGACCAGGACGGGTAGCCGACGCCAGACGCCTGGGTTCCGCTGTCAGGCCGGCGAGGGCGGGTGGCCGGCGCCGATGGCGCGGACCGTGTCGATGGTGTCGGCCTCAGCGGCGGGCTTGTCGTCGCGGTAGCGGAGAACGCGGGCGAACCGCAGCGCGACCCCGCCCGGGTAGCGCGGTGACGTCTGCACGCCGTCGAACGCGATCTCGACGACCTGCTCCGGCCGCACCCGCACCACCCAGCCGTCGTCGGAGACGGCCAACTGTTTGAACCGCTCGGTCTGCCAGCGGAGCAGCTCGTCGGTGAGGCCTTTGAAGGTTTTGCCGAGCATGACGAACTCGCCCGTCTGCGGGTCGCGGGCGCCGAGATGCAGGTTGGAGAGCCAGCCCTGGCGGCGGCCGTTGCCCCACTCGACGGCGAGGACGACCAGATCGAGGGTGTGCCGGGGTTTCACCTTGACCCAGGCGGCGCCCCGGCGGCCCACGTCGTAGGGCGCGTCCGGCGCTTTGAGGACGACGCCTTCCTGCCCGGCCGCGAGGGCCGCGGCGAACGCGGTGGCCGCCTGCTCCTCGGTCTCGACCGTGGTGCGGCTGACGGTCGAGGTCGCCGGGACCGTGTCGGCGAGGGCCGCCCAGCGCACCCGGCCGGGTTCGTCGAGGAGGTCGGCGCCGTCGAGGTGCAGCAGATCGAAGAAGTAGGGCCGGAGGCCGCCGGCCGGTGCGCCGCGCGTGGCCGCCCGGCTGGACGTCTCCTGGAACGGGCGAGGCCGGCCGGCGTCGTCCAGCAGCATCGCCTCGCCGTCGAGGATCGCCTCACGCAGCGGGAGCGCCCGGACCTCGGCGACCACCTCGGGAAGGCGGGCGGTGATGTCGTCGAGGCTGCGGGTGAAGACGGCCACGTCGTCGCCGGAGCGGTGCACCTGGATGCGGATGCCGTCGAGCTTGGCGTCGACGACCGCGGGCGCGCCAGTGGCGAGCAGGGCCGCCGCGACGTCGGGGGCGCTGCTCGCGAGCATCGGGCTCAGCGGGGTACCGACCCGCAGGTGGATCTGGGCGAGCGCGGGCGCGCCGCCGGTGAGGGCGGTGGAGGCGACGAGTTTGAGGTCACCGGCGAGCAACAGGGCACGGCGGACGGTGGCGGCTGGCACCTCGGCGGCCACCGCGATCGCCTCGGCCAGCAGCCCGGCCTGGGCGCCTTGGCGCAGCTCACCGCTGAACAGGCCGACGAGCAGCTGCTGCTCGGCCTCGGTCGCCGCCCCGAACAGGGCGCCGAGAAGTTGTTTGCGGCGGGTTTGCGAGCCCGCGCCGGCGACCGTCGAGATCTCCGCGACGGCCGCGTCGACCGCCGCGACGGTCAGGGTGGCCTCGGCGGCGGGCGCCGGCCGGTCGCGCAATGCGGCGTAGCCGACGCCGGTCTGTCGTTGTCGCAGCTCACCGGCCAGGTAGGCGGCCCCGGCGACGATCTCGCCGGGGTCGAGGCGCCGCAGCGTCCCGGCCAACAGCTCGATCTTGGCCTTGCGGCCCGGGATCGCGGCAACGGCGGCCGAGGTGGCTGCTATGTCGAGGAACCGCACGATCTCCATCCTGGCAGTCGATCACGCGCTTCGGGGCCCCGTGGCGCGTGAGGTGCACGGGAGTGCCACGGGGGTGGTCGTTTCCCCCGTACTAGAAAAGAAGGGTCATGCGGCTTTTGGCTCCTCTATGCGGAAGCCGCGGGCTCGGACCGCGTCGGCCACGCGGGCCAACTCGGCGTCGAGTGTGCAGAGCACGGTGGAGAGGTCGTCGAGGTGATCGGTGAGGGTCGCGTCGTCCCACCCGGAGACATCGACGTCTCCCAGGGCGCGGGCCGCGGCACGGAGCCGGGCGATCGACTCGATCCGGTCGCGGGTGCGGAGGCGATCGAGCGAGTTGCGTGAGCCGCCGGGGGTCACCCGGGCGGCACGGCCGGCCAGCGCAGCCGAAAGACTCGGTGTGGCTGTGGCGCCGGGCGCAGCCGAGATGCCGGGCCCGACTGAAGTGCCGGGCCCAACTGGAGTGCGGGGCCCGGCAGGAGTGCCGAGTGCAGACGATGCAGTCGAACGCATGTTCGAATCCTAACAGGATCGATCGACGGCGCCACCCGTTCATCCACTTGGTGGACACCCGGATTCACCGGGCCATGGCATGCCGGAACCGTGTTTCCGCCTCGCCCGGTTCGGCTCGCGCGACCACGAAACCGTCCGGGCGGACCAGGTAGAACAAGCCGGGACGCAGCGCGGTGGCAGGCGCCGGCGGGAAGACGTGCACGGGCAGACCGAGGTCGGGCGCGTCGGCGGCGGCGACACCGCCGTACCCATGGATCTGCCAGCAGGCGGCGCGCAGGACCGCGTGGTTTCCGTCGGCCCAGGGCAGGCGGCGGCCGATGACCGGGTCGCGCCGCTGGTCCACCGCCCGCACGTCCGGGTCGAGGCGGTAGTGGATACGGATCTGGGAGACGTACTGGAAGAGCCGGGAGCCGCCGGACGAACCGGGGAGCGCCCGCACCGCGAGCGGAGCCAGCAGTGGAACGGCGACGCGCCGCAGCACGCGAACGGGCAGCCGGGCGGAGGTGATCAGTCCGAAGATCCGGTCGGTGGTGGCGACCAGTTTGCGGGCCACCGGGCGGCGCTCGGCCTCGTAGCGATCGAGCCAGCCGTCCCGCCGGGTGCCGCGCAGCACGTCGGCGAGTTTGAACGCGAGGTTGTGCGCGTCTTGCAGGCCGGTGTTCATGCCCTGCCCACCGACCGGCGAGTGCACGTGCGCGGCGTCGCCGGCGAGGAGGAACGGGCCGTCCCGGAAGGCCGCGGCGACCCGGTGGTGCACCCGGTAGGTGGCGAACCAGCGGGAACGGTCACAGGTGACCCCGTACGTCCGTCGCATCCGGTCGCGGGCGTCCTCCTCGTCGAGGGCGCCGTCACCGTCCACATCACGGACCAGCCCGATCAGCCGCCAGTTGCCGGCGCCACGCATCGGGAACGCGAGCAGGAAGTCCTGACGGTAGGGGCGGACATTGACCGCACCCGGCACCAGGCCACCGACGCCGGCCGCGTCCAGCACGAAGAAGCGGTGCGGGTTGGTGACCCCCTCGAAGGCGATGCGGCGGGCCTTGCGAACCACCGAGTTTGCGCCGTCACAGCCGACGCAGAAGCGGGCCCGCACGGTGTCGTGACCGACTTTCGCCTCGACCCCGTCCTCGGTCTGCACGACCGCGGTGACCGGCGACTCCCAGAACACGTCGCCGCCGAGTTTCCGCAGATGGTCGTAGAGAATCTCCTCGTTGCGGCTCTGCTCCAGGATCTCGATGAACGGGTACGGCGTGACGCCGGCGCCGAGCGGGCCGAGCGGGATGCGGCCGAAGGAGCGCGCACCGAACCCGGGCGCGAGCGCCTCGGCCCGGTGCGCCGCCTCCAGAATCTGGTCGCCGATGCCGAGCTGGTCGTAGATCTCCAGGCTGCGTGCCTGGACGACGAGCGCGCGGGACTCCACCGTCGGGCCGTCCTTGCCGTCCGCGACGATCACCCGAACCCCGAGCCTGGTCAGCCAGTTGGCGAGCATCAGCCCGGTCGGGCCGGCGCCCACCACGAGGACCTCACATGACAGCTCGGCCATCAGCCACTCCGTTCCCCTACGTCGTCAGAGTCTCCGCAACGTTCTTGAGCAGCAGGGCCTCGGCCACGCAGACCCGCTCGAACTCGCCGAGGTGCAGGCTCTCGTCCGGCCCGTGGGCCGCCGAGTACGGGTCCTCGACACCGGTCACCAGGATCGCCGCACCGGGGAACAGCTCCTGGAAGGTGGCGATGAACGGGATCGACCCGCCGACACCCATGTCCACCGGCTCAGTGCCGTCCCAGGCCGAACGGAACGCGGCCCGGGCGGCGTCATAGACCGGACCGGTCGCGTCGATCACACACGGCGACCCGTCACTCTCCAAGGCGAGCTCCAGGTGAGCGCCCCACGGGACGTTCTTCTCCAGGTGGGCGCGGACCGCCTCGAACGCCGCCTTGGGGTCTTCCCCCGGCGCCAGGCGGACACTGATCTTGGCTTTGGCGCTGGGCTGCAACGCGTTCGCCGCCTCCAGCGTGCGCGGCGCGTCGATGCCGAGCACCGAGATCGACGGTTTGGTCCAGATGCGGTCGGTGATCGTGCCGCGGCCGATCAGCTCGACACCGTCGAGGACCCCGGCCTCATGCCGGAATCGGTCGGCCGGATAGTCGACGCTGGCGCCCTCGCGGCCGACCAGGCCGGTCACCGCCACCTCGCCGTCGTCGTCGTGCAGCGTCGCCAGCAGCCGCACGAGGGTGATCAGCGCGTCGGGCACCGGGCCGCCGAACATGCCGCTGTGCACGGCGTTCTTCAACACCTTGACCTCGGCGAACAGGTTGACCAGGCCGCGCAGCGAGGTGGTCAGGGCGGGGCGGCCGATGTCCCAGTTGCCGGAGTCGGCAATCACGATCACGTCGGAGCGCAGCTCCTCCAGGTGCTCGTGGATGATCGTGTCGAGGGACTCCGATCCGTATTCCTCCTCGCCCTCGACGAACACGACGACCCCGACCGGGAGCCGGTCGCCGAACGCGCGCAACGCGGCGACGTGCGCCATGACGCCCGCCTTGTCGTCAGCCGCGCCGCGCCCGTAGAGACGGCCGTCGCGCTCCACCGGCTCGAACGGGTCGCTCGTCCACAACGCTGGGTCGCCCGCCGGCTGCACGTCATGATGCGCGTAGAGCAGCACGGTCGGCGCTCCGGGCGGCGCCGCCTTACGGCCGATCACGGCGGGCTGGCCGCCGTGCCGGACGATCTCGGTGTCGAGCCCGCACCCGCGCAACAACTCGGCGACCGCCTCGGCGGACCGCTCGACGTGCGAGTGGTCGAAACCTTCAAAAGCGACGCCCGGGATCCGCACCAGCCGTTCCAGGTCGGCGCGGACACCGGGCATCTCGCGCCGGATCGCGGCACGCAGATCGGATTCACTCAGGCTCATGCCGCCGATCGTAAGCCGGGAAGCCGACAACTTCCCGGCCCGGCCGGTGGATCATGCGTCCGGCGTACCGTCTCCGCCGTTGTCGCGGCGCCCGCGCCGGGCCGCGTCACTGGCCCAGTTGTAGGCCTTGCCGGCGGCTGATCCGGCCAGGTCGGCGGCTCCGCCACCGAGACGCCGCACCAGGCCGACCAGCGGATCCTGCGAGTTGGCGAAGTCGTCCTGGTACGCCTTCGCCGCCGCCTTCACGTCCTCGGAGACCGACGTGTCGCCATCGGAGTCACGACGCGGGTATTCGCCGCCGACGATCCGCGCATACTCCCCAGAGTCGATCCACTTGCGCAGCTCGGCGGCCCGGGCGACCGGAACCGGGTGACTGCTCCACGCGGTCAGGCCGATCTTATGAAGGCTGTCGCGCAGGTCGCCGCCGCCCTCGTATTCCGCGGCCTGCTCCAGGAACGCCGCGGTGTCGATCTGCGACAGATCGCCGCCGCCCGCGACCTTCATCAGCAGGCGCAACGAGGCCGCCGGGTCCTGGCCGGCGAGGAGACCGGCCCGGTCAGCGGAGAGCTCGGCCTTGCGCCACCACTCCAGCATCGCCGCGATGATCGCCCGCAGAGCCATCACACCCACCGGCAGCCAGCTGATCGTGGCCAGCCAGCCGGTCAGGATCTTCATGATGGTCTTGTAGACGGCATGGCCGCTGCGCACGTGACCGATCTCGTGACCGAGCAGGGCACGCAACTCGTCATCGTCGAGTTTGTCCACCGCGCCCGTGCTGATCACGATGAACGGCCGGTCCAGGCCGATCGCCTGCCCGTGGATAAGCGGGTTCTGCGTGACGTAGAGCTCGGGAAGCTCGGCCACGTCGAGCGTGCTCGCCGCCTCGGCGAACCGCTGGTAGACCCGCGGGTACTGCCGGTGGTCGACGCGGATCGCCCCGGCCAGGAACATCAGCCGGAAACCCCGCTCGTTCCACATGCCGAAGAACGTCTTCACCACGTCGTCGAACCCACGCAGCTCACGCAGCGCGGACAGCGCGCCCCGATCGGCGGGGTGTTCCCAGGCCCGCGAGCTGATGCCGGTCAGGACCACACGGCGGCGCGCCGGCCGGTTGTCATCTTCGGTCGTCATCTGACTCACCCCGTTCTCGCCGCTACCGCGGCGCACGGCCGCGCTTCCGGGCCCCAACGTACGCCGGTGACGCAACGCGTGTCCCTCACCCGGACCCCGGAGAAGACCCTGAGAACGGTCCCTAGGTGGCCGGCGCGCCCGGCGGCAGGAACGGCATTCCCGGTACGGGACCGTTCTCGATCAGCCGCCACAGGGCCGCCGTGTCCAGGTGCTCCTCGACCAGGTCACCGAGCACGTCCAGGGCACGTTCGCGCACCGACGCGAACCGGGTGTCCGGGGCGGTCGTGAAACCGTGCCGGCCGGCCTGGCGGGCGGCCTCGGTCAGGAATCGGCGGCGGAACTCGTCCGACTCGAAAGCCCCGTGCCAGTGCGTGCCGTAGACGTTTCCGGCGACGGCGCCCTCCGGCCGGCCGTCGCTGTAGCGCAGGAGCGGTTCCGGGGCGCCTGTGGACACGTACCCGTGATGAATCTCGTAACCGCGCACCGGGACACCGAGACCCGCGCCGACCGACCTGGCCAGCGTCTTGCGGGGCGCGAAGGTGATCTCCACCGGCAGCAGGCCGAGTCCGGGCGCCGTACCCCGGCCGCTCTCCACCTCGTCGTGGATCTTCTCGCCGAGCATCTGGAAGCCGCCGCAGATGCCCAGCAGCGGCTTGCCCGCGGCGGCGTGCGCGCTGATCGCGTCGGCCAGGCCGGTCTCCCGCAGCCAGGCGAGATCACTCACGGTCGCCTTGGAGCCGGGGATCACCACCAGGTCGGCGTCGGCGATCTCCGCCGGCTCGATGGTCAGCTGAACCCGCACGCCGGGCTCGGCGGCGAGCGCCTCGGCGTCGGTGGCGTTCGAGATCCGCGGAACGCGGATCACCGCGACCCGCAGCCACTCGGTCCCGCGCGGCGGTCCGGGGCGTCCCAGCGCCCGGCCGTACGCGAGGGAGTCCTCCGCGTCGAGCCAGATGTCCAGGTGGAACGGTAGGACGCCGTGGACCGGCCGCCCGGTCACCGCGGTGATCATGTCCAGTCCGGGCCGCAGCAGGCCCATGTCACCACGGAATTTGTTGATCACGAAGCCGGAGACCAGTTCCTGATCCGCCCGAGACAGCAGGGCCAGCGTGCCGAAGAAGGCGGCGAACACCCCACCCCGGTCGATGTCTCCGACCACGATCGTGGGCAGCCCGAACCGCCGGGCCAGGCCCATGTTGACGAAGTCGCCGTCGCGGAGGTTGATCTCGGTGGGGCTGCCGGCGCCCTCGCAGATCACCACGTCGTAGTCGGTTCGCAGGTCGTCCAGGGCGGCGTGGGCGGTCTCGGCGAGCCGCGGGCGCAGAGTGCGGTAGTTGCCGGCGGTCACCGTGTCGACGGCCTCGCCGAGGAGGACCACCTGACTGGAACGGTCGCTGCCGGGCTTGAGCAGAACCGGGTTGAACCGCAGGTCGGGGGCGATGCCGCAGGCGGCCGCCTGCATGGCTTGGGCTCGGCCGATCTCGCCGCCCCGGCCGTCGGGGGTGACCACGACGACCGAGTTGTTGGACATGTTCTGGGCTTTGAACGGTGCCACGCGGACGCCCTGGCGGTGCAGCCAGCGGCAGATTCCGGCGGTCAGGATGCTCTTGCCGGCGTCCGAGGTGGTGCCGGCGATCAAGAGGCCTGCGGTCATCGGCGGCTGCACCACGATCCAGGTGTACGCGGTTCCGGTCGCCCTGGCCCTTCGGGCCCCGCCCCGCCCCCGCCGCCTCCACCGGCTGTCATCGCACTTCGTGCCGCGGCCACGGCGGCCGCCAGCACGACAGCCACCGCGCCCACCGTTCCCGAGACCCGGGCCGCCCGGCGCAGATGCACCGCCGACGGCCGCGGGCCGTCCCCGAGGAACGGCCGCGTCTCGCTACGTCCGAAATAGACGTTGCGTCCGCCGAGCCGCACCCCGAGCGCCCCCGCCATGGCCGACTCGCACTGCCCGGCGTTGGGCGACGGATGGTCGCCCCGGTCGCGCCGCCACACCCGCAGCGTCTCCCGTGGCGTTCCGCCGGCGACCGGCGACACGGCCACGGTGATCAGGCCGGTGAGTCGCGACGGCGCCAGGTTGAGCAGGTCGTCGAGCCGCGCCGATGGTGTGCCGAACCGCGCGTACCGCGGCGAGCGGTGTCCCACCATGGCGTCGAGCGTGTTGGCCGCCCGGTATCCGAGCAGGCCGGCGGGGCCGAGCAGGGCGCCCCAGACGAGCGGGGCGACAACGGCGTCGGAGGTGTTCTCGGCGACTGATTCGACGGTGGCCCGGGCGAGTTCCGGTTCGTCGAGTGCGGACGGGTCGCGGCCGCACAGGTGGTTGAGCCGCCCCCGGGCGGCCGGCAGGTCGCCGGCGTCCAGGTGACGGGCCATGGTGCGGGCTTCGCGGCGGAGGGTGCGTCCGCCGAGCACGGTCCAGGTGGCCGCGGCGGTGACGGCGATCCGGGCGGCCGGATGGTTGCGGGTGGCCCTGGCCGCGGCGAGTCCGGCGAGGACGGGTAGTCCGACGGCGATCGCGGTGAAGGCCGTCCCGGCCCGGCGGTGGGGCCGGTGGATGCGGCGTTCCAGGGCGCCGGCGGCGGTGCCGAAGCCGGCTACCGGATGCAGCCGTCGTGGATCGCCGAGCGCCGCGTCGAGCAGGTATCCGGCGAGGAGTCCGGCCGCGTCCGCGGTCCACCGTGGTGGCACTGTGTGTCTCCTGGTCCGGTCAGCGGCCGAACGGGGTGAGGTCGAACGCCCAGACCGCGATGGCCGGGGGCTCGGTGGCGGGGTCGAAGGGCACGGGTTCGAGTTGTCCCCAGACGATCGCGCCTGGCGCCCGGTCTTCGAGGAACTCGACGACGATGGCACGGAGGTCGTGGGTGACCTGGTATTCGTCGTTGAACGGCAGGTCGCTCGGTTTGCGGGTGCGGGTCGAGCAACGGAGCTGCCCGGCGACGGCGTCGTGCCAGACGTAGAAGGTGGCGGTGCCCCGGTGGCCGCGGTTGGCCACCAGTTCCCGGAGCTTGGCCGCGGTCTCTTCGAACGCGGCCACGACCTCGTCCGCGGACAGGCCCATCCGCTCATGCGGCGGGGCGCCGAGCCAGTTGGTGTTGGCGTCCTCGGCTGACGGGTCCTCCGGCGATAGCACCATCGCCTCGGTCGTGATGGCGCGAATGTCCTTCAGCAGCACGCGTTCAGTCTGCCGGTAGGCGATGTGCGGGGCCTACCCGGGCCGCTCCGACGGGTGGGCGGTTCCAGCGGCACGATCGGCCCATCCCGATAGAAGGAATCCACGGGTTTCGACAAATAGGTGGTTATACCCCTTCTGGCGCAGCTTCATTCGTCGCTCTTTCGAGTGATGGGTGAGGGCCTCAGCGGCCCGGCCGGACGTCACGCCACCTGGGCGGAGGTGGATGACGTGACCCCTTGACCGGCCGGGCCGCCGGGCTCCGCCGCGAGCGGAGATCGGCAGGGGGCTTGATCTGCGCGCGCGGCGGTTTCGGGAAGGTCTCAGGCCGCGACCGGCTCCCGGCGGGAGGCGCGCCGGACGCGGCGGGTCTCGACCGGCGGCGCCGAGACGGGTACGACCGGGTCGGGGTCGTCTCCGGCTTCCGCGGTTTCGTCGGCGAACCGGGCGACGACCTCGAGGAAGCCCGGTTCCTCCTCCTCGGGGACGCGCTCGGGGAGCCCGTCGCCGAAGCCGACGGGGATCTCCTCCTCGGCGAGGGCCACGGAGGTCTCGCCGCCGACGATGGCGTCGCTGTCGGGCCCCTCGATCATGCTGTTGCCGGCGGCCGGCTTGCTGCGATAGAAACGGGCCCGTCCACGGGCCAGGTCGTGGCCGATGGCGAAGGCCTCCATCTCGTAGGAGACGCGGTTGTTGTTGTCGTCGTCGATCCAGTCGCGGGTGTAGATGCGGCCGTAGACGACGACCGGGTCACCGACGGTTATCGAGGAGGCGACGCCTTCGGCGAGTTTGCGCCAGGCGCTCACCCGGACGCGCAGGCTGTTGCCGTCGACCCAGCGGCCGGTCTCGCGGTCGTATCGGCGGGCGGTGGAGGCGATCCGGAAGTTGGCGACCAGCGCGTTGTTGTTGCTGGTGCGCCGCCACTCGGGGGCGGTGAGAACGTTGCCGACGACGACGATGTTGGTCTCGAACAAGACTTTCTTCCTCTCTGAGGCGTCGGGTGCTTCGGTCGGGTTCGAGCTTTGGTCACCGGCGAGGATCTTGCGGTCACGGATTGTGGATGACGGCGGATTGTGGACGGGCGGGGCGTTCAGTGGTCGATCTGATATGGCGCGCCGGGCCATACCCATGGGTAACCTGGGGGCGTGGAGACCGACGTCCTCGGATGGCCGTACGAGCGGCACACCATTGATCTGGGCAGCGACGACGAGGGCCCGGTCGTGGCGACCCTGGTCCGCCGCCGGGCGGAGACGCCGACGCGGCGGGCCGTGCTGCACGTCCACGGGTTCGTGGACTATTTCTTCCAGACCCATCTGGCGGATTTCTTCGTCGAACGGGGCTGGGACTTTTACGCGCTCGACCTGCGGAAGTACGGGCGGAGCCTGCTGGCGCACCAGACGCCGAACTTCGCCCGCAGCCTGACCGACTACTTTCCCGAACTGGACGAGGCGGTCCGGATCATCCGTGAGGAGGACGGCCACGACCAGCTACTGGTGGCCGGCCACTCGACGGGCGGTCTGATCACCTCGCTGTGGGCGCACACCCGCCGCGGGCAGGGCCTGGTCGACGGCCTCTTCCTGAACAGCCCGTTCTTCGACTTCAATCTGCCGTGGCTGATGCGCCGCCCGCTGATGGCGGCGGTGCTCGCGGTGAGCGGCCGTGCCCCGTACCGGAAGATGCCTGTCGCCTCGCTCGGCCTCTATGGCCAGAGCCTGCACAGTGAGCACAACGGTGAGTGGAGCTATGACCTGACGTGGAAACCGATTTCCGGTTTCCCGGTCCGGATGGGCTGGCTCGACGCCGTCCGCCGGGGACAGCGCAAGCTGCGCGAGGGCCTGGCGATCGACGTGCCGGTGCTGGTGGCGTGTTCGACCCGGACCTTCCGGGGACGGGAATGGCACGACGACGTGCGGGTGACGGATTCGGTGCTGGACGTGGAACACATCGCGCGCTGGGCTCCCGGCCTGGGGCCGCAGGTGACGATCGCACGGTTCGACGGGGGCATGCACGACCTGACGCTCTCCGGTAAGGACGTGCGGGCTGAGGTATTCCGGGAAGTGGGACGCTGGGTGGATGCTTTCGTGCCGGCTCCGGGTACTCCGATGGAGGTCATTCCGCCCGCACCGGAGGATCAAGCGGGCATAGCCACCGTTCTTGAAGCGGCCGAGGCGGCGGTCGGACGCGGCGCCGCCGAGGAGGCGGACGACAAGTCCGGCACGACCGCCTAGTATGTGCAGGCCAGCGCTCGTAGCTCAGCGGATAGAGCAACGGACTTCTAATCCGTCGGTCGCAGGTTCGAATCCTGCCGGGCGCGCCACAACTTCGATCTACCAGGGCGTACGCATCTGACGATGCTCCAGCTCAAGCCCTGGTTACCTGGATTGTTACCTACTTTGACGTTCCGGCGTCAGAGGTACGCGGCGACCGCCGACTTGTCGCCCATGAGGTCGCGCCCCAGGTAAACACGTGCGGTCATGGCCGGATCGGTGTGACCGAGCTGGTCCGCGATCTTCGCGAGCGGTACGCCGGACTGGTCCAGGATCGTCGCCACCGTACGGCGGAGGGTGTGCGGGGTGGCCCAGGGGAACCCGCTGCCGATGAAGATGCGAGCGAGCGCCTTGGCCGAGTTGCTCTGGTCCCACACGCGCTCCGGCTCGTTCAGGTGGTGCGGGGAGCTGAAGACCAGCCCGTCAGTTCCCAGTCGTTCCGCCCTCGCCTTCAGCCGCTCGGTGAGCCACGACGGAAGGCTCAGCCGCCGATCCGATCCACGCGTCTTGGTGCCGCGCACGTGAACTGTTCCGGCCTTCAGGTCGAAGTCGTCCCAGCGAACGGCCCTCGCCTCGTTGATCCGTACGCCGGTGCCGGCCATGAACGCCATGAGGTCGGCGACCGCCTCGCGCTTCCGCCGGGTACGCGGGTTGATGGTCTCGGACAAGGTGAGTTTGTCCGCGTAGGCGATGACGTGATCGCGCTCATCATTGGTCAGCGCGCGGGTGGTGTCCCGCTCGCGCACTGGTGTTTTGACGACCTGAGCCTTGACCGCCCGGATCTGACGAAGCGCATTGGTCGTCAGCGTGCCGTTGTCGATCGCGCAGCATGGAGGCTGGCCCCGTCTACCTGAAGTTGGGCGGGCGCGTCCGCTACCGGGCTCGTCGACGTCGAGGCTTTCGAACGGCAGACGCTCGTTCTGGGAGCGAGTGCGTGACCCTGCCGGAAGCCATCGAGCCCGCCACCTGGCTTGCTGCGGTCCGCCTGCACGCGGAGACGTGCCGCAGCAAGGCGCTCGTACCGGTAGCCGAGACCCGAGCCGGTGAGGCCGTGCTCGAAGAGGGCGACCTGGTCTCCCGGATCTCACTCAGCGAGCTGGCGGCTGCAAGCCGGGTAACGCGGGATCAGGTGCGGACCACCAACGCTGCACTGGCCGAGGCCGGACTGACCGTCGAGCTGACTGCGCCCACGGGGGAGACGCCGGCTGCCGCGGCACTCCGCATCCCGTCAGATCTGTCGGCACAGGTCAACCTGGCTGCTCGGAAACCCACGGCACCTCCGCTCGCGAGCGAGATTGTTCTGACCGAGGAACAGCGGAGGGTGGTGGCCGGCATCGTCGACTTCGTCATCCGGCGTCCCACAATCACCAGCCTCACGCGGGTTCTCCGGGTCCACGGGTATGCGGGCACCGGCAAGACCACTGTTATCGCGGCGGCTCTGCGGGACCTGGAGTCGGCAGGAAAGACCAGCGCGGTCGTCGCTCCCACCGGCAAAGCCGCCCACGTCTTGCGGCAGAAGGGCCTCCCGGCAACCACGGCCCACTCTGCTCTCTACCGGCCTCGGGGCGAGTCGGAAGACGGCTCCCCCGAGTTCTCCGTGAACCTGGATGCGCCCGTCACCGCGGTTGATGTCGTGGTGATCGACGAGTGCTCGATGGTCTCCAAACAGATGGCGGAACACTTCGCCTACAACGCCCGCGCCGTGGTCGCCGTCGGCGATCCGACGCAGCTTCCGCCCGTCGACAGCGACGTGGCGCCCTAGGCCATTCAGGGCGATTGCGACTACGAACTGACCGAGGTCTTGCGCACTGACGCCACGCAGGTTCTCGACCTTGCCCACCGGCTTCGCAGCGGTACGTGGGATCGGGCAGCCGTGAACGGTCATTCGACCCGTGCCCGAGGTCCGGTCAACCCGCACGACTATGACGCGATCATCGTCCACAAGAATGCCGATCGATGGAGGCTGATCCAGCAGATGCGCGGCGGGTCGCTTCCTCCGACGGCGGGTGACGAGATCATGTCGCTCACCAACGACAGCAAGGCGAAAGTCATCAACGGGCAGCCGTTCAAGGTGCTGGCCCAAGTCGGCACGGCCACCGTGCCGGAACGGCTGTTTCATACCAAGGCAGGCCCACGGCTGCGCGAGGCGTACACGTATTACGTCCTCGACGTCGAAAGCGACGGTGAGGCGCGTCGGCTCTACGCCCATACGCTCGGCTTCGGCGGCAGGGAGAACGAGAAGCTGGTCGCGGCGATGGAGCCTCGAAGGCACAACAAACGCTTGGTAATCCCGGCGACCTTCGGCCGCGTTCTGACCGCGCACAAGGCTCAGGGAAGCGAGTGGGATCGGGTACTCGTCGTCGTAGACCTCGACGACCTGGAGCGAGTCACCGGCGCGTCCAAGGCTTCTCAGTGGCTTTACACCGCCGTCACTCGTGCCCGGCGGCAGGTGACCATCGCCGATCTCGGCCAAGTCAGCGGACTCGGCTGAGTCGATCCTGCCCTCTCGCGATGGGTGGGATTTTCAGTCGCTTATAGCGTTAACCCATAAAGACTGAAAGTCCCACCCTGGTAACCGTTCGCCTGGAAAGGCCCTTCGGGCCTCTTCGGCATCGCCGGTGACCAGCAGATGGTCCCTGCGGGACCGACACTTCAACGGGGTTCGCCTTCGCTTTCCAATGCGGGTACCGGCGATTTCAAGATCCTCCTCCTACTTTCTTTGCCGTCGCGAACAGCGCACCCGGTCCAGCGCGACTGGCGTTGCCAGCTTCATGCCCTGTCGAGCGGGGTCGCCGCCAACCGGCGCATCAGCGCGTATTGCCGCCACGCCTCCGAAGCGTCGACAAGGCGGCGAGTCCAGGCGTCCGGACTCGCTCCACCGATCTCTGCCCACAGCCGAGCGTTCGCTTCCGCGAAGGCCCTGACGCCAGTCGACGGAGCGGCTCGCCACGCGGGTACCCGCGCCGCCCACTGGTCGGCGACTTCGGGTGCATGCCCGGCGGCGATCAGCCAGGCAACCCAGTAGGCCGCGTCGAGCCATGCAGCACCTCGGGTAGCCCATCCCCAGTCGACGATGCGAGCACGCTCCTTGCCGACAATGACGTTGGCGTTGTTCAGGTCGGTGTGCAGCAAGGCATCTCCGACGAAGTAGTGCAGGTCGCCGGCATCCGCGTAGGCACTCAGCCGCTGCTCCGCCCGTCGCAAAGTGATCTCCGGGCACCGGATCTCACCGAGCCGCACGAGAAGGTCGGCTACCACCGGCACGTCTGACGAACCGGGCGTGTAGTCGGCCTGGTGCCCTTCCACGGCTTGGAAGACGTTCACGTCCCAGCCTTGGTCGACGACTCGCCCGACGAGCGCTGGCGCGACGGCCTGAACGTGCGGTGCTATCTGAGCCTCCCGCGCTTGTGTCCACGCCCACCGATGCCGAGTCGGCAGCGCCTTGACGAAGTAGGCGCCGTTGACGCTGCTCAGCCTGACCGCAACCGCACTGTTCAAGCCGTCGCTCACCGGTTCCAGAGCGGCCGGAGAGCCGGTGATCTCTTCGATGGCGTGCCGTACCGGCTCTGGCAGGTCGGCGTAGGCGATGCGGGTGACAGGCACGTTCTCTCCTGGATCGGGACGACCCCGGCGGTCGCCGCCATGGCACGACGGCCGTCCGGGGCGATCCCTTCTCGAACTAGTTGTACGGGTTGTCGTCGCCGCAGCCGCGCTCGTTGGCCGTGGTCAGGGCGTCGATCTGGGTGATGACGATCCCGGTCGGCTCGGTCTTGCGAGTCAGCTTCTTGGCGGAGTTGCCCGCGTGCGGCGGGCGGCTGAGGATCTGCACGGGGGTTGCGCTCATGACTTCTCCTTCATGCCGTGCTGGCAATAGTGACTGAGCGGGGCCTTCGCTTCCTGGTAGACGCGCGCCATGGGTCGGCATACCCGGCAGGTGGACGAGAGCTTGCAACCGCTGCATCCGCCTGTGCGAAGCATCTGGGCGTCTGCAATCGCGGGCAGACGCAACAGCCCTTCCGGGCCTTCGGTGATCAGATTGATGGGGTTGTCCCGGCCGACCTTGCACATGGTCGTGAACCCGAGCGGGTCGACATGGAACGACGTATGCCCAGCCGGGCAGCCCTGGAAGACGTCGCTCTTGCCGATCAGGCTCGGCACCTGCGTCTCCAGGGTCGTGCCCTTGCCGGTGTAGGTCGGCGAGATCGAGGCGTACTCCTTGAACGGCAGGCCCAGCTCACGAACCATCGCGCGCATCTCGTCGAGTTCGGCGACGTTGTGCTTGGTCACGATCAGCGTGACCTCAAGCGGAAGACCGACGCCGGCCGCCGCGACGAGGCCACGGTAGGCGTTCTTGAACGCGCCGCGCGTCTGGGTGAGGGCGTCGGCCGTCTCGGGGCTCGCGCCGTACATCGACACCGTGATCTTGTGCGGTCGCCGAGCGATGAAAGCGTCCAGCAGCTCGTCCCGGTAGAGCCGGGAGCCATTGGTCAGGACCTCCATCATCATTCCGGCAGCGTGTGCATGCTCGTAGGCCGGAACGAAGTCTTGATCGATGAGCGGTTCACCGCCGGTGATCTCGAACCAGATGACGCCCATGTCGCGGAGCATGTCGAGCAGGCGCAGCTTCTCGGACAGAGGCAGGCCAGCGAATGGCCGTTGCTCCAGGTAGCAGTGCTCGCACGAGAAGTTGCATCCCTTATTGATCTCCCAGGACGCCCGGCTGTAGGTGACAGGTGAGACCGATGGCGGCCGCACGACCAGAACGTCATTGACGGGCCGCCCGTCCAGCTCGATGCCCCACGCCTGATGCGCCGCGTCCGCGAACCAGTCGGGAACAGACTCATCGCGGTCGGCACCGTCCGCGAGTTCGGCGTAGTAGGCGGACGGAAGCTGCATGGCCGCCGTATGACCGGGCCGTACGGCGATGAACATGTCCTCCTGCGTGCTGACGATCGCCTGGTACATCGCCTCTCCTATCCGGGGAACTGACGTCAGGGGTGCGCTGAGCGGGCATGACCAGCACGGGAACCTGTCACGCCCGCCCGGCTCCCATCACGCGGCACGTACTCGTGACGGGCGTCTCGCCGTCCTGCGCTACTTCATGGACGGGTTGCTGGCCCGTCGATCCGGTGGGTGGGGGACGCATGCTCACCGGAACCCATCCCATGAACCGCGACCAGAAGTCGATGTCGACGTCCATCGGATGGCGAACGGCATCGTCGATCGCCTGCTGCATGTGCGCGGCCAGGTACATCCGCAGCGTCAAGCGCGCATGCCTGAACGTTCGCAGCAAATCCGCTCGCTCCGTCGAGCAAGGCCACGGCTGGCCGCATCCCGATGCCGCACAGTTCCAATACGGTCGTGAGGGGACGTGCAGCGTCGCCGGCTCCGACATGCCTCCCCCTTCGGTTGATGACCGCTCGCCGCCTTCGCTTCTTCCGCTGGGACGGCGAGCGGGGCTCCTGGTGCGCCAACCCGAAGGTCAACGTGGAGAAACAGTCGCACTGAGCGGCGCTCCGGCACACCTTCGTGACAGTCCGAACGCCATCGGATCTATGGGTGGCACTGACCTGCGAGTTCACGGCCGGTCGACGCGGATTGCCCATTGAGGTGGGCAACAGTAGCGTGGCGGTCACGACCGGTGAACTTCCAGACGCGCATTCGGCGATGGAGAGGCCAGCATGGGCGCCACCGCACAGAACCTGTCCCCGCAAGCGCGCGGACGAGAGCTTGCCCGGCAGGGCAAGGCTCTGTTTTTCGAGTACGGCTCGGTCAATGCGGCGGCTCGCCAGTTGATGAACCGCCACCAAGACCTGCCGAGCATCCAGGCGTACCGCTACGCGGCCGGGCTGTCGCAGGACCAGGCAGCCGCCCGTTACAACGAGGTGGCGGGGAATCAGACCACCCTGGGCGGAACCACGATCAACGCCTGGGAGAGCTGGGCAAGGGCACGCGGCACCGCCGGCGCGGGCTCTCCACCCTCGTTCGCCAGCCTGCTCATTCTGGCCACCGCGTACGGACGCGGTCCACACAGCACAGCCGACGAGGTCATCTCGCCCGGCGACCTAGTGCAAGAGGCTTACGAAAAGCTGCCTGTAGAAGACCAACTCGCCCTGAAAACAGCCTTTGAGCGTTCACCGATCCCCGCTACCAGCGACTCGCTCCGGGTGCGGAACGGCGTCGTCGACGGCTCGCCGGATGCCGACAACATCATCGGCCCGGATTTCAACCTGCACGTCCCCACGATCGACAACGGGAATCCGGCCATCTGCGCCTTCTCGCTGCCCAACCCCAACCCGGCGCAACTACTCGACCTGACCTGGAACACCTTGGGCTTCGGCATCCAGCGCCTGATGAGGCAGATCAAGAGCCTGGGACGCCGGCTGGACGCGGACATCTGCTTCGGTGTGAACGAGGCTGGCTTGGTCATGGCTACGTTCCTGGCGTCCGCGCAGTTCAACCGGTGCTCGATCGGCTACCTCAAGTGCAACCGCGCCAAGAACGAGATCACCTTCGGCACGGACTCCTACTTCCCCGAGTCGGTCGAATCGCCCGTCATCGTGATCTGCGACTTCGAGGTGAAGCATGCCGACGTCGTCGGCCTCGTTGCTCGCGAGCTGCGCCAGCGTTATCCGGGCGCGGAGTTGTACTTCGCCGTTTTCGGAGCCATGACCAAGGGCAGTTCCTTGGAAGTCGACAGCTTCGAAGACCTGACCGGGGCGAAGATCATGCAGGCGGCGAACTTCGAGGCGGTGTTCATCGCCGCGACCATGAGCCCGCCCGGCATCGAGCCACCGTTAGAGCTGCGCTGACCAGACTGGAGATGCACTGATGGAGCAGACCAAGGACATCCCACCGCTCGCTCAGAAGATCGCCGAGACGGTTCGCGGCGTGATGCTAGAGCTGCGCCCACGCCTCATCGAGGCGGCGCTGACTGGCCAGCGAGGCGAGAGCGAAAACCTCCGCCACGAGGACAACTTCCTCTCCGAGCACGACTTGTGGATGCACGGGCGGTATCGCGAACTCCTGACGCCCATTCTCGGCTCATTCGTCTACGCCTCCGAGGAAGCCGAACCCGAGGTGATTGGCGACAACCCCGATCCCGATCTCTGCGTGCTCGTCGACCCGCTCGACACCAGCGAGTTGGCCGTGCGCGGCCTACTCGGCTACACCCACGTCATGGTCTACAGCCGGGAGGCGGCTCAACCCGTCATCGCGGTGGTTGGTGACATCTTCCATCACCTTCAGCTCTACGTCGGGGCACGTGACGACCAGGGTGTCGACCGGGCCTTCGTCATCACCGCGGACGCAGAGACCTTTGAGCTGAAGCAACGCTCGAAGAAGAAGCTCTCGGAGTCGCTGGTCACCAACTTCCTGATGCGGCCGGGTGAGCGCTTCCTCCCGCTGTCCCAGCAAACCCACCTCATGGAGGCGCTGGACACGCCGGGCGAAGACGGCAAAAGCCGAGGCCGGATCGGCGTGGATTTCGGCTCTGTCAGCCTCTGCCACGTCGCCGCCGGCATGACCGAAGCCGTCATCGAGTTCGCCAAGGGCTTCGCCGTCTGGGACCTCGCACCAGGGCATTACATCCTGCACGCCTCTGGCGGCACGGTGCTCGGCCTGGATGGCAACCCTGTGCCGCTCGACTATGGCTTCGACTCCTTCACCGACGTGGCAAAGGCGATGGACCGGAGGCAACGGTTCGTCGCCGCCGGGAGTCTCGACCTCGCCACGGAGATCGCCTCAAAGATCCAATGAACTCTGCGGGGATGAACACATCGCCGCAAATAACCTGGCATGACGCCTCGGGGTGATCTTGCGATGTGAGTTGATCGACTCGTAGTTCAAATACGGGAATCGCTCAGCCCCGAGGAGCCGGAGACCGCGCGACTCCTCGATCACTTGGATGAGCAGACGTCAGCAAGGCTCAACCTCAACCGCCGATGAGCCGGTATTGGCTGCGTCAGCGATGATCGATGATGTAGTCCATGGGCCACCAGCACCGCACCTTCTACAACCCGCCGGCGCTCAAAGACCTCAGAACCGAGACAGGCCAGCGAATCGCCGAGGCGGCGGTAACCCTATCTCCGCTGTCATGGCGTGACAGATAGGGAAACGACCGGCCGAGTCGAGGTAGGGAGGCCTGATCTGTGACAGTCAACGAGGACGTCATTCTGCACGGAATCGCACGCGACGTTTCGTACGCGTCTCGAATAGTTTCCGACTCTCAAGCGCGGGCGGCGCGCTAGCGCCTCTGTGCGCGGTAGCGGCGGAGCAGGCTGGTGATTCTCGCCTGGTCGCCGGGCCCGTTCAGTTCCTCCAGCAACTCATCGGGGCACAGTTCGTAGAGGTCGCCCCACCAGCGGCGCGACCTGTTGTCCCAGATGCGGTAGCCACCTGGAACTCCTCTCGCTACGTATCGCCTCCTGGCCATCGGTGCAAGGTAACAAGGTCGCCGCCGACGCGGTCAGCCAGCGAAGGCGAGCTGCACCACGAGGACGATGTACGCCACGGTGGCGAGCGAGCCCATCGCGATGACGGGCCCGGGGTGCACATGCAGCCAGGGCATCCGGACGCCGGGGAACAGCTTGCGCAGCTCCGCGTAGTCCGGGCGGGTCGGCCGGCTGCACGGGACCTTCAGGCGCCGCCACAGCAGCCGGATCTCGTCCTGCTGCCAGATCCGGGTGTCGATGACGTAGGGGCGCTGCCCGTTCCGGGTGATCACCATGCGATCCGGTCGGGACTGGTCGCTGCTGACCACGACGTCGACGGGGTGCAGGCCGGTGAGGTCGTCGACATCGGCGATCCGGACCCAGCGGCGCAGCGCGTTGCACGCGTACAGAGTGCCGTTCTCCAAGACGAGACAGGCGTTGAGTCTGCGCAGGATCAGCAGCGCGGCGATGAACAGCAGCGGCAGCAGGAGTCCGATCAGGGTCGCCGGCGCCGCCCACCAGCCGGCCCCCTCACTGGTGGGCCGCCCGATCGCCAGCCGGACGCCGAACAGCAGCGCGCCGACCACCATGAACGGGGCCAGCACCAGCAGCCTGCGGTGGTAGATGCTGTTGTCGGCGTGGACCCACACGGATCTGTCCGCTTCTGTCACTGCGTCACCCCACATGCTTCTCGTGATCGTTTCCGATCCGGATGCGGGAGAGCATCGCCGGTGCCGGGGGCCGAGTACCGGAAATCTCGTACGGCCTTGGACACGGTTGGACACTGTGCCGGCCGGCGAGGGCTACGTCGCCCGTAGTTGTGTGGCCAGGTCCGCGATCTGTGCCGGGGTGACACGGCAGCATCCTCCGACCAGCCGTGCTCCGGCGCCGATCCAGGAATCCGTCGGCTGCCGGCCCCAGCCCGGCTCGCCGGTCCACGTGCGAGCGGCGGCGTCCCAGGTCTCGCCGCTGTTCGGATAGACGACCACCGGCTTTCCGCCGGCCTCGGCCGCGACGGCGACCGCCGGCGCCACGTCGCCCGGCGCGCTGCAGTTGACCCCGACCGCGATCACCTCGTTCACGCCCGCGGCGAGCCGGAACGCTTCGCCGAGCGACTGGCCGGCCCGGGTGCGGTCGCCGTCGATCGTGTACGACAGCCACGCGGGCATTCCCAGCTCCTGGACCACCTGGATCATCGCCTCGGCCTCGGCCACGTCCGGAACGGTCTCCAGCGCCAGCACGTCGGCGCCGGCGTCGGCCAGCACCCGCATCCGCCGGCGGTGGAACCGGACCAGTTCGGCGACGGTGAGTCCGTAGTTCCCGCGGTACTCGGAGCCGTCGGCGAGCATGGCGCCGTACGGCCCGATCGACGCGGCGATCCACCGCGGGCCGCCGACGCCGGCATCCGCTGCCCGCTGCCGCGCCTGCCGGGCCAGTGTGACGCTGCGGCTCATCAGCGTGGTGGCGGCCTCGTCGTCGAATCCGGCCTGGGCCAGCCCTTCGAAGGTGGCCTGGTAGCTCGCGGTGATCACGACCTGTGCCCCGGCGCGCAGGAAGGCCAGGTGCGCGTCGACGATCGCGTCCGGCCGATCATGCAGCAACCGTGCCGACCACAGGTGGTCGGACAGGTCATGGCCGGTCGCGGCGAGTTCGGTGGCCAGGCCGCCGTCCAGCACGACCGGGCCCGCGGACATCGCGGCGGACAGAGAACTCATCTGGTGCACCCTTCGCGGTCCGGATCGTACGCCGCCGGCCGTGCCGGAGGGATCTGCCGTCGATGCCGTGGGATTCGCCTCGCTGGCATATCGTCACACCATGATCGCCGATCCGGTGTTCGGTGTGCTGTTCTCGCCGCTGGTCGCTATCGCGAGGCGCTCGCGCCGCCCGGCGATCTCGTCAACACTCCCGGCCCGCTCGATCCGCGCGATCAGACGGACCGGGTCCTGGCCGCGCACCCGTGCGGCTCATCGTGAGCGGGAGTTCTGATTCCTTTGTTCGTCTTCGGCATTCTTCTCGCCGTGGTAGCGCTGTTCGCGCTCCTCACCGGGCTCATCAGCAAGACCGACAAGGTCCGCCGACCGGCCTGGGCCACGTTCGGCATCGGGCTGTTCCTGTCGCTGGCGTTCATCGTGACGTCGTCCATCTCGGTGGTGCCGACCCGGAACGTGGGCATCGTGACGAGCTGGAACAAGCCGACCGGGCGTACCACCGGCGCCGGCCTGCAGTGGACCGCGCCGTGGCAGGGCATCGACGAGTGGGACGCGTCCGGTCAGACGTATGCGCACCTCGGTGACCAGTGCGTGTGGGTGACCATCGCGGCGCAGCGGCGGGCGTGTATCCCGGTGCAGATCGAGTGGTCGGCGAAAGCGGAGAAGGCGCCGGAGAACTGGGCGGCCTACCGGGAGGTCGGTGACAAGACGCGGTTCGAGGTGTTCGTGGAGCGGCGGGTCAACCCGCAGATCAACGGTTCCATGACGTCGATCTTCGCGTCTTTCGACCCGCTCGGCTCGGTCGATGTGACCAGCGGGGACGCGCCGGCGCCGGACCTCAACAAGACGTACAAGGACACGTTGATCAACGCGCTCAACACAGAGCTGGCCGACGAGATCGTGGTGAAGTCGGTGGCGTTCGAATCGCCGCGCTACGACGAGCCGACGACGCAGGCGATCTCCGCGTACGGCCAGAAGATTCTCGAAGCGCGCAACCTGGAGATCGACAAGGCGAACGCGAAGACGCGTGCGGAGATCACCCGGACTGACGCGAGTGTCGACCAGGTGGCCCGCTGCCTGCAGATCGCGGAGAAGCTCGGCAAGGAGCCGGGGCTGTGCATGGGTGGAGCGGTGTCGGTGACCCGCCCGGTCGAGACCAAATAGGCCGCGACCACGTGAGCGGGTCACCGACGAGCGTTAGCGCACGGTGATCCGTACCGAGTCGAGGGCGGGCGTCTGGTTGGCGCGCTCCATCATCGGGATGCGGTGGGAGCCGTCGCCCGCCCAGGCCGAGCACTGGAAGGTGCCGGACTGCGCGAGTCCCGCCACCTGGATGGCGACCGTGTCGGGGGTGGCGCCGCCCTTGCTGTCCTCGGTGGCGACGAAGAACGCCGGCACCGGGTCGGGGGCCGGGGCCTGGTTCTGGTTGTCCAGGATCCGGCACGCGGTGTGGAAGTGACCGCGGACCAGGCCGCCCTGGAGGACGCTGCTCTCCACGTAGTAACCGCCCTGGCCGGCCGCGAGGAAGCGGTCACGGATCAGGTTGCGGGTGCTGACCTGCAGCGTGAAGGGCTGGTTACGGTTCACCTGCTGCGGGGCGTTGGTGATCAGCAGAGCCGGGTTCTGAGCGGCCGCGCCGACCTCACCGAACTCGGTCGAGACACACCGGTTGCCCTTCTGGAAACCGTCGTGCGCCGGGAGCTGGCTGGTGTCGCAGCTGTCGGTGAGGATGCCGAGGTTGTTGCCGGGCTGAGCGGCCGCCGGTGTGGTGACCGCGGGCGCGCCGCCGTTGGCGTTGAGGGTGCATCCCGCCAGGCCCGCGGCATTGAGGTTGGGCCGGGGCGCGTTGCGGGAGATCGCGATCTCGATCCGGTCGATGGTGGCGAACCGTTTGTCCTTCAGCGGGCCGAGGATCGCGTTCTGGATGAAGTTGGCCCCACCTTGGCCGACGCTCGAGGCGATCCGGTTGTTGGCCTCGTTGATCTGCTGGTCGAGTTGCTTCAGATTGTTGTCCACCTCGGCCTGGGCCTGGGCGGGAACGGCCACGGTTACCGCGACCTGCGGACAGTTGACGGTGGGCACGGCCGCCTGGGCAGCGGAGGCGAACGTGATCCCGGCACCCATCATGGTGACGGCGAGCCCGGCGACGACGACAGTTTTACGGTGCATTGGACCTGCGCTCTCCCACATGGCGATCGAAACCCTGCGGAGACAAGTACGGGAACGCTCCCACTTCGGATCAACGCGCGGGGCGATGATTTGCGGTCACCGCCCCGCGCTGCATGACCGGACTCAGACGGCGAGCGCCTCCGTCGGCGCCAGCCTCGCCGCCCGAATCGCCGGATAGAGGCCGGCGACCGCCCCGATGACCAGGGTCGCCCCGAGCCCGCCGGCGACCGCCCAGGGCGGCACCACCGTCGGCCACTGCTGGGTGGTGGCGTAGAGCAGGGTGACGGCGAACCCGCCGAGCACCCCGCCGGCGCCACCGAGCAGGGACAGCAGCAGCGACTCGGCGACGAACTGGGTGCGGATCTGGCCCCGGGTGGCGCCGAGAGAACGGCGCAGCCCGATCTCGGCTCGCCGTTCCAGCACCGAGATGACCATGGTGTTGGCGACGCCGATGCCGCCGACCAGCAGGGCGACGCCGCCGAGGCCGAGCAGCAGCGCGGTGAAGGTCTCGTCGGTGGCGCGCTGGGCGGCGAGGGCGTCGGACGGTTTGGAGACCTGGACCTCGTCTGGGCTCTCCGGGTTCGCGGTCGGCGCCAGCACGGTACGGACGTTGTCGACCTGCGATTCCACCGACCGGGTGTAGACGGTGGTGGCGTGCCCGTCGAAGTCGAGATATTCCTCGGCCGCGTCCCAGCCGACGAGCACGGCGTTGTCGAGTTCCGGGGCCAGGGGCACGGGCGCCAGGACGCCCGCCACGGTGAACCAGCGCCCGCCGACATAGACCGACGGGACGTCGCCGAGCCGCCGCGCCGCCGCCGCCCCGAGCACCACGACCGGATATCGGGCGGTGGCCGCGTTCAGCCAGGAGCCGTCGGCCATCCGCGCGCCGACCGTCGGCAGCAGGTCGAGGTGGGCGGCGAGCAGGGCCAGGCCGCCCGTCTCGCCGGCGGGGATCCGGTCGGTGCGGTAGACCGGGGTGTCCTCCACGGCGCCGGTCGCGGTGGCCGCGGTGACCGGCCCGATCCGTTTGATCATGGAGAGGGCCTCGTCGGGCAGGGTGGCGGTCTCCCCGAACATGGTGTCTCCCGGAGACACCGTGAGCATGTTGGTGCCGAGCGCGGCCAGCGCCCGGTCCAGGTCGGCGCGGCTGGACGTGGAGATGCCGACCACGGCCACCATCGCGGCGATGCCGATCGCGATGCCGAGGGCGGACAGCACCGCCCGCAGCGGCCGGGCCCGCAGGCCGGAGCCACCGAGCCGGAGCAGGTCGGGCAGGCGCAGCCGGGCCGGTCGCAGGACGGTCATCTCACACCACCCGCCCGTCGAGCATCGGCACCTGCCGGGGCAGTGACCCGGCGATCTCCCGATCGTGGGTGATCACCAGCACGGTGGTGCCGGCCGCGTTCAGCTCGCGCAGCAGGTTCACCACGCCGGCTCCGGCGACCGAGTCGAGGTTGCCGGTCGGTTCGTCGGCGAGCAGCACCGCCGGGTCGCCGGCGACCGCGCGGGCGACCGCGACACGCTGCCGTTCACCGCCGGAGAGTTGGTGCGGGCGGTGCCCGAGCCGGTCACCGAGGCCCACCCTGACGAGGGCGGCCTCCGCCCGCCGCTCCCGTTCTCTGCGGGGTACGCCCGCGTAGAGCAGCCCGTCCGCGACGTTGGCCACGGCGTCCCGCCCGGGAGCGAGGTGGAACTGCTGGAACACGAATCCGATCCGCTCGGCCCGCAGGGCGGAGAGCTGGCGGTCGGACAGGGTGGCGACGTCGTGGCCGTCGATGCGGACGGTTCCGGCCGACGGCCGGTCGAGCGTGCCGATCAGATGCAGCATGGTCGACTTCCCGGATCCGGACGGTCCGACGATGGCGATCAGCTCGCCGTACTCGACGGTGAGATCGACCGCGCGGACCGCGTCCACCCCGCCCGGGTAGCTCTTGGTGACTCCGGCCAGCTCGATCACCGGGCCGGTCATGACGGGACCCCGACCTTCGTGCCCTCGGTGAGGCCGCCCCCGGAGACCTCGACCCGGCCGTTCGCGAACAGGCCGGTCTCGACCGCGACGATCCGGGTGGCCGAGCCGTCGACGATCTCGACGCCGTAGCCGCCCTCGGCGAGCGCGAGCAGCGCGTGCACCGGCACGGTGAGGACGTTCTCCCGCCGGGTGGCGGTGAACGCGACGGTGACGGAGGCCTCGTTCATGCCGTTCGGCGGCTCGTCGAAGGTGATGGTGACACGCAGCCCGGTGACGTCCTCCTCGTTCGGGTTCTCGGCCTCCTCGACGTACGTCTCGACCTCGCTGATCTTCCCGGCGGCGGTCCTTCCGTCGGGCAGGGTCACCGTGACGGGCGAGCCCTCCTCGGCGAGCCGCTGGTCGCCGATGTCCAGTTCGACGATCGCCATCCGGCTGGTGCCGGTGGTCCGCAGCATCTCCTCGCCGGGCTGGACAGCGGCGCCGGCCGTGGTCGTGTGCGAGTCGACACGGACCTGGCCGGGCCGGTAGACGACCCGGCCGAGCTCGACCCGGCCGGTCTCGGGCAGGCCGAGGTCGTCCTGCCAGTCCTCGACCGCGGCGGCGGTGGCCGACGTGTACTCGTCGTCGACGGTGAAGCCGCGGTAGCCGAGCGCCCACAGGTTCTTCTCGAACTGCAGCACGTCGGCGCCCTCGGTGCCGGAGGTGAGATCCCGGTAGGCGGGCAGCGACCCGTACAGCAGCACCACCGGGTCGTTGTCGACGTGACAGAGCGCCCCGCCCCTCTTGACCGTGGCGTCGGTGGCGGGCAGCCGGGTGACCGTGCCGCTCATCCTGGTGACCAGGGTGCTGGTCTGGCCGTACCCCAGAGATCCGTCGTGGTCCTCGGAGTCGACTAGGGTCTCCTTGCGCACGTCGGCGGTCGCCGCGGGCGGAGTGCTGCCGGCGGCCTCGCTGCTCTCCGGCGCCGGAAGCCCGGCGGCCGTCACCGCCGCGGCCGCCGCCCCCGCGGTCAGCGCCGCCGCCACCGCGATCTTCGTACGCCGTCTCATGCTCCGCCTCCGGCCGTGCCGGGGCCTCCGACGTGACGTTGCACGGCGCCGGACGGCCGGTACTGGGAGCATTTCTCCTCGGCCTTGTCGAACGTGGGGTCGCCGGGGCCGGTGCCGATCTTCTCGCCGTCGAGGTGGAGGCTGCCGTCCGGGTTCGGATCGGGGAAGCCGGGAACCCCGTTCTCCCGCATGCACCTGGCCATCTGCCGGGCCATCTCGATGCGCGCCGGGTCGGCCTCGGGCTTCTCGCCGCCGTCCGGCGCCCACTGCCGGCACGCCTGCATGGCTTTCTGAAAGTCCTCCGGTGCCACGTTCGACGGGATCCGGATGGTCGAATTCGGGCCTTGGGGGTCGGGGAACCAGCTCATGCCGTTCTCCCGCATGCACTTCGCGTGCTTGAGAGGCGCGTCCGGGTCGATGCCGGCCGATGCCGTGGGGCCGGCCGTGCTCCGCGGATTCCCGCTGGCCGCGGTCGCCACGCCGGGGCTCTCGGAGTTCTTCGCGCAGCCCGTCACCGTAGCCGCGAGCAGTACGCCGAGTACGAGCACCGTTCTGGTCCTCATCGTCGTCTCCTTCGCCGGCGGCCGTCCGGCCGCCACGTGTCGAAGTGAAGCGACGGTCGTGTCTCTCGGGCGTCACGGAAAACGATGACGTCGAGTTGACGCCGGATCGGGCCACTATGGAGGCATGCGGATCCTGGTGGTGGAGGACGAGCCGCTGCTGGCCGACACGGTCGCGCAGGGGTTGCGGCACGAGGCCCACGCCGTCGACGTCGTCTACGACGGCGGGTCGGCGCTGGAGCGGATCGACGTCAACGACTACGACGTGGTGGTCCTGGACCGGGACGTGCCGGTGGTGCACGGCGACAAGGTGTGCCGGGTGCTGGCCGAACGCAAGGCCGATGTCCGGGTGCTGATGCTGACCGCCGCCGCCGGGATCGACGACCGGGTCACCGGGCTGGCCCTCGGCGCCGACGACTATCTGCCCAAGCCGTTCGCCTTCCGGGAGCTGTCGGCGCGGGTGGCCGCCCTCGGCCGGCGGGCCCGGCCGGCCGCGCCGCCGATCCTGCGCCGGGCCGGGATCAGCCTCGACCCGTACCGGCGGGAGGTGCACCGCGACGGCCGTTACGTGCCGCTGTCGCGTAAGGAGTTCGCCGTCCTGGCGGAGCTGCTGCGGGCCGACGGCACCGCGGTCTCCGCCGAGACGCTGCTGGAGAAGGCGTGGGACGAGAACGCCGACCCGTTCACCCACACGGTCCGGATGACGATCCTCAAACTGCGCCGCAAACTCGGCGATCCGCCGGTGGTGCTGACCGAACCCGGAGTGGGGTACCGGATCCGATGAGACTCTCGGTGCGCGGCCGGCTCACCGCCGTTTACGGGGGCCTGTTCGTCCTGGCCGGCCTGGTCCTGCTGGGCGTCATCTACGTGCTGGTCGAACGGGACGCGCCGGGGAAGGGCGCCATGATGCTGAGGTCCGCCGGGTCGGTGCCGCCGCCCGGCGAGGAGATCTACCTTCAGGACGTGGTGGAGGGCACCCGGGCGGGCGCCCTGCACACCCTGCTCACCCAGGGCGCGATCGCGCTGGTCGTGGTGAGCGCGGCGACGATCGCGCTGGGCTGGCTGATCGCCGGGCGCATCCTGCAGCCGCTGCACCAGATCACCGCGACGGCCCGGCGCATCGCCGAGTCGCCGGCCGCCGACCGCGGCCTGCACGAGCGGATCGCCCTGGACGGCCCCGACGACGAGCTCAAACGGCTCGCCGACACGTTCGACCTGATGCTGTCCCAGCTGGACCGGTCGCTCGACGGCCAGCGCCGCTTCATCGCGAACGCGTCGCACGAGCTGCGGACTCCGCTCACCCTGAACCGCACCCTGCTCGAGGTGGCGCTCGAACCGGAGACCACCTCGCCCGAGGTGCGCCAGCTCGGCACCACCCTGCTGGCGATCAACGAGCGGCACGGCCGGCTCATCGACGGGCTGCTCCTGCTGGCCCGCTCGGACCGGGAGGTGGCCGAGGGCTCCTACGTCGACCTGGCCGACATCGTCGACCACGTCGCCGTCTCGGACACCGTCAAGGTCGTCACCGAACCGGAGGAGGCCGCCGTGCTCGGCGACCCGGTGCTGCTGGAACGCCTGGTGCAGAACCTGATCGAGAACGGCGTCCGGCACAACGTCCCGGCCGGCGGCTGGGTCCGGGTGACGACCCGCACCCGCGCCGACGGCTGGGTGGAGCTGCGGGTCAGCAACTCCGGGCCGGTGGTCCCCCGTTACGAGGTCCCCGGCCTGTTCGAGCCCTTCCGCCGTTACGGCCGCGAACGCCTCACCTCACCGGGCGCCGGTCTCGGCCTCTCCATCGTCCGGGCCGTCGTCGGCGCCCACCGCGGCACCCTGCACGCCGACGCCCGCGACGACGGCGGCCTGACGGTCACCGTGCTCCTCCCCCGGGCCCCATGAGGATCCCACCCCCGATTCTCGGTACGGCCACGAACAGAACCGTGGCTCCCGCGCGAGGCGGGCACCATCCCGGCCGCGGCGCGACCGCCGGGACGAAGCGGCTGGTCACCGGCTAGGAGTAGCGGGGATCGCCTGGAACCGGCCGCATCCGGCCGGTGTCGCCGGAGTGGTCCGCGGGGCGGCGCGGGCCCGGGCCAGCCGGGCCGCGTGCCGGTCGATCAGGCCGTGGGCGCGGCGGCGCGCCGCCTCCTGCCGCATGCCGGCCCGCCGGGTGCGGCGTCGCGTCGCCCGCTCGGTCCGCTCGCGGAGGGTGGCCTGCCAGTCCTGTCCGGCGCCGCCGGTGAGTCCTTCGGTCATGCCCCGCATCATCACCAACGGGTATGACAGTTCCCGGCCGCCCGGCCCGCCGTCCACAGGCCGCCGGAATTACGGTCGACGCGGCTGCCGGTGTTTGCCACGATCGCCGGCATGGTGGTGGCGAGCGGCGTACGCATCGGCTGGGAGGACCTGCCCGGCCCGGTCCGGCACGAGATCGAGGAGATCATCGGTGGCGGCCGGGTGGTGACGGCGCAGTCCCAGGCCGGTGGCTTCTCTCCGGGCACCGCCGACCGGGTCCGCACCGTCTCCGGCGCGCGGGCGTTCGTCAAGGCGGTCACCCCGGCTCTCAACGAGGACTCGGCCGTCCTCGCCAGGCAGGAGCTGCGGATCACCGCAGCGCTGCCCGCTCACGCGCCGGCGCCCCGCATGCTGGGCGGCTTCGACGACGGCGAGTGGGTGGTGCTGGTCCTGGAGGATGTGGCCGGCGCGCATCCGCGTACCCCATGGGTGGAAAGCGAGATCGCAGCGGCCGCGACCGCGCTGCGCGACCTCGCCGCCACGCTCACGCCGGCGCCGGTCGAGGGCCTGTCCACCGCCGCCGACCGGCTCGCGCCCAGCTTCGCCCGATGGGACGACCTCGCCGCCGGGCCACCGGACGACCTAGATCCCTGGGCCGTGCGGCGTCTCGGCGTGCTGCGTGCCGCCGCCGGCCGGGGCAACGTGGCGATCTCCACCGGGACGACGCTGGTCCACACCGACCTGCGTGCCGACAACATCCTGGTCCGCCCGGACGGCCGCCTGGTGTTCGTCGACTGGCCCTGGGGTTGCGTCGGCCCGGCCTGGCTCGACTCCGTGCTGCTGGCGATCAACGTGATCGTGCACGGCGGCGATCCCGGCCCGCTGCTCGCCGGCATCGACCCGGACGTCGTGGTGGGCGTCATCGCCGGTGCCGCCGCCTACTTCCACCACAGCTGCCGGCAGCCGCCGCCCCCGGGCCTGCCGACGGTTCGCGCGTTCCAGCGGTTCCAGGGCGACGCCCTGCTGCCGTGGCTGCGCGACGCACTCGGTGACTGAACGGACGAGGTCCCCGAAACGGGGCTGAACCACACCCGGAGCCGGCCCGTAACAGTTACGGGGTTGACCGGTAGATGGGACCTCCAGCACACCGCACCGGGCCCGGTATGCCGGGGGACTAGGCTTGACGCCCGTGAACTGGGCTTCGGCGTGGCGGCCCGGGCGGCCCAACCGAATCATGGAACGGAAGATGATGATCGACCAGCCCAAGGTGCGTGTCCTGCTTCTGGAGAGCATCCATCCTGATGCGGTGTCCCGGCTCGAGGAAGATGGTTTCCAGGTCGAGTCTCTGCGTAACGCGCTCGACGAGGTCGAGCTGACCGAGCGCATCTCCGGGGTCCACCTGCTCGGCATCCGGTCCAAGACCCAGGTCACGGCGAAGGTGCTGGAGGCCGCCGACAAGCTCGTCGGTATCGGCGCGTTCTGCATCGGCACCGACCAGATCGACCTGGCGGCCGCGTCGGCCGGTGGCGTGGCGGTGTTCAACGCCCCGTTCTCCAACACCCGTTCGGTGGTGGAGCTGGCGATCGCCGAGATCATCGCGTTGACCCGGCGGCTCACCGAGAAGAACACGCTGATGCACGCCGGCGTGTGGGACAAGTCGGCCGACGGCGCGCACGAGATCCGCGGCCGCCGTCTCGGCATCATCGGTTACGGCAACATCGGCACCCAGCTCTCCGTCCTCGCGGAGAACCTCGGCATGTCGGTGTCGTTCTACGACACCGCCGACAAGCTGGCGCTGAGCAACGCGCACCGCTGCGCGAGCATGGACGAGCTGCTGGAGTCCAGCGACATCGTCACCATGCACGTCGACGGGCGCCCCGGCAACGCCGGCTTCTTCGGCGCCGACCAGTTCGCCAAGATGCGCCCGGGCAGTCTGTTCCTCAACCTGTCCCGCGGCATCGTCGTCGACCACCTGGCGTTGCGTGACGCGCTGAAGAGCGGCCACCTGGCCGGCGCCGCCGTCGACGTGTTCCCGCAGGAGCCGAAAGGCCGCGGCGACGAGTTCCTCTCCGAGCTGCGCGGTCTGCCGAACGTGATTCTGACCCCGCACATCGGCGGTTCGACCGAGGAGGCCCAGTCCGACATCGGCGGCTTCGTGGCGAACAAGCTGGCCAAGTTCGTGACCGAGGGCAACACCACGCTCAGCGTCAACCTGCCCGGCGTGACCCTGCCCGACCTGCCCGGCATGCACCGCATCGTGCACATGCACAAGAACACCCCGGGCGTGCTGGCGCAGGTCAACCGGATCCTCGCCGAGAACGGCGTCAACGTCGAGGGCCAGATGCTCAGCACCCGTGGTGAGTATGGCTACCTGATCACCGACATCGCCCGTGGTTACAGCGACGAGGTGCTCGACCAGCTTCGTGCGATGGAGCAGACGATTCGCCTGCGCGTCCTGTCCTGACCGTCAGCAGAGTGACCGGCGCAACCGCGTCGATGTCGTAACGGTTGCCGGTGGTCCAGTCCTTCGGGGTGAGCGTCGATCCGGGCGCCACGTCCCGCAGGGTCCGCGCACCGGCTGTCACCGTTCCCGCGCCACCACCCACTTTGATCCGCACCGGGCTTCCGGTGGGCGCCCGCAGGGTCAGTTCCTCGATCCCGCCGGTGATCTTCATGGGGACGGTGCCGGCGGCCTGGGCCAGGGTCATCTCGGCCCGCCGGGTGCCGCCGACCAGTTCGATCCCCTTGATACGGCCGGCGCTGAGGTCGACGATCCGCTCGGCGGAGTACCCCGAGAACCGGATGGTCCACCGCACCTTCGCGGCCAGCAGCACTTCCACCTCACCGCCGGTGCCGGCGTTGTCGCGGGTCACGTCCACCCGCAGCCGATCGTCGCGGACGTCGGCGCTGGGACGGATGCCCGTGCCCTCGGGTGAGCTGATCCGGTAGAGGTCCTCGCCGAGGTCCGCGATCCGCACCTGGACCCGGTCCGTGGCGGCCAGCAGCTCGAAGGTGGCGAGGGTCCGGTCGTTCAGGGGGCCCGTGACGATCCGCGGGTCATCGTCGTCGCCGCCCAGAATGTTGCTGATCTGGTTGTCGCCGCCGGAGTAGTAGACGACGCCGGTGAGCGCGACGGCCGCCAGCGCCACCACGCCGAGCAACGCCATCCCGACGGTGACCAGCCGGGACTGCCGGGGCCGTGGCCGGTCGGCCGGGACGGTGGGCGCCGTGGAGCCGGTGGGCGCCGTGGCCGGGGTGTCGGCCCACACGACCGGCTCGTCCAGGCGTTCCCATTCGTTGCCGGAGACACGGGGTGTGGCGGCATCGCCGGTCTCCGGCCACGGCGGGGTGGCGAGACCGGGCAGCGGCCCACTGTCCGACATCGACGGACCGGTCTTGAAGGGCTCCGGCCATGCGGCGTTTCCCGGCGCCGCGCTGTTTCCGGCGTCGAACGGATCGGGCCGCGACGGGAAGGCCGCCGGCTCCTCGGTGCCGTTTCCCGCCTTGCGCACTGTCGGGAGCTCATTGGAGGGGCCACCGTGACGGCGCCCGGAAGGGTCGCCGCCGGCCGCCGGCTCGCTGTCGGCGCGCTGACGCCGCGGCAGCTCACCCGTCTCCGAGGGCCCGGTCTCGGCGCGCTGACGCCGCGGCAGCTCACCCGTCTCGGACGGCCCCGCCTCGGCGCGCTGACGCTGCGGCAGGTCGTCCGGTTCGTCGCCACGGGTGCGGCTGGGGCGCGCACCACCGATCGGCCCGTCGCTGAAGCCGAACGAGACCCGTCCCGGCCCAGCCGGCGACGCGGGCCCGAACTCGGGCGGCGCGGAGATCGGCTCGCTGGAAGCCCGCGGTGCGGAGACGGCGGGCGAGGAGAGTCCGGGCGAGGAGATCAATCCGCTGTCCGACGGTTTCGGATCTCCGAACCACGCGGGCGGTCTGTCTCCCCCGGCCTCTGAGTCCCGGGCCGACGGCCGCCGAAGCGGCAGCTCGGAAGGGATCTCCTCCCCCTGCCCGGCTCCGGACGAAGCGGTACGGTCCACGCGATTCCTCCCTGCAGCGCACCCCATGGTGTGTCCCCCGGTGGAGGTACGTATGGAACCGGTCTTCCGGATGAGTGACCGGCGGCTTTACCGCGGGTCAGGGCGAACCAGTCCGCGCCGGGTGGCGATCGCCACCGCCTCGAGTTGACTGTGCGCGCCCAGTTTGGCGAGAACCGCCTTCTGGTAGCCCCGGCAGGTGTGCACGCTGATGCCGAGCCGCCGCGCCACCGCCCGGGCGTCCAGCCCGGCCGCCATCAGCTGCAGCACCTCGTCCTCGCGCTGGGTCAGCCCGCCCGCGGTGAGCGCGTTGCCGCGCTGGCCGGCGACCGGCGGGGTGGTGCTGCGCAGCAGCCGGGCGAGGATGTCGGTGGAGACCGTCATGCTGCCGCGGTGTGCGGTGCGCAGCGCGTTCAGGACGTCACCGAGCGCGCCGTTCTTGGAGAGGAAGCCGGCCGCTCCGGCGGTCGTCGCCCGCCGCACCAGTGTCTGATCTTCGCTGGCAGTGAGGATCACCACACGTGAGTCGGGCTGGCGGACCCGGATCAGTTCGGCGATGGCGATGCCGTCGGCATCGGACAGTTCCGGGTCCATCACGATCACATTGGGCAGCAGGTCGGCCGCGAGCTGTAGTGCTTCCGCGCCGGTCCGCGCGTGGCCGACCCATTGCAGGTCGGGCTGACCTGCGAGAGCATGCCCGAGCAGTTCGGCGAAGGTCTGGTGACCGTCGACGACGAGCACTGTGATCGTCTCGCCGCTGTCCATACGTCACCCTTCCTCGATGCGCCCCCGGCGGGCTCCGGGCAGTCTAAGGATTACCCGACGGGCTGCCTTCCCTACCAACAGCCTTCCCACCGGTACGCCTGACGACGGGTTGTCGACAAGCGGACGTGATGACCAGTCGTTCGGACACTCTGACCCCCCTCGCTTTGGGGCTTGCCGCTGGCACCACCCGGGCAGCAGAGTTTTGGATCATGCACGACATCCAGCTCTTCGGCCGTCTCGAAGTTCGCACCCGTGGCCTCCGCCTGAGCGGGGACGACCTCGGTGGCGCCCGGCCACGTCGCCTCCTCGCCCTGCTGGCGTTGCGGGGTGAGCGGTCGCTTGTGGAACTGGCCGACACGCTGGGTGTCTCCACCACCACGGTGAAGGACGACCTGGCGGTCCTGCGTGACCACCTGGACCCGGACGCTCGCCGGCACGACTCGGTGATCACCACGCATCGGGGCCGGGTCCGCCTGGTGGCGGAGCGGGTGCACGTCGACACGGATACCTTCGACGGTCTGCTGGCCGCCGCCGCCGGCCGTCCGCCGGCCCGGGCCGCCCGTCCGCTGGCCGCCGCCGCGGTTCTGGCCTCCCGCCCGCTGCTGGAGGACGAGGACGCTCCCTGGGCCGCTGAGGCGCGCGCCGAGTACCGCGCCAAACTGATCATGGCGAGCGACCCGCAGCCGGTCTGGTAGACCACCGACAATCACTGGGTGCTGCCTACCACCCTCTCGCCGGTGCCACTGGTTCCGGAGATCTCGCTGTACCTGGTGACCCAGCCGGTCGGGTTGTTCGACCTGACCGGCGGCGAGTTCCACAGCGATCAGCCGCCGCCGTTCTGGGCGTTCGCCTGGGCCGGCGGTCAGTCCCTGGCCCGCTATCTGCTGGACCACCCGGCCGAGGTGGCCGGCCGCCGTGTGCTCGACGTCGCCACCGGTTCGGGGGTGGCCGCGATCGCCGCCGCCCATTGCGGCGCCGCCGCCGTGGCCTGCACCGACATCGATCCGGCGGCGGTGGAGGCCGCGCACCGCAACGCGTCCGCGAACGGCCTGTCCCTGGCCGTCCATCTGGACGATCCGCAGGTGGTGCTGGCCGGCGACGTCTTCTACAGCCCCACGGTGGCCCCGCGGATGACCACCGAGTTGCGGGGCTTCCAGCGGGCCGGCGCCACCGTGCTGGTCGGCGACCCCGGCCGGGGTTTCTTCCCGGAGCGCCTCTTCGAGCTGGTGGCGGAATATGTCGTGCCGGTGCCGGCGGCCCTGGAGGACACCGAGACGCTCACCACCGGCGTATGGCGAATGCGTTCACCACGCAACAAGTTGTAGGCTACATGCATATCCTGATCCGGAGGACTGCGTGCACGAACAGGAATCCACCCGGCTCGCCGATGAGATCGCGCGTTTGGTCCGCATGGGCGCGCGATTCCGGGGCATGCTCAAGACCGGAGATCTCGGCGCCGAGTTCTCCGCGCTGATGCTGCTGCCACCATTGCGTGCGATGGGCCCGATGCGAGTCACCGACCTCGCCGAGCACAAGCAGGCCGACCCGTCGACGGTCAGCCGCCAGGCCGCCCAGTTGGTCAAGGCCGGCCTGGCCCGCCGCGAGGCGGATCCGGCGGACGGCCGCGCCTCACGCCTGGCCGTGACCGAGTCCGGCGTGGCCGCCTGCGAGCGGATTCGCGAGGCCCGCGCGGCGATGCTGACGCGGGCCCTGGCCGATTGGCCCGCCGATCAGATCGCCGCCTTCACGGATCTTTTCGAAGAGTTCAACGACGCGGTCGAGGCGTTGCTGCGCACCGACCCGGGAGCACCCCCACGGGAGACTGCGTGAGCCATCCAGCCCCGCCGGCACCGGCGCCGGTGGAATTCACCCATCGCCAGATTCTGACGATCCTCGGCGGCCTGATGATGGGCATGTTCCTCGCCGCGCTCGATCAAACGATCATGGCCACCGCGACCCGGACCATCGCCGACGACCTTCAGGGCTTCGATCTTCAGGCCTGGGCCACCACGGCGTTCCTGATCACCTCGACGATCTCCACCCCGCTGTACGGCAAACTCTCCGACATCTACGGCCGCCGCCCGTTCTTCCTGCTCGCCATCGGCGTCTTCATCATCGGCTCGTTCCTCTGCGGCCTCTCCGACAACATGTGGCAGCTGGCCGCGTTCCGGGCCGTCCAGGGTCTCGGCGCCGGCGGCCTGATGTCGCTCGCGCTGGCGATCATCGGCGACATCGTGCCGCCCCGTGAGCGCGCCAAGTACCAGGGCTTCTTCCTCGCCGTCTTCGGCACGGCGAGCGTGCTCGGCCCGATCATGGGCGGCTTCTTCGCCGGCGCCGACGAGTTGCTCGGCACCGCCGGCTGGCGCTGGGTGTTCTTCATCAACGTGCCGATCGGCCTGGCCGCGATGGCCGTCGTCGCCCGGGTGCTGCACCTGCCGCACCAACGCGTCGACCACCGGATCGACTGGCCCGGCGCGCTCACTCTGGTGCTCGGCCTGGTGCCACTGCTCACCGTCGCCGAGCAGGGCCGCGACTGGGGCTGGAGTTCTGGCCGTTCGATCGCCTGTTACGTGATCGGCGTGGTCGGCCTGATCGGTTTCGTCCTCGCCGAGCGGGCGTACAAGGACGAGGCGCTGCTGCCGCTGGCCCTGCTCGGCAAGCGCACGGTCGCCGTCGGTGTCACCGCCAGCACGATCCTGGGCATGGCGATGTTCGGCGGCCTGATGACCGTCCCGCTGTACCTGCAGATCGTCAAGGGCTCCTCGGCCACCCTCGCCGGCCTGCAGATGATCCCGTTCGTGGTCGGCATCATGACCGGCTCGATCATCTCCGGCCAGCTGATCTCCAGGACCGGCCGGTACCGCATCTTCCCGATCGTCGGCAGCGTCTGCATGGTCGTCTCGCTGTTCCTCTTCTCGCTGGTCGGCGCGGACACCCCGCTCTGGCGGACCATGCTGGTCATGGTGCTGATGGGCCTCGGCCTGGGCAGCAACATGCAGCCGATGATCACCGCCGTGCAGAACGCGGTCTCGCCCCGGCAGATCGGCACCGCCACCGGCGCGGTCACCTTCTTCCGCTCGATGGGCGGCACCCTCGGCACCGCGGTCTTCCTGTCGGTGCTGTTCAACGTGCTGCCCGGCAACATCGAGAAGGCGTACACGGCGGCGCGGTCGACGCCGGAGTACCAGCAGGCGATCGCCTCCGACCCCGCGCAGGGCGAGGTCGTGAAGGCGGCCATGAGCGGCGCCGGTCTCAGCGACACGTCGTTCCTGGGCAGGCTCACCGACGTGGTCGCCCACCCGTTCAAGGTCGGCTTCGCCGACAGCGTGCACGTGGTCTACCTGATCGGGTTCTTCGTCATGATCATCGGGCTGATCGTGGTCTTCTTCCTGCCCGAGATCCCGCTGTCGCAGCGCTCCGCGCAGCAGGCCCGCGCCGAGGACGCCCTGCAGGCCGGGAAGGGCACGGCCGAGCCGGTCGCGGGCGACGACCCCGCCGCGGTCAAGGCCGGGCGGGGCACTCCCGCTCAATGATTCACCCGGGGGTACGGGGGGCAGAGCACGCCGCCCGCACCCCCGTGCCGTTCCCAGGGTCCCCAGGAACGAGCAGTAGCGTGACCGTATGGCTGTTGTGAAGATCAACGCGATTGAGGTCCCCGAGGGCGCCGGCCCCGAACTGGAGAAGCGGTTCGCGGCCCGGCACGGCGCGGTGGAGAACTCCCCCGGTTTCCTCGGCTTCGAACTGCTGCGCCCGGTGGCCGGCGAGACCCGCTACTTCGTCTACACCCGTTGGGAGAGCGAGGAGGCGTTCCAGGCCTGGTCGAACGGCAGCGCCAAGGAGGCACACGCCGGCGAGCGCGCCAAGCCGGTGGCGTCCGGCGCGAGCCTCCTCGAGTTCGAGGTGGTCCAGCAGGTCCAGAAGAACTAGCTCCCCCCAAGCCCAGGCACAGAGCAACCCGACAAACCAAGCCATAGGCACGGAACGACCCGCAAAACGCCGCCGGTGAGGAGGCAAGTGATTTTTCGACGCCCGTGGTTTTTGCGGGCGGCGGAAAATCACCTGCCTCCTCACCGGTTACCAGGCGTTTTGCCGCGGAGCGAAGCGGAGCCAGCAAGCTCAGCGTTTGCCGCGGAGCGAAGCGGAGCCAGCAAGCTCAGCGTTTGCCGCGGAGCGAAGCGGAGCCAGCAAGCTCAGCGTTTGCCGCGGAGCGAAGCGGAGCCAGCAAGCTCAGCGTTTGCCGCGGAGCGAAGCGGAGCCAGCAAGCTCAGCGTTTGCCGCGGAGCGAAGCGGAGCCAGCAAGCTCAGCGTTGCGGGCTGCCGCGGCGACCAGGCGACCCGCGACGGCGCCGCGGGGCAGTCCGAGGCGCTGGGCGCTCTCCTGAAGGATGGCGTAGGCCTCCTGCACGCCGCAGCCGCGCTGAGCGATGATCACGCCGACCGCCCGGTCCACCTCGGCGCCCTCGGTGAGCGCCTCCCGCCGGTGCAGTTCCCCGAGCAGGACCGCGGACTGCCCGGCCAGCGCCATCGCCGTCACCAGCACCGCCGGCTCCACCTCGGCGCCGCGTTCCGGGTAGACGCTGACCGCGCCGACGGCGGTGCGCCGCACGTCGAGCGGGATCGCGGCGACCGCTCGCAGCCCGTCGGCGCGGGCAGCGTCCCGCAGGTCCGGCCACCGGTCGTCGGCTCCCAGGTCGGCGGAGGTGACCACGAGCCGGGTTCGGGCCGCTTCGAGTCCCGGGCCGGCGCTTCCGGCGTACTGCAGACGGTCGAAGGTCTCACCCGCCGGCCCGGCGGCCGCCTCGGTGAGTGGCCCGCCCTCGCCGATCAGGACGACCGAGCAGCGCCGCACACCCGGCAGGGCGGCCACCGCGAGGGCGGCGAGCCGGTCCAGGGCCTGTTCCAGCGAGTCGGCCGAGAGCAGGCGGACGGTGAGTTCGTGCAGGAGACCGGCGAGTTCCACCGGGTGTGGGCCGTCCGTGGGAGAGCCGCCGGGCGTCCCGCCCAGGAGGGCGGAGTGCCGGGCTGGGCCGGCGGCGAGGCGGCGCGACGGGGAGGGGGAGGCGCCGTCAGCGGGGGTGCGCCTGGTCAGCCGGGCGCCACGCTGCGCGGCCGGGACACGACGTTTCGGGGCAGACACCCGACGGATATTGCCACGTCTATCCGCAATCGTGCGCGACGAGGTGCCCCTATAGGGGGGTGTTGCCGGTTTAAACCGTCTCGTCGGATGTGCGGTTCTCGCGAAATGAGCCGGGGGCCGCGCCGGGGTGTTCCTCACGCTCGTCCGAGTCGGCGAGGATGGCTTCGGCCTGGGTCTGCGGGTCGTCGCTGCCGGCCGTGGTCTCCTCTGGCAAGAGGTCCGCGGCACGCCGCGCGGTGCGCTCGTCGGTCATGGGGTGCCGGGTACCCGGGCCGCGCGGCCGGAAACGGAACCTCGGCAACGCGGCGACGGCCCCACCCACCCGGCACAGGCGGACGGAGCCTCCGCAATGTGGCGAGGGCCCCCGCCCGGGGGCAGGCGGACGGATTCGGCGACAGGGGGACATCGGCCCGCTGCCGGGTGAAGGGTTCACCGGTGGGGCGGAAAGTATTGCGCCGCCCCTCGCCGAAGCGAGAGGCGGCGCGAATGCCGGTGTGCAGGTCGCCTCGCGGCGAGTGGCTCAACACGGCTCCAGCCGAACGGTATTCCGTGCAGGCGTTGGGTGAGGCCCGGGGACACATGACACACCGGCATCCGTTCACAACCGTCGGCACCGGACCGTGATTCCATGAGAGCATGTGACCTGGATTACAGGCCGGGTGTTTGGCCGAGGGGTCCTCGGGTAGACCTCCCGCCGTGACCGACGACATCCGTGAGCTGGACGCCTTCCTCGACGCCGCCTACGACGCCCAGGAACGGCTGACCAGCGGAGACCTGCAACGCCGGGCGATCGCGGCGGACCTCCCGGCGCCCGTTCTGACGCGCATCGACGCCCTGCCGGAGGGCGAGTACGCCCAGGACGAGGCCGCCGAGGCGCTGCGCGCCCTCAATCTCTGACCCGCGCTCTCCCTCTGATCAGAGCTCTCTGATCAGAGGCCTTCCAGCGCCGGCCAGAGCCCCGAAGCCGGTTAGGGCCCCCCGAAGCCACTCAGTCGCCCTCGGCCTTCTCCTTGGCGATCGAGTACCCCATCTGGAGGAAGTCGGAGACCGCCGTGGCGGTCAGCGCGGTGGCGACCAGCCGGGTCAGCCGTGGCGCGAGCACCAGCCCGCCGGTCAGCGCGGTGGACACCCAGACGGCCAGACAGAACGGGCAGGTGATGAGTTCGCCGACACCGTGCCGGATGCTGCTGCCCCCGTCCCGGACCTCCTCGTTGAGCTCGGCCGCCCCGGCCGGTTCCGAGTACCGGGTGAACGGGGCGCGCAGCGGGCTGGTCACCGCGTCCTTGGCGACCAGTCGGCTGAGCTTGTGCGTGGCGATGGACAGCAGCGCCACGTCGGCCATGGCGGGACGCTCGGGCACCGGCCGCCCGCTGATCTTCGCGGCCGCCGCCAGTGCGCCGGCCATGGCCCCGAAGGCGCCCATCGCGACCATGTAGCCGTCGAGCGGCCGGTGCTCGTGCGGCGCGTACTCCCCGGCCACCCGGGACAGCCGGCGTCGCAGCAACGCCATTAGAACGCCTGGGTGAGACGGCCGGGATCGACCTCTCGCCCCGGGTAACGCGCCATGTACTCGGTCTCCAGTTCCGCGGTGCGCTTGAAGTGGTTCTCCAGCGCCGCGTCCGGGCCGTGCCGCAGGGTCTGCAGCCGGGTCCGGTAGAGGCTGGCGAGTTCCCGGAAGAGATCGTCGTCGGCCAGGCCCGCGGGGTCGATGCCGGTGTCGAAGTTCACCGCTGCCCCTTCTTCCAACCGCGCTTCCATCGTCGTGCGCCTCCGTTTCGATCGGCTTCGCTCGCCAGCACGGTTGCCCGAGCGGAAGTGGGCCAAACCCGCCGGTACTCTCGGGAGCATGAAAGGGCTGTGGACTCCGGCGTGGATGGCCCGTCATCTGCTGGCGCTCGTGCTCACCGCCGGCTGCCTGCTGCTCGGCTGGTGGCAGTACAGCCGCGCCGCCGACGGCAACTCGATCAGCTGGGGCTACATGTTCCAGTGGCCGGTCTTCGGGGGCTTCGTCGTCTTCATCTGGGTGCGCGAGGTCCAGTTGGCCCGCCGCAAGGCCGCCGGCGAGCCGGTGACCACACCGGAGGAGACGGCCCCGCCGCGCGTCCCCACCGCTCCCGGCGCGCCGGTCGCCTTGGGCCGCCCGGTCCGGGTCGCGGTCCGGCCGGCCGGCGACGGTGACGTGTCCGATCCGGAACTCGACGCCTACAACGACTACCTGACGTGGCTCGCCGCTCATCCCGGCGCACGCCCGGCCGACTATCCCGGCCGCATCACCAGATAGAGCCGCATCACCACAGAGAAACTAGGAGTCACCCGCCGTGCAGGGAGCCCTCACCCGTTACCGGATCATCGCCTGGATCGTCGGCGTGGTCCTGATCGCCCTCGTCGTCGTCGGCATGCCGCTGAAGTACGGCCCGGCCGACAACCCGATCGTGGTCGAGACGGTGGGCCCGTTCCACGGCTTCCTGTACATGGTCTACCTGGTCCTCACCTTCGACCTGGCACGCCGGGCGAAGTGGGCGTTCGGCCGGATGGTGCTCGTCATGCTGGCCGGCACGATCCCGTTCTTCTCGTTCTGGGCCGAGCGTCAGGTGACCCGTCACTGGGTGCCCGCCCCCGCCTCCGCGTGAGCGAATAGTCCGGATGGCAACGCCGAATTCACGCTCAGCGGCGATCAGATAACAGCCCGTTATCGGGACTATTACCTCAATTCCGGCCATTAGTAGATTTCGCTCGGCCGGCTCTTGATTTCTTTTCTTCCGTCGATAAGTTAATGCGGTTGGTCCGGTCCGCAGCCACAACCCCTCGGGTGGCGCCGGTCCACGCCGCCGATTGACGCGCGGCGATCAGGCGCCTTCCCCAGGGCGCCGGTCGACGCGAACCGGCCCGGGAAGCAAAACGTGGACAGGGCCTCTCTTCCAGCCCGACGGTCCCACCCACCCGGTAGGCGGCCAAGCGGAAGAAAGGCCCCCTGACCAGTGCCACACCCCCGAACCCGGTTCCGGGCGCTCGTGGTCGCGCTGACGGCATTCGCGATCACCGCGTCAGGAGCGACGGCCGCGAATGCGGCTCCGTCCGCCGACGAGCTCAAGAAGAAGATCGACGCGGCATCGGAGAAGCTCGAGGACGTCACCGAGTCGTACAACAAGATGCGACTCGATCTGAAGAACACCAAGGCCGAAGCCGTCAAGCTGGAAGCCTCCCTGAAGCCGGCTCAGGAGGCGCTCGCCGCCGCCACGGCCCAGGTGGGCACCATCGCCACCACCACGTACATGCAGGGCCGGACCGGCCCGATGACCGTGCTGGTGAGCGGCAACTCCGACACCCTGGTGGAACGCCTGGCGATCCTGGAACAGCTCTCCCGGACGAACCAGCAGGACATCGACGCCTACACCGAGACCACGCAGTCCTTCGCTGACCGGAAGGCCGCGCTCCAGCAGACCCAGGACAAGCAGACCGCCCAGGTCAAGGAGCTGGAAGCGCGCAAGAAGAAGATCGAGGGCGACCTCAAGGATCTGTACGACATGCGCGAGACCGCCTTCGGCAGCAAGACCGAGGACACCGGTTCCTACGCGGGCACGATCCCGAGCATCCCCGGATCGGCCGGCAAGGCGGTCACCTTCGCGTTCAACCAGATCGGCAAGCCGTACGGCTTCGGCGACGCGGGACCGAACTCCTACGACTGCTCGGGTCTCACCTCGGCAGCCTGGGCGGCGGCGGGCAAGTCACTGCCTCACAATGCCGCCGCGCAGTACAGCGCCACCGTCCGGATCAGCAAGGCCGACCTCCAGCCGGGCGACCTGATCTTCTATCGATCGAATCAGCACGTCGCCATCTATGTCGGCGGCGGCAAGATAATCGACGCGCCGTCAGCCGGCCGGGACGTGCTGCATCGGACGATGAACATCATGACGCCGAACGGCTACGGCCGGATCAAGTAGGCGATCGGTCCGGCCGGCTCTCAGGGCCGTCTCAACGTCGTTGGGACGGCGCCTCAGGGCCTGCCGGACCCCCGCACCACCAAAGACACGGAAAAGGCCGGCGCCCCCTCGCGAGGGTGCCGGCCTTGATCGTTTCAGTGGGCCTGTCAGGCGGCCTGCAGGCCCTCGGCCCGAGCCAGCTCGCGCAGCCGACCGAGGGCCTGGATCTCCAGCTGACGGATCCGCTCGCGGCTCAGTGAGAAACGGGAGGCCACCTCGGTCAGCGAGTGCTCGCGGCCGTCCTCCAGGCCGTACCGCGCCCGCATGATGCCGGCCGACCGGTCGTCCAGGTGGTTGAGCAGGCCCTCGATGCGCTGACGCTCCAGCGCGTTGAGGACGATCTCCTCAGGGCTCGGGGCGTCGCTGTCGGCCACCAGGTCACCGAGGTTGGTGTCGCCGTCGTCGCCGACCGGGGTGTCCAGCGAGACGGTGTCCTGCGCCCAGCGGGTGAGCTCGTTGACCCGCTCGACGGTCACGCCCAGCGCGGCCGCGATCTGGTCGGGCTCCGGGTCGGCGCCCAGCTCGCGCACCAGCTGCCGGGTGACGTTGCGCATCCGGTTGACGTCCTCGACGAGGTGCACGGGGAGCCGAACGGTGCGCTCCTGCTGAGCGATGGCGCGGCTGATCGCCTGACGCACCCACCAGGTGGCGTAGGTGGAGAATTTGTAACCGCGCTCGTAGTCGAATTTCTCGACGGCGCGGACCAGGCCGGTGTTGCCCTCCTGGATCAGGTCCAGCATCGGCATGCCCGACCGCACGTAGCGGCGTGCGATGGAGACGACCAGGCGGAGGTTGGCTCGGATGAACAGGTCTTTCGCGCGCTGGCCCTCGGCGACGAGGCGCTCCAGCTCCTCCCGGCTGACACCGCGCCGGACCTCGCCCGTTTCGAGCAGGTGCTCGGCGTAGAGGCCGCCCTCGATCGCCTTGGAGAGCTCGACCTCCCGCGCGGCGTCCAACAACGGCGTCCGGGAGATCTCGTGCAGGTAGACTCCGACGAGGTCGCGCTCTTCGGCAACCTGATCGGTACGCATCACGGTGTTCTTCTCCACGTTGCCCACGGTCCCCTCATTGCCGTCACTAACCCTGTTACGGGCATTACCTGCGTCCATCAGCCCTCTCCCGTAACGTCCGCAGCTCGTGCATTGCGGTTGCTGACATCTACACAACAAATTGCTGGCCGCACTGATTCCGGCTGGTGGATCGAAAGTGTCACGAATGCCTGGGTGGTACCTGTGAGCCCAGTGCGCGGAAGCTGAATCCGGCATCGTCGCGATCGTCGTGCAGACGATCGGATACCCTCTACTCGCTTCATGACACCATCGGCCTCTCATCGTCACAGCGACGGGCATCACCCCGGGCCCCGCGATACTCGTCACCCTGGAGTACGGGCTTTGTGCTCCTGGGGTTCATGTGCAGCATCGGCCGGGCAACGACGAGCCTGAAACAAACGCCCCGCGAAACATCCCGGGTCCGCCGGGCCGAACAGGACCATCGGTCACAATGCGCCTCACCACGCCACTTCTCCGATCGCCCGCACGGGTGACGCCGGATCCGCCCGGAACATTCCCAGGTGGCGCCCATGTCCGAGGGTGAGTGAGGAAAAGCACACTCACGAGGGTGTGACAGGCTAGTCGCATGATTTCCACGCGTACGGCTCTGGTGACCGGCGGTACCGGCGGACTCGGCGCCGCCACGATCAGCGCGTTCCTGGCCGCCGGCTGGCGGGTGGTGGCCCCGGTGCGGCCGGGAACGGCCGGCCGGCTCCCCGAGGGAGCGATCGCGGTGGACGCCGATCTGACGGTTCGGGCCGACGTCCAGGCCGCGGCCGACGTGGCGGCCGGCGACCCGGAGGCCCCGCTGCGGGCGGTCGTCAACCTGGTCGGTGGGTACGCCGGAAGCGGCCTGGTCGCCGACACCCCGGTCGAGGACTTCGAGGCGATGCTGACGGTCAACCTGCGGCCCACGTACCTCATCACCGCGGCGACCCTGCCGCACCTGGTCACGGCCGGTGGCGGCTCGGTGGTCTGCGTCTCGTCGCGCGCCGCGGTCTCCCCGTTCCCCGGCGCGGCCGGTTACGTGACCGCCAAGGCCGCCGTGCTGGCCTTCGCCGGAGCGGTCGCCGTCGAGTACCGCAAGCAGCGGGTGCGCTGCAACACCGTACTGCCCAGCGTGATCGACACCCCGGCGAACCGGGCCGCCATGCCGGACGCCGACCCCAGCGGCTGGGTGAGCCCGGCCGAGATCGCCGACGTGGTGCTCTTCCTCGCCTCGGACGCCTCGGGCCCGACCACCGGCGCTCAGATTCCTGTTTACGGTCAGGCCTGATCCAGCCCGATCTCGGCCTTGAGCGCCTTGGTGACCTGCTCGAGAGTGCCGTTGGCGTCGATCACGACGAAAGTCGGGTACTCCGGCAGGGAGCGGTAGGCGTCGGCCGCGGCCCGCAGGTAGTCCATCGTCTCGGTGTCGTAACCGCGCCGCTCGATCCGCTCCTGGGCGACCTCCGGGTCGACCGAGAGGAGGAACGTCACGTCCGGCCGGGGGAAGAGCCGGTAGGCCAGGCGGGCGCTCCACTCCGCCCAGGGCCGGGCGCCGTGGGCGCGGAGGCTGGCGAACTGGCAGACCGCGTACCGGTCCATCACCGCGACCTCCCGGCGGACGGCCCGGCGCAGCAGGGTCCGGGCGATGGCGAGCCAGCGGAGCACCGACTCGAGCGCGAGCGTGCCACGGCGGCCGAACAGGTCCTCGGCGTCACTGCGGCCGACGAGGACCGCGAGCCGGCCGAACCAGTGCCGCCCGCCGGCGTTCTGGCGATAGGCCGCGGGGTGCCCCGCGGCGAGCATCTCGGCAGCGAGGAGACGTGCCTGCGTGGTCTTGCCGGAGCCGTCGATGCCGACCAGCGCGATGGTGCGCGGCACACGACGGGGACCTCGGGCGGCGGTGGGAGACGGTCCGGACTGCGCGACGAGGGCCATACCAACTGACGGTAGCCCGGTCCTGCACGTTCTGTTTCGCACCGCGAGCGTGGTTCGGTCCTCCAGAATGATCGCGAGGGTTCAAGGTGCCGCGACTCCGGGTAGTCGTTCACCCACCGGAACGGGACAGGAGGGTCGTCATGCCGCACCGTGTGGATGAGGGACTGGCCATCACCTTGAAGCGCGTCGCCTCGACGCTGAAGAGCGCGGACATTCCCTTCGCGCTGGGTGGGAGCTTCGCGGTGTACGCCCGCGGCGGCTACTCCAGCGATCACGACGTGGACTTCCTGATCCGCGAGCAGGACAAGGACCGGGCCCTGCAGGAATTGGCCGCGGTCGGATTCGAGACCGAACAGCCCCCTGAGGACTGGCTGGTCAAGGTCTACGACGAGGGCCGTATGGCGGACCTGATCTACCGGCCGGTGGAGTCCCCGGTGGACGAGGAGACGCTGCGTGACACCGAGCAGATCTCCGTCGAGGCGATCTACATGCCGGTGCTCTCCGCGACCCGGCTCATGGTGCACAAGCTGCTCAGCTACAGCCAGCACTACTGCGACTTCGCGACCGGGCTGCCGGTCGCCCGCTCACTGCGGGAGCAGATCGACTGGGACCGGGTCCGCCGGGAGACCACCAGTTCGCCGTACGCCGAGGCGTTCCTGGTGTTGCTGGACCGGCTGGACGTCGTGTCGTTCCCCGGCGGCGAGCGGGAACTCAAGGTTGGGGGATGAGATGACGAAGCAGATCGATCTCGAAGCTGAGATCCAGCGCCTGCTCACCGAGCACGACAGCGTCGCTGAGCAGGGCATCACCGTGCACCGCCGGGAGAACCAGGTGGTGCTGAGCGGGGAGGTGGAGAGTGGCCAGCGGCGTGACGAGATCTGCCGGCAGGTCACCTCGCACTTCCCCGAGATCGAGATCACCTGTGACATCGGCATCACCCGGGCGCAGGCGCCGAGCGAGGTGGAGGAGATTTCATGATCCGGATCGCCGCCGTGGGCGACGTCCACGTGGACAAGGACGTGGTGGGCCGTTACCGGCCCGCCCTGGAACAACTGCCCGACCGGGCCGACGCGCTGCTGATCGCCGGCGACCTGACCCGGCACGGGACGCCCGAGGAGGCGAAGTGCTTCGCGACGGAGTTCGGCGGGCTGGCCGTACCGGTGGTGGTGGTCCTCGGCAACCATGACCATCAGACCGACCAGCAGCAGCGGGTCACCGAGGTGCTCACCGACGCCGGGATCACCGTGCTGGAGTGCTCCACGACGGTTTTGGAGATTCGCGGGCACCGGCTCGGCATCGCCGGCGCCAAGGGTTTCGGCGGCGGGTTCGCCGGGGCCTGCGCGAGCAACTTCGGTGAGCGCGAGATGAAGAACTTCGTCGGCACCACCGAGGACATCGCGGCCCGGCTGGGCGAGGCGCTGCGCTCGGTGACGTGTGACGCGCTGGTGGCCCTCACCCACTACGCGCCGGTGCCGGAGACCCTGGTCGGCGAGCCGCTGGAGATCTACCCGTTCCTCGGCTGCTACCAGCTCGGGAACGCGATCGACTCGGCGCCGACCGCGCTGGCCCTGCACGGGCACGCGCACCACGGGTCGGAGCGTGGCCGTACGCCCGGTGGGGTGCCGGTGCGCAACGTCGCCCACCCGGTCATCAAGCAGGCGTACAACGTGTACCAGTTGCTCTCCGAATCGGTGGATGCGGAACTCGTGCCCGCCTGAGGCGAGGTTTCCGAATTCGAGGGTCCGGGTATTTACAGGACATGGACCTACTGCTTTGGATTCTCGCCGTAATCCTCGTGGTCGCCGGTGTACTCGCCCTGTTCCGGCGGCAGATCCTCTGGGGTGTTGTGCTGATCATCGTCGGCCTGCTGGTCGGTCCCGGCGGCGTCAGCATCTTCACCTGATCCCCCTAGTCAGCCCATTCAGCCGAGCCTGAACCGGGGTTGCCGCGGCCTGGTCCGTTCCGGACATAGCCGCGGTGACCCCGGTCCTCTTTCGGGGCACTGACGCACACAAGGTGCGTTGGACAGGCGCTGATATCTGACTCAATCCCCGCGAACGATCGCCGATTCTTTCGCGGAGCGAGCCCAGTGGCTGACGTCCATCACTTCACCTACGGCGCCTACAACCCGATCGCCGCCTACCTGCTCGCCTTCCTCGGTTCGTTCCTCGGTCTGCTCTGCACCGCCCGGGCCCGCGACGCGCACAACCGCAGCCGGCGCAACCGGTGGCTGGCGATCGCCGCGTTCGCCATCGGGGGCGGCGGCATCTGGCTGATGCACTTCTCCGCGATGCTGGGCTTCGACGTGCCGGCCAGCCCGGTCCGGTACGACATCATCCACACCCTGCTGAGCCTGGTATTCGCGGTGATGACCGTGGGAATCGGCCTGATGCTGGTCGGGCACGGCAACCGCAGTGTCGGCAGGACCATGGGGGCCGGCCTGCTCACCGGCACCGGCGTGATCGCGATGCACTACACCGGCATGGAGGGCATCCGCCTCTCCGCCACCATCCACTACTCCCCCGTCCTGGTGGTCGCCTCGGCCCTGATCGCCATCGCGGCATGCACGGTGGCGCTCTGGTTCGCCATCTCGGTCCGCGGCTGGGCCAAGGTCACCGGCGCCGCCGCGGTGATGGCCTTCGCGGTCTGCGGCATGCACTACACCGGGATGGCCGCCATGTCGATCGAGCTGCATCCGGAGGCCACCAGCAGGGGCGGCATCCGGCCGCTCACCATGCTGGTCCCGATCATCCTGATCACCACGGCCACCATCGTCGGCGTGGCGCTGAGCGCCCTGCAGGCGATGACCGAGGAGGAGTTCACCGACGGGGCCGGCACCCCCAAACGCGGCGTGCACGCCGAGACTCCGCCGCCCTGGTCGCTGAAGCAGGCGTCGATGGGCGCCATCCGGCTCACCCCGGCCGCCCGCGCGGTCGCCAGCAGTCGTGCCGCCGCCGGCAGCCGTCCCTCTCCCGGGCCACGGTCGTCGCCCCGGCCGTCCCCCTCGCCCGCGCCGGTCGTGCCACCCGCCACGTCGGGGAGCTGACCGGAACCCATCAGAGCCGTGATCCGGTATACCTTCTCGACATGGCGCCAAGGATGCTGCTCTCGATGCCACTGCACGCCATCACCGAGGTGTACGGGGAGGCCGGCCTGCGTGACCGGTTCGCCCTCGAACTGGAGTCGTTCCCCGCCGGCGAGCGCAAGCAGCTGACCGAGGCCCTCACTCTCGCCTCCGATCTGCACGCCGCGGACCGCCGGGTCCGTGAGCCCTACCTGAACCACCTGCTCCGGGTCACCTTGCGGATCATCCGCTACTACGGGGTGCGCGACATCGACGTGCTGGTGGCGGCGCTGCTGCACGACGCCGTCGAGGACCACCCGGCCGAACTGGGCGGGATGGAGCCGGACGCCTCGCACACCGAGCTGACCGAGGCGGCGCTCGCCGAGCTGGCCCGCCGGTTCAACCCGCGGGTCGCCGAACTGGTCCGCTCGGTCACCAACCCGGAGTACGACCCGGACCGCGACAAGCACGAGCAGTACCGCATCCACGTCGCGGAGAAGCTGGAGCACGACCCGTGGGCCCGGGTCATCAAGATCTCCGACTTCACCGACAACGGGGTGGGGGTCATCCACACCACGCCGGACAAGGCGTACCGATCGGCGCAGAAGTACCGTCCGCTCGTTCCCAAGCTGCGGGAGCTGGTCGGGCGCCCGGACACCCCGCTCTCCACCCAGGCGAAGGAGCACATCCTGGACCAGCTCGACCTGGCCGAGGAACGATTCGCGGCCATCCTCGACGACTGAGCACGAGCCCCGACCTATCGTGGGGGCCATGCCTACTGACACCTGGTGGCGCGACGCGGTCATCTACCAGATCTATCCACGGTCCTTCGCCGACTCCGACGGCGACGGCATGGGCGACCTGCCCGGCATCACCGCGCGCCTGCCCCAGCTGCGGCGGCTCGGTGTCGACGCCGTCTGGCTGTCCCCGTTCTATCCCAGCCCGCAACACGACGCCGGTTACGACGTGGCCGACTACCGCGGCGTCGACCAGCGGTTCGGCTCCCTCGGCGACGCCGACAAGCTGATCACCACGGCACACGACCTGGGCCTCAAGGTCATCGTGGATCTGGTGCCGAACCACACGTCCAGCGAACACGAGTGGTTCCGGGCCGCGCTGGCGGCCGGGCCGGGCAGCCCGGAGCGGGAGCGCTACATCTTCCGCGACGGCGAGGAACCGCCCAACTCGTGGCAGAGCGTCTTCGGCGGGTCCGCCTGGGAACGGCTGCCGGACGGCCAGTGGTACCTGCACCTGTTCGACGTCTCCCAGCCCGACCTGAACTGGGATCACCCGGAGGTCCGGGCCGAGTTCCTCGACGTGCTGCGGTTCTGGCTGGACCGGGGAGTGGACGGATTCCGGGTGGACGTGGCGCACGGCCTGATCAAGGACGCCGCCCTGACCGACTGGACCGCGCCGTCGGTGATCCTGGGCGGCCTGGACTCGGTCGGCCCGCCGCCGCCGATGTGGGACCAGGAGGGCGTGCACGACATCTACCGGCAGTGGCGGACCGTCCTCGACGGCTACCCCGGCGGCCGGATCCTCGTCGCCGAGGCCTGGGTACAGCCCGAGGAGCGGCTCGCCCGGTACGTCCGCCCGGACGAGATGCACCAGGCGTTCAACTTCCCCTACCTGGAGGCGCCCTGGACGCCGGCCGACCTGCGTGAGGTGATCGACACCTCGCTGGCCGCCACCGGCGCGGTCGGGGCGACCACCACCTGGGTGCTTTCCAACCACGATGTCGTGCGGCACGCGTCCCGGCTCGGCTTCCCGGCCGGCACCGGGCGACGTCCCGGCATCGGGATCGGCGACCCGCAGCCGGACACCGGCCTCGGCCTGCGACGGGCCCGGGCGGCCACCCTGCTGATGCTGGCACTGCCCGGTTCGGCATACCTCTACCAGGGCGAGGAATTGGGCCTGCCGGAACACACCACGCTGCCGGACGAGGCCCGGCAGGACCCGGCCTGGGAGCGGTCCGGGCACGCCGAACGGGGCCGGGACGGCTGCCGGGTGCCGATCCCGTGGGAGGCGGACGCCCCGTCCTACGGTTTCGGGCCGACCGACGCCAGCTGGCTGCCGCAGCCGGCGGTCTGGGCCGAGTACGCGCTGGACCGCCAGGTGGACGTGCCGGGCTCGACCTACGAGCTGTACCGGTCGGCGCTGGCCACCCGGCGCGAGCACGAACTGGGTTCGGGTGAGCTGGCCTGGCTGGCCGGCGACGTGGAGGCGCTCGCCTTCCGCAACGGCGACGTGACCGTGGTGACGAACTTCGGCGCCGAGCCGGTGTCCCTACCGCACGGGGCCCGGATCCTGTTGAGCAGCGAGCCCCTGGACGCCGACGGCCGCGTCCCCACCGACGTCACCGTCTGGGCCACCGTCTGAGGCGTCCCGGCCGCGTTCTGAGGCGTCCGGGTGATGTTCTGAGGCGACAGCCAGCAGGGCGGCGTGCGTTCCGGCCATGTCCGCCGCCACCGTTCTGCTGGCCAGCCAGTACATGATCCCGGTCGGGATGAAGAACACCTGGAACGCGGCCAGCCCGACCGCGTAGTTCAGCGGCGGCGGGAACGCCCCGGCGAGCCCGCGGAACGCGACCGCCACCAGCACGTTGCCGCCGGCCCGGCCCACGCCGTTGACCAGGTTGCCGAGGCTGTAGACCGTGCCGCGATGCTGCGGCGGGTTCACATCGGCGATCATGGCGAACCAGTTCGGCGAGTTCGCCGAGGTCAGCATCAGGGCGAACACCGCGACGCCGAGGCAGATCGCGACGGTCGGCTCGGTCACCACGTTGGTGAGGACACCGCGGATCACCGCTCCGGTCCCGGCGCCGTCCGGCACCGTGATCTTCATCGGGATGAAGAACAACACCACATAGAAGGGTACGGCCGAGAGCACGCCGATCGAGGCGACCAGTGCCCGGCCGCGGGGCGTACGCCGTTGCAGCCGATCCCCGGCCAGGCCGCCGAGGATCGACAGGGCCGCGCCGAGCTGGAAGACCGTGGCGAAGACGCTGCCGATCAGCACCGCCGTGTCGGCGGTGTAGCCTTGGTCCACGGCCCGGGCCCGGAACAGCGCCGGCAGCCACACCAGGGAACCGAAGGCGATCTGCGCGGTGCCGCCCTGCAGGATGAGCCAGATGTTGGTGCGCCGTTTCAGGATGACCGGCAGATCCTCGTGCCGGATCCGCTCGTCGTACTCGATCCCGGCGAGTTCCGGCTGGCTGTCGCCGCGCGGCACGTTGAAGGTGAACAGGTATGCCGCGGTGGCGACCAGCCCGGCCGCCGCGGTCACCAGGAACGGCCGCCGCCAGTCGTCGTGGCCCAGGATGCCGCCGGCCAGCGTGCCGGAGAGCGTGCCGACGCCCTGCGACAGCCCCCAGAAGCTCATCACCAGGCCGCGCCGCTTCGGCGAGATCAGGTCGCTGACCACCGCGAAGCTGACCGAGGCGACCCCGCCGAGCCCGAACGCCGCCAGCATCTGCGCGAGGAGGAACTGCACGTAGTCGCCGGCCAGCCCGGACCAGGCGGTGCCGATCACCCAGATCACCGTGCCGCCGACCAGGACCGGCTTGCGATCGGTGCGGTCGCCCAGATAGGCGAATCCGATGGCGGCGACCGCGCTGATCAGGAACATGATCGTGGTGGCCAGCGCGATGTGCGCCTCGCTGACCCCGAGTTCGGTGCCGATGCTGTCGTACAGCGGCGGGACGATGCCGATCGCGATGTTGTCGAGGGCGGCCAGGACGACGAAGACCACCACGCTGTAGACGCGGTGTGCCGTGCCGCCTTTGCCCGTCATCCGGTGAACGTTAGCCCTGACATCCTCCTGCCGAGCGCCACACCCCGACCCTCACCCGATACAGCGCCGGCGGCCGGCTGGGGCTTGACGCCGCGCACGCGGAGCGGATGCGGAAGAGCGGCGCCACCCCACGCGGCGCCGCTCTCCCCCATCGCTCGGGGGATGATCAGTTGCCGATGTTCGCCTGCGGGCCGGCGTACTTGCCGAGCAGCGCGGGGACGTCGGCGGCGGCGTCCAGGGTGTACGGGTAGAAGCTGCTCGGGGTGAACGCCGGGCCGTTCGTCACCTGCTTGCCGGTGGAGTTCATGACGATGCTGCCGCTCTGCTTGAGCTGGCCCTTCGTCAGGTCGTCCACGTTGTACGGGTTGGCGACCTTGTCGAAGTAGCTGTTCTCCAGAACCATCTTCGTGCCGCCGCGCGACAGGTTGCCGTACGACGTGATGTTCTGCAGGTAGTTGTTGTAGAGGTGCGCGTAGGCGACGTTGTCGGTGCTGGGGTTGCGCTGGCTGGTGTTCTTGATCCAGTTGTGGTGGATCGTCATCCGCGCGGTCACGTTGTCGGTCCAGCCGATGCCGAACGCCTTGTTGCCGTCGTCCAGGATGTTCCAGGACACCGTCAGGTACGTGGTGTCCTTACGGCTGTCGATCATGCCGTCGTTCATCCGGGTGATCTTGTTGTGGTCGATCCAGATGTGATCCGCGGTGTCCATCTGGATGGCGTCGTAGTCGTAGGTCTTGTCGCCCGGGTCGTCCTCGGTCATCTCGGTGTCCCGGATGGTCAGGTTCCGGATGATGACGTTCCTGACGCCGGCGCCGAGGAAGAAGCCGCCGCCGACGATCTCGCCGCTGGTGCCGGCGCCGACGATGGTCTTGTTCGACGTGACCTTGAGTTCGGTGCCCTTCGGGGTGATCGTGATGGCGCCGGCCACCTTGATCACGTAAGGCTCGGTCGCGGTGACGTACTTCGTCAGATCCGCCAGCGACGAGACGGTGACCGTGGCGCCGGCCGCGCCGCCGGTGGTGCCGCCGCCGGTGGAGGCGAAGCCGTCCGGGGCCGAGGCCCAGGCACGGCCGGCCGACGCTGCCGGGGCGGTGGTCGACGTCGCCGTGGGGGCTGCCGCCGGAGCCGGCGTGGCCGGGTTCCAGCCGTCCGAACCCGCGAGGAACTTCTGCGGGGTGAAGGCGGCGGCCGTGACCGCGCTCTTCCGCGAGGTGACGCCGGCGGTCGTGGTCGCGCTCATCTGCGGACGGTTGCTGTTGGTGGTGGCGCCGGGGCCCCTGTTCGCGTACTCGAAGAACCGGGCGTTCTTCCAGGAGTTGGACGACATGTCGGTCCACGGCTGGGCGGTCCTGATCGTGGCGCTCAGGTCGCACTCGCGGAACACGACCTGCGCGTTCGGGCCCCACGGGCGGCCCAGCTGGGTGACGTTGTTCGCGACGCCCGTCACGGTGCTCTTGTAGAACAGGAAGCCGTAGGCGTTGCCCGCATCGGTCTTGGCCGCGGTGATCGGGCCGCCGCTGATCCGCTTCTGGTAGATCTTCGTGCCCTCGAAGACCGCGGTGCCGCCGCCGAAGATGAAGTCGACGGTGCCCTCGACATAACCGCCCTTGACGTAGGCGCGACCACTGTTGACCAGCAGGGTGTCCTGGGCGCCGAGGAACCGGACGTTGTCGAAGACGAGCCGGTCGGCGTTGAGGTTCGCGGCGACCGCCTGGGAACCTTCGCCGTAGTCGTTCGAGATCGTCAGGTTGGTGGCGTTGAACTCCTTGCCGTTGGCGAAGAGCGTGGCGCTGCCCGAGGTGCCGTAACCGCCCGCGTTGCTGCGGTTGTTGACGATCACCACGTCGTCGGAGGAGTCACCGCCGCCCTGGAGCGTGATGAACGGCTTGTTCGCCGGGATGGTCACGATCTCCCGGTAGGTGCCGGGCTTGATGGTGATCGTCTTACGGGCGGCGTTGCCGGCGCCGACCGCGTCGATCGCCGCCTGCACCGTCCTGTACGTCCCGGAACCGTCCGACGCCACCGTGAAGGCGCCGGTGGTGGCCGTCGCGGTCGGGGCGGGCGTGGCGCCGCTGCCGGTGACCGGCGTGAACGCCCACTGCTTGTTGCTGTTCGCGGTGCAGGTCTCCTGGATGATCGACGCGCCGCTCGCGGTCGAGGCACCCTGGTCGGAGACGCACAGGCCGCTGTTCACGTTGATGATCTGGAACGTGTCGGCGCCCGACGCCGCGACCCTCCACTGCTGGTTGGTCTGCGAGCCGGCACAACCCCACTGCTGCAACCGCTGACCCGACGACTTCGAGCCGGCCGGCACGTCGAGGCACATACCGCTGTTCACGTTCTGGAGCAGAACATTGCCGCCCGCCGCGACCAGCTTGAACTGCTGCCAGGCCGCACCCGGCGAACAACCCCACTGCTGCAGCAACGCGCCGCTCGCCGTCGACGCGGCCGGCACATCGAGGCACTTGCCACTCTTCTTCACGACCAGTTGATAGGTGCTGCCCGCGGTCGGGGCGGCCGCCGCGTTCGACGGCAACATCGAAACGCCGACGAGCCCGGCCGGTACGACCAGTGCGGCCGCGACACCGAGCAGTGCCCGATTGCGGGACTTTCTCTCTGCCATTGCGGTCCTTCCTACGTACAGGGGATGACGGCCGAGGGGGACGTCGACCGGTGTTCCTGTGCACGTAGATGCCGCGACGGCCACGCGACAACGAAAATCCTCGAACAGAATCCGAGGCGGTGGCCGGCTGTCGGTGCTGTCTCAGCTCGCGGGAGACAGCGCCGGCAGCCGGCCGCGGTGGGTTACCGGGGACGGTCCAGGACCGCGTGCTGGGCGGACGCGTACTGGGCGCGGATCAACGGGACGCTCGTGTCCTCGTACACCGCGGGGGTCTCCGCCGACCAGGCGGGCGGAACGTCCCCGCCCACGGTGATCCACGCTGCCTGGCGGGCCGCGCCGTCGGCGACGTACTCGCCGGGCGGCGGTACCACGACCGGCCTGCCGAAGAGCGCGGGCGCGATGCGGCGGACCGCCTCGCTGCGCGCCCCGCCGCCGACCAGCACGATCCGCCTCGCCTGGGCGCCGGTAGCGATCAGGGCGTCCAGCCCGTCGGCGAGGGCGCAGAGCATGCCCTCGACAGCGGCCCGGGCCAGGTGCGCCGGCGTCGACGTCCGCAGGGTGAGCCCGTGGATCGCACCGGTCGCGTCCGGCCGGTTCGGGGTGCGTTCGCCCTCCAGGTAGGGCACGAGAACCAGGCCGTCCGCGCCCGCTTCCGCGGTGAGCGCCAGCCGGGACAGCTCGTCGTGGTCGACCTTCAGCAGTCTGGCGGCCGCGTCGAGGACCCGGGCCGCGTTGAGCGTGACCACGATCGGCAGGAACCGGCCGGTGGTGTCGGCGAAGCCGGCGACCGTGCCGGTCGGGTCGTTCGGCGCGACCTCCGACGAGGCGAAGACGGTGCCGGACGTGCCGATCGAGACGATCACGTCGCCGGGCAGCGCACCGGTGCCCAGAGCCGCCGCCGCGTTGTCACCGGCGCCCGGCCCCAGCGGCGCGCCGTTGGGCAGGCGACCGGCGATCCCGGTCGGGCCGAGCACCTCCGGCACGATCAGCGAACGCCCGAAGCCGAGTTCCAGCAGGTCGTGCCGGTACTCGTTGGTCTTCGCCGACCAGTAGAGCGTGCCGCTGGCGTCACTGCGGTCGGTGCGCAAGTCGCTCAAGGACGTCGAACCGGACAGCTTCCAGGTCAGCCAGTCGTGCGGCAGGCAGACCGCGGCCACCCGGGCCGCGTTCGACGGCTCGTTGCGGGCCAGCCAGCGCAGCTTCGTCAGAGTGAAGCTGGCGACCGGCACGATGCCGACCGCGTCCGCCCACTTGTCGCCGCCACCCAGCTCGGCGATCAGGTCGGCGGCCGCACCGGCGCTGCGGGTGTCGTTCCACAGCAGAGCCGGGCGGACCACCTCACCGAACTCGTCGAGCGCGACCATGCCGTGCTGCTGCCCGGCGACCGAGGCGGCGGCCACGTCGTCCAGACCGCCGGCCTGGACGATCGCCTGCTGGAGCGCGGACCACCAGGCGTCCGGGTGCACCTCGGTGCCGTCCGGATGCGCCGCCCGGCCTTGCCGGACCAGCTTGCCGGTCTCGGCGTCACGGATCACGACCTTGCAGGACTGGGTGGAGCTGTCGATCCCGGCCACCAGAGCCATGATCAGCGGGCCCCGAGAACGTGCTCGATCGCGAGCTGGTTGAGCTTGACGAAGCCGTAGCCCTGGGCGCCGGCGGCGTCGGCGTCGTAGTCCTCGAACGCGGACCGGTCGGCGAGCAGGTCGGTGTAGGTCTCGCCGGCGTTGAGGGTCGGCGTGCCGAGCTCGGCCACCTTGGCCGCGGCCAGCGCCTCCTGGACCTCCGGGTCGGCGCGGAACGCCTTGGCCCGCTCCTTGAGCAGCAGGTACATCCGGATGTTGGCCTTGGCCGACTCCCAGACGCCGGTGAAGTCCTCGGTGCGCGACGGCTTGTAGTCGAAGTGGCGCGGGCCGTCGTAGGCCGGGGCGCCGTCGACGCCACCGTTCTCCAGCAGATCGACCAGGGAGAACGCGCTGAGCAGGTCGCCGTGGCCGAAGACCAGGTCCTGGTCGTACTTCGGGCCGTGCTGGCCGTTCAGGTCGATGTGGAAGAGCTTGCCGTGCCACAGCGCCTGGGCGATGCCCTGGGTGAAGTTGAGGCCGGCCATCTGCTCGTGGCCCACCTCGGGGTTGATGCCGAACAGCTCGGGACGGTCCAGCTCCTGCGTGAACGCGATGGCGTGACCGGCGGTCGGGAGCAGGATGTCGCCGCGGGGCTCGTTCGGCTTCGGCTCGATGGCGAAACGGAAGCCGTAGCCGCGGTCCTCCGAGTACTGTGCGAGCAGGTTGAGCGCCTCGCGGTAGCGGTCGAGGGCGGCCTGAACGTCCTTGGCCGAGTCGTACTCCGCGCCCTCGCGGCCGCCCCACAGCACCAGGGTCTTCGCGCCCAGCTCGGCGCCGAGGTCCATCTGGCGCAGCACCTTGCGCAGCGCGTAGCGCCGGACCGAGCGGTCGTTGCTGGTGAAGCCGCCGTCCTTGAACACCGGGTGGGTGAACAGGTTGGTGGTGATCATCGGGACGATCAGGCCGGTCTCGTCGAGCGCCTTCTTGAAGCCGGCGACGATGCCGTCGCGGGTCTGCGCGTCGGCGCCGAACGGCACCAGGTCGTCATCGTGGAACGTGATGCCGTAGGCGCCGACCTCGGCGAGCTTGTGCACCGCCTCGACCGGGTCGAGGGCCGGGCGGGTGGCGTCACCGAACGGGTCACGGGCCTGCCAGCCGACGGTCCAGAGACCGAAGGAGAACTTGTCATCGCGTGTGGCCTGGACGGACACGGGTTACCTCCACGAAACAGTGCGTAACGACGGGGATTTGTTTATTGGTTGAATTATTTGACCGCGGTGTGGCACTGTCAAGGGCGTGTTGAGCGCCTCCACGACACCGGTGCGCCAGTCCAGCGTGCGCGCCCATAATCTCGCGCTGGTGCTGCACACTGTGGCAAACAGTGCGAATCCGCCATCTCGGGCAGCAGTCTCAGCGGCCACCGGACTCACCCGCGCGACCGTTTCCGCCCTTGTCGACGACCTCCTGGCCGGTGGGCTGCTGGTCGAGGTCGACCCGCCACCGCGCACCGGCGCCGGCCGTCCCGCGGCCGGGCTCGCACTCACCTCCACCGGGCCGGCCGGCCTCGGCCTGGAGATCAACGTCGACTACCTGGCGGCCTGCGTCGTCGACCTGACCGGCGCCGTCCGCCACCGGCACGTCGAGCACGCCGACCAGCGGCCCGCCGACCCGGCGCAGGCCCTCGCCGCGCTCGGCTCGCTCGCCGCCCGGGCCCGGCACGCCGCCGAGACCGACGGCCTGATCGTCGCGGGAGCCGCGCTCGCCGTCCCCGGCCTGGTCGCCGGCGGGCTGGTCCGGGTGGCGCCCAACCTCGGCTGGCAGGACGTCGACGCCGTCCAGGCGCTGCTCGGCATCCCCGAACTGGCCGACCTGCCCATCACCGTGGACAACGAGGCCAACCTCGCCGCGCTCGGCGAGCTGCGGGTGGCCGGCGGCGACCCGGCAGGGCACCACTCTCCCCCTGGCGCCGGCTCCGGCCACTCGCGCCCCGGGGAGGAGAACTCGTTCCTCTACGTCTCCGGCGAGATCGGCATCGGCGCCGGGCTGGTCCTCGACGGCGAGCTTTACCGCGGAGTGCGCGGCTGGAGCGGGGAGATCGGGCACGTCACGGTCTATCCCGACGGGCGGCCCTGCCGCTGCGGCGCGCGCGGCTGCCTCGAACAGTACGCCGGGCAGGAAGCCCTCGACGCCGGGGAGCCGCTCGCCGCGGCCGCCCTCGGCATCGCGCTGTCCGCGGTGGTCAACCTGCTCGACGTGCCGGTGATCGTGCTTGGCGGGGCCTATGCGCCGATCTTCGCCTCGCTGCGCGACGGCATCGAGGCCGAGCTGCGGGCGCGGGTGCTGACCTCGGCGCTCGCGCCGGTCGTGCTGCGGCCGGCGTCGCTCGGGGCCGACGCGGCGATGCGGGGAGCGGCGGACACGATCATCCGGGGGGTACGGGAGGATCCCGCCACCTGGCTCCGCCGTCTCACCTGACGGCTCCTGTGGGGGCCTCTTGCGTGCGATGGGGGCGCGGGGGGGCGTACGCCGAAGAAGAACGGACGGACCGGTTGCCCGGCAGGGACGCTGAACCGGGAAAGACCGCGGCCGCCGTCCGGTCGGACGGCGGCCGCGGCGTGCCTGGCTCGAGGGGTTACTTCACGCCGGTACGCGAACCGATCGCCTGCGCGAAGATCGTGGTGATCTTGGTCGGGTCATCGGCGATGAAGACGCCGAAGTTCTTCTCGTCCACCGACTGGATGGTCTTGAGCTCCTGCTCGCTGACCTCGTTGCCGATGCCGATGAGGATCACCCGGATCGGCTTGGTGGGGTCGAGCTGCTTCTTGAGCTCGCTGAGGAACACGTCCTGCTTGAGGCCCGCGGCGTAGTCGTTCTTGCCGTCGGTGAAGAGGATGACCGAGTTGATCTTGCCCTTGGTCCAGTCCTTCTTCACGTGGCTGTACGCGGCCAGGAGCGTGTCGTAGAGGCCGGTGCCACCGGTCTCCGTCGGGTTCAGCTTGTCGATCGACGACTGCAGCGCCGGGCGGCCCGTGCTCAGCGCGCTGATCGGCACCAACTGCTTGTAGGGCTTCTCGCCGTCCTCGTTCGTCGAGAACTTCCACACGCCGACCGACCACTTGTCACTGAACAGGCCCAGACCCGTCCGCGCGGCCGCCTGCGTGACCTGAGCCCGGCTCGCGCCGTTCGCGGTCGGCACCTTGATCGCCATCGAGCCCGAGGTGTCGAACACCGTCAGCGCCCGGCCCGGCGTGGTGATGGCGATCCAGCTGCCGACCACCGCACTGAGGGCCGCACCGCTGCCGGCCGCGGCGGCGGTGCCACCGCTCGCCGACTTGCTGGCGGTGGCGGCGACCGCCGGCGAGGCCTGCGGGGCGCCCATCGGAGCCGCGAAGCTCGCGCCGTAGGTACCGTCGGGGGCGCGGAGGCCCGCCGCGGCGAGCGTGTCCTTGGCCGCGGCCGCGGTGAGCTGCTCCAGCAGGCCCTTGGCGGCGGCCGACTTCTGCTGGTCGACCAGCTGCGGCATGATCGTGTACGGGTAGTCGAGCGGCGCCGGGCTCGGCTCCAGGTACATCGCGCTGAGCTGGATGGCCGGACGCTGGGCGTTGTAGGCCACCACGTCCTCCTCGGACACCGGCGCCAGGAGCACCGAGTCGGAGTTGGCCAGGTCGGCCTGCGACTTGGGGAACTTCGCCATCAACTCTTCGCGAAGCTGGAACTTGTTCGTCGACAGGGCGGTCATCGCCCGCGTCTTGGCCTCGGCCCCCTCCGGCGTGTTCGCGCCGACCGCCTGGCTGATCGCCAGCAGGCTGGTGAGCCCGGAGGCGTCCACGGTGGGGTTCATGATGCCGACGGCCAGCGGCTCGTCGGAGGTGAAGTTGCCCATCAGATCGGTCCAGCCGATCTTCTTGCTCGGCCAGCCCAGTTGCTGTGCGACCGGCTCGGGCGCGGCCAGGACCAGCGGGCTCTGCGCGACCGAGGTGACCTCGCTGGGCAGGAAGCCGGCGGCCTCGGTCTGCAGGCGCTGCAGCCAGGTCGTCGAGTCGGGCACCCAGACGTCGGGCGCCTGGACCGCGTCGGGCGCGGGGTCGAGGCCGACGAGCGAGACCGAGTGGTCACGCGAGACGGCGCCGGCGACCGTCGACGCGTTCTGCGCGTCCACGGTCACCGTGACGCAGGTGCCACCGACCTCGGCGCCTCCTTGGCGCCACTGCTCGGCGACCTGCTTGATGGCAGGGGCGATCTCGGGGGTCGCGGCGACAGTCAGGTTCACTGAGCCGGTGCAAGAGGAGTCGGCAACGTGTTGATAGCCCACGTACGTCCCCGCAATTACGACGACTATCGCCATCGCACCTCCGACGACGCCCGCTCCCTTGGAATTGAAGTTTCTACGATGGCGGCCAGACACGCGTCCCATAGTGCGCATGTCCGAAGCTGAATGCCATATACGTTCGGACGAAAATTACTCAGATTGATGTTTTCCGATCTAGCAAACACCGAGAGTGATGACGCCATACCGCTGGGTATCGACTTTCACCTGCGGCGCGCCGGGTTTGCCCGCTTGAATCACCGACACGCCGGACTGTCCGATCTTCCCTATGGTCTGATCATCGGCGAAATCCAGCGGAGCAGGCAGGTCGGGGTCGGCTCACCCGTCGGCTCACCTTGCACGGCCGGGATTCCGGTCTCCGGGTCGATGCGGAAAACGGTCACGTTGTGTGAACGCTGATTGGTTACGTAGAGGTGATCCCCGAGGAGAACCATGTGCCTCGGCCACACCCCGTCAACGGGCACCTCGGCGATCATCGTGACGGTGTCGCCGTCCCAGGAGAAGGCGGAGACGGTGTCCGGTCCCCGGTTCGCCACATAGACGAACCGGCCGTCGCGGCCCATCGTGATCTCCGAGGGATGGACCGGGCCCGCGGATGTGCTGGCGCCCGCCTCACCGCGCAGTTCGAGCGTGGGGCCACCGGCCGGGCGGTACCAGTTGAGCGTCCCGGTCAGCTCGCCGACAAGCAGCAACGCGCCGTCGGCCGAGCGCACCATATGACGGGGGCCGGTGCCCGGCTTCACCTCGACGGCCGCCTCCGGGACACCGAGCCGGCCCGAGATCGGGTCCAGCCGGCAGCGCCACACCCGGTCCGACCCGAGGTCGGAGATCAGAACGTCGGCGCCGTTGCCGTCCGGCACCACCTGGTGAGCGTGCGGTCCGGACTGACGCTCCGGGTCCGGCCCGGAGCCGGCCAGCGTCAGCAGGTCACTGCGCTCCCCGGGGGAGCCTTCGGAATCGAGGGGGTGCACGGACACCGACCCGCTCGAATAGTTCGCCACGACGAGATGCCGGCCGTCGGCGGTCACCGCCAGATGGCACGGATCCGAACCGCCGGTCGGGCGCACCGCCAGCGGGATCAGCGAGCAGTCCGGCGCGACCGAGAAGGCCGAGACGGTGCCCTGGTCCAGCTCGTTCACCGCGTACAGGACCGGGAGGGTGGGGTGCTGCGCCAGGAAGGAGGGTGACGGGGTGCGCGCGGCCAGGCCGAGCCGGGTCAGATCCCCGGTCGCCGGATCACGCCGCAGCAGCGTGATGCCGTCGCCGTCGCCTCCCTTGTCCCCGGTGTAGCAGCCGACGAAGACGTATTCATGGCTTGAACCCATGTCTCGATCCCACCACAGAACGGCGGGAACGCACGGCAGGACACCACCGGCGGCGGCACGGGCCCCCGTAATCACCCGCGCTGACGCCGGTGGTGTCCACCGGTCCGGCGGATCAGCCGTTCAGCATCTCGTAGACGTCCGCCGTGGCCTTGACCACGTCGGTCGGCGCCTTGATCGCGGCGGCGGCGCCGTACTGGTCGTAGGTGACCTCGTAGGTGGCGGCCTTGGTCTTGCCGGCCGCCGGGATCTCGACGACGGCCTTGGCGATGCGGCCCTCGGCGTCCACGGTCAGCTTCAGCGGGACGCTCTTGGCCTTCTCGCCGAGCGCGGTCAGGGTCGCCTTGTCGACGATCTCCGCCTCCTCCGACTTGGTCAGGTCGGTGGTGCCGGCGTAGGTGCCGCTGCCGATCTCCTTGAGGTCGGCGGCGGCCTCCAACAGGGTGCTGACGTAACCGGGATCGGTCTCGCCCTGGTAGGTCAGGTCCTCGGACGAGTCGGAGGCGAGCTTCGACTGGTCCAGGAGCATCCACTTCTTCGGGATCGCGGGCAGGCCGTCACCGGCCTTCGCGCCGTCGAAGGCGATCTTGGCCCACGCCTTGTCGTCGACGATCAGGAACTTCATGTTCAAAGTGATCTTGCTGTCCGGGATCTTCTCCGACACGTCGGTGGTGAGCGCCTTGTTCGGGGCGTCCAGCACGCCGGAGAGCGACTGCAGCCCACCCTTGATCGCGTAGCGGAACGCGGGGGTCTTGGCGGTCGGCACACCCTTCGCCAGAGTGGTCGCCGCGGAGACCGGCTTGGCCGTCTCCTTGGCGGCGGCGCCCGTCTCCTTGGCGGTCTCACCGCCGCCACAGGCGGCCAGGGCGGTACCGGTGAACAGCAGAGCGCCGGCCAAAGCCATGCGCTTGGTGAAAACCTTCATCACTTCGTCTTTCCTCACGGGGGTACGCGATGCGTTGATGAGACGAAAGGCTCCTCACGACGGCTGCCGCCGCGCTGCGGCTATGCTGCTGCCGGCTGCGGTTCCGCTGCCGTCGGAAGGAACGCCCAGGTCAAGCAGGGGGTGCTAGGTGACCGACGAGTCGGCGGCCAGCCCGCTGCGGTTCGAGATCCTAGGCGTCGTCCGCGCCTTCCGGGACAGCCGTCAGCTCGACCTGGGCCCGGCCAAGCAGCGCGCCGTCCTCGCCGTCCTGCTATTGAATCCCGGCCGTCCGGTGCCGACCCATCGCATCGTCGACGCCGTCTGGGGCGACGAACCGCCGGAGAACGGCACCAACGTCGTCCAGAAGTACGTGGCCGGTCTGCGGCGGGTGCTCGACCCGGACCGCTCGCCGCGCACCCCCGGCGAGCTGCTCGCGCTCACCGACGGCGGGTACGTGCTGCACGTCGGCTCCCTCGACGTCGACGACTTCCGGGCCGCCCTGGCCCGCGCCGACACCGAACGCCGGGCCGGCCGCCACGAGGACGCCGCCGGCACCGTGCGGCGCGCCCTCGACCTCTGGCACGGCGAACCACTCGGCGGCCTCACCGGCCCGCTCTTCGACGCCGCCCGCGACGGGCTCGCCGACGAACAGGCCGCGGCCTGGGAGATGTGGGCCGAGATCGGGCTGGCCCGCGGCGGCGAGACCGGCCTGGTGTCCGAGTTGTCCCGCCTGATCCGTGAGTACCCGTTGCGTGAAGGCCTGCGGGCACAGCTGATGATCGCGCTGCACCAGAGCGGGCGGCAGGCGGAGGCGCTGGCCGTGTTCCGCGACGCCCGCGCGTATTTCCTGGAGGAGCTCGGCGCCGAACCGGGCGATCGGCTCCAGGAGACGCACCGGCGGATCCTGCGCAACGAGCCGTTCTACACCGAGCCGGTCGACCCGTGGGCCGGCCGTCAGGAACCCACCCCGCCACCGGCCGATCCGGTGAGCGTGCAGCCGTACTCGCCGCCGCCCTCCTCCCCCGCGCCCTACTCGCCGGCGCCGTACTCACCGGCCACGCACTCGCCGATCCCACACCAGGCCGCTGCGCACCAGCAAGCTCCGTACGCCGCCGCGCCGCCGCACCCGCCGGCATGGTCGGGCGCCGGACCCCTGCCCGGACATCTGTTCGCGCCTCGCCGCCAGGGCGTTCCCTGGGCCGAGGTGGTCCTCGCCGCGATGCTGCCGTTGGTCACCTGCTCGCTCGGCAGCTGGCTCTACTTCGCCTACGCGGCGGTCCAGCGGCGGACCCGGCGCGATGTCATCGTCGCGGCCGGCTACTTCGCCATGTTCGTCACGATGATGTTCCTGATGCTGATCGACCCGAGCAACGTCGAGATCGAACCGCTCAACCCCACCGAGGAAGCCGGCATCATGATCGGGTTCCTCCTCATCCCGGTCGCCGCGGTGCACGGGGCGGTTCTCGCCGCCCACCCCGGCGACAACCACCGCGCCCGGGCCCGGCGGGAACTGGCCCGCCAGTTCGCCGCGATCAACCCCGGCGGAGCCCGGCAGGCCGGGATCGGGCGGCCCGACCTGCTGCGGTCCTTCGACGACGGCGGGCTCGTCGACCTCAACCACGCGCCGGTCCAGGAAGTGGCCCGGCTGCAGGGGATCAGCCCGATCGAGGCACACCGGATCGTCCTCGACCGATACGAGCGGGGCCCGTACAGCAGCCCGGCGGAACTGCCGATGCGCGGCCTGCTGCCGCAGCGGACCGTCCGGCGGCTCAGCCCCTGGCTGATCTGCGTTCCGCCGGAGCAGATGACACTGCAGCCGCCGGCGCTCTAGCGGCCGGCGGCCACGACGATCCGGCGGCGCCTCACCGGCTGGCCGCCGCGGCGAGCTGGCGCCGGGCCACGTACTCCACCAGCTCGATCAGCACGTTGCGGGCGGCCACCTGGTTCCGGGCGTCGAAGAGGACGACCGGCACATCCGGGTCCAGGTCGAGAGCCCGGGCAACCGCCTCCGGCGCGAACTGGTGCTCGGTGTCGAAGCAGTTCACCGCCACCACGAACGGCGTGCCACGCTGCTCGAAGTAGTCGATCGACGGGAAGCAGTCGGCCAGCCTGCGGGTGTCCGCCAGCACCACGGCACCGAGCGCACCCTGGGACAACTCGTCCCAGAGGAACCAGAAACGGTCCTGGCCCGGCGTGCCGAACAGGTAGAGCTGGAGGTCCTCGGTGATCGTGATCCGGCCGAAGTCCATGGTGACCGTCGTGGTCGTCTTGGTTTCGACGCCGGAGACGTCATCGGCCCCCTCCGCGCCGGTGAGGACCTCTTCGGTCTGGAGGGGCCGGATCTCACTCACCGATCCGACCATCGTGGTCTTACCCGCCCCGAACCCACCCGCGATGAGGATCTTGAGAGCGACGGGAATGCGCGACGATCCGCCGTTGCGGTCAGAGCGCACGGAGTCCATTGACAACCGCCTTGAGTACGTCGACGTCATGCGGCTGCGTGGCAGCCGGGGGTTCGTACAGCGAGATGAGACCCGCTGAGCGTAGATCACCGAGGAACACGCGGACCACGCCGACCGACAGGTCGAGCTGGGACGAGAGCTCCACCACCGAGATCGGCTCCCAGGCGGCGGCCACGATGGCGTGGTGCTCCGGCTGCAGATGCGTCCCCGAGGTCAGATCCGGGACGGTCGCCACGACGAAGGCGACCAGGTCGAAGTCGCAGTCCGCCGGGGCGACACGCCCCTGAGTCATCGCATAGGGACGCACCACCGGGCCCGCATCGTTGTCCAGCCAGTCGTGAGTCACACGCGGCTGCTCAGAAGAGGTCGGACGGTGACAGCACCGACCGTTCGGGGGCGGCCATCGTCTGGCCGACCCGGGTGACCAGCATCGCCATCTCGTAGGCGATCAGGCCCAGATCGGCGTCGGCCGAGGCCAGCACGGCCAGGCACGCGCCCTGCCCGGCCGCGGTGACGAAGAGGAAGGCCTCCTCCATCTCCACCACCGTCTGGCGGACCGCACCGGCGTCGAAGTGCCGGCTCGCCCCCTTGGCCAGGCTCTGAAAACCGGCCGCCATCGCCGAGAGATGCTCCGCGTCCTCACGGTCCATCGCGGCCGAGGAGCCGAGCATCAGGCCGTCGGCCGAGAGAACCACCGCCTGCTGCGCGGTTGGCACGCGTTCGACGAGGTCGTCGAGGAGCCAGGTGAGATTCGCGCTCTGCTTCGTCGTTGCCACTTATGCGTCCTTCTCCAGCATGAGGTTCTCCCCGGGACCATCGGCGTGTTCGCCGTTCACGCCGGCCTCCGGCCCGGATGGTGCTTTCTGCCCGGTTGCCGCGGCGTGCACGGCAGACGGGAAACTGACGGTATCCGCATCGGAGGACGTCACACCGTCAGGCTCCACGGCGTGTCCGACGACGGAAGATCCGGAATCGGTGGACCCCTCGCGGGCCGCATCGGCGCGACCACGCCTGGTGCCCAGTTGCAGGGCGCTCATCAGGGAGCGCACCTTCTCCGGGCTGCGGACCGGTGCGGTGGACTCCACATCCACGACGGGCTGGCGCAGTTGCGGCGCCAGGTTGGCCTGCCGGACCCGGCGCGGCAGCCCGTCCTCGCCGACCTCCGGCTTCGGCGTCTCCACCAGCGGGGTCTCCACCAGTGGCGTCTCGGCGACCGGCTCAGCGACGGGCATGGGGGCGGCCGGGCCCGAGCCCCGCGGCACCGCCCGGGGCGCGACCGGCAACCCGGCGGCCAACTCGTCGAGCGTCGACAGGTCGACGGTCTTGTCCGCCTCGGCGGTGGCGCTGCCGTTCACGGCGGGCGGCGGCACGGCGGGCTTACGGACGCGCCGCCGCTGCACCAGGCCCTCCGCGCTCAACTCGGCCGCCACCACGCTCGGCGCCGGGCCGGTGAGTTCCGGAGCGGCCCGATGGTGGCCGTTGACCGGCGGGGTCCCGGCACCCGCGGGCGCCGGGGCGTCGTCCAGGACGGAACGCCGGCCGGTCGCGGTGACCTGCCGCAGCTCACCGCTGCCCGGCCACTGGAGGGCGGCGAGCGAGTTGCGGGCCGGGTCGTCGGCGCCGGAGCCGACCAACGGGCCGGTGAGGGCGCCGGACGGTCCCCTGCCCCCGGCGCCGGAGCTCATCAAGTCACCGGGGATCAGCACGACCGCGGTCACGCCGCCGTACGCGGACGCCCGCAGCGAGACCCGGATGTTGTGCCGGTTCGCGAGCTGGGCCACCACGAACAGGCCGAGCCGGGCACTGTCCGCCGGGTCGAAGTCGGGCGGCTCGACCAGGCGCCGGTTCGTCTCCTCGAGCGCCTCGGCCGTCATGCCCAGACCGCGGTCCTCGATCTCCACGGCGTAGCCGTTCGGCAGGACCTGACCGATCACCTGGACCCGGGTGTGCGGCGGGGAGAACGACGCGGCGTTCTCGATCAGCTCAGCGAGCAGGTGGATCACGTCACCGACGGAGCGGCCGACGAGGGCGGCGGTGGCGATCGTACGGATGTCGACCCGCTTGTAGTCCTCCACCTCGCTGATCGCGCCACGGACCACGTCGATCACCGGGACCGGGTTGCGCCAGCCACGGCCGGGCGCCGCACCGGCGAGGATGACCAGGTCCTCGGCATGCCGCCGCATCCGGGTGGCCAGGTGGTCGACCCGGTACAGGTCTTCCAGCTCCCGCGGGTCGGTCTCCCGGCGCTCCATCTTGTCCAACAGGGACAGTTGGCGGTGCAGCAGTGTCTGGCTGCGCCGGGCGATGTTGAGGAACACCTCGTTGATGCCGCGCCGGACGTTCGCCTCCTCGACCGCGGACCGCACGGCCGTACGCTGCACGTCGTTGAAGGCGTGCCCGAGCTGGCCGATCTCGTCCTTGCCGTACTCCAGCGGCGGCGTCTCCACGTCGACGTCGACCATCTCGCCGCGCTGGAGTCGCCGGACCACCGAGGGCAGCCGCTCGGACGCCAGTTCCAGCGCGTCGCGCCGCAGCCGGATCAGCCGGCCGACGATCGAGCGGCCGAGACGGATCGAGACGTAGACCGAGAGGCCCAGGGCGAGCATGCCCAGTACGGCGGCGAGGATCAGCCTGGCGATGATCTCGATGGCCAGCGGGGTGGCGTCCTCGGCCACCTCCTCCACCGTCCGTTCGGTGAACTTCCGCAGTTCCTGCGACACGTCGTTGTAGGCGGGCTGCCAGTCGATCCCGCTGACCGGCGGCGGCCCGCCCGCGTAGCTCTGCGCGAACAGCTTGTTCATGTGGATGTCGAGCTGCACGAAGTCCGGGTGGGTGATCAGCGCCGCGTAGTCGCCCTGCGACTCTTGCGGCATGTCCGCCACACCGGAGGCGAGCAGGTACCGCTGGATGCTGACGTACTCGATCAGGGTCCGGCGGGTCTCGGCGTCGATGCGGCCGTTGGCGTTCGCGCCGGCCAGCAGCGCGTCGATCCGGCTGAGGTATTCCAGGCCCTCGAAGGCGCTGATCAGGCCGCGGGTCTCCCGGTCCACCCGCTCGTGGAAGAAGACCGCCGCGGTCCGTGAGACCTCGAACGCGGCATCGATGATGCCGTCGTACTTCTGCACGATGTAGAAGTAGCTGATCTTGCGGTCGTCGACTTCCTGACGAATGGCGCCGAGCTTGTCCACCTCGGTGAACAGGTCGCCGACCCGCCTCATGACGTCGGCGTTGGCGTCCGCGTCGCCGGCGGCCCGGCTCAGCTCGGCGACCAGTTCGTCGGTCACGTCCCGTTCCCGGCTCAGCTCGGTCTTCGCCGGGCGGGTGGTGGCCTGGTAGATGGCCGAGTAGTGACGCTCCCGCTGAAGCTGGGAGATGAGCCGCATGCCGGGGTCGCCGAGCTTCGCCACCGCGTCCCGCGCGGAGAGCAGGTTGAGGGCCGGACCGGCGGTGACCGACGTCGCGAAGATCCAGAGCGCGAGCAGCGCGGTGAGAGGCACCGCCACCATCGCGATGATCTTCGAACGGATCGACCAGTTGCGGCTTCTCATCAAGCTCCGCCCGAGGGGTTCGGCAGGAAACGATCAGCGTGTCGCCTGTGACACCGGCCGAGACGAGGAGGACGACCGGCACGCCCGTGGCGTGCGCTCCGGAAGAATACGTAATGACGTCCGTCTCAGCTAGTTCCCGGAGCCGCCGGATCGCGGCCCTCTCTCCTGTTTGTCCAGTTAGATCGCTACGAGATCTTTTTGCGAGATCGTCGGGCTCACGACGGACCCGGCCGGGCGGCGCCGATGGCGACCTCGCCGAGTCTTGTCGGCCCGAGGGGGATTGGCGCCGGGTGCCGGATGGGCATACAGACGGTGGAAGAAGGAGGAACCTGATGTCCGCCACCCTCACCATCGTCCTGATCGTCGTCGTCCTTCTGTTAGTGGCCGCGGTCGTGTTCGGTGTCCAGGCCGCGCGCCGGCGCCGGCTGCGGCAGACCTTCGGCCCCGAGTACGACCGCGTCGTCGCCGACACCGGCAGCCGCGCCGAGGCGGAGAAGGAACTGCACGAGCGCACCAAGCGGCACTCGCAGCTCGAACTCAAGCCGCTCTCCGCGGAGTCCCGGGCCCGGTACTCCGCCGCCTGGGAAGAGGTCCAGATCCGCTTCGTGGACAACCCCGGTGAGGCGGTCTCGACCGCTGACGAGTTGGTCACCCGGCTGATCGCCGAACGGGGATATCCGACCGGTGGCTATGACGAGCAGCTGGCCGATCTGTCCGTCGAGCACGCCGCCACCCTGGAGCACTACCGCTCCGCCCACGACATCAGCCGGCGCAGCCGGGAGGGCCAGGCCGAGACCGAGGACCTGCGGCAGGCCCTGGTCCACTACCGCGCCCTCTTCGCCGACCTGCTCGGCGAGAACCCGGTCGCGCACCTCACCCCGGAGCCGCGGCGGGCCTCCGAGGACGCCGAGACCAGCACCGAGAGCAGCACCGAAACCTCCACCGACCCCGGCGTCGCCCGCTCCCGGCCCGACGCCACCAGCCGCTGAGGAGCCTGAGATGCGCTTCTTCTCCAACGAGGCCAAGGACACCGACGACCAGACCGGCGACCGCGGGCACACCCCGGCGGAGCCCACGGTGCCGCAGCAGCGGGCCGGATCGCCGTGGCAGCACGACACCGAGCCGGTGCCGCAGCCCACCGCGGTGGGGACATCCTCCGTGGACGACGCGGCCGCGGCCCGCGCGTCCGACGACCCGGAGCGGACCGACCGGCTGCCGGACACCGCGGATCGCACCGTGGCGTTCGACGACGGCGCGGCCCGCGACCGTGACCTGGACCGCGACCGTGACCCGGACGGCGTCCGTGATCGTGACAAGACCGACGAGGTGGCCTGGCCGATCACGGCCGACACCACCCCCGACGGTCCGACGGTCCCCGCCCAGGGCCGCACCGACGTGTACCGGGAGGACCGGACGGACAACGACGACGCGGTCGACACGGCGCTCGAGGACCGCGGCACCTTCGACGACCCGCACCTGACCCAGCCGATCCCCCCGCGTGCCGACGCGACCGACGTCCCCGCCGAGAAGACCGCGGCGGACAAGGCCGACGACGCGAAGGACCGCGCGGAGGCCGCCGAGGTGGAGGCCGCCGAGGCGAAGGAGCAGGCCGAGAAGGCGAAGGCCGAGCCGGAGCCCCTGATCGCCACGGCCGGCACGTCCACCGGCGCCGTCTCCGGCGCGTCGTCGTTCTTCCCGGCGGCCGACACCCAGCCGCTGCGGGACCGGTGGCGTGACGTTCAGCTGCGTTTCGTCGACGACCCGAAGGGCGCCACCACCGACGCCGCCGGGCTGGTGGACGAGGCCGTGGACAAGCTGGTCCAGGGTCTCCGGGAGCAGCGCGGCGCGCTGGCCAAGGGCACCGACGACACCGAGTCGCTGCGGGTCGAACTGCGCAGTTACCGCGACATCCTGGACCGGCTGCTCGGTCTCTGACCCGCCCCGGACGGGAAGACGACGAGGGGGAGCCGCGGCTCCCCCTCGATCGCGCCTTACGGGGTGAGCGCGGCCGACGGCGCGGGACTGCCCGAGAGCGACCCGGACGGGCTGGGATCGGCACTGGCCGAGGTGCTGGACTCCGTGGTCGGCGCCGGCGAGTAGCTTGTGGACGGTGCCGCGGACGGTGGCGCCGACGGCATCGCGGACGGCCTCGCCGACGGCGGCGGGCTCGGCGGCTCGGGCCGCACGGGCTTCGGGCGGGCGGTGCCCACGACATCCGGTTCCGCCGAGGTCGCCGAGCTCAGCGGGGAGTACGTGTACGTGGTCAGCGGCCGGTCGTCCGGCAGATCGCCCGCTCCGGCGCCACCGAAGTCCATGTCCACACCGGGGAACTGCTCATCGACCGGCGCGGGCCGCTGGCCGGGCGCGAGATTGACCGCGCCGAGCTGGGCGCCGAGCCACAGCGCCGGGCCGAGGCCGACCGCGAGAATGGCTCCGAAGAGCGCCAACGGCCCTCGTTCCATGACGGCCCCTTCCCCCGCTTCGCCCGACGATCGTCGCGCCTCACCCGGACCCCCTGCTACCCATTCCCGGTAGCGGTGAAGCTAACAATCGCTGTGGCTATTGTGACCCAAAGTGACGTGCCGGTTGCACATTCGTCGCACAGGCGACTGTGGTCACTTTCGGGTACGGAGACGATCACCAACGAGTTCATCGGGTGCCGGCCAGAAACGTCACCGCCTCGTCCCAAGCGGCCCAGCCGCCGGGCAGCTCATCGGTGTCGAGCGCCGGTTTCAGCGTGAGTTCCGCACCGCCGCGCATGCCGATCACCCAGCCTTTACGCCGACCGGGCAATGTGGTCAATCCCGCGACGTCGACGAACGGCACGAACCGCCCACCATCGGGAGACACCCCGTCAGCGGGGGCGTCCGCCGGATCCCGCGCGGGATCCGGCGGGACGTCCGGTGAGGGAGCCGGCGCCGGATCCGGAGAGGCCGCGGCGCCGCCGGCCGGCACCCCGTCCGCCGCGATCCTGGTCAGCCGTCGCTTCGACTCCGCCCCTCGACCACGCGGCAGTCCCGGCACGAGCAGCAGTCCCAGGTCGGTGATCAGCAGGTCGGTGCGCGCCCCGTCCGCGGACAGGTTCACCAGGCCGCCGAGCACCTGAGCCCGAGCCGAACCCGGCCGGGACGCCGCCGCCGCGAGATCCACCCCGGCCTCGGTCAGATAGGCCCGGACCGCCTCGGTGGTCTCCGGGTCGGCCGCCGCGGCGGCCAGTTCGGCGAGGTTGAGATAGGTCCCGTCGACGGCGACCACCTCGGCGGCGCCGGTCCAGCTGTGCCGCCAGCGAGCCACCCCGCTGCGCAGCGCGGCGAGGGCCAGCATCAGGCCGAGCAGTTCGACGATCCGGGCGGTGGCCTCCTCCGGCGGCGCGTCGGGGAAGACGCTTTCGGCGGCCGCCCGCAGCCGGCCGTCGGCGACCAGCGAGAGCAGCCGCCCGGCGTTCGGCACGGCGCTGCCGGCGGCCCGGGAGATCGCCGCCAACGCGGCTTCGGCCTCCCGCTCCATCTCCGACGTGCGTGCGACGCTGAGGCACTCGTCCCAGCTCACCACGGCCCGGCCGCGCGGCGGGAACGCCACGGCCTGCAACGCCTGCCCGAGCGCCGGCAGATCGGGAACCAACTCCGGTGGCGGGTCCGACGCGGTTCCCTCCGCCGGGCCGGTGTCCTCCTTCGCCGGGCCGGTGTCCTCCTTCGCCGGGCTGGTGTCCTCCTTCGCCGGGCCGGTGTCCTCGGCGGAAGCGGGCAGCGCCTGCACCGCGGCCACCCGCTCGGCCAGCGACGGATGCGTGTCCCAGGGCCCGGGCGGCTCCGGTTCCCGAGCCCGCAGCATGGTCATCTCGGTGGTCCGCGCCGCCAGCACCCGCAGCAGGCCACCGAACACGTCGTCCGGCATGTAGCCCGCCTGCCAGCCCGGCCCGACGTACTCGGCGTGGAACAGCCGCTGCATCCCGGCCAGCGCCGGAAGATCCCGCAGCGCCGCGGCGGTGGCCTCAGCGCCCGCGTGCGAGGCCGCGATTCGGTCCGCGGCGAGCTCCTGGGCACGGCTGAACGGCGCGTCCAGCCGCCGGTAGAACCTCGCGTACGCCCGTAGGACCGCCCCGGCCGGATTGCGCGGCGAGATCCGCGGCACCGTCCGCCCCACCGCGACCCGCCCGCGGTAGGCCAGTGGCGCCCACCGCCCCAGGCCGGTCGAGGAGTGTGCCAGCTCGTGTGCGACGACCGCTTTCAGTCTGTCCGGCTCCATCACCTGGAGTAGCGGAAGGCCCAGGTAGAGGTCGCGGCGGCCGCCGATCAGCCCGAGCAGGCGGGTACGTTCGCCGAGCGCCGCCGTCGCGTCGGCGACCACGGTCACCCCGTCCGGCACGGCCACGCCGGCGGCCGAGGCGGCCCCGTCGACCAGTTCCCAGAGCTTCGGCGCCTGGGCCCGGCCGACCGCCACCCCGGCGGGGATCCGGTGCCGGGTGTGCAGGGCGCGCCAGGTGGCGTACCCGAGGGTGCCGAAGGTGGCCAGGCTCAGCGGCGCCCCGGCCCGCAGCGCGAACCCACTGGGCAGCAGCCACAGCACCGCCCAGAGCGCGAGCAGCACCGCCGCGAGCTGCAGTCCGGCCACGACCAGGAATCCGGCCAGCCCGGCGGCCGACCGTGCCGCCGACGCTGGTGCACCCTTGCTCAAGCCGTACTCCTCCCCTGACCGGCCACCCACACTAGGCCCAAAACCGTGGGTAACCGTTTCGCACACGTACAGCGGGATATACGAACGGTATGGCTGACCACGATCAGACACTGGCCGTCGCCCTCAAGGGTTACGCCTGGCTGCCGGACTTGCGCCGCCGCGCGGGCGGCGGCGCGGTGCGCACCCGGGTGATGGGACAGCCGGCCGTCGGCATCTGCGGCCCGGCCGCGGCCCGGCTCTTCTACGGGACCGGCAATCTGGAGCGGCACACCGCCCTGCCCGCGCTGGTGGTGCACACCCTCTTCGGCCGCGGCGCGGTGCACACCCTGGACGGCGAGGCGCACCGGCACCGCAAGGCGCTCTTCACGTCGCTGCTCATGGGCGACGGCGTCGACCGGCTCGCCGAGCTGACGCGGCAGGAGTTCGACGAGGCGTCCGAGCAGTGGCGCGGGGGCCCGCCGGTGCGGCTGTTCGACGAGTCGGCGCGGATCATCGCGCGAGCGGTGGCGCGCTGGGTGGGCGTACCCCTGGAAAATCGTGAAATCAATGCCCTGGCCAGGGATTGCGTCGCCATGGTGGACGGGTTCGCGACGGTGGGCCCGCGCGCCGCGCGGGCGCTGGTGGCGCGGCGCGTTCAGGAGCGCCGGCTCTCCCGGATCATCGCGGGGGCACGGGCCAAGCCGCCGTCCCCGGCCCCCCTGTCGGTGATCGCGCACCACACCGACGAGGGTCGTCTGCTCGATCCGCGTGTCGCCGCCGTCGAGCTGCTGAACATCATCCGCCCGACGATCGCCGTGTCCTGGTTCGTCGCGTTCGCCGCCCACGCCATGGACATGTGGCCGCGCCATCAGGCCCGGCTGCGGGCCGGCGACGACGAGTACACCCTCGCGTTCACGCACGAGGTACGACGGTTCTACCCGTTCGCGCCGTTCCTCGGCGGGCGGGCGGTCCGTGACATGTTCTTCCAGGGTGAGCCGATCCCGGCCGGCACGCTGGTGCTGCTCGACGTCTACGGCCAGAACCACGATCCGGAGTTGTGGCCTGATCCGTACACGTTCGATCCGGAGCGGTTCCTCCGGGCGGAGATCGGCGAGTTCGACCTGATCCCGCAAGGTGGCGGCGATCCGCGCACCGGGCATCGCTGCCCCGGCGAGAAGATCACCGTCGCGCTGCTCGGCGCCCTGTCCCGGCGGCTCGCCGAACTGGACCACTACCTGCCGCCGCAGAACACCGGCATCGCCCTGTCCCGGATCCCGGCGCTGCCCCGGGACCGGATCCGCCTGGTCGTGCCGGAGTCCTCGGCGGTCTTGGCCGGGGTGGGCGCGGCGGTCAGTGCCAGTCGATCTCCGGTGAGCGGTGGAACCTGACGCCGGCCGCCTCCCAGCGCGGCCCGAACGCGGCCAGCCGCTCGCGGAACGACTGCCAGTCCCGGCTGCCCCGCGGCGACCAGGCCACCTCGGCGACGGCCGGGAGCCGGGGGAACGTCAGGTAGCGCACGTCGTCGACGCTGCGCAGGGTCTCCGACCAGAGCGGCGCCTCGACACCGATGATCGACTCCTCGCCGACGCCGGGCAGCCGCTCCGCCGGGTCCCAGTCGTAGGCCCGTTCGACGCTGAGGTGCCCGGCCCAGTCCAGGCCGAGCCGGGTCGCGGCGTCGTACTTCATGTCGAGGTAGGTGCGGTCGGCCGGAGAGACGATCACCCGACGGCCGGCCGCGGCGGCGCGGGCCACGGCGTCGTCGGCGGCTTCGATCCGCCAGTACTGCACGATCGCGTCGTCCGGCAGGTCGGCGGCGGCGATCTCGTGCCAGCCGATCACGCGCTTGCCGAACCGGCCCGGGATCGGCAGGACCCGTTCCAGGAAGGCGCGGTAGTCCTCCGGCGGCGTGGAGTGGCACTCGTCGCCGCCGATGTGCAGGTAGGGGCCGGGAGTCAGGTCGGCGACCGTCTTGAGGACGGCTTCGACGAAGGCGTACGTCTCCTCCTTGCCCGCGACCAGGGAGCTGTACCCGACCTCCGCGTCGGTGCGCGGCGCCACCGGCTGCCCGTCGGCGGTGAGTTCGGGGTAGGCGACGTGCACGGCGTTCACGTGGCCCGGCATGTCGATCTCCGGGACGATCGTGACGAACCGCTCGGCGGCGTAGGCGACGACGTCCGCGTACTCGGCGAGGGTCAGGAAGCCCGGTCCGGCCCCGTCCACCCCGGTGCCCGGTCCGGCGCCGATCTCGGTGAGCCGGGGCCAGCCGGGGATCTCCAGCCGCCAGCCCTGGTCGTCGGTGAGGTGCAGATGCAGGTGATTGATCTTGAAAGGCGCCAGCAGGTCGATGTGCGCCTTGATCTGGTCGGCGGTGAAGAAGTGCCGGGCCAGGTCGAGCATGGTGCTGCGGTAGGGGTAGCGCGGCTCGTCCTCGATGACCCCGCCGGGCAGCTCCGGGCCGAGTTGGAGCAGGGTCTGCACCCCCCAGAAGACACCCTGCGGCGACCCGCCCCGCAAGGTCACGGCCTCGGCGGTGATCTCCAGGCGGTAGGCCTCGGGGCCGAGGGAATCGTCCAGCGCCAGGCGGATCGCGCCGTCCGGGCCGGCCGGCAGGCCCAGGTGCGCGGCGACCGCGGCCAGCGTCGCCGGGGCGCTCACCGCCGTACCCGCATCGATCGTGAACGACGCGCCGGTGACCGGCCGCACCGACGCCGGTCGCGGGATAACATCGCCGAGTGTTCTCGTCCGCAAGCTCACTCTGAAGATTCTAAACAGTTTCCGCCATGACGATCACCACCCGTTACGCCACCTCCGGTGACGAGCCGGTCCTTCATGACCTGGCGAGGCGGACCTTCGGGCTCGCCTGCCCGCCCGGCACCGCGCAGGCCGACATCGACGCCTTCATCGGCACGCACCTGTCCGCGGACAGTTTCCGCCGATATCTGGCTGATTCCGGCCGGATCATCGTGATCGTGTCCGATGAGGATCAGCCCGTCGGTTACTCGATGCTGGTCCGCGGCCCGATCACCGACCCGGACGTGGCCGCCGTGGTGGACGCCGCGACCAGCGTCGAGTTGAGCAAGTTCTATCTGGCGGCCGACCGGCACGGCTCCGGCGCGGCGCCCGCCCTGATGACCGAGACCCTGAGAGCGGCCACCGGGACCGGCGCCGCGACCTGCTGGCTCGGCGTCAACCAGCGCAACGCGCGGGCCGCGAAGTTCTACGCCCGCCACGGTTTCGCGATCGTCGGGGTGAAACGGTTCCTGGTCGGCTCAGAGTGGCACGACGACCACATCCGGCAGCGCACCCTATCCTCGGCTGATGGCGTTGGCGCGGGCGGCTCGTGACGAGGACGTGGCGGCGATCGTCGACATCTGCACGCGAGGCTACCGGCGGACCTATCCGGCCCTGCTGAGCAGCGAGTTCATCGAGCGGATGCTCGCCGAGTTCTACACCGCCGAGCGGGTGGCCAAGGAGATCGCCGCGGCCCCGCCGAACTGGCTCGGCTATCAGGTCGTCGAGGAGGACGGCCGGGTGCTGGGCGCGGCCGGCGGCGGCCTCACCGCACCCGGAGTCGGCGAGTTGTTCGTGCTCTACCTGGACCCGGACGAACGCGGCCGAGGACTCGGCACCCTGCTGCTGGACCACATCACCGGGCAGCTCCGCGAGCTGGGCGCGACCGAGATGTGGGTGGCCGCGCTGGACGGCAACGAGCTGGGCATCCCGTTCTACGAGGCGCGCGGGTTCGGCAGGCGGGAACGCCGCCGGACGTACGGCTCCACCGAAGCCGACAACGCCTGGTCGTGGCGTTTCTCCCGGCCCATCTGACGGCACGCCGGGATCCCCGCGATCCCGGACGTCCGGACTCGGCACGGCGATCCACACAGGTCAGTGGAGATTTATATAAGCACTGGCTAAAACGTGACAGAGATTTGTCGGACCCAATGGCTAACTTCTCTTCTGCGGACCGGCGCCACGGGGGCGCCGGTCCGTCCAGAGCCTAGGCCGCATGGCGCACCAGGTTCTCCCCCGCGCGGCGGGCGCTCTCGCGCAGCTCAGTCGGGGATTCCACAGTGAAGGGCACCGCCAACACCCCGAGGATCATGACCGGCCAGCTCAGGTCGTCGACGCCCATCCGCAACCGGCACCGATCATCGGCCAACTCCTCCACCGAGCCCCAGTGGCCGACAACGGCGCGGACGGTCGCGGCGTCGGCTTCGAGCACGACCGAGACGTCGTACCGGTTCGGGATGGTCGCCAGGCGCGAGCGCAGCCACTCCACCGGGTCGCCGCCGGGCAGGTCGCGCGGGCGGAAACGGGCTCCGGTGGCCGCCGGGGCGGTCAGCCGGTCCACCCGGAAGTTGCGCCAGTCACCCCGGTCCAGGTCCCAGGCCACCAGGTACCACCGCCGGCCCAGCGAGACCAGCCGGTGCGGCTCGACGTGACGGCGCATCGACTCGCCGTCGCGCGGCGTGTAGTCGAACCGCAGCCGCTCCTCGCCCCGGCAGGCCATCGCCACCGTGGTCAGGGTCAGCGCGTCGAGCACCGGCCCACCGCCGAACACGCCCGGGGCGGTGACCGCCTGCAGCGCGTCGATGCGGCGCCGGAGCCGGGGCGGCAGCAACTGGATCACCTTCGCGAGGGCACGCACCGACGTCTCCTCGAAACCGGCGACCGCGCCGGCCGCGGCGCTGCGCAGGCCGACCGCGATGGCGACCGCCTCCTCGTCGTCGAGCAGCAGGGGCGGCATCGCCGCGCCGGCCCGCAGTTGATAGCCGCCCGCGACGCCGCGGGACGCGTCCACCGGATAGCCCAGTTCCCGCAACCGGTCGACGTCGCGGCGCAGGGTGCGGGGGCTGACCTCGAGACGGTCGGACAGCTCGGAGCCGGGCCAGTAGCGATGGGTCTGCAGCAGTGACAGGAGCCGCAGCATCCGTGCACTCGTATTCGCCATGACACCAGACTCCATCGGATTGCGGTCAGAAAGTGGCCGCTACCGACTTTAGCGTGGGGGACATGATTGAGACGCGAGAGCTGACGAAGCACTTCAAGGAGGTCCGCGCGGTCGACGGGGTCGATCTGTCGGTCGCCCGCGGAGAACTGGTCGCACTGCTCGGGCCGAACGGCGCCGGTAAATCGACCACGCTGCGCATGCTCACCACGCTCATCCCGCCGACCAGCGGCCACGCCGAGGTCGCCGGGTTCGACGTGGTTCGGCAGCAGCGCGAGGTGCGGCTGCGGATCGGATACATCGGGCAGGGCAACGGCGCCGGGCACAGCCAGCGCGGCCGCGACGAGCTGATCAGCCAGGGCCGGGCGTACGGGATGAGGGTCCCCGCCGCCCGGGCCCGCGCCGACGAGCTGATCGCATCGCTCGGCCTCGGTGAGGTCGCGAACCGCGCCGTCTCCACCCTCTCCGGCGGCCAGCGCCGGCGGCTGGACATCGCGATGGGCCTGATCCACGCGCCCGAGCTGCTCTTCCTCGACGAGCCGTCCACCGGGCTGGACCCGCAGAACCGGGCCAACCTGCAGGAGCACATCGTGCGGCTGCGCGCCGAGCACGGCACCACGATCGTGCTGACCACGCACTATCTGGAAGAGGCCGACTCGATGGCCGAGCGGGTGGTGGTCATCGACCACGGGCGGATCATCGCCGACGACACCCCGCAGCGGCTGAAGGCCACCCATGTCGGTGATCGCGTGATCCTCGGCTTCGCCTCCGCGCACGAGGCGGGCGAGGCCGCCCGCACCGCCGGCGGCGAGCAGCGCGGCGCCGAGGTGCGGATCACCAGCGACGACGGGCCCCGGCTCGCCGCCCGGCTGGCGGGGAGCCTCGCCCCGGTCTCGATCGAGGTCATCCGCCCCACCCTGGACGACGTCTTCCTCACCCTCACCGGCCGCAGCCTGCGTGAGGACGCGACCACCCTCGAACCCGCCCTCGTGGAGGCCTGACATGACTTCGCTCGTCGCCGACACCCGGGTCGTCTTCAGCCGCGAACTGCGGCCGGTCATCCGCGACCCGTTCTCCGTGATCTTCTCGATGGTCCAGCCGCTGTTCTTCCTGGGTCTCTTCGCGCCACTGCTGCCCGGAGACTCCTCCCTCCAGTGGTTCGTGCCCGGCATCATCGTGATGTCCTGCCTCTTCGGCTCCTCGATGACCGGGTCCAATCTGCTCTTCGAGATGCAGACCGGCTCGCACGAACGGATGCTGGTCACCCCGTTGCGGCGGCCCGCGCTGCTGATCGGGCGGGCGCTCAAGGAGATCGTCCCGATGCTCGCGCAGGCCGCGCTGATCGTGGCCGTCTGCGTCCCGTTCGGCTTCGAGCTGCACCTGGGCGGGGCTCTGCTCGGGCTGGTGATCCTCGCGGGGTTCTGCATCGGGCTGGGCGCGCTGTCGTACACCCTCGCCCTCTCCTCCAAGAACCGGGACTGGATGTTCTGGACCGTGCAGCAGACCCTGCTCTTCCCGCTGCTGTTGCTGGCCGGCGTGCTGCTGCCGATCGAGAACGGGCCGGGCTGGCTGCAGGCGCTCTCCAAGGCCAATCCGATGACGTACGTGGTGAACGCGGAACGCGCCCTGTTCAACGGCGACGTATGGGCCCGCAGCACAGCCGAGGGACTGGTCGCCGCCGCCGCGGTCGGACTGCTCGGCCTGGTGGTCGGCGTCCGCGCCATGAAGCGCTCCGATTGAGCACGGGCGGCACACGCCCGCTACCTTTTCCCTCGCAGGTCATTGGCGTGGTGGAAGGGTGGCGGGTTCATGCTCGGTCGGAACAGCGAACGGCGCCGCCTGTTACCCGACCTGCCCGGCGGTTTGAAGCAGCTGTTGGGCGCCCTCGCCCATCCGGAGCGGCTGAGCGAGGCTCCGCGACGCGGGAATCCGGACGCGGTGGTGGACTGCGCCGTCTACGCCGGTGGCCTGCGGCACGGCGGCTCCGCGCAGGTCCCCTATCCGGAGGCGGCCCGGCTGGCCCGCCGCCGCCGCGGCGCCTTCGTCTGGCTGGGCCTGCACGAACCCGACCTGGCCACCATGCGCCCGGTGGCCGAGGTGTTCGACCTGCACGAACTCCTCGTCGACCAGGCTGTCACGGGCGGGCACCGGCCCGGCGTCCAGACCCTGGGCGAGGTGACCCGGCTGGTGCTGCGCACCGCCCGGTACGTCGAGCACAACGGGCTGACCGCCACCTCCGAGGTGGTGGAGACCGGCGACGTCACCCTGCTGATCGGCCCCTGGTTCGCGATCACCGTGCGGCACGGCCCGGTCGGCCCGCTCCGGGAGGTGCGCACCGAGCTGCAGAGCCGGCCCGAGGTGCTCCGGCAGGGCCCGTGGTCGGTGGCGTACGCGGTCGGCAGCCGGATGGTCGACAGTTACCTGGACGTGGCCGATCACGTCGAACGTGACCTGGACCGCATCGAGGAAGAGACCTTCGCCTCGGTCCGCACCGGCGAGTTCGCCCACATCTATCAGCTCAAACGGGAGATGGTGGAGTTCAAGCGGGCGGTGCTGCCGCTCGCCGACCCGCTGTCGCGGTTGCTGGAGTCACCCGGTCCGCCGGCCGGGTTGCGGCCCTACCTCGAGGACGTGCGCGGCCGGCTGGCCCGGGCCGTGGACCGGGTGGGCGGCTTCGACGACCTGGTGAACTCGATCCTGCAGGCCCGTCTGACCCAGGTGTCGGTCGACCAGAACCACGACATGCGCAAGATCGCCTCGTGGGCCGCGATCGCCGCGGTGCCGACCGTCATCGCCGGCGTCTTCGGGATGAACTTCGAGCACATGCCGGGACTGGACTCTCCGTACGGCTTCTACGGAGCGATCGGGGCGATGCTCCTGATCAGCGGCGGCGCGTACCACCGCCTCAAGAAGTCCGGGTGGCTTTAGTCACGCAGCGTTAAATTCTGCGAGTCCCCCGTTTAGGGTAGGGCCATCACCGATACGGCCGTTTTCCAGGACAGATAGTCGAGGAAGGCCGGGCGTCCTGCTCTAGCCCGCAAACACGGCGAGTTACTAGTTTTTGACTGCGTCGATCTTTGGGGGAATGTCAGAATGACGGCAACCGACGTCGCACCGCAGCCGACCGGGCATCGGCCGCCCGGTCTCCTCGCCGCGTTGAAGGGTCACGTCGACCTCTTCCTCAACGCGGGCTCGCTGATGGCGACCACGCTCATCACATCCGTGTTCGGCTTCGCCTTCTGGTGGGTGGCCGCCCACCTGGCGCCGACCGCGGCCGTCGGTCAGGCCTCCGCCGCTGTCTCGGCGATGACCCTGATCGGCACCATCGGCATGTTCGGCATGGGCACCATGCTCATCTCGGAACTGCCCACCATCGCCCGCGGCAAGTGGGATCTGATCTCCACCTGCCTGCTCACCGCCGGTGGCGCCGCGACCGTCGGCGGCCTGGGTTACGTGACGCTGGCCCACCTCTGGGTTCCGAGCCTGCGGGACGCGCTCGGCGGAACCCCCGGCACCGTCCTGCTGGTCATCGGCATCGCGTTGAGCGCGATGACCCTGGTCCTGGACGAGGCCATGGTCGGCCTGCTGCAGGGGCCGCTCCAGCTGATGCGCAACGCCTGGTTCTCGCTGATCAAGCTGGTGCTGCTCGGCCTGGTGGCGGTGCTGCCGGGCGTCGTGCTGACCGGCACCGTGCTGCTGCTCACCTGGGTGGCCGGCATCGTCACGTCGACGGCGATCCTGTTCCGGGTGCTGCGCCGGCGCGGCATGATCGACTCGCTGCGGCCCAGCCCCGGGCTGATGCGCGGCCGGGGCCGGGCCACTTTCGACCACAACCTGCTCAACCTGGCGACGTACCTGCCCCGGGCGGCGCTGCCGCTGATCGTCACCGCGGCCATCTCGAAGGAGGCCAACGCGGCGTTCTACACCGCGTTCATGGTGCTGTCCTTCATGGCGATGGTGCCCGGCAACGTGGCGCTCACCCTGTTCGCGGTGACCGCCGGCGACCGGGCCGCGCTGCGCGGCAAGGTCCGGGTCGGCCTGCTGATCTGCCTGGGCGGCGGGTTCCCGGCCTCACTCGTGGTGCTGTTCCTGGCCGAGCCGATCATGGGGCTGTTCGGTGCGGCGTACCGGGAGACCGCCGGTGAGACGCTCGCCATCCTGTCCCTGACCTACGTGCCCTTCGTCTTCCACCATTTCTTCCTGGCCATCTCCAGGGTGCAGAACAAGTTGCGCGGCGCGGGAATCTTCTCGATCTTCGCGGGCGTGGCCGAGTTGCTGGCCGCATGGTGGGCCGGCGCCAACGGCGGCCTGAACGATCTGGTCACGGCGGTAGCCGTGGTGATGGCGATCGAGATGGTCCTGGTCGCCCCCATCGTTTTGAAGGTCGTCTTCGCCCCGGTCGTCGACATGTCCGCGGTAACAGAGGGAGTGAACGTCATGTCCACCACCAGCCTGACTCTGCGCGAGCGCGCATGGCTGCCGCTGGAGTACATCCGCACGGTCGGCCCCCTCACCGGGGTCACCGCCGAGCGGGTCCGCAACGCGCTGATCGGCCTGCACACCGCCGACCCGACCCACCGGGCGGTTTCCCGGCTGGACCGCTCCGGGGCCAAGTGGCAGCACATGGACACCGCGTCGTTCGCCGCTTTCGTCCAGGACGCGGTCACCGACCTCGGCCACGGGCCGGTGGACTTCGACGCGATGACCCGGAGACTTCAGGCCGAGCCCCGGGCCCACCACCCGGTGCGGATCCTGGTCGGCGGCGGCTACTTCGCCCTCAAGGTGTCGCACGCCTACGGCGACGCCGGACCGGTGAACACCCTGGTCCACGAACTGGTCCAAGCCGCGTACGAGGGACGCGCCGCCCGGATCGCCCCGTCGAAACGGCACCGGACCGCGCTGCTCAAGGCCTGGTGGAAGCAGTTCGGCATGCACCCCGGCCGGTGGAAGGAAGGGTTGAGCTTCGCCCGCCCGCCGCACACCGAACAGGGCCCGTCCCGGCAGTGGCAGGCCGGCCTGACCGTCGTCACGGGCCGTTCCAGCCAGGTGCTCGGCCGCATGCGGGCCTGGCGGGACCAGTACTCGCCCGGCGTCACCACCTCGGCGATCACCTTCGCGGCGTTCACCGCGGCGCTCGCCGAACTGGGTCTCCGGCCGGACCTGCGGGGCGGCACCTTCCTCGCCGACGCGCGCCGCTACGTCGACAAGGACGTCAGCATCGACAGCAACTTCTGCATGGGGCCGTACCTCGCGCCGGCGAGCCTCACCGACCCGGCCGCCATCCACCGGACCCTCAAGGCGGAACTCGGCACCGGCCGCATCCTGACCATGATGCTGCTGCGGGAGGGGAAGATCCTGCTCACCGGGGCGCCCGGCCTGCCGGACCCGTACCCGGCGGAGATCGCGGTCCAGCCGCGGCCCCGGCTCACCTTCAGCAACCAGGGCCGGCACGACATGCTCGGTGACCTGCCGTGGGCCGTCGACCCGGCGGGCCGGGTCAACCAGAGCGTGCCGACGCTGAACGGCCCGGAGGGCATCACGCTGACGACCAGCGAGATGAACGGCGTCCTGCACCTGGAGGCGACGTTCCACGCCACCACGTACGACCCGGCGGTCATCGCCCGGGCCCTGGATCTGGTCTGCAGCGACCCGGCCGGGCTGATCATGGCAAACCGCTGAGCCGCATTCTGTCCGGCGGCCGGTCGCGGATTCCGGAATCGCCCGGCGTCCGCCCGGGACGGCAATGATTCGGTACGACTTCGTAATGTGATCGCCCGGTCGTGGAATTCCACGACCGGGCGATCCTCATTCACCGAACAATCGTGATCAACTGCGCGGAATGTCCTGGTTATCGCGCTGACCACCCTGGTTGTTGCCGTCCCGATCACGGCCGTCCCGGTCGCGACCATCCCGATCACGGCCATCCCGATCACGGCCGTCCCGGTCGTTACCGTTCTGGCCGTTGCCGCCCGGCGTCGCATTGCCCGGGGCGGTGGTGGCCGGAGCAGTGGCGGCCGGCGTGGTGGCGGCCGGGGCCGGAGTGGTGGCGGCCGGAGCCGCGGCGGGCGGGGTGGTGGCGGCCGGGGTGGTGGCGCCCTGGCTCACCGCGCCGTTGGCGATACCGTTCGGGCTGAGCCCAGGGCCGCCCTGGCCACCACCCGGGGTGTACTGACCAGGGCCGCCCTGGCCCGGACCGCCGTACCCCGGGGTGCCGGAGCCGTTGTGGTGACCGGGACCGCCCGGCTGGCCGTGCCCGGGACCGCCCGGACCGTCGTAGCCACCCGGGCCGGTGTTCCGCAGCACGGGCAGTGAGAGCACCGCCGTGCGCGTCTGGGTGCGCGCCTTGAAACCGCACTCGTCGTACGAGATGGTCGCCCACAACTTCGCCACGCCCGGGCGCTGAGCGAACGGGGTGACGCGGACCCTGGTGAAGTCGCTGCGTCCCGGGCGCAGCGAGTCGCCGCGGGAGAACGACGCCGACCGGCGGAACCCGACGTAGTCGACGCGGACCCGCTCACCGCGGACGCGGACCTCGGCGTCACAGATCCGCCGGTCGGTACGCCAGTGGATGGTCACCCAGCTACCGGTGTTCGCTCGCACCGACTGGAGCCAGTTGGAGACCGGCTGCGGGCCCTGGGGGGCCGCGGTGGCCGGCGCCGCCGCGACTGTCGTCGCCATCCCGAAAGCGGCCGTGGCCAGGGCGACAACCGCACCGATCCGCCGTGTCTTCTGCATCAGAATTCCTCCAGTACCTGAGTCCGCCGCCAGCGTCGGCCGGCCTGACGAAACGGACAATATGCGGATTCCGTGCGAATCTTGGTGCTTTTAACGGCGTTTCGGCACGAAAAGAATAATCAGGACAAAGTGTTTAGATCGCTTTGACCGAAAAGATGATGTTGCCGACGTCGGCTGAATCTCCGGGCAGCCGGGTAAAGCGACCGTCATGACCCAGAACACTGCACCCGAAGACCTCGGCGCACCGGTGTCGTACCTCGTCCTCAAGGACGGCACAGCCGTCTACGACCGGTCCGGCGCCCAGGTCGGCACGGTCGACCACGTGCTCGCCGACGAGCCCGCGAACCTCTTCCACGGCCTGCTGATCAAGACGGGGGACGGACACCGGTTCGCCGCCGGCGATCAGGTGGACGGCCTGTACGAACACGGTGTGATCGTCGCCGAACCGGCCGCGCGTCTCGCCACCCCGAGCGCCGACACACCCGCCGGGCTGGCCGAGAACCGGGCCACCGGACTCAAGCGGGCCTGGGACTGGCTGATCCAGCCCAAATGACCGAAGGCCGGCCCACCGGGCCGGCCTTCGAGAGAGTCGAGGGAGGAGAGTCAGCGCCCCCAGCGCACCAGACAGGCGCCCATCGACATGCCGCCGCCGAACCCCGCCAGCAGGACCAGTTCGCCGGCGCGCAGCGACCCGTTCCGGTTCGCCTCGTCCAGAGTGACCGGCAGGGAGGCGCTGCCCACGTTGCCGTACCAGGGCAGGGTGAGGTGGGTGTGCGCGTTCTGGAGGCCGGCCGCGTCCACCAGCTCCTGCAGCATGATGCCGTTGGCCTGGTGCGGGACGAAGTGGTCGACATCGTCGGCCTTGAACTCGTTGCGGCGCAGCAGCGCGTCGAGGGCGGGCGGCACCGCGGTGGACACGAAGTCGCGGACGCCGCGGCCGTTCATCCGGAAGTAGTGGTCGCCGTTGGCGACCGTCTCCGCCGACGCCGGCAGCCGGCTGCCACCACCCTTGATGTGGATCAGGTCGTTCGCGTCGCCACGGGAGGAGAGGTCGACATCGATGATGCCGTAGCCCTCGGGCACCCGGCCGACGACCGCGGCGCCCGCACCGTCGCCGAAGAGCACGGCGGTGCGCCGGTCACCGAAGTCGAGGATCCGCGAGTAGATGTCCGACGCGATGACCAGGACGAGTGCGTCCGGGTTCGCCTGGACCAGGCCGTTCGCCAATTCGAGGGCGAAGACGAACCCGGCGCAGACCGCGTTCACGTCGAAGCAGGCGGCCTGCGTGGCCCCGATCGAGTACTGCACCAGGTTCGAGGTCGGCGGCTGCGGAGAGTCACCGGTCGAGGTGGAGACGATGATGTAGTCGATCTCGGCCGCGGCGACCCCGGCCTGCTCCAGTGCCGCCAGTGCCGCCCGGGTCCCCAGATCGGACGCCGCCTCGTCCGGGGCCGCGAACCGCCGGGCCTCGATCAGGGTCTTCCGAGACACCCATTCCGGGTCCGCGTCGGGCACCAGAGAGAGCAGGTCCACGTTCGTCACGACCCGCGCCGGCAGATACGAGCCAGTCCCGAGAATCCCTACCGCCACGCCTGTTCTCCCAGCTCTCCGCAGGTTTCACGTTTCACTTTCCGCCCTGCGAACCTAGCTGTGCAGGGCGGAAACGTGCGGATCGAAGAGCTGACGATTCGGCTGATAAAGACCAGACGGTTTGGCAGCCGGCCAGGCTTTTTACTGCGACCGGTCGCGGTACGTCCAAGAGGCGTCGCCGAGCGTGGTGCGGCCGGCGCGGCCCTGCGGCTGCTGCTGGCTGCTCGGCTGCCCACCGAACGGCACCTGGGCCGGAGCGGCCGGCGCGGCTTGCCGGTTGTCGATGCGCTGCTGGAGGTAGAGAGCCGCCGCGCGGTCCTCCTCGGTGGGGGCGGAGACCAGGGCGTACCCCATGCCGATGATCGCGAAGATGACCGCGCCGCCGACCGGCACGAGGAGGTTGGCCGCGGTGGCGCCCTCCACCGAACCGAAGGTGCCGTCGTCCGGCGTCACCGACATGGCGAGCATGCCGGTGAAGTGCATGCCGTTGACCGCGATACCCATGACCAGCGCCGACGCGAAGATCGCGATCGGCTTGTTGACCACCAGGGTGAGCCAGAGCGCGACCGTGGCCGCGACCACGGCGATCGCCACGGAGGCGGCCACCTCGCGGCCCGCGTAGTGGATCTCGCCGCGCAGCTCCATCGCGGCCATGCCGGTGTAGTGCATCGCGGCGACGCCGAGACCTGCCAGAACGCCACCGATCAGGATTCGGATCTTGGATGCCGTCTCCCCGAGCAGCGCGATGGACAGCCCGACGCCGACCGAGACCAGCGCGATGATCGCACTCGCCGCGGTCAGGCCGATGTCGTACCGGATCGGTGTGCCGTCGACGTCGAAGCCGAGCATGGCTACGAAGTGCATGCTCCAGATGCCGGTGACGCCGATGGCCACCGTCGCCAGGGTGAGCCACCAGAACCGCTCTCCGCTGGTCTTCGCCGACCGGAGACGCACAGCGCCGGTGAGTCCGAGCAGTGACCCGAGCACAGAGAGGATGTAACTGACCGTGGGGGTCAGCGCCCCGTATTCGAAGTGATGGATCTGCGCCATCTCGCGCCGTTTCCTCTCGTTCGCGATTCCGCCGGGCTGCATCCTGCCCTCACCCCCGCCAAGGGCGTGACTGATTGTGACGCAGGTTTCGTTACGAGAGAACGTGCACAGCATCTCGATTTGGATCACGCCAAACGTGAGACACGTTGAAAGAGAGCAGTTTTGACAACATATCAGCACACAACCGCCACACAGTGATGGCGTGGCATTTGTTGGTACTAATGTCACTGCAAGTTAATAAAAAGTGAACCCTGCCGGTACGGCTCGGCAGGCGGAGCCCGAGTCGCCTCCACCGGCGCCCCTCCGGACTGCGGTCATGGCCGTGAACAGGCAATATGCCGATGCTCCGAGGCCACGTAGGGTGGAGCGATGCGGGAACGTCTGACCAATTGGGCCGGGAACATCGAATTCGGCACGGAGCGGTTGCACCGCCCGCGAACCCTCGACGAGCTGCGCAAGGCGGTCGCCGGTGCCGGCCGGCTGCGGGTCCTCGGCAGCGGTCACTCGTTCAACCGGCTCGCCGACACCGACGGCGACCTGGTGTCACTGGCCGACCTCCCGCGGACCGCCGAGATCGCGGCCGACCGCGCCTCGGTGCGGATCGACGGTGGCATGCGATACGGCGATCTGGCCGCCCGGCTCGGCGCCGAGGGCCTGGCCGTGCACAACATGGCCTCACTGCCGCACATCTCGGTGGCCGGGGCGGTGGCCACGGCCACGCACGGCTCCGGCGTCCGCAACGGCAACCTGGCCACCGCCGTCTCCGGGTGCGAGATCCTCCGCGCCGACGGCGACATCGTCACCCTGGACAGGTCGTCGCCCGATCTGCCGGGCGCGGTGGTGGGCCTGGGCGCCCTGGGCGTCGTCACCGCCCTCACCCTCGATGTGGTGCCCGCCTTCGACCTGCGCCAGTACGTCTACGACGACCTGCCCGAAGCCGCCGTGCACGAGCATCTGGACGAGATCCTGTCAGCCGGCTACAGCGTCAGCCTCTTCACCCGCTGGACGGGCACCGGCATCGACCAGGTGTGGCTGAAGCGGTCCGAGCCGAGGAAGGGTGACCTCTTCGGCGCCCGCCCGGCCGACGGCCCCCGTCATCCGGTGCCCGGCATGCCCACGGCCAGTTGCACCGAGCAGGGCGGGGTGACCGGTCCGTGGCATGCCCGGCTGCCGCACTTCCGGATGGAGTTCACCCCCAGCAGCGGGGAGGAACTGCAGTCCGAGTGGCACGTGCCGCGGGCCGCGGCACTCGCCGCGATCGAGGCGGTGGCCGGTCTGCGCGAGCGGGTCGCGGCGGTGCTCCAGGTCTGCGAGATCCGCACGATCGCCGCCGACGGTCTCTGGTTGAGCCCCAACTACGAGCGGGACAGTCTCGCCCTGCACTTCACCTGGATCGCCGACACCGAGGCCGTGCTGCCGGTCGTCGCCGACCTGGAGGAGGCGCTCGCCCCGTTCGGCGCCCGCCCGCACTGGGGCAAGATCTTCACCACCACCCCGTCGGATCTGCGTGCCGCGTACCCCCGGTTCGCCGACTTCGCCGCCCTGGCCGGCCGCTTCGACCCGAACGGCGCGTTCCGCAACCCCTGGCTGGAGTCTCTGCTGGGGGTGTGAGAACTCAGCAGCCGCAGGCGGCGGTGACCGGCGAGGTCAGGTGGTCGGCCGGGTGGCTGGTGGCGCCGTTCGGGCCCTCGGTGGTGAAGCCCTCACGGACCCAGTACTCGTACCCGCCGATCATCTCCCTGACCTGGTAACCCAGCTTGGCGAACTCGAGGGCGGCCTTGGTCGCCCCGTTGCAGCCCGGGCCCCAGCAGTAGGTGACCACCGCGCGGCCGACCGGGACCAGCTCGGCGGCCCGGGCCGCGATCTCACGGGTCGGCAGGTGGATCGCGCCCGGAATCCGGCCCTGGTCCCAGGACTCGGTGTTACGCGTGTCGATCAGGACGAAGCCGGGCGCGCCGGCCGACAGGCTCTGCTGGACGTCGCTGACGTCGGTCTCGAATCGAAGCTGGTTGCTGTAGTACTCGATGGCGCTGGTCATGCCACTGATCGTGCCGTCGGTCGACCGTCCGGCCCAGTGGCGCGAACGACACCCACCGCTAAGATCGCGCCATGCTGACTGTCGGAAGCCGGGGACACACGGTGGCGGTGCTCGCCTTCGACGGGATGTCGGTCTTCGAGGTGGGCATCGTCACCGAGGTGTTCGGCCTGCCCCGTCCCGAGTTCGAGGTCCCTTGGTACGACCTCACCGTCTGTGCCGCGAGCCCCGGTCCGCTCCGGGTGGTCGGCGGCGCCACCCTGCACACCGGCCACGGCCTGGACACGTTCACCGCGGCCGAGACGCTGATCGTCCCCGGCGTGCCGGACGTCCACGCCGACCCCTCCCCGGCTCTGGTCGCCGCCCTCCGCGCGGCCCACGCCCGCGGCGCCCGCATCATGTCCATCTGCTCCGGCGCGTTCGCCCTGGCCGGCGCCGGGCTGCTGGACGGCCGCCGGGCCACCACCCACTGGCGGTACGCGGAAACCCTGCGCACCCGCTACCCGTCCGTCCAGGTCGACGCGGACGTGCTCTACCTCGACGACGGTGACGTGCTGACCAGCGCGGGCAGCGCCGCCGGCCTCGACCTGTGCCTGCACGTGGTGCGCCGCGACCACGGCCCGGCGATCGCCAACGCGGTGGCCCGCCGCCTGGTCGTCCAGCCACACCGCGACGGCGGGCAGGCGCAGTTCGTGGAGGCGCCGGTGGCTGACGACCCGGAGGACACCCGGGTGGCGCGCAGCATGGAGTGGGCGCTGTCCCATCTCGCCGAGCCGATCACCGTGGCGGTGCTGGCCGGCCGCGCCCACATGTCGACCCGCACCTATCTGCGGCACTTCGCCCGGGCCACCGGCACCACGCCGATCCGCTGGCTGATCGACCGGCGGGTGCAGGCCAGCCTGGCCTTGCTGGAGACCACCCGCACCCCCGTCGAGACGGTCGCGACCACGGTCGGCTTCGAGACCGCCGTCACCTACCGCCACCACTTCGCGCAGGTCATGCGCACGTCTCCGTCCGCCTACCGGCGCGCCTTCCACACCGGCCGGCCGGAGACCGCCGCGCCGTGAGCGCCCACCCGGCAGCGCTAGCCGAGAGCCCTCAGCCGGCGGCGGTCACGCGGAAACCGCCGCCGGGGATGGCCAGTTCGCCGACCACCGCGGGAGCCGCCCCGTGGTTGAACAGGAAGACCAGGTCACCGCGACGGACGGCCTCCACCTGCGGCGGCAGCCCGGGCAGCACGGGCGCCACTCCGGCCGACTCCGCGACCCGGCGCAGCAGCGCCTCCAGGGAGTCGTCGGTCAGGCCGGTCGACACATACCAGGCGCTGCCCGCTCCGAACCGGTTACGGGTGATCGCCGGCGACCCGGCCATCGGGCCGTCGCCGTACCGGCTCACCGTCTCGGCCCCGGCGGTTTCGACCCGTTCGATCCAGCGGTTCGCGGTCGCGCCGTCGTCCAGCGTGATCGGGGCGCCGGGGGCTTGCGGGTGCCATTCGACCACCCGTACCCCGAGGATCTCGCGGAAGGCGCCGGGGTAGCCGCCGAGCCGGATCCGGGTGTCGGGCGCGGCGATTCCACTGAGGTAGCTGACGACCAGGTGCCCGCCGGCGGCGACGTAGTCGCGGAAGGCGGACGCGGTGGCATCCGACACCAGGTAGAGCTGCGGCACCACGATCATCTTGTAGGAGCCGAGATCGGCCGGGACATCGGGGAAGACGAAGTCGGTCGCGAGTTTCGCGCGGTACAGAGCCCGGTGCGCCTGCCGGACCGCGCCGAGGTAGTCGATGTCCTCGGCCGGGAACGCCGGGGCTTGCAGCGCCCACCAGGAGGGCGCGTCCCAGGTCAGCGCGATCTCGGCGGTGGGCGGCGGCGCGTCGGCGACCCGCGGTGCGAGATCTCTGAGGGTACGCCCGAGTCCCACCGCCTCCCGGAAGACGGGAGTGTCCGGTCCCGCGTGCGGCACCAGTGCCGAGTGGAACAGTTCCGCCCCGCCACGCGGCTGCCGCCACTGGAAGTACATCGCCCCCCGCGAGCCCCGTGCCACGTAGTTCAGGCTGTGCCGGGTGAGCCGCCCCGGCTCCTTGGCGTGCATCCGCCCGCGCGTGTAGATCAGGTTGGGCGCCGTCTCCATCAGCAGCCACGACCCGCCGCCCCAGCCCCGGGCCAGGTCGCCGGCGAACGCGGTCTCCTCCTCCGCGCCGGGGCCGGCGTCGTCCGGGTAGTGGTCGACGGCGACGAGGTCGACCTCGGCGGCCCAGCGCGCGTGGTCGACGCTGACCCAGCCGCCCTGCACGAAGTTGGTGGTGACCGGCACGCCGGGGTTGGCGGCGCGCAGCAGGTCGCGCTGTTCGATGTAGCCGCCGAGCAGTTCGTCGGAGAGGAACCGCCGGAAGTCGAGGGCCTGCGCGGGGTTCGGCAGGTACTGCGTGGCGCGCGGCGGGGTGATCTGCGCCCAGTCGGAGTAGCGCTGGCTCCAGAACGAGGTGGTCCACGCCTCGTTGAGCACGTCCAGGTCCCCGTGCCTCTTCTGCAGCCAGGTCCGGAACGCCGCGGCGGTGACGTCGCAGCGGCAGTCGGTCCCGTACTCGTTGTGCACGTGCCACATCGCCAGCGCCGGGTGGTGGGCGTACCGTTCCGCCATTCTGGACGCGATGTCGCGGGCGGCGGCGCGGTAGGCGGGCGACGAGACGCAGTATGTGTCCCGGCTGCCGTGGGTGAGCCGGACCCCGTCGGCGTTGACCGGCAGGGCCTCCGGGTGGGCGAGGGTGAACCAGGGCGGCGGCGAGGCGGTCGGGGTGGCGAGCGCGACCCGGATGCCACCAGTGTGCAGCCGGTCCAGCACCCGGTCGAGCCATCCGAACTCGTAGCGGCCCTGTTCGGGTTCCAGGTCGGACCAGGCGAACACGCCGACCGTGGCGATGTTCACCCCGGCCTGCCGCATCAGCGTGACGTCTTCGTCCCAGACTTCCTCCGGCCACTGCTCCGGGTTGTAGTCACCGCCGTAGAAGAGCATTCCTACCCCGTCCCCCCCGAAGAGCCACTTGCCATTAGTTTGAACACTAAACAAAATATGAGCCGTGCAGAGCAACGTCAATCCGTCGTTCCATGACGCCGAGGCCACCGACGACTGGGAGCGCGCGCTGATCAGCGGCAACGGCCGGCAGGGCGCCCTCTGCTACGGCTCGCCCAGCGCGCTGCGCTTCACCCTCGCCCACGAGGACCTCTTCCAGCCGGTCACCGAGCCGCTTCCGGCGCCACACACCGCCCCCGCCCTGCCGCGCCTGCGCGAGTTCCTCGACACCGACCGGTTCCACGACGCGGCTCGGGCGGTCTGCGACCTCGCCGCCGAAGAGCATCCGGGGTACGCGGAAACCCGCTGGATCGATCCGCTGATCGGAGCCGGCACACTGACTTTCACGCCCGATCCTCCCGGCGACCCGGGGAGTTATCGCCGGGGCACCGACTTCACCACGGGCGTGGTCCGGCAGGAGTGGGCCGGCGTGACAGCCGACGCGTTCGTCTCGCGGCCGGCGGACGTGCTGGTCGTGCGGATCACCGGCACCGGCGGGACGGTCCGGATCGGCGGGATCGACGGCGACCCGGAACAGCCGATCGCCTACGACGTGGACCGGATCGGGGACGACCTGGTCCTCACCGGCCGGTTCGGCGGGGCACGCTGGGCGGGAGCGCCGGACGGATGGACCGTGGCGGTACGCGTACGCCGTACCGGCGCATCGGTTTTGATCGTGGCCCGAACCGTGACCGGCCTGCGACCGCCCGCCGAAGCCCTCGCCGCGTTGCCGGAAGCCGGCTTCGACGCGCTGTTGGAGGAGCACACCGCCGTCCACCGCGACCTGTACCAGCGGGTCGGCCTGGACCTCGGCGGGCATCCCGCGCAGCGGCTCTTCGACGCCGGCCGTTACGCGATCATCAGCAGTTCCGGCGCCCGGCCGCCGACGCTGCAGGGGGTGTGGAGCGGCACCTACGCGCCGCCGTGGCGCAGCGGCTGGACCATCGACGGCAACCTGCAGGCCGCGCTGCTCGCGGTGCACGCGACCGGCACGCCGGAGCTGATGCCGCCGCTGTTCGACCTGCTCGACACGATGCGCGACGACTTCCGCGAGAACGCCCTGCGGCTCTACGGGGTGCCCGGCCTGTACGCTCCCGCGCACCTCGGCACGCACGGGCGGCAGAACCATTTCGGGCCGGTCTGGTGCCTGACCTTCTGGACCGCCGGCGCCGCCTGGCTCGCCCGCCTCTACCTGGAGCACTGGCAGCACACCGGCGACCGCTCCTTCCTCGCCTCCCGGGCGCTGCCGTTCCTGCGGGAGGCCGCCGAGTTCCATCTGGCCTTCACCGAGATCCACGACGGCCGGGCGCGGTTCAGCCCGTCCTACTCCCCCGAGAACGATCCGGGCGGAGCGGGCGAGCAGGCCGCGGTCGACTCCACCCTGGACGTGCAGGCCGTCGCCGCCCTGTTACGCGGGCTCCTGACGATCACGGAGGTCCTCGGGCTCGACGACCCGGACGCGCTCCGCTGGCGCGGCCTGCTCGCGGCCCTGCCCTCCTACCGGGTCAACGACGCCGGCGAGCTGGCCGAGTGGATCGATCCACGCTTCGGAGACAACCACGAGCATCGGCACAGCAGCCACCTCTACCCGTTCCTCTACGGCGGCGACCCGGCGTTCGAGGAGAATCCGGCGCTGCGCGCCGCGGCGGTGCGTGCGGTGCGCTCCCGCCTGCGGTGGTGGCTGAGCGAGGCCTCCGACGAGATGGGGTACGGTCTCGCGCTGCTCGGTGTCGCCGCGGCGAATCTCGGGCTGGCCGAGGAGGCGTACGCGGCGCTGACCCGGCTGACCGAGGCGTACTGGCGGCCCAACCTGGTGCCGACCCACAACCGCGACCACATGTTCAACGTGGACGTGGCCGGCGGTTTCCCGGCTCTGGTTGTCGCGATGCTGCTGCGCAGCCGGGACACCGGCCCGGACGGGGTGGCCCACCTCGACCTGCTGCCCGCCCTGCCCTCGGCCTGGCCCTCCGGCAGCGTCCGCGGCCTGGTCGCCCGCGGCCCGGTCACCGTCGACCTGACCTGGACCCCGGACCGCCTGGAGGCCACCCTGCTCTCCCCCGTCGACCGGACCGTCCACGTCGGACTGCCCGCCGGTGGCGCCGAGACGATCGCCCTCCGCGCTGGCCACCCACTGAAGATCAAGACCGGCTAGCCCTTGACGGCGCCGACGATGACGCCCTTGGTGAAGTGGCGCTGGACGAACGGATAGATGACCAGCGCCGGGACGATCGTGACGACCACGACGGCCATCTTGATCGCCAGACTGGGCGGAACGGACGAGCCCAGGCCGGGGATCGCGATCGCGGCCCCCGACGTGGACGGGGACTGACCGGCCAGGATGAACTGCTGGAGCACCCGCTGCACCGGCTGGAGGTCGTTACGGTCGATGTAGAGGATCGCGTTGAAGAACGCGTTCCAGTAACCGACCGCGTAGAACAGGCCGATCACCGCGGTCACCGCCTTGGAGAGCGGCAGCACGATCCGGGTGAGGATGCGCAGTTCACCGGCGCCGTCCATGCGGGCGCTGTCGTACAGCTCGCCGGGGATGCTCATGAAGAACGCCCGCAGCACCACCAGGTTGAACGCGCTGATCGCGGTCGGCAGGATCAGCGCGAGCAGGTTGTCCTTCATGCCCAGGCCGGTGACCACCAGGTAACTCGGGATCATGCCGGGGTAGATCAGGAACGTGAGCAGGAAGTAGAACAGGATCGGCTTGTGCCCGAGGGTGCCGGGCCGGGACAGGCCATAGGCGGCGAGCACGGTGACGAACAGGCTGAGCGCCGTGCCGGCGATCGTGACCACTGTGCTGACCAGGATCGCGTCGGTGATCTGCCCACCCGAGAAGATCACCACGTAGGCGGTGGGATCGAACTCGCGCGGAAGGAAGACGTAGCCACCGGCGGCGTTGATGGTCTTCTCGGACGAGAGGCTGGTGATCACCACCACCCAGAGCGGCACGAGCACGGCCGCCACCACCACGGTGAGGATCGTGCCCTTGCCGAACTGGCCGAGCAGCGTGGGTTTCTCCTCCCACGCCGGGCGCAGCGAGTTGCGGCGGGGCCGGACTGCGGTGTCTGCGCTCATGATTTCGAGTAGATCCCTTGCTCGCCGAACCGGTGTGCCAGCTTGTTGGCGCCCACGATCAGGAGGATCCCGATCACGGCCTTGAACAGGCCGGCGGCCGCACCGACGCCCCACTGCTGGACCGCGATGCCCTGGTAGTAGACGTAGGTGTCGAGTACCTCGGCCGCTTCCCGGCCGACCATCTCCCGCTGGAGCACGAACTGCTCGAACCCGACGTTGAGCGCGTCGCCCAGGCGGAGGATCAGCAGCAGCACGATGACCGACCGCAGGCCGGGAAGGGTGATGTGCCACATCCGCCGCCACCGGCCGGCGCCGTCGGCCGCGGCCGCCTCGTACAACGACGTGTCGATGGCCGCCAGCGCCGCCAGAAAGACGATCATGCCCCAGCCGGCGTCCTTCCAGAGCGCCTGCGAGGTGACCAGGAACATGAACGTGTCCGGGTTGGTCATGATCTCCGGCGGGGTGTACCCGGCCTGCCGCACCGTCTGGGCGAGCAGGCCGGCGCCGCCGAGCATCATCTGGAACAGCGAGACCACCAGCACCCAGCTGAAGAAGTGCGGCAGGTAGACGACGCTCTGCACCAGCGACCGGATGCGCGGCGACATGATGCTATTCAACAGAATCGCCAGCAGGATCGGGATCGGGAAGTAGAACACCAGCTGGAAAGCCGTGATCGACAGCGTGGTGACCACCGAGTCCCAGAACGCCGGGTTCTTGAACAGGTACTCGAAGTTGCCGAACCCGATCCATTCGCTGTAGAGGAACGCCTCCAGCGGGTCGTCCCCGACGAACGGGTTGTAGTCCTGGAAGGCGATGACGTTGCCGAGCGCCGGGACGTAGTGGAACACCAGCAGCAACAACATCGCCGGCAGGCACATCAGCAGCAGCGGCCAGTCCCGCCGCAGCCGCTGCCCGAAGGACAGTTGCCGCCGCGGGACCGCCTTGACCTTCTTCTTCGCCTTCTTCGCCGCGGCCCGCGGCTCAGCGGCGATCGGTGGCGCGCTCACCACGTCACCTCCGCTGCGCTCCGGCGCGGCCATGAGTGCGAACTGTGCTGAATGATTCGCTCACAAGCTCGCTCATCGCCCGTTGTCAGCCAGAACCTTGGCGTAGAAGTCGCGAGCCGCGTCGCCGCCGCCGGCCTTCCAGTCCGAGATCACCTTGTCGAAGTCGCCCAGTGGAGTCCGGCCGCGCTGGATGTCGGTGATCTTGTCCTGGGTGGGCTGCTCGATGGCGGCCTGCTGGCTCGGCGTCTCCACCTTGATGCCGTCCCACGGGTTCTTCTCCAGGTACTGCGTGGCGTCGTTGCCCCAGTTCACGAAGTCGGCGGCGTAGGTCGGGATGGTCGGGCCACCCACCACGACCGGAGGACGGCCGCCGAGGAAGACGTACTGGTTCGCGAACTCTTTGGTCCACAGATCGTTGGTGACCGGCGTGCCGCTGCCGTCCCGCTGGAAGTGGGTGCCCTCGGCTCCGTAGTTCTGCAGCTCCCACTCCTTGGTGCCGAACGGCGCCGCGGTGTAGTTCAGGACACGCAGCAGTTCCTGGGTGCGCTCCTGGCCGAGACCCTTCTTGATGAAGGTCCAGATGATCGCCGAACGTGCCTGCCAGCGGACCGGCGGCTTCCCCTTGTCGGCGCCGAAGACCTTCACGGCCTGCATGTTGAACTTGGGATTGGCCTGCACGGCCGAGGGCCACGTCTCCTTCCATGAGCCGCCACCGGTGGCGTACATGAAAATCTTGCTGCCCTTGAACAGGGTGGTCTGGTCACCACCCTTGCTGGCGGCCACGTCGGGGTGGATCAGCTTCTCGGCGTAGAGCCTGGCCATGAACTCGACGGCCCGCTTGTACTCCGGCGTCTCGTGCCGGTGGACGACCTTGCCGTCGGCGGTCTTCATCCAGCCGTTCTCCGAGCCGCCGGCGCCGCAGATCTGCTGCACCTCCAGCCAGATGTCGCCGAAGGCCCACTCGCCCTTGTCGGCGTTGGTGAACTTCTTGCCGAAATCGTAGAGCTCGTCCAGCGTGGTGGGCGCCGCGATGCCACGCTCGTCGGCGGCGTCCTTGCGGTAGTACAGCACCGACGGGTACGGCGAGTCGGTGGGGAACGGGACAGCCATCAGCTTGCCGCCCCACACCGAGTCCTGCCAGGCCTTGGTGTCCAGACCGGCGAGCAGCGGGTAGGCGTTCACCTTGTCCCCGGCCAGGTAGGGCGTCAGGTCCTCGAAGAGGGCGTGCACGCCCTCGCTGAACCGGGCCAGCTTGTTGATCTCCCAGCCCGGGATGCAGGTCAGCTCGGGCACGTCCCGGGCGCCGAGCATGGTGTTGAGCTTGTCGCCGTAGGTGTTGCCGTCCTGGATGCTGAAGTTGATCACGCCGCCCATGTCGGCGTTGACCGCCTCGACCAGCTTGTTGGCGGCCGGCGGCGCCGGCCCCCACCACGGGGTGCTGGCGGTGACCGGCTTGCCGCTGGTGATCGCCTTCTCGGTGACGGCGTCGGCGAGCGACGCCGGGTACTTCACGTAGCCGTCCGCCATCGGCCGCACGCCCTTGACGTCCGGCTGCACCAGGGTGGAGTCCTTGAAGTTGGGGACCACCCCGGCGGCCTGCTCGGCGGTGGTGGCCGAACCCTTGGAGGTCGGCTCCTTGCTGCAACCGGCGAGCGCTCCGCCGCTCGCGAGCGAGGCCGTGCCGAGGCCGACCAGCCCGAGGAAGTTCCGCCTGTTCGTCGACGCGCCCGAAAGCGTTCTCCGCACGGCGCACCACCCTTCCGTTATGGGTTTAGTTTGGCTAGCGTCTAAACTAAATACATCGAAGACAAGCTAACCGACGTGGTGCCGACCCGACAAGCACGAATGGGAGCGCACCCACGCCAGCGGGCACCGATCAGGGGAGACGACGAACCGCGGTGATGCGGCAAGATGATCAGGCGGACAGCACGCGCCACTTCGAGCGGAGCTTGATGTGAAGACCACCCGGGCCGACCCACAGCCGGCCGACTTCACCGACGTGCGCGCCACCAACCTGGCCGTGGTGCTGCGGCACCTGCGCGCCAACGGGCCCAGCTCGCGCGCCTCCATCGCCGCGTCGACCGGGCTCAACAAGGCCACCGTCTCCAGCCTGGCCGGCGCTCTGATCGAGCAGCGGCTGCTCCGCGAGACCGGCCTGAGCGGCAACCGGATCGGACGGCCCGGCACCGCGCTGACACTGGACGGCTCGGCCTACGCCGCGATCGGCCTCCAGATCGCCGCCGACCGCCTCACCGCGCTCGCCGTCGACTTCGCCGGCGACCAGTTGCTGCTCTGGCACCGGGCGTTCGACGGCGGCCCCGCCACCACCGGACCCGGCCGTGCGGTCAGCGCGGTCGCGGCCCTGGCACAGCGTGCCGCCACCCGGGTCCGCCAGCAGGGCCGGCAGGTCCTCGGCCTCACCGTGGCGGTGCCCGGCCTGGTCGACGGCGGCGGCACGGTCCGGCTCTCGCCGCCGCTCGGGTGGGCCGACGTCGACCTGCGCGCCCTGCTCTCCGGGTCGCTGCGCCAGCCCGGGCTCGACGTGTCGGTGGCCAACCACGCCGGCCTCGCCGCGGTCGCCGAGTTGCGGCACGGCGGTCATCCCACACTCGATCTCACCTACGTCACCGGCGCCGCCGGCATCGAGGCCGGCATCGTGGTCGACGGCCGGCCGCTGCACGGGTCGCGCGGCTTCACCGGCCAGATCGGACGGTTCTCCCTCGGCCCGGCCGGCGCACTCACCCTGGCCGACCTGGCCGGCATCGAGCCGCTGGTCCGCCGGGCTCTGCCCGGCTTCGGCCCCGAGCCGGTCACCGACCTGACGCCCGCGGTCGACCACCTGGCCGCCCTGGCCCGCGCCGGTGACGCGGGCGCACTGTCGGCGCTGCACGACACCGGCTGCCATCTCGGGCAGGGGCTGGCCCTGCTGGCGAACCTGGTGAACCCCGAGGTGATCGTGCTCGGCGACCACTACGCCGCCCTGGCCGAGTGGCTGGTCCCGGCCGCCGCGGCCGAGCTGGCCCGCAACACTCTGGCGCCCTCGGGCGGCGGCGCCCGCCTCGTCGCCTCGACGCTGGGGCTGCACGCCGCGGCCCTCGGCGGCGCCGTGTCCCATCTGGACCGCGTCGACACCGGAGTGCTGCCCACCAACACGTGACCCACCCGCCGGCCGTAGCCCACGCCCGTCAACCACCGCGGATGACCTGCCTGGCCTACGGCTCACCGCCTTCACGGGCCGAACCGTAGGCCACACGCCTCACCCGACACGGATGACCTGCCTCAACGACGGCTCGCTCGCAGCGGGGCACCGGATCGGCGGTAACAATCGATGACCAAACATGCCCTCCGCGCCTTGACCCAGGCGTAACTGTGGTGCGAGCCTCAGGGAACTCCGTCCGAAACATTCGCGAAACCACTCGCGGAGGCTTCTTCCGCCGCGTTGTCGAAGCGCTTCGACGAAGCGGCTCGGCCCGAAGGAACACGTTGTGACCGAATCCCCCTCTCGCATCGTCTTTCGCGACCCGCAGCAGAAGCTCGCCGCGCGGGTGTCCGACCTTCTGGGCCGGCTCGACCTGGCGGAGAAGATCGCCCTCCTGCACCAGCACCAGGCCCCCGTCCCCCGGCTCGGCATCGGGCCGTTCCGGACCGGCACCGAGGCGCTGCACGGCGTTGCCTGGCTCGGCGCAGCAAGCGCTTTCCCGCAGGCTGTCGGCCTCGCTTCCAGCTGGGACACCGACCTGCTGCGCCGGGTCGGCACGGCGGTCGGCACCGAGGTTCGCGCGATGCACCACCGCGACCCCGCGAACGTGGGACTCAACGTGTGGGCACCCGTGGTCAACCTGCTCCGCGACCCTCGGTGGGGCCGCAACGAGGAGGGCTACGCCGAGGACCCGTGGCTCACCGGCGTGCTGAGCACCGCCTACTCCGGCGGGCTGCGCGGCGACGACCCTCGCTGGCTGCGCACCGCGCCGACCCTCAAGCACTTCCTCGGCTACAACAACGAGACCGACCGCTGCATCACCTCCAGCAACATGCCGCCCCGAGTGCTGCACGAATATGAACTGCCCGCCTTCCGCCCGGCCCTGGCCGACGGGGCCGCGGTCGCCGTGATGGCCTCCTACAACCTGATCAACGGACGGCCCACCCACCTCAGCCCGCTGATCAACGAGGTGCTGCGCGGCTGGTCCGAGGACGACGTCATGGTCGTCGGCGACGCCTACGCGGTGCAGAACCTCGCCGGTGACCAGCAGTGGTGCGAGGACCATCCAGCCGGGTTCGCGGCCGCGCTGCGGGCCGGCATCGACTGCGTCACCGAGCCCGGACCGCTCTCCGAGGAGTCGTTCACCACGGCCCTGGACCGAGGGCTGATCACCGAGTCCGACGTGGACGCCGCGGTCCGGCACATCCTGTCGGTACGGGTCCGGCTCGGCGAGTTCAACCCGGACGAGGACCCGTACCGGACGATCGGCCCCGAGGTGATCGACTGCCCGGAGCACCGCGTCCTGGCCCGCGAGGCGGCCCGCGCCTCGGTGGTGCTGCTCGCCAACGACGGCATCCTCCCCCTCGACCCGGCCGGTGCCGGACGGATCGCGGTGATCGGCCCGCTCGCCGACACCACCGTCGACGACTGGTACAGCGGCACCCCGCCGTACCGCCGGACCCTGCGAGCCGCGATCGCCGAACGGATCGGCGCCGGCGAGGTGCTCCACCACGAGGGCGCCGACCGGCTGGCGCTGCGCTGCGCCGCGGGCCTGCTGGTCGCGAGCGCGGACGAGACCGGCGGCCCGCTACGGATCGCCGCCACCGAAGACGTTCCGGCCGAGGCGCTCTTCGACGTGCTGGACTGGGGCGAGGAGACGTTCTCGCTGCGCGCCGTGGCGAACGGCCGGTTCGCCGGCGCGGACGGCCTCGGCGCCGGAAACCATCTCCTGGTCAACGACCGGCCCGGCCCGAACGGCTGGGAGGTCCGCGAGACGTTCCGCTTCGAGCCGGCCTGCGACGGGCTGGCGCTGCGGCACGTGCAGAGCCGCCGCTACCTGGTGGCCGACGCGGACGGGACGGTCCGCACAGCCGCCGAATCCGCCGCGGACGCCACCGTCTTCACCGTGGACCTGCTCATCGACGGGGTGGCCGCGGCCGCCGCGGTGGCCGCGGAAGCCGACGTGGTGGTGCTGGCACTCGGCAACCACCCGCTGGTCGCCGGACGGGAGACCGAGGACCGGCGTGACCTGGCCCTGCCCGGAACCCAGGACGAACTGCTCCGCGCCGTGCACGCCGCCAACCCGCGGACCGTGCTCGCGCTGGCCAGCAGCTACCCGTACGCGATCGGCTGGGCCCGGGAGAACCTGCCGGCGCTGCTCTGGTCCGCGCACGGCGGCCAGGAGCACGGCGCCGCGCTCGCCGACGTCCTCTTCGGCAGCGACCCGGCCGGTCTGCCCGTCGACCCGTCGGCCCGGCTCACCCAGACCTGGTACTCCGACGCCGGCGACCTGCCCGACCTGCTCGACTACGACATCATCGCGACCGACGCCACCTATCTCTACTACCGCGGCACGCCGCTCTTCCCGTTCGGGCACGGCCTGTCGTACACCCGTTTCCACTACGAGAACCTGCGGATCAGCGCCGGCACGATCGACGCCGCCGGCGAGGTGACGGTCACCGTGGACGTGGTCAACACCGGCGACCGCCCCGGCGTCGAGGTGGTGCAGCTCTACACCCGGCAGCAGCGGTCCCGCGTCAAGCAGCCGCTACGCCGGCTGCGCGGCCACCGGCGCGTCCGTCTCGCACCCGGCGAGCGGTCCACCGTGGAACTGTCGGTGCCCGTCGCGGAGCTGGCATTCTGGGACGTGACCCGCTCCCGCTGGGTCATCGAGGACGCCACGCACACCATCGCGGTGGGCCGCTCCAGCACCGACTGGCGCCTGACCACGACGCTGCGCGTCCGCGGAGAACACATTCCCCCTCGCTCACCGCGGTCCGTGCTCAAGCTGATCGACAACGATGGGTACGCGGAAACGACTCCGGTGGCCACGAAAGAGGCTCCCGGGGAAGCTCTGCGCAGCGAACGGCACAGCGCCTGGGCCGTCTTCGACGAGGTCGACTTCGGCGGCGGGCTCTCCGCCGTCCGCGCCCTGGTCGCAGCCACCGCCCTCCCCGCCGCCCTCGCGACCTCCGCCGCCACCGCTTCCACTGCCCCCGCCATCGACACTGTTCCCGCCTCCGCAGCCTCCGCCTCCGCTGCCGCTGTTCTTGCCGCCACCGCGTCCACCGCCGCTATCCCCGCAACCGTCGCCTCCGTCGTTCCGGCAGCCACCGCACTCGCTGCCTCGGCCGCCGCTGCCGCTCCGGCTGTCGGCGGAATGAACACCACAGATGGGAGCCGCGCCGGCGGCTCCGTATTGCTGCGCCTGGACGACCCGATCTCCGGCCCGATCCTGGCCACCATCGCCGTCCCGGTGGCGCCTACCGACGGTGAACTGTTCGAGGTGACCGCCCCTCTCCCGCCGGTGACCGGGGTGCACGCCCTCTTCGTGCTCTTCGAGCAGCCCGGCATCACCGTGGCCACTCTGTCCTTCGAGGACTCGAACGACCCAGCGGCCTGTCTGCGCTGACTCGAAAGTCAGCCATCCCGACAGCTCAAGCGTTGATCAACGCGGTATGACAATCGCTCCGACCGGGCGCCTTCCACGCACGACACGGGCGCCACAGGAGACACGGACGCTACAAGAACACGGACGGGAGTGTCCGCCCACGGTCCCACGGTGACCAAGGAAATAGCCCGTCCCGGGCGCACGGTGGCAGCCAGTCCGAACTCCGCTGGCTGGTCGTGAGCGCAATCCCGAGCAGATCGAGGCAGCACTCACGGCCAGCCGGCAGACCAGTCAAGATCCACGGCGGACCCAGTCAAGATCCACCCAGTTCGCGCGCTTCCCGTGATAGCGGCCGCTCACGCCAGTTGTTGATCAGCTGACCGGACGATTCCGAGGTCAAAACGGACGTGAAACAGCACTTCCGCACGGCCAGCAGATCACCCCACCCGAGAAGCCCACCGGCACGAGGCTGCCGGCGCGTTCACATCGTTGCCGAGACATCCCCTGCCCAAGCCGACCCTTGGGCTGCGGCAAGACCGGACCAGGCAGGACCGATGCGGGACCAGACCGAACCGGTGCAACGCCAGGCAGAGCAGGGGCGAGACCAAGCTCCCCCGGCGGGACCGGCGCGGGACCGAGTCGGGGAACAGCGCGGAACCGGCGGCAGAACCGGCGCAGGACCAAGGCGGGACCGGCGCGGGACCGAGGCGAGAGCAGCGCGGGGCCAGCGCGGGACCGGCAGAACGCGCTACCGGGAGAGGGTGCCTACCGGGGCGGTGAGAATGAGAGGGAGCGGGGAGGATGGGCGCATGGGTTCGTTGGGACAGGCTCTGGCGTTCGCGGGAGTGATCGGGCTGGCGGCAGCGTCACCCGGGCCGGACTTCGCGGTGGTGGTGCGACGTTCGGTGGTGGCGGGACGGCTGCACGGCATGGCCGCCGCCGCCGGGGTCGCCGCCGGAGTGTTCGGCTGGTCGGTAGCGGCGGCCATGGGAGTGGCCGCGCTGATCGCCGCGTCGGCTGTCGCCTTCACGGTGGTCAAGCTGGCCGGAGCGGCCTACCTCCTCTGGCTGGGAGTGAGCGCGCTGCTCGCGGCCCGGCGCGGCGGTGCGGGCCTGGAGCAACCGGGACCCGGGTGCGCAGAGACCCGCCTGTGGGTGTCGTTCCGCGACGGTTTGCTGACCAATGCGCTCAACCCGAAGTGCGGCGTGTTCTTCGTGGCCGTGCTGCCCCAGTTCGCGCCGGTGGACGGCTCCGCCGCCGACGTCCTGCTGCTCTCCGTGGTCGCGGTCCTCATCACGGTCGCCTGGTTCACCGTGGTGGCCAACCTGGTGGCGGCGCTGCGACGAGCCCTGTCCCGCCCACCCGTTCGCCGAGCCTTGGACGCGATCACCGGCACCGTCCTGATCGTCCTCGGCCTCCGCCTAGCGGCATCCACCACCCCCTGACCCCACACTCCCGCCCACCGGCATCTGCAAGCTCCCCACCTCCCCACCTCCCCACCTCCCCACCTCCCCACCTCCCCATTGCTTGTCTCTAGCCGCCCAGTTCCCCACTGCGTACCCCTGCGCCGATTGACCTCAACTGCCCAGCTCCCACTGCCCACGCCGCGCAGCCCCACTGCCCATCTCTGGCCGCCGACCTCGCACTGACCGACGCCCGCCGCTTGTCCATCGCCGCCGCCCGCGCGGCTCGGCATTCAAGGGCTCGGAAGACTGCTCGGATGACCACCGTGTTGTGGCGTCGTCACCCCAGCCCTCCGATTGGGGAACGGACTGTTCGAGAAAGCCGACACCCGTTGCGGGTGTCGGCTACATCCACAACGGGTGTCGAGTTTTCAAAGGAGATGTCTTCCCTGATTGCAGGGGACCGCCAACTCGGGCCACAAGACGTGGTGCCGTTACATCCGTGTCAGGCGGCCGAGTGGCCGACATGGGCCCGGACGCAGAACGGCACGTGCCGTAGCAGGGCGTGGCCGCGTTCCCGCCGATGCCGTGCGGCGGAGAGACCCATGCGAGTGAGCGGAGATCCGCCGAGCGGAGAGCTCCCATCAGGCGAACACAAACGCGCCACCCGAACACATGAGCGCCGCCCGCACACATGAGCGCCGCCCGCACACAGACGCGCCGCCCGAAGGCTGAATAGGCGGTATGTGGCGGTGTGCAAGCCGCCTCATCTCCACCACTGCGTGGACGCTCATCCTGGGCCTCCGGCGGCGCCCTTCTGGCAGCGGCTCATCAACCAGTCGGCGTCGGATTCATTGGGAGTGTCCGTCCACGAGCACGCAGGGCCAAGCTCACCTTGGCTGGCTAGGGCGCGGCCAACAGATCACTCGCCCGAGAAACCAGCGGGCCCGGTTGCTGTCGCGTCCACACCGTTGCCGAGGCGCTCCCGGAGCACTGTTCAGTTGGCAGGTTGGATGTCGCAGCTGAGCGACGGCCGGGACGGCTGGCGACGGGCTCGCGCATCACGAGCTCGCACGTCACCAGCTCGCGCATCACGAGCTCGCACGTCACCAGCTCGCGCATCACGAGCTCGCACGTCACCAGCTCGCGCATCACGAACTCGCGCGTCACGAACTCGCGCGTCACGAACTCGCGCGTCACGAACTCGTAAGTAGCGGGTTCGTAGTGGGCGGGTGGCTGTGGTGATCGTGGAAGTTGCGCCGGGCGGCGGAGCGGTGGCCCAACCACTCCGCCGCCCGGACGTTTTCCAGAACCGGTTCTCTAGAACCGTTTGCCAAGACCGGTTCGTTGGGACCGGTTTGTTGAGACCCAGTCGTTGGAACCGGGTGGTGGACCGGGTCGGTGGGACCGGGTCGGTGGGACCGGGTCGGTGGGACCGGGTCGGTGGGACCGGGTCGGTGGGAAGGTCAGGCGGGGGTGCCGCTGACCGCGGTGCCGGTGCGGGTCACGTGGTAGGTGACGATCTCGCCGCTCCAGAAGTGGAACTTCAGCGTGACCGAGGCCCCGTCGGTGACCTCGGCGAAGAACTCCGGGGTCAGTTTGATCGTGCCGGCGGGGTAGTCGGGGGTGAAGGCACGGTCGAACTCCTTGTACGGGGTCCAGCTGTGCGGGCCCGCGTTGGTGCCGTCGGCGTAGGTGGCCGTCATGGTGGCGAGCCGGTCACCGTTGAAGGCTGCCGGGAGCGCGAATCCGGCGGTGGCGCCGGTCGCGGCCGACAGTTGTGGGGTGTCGAAGGTGACGACGTCGAGCCGCCACGGGACACCACGGGAGAACCGCAGTGACAGGGAGGCTTTCACCCCGTACCCCTGGGTCTTGGTCAGTCGCTTCAGCAACCCGGAGGTGAGGGTGAGCTTGTCGCCGGCGACCTGGTAGTCGGGGCCGCGCCGCAGCGTGGCGCCGCCGAGGCGGACGTGGGTGAAACCGGTGCCGTTGAGGTTGAGGGTGATCGTGCGCGCGGTGACCGGTGCGGAGCGCCGGACGAACAGCAGGTCGCTCTCGGCCGTGCCGGAACGGGTCCGCCAACTGGAGGCGATCTGGACGAACAACTCGGTGTCGCGCCAGATTCCGGCGGCACGGTCAAAGTGCTGGCCGTTGTCCCAGAGCATCGTGGTGACGCCCGCGGCGCGGGCCTGCTGGCCGAACAGTTCGAAGAACTTGAGCTTCTCGCCCTGTTCGATGGTGCCGGTGTGCCGGTCGAAGCCGAGCAGGCCGTACTCGCCGAGGATGACCGGGATGCCCCTGCCGATCAAGCTGTCGCGGAGCCGCTGGAAGGTGCCAAGCATCTCCTGTTGCGCGGTCGCGTCGAATCGGTAGCCGCCGGCCACGTTGACGCTGAACGGCCAGTACCCGTAGTAGTGCACGGTCGCGATCAGGTTCGGGTCGTTCAGGGCGGTGAACTCGGCGGTCAGGGCGTCGAGCCGGCCCTGGTCGGCGTTGGTGTGCAGGGTGGGCAGGACCAGCAGCCGCGTGGCGTTGCCGCCGCCGGTGCCGCGCACGATCCGGTGGAAGGCCGCGTTGAGCTCGGCCAGCAGGGCGTAGTTCTCGGCGTCGCCGGAGCTGCCCGAGAACTGCGGCTCGTTGACGCTCTCCAGGACCAGCCGCGGCGAGGCGTCCCGGAAGGCGGCCGCCACCTGGGTCCAGACGGCGTTGTAGCGGGTCAGCACGTTGTCATGGTCGGTGGGCATGGTGTTGATCCACTGCCACGAGTCGTGGTGAATGTTGATCATCACGTAGAAGCCCTCGTCGAGCGCCCAGCCCACCACCTCCCGCACACGGGCGAGGTAGGCGGGGTCGATCGTGTGGTCCGGCGCCGGGCCTTGGTGCTGACCCCACGTAACGGGGATGCGGATGCTCTTGAAGCCCTGGGCCCGGATGCCGGCCAGCAGTTCGCGGGTGACGCGCGGGTTGCCCCACGAGGTCTCGTCGGCGCCGGTGGCGTCGAAGGTGTTGCCGAGGTTCCAGCCCGGCTGCATGGCGGCGACGGCCCGCGCGGGCGTGTGGGCCGGTTCCCGGGCCTGGGCCGGGCCGCCCGCGGCCAGGCCGGTGGCGAGCAGGGCGAGGACGAGCAACCTGCCGAGTAGTCGCGACATGACGCTCCTAGCGAGACGCGCGGGAGGAAGCGAGGTGGGAGCGCTCCCGCTCTGATCTCGGCAGACTATGTTTAGTCGTCAAACTATGTCAATCGATGGACATGACGGCGGGCCACCCGGGCGAGAGGGGGATGCGCTCCTCGCCAGGATGGCCCGTCGGCTCAGCCGCACCGCTCACCCGTCGCGTCGTCGAAGGGTGAACCCCCATCCGCATCCGCCGGCAATTCCTAAAAAGGCGAACGCACGACGCCGACTGCACGAAGGCTAGTACTCGGTGCATTCCACTAAAAGGATGACTCACGGAATCATGCGCTTCAAGTTAACCGATTCATAACGCTTCGTGAGATAGCTGCGCAAGGGTTCGAGCGGGTGAGATACGGCCGTCTACCTGCAACTTCGCAAGTTGCATGCAAGAAGGTTCGATAGGCAGCCTCCAATCAGGATTGGCACATTTTTTCCGCGACTTAATATTGTCGCGGCGTCAAGAATCTTCGTACTCTAATGGCCAACATCATCGATCGCCTTGAGTACGATGAAGCGGGGAGCAGCCATGCTTGTCAAGATCATCGACCAGATCACCGACGATGAGATGCACAAGGCAGCTTGGGAACTGTATGAAGGCGCGTTCCGCGACCTGCGCTCCCTCGCCGTGCAACGTCACCTGATGTATCGGTCAGAGTTCGAGGAGGTCATGCGCGACCCGAGGGTCGACAAATACCTCTGCGTCAATGACGACGGCAAGCTCTGTGGCCTGTCCACCTTCACCAACGATCTCTACGCGGTTCCGCTGATCGCGCCGGAGTACTTCGAGCGCCGATGGCCGGAGATGTATCACCAGAAGCGCATCTGGTACGTCGGCTTCGCCGCTGTCGGGACCGAGGCACGGGACACTCGGGCCTTCGCGGAGCTCGTCGAGGCCATGCAGCGCACCGCCGCGGACCGGAACGGGATGATCGGGATCGACTACTGCCGCTACAACGACGACGAGCGCAATTTCGGCCGGGTGGTCCGGCTGATGCTGCACCGGTTGTCCGGAGGTGCGATGCGGTCCGAGCTGATGGACCAGCAGTCGTTCTGGATCTACGAGTTCCCCGCTGCCGCCTGACCGCCGGTCAGCCCATAGGCGCCCTCCACATGGCCCACAGCGGCGGCCCGTCGGGTAGTTCGATCACGGACCGGACCCGGTATCCGTGCCGGAGGTAGAGATCGCGGTTGCGGGGGTCGTTCGCCTCCAGATAGGCCGGAAGCCCGGCCCGGTCCAACCGGGAGTGATGGCGGTCGAGCAGCGCGCTGCCGATGCCCTCGTTCTGCCGGCCCGGCCGGACCGCCAGGAAGGCCAGGTAGTGGTGGGGTTCCAGAGGGTGCTCCGCCTCGAGCGCCGCGTCGAGTTGCTGAACCCGATCGAAAGCGGTGTCGGTGACCTCCTTGACGCGGCGCTCGTAGTCGGCCGGCGGCGGGATCATCGAGGTGAGCGGGAACCAGAGCGCGACACCGCACATCCGGCCGTCGTCGGCGTCGGCGGTGCTGTACACCTCCCCGTACTGGAGGGCGTACTCCACGAAGATCTCGAAGTAGCCGGGTGACAGCCGCCGGCGCTGTGTCGCATCCGGGTGCAGCCAGCGGGCGACCGGCCCGTCTCGCATCGCGTCGGCCACGAGGTCGGTGATCTCCTCGGTGTCGAACGGCGACACGTGCCGGATCACGAGTTCCTGGATGGCGTACGTCATCTCAGATCCCTACTGTCTGACGGATAGTGGCTCTGGAACGCCATCGCGTGTGAGTGCGGCCGGGGCTCCTCCGGGATTTCGAAGACCGTCCGGCGCTCCACACCACGCCCGATCACCGCGTACACGTCCGGGCGGGTGTAGCGGATGATGGCCGCCCAGCCCGCGCCGAGCAGCGCGAGTACGGCGTACCCGGCCGCGAACGCCCAGTTGAAGATCGAGTCGGGAGACAGCCCCAGGACGTCGCCCAGGCCCACCACGGTGGCGAACAGAATGATGCTGAGCAGGAAGAACGCGATGATCGGCGCGATCCGGCCGCGCCATATGTTCTCCAGGCGCGGATGCTGCACGAAGAACGCGATGACCGACGCCGACGTGCCCCACATCAGGATGAGCACGCCGAGCCCGCCCACCACGGTGAGGTATCCGAAGAGCTGGACCAGCGGATCGGCCCCGGTGAACCAGTAGGCCAGGATCGCGACCAGGGACAGCACGCTCTGCGTGATCGAGCCGACGATCGGCGCGCCGGTCCGCGGGTGGGTGTAACCCCACCGGCTGGGCAGCATCCGCTCGCGGCCGAGGGCGAACTGGTACCGCGAGACCGCGGCGTGGAAGGCCAGCAGGGCCGCGAAGATGCTGGTCATGAAGAGCAGATAGCCGATAGTGATCATGATGTTCGGCACGTGTGGGCCGACCAGGCTGAAGACCAGGTTCGTCTCCTCGCGTTGCGCCTCGGCCACGATCTGGCCGGGGCCGGCGGCGACCGACATCGCCCAGGCGGACAGCGCGCACATCAGCCCGGCCAGCAGAACCGCGAGGTGGGTGGCCCGCGAGATAGTTCGTTTCGGGTCTTTCGCCTCCTCGGAGAGCACGACCGTCGCCTCGAACCCGGCGAAGCCGCCGATCGCCAGCACCATCATCGCGACGACCTCGGGCGTGAGCAGCTGCGCCGGGTTGAGGGTCGCGAGGCTGACCACTCCCTCGCGCGGGTTGGCGACCATCACCAGGTCGTAGACCACCACCACGGCGATCTCGGCGACCAGCAGAACACCGAGGACCTTGCCGCTCAGGTCCACCCAGAGCATGCCGAGGACCGCGATCAGCGCCCACGCCACCAGCGCACAGGCGACCCAGGGGACGCTGAGCCCGAGAGCGGCGAAGATGCTCGACGACACCACGCCGAAGAGACCGAACAAACCGATCTGCATGAGCGCGTACGCCGGCAGGGCCACGAACGCGGCAGCGACGCCCAGTTCACGGCCCAGCCCGTGGCTGATGTAGGAGTAGAAGGCTCCGGAGTTGACGATGTGCCGGCTCATCGCCACGAACCCGACCGTGAAGATCGTCAGGATGGCGGCCACGACGACGTAGACGAGTGGCAGGGCGGTGTTGCCGACCACCGCGTAGACCGTCGAGATGGCACCGATGATCACGGTGAGCGGGGCCGCCCCCGCCACCGCGAAGAACACCACCGACGAGACACCGAGGCGGTTGCTGGCCAGGGCCTGGCTGACGATGTCCGCGCCGGGGCGGCGGTTGGCCGCGGACTCCCGGCTGAGTTCGGTCAGCATCGTCCCCGCCCACCGGTCGACATTGTCGCGGCGACGTTGGTGGCGTCCGGCCGGGCTCACCGGCGACCGACCGCCAGCGCGGACCCGACGAGAGCCTCGGTGCTCTCGACGATTTCGCGGAGATCACTGGGAAGGGAAGCGATCATGCCCGGCAGCGAGTGGTAGATGTGCGGGTAGTTCTCGAACCCGTACATGACGTGCCGGGTGAGCCCGGTCGACACCACGAGACCGACGAGCATCCGGTCGACGACGTTGAGTTCCATTCCCCGGACCAGCATGTTCGCGACTCGGGTGGAGGCCCACGCGGCGGCGTTGCGCTGCCGGGCGGTGTTGGGCATGTAGAGCGTCTGTGTGCTGCCGAGCATGCGCCGCCTGGTCACCAGCTCGACCGCGCCGACTCGCATCAACCGCTCGGCCACCCGGAGCGCCGAGTCCTGCGCGAGGAAGGCGAGCCAGGTGCGGATGTCGCGGTGCTGTGGCTGGGCGGTCAGCAGGTCGAGGATGTCGTGATCGAGAGCGTCTCGGGTGGGACGTCGGTCGAGGACGTGTAGGTCTCCGTCATTGACGCCGATACGGCCTTCGAGAACCAACTCCGCGAGTAATGCGGCAGCCAGCCCCAGGCCGGTCGCACGAGGATGCAGCCGGGACCGCCCGGTACGGTCCTCGTGTGCGATCAGGTAATACTGGTCAGCCAACACTCCGTCCACGCCCCTTAGACGCAAGTTCCAATGATCTTTAACCTATGTAGGAAACAAGACAGAACTCGATGTCCGCAGCATCATGTACCCAACACCAAGGTCAATACAAGAAGTACTAGACTTCTCATTCAGGCCTCGCCGCTAAACGACGGCAATAATTGATCTTCGAGTAATAGCGATCATGGATGGATTTCAGCTCACGCGGCAGCGGTCGTAATATCGACTTCATCAGGACCGTTAGGAGTCCAGGTGTCCGATATCGAGGGTCCGACGCTACGTCGCCGCCGACTGGGGGCGGAGCTCAAACGATGCCGGGAAGCCGCCGGCCTGACGCAACAGGACGTGTCCCGTCATTTCGAGTGGCACTCCGCCAAGGTGACCCGCATCGAGACCGCCCGGGTCGCGGTCACCCCGCGGGACGTCCGTGACCTGCTCACGCTCTACAACGTGCGCGACCAGGGCTATCGCGAGGCGATGGTGGAACTCGCCCGGATGTCCCGGGAGCGCACCTGGTGGACGGACTACCGCGACATCATGCGGCCGGGCAATTTCGTCGGCCTGGAGGCCGCGGCCTCGGCGGTGCGCGCCTGGGAGCCGGTGATCCTGCCCGGCCTGCTGCAGACGCCCGCCTACATGCGGTCACTGATGAGAAGCGGACGGCCTCTCGACCCCGAGGAGCACATCGACCGGCGGATCGCGCTGCGCCTGATGCGTCAGGGGCGGCTGACCGGTGAGCGCCCATTAGAGATGTCGGCCTTCATAGATGAGGCTGTGGTGCGTCGTGTGATCGGTGGAGAAGAGGTCATGGCGGAACAACTTCGGCACCTTATAGATATAGCTAAATTGCCGAATGTTTTCCTTCAGATCCTGCCCTTCAACGCTGGTGAACACATGTTCCTGAGCGGTCCGGCGACACTTCTGGAGTTCCGAGAGACCACCCATATGGATGTTGTTTACATGGAAGGCCTTGCGGGAGACTTGTATGAGGAACAGCCAGACATGGTTGACTGGTATCGGCAGGAGTTCGAGCGATTGAGCGCCAAGGCGCTTGACCATCGCGAGACCATAAAGATGATCGAGAGTCTGCTCGTCGCTTAGCACTCCCGAAGAAATCTCAGATCCAAAGGGAGGTGCTTGAGTTGCTCGCGCACCAGCTCGACGGTGCCGTTTGGAAGAAGGGCAGCCGTAGCAACGGCAGCGGTGGTAACAACTGCGTCGAGGTCGCAATGCTCGGCGAGGGAATTGCCGTCCGTGACAGCAAGGACCGAACTGGTCCGGCCCTCATGTTCACGTCGGCGGAGTGGACCGCCTTCGTGGACTCCGCCAAGGACGGCGAATTCGACATCGTTTCGTGAAGCCTACCCATAGGTGCGCACCACTGGAAGGCCTAGCCTTTTCACTATGTGCATCCTGAGGGAAGTCGCAGCTCCCGGGCTCCGGGTGCTGTGACAGGGGCGCTGCCCGGTCGCTCTGCGCGACCGGGCAATCACGCCTGCCTCGATGCGGGCGCGCCATTTCGCCTCACGTTCCGCACTTTTCCGGTGACGATCCGAAACGGCGGCCGGTCATGATGAAGACCAGCCAGTGTCACTGACGCTGCGCTCGGCGCAGGCGACGTGGAGTGACGATTCCGGCGAACTGTGGGTGATGATTCAAGCGACCGGCGCGAGGGCCGACCGGCTCATTCCGTCCGGCGCGACGGCCGGCCGCACCGCCCAGGACTCCGCGGCCGCCGCTTCCCGCCGCAGGCTGTCCCGGCTCCGGCGGGCCAGTTGTGTGTCGTGCCAGGCGGCCCGCTCGGCGTCGGCCGCGGCCAGGTACAACCGCTCCAGATGGGCCGCGCAGGCTCGCCGCACGGCCAGCTCCTGCTCCACCGGGTGCAGGCGCGCGTCCCACCCGGCTCGGCCGGCCAGGGCGTCCGCCACGGCGGTGAGCGGAAGATCGCCACGGGCCGCCGCGGCACGTACCTGCTCGTGCAGGTAGCGCTCGCGGGCGGCGTACTCCGAAGGGCTCTGCGGGGTCCACGGGGCGCCGAAGGCCGCCGCCGCCCGGCTGCGCGCCCAGCGCGCGTCGGCCTCGCGCCACGCCGCCAACGTCGCGTCCACCCGATCGGCGGACTCCCGCCAGCGCGCCTGCCAGCGGTCCACCGCCTCACCGGCCTGGGTCGCCGCGACCCGCACCTCCTGCGCGTAACGCACCACCCGCACCGCCTCCGCCGCCCGGACGGCCCGCCGCTGTTCGCGGCGCTCCCCGGTGCGGCGCACGAAGATCGCCGCCTCGGTCAGGGCCAGGCGCGGGTTGCGCACCCCGTCGGGATTGGCGAGGACCACCAGGGCCGGCAACGTGAGCAGCATCAAGGTGGCCCAGATGGCCATCGGAGCGGGTTCGTTGAGCAGCATCTCGGCGAGGATGTTCATGGTGGTTCCGTTCGCTCGGCGGGTTCGCGGGGCGGCGCACCGCGTGCGGTGCCACCGGGAGGGCGCGTGTCACCCCGGGCGGCCGGACGGCCGTCCGCGGGGTTTCAGGCGGCGAACGGAGGAGCTCGGGAACCCGCGACGCCCGCGGTGCGCTGGGCGGTCAGAGCGCGGGCACGGCCCGCGGTGGGAGTGGTCGCGGCAGCCGGTCGCGCGACCGGCTCGGCGGTGGTCTCGGCAGGCGACGCCTCGGCGGTACGCGCCACGCGCTCCGCCCGCACGCACGAGGCGGCCACGGAGCCCGCGGCGGCCGGAACAGCGGAGGCGCCCGGGTGCGCGCCGGCGCCCGCACCGGCCGGAGCGGTGAACAGCGCCAGAAACAGGGCGAACAGAACGGGCAACGACCGGAGCAGCGCGCTGCGTCGGGTCGTCGTCATGCCGTAAAAGTACCGTAATAGTATCTTTAGTCCTTTTCGACGCGCCGATTAAACAGCAGGTCAGGCCGGGTCGGCAGGCCGAACTCCGCCTGACCGGAACGGATCACTCACGTCCGTCCGGCGACGGCCGATGGGCTGTATCGCTCCGGAGGCCATCCGGAGCTTTGCCGACGGGAGCCACCATGCCGAAGCGACCCGGGATTTTCGACCCGGTCCTGCTGGCCCTCCTGGCTCTCACGGTGCTGATGGTGCCGTGGTTCCTGTACCGAGGCGACGAGCGGGCCCACTCCTGGGTGGTGCAGACCGGCCTCGACGTCGTCAACACGTACTTCGCCTTCCGGATGGCCGCCCATCCCGAGATGACAGCGGCCGGCCGGCGGTTCTGGCGGGCGGTGGTGATCGCCTTCGGCGCCTGCGCGCTCGGTGACGGATATCAGACCGCCCTTCATTTCGCTGATCCCGCGATGACGACCATCAGCACGGTCCAGACCGTGCTGGTCCTGACCGGCATGACGATCGTGGTCGGCGCGATGCTGCGGCACCCGCTCGGCGGCGCCGGCCGGCAGCGCCTGCGGCTCTGGTTCGACGCGACCACGGTGCTCACCGGCGTCGCGGTGTTCCTCTGGTACTACGTGCTGGCCGTCGACCTGAGCGGGCGGCAGGCCGCCGACCGGTGGGGCGCGGCGGCCACCACGATCGTGATGTTGTTGATCACCTTCGGGCTGCTCAAGCTGATCCTGAGCGGCACCGCCCCGTTCACCCGCTCAGCGGGCGTCACGGCGGGCCTGGGCGTGGTCGGTACGGCGCTCGCCGCCCCGGTGACCACCGGCCTGCTCGGCGACCCCGGCCCGGGCGGGACGATCATCGTCCAGCTGGTGCCGTGCGCCCTGGTCGCGATCGGCCTGCGCCTGCAGCAACTGCGGCTGGGACGGCTGGCCGCGGAGGCGCGGACCACCGCCGGGACCCGGTCGAGCCGGCTGCCCTACCTCGCGGTGATCGCCACCCAGATCCTGCTCGTCCACTCACTCCACGAGGGCCGCGTCGATCCGCGGGTGTGGGGCGTGGCGATCGGCGCCGTGGTGATCACCGCCCTGGTGCTGGGCCGGCAGGTCGCGGCGCTGCGGGACAACGAACGGCTGCTCACCGAACTGGACGGGCAGGCGGAACGGTTCCGGGCGCTGGTGCAGAACACCTCCGACCTGACTCTCGTCGTCGACTACGGGGGAAACATCAGTTACGCGAGCCCGGCCGCCTTCCGGGTGCTCGGGCTGCCGGACGAGCAGTTGGTGGGGACCTCGCTCTACGACCGCACCCACCCCGCCGACCACGCGACGGTGGCCGACCTGGCGCAGCGGCTGTCCGCCGGCCCCGGCACGGGGATCAACACCCAGGTGCGGTGGGCGCACGCGGACGGCACGTACCGGTGGCTCGACGTGATCTGCACCGACCTGGGGCACAACCCGAACGTCGCCGGCGTGGTGCTGAACGCTCGAGACGCCACCGAGGCCCGGGCCCTGCACGACGAGTTGCAGCGCCAGGCCACCCACGACGCGCTGACCGGGCTCGCCAACCGGGTGCTGCTGCAGCGGCGGCTGGAGGCGGCGCACGAGCCGGTGAGCATGCTGCTGCTCGACCTGGACGGCTTCAAGGAGATCAACGACCGGCACGGGCACCACACCGGCGACCTGGTGCTGCAGGAGGTGGCGCGGCGGCTCACCGGGCTGCTCGGCACCGGGGAACTGGCCGCCCGGCTGGGTGGGGACGAGTTCGCCGTCCTGCTGCCGGGAACCGGGGCCACGGCCGCCGGCCGGCTGGCCGAACGCATCGTCTCCGCGGTGGCCGAGCCGATGCCGATCGGGGGCGGGGTGCTCACCGTCGGCGCCAGCGTGGGCGTCGCGGCCGGCGCGCCCGGCGACGGCGACGGCCTGATGCGTCAGGCCGACGCCGCCATGTACCGGCGCAAACGAGAGCGGAAGCAGCGGCACGCCCGGCCGGTGGCTCAGGGCGCGGTCCAGCCCGCCGGAACCTGACCGATGCGGACCCGCTGCGGGTGATCGCCGACCGGCACCGAGGCGACGGCCCGCCCGGTGGCGAAGCTGATCGCGGTGACCCGGTCGGCGCCCGCCTCGGAGATGACGCAGTCCCGGCCGTCGGCGCTCACCGTCGCCCAGTACGGCTTGATCGCCGTGACCAGCGGTCCCGGACTGAGCGTGGCCCGGTCGACCACGGTGGCGTAGTCGTCCATGGTCCCGGCGACGCAGAGTTTCGCCCCGTCCCGGCTGATCGACAGGCCGTGGTGGCGTGAGTCGTTGACCCAGGTGGTGCGGTTCGGGTCGGTGGCCGGGTTCTGCGGCAGGTCCCGGACCCTGGTGATCTTGTCGGTGGCGACGTCGTACTCGATGAGGCCGGGAAAGAACGAGACCTGGAAGTAGAGCTTCGACTCGTCGGGCGTGAAGATGGCGGGGCGGACCGCGTCGGACAGGTCCTTGCGGCCGAAGGCGTCGAGCCGCGAGCGCATGTCGACGGTCCGGACCACCTTGAAGGTCGTCGTGTCGGCGATCGTGATCTTCCGGTCGCCCTTGGTGAAGTCGAGCCAGGGCTCGTCCAGGGCGGTGTTGACCTCGCCGATCGAGCTGTTCCAGAGGTACCGGCCACTGCCGGTGTAGATGTTCTCGTGCGGTTTGTCGCCGGTCGCGAACGAGCCGAGCTGACGGCCGGTGACGATGTCCAGGACGTGCACGGTGTTGCCGGTGGAGGCGGAGACCGCGACCGAGCGCCCGTCCGGGGAGACCGACATGTGGTCGGAGCGGAAACCGCTGACCGGGAACCGCCAGCGCAGCGCCCCGGTGGCCAGGTCGATCGAGACCACGTCGGCGAAGCTGGGCCGGGAGACGACCAGGGCGTCGCCGGTGGGTGTGGTGTACATGTCGTCGACGAGTTGGTCGTGCCCCTCCCCCGGACCCTGCTGGATGCCGAGATAGAAGGCCAGCTTGATCGGGTTCAGGTAGATCTCGGAGAGCCGCTGTGACTTGTCCGGGACGACGGAGAGCCGCCCGACGCGGGAGTAGCCGCCGCTCGCCTCGATGACGTCGACGGTGCCGTCCCAATTGTTACCGACGAACATGACCTGGCGCAGTGCCGGCGCGGCGGCGGCCGGCACCGCGGCGATCCCGAACGTGAGCAGAGCGGCCAGAACGATCCCGGCCAGGCGTCTGAGGGGTACGAGCTGAACTCTCATGTGATTCCCATCGATCTCGGATCCTGTTACTTTTCGGTAACACCATGGGAACAAGAGAAATACTCACATCGATAGGCTGTGAGGCCCAATGCGCAGACCCCCGGTTGTCGGCCGGCCACAATCCGATCCGCTCACCGCTCTGGTGCACGGGCTCGCCGACGACGCCCGGCTGGTCGACGACGTGGTGGCGGCGGCCCGGGCCCAGTCGCCCGAAGCCGCCCGGCTCCCCCGCGAGGAGAGCCGCCGCTACGTCGCCGCCCTGATCCGGTCCGGCTGTGCCACCTTCCTGCGGCCCGGCGAGCCGGCCGACGGCGACTTCACCGACGCCGGCCGCTTCGGCGCCGAGGGCGCCGCGCTGGGAGTGCCGATGGCCGCGCTGCTCTCCGGGGTGCACGCCGGGCGCAGCCGGGTCTTGGAGATCGCGATCACCCGTGGGCGGGCCGCCGGGCTGCCCGACGACGTGCTGCTGCAGGGACTGCTCCGGCTCGACCGGTACGGCAACTCGCTGGAACGCCACGTGCTGGACGGCTACCGCATGGCCGAACGACAGCTCGACGGTGATCGCCGGGGCGACCGGATCCGGCTGTTGCGTCACCTGCTGCTCGGGGAGGAGAACGACGGCGTGGATCCGGCGCGATTCGGGCTCGCGGCCGGCGGGCTCTACCACTGTGTCGTCACGGACGCGGCCGAACCGGGACCAGTCCGGGAACTGGAGCAGGCGTTCGCCCGGTGCGGTGGGGTCCTCGCCCCGGTCCGCGGCCGGCTCAGCGGGCTCACCCCGCGGCTGCCCGGGACGGCCGGGATCGCTCCGGCCGTCGTGGTGACCACTCCGCTCGTACCGCTGGAGAAGGCGGCGGAGGCGCACCGTCTCGCCCGGACCGCGCTGAACGCGGCTCGCGCTCGTGGGGTGACCGGGCCGCACGGGGTGAGCGAGCTGGCCGCGGAGACCGCGCTGGCGGCGCAGCCGATGCTGGCCGGGTTCCTGCGGGACGGCCTCCTCGCGCCCCTGGACCCGGCCGACGGCTTTCACCGCGAGCTGGCCGGGACGGCCCTCGCCTATCTGGACCACGGGCAGCGGCTGGACCTGACCGCCGAGGCGCTGCACCTGCACCCGAACACGGTGCGTTACCGGTTGCGTCGCCTGCGGGAGCTGACCGAGTTCCGTGACCATCTGCCGGTGCTGGGGACCGTGCGCTGGTGGTGGGCGCTGAGTGTGTGGACGGCGGAAACGGCGAACCCGGTGTGACCACCTCACGGCGGTCACACCGGGTTCTTCACGCCCTTACGTCAGAACCTCACCAGCGGTTGTAGCTGGTCTGGGTCTGCGCGTTGAACTGCCAGGTGCGCTTCTTCTCCGCCTTGTCGATCCGGCGGTCGCTGACCTCCAGGGTGTCGAAACCCTTCTGGATGTCGTTGGAGTAGATGAAGCCGTTGTACCAGTACGCCGACCAGGAACCGCCGAGGATCAGGCGCTCCGTGCTCAGCGGGCCCCGCTCCCAGAAAGCGATCTCCACCGGCTTGCGCGAGTTGGTGAAGTCCCAGATCGAGATGCCACCCTGGTACCACGCCTGGACCATGATGTCGCGGCCCTTGACCGGGATCAGCGAGCCGTTGTGGGCCACGCAGTTCTCGGTCGGAGCGTTGTCGCGCGGGATCTTGAAGTAGCTGCGGAACTCGAGCTTGCGCTTGTTGCCCTTGCCCGTGATGTCGTAGATCGCGTCGGCGCCCTTGTTGGCCCCGATGGACGGGAGGCACTCCGCGCCGCCGCCACCGCCGAGCTCGTCGGTGAAGACCACCTTGGTGGCGTCGTTGTTGAACGTCGCCGAGTGCCAGAACGCGAAGTTCTCCGCGTCACGCACCGTGGTGATCACCCGCGGAGCCGCCGGCTTCGAGATGTCGAGCAGCACACCGTCGCCCATGCAGGCGCCGGCCGCGATGTCCTTCTCCGGGTACGCCGTGATGTCGTGGCAGCCGGACGTCGTGCGGCTGTCGGCGTCACCGGGGAAGCCGCCGTCCGGGAAGAGCACCGGCGCGGAGACCAACTGGGCCTCGGTCGGCTTCTTCAGCGGCACCTTGACGATCGAGATCTTGTCGTGCGGCTGCGCGCAGTTCGGCAGGTCCACCACGTCGAGGTTGTACGACGAGACGTAGGCGTAGACCGAACGGTCCCGGCCCTTGCCCGGCACCAGCGTCAGCGTGTGCGAACCACAGTCGGTCTTGACCGCCTTGAGGTACTTCGGGTTGCGCGGGTCGCTGATGTCGAAGATCTTGATGCCTTCCCACCGCGGCGTCTCAGGCGGCGCGGAGTTCGGCACGGAGACGCTGTTGCAGGAGTCGTCGCTGCGGATCGAGTCGGTACCCAGGAAGAGCAGGTTGCCGTAGATCGACACGTCGTTCTGCGCACCGGGGCAGAGGAGCTGCGTGATCTCCACCGGGTTGCGCGGGTTGCTCAGATCGTAAACGGTGAAACCGTTGTAGTTGCCCGCATAAGCGTACTTGCCCTGGAACGCCAGGTCGGTGTTGAACGCGCCCTCGGGCGCGAACGCCCCCTTCTTCGGATCGTTGTCGATCAGCTTCAGGTTGGGGCTGCTGACGATCTCATCCACGCCCGGGATGGGCGCCGGGTCCGCTTGGGCCGGCGCGGAGACCAGGAAGCTGGTCATCACCGCCGCCGCCCCCATACATGCCAGGCGCTTGAACCGCCCTCGTGGGGCAGGATGCCTCATGAAGATCCTTCCGGCTGCTTCCGGCTTCTTGCGACACCGGTAACGCACGGCGAGTCGTGTCGTCCGCACACCCGGTGACAGCGATGTCGATCGTTACGATAACTGTCGCGGGCCTCTCGTGGGGACCGCCTGCCGGAAAGGAAATACATGCAACACCAACGCGCATGGGCCCTGACCGCCGCAAGCCTGGTCCTTCTCGGAACCATCGGGCTCACCGTCCTTACCCGGACTTCCGGCGAGAAGACCGCACCGTCCGCCGCGTCGTCCGCCGCGCCGTCCGTCTCCTCCTCGCCGGCCCGGGTGGTCGTGCCCGGCAAGCCCGGGGAGTCCGCGATCGTCACCGACACCGACCAGGTGCGGGCTCCCGACGGCACGCCTTTCAACAAGGCCGACGTCACCTACGCCCAAATGATGATCGCTCACCACGCGCAGGCGCTCCAGATGGCCGATCTTGTACCCGACCGGGCGGCTGATCAGGGCGTGAAGAACATCGCCAGCCGCATCACCGCGGCGCAGGGGCCCGAGATCTCGGTGCTCCGCACCTGGCTGAGCGATCGTGGGCAGCCCGGATCGGACCCCGCCCACGACCACTCCACCATGCCGGGCATGCAGCCCGCCGCCGCCCTCGCGGAACTGACCGCGGCTCGCGGCGCCGACTTCGACCGGCGGTTCGTCGCGATGATGACCGCGCATCACCGGGGCGCCCTGACGATGGTCAACGACCTCTTCAAGAGCGGCTCCGACGAGCGTCTCTCCAAAATGGCCAAGGAGACCGCCATCGAGCAGGACATCGAGATCCGCCGGATGGCCGACCTCGGCGTCAGCTGACCCGCCGCGCCGGCCCGGCGCTCAGAGGAGCATGCCGCCGGAGGCCTCGATCCGCTGGCCGGTGACCCAGCCCGTGCCGGGGCCGACCAGCGCGGCGATCACACCGGACACGTCGGCCGGCTCGCCGACCCGGCCCATCGCGGTCAGGCCGCCGATCTGCGCCCGGACCCCCTCGTCGTCGCGCAGGTAGCCACCGCCGAACTCGGTTGCGACCGGGCCGGGCGCCACCACGTTCGCCGTGATGCCGCGCGGGCCCACCTCCTTGGCGAGGTACCGGGTGAAGACCTCGACGGCGCCCTTCATCGAGGCGTAGGCGGCGTACATCCCCTCGCCGGTGAAGCGGGTCAGCCCAGTGGAGAGGTTCACGATCCGGCCGCCGTCGGCGATCAGCGGCAGCAACCGCTGGGTCAGGAAGAAGACACCGCGGAAATGGACGTCGAGCAACTCGTCGAAGGCCTCGACCGGGGTACCGGCGATGGTTCCGGCCCGGCCGACCCCGGCGTTGTTGATCAGGAAGTCGAAGTCGGCACGGCCGTGCCGGTCGGCGAGGACCTGCCGCAACGACGCCTCGAAGTCGCCGTACGAGTCCAGGTCGCCGACGACGAGCGGCAGCGCCACCGCGTCGATCTTCTCGCCGGGATCACCGCGATGCGTGTAGATCACCTCGATGCCGGCGTCGATGAGGGCGAGGGCGGTGGCCCGGCCGAGTCCGCGGTTGCCACCGGTGATCAGGGCGATTCTGGACATGGTGGTGCCTTTCCATGAGTTCGGGTTCGCTACGGGCCGCGCCGAGACCGGCGCTTCAGGCGCCGACGGCCGCGAGGAGCTGCAGCTTCTCGTAGCTCGGTGATCCCGGCATCGCGGTGAAGACGAGCAGCGTCTGCAACTGGTCCGGGTCGTGCAGCGTCTGGCAGTACAGGTCGAGCGGGCCGAGCTCGGGATGCAGCAGGGTCTTCTGGCCGGTGTGGGCCAGACCGATCTCGTGCTCGGCCCAGATCGCCGCGAACTCGGCGCTCGCCCGCAACAGCGCGGCGACGATCTCGGCGGCCCGGCCGTCCGGCACCGCCGCGTAGACCCCGCGGAGCTGGGCCGCGAAGATCCGCGCCTGCCGCTCGTGGTGCTCGGCCGGATAGAGACGACGGGCCGCCGGGTCGGTGAACCACCGGTACCAGGTGCTACGGGCCAGGCCGGTGAACCGGGTCTCGTCACCGACAAGGGCGATCGCCGGCGCGGTCTGCAGCAACGTCTCGCCGTACCGGGAGACGACCATGGCGGCGGTGTCGCCGAGCCGGTCGACGATCCGCATCATGCCGGGGCTGATGTGATCGTCCCGGGACACCCGCTGCGGCGTGGGGTGGCCGCCGAGTCGGAACAGGTGATCACGTTCGGCCAGACTCAGATGCAGGGCGCGGGCGATCGCGGCGAGCATCTGCTCGGACGGCGCCGGGCCACGCCGCTGCTCGATCCGGCCGTAGTAGTCGGCCGACATCCCGGCGAGCGCCGCCACCTCCTCGCGGCGCAGCCCACCGGTTCGCCGCCGGGAGCCGCGGGGCAGGCCCACGTCCTCCGGCCGCAGCGCCTCCCGGCGGGTGCGGAGGAAGTCCGCCAGTTGTGCCCGGTCCATGTTCCCGCTCCCGTCCCGCCCGGTCTGCCCGGCGCCGCTCGACGGATCAAGCTTCGCCCGCCCCGGCGGCCGGAGGAAGGCCACAGGTATCCCCGGACAAGCAGTCCCCGGATGTCAGCGGCGCGGCAGGAGCGCGCCGAGCTGGCCGGCACCACCGTTGAGCAGGTTGAAGGCCTCGTCGCTCAGGTCGTCGTCCTCCCGCAGGTCACGCAGCTTCCTGGTGAAGTCGTCGATCTTGCGGGAGGCGCCCTTGGCATCCCCGCGGGCGAGGCGGTTCGCGGCCTGTTCCAGACGACGGTTCAGCGCGTCGGCATCGTCGTCGTCCAGTTGCTCCCGGTCCTCCAGGCTGTCGACCACAGCCGCCAGGGCGGCGATCAGCTCGGCCGGCTGGGCCGGGCGCCGCGTCGGGGCGGTGGTCGGCGACGGCGCCTCGGACTCCGCGGTCTCGCTGGGAGACGGCGTCGCCTCGGTAGGCGCCGCGGCGGGCGCGGAGTTGAGCCGGGGCGCGGCGTCGACCGTGGGCGCGAAGTCCACCGTGGGCGCGGCGGTGGTCGTGGAATCGACCGTGGGCGCGGCGGCGGGCGCACGCGGGGCCGGCTCGTCGTCGCCGGAGAACAGCCACACGGCCAGCACCACCAGCGCCACCGCCGCGCAGGCCGCGGCGATCAGCGCCGTCCGGCGGTGGTGGACCGCCCGGTACACGCCGCGTGGCTCCACCACCGGCATCTCAGCGGTGGGCTGGTGAGGGTCGTGAGGCTCCGGCACGGCCGTCATCATGCCAGGACGCGAAGCCCGGACGGGCAGGTCCGAGGGTTATCGGCAGCGCGGATCCGCGGCCACGACCGGGCGGCCGGATCCGGCGGCCGCGCGACGGAAATCCGGGGTCACCACCGGACGGGCAGCTCCCGGAGGCCACGCAGCAGAATGCCGGGGCGCCAGGCCAGTTCGTCCGAGCTGGTGGCGAGCCGCAGGCCGGGGAATCTGTCCAACAGGGCGGTGAACGCGATCTGCGCCTCCAGCCGGGCCAGCGGGGCGCCGAGGCAGTAGTGGATGCCGTGCCCGAAGGCCAGGTGCGTGTTGTGCGGGCGGTCCAGGTGCACCTCCCCCGCGGCCGGGAAGCGGTCCTCGTCGCGATTGGCGGAGAGCAGGACCACCACGACCGGGTCGCCGGCGGCGATGGTCACGCCGTCGATTTCCAGACTCTCGGTGGCGATCCGGAACGTCGAGGTCTCGACCGGTCCCTCGTACCGCAGGAACTCCTCGATCGCGCTGGGCAGCAGGGCGCGGTCGGCGCGCAACCGCTCCCATCGCTCGCGGTCGGCGAGCAACAGCCAGGTGCCGTTGCCGATCAGGTTGACCGTGGTCTCGTGGCCGGCGATGAGCAGCAGGAAGACCATCGAGGAGAGCTCCTCGCCGGACAGCCGGTCGCCTTCGTCGCGAACCTGGACTAGGCCGCTGAGCAGGTCGTCGCCGCCGTGCTCGGCGCGGTCGGCGATCAGCGAGCCGATGTAGCCGACCATCGCCTGGATCGAGGACGCCAGCCGCTCACCGGCCAGCGAGCCGGCGACGATGTCGTTGGACCACTCCCGGAAGGCGTCCCGGTCGGCGGCCGGAACCCCGAGCAGCTCGCAGATCACCTGGATCGGCAGCGGGAAGGCGAAGGTGTCGATCAGATCCACCTCGTCCCGGCCGTCGAGCGCGTCCAGCAACTCGGTGGTGATCTCCTCGATCCGCGGGCGCAGCGCCTCGATCCGGCGGGCGGTGAAGGCCGCCGAGACCAGACGGCGCAGGCGGGTGTGGTCCGGCGGGTCGACGGCGAGCATGTGCCGGGAGATCGGCGCGATGAGGTTCAGCTGCCCGCCCGAGGCCCCGCCGACCGCGAGCAGGGACTTGGACAGCCGCGGGTCGGCCAGGGCACGGCGGGCGTCGTCGTAGCGGGTGACGAGCCAGGCGTGCATGCCGTTGGGGAGCCGGACCCGGCGGACCGGCCCGGTCCGGCGCATCTGGGCGTACACCGGATGGGGATCGTTCTGAAATGCCGGGTCGGTGAAGTCGATCTGGAGATCCTGCGTCATCACGCCCTCCGGGCCGCCGGGGAAACCGGTTTCCGACGATACCCGTCGATACGTCGCCCGGGGGGCGTTCCCCGGCAGGGGGAGACGCGAGGGCTCAGACGGGGCGCCGCAGCGGCGCCCGCGGGGACCGGGGCGGACGCAGCGGCAGGCGGGGACGGCGCGCGGTGCGCCGCCACGGACGGCACGGTCGCGGTTCCGCCGCCGCGACGACGATCACGACGTAGGCCCGCGGCTGTTCGGTATCGGCCACTGGTACGAGATCACCTCCAGGGAAGGTGTCCACTATCCGCCGGGCGGCAGGCCGGCGCGGGCTCGTTCGAACATTCTTAATGATCATCTGCGGGGAGGAAAAACGTCTCTCCGATCCGGCGGACACCTCTGCCGTTTACGCTGGCGAGGGAATCACTTCCCGAGGGAGCCGCCGCGCCGCCATGTCCTTCCGCACCCTCGGCTACACCGCCGCCGTCGCGGCGCTGCTCGTCACCACCGCGTACGGCGCGGACTCCGGCCCCTCCGGTTCGGCCGCGCCGGCGAAGCCGTCGCCGGGCGGATCGCACGCGCCTCCGGCCCCCGCTGCCGCCCCGCGGGAGGCCGCGAGCCGGCCGAACATCGTGTTCGTGCTGGCGGACGACCTGTCGATGAACCTCGTGGCGTACATGCCGAACGTGCGGAAGCTCCAGCGGGACGGCACGACATTCACCAACTACACGGTGACCGACTCGCTCTGCTGCCCGTCGCGCGCCTCACTGTTCAAGGGCCAGTTCCCGCACAACACCGGGATCGTCAAGAACCACGGGTCGGACGGCGGGTTCCGGCTATTCCACCGCCGCGGACAGGAGAAGTCGACCTTCGCGACCGATCTGCGGGCCGCCGGGTACCGCACGGCCTTCCTCGGCAAGTACCTGAACGAGTACCACCCCGGGCTGACCATGGGCACCGGGAGGTCGTACGTGCCACCGGGCTGGGACCAGTGGTTCGCGGGCGGCAACGCCTACCGCAACTTCGACTATCCGCTGAACGAGAACGGCCGGGTCGTCCAGTACGGCCACCGGCCGCGGGACTACCTGACCGACGTGCTCTCGGCCAAGGCGTCGCACTTCATCAGCGCCACGGCGGCGACCGGGAGACCGTTCATGATGGAGGTCTCCACCTATGCGCCGCACCATCCGTACACCCCGGCGCCGCGCGACGCCGACCTGTTCCGCGGGCGAACGGCACCACGCTCGCCCGCCTGGGACAGGGTTCCGGAGAACTCGGCGTGGCTCTCCACCAAGCCGAAACTCACCACCCAGCAGAAGCGGAACCTGGACCGGGAGTTCCGCCTGCGGGTGCAGTCGGTGCAGTCGGTCGACCGCATGATCGGCTCGCTGCGGACCACTCTGGACAAGGCCGGTGTCGCCGACCGAACGGTGGTGATCTTCAGCTCGGACAACGGTTACCACATGGGCGAGTACTCGCTGCCCTCCGGCAAGCAGACCGCGTTCGACACCGATGTCAACGTGCCGCTGGTCGTCGCCGGTCAAGGGGTCGCGGCCGGGCGCACCGTCGCCCAGCTGGTGGCGAACATCGACCTGCGGCCCACCTTCGCCGACCTGGCCGGCGCCCCGGCGCCGGCCGAGACCGACGGGCGCAGCATCCGGCCGCTGCTGGCCGGTCCGGCGCCGGCCGAGTGGCGGAGCGCGGCACTGATCGAGCACCACGATCCGGCCACCGACCCGAAGGACCCGGACTACCAGCGGGACAGCGTCAACATCCCGCCGTCGTACGACGCGCTGCGCACCGCCACGTTCACCTACATCGAGTACGTCGACGGCTCCGTGGAGTACTTCGACCGCAAGGCCGACCCGCACATGGTGCGGAACGTGGCCGGCACCCTGAGCCGGCAGCGGCTCGCCGAACTGCGAACCGCCCTGCGAGCGCTGGTCACCTGCGCCGGCCCGGACGCCTGCTGGACGGCGGCCCGCGCCGCTGTCTAGCCCTTACCGGGGCGGCCAGATCTGCGGTGTGCCGAACGGCGGGCCGCCGCGAAATCCGGGCGAACTCTGGCGCTGCACCACCGGATAGACGCTGGAGTGCACCTGCCAGGACGGCTGCGGCCGGGGCCGGGCATCGGCCAGCGCCCGGACCAGCGCCTGGAGCATGTCCTGCAGGGCCACGTGCAGGCGGCCGTCGGTGACGACGCCCGCCTCGTCGACGGCGGCCATCTCCAGGGGGATCCGGATGCAGGCGGGGCGCAGCAGACGGGCGCCGCCGTGGGTCAGCACCGATTCCAGGGCCGCCCGGGCGCCGTCGTCACCGCCCGGGCCGACCACGGACAGCCAGGCGGCCGGTTTGCCGTGCAGGTCACCGCCGTCGGCCAGCCAGTCGAGCAGGTTCTTCAGGCTGCCGGGCAGAGATCCGGCGTACTCCGGGGTGCAGAACAGCACGGCGTCGGCGTCGACGACCTGTGACCGCAGCTCCACGACCGGGCCGGGCGGCCGCTCGCCGGGGACGAAGGCGGGCAGGGTGCGCAGGTCGCCGTACAGGGTCGCGGTGATCTCCGGTGGCGCGAACCGGGCGGCCGTGCGCAGGGCCGCGGTGTGCAGGGCGCCTTCCCGGGTGCTTCCCGAGATCAGCATGACGCGGGTCATGCCGCCGACGATACGTCCCGCGGTGGCCGATTCCGGACGCCCGGAGGGCTTACATGCCGACAGGTTTCCGACGCGGCACGCTCGGGCGACCCCGGGCGGAAAACACCGAGGCCCCACCTGGTTTCAGGTGGGGCCTCGGTCGGTCGTGCGCCGCGTAGGACTTGAACCTACAACCCGCGGATTAAGAGTCCGCTGCTCTGCCAGTTGAGCTAGCAGCGCCTTTCGACGGGCAGAACATTAACACACCCGGTCAGCGGCCCTGCGGCTCGGGGGCAGGACGTCCCCGAAGGGCCGTCTCGGAAGGGCTGCCCCGGAAGCTGTCCCCCGAGGGCCGAGCGAGGACACGAAAAGGCGGTCACGACTAATCGTGACCGCCCGGTGAAGCGAGGAGAGTGCGTCGCGTAGGACTTGAACCTACAACCCGCGGATTAAGAGTCCGCTGCTCTGCCAGTTGAGCTAGCGACGCTCGCCGTGCAACGAGGAAAACGTTAGCACGTGCCGGGAAGATCCTTGAAATCGGCCACTTACCCCCGCAAGAGGGACCCCCGGCTTGCGTCCATGCGTCAGTATGTCAGCGCTGAGAACTCAAGAACGGGGCCTGACGATGGTTCACCTCCGCCGCTCACTGGCGGCGATCCTGGCGCTTGGCCTGATCGCCCCCCTCGCCGCGTGTGGCGACGATCCCAAACCGGCCTTCTCCGACCCCGCCGCGGCCGTCGGCAACCCCTCCACCGGAGCGTCGGCCGCTCCGGTGACCGAGGGCACCACCACGGGTGGGCCGGTGACCCTGGCCATCACGCCCGCCGCCGACAAGAAGGACGTGCCGATCAGCGCCGAGATCGGGCTGCAGGTGACCGGTGGCGAGGTGTCCTCGGTCACCCTCACCGACGCCAAGGGCAAGGCGGTCACCGGCACGCTGCGCGCGGACGGTTCGGCGTGGGTGCCGGATAAACCCCTCAAGACCAAGCAGGCGTACGCCGCCACGGTCGTCGCCACCGGCAAGGACGGCAAGACCACCACCGCGACGACGTCGTTCACCACCATGGGCGCGCCCGCGAAGGAGACCGGCACCGGTCTCTACCTGTTCGACGGCAACACCTACGGCGTGGCCATGCCGGTGGTCGTCGAGTTCAACCCCGGCGTCCAGAAAGCCGACCGCGCCGAGGTCCAGAAGCGGATGTTCGTCGAGACCTCGCCGGCGCAGCCGGGCACCTGGTCGTGGACGTCGAACGGGACGCAGGCCTACTACCGGGCGCCGCAGTACTGGCAGACCGGCACGACGATGAAGGTGCGGATCGCGGTCGGTGGGCTGCCCACCGGCGCCGGCCGCTACGGCGACCAGGACCGCTCCGCGACCGTCAAGATCGGCCGGAAGCTCGAGATGAAGGTCGACAACGCCTCGAAGAACATGACCGTGCTCCAGGACGGCCAGACGGTCCGGACCGTTCCGGTGAGCCTGGGCAAGAAGAGCACCCCGTCGTCCAGCGGTCACATGGTCGTGATGGAGAAGAAGGCGGCCACCGTCTTCGACACCACCGACACCGACGGCGCCGACGGTTACCGCACCAACATTCAGTACGCGCAGCGACTGACATGGAGCGGTCAGTACATCCACTCGGCCCCCTGGTCCACCGGCGCGCAGGGACGCACGAATGTGTCACACGGGTGTGTCAACGTGTCTCCGTCGCACGCCCAGTGGCTCTTCGAGAAAACCCTGATCGGCGACCCGGTCACCGTGAAGGGCACCGGGGACAAGCTGGACTACGGCAACGGCTGGACGCCGTGGGACGTGAGCTGGGCGAAGTTCGCCGAGGGCAGCGCGCTGCCGGTGCCCCCGGGTCTCGGCTGACCGGCCGCGTGACACCGCCTCCCCGGCGGGGTACATCGGGCGTAATGCCGGTCACGGCACGAAACCGGGATTGGTGCGACGCCGAATCTGGAGCACTATTGGGCGCCGGGGAGTACGACGCCGTGAGGGGACCATGGACATGGATGGAATTCGGTCGGTGAGGCGCTCCGCGCCGGCCGGTCGTCGCGGTGGCGGGCGTCTGCGCCTGGCCGTGACCGCGATGCTGGCGGGCACTCTGTTGCTGACCGCCGCGTGCAGCGGCGGCGGCGATGACGACAAGCCGTCCTGGCAGGGTGGCGGCAACGGCAGCGGCGCCGGCGCGTCGCAGGCACCCTCGGCCGGGCCGAAGCTGAGCACCGTCGCGGTGACGTCTCCCGCGACGGACGCGACGAGTGTCGAGCTTCGGTCCGAGGTGAAGTACAACAGCGAGGACCCGCAGAACACCGAGGTCACCGTCACCGACGCCAAGGGCAAGACGGTCGAGGGCACCCTCGACAAGGACGGCAACGCCTGGCGCCCGGCCGAGGCGCTGGCCTGGAACACGAAATACACCGTGACCGTCAAGACCCCGGCCGCGGAAGGCAAGAACAACACCACCACCAGCTCCTTCACGACGATGAAGGAGCCGTCGGACCTGGTGCGGGTGACCAGCTTCCTCGCCGACGGGCAGACCGTCGGCGTCGGCATGCCGCTGATCATGAAGTTCGGCAAGGCCATCCCGGAGAAGTACCGGGGCGAGGTCGAGCGCCGGATGCCGGTCACCGCCACCCCCGCGCAGGAGGGCACCTGGCGCTGGATCAGCCCCACCGAGGTCCAGTACCGGCCCAAGGAGTACTGGCAGGCCGGCACCAAGGTCTTCTACAAGGCGCAGCTCAAGGGCGTGAAGCTCGGTGACAACGCGTACGGGCGCTCCGACCTGACCGTCGACCTGAAGATCGGCCGGAAGATGGTCATGAACGTCTCCAACAAGACCAAGACGATGACGGTCGAGGAAGACGGCAAGGTCATCAAGACGATCAAGGTGAGCCTGGGCAAGAAGAGCACACCGTCCGCCAGCGGCACCATGGTCGTGATGGAGAAGGCGGCGCACACCATCTTCGACACCACCGACGAGGACCCGGTCAACGGCTACAAGACCCCGATCGACTGGGCGCAGCGGGTCACCTACAGTGGCCAGTTCATCCACGCCGCGCCGTGGTCCGAGGGTGTGCAGGGCCGCAGCAACGTCTCGCACGGGTGCGTCAACATCTCCGAGGCGCTGGGCAAGTGGCTCTTCGACCGGACCCTGATGGGCGACGTGGTCACGGTCTCCGGCACCGAGGAGAAGCTGAAGAACGGCGACGGCTGGACCAACTGGAACATGAGCTGGGAAGAGTACAAGAAGGGCAGCTACCTGAAGAACTGACGTCTCTTCCCCTGGCGTTCGCAACGGGGCCCGGTCGATTCCGACCGGGCCCCGTTCATGTCACCGCACCGTTCATGTCACCGCACCCGGCTCTGTCACTTCGGCGGGAACACCCCGGTGACCGGGACCTGCTTACCGCCGGCCGTCGCGAGCGCGCCGTAGGTGTCGGCGCCAGCAGCGCGGTCGCCCTCCGCGTGCAGGTACTGCACGGCGAAGATGTAGCTCCCCGCGGCCAGCGTGCCGTCCTTCAACCTGAAGCGGTAGACCAGCCGGTCCTTCTCCTCGGTCACCGTCGCCTCCATCATCGCCGGTGAGACCGTGGTCCATTTGCCGGCGTCCTTGACGCCCTCGGTCTTCACCACATTGACCACCACCTCCAGCGCGGTGATCGTCTCGGTGCTGGTGAGGGTCAGATTGCCCTGCGCCCACGTGCCGATCGAGTGCGAGTCGACGACAGCGCTGGAGCGGAGGAACCCGTTGACCGGCTGCCAGTTCGGCGACGCCCCGGTGGTGACGGCGGCGGGCGGCTCCGGCTCCCGGGTCTTGTCGTTTCGGGGCGTCTTGCTCGCTGCCGATGGGAAGTTCCCGGCGCTCGGCGAGGACGAGGGTGCGGGTGCCGGCGACGGCGAGCCCTCGGTGGCCGCCGGCGTCCGGTCCTGTTCCGGCTGGTCGCCGATCAGCCGGATGCCCGTGAAACCGGCGACCAGGGTCGCGACCACCGACGCCGCTGCCGCCACCGGCCGCAGCGACAGAGCCCACCGGCTGCGGGCCGGCCGGCTCCGGCTCTGGACGATCCGGGTCAGCATGGCGTCCCGGTCGGGCACGTGCTGCTCGGCCTCCTGGCGCAGCACCGCACCCAGATCGGGGTGGAGGTGCTCAGCCATGGTGGCCTCCCATCATCAGCGGCATCCCCCGCAGATGCTCGCTCAACTGGGCCGCTCCCCGTGAGGTGTGACTCTTCACGGCGCCCACCGAGATGCCGAGGATCGAGGCGACCTCCTTCTCCGGCACGTCGAACGCGTACCGGAGGACGACGCACTCACGCCGCCGCTGCGGAAGCCGCTGGAGCGCCGCGCGGACGTCGAGGACCGCGGGGGTGTCGCTCTCACTACGGTCGCGGCGTAACAGTCCGAGCCGCAGCAGGCCGGCCCGTTCCCGGGTCTGTTTCTTGATCCATTGACGGGCCAGGTTGGTCACGATGCCGCGAGCGTACGCGACCGGACTGTCCGCGGCCTGGACACGCTCCCAGTGCCGCCACACCTCCACGAACGCGTCGGACGCCAGGTCGTCGGCGGCCTGCGAGTCACCGGTCACCAGGTAGGCGAGCCGGGACAGGTCGGCGTGATGGTTGTCGAAGAAGAGCCGGAAGGCGTGTTCGGCGCCAAGGTCGGACAAGGGACCGTTCCTGACCGTCAGGGGATACGGGGACTGCATGCCGCCCCGGGCCGTGGGGGCCGTGCCCGGGGCAGCCGGGATCAGCCGATCTTCACGGAGTACGCCGTGGTGTCCAGCCGGCCCGAGCCGGTGAAGATCTCGGTGCCGGCCTGGACGCTGGACAGGTACTTGGTCTTGGCGAGCCATCCCCGTGCCACCAGATCGTTCGTGAAGTCGGTCAGGTCGAGGTCGGCGGCGGAGGTGTTGGAGGTACGCACGAACGAGTAGACCTCCCAGCCGATGTTGCCCTTGTAGAGGTCCCAGGTGGCGCCCGCGATCGTCACGGTCGCCTGCTTGGTGCCGACCGGGCCCGCCCCACCGGACCGGTACAGCCACACCATGACCTCGTCGGTCGGGTTGTTCTGCCGGTCCGGGCCGGCCATGTCGTGCAGCCACAGGTCGTACGCCACGTTCATGACGTTGCTCGTGGTCTGGGTGACCTTGAAGTTCCAGCGGGTGTCGACCGCCTTGCCCGCGCTCAGCTGGACCGGGAGACCGGTGCCGGCGGCCTTCCAGCCCCAGTGCCAGCCGAACACCGCGCTCGCGTACGACTTGACCTTGGTGTTGTCACCGGCCCAGGTCCACTCGGTGCCCCAGCTCAGGCTGTCGCCGCCGAGGCCGTTCTCCCAGACGCACTGCGAGCCGGTGCCGTCGGCCTTGCCCCAGAGGTTGTTGTTCACCCAGTACTTGCCGCGCGCCAGGGCCGCGAGATCGGTGCAGTTCTCGGCGTCCTGGCCGGCCGCGGCCGTCGGGGTGGCCGTCGGCTTCGGCGTCGTGGTCCTGGTCGCCGTCGGCATCGCGGTGGCCGTCTTCGAGGCGGCCGGCGAAGCGGTGACCGGCGAGGCGGTGGCCGTCGGCACCTTCGAGGTGGATGGGGAGGCCGGGGCCGTCGCGGCGCCGGCGTTCATGACGCCGACGATGGCGGCCGCACTGCCGAGAGTCAGCACCGAGAGCGGTACGACGATGCGCTTGGCGAGCATGGGGGAGAACTCCAGGGGGACGGCGATTGATCCACACCCCTGTGGTCCGGTGGCGCCAAAAGGTTGCGCGCTCCCACGAGAAATTTTCCGGTATCTCGCATCATGGGAGCGAACCCACGAAAAGAGCCCGCCGCACCCTAGCTCCCCGTTCCGTCCCATCGGCGGCGCACCCAGCGCCCGTACCGTTGATCACACTGCGCTACCCCGGAGGGGGTCCGCGACGTCTGCCTGATGAAACCGTGCGTCAGGAGGTCAGTTGCCGAACTCTTCCCAGCAGTCCGGTCGGCACCGCCGACGGTCGAGGCGCGGGGCCACCATTACCGCTGCCCTCGCCGTTGTCCTGGGCGCCAGTACCGCGGTGTGGGCCATGGCCCCCCGCGATGTACCGGTTGCGGAGCCTGGTCAGGGCGGCGGGAGCGGGAGCGTATCCGTCCCCGCCACCAGCCCGGCCCCCGCTGTCTCCCAGGCCGGGCCGCCCCGCGAGCCGGTGCCCATCAGCTATCCGGCCGAGGGTGAGGGCACGTGGCGCACCGCGGTCGGCCATCCGGTGACCGCTGGTGAACGTGGCACCCTCCGGCGCTATCGGGTATTGGTCGAGAAGGGCATCACCGGCCTGGAGGTGAACGAGTTCGCCGACACGGTTTCGGAGACTCTCAACGACCCACGGGGCTGGACGGCCGGCGGCCGGTGGCGAATGCGGCGGGTCGGACCGGGCCAGCCCTACGACTTCACGATTTACCTAGCCACACCGGAAACGCGTGACGTCCTCTGCGGCGTGGCACGAGACGGCTATACGTCGTGCCGCAACGGCGACGCGGTGGTCATCAACGTGGCGCGGTGGGTGAAGGGTGTCCCGGACTACGGAGCCAGCCTGTCGGTATACCGCCAGTACGTGGTCAATCATGAGGTGGGGCATCGACTGGGACACGGACACGAGCTGTGCCCGGGTAAAGGGCAGCCCGCGCCGGTGATGCAGCAGCAGTCCCTGGGCCTGCATCGATGCACGGCCAATTCGTGGCCGTACCGGGACGGGGAGCGCTACGCCGGGGCCTCCGGCCAGTACAACGACCCGACGCCGCCGCCAGACCGGGGCAGCGCGAAGCCGACCTGATCGGCCGCCACGGCGTCGGCGTTCATGACGCCGACGATGGCGGCCGCACTGCCGAGAGTCAGCACCGAGGGCGGTACGACGATGCGCTTGGCGAGCATGGGGGAAGACTCCAGGGGGACGGCGATTGATCCACACCCCTGTGGTCCGGTGGCGCCAAAAGGTTGGGCGCTCCCACGAAACATCTTCACGGATTTCGCATCATGGGAGCGAGCTCACAAGAAGGTTCCGCGCATGAGTCGCACGGTCAGGGAACAAAAGGGCTCAACGCATGTCAACGCGGACGATGCACGAACTTGATCTCCTGGGTGGGCACATGGGAAGAGTCGACACCGTTGGTGCGAGTGTCATCGGCCTGGGCGCCGCGACCGCTGACGTCGCCGTTCCACGGGTTCCACGCGTCACCGTGGCGAGGGCTCTCGACTCGTCGCGTGTCGTCGTCCGGTGAGTTGAGAGCCGGACGCGTGTCCGAGCCGCTGCGATCGGCCGCGAGGCGGTCCAGAGCCTTCGAGAGGGCCCGCTTCATCGGCTTGGCCAGAGGTTCTTCCACGAAGCGGTTGACCAGGTACGAGAGAACCAGCATGCACGCGATCAGTCCGAGCGTCAGCGGCCAGGCGGAGACGACGGCGTTGAGCTTCTTGATCACCGTCCACCCGATCACCTCGTGCAGGAGGTACAGGGGGTAGGTCAGAGCGCCGGCAGCGGTGAGCCACCTCCACTTGGCCCAGGAGAAATAGCCGAGGGCGACGCCGATGACGAGCAGATAGAACACAGCGAGCAGGATCGTGACCCCGTGCCAACTGCCGCCGGCATGCGTGTTTTTCTGCATCTCAGGCAAGGAACTCGTCAAGTACAGCTGCCCGCGCAGGAAGCAGATGCCGATGATGGACCAGAGAAGAATGTCCTGCCCGAAGCGGTGCATCAGATAGATCGCCACGCCGCCGATGAAGAAGCTGGACGATTCCGGCTGCACGAGGCTACGGAACATCGGCTCCTCGCTATAGCCGGCGAACAGCGAAGCCACTGTCCAGAGTACGCAGAAGGCGACGACCCGGCGGTAGGTCAGCCCGCGCCACACCACCAGGGCGAAAAGAAGGTAGAACCGCAATTCAGCCCAAAGGGTCCAGTACACCGCGTCGATATTTCCGACGCGGTGCGGATCCTGCAGCATTGTCAAGTTGATGAGCACTTGCTCGGGCTCGGCCGGCTTCTGGATGACCGGGTAGAACGTGGTGACGACGGTGACCGCGATGATCGCGAACCAGTAGGCGGGATAGAGCCGCACCACCCGTGAGATGAAGAACGCCCGCAATGGCCGGTTCCACCCGCTCATGCAGATCACGAAGCCACTGATGACGAAGAACAGGTAGACGCCGGTCCAGCCGTAGGAGGTGTAGTTGTGGACCTGAGGGAACAGGCGTCCGGTATCTTGACTCCAGGCCGTGCTTATCTGCCCGGTGTAGTGGTAAAGCACCACCATCAGGGCCGCGGCGAGCCGCAGGCCATCCAGCGCCGCCAGTCGCCCCCTGCGAGCGCTGGCATCGTTCGGCTCAGCCACGATGCCTCCGTTCATGAATACCGCTCACGCCGGGTCGAGCCGCGCAAGCATACGACCCCCGGAAGGACAACCGAAAAGTGGTCAGCCGCTGTGGGTAACCCCACATCCGCGGGGCAGTGGCCATCTGACTGCCCTCCTTGACGTTGCTGCCATGCCCCCGCGGGGAGCCCTTCGATGGACGCCGCCGGGGAGCGGCCCCTCCCGCATGCGGACACTTGAATAGCAAAGCGCCTGACCGCTTACGCGATCAGGCGCTTGACCTGCATTTCGTTGGGGTGATCGACGGGACTTGAACCCGCGACCCCCGGGACCACAACCAAGGTCAACTCAGCGATGGATCCCCGACACCGCCCTGTTTTGCCAGGTCAAGGCTAGTTGGTCGCCCACTCTTACGGAGCCTGAGCGAGCCTGACGGAAGCTTGCGGACCCCACTTTCGCCCCCACCCCCGACCCCAACATCAGCCACCTGATCACAGGGGCGGACTTTCGCTACCGCCTATGCCTAGTCCGTCTCGGCATCCTCGGCCAGCGCGGGCCGGTGCTCACGGATCCACATTTCGACGTCCGCAGCGAGCCACACCTGACCCATGCGCAGCCGGGCGAGCGGGCGCGGGAAGCCGAGCTTCACGCTGTCGGTGATCTGGTTGACCCGGGCTGGCGTGACTCCGAGCCGATCTGCGATCTCCGCTGTACCCATCAGCCGGATGTCTTCGCGCTTCACAAGACCAGACGCTAAGAGCATCCGTCCTTGCTGGTAGCTAATAGGCAGAACCCATTATGACCTGCTCTTTATGGTCGTATAGTCGCTCTGTGGAGGAGCCGGGTCGTCGGACCCCCCGAACCGCAGCCCGGCACCTCGCCTTCAGCGCGCGGGAGGGGCAGACATGGACCAGGACCCGAACGAGATCTACGACAAGCGCGTGGCCGCGGCCAAGGCGTGGCGAGACGAGGAACGGGCCAGATTCGCCGCGTCGAGCGGGGGAAACTGGCTACTGCACGCCCTTGCCGAAGAGTCAGGCGGCCGGCTGGTCGAGGTATCGCCGGGCCGCTTCGTCGAGTCGAAGTTGGACCCGCCGCCGGCCACACCGTGGGTCTGACCGCGCGGTCGAGCATTGGCCAAGGATCTGGAGTCATTTCCTGCGTCGCTGACTGCCCGCAATCTGGTGAATCGCACGCTCGCATGCCGCCGACTAGTCTTAGGCAACGCACGGCCACGTGAGAGGACGCCCCTCATTGACAGAGACAGTTGACAACGGGAAGTACGGGCAGGTGACTGCCGAACTCCGTCGGCGTATCCACGAGGGTAGCTACTCGGCGAGCGGCGAGCTGCCGCCTACGTCGGTGCTTGCCAAAGAGTTCGGCGTTGCTGCCAAGACCGTCCAGCGCGCTCTACAGCAGTTGGATCGCGATGGCCTGACGGCAAGTCGCCAGGGCAGGCCGAGAATGATCCTTGCCGCCTCACAAGGCGTTTCTGCAACACGATATGAGCAGGTTGCCGCTGACCTGCAGAGGGAAATAGAGTCAGGCGCTATTCCTCCGGGCGGAAGAGTTCCCGCCGAAAGTGATCTAGTCGGAAAATACGGCATGTCGAGGGCAACAATTCGCATCGCGCTCGACAGGTTGGAAGCTGCCGGGACGGTTGTAAAGCGAGCAGGTCGGCGATACGCCGCTGGGGATGGCGGAAGTGACCTCGCGTACGAAAGTGTAGCCATCCAGCTTGAGCGCGCAATCAAAACAGGTAAGTATGCCGCGGGGAGACTGCCGGGAGAGAACAAGCTAGCTACCGAATTTAGGGTCAGTAGACCAACAGTTCGGCAAGCATTAACCCAGCTACAGGCCACCGGCCTCATATACTCCGTTCCGAAACAGGGATGGTTTGTTGCCCAGGGAGAGGGATCTTAAGCGTGGCCCAAGAGGACGGAAGAGCTGAGTTCTCGCCAGCAAGCACGCAAAAAACTTTGCTAGCGATATGCGCACAGGTCGGCCTTGACTCAGCAGACGCGTCCTTAATGCGGCTCGGAGAGAATGCCGTCTACCTACTTCCGCGCGAATCGATCGTCGTTCGGATTGCTCGGTCGATGCACTCAATCGATGATGTGTGCAAAGAGATGCGCGTAGCACGATGGCTCGAAATGGAGGAATACCCTGCCGTGCGTGCGGCCGACGTCGCCGGAACCGCTGATTCTCCGCTGGTGGTCGATGAACATCCGGTGTCGTTCTGGAAGCAGATAAAAACGACTCCCGGGGTGCCCACCTCGGCAGATCTCGGTCAGCTACTTAGGCGGCTCCATGACCTTAAAATTCCGGATTGGTTGAGGCTTCCTCCTTTCGACCCGTTCGCCAAAGTGGAGCGCCGCCTACTCTCCGCTCCCCAAATAGTCGATGATGGAGAAATTCGCTTCCTATCGAGCCTATATGAACGTTTGAGGGCTGACTTTGTCGCGCTTGAGTTCCGGTTCCCGTTCGGGCCAGTCCACGGCGACGCCCACCATGGAAACCTGTTGTATGCCGAGACAGGTGAGGTTGTGATACTCGATTTTGAGGCGTTCTGCTTTGGGCCTCGCGAGTGGGATTTGAGCCTCTCGGCATCGTATCGCTACGGTTTCGACTGGATCGACGACGCCGAGTACGCAGGCTTCGTGGCCGCCTACGGCTTTGACGTGTCCCGCTGGGCAGGGTTCCCTGTACTGCGGCAAATCCGGGAGCTTGGCATGACCACGTGGCTCATGCAGCTCGTGGAGACAGATCGGCGCATCGAAGAGGAATTTTCACAGCGCATTAGCGACCTGACAACTGGCGACATTCCGCGCAGGTGGCGTCCGTTCTAGCAGGTGCCCGATACCAGCAACTCAGTACGTGCGATGAAATCCGCAACGGGCTTATGCTGCTGATGTGGCGTCAACCTTTGGACGAAGTCTCGGATGTAGGAATTGCATCGGCTAGATTTCAGCGTTGAAATCACCGCGACAGCCTCAGCGGCCAGCACAATTCCCTTGTCAACCTCCCCTGCGCCTACATGCCCGGCCGCAGCTACCGCTTTGCAAAACGAGACACTACGCACATACATCGGACCATGCAACGAGATGGCACGGTCCGCATACGTGATGGCCTTCTCCGACATGCCGAGGTCACGGTACGAGTGGGCAAACTCAGCCGCCAGCTCAGCTTCATCGAAGTACCCGAGCCAAATCGGGTCGTTCGCCGGAACGCGTTTTTCGAGCCACTGTTCCGCCTGTGACAGTGCAGCCTCGCAGTCCTTCCGGTCGCCGCGAGCGGCTAGGGCGCGAGCCTCCATCGCTTTGAAAAGCGCCATTGCTGTTGGGGTAGCGATCCCTGCGGCTCCGCGTTGAGCGGCACGCGCGAGGTTTACAGCATGGTCGTATTGACCGAGAAAGTTTGCCTGGTGGCTCATTCCTGCCAGAATGCGTCCGCCAAGCGCACGGTCGCCAGCCACTTCGGTTAGGTGCAATGCTTGAAGCATGTAGCTGTGGCAGAGGCCGTGCCGCCCCGTGTCGTAGGCGGTCCAACCGGCTAGTCGCAACAACGCTGCGGCAGCACTAAGCAGTTCGGGCGGCTGGCGATTTGGCTGGGTGGAGAGAAGTGGCGCAACCTCCGAGCTAATGTACTGCGTTAGTGATGAGCGCGCATACCCGCCACCGAATTTGTAATCCAGCTGAGAGAACATGGCGGTGGCGAGCTGGACGCCTTCGACTGAGACGTCAATTGATCCGAGTATTTCACGGTCAGATGCGACGTCGGGTGCGATCAACCAACGCACCATCGCGTCTGACCAGCTTTTCGTGTCTATGTTCGTCGTAACAGCAAAAGATCCCGTCAAATCAGCCCGAGCTAGTGCGGAAATCGCATCAACTCCGTGCTGTAGGTCGGCCGGGTAGCCGCTGCTCGAAATCGCCGTCGCCGAGTCAGTAGCCGACATTCCAATGTCGGCAAGGGATACGGGGTGACCGAGTTTTCGCGCCAACGCTTCCGCGATAAAGACAGGGGTCATTCCGCGCGGCTGGGCACCGTCCAGCCACCGTTTGACGTTGACGTGGCTGTACCCCACCTCTGCGCCATGCGAGGCAGCAACGTCGGCGACTCTGCGCGCGAGCCCTTTGTTGGTGCAGTCAGCTCGCCGCATGACCTGGGCAAGGCACTGGTTCGGCTCCCGCATCATGACTCCTCCATCCGGAGCGGCCCCCGTGCTCACTCGATCAAGGGTATCGATATCCGTGGCAGAGGTGAAGCGCCTGGTGGATGCGCTGAGAACCCCCTTGAGAACCCCCCAGCGCACATAAGCACTCCACTGAGCACTCTGCCGAGCACTCCCCACGAGGGGCTTTGCTTGGTGCAGCACCGACGCAGACGAGATCCCGGGACCGACAGGCCATGGCTGGCCTTGACGCCGCACTGAACTCTTGTCATGCTGAGGTACGTACCACGGCAGTACAAGACGGGCCGCACGATGCGGGCGTTGTTCATTGCTTAATTCCATAGAGGCAGTGTTGACCGAACTGTGTACCGCGAACCGGTCAGGTGCCCCACCCGGCGTTATCGGGCGGTGCCAGCAGTAAAGCGACAGGTCTAAGCCCCGCTCAGCGGCCAGAAAAGCACTGGCTGTCCCGTATCCGTCGGCATCGGCGGTGGACATGCGATGAGGCGACCGGCGAACACCCCGCGACGCACTGCGGGCGGTGGGCGACGGCGTGAGCGCGCGGTGGCGGACAAGTAGACCTAGCTCGACTCGAACGGCCTGCCCGAAGGCTGATTTTGACGCGTTCCAGGTGAGCCGGCCCGCGGTAGTGGGCCGGCTCGCCGGGCGCTCTTCGCACCACGTTCCCTATTTCTCCGATCGAGTGCAAGGAGATCCCTGTCATGGCTTCTCTCGCTTCGCTCGTCCGCGTTACCGCACGTCAGAGTGCCTGCTGGCGCGAGTGTGCGGGCTGTACCGATCTGGCGCCGTTGGCGCCGGACGAGACCCACTGCCAGGACTGCCGCGCCCCGCGCCGCCGGGTGAGTACCCGCCGGCTGCCGCGGGCCGCCTGATCTTCCGGAAAGGTCACCATGGACCCCTTCGAGTTCGTTGAGCCGACGGCCGCCGAGCTGGCGTTGATCGAGGTTGAGCAGCCCTTGATCGATGCCGAACTGGCGTGGTTGGAAGCCGAGGAGGCATGCGGCGCCGCGATCGAGGTCGGGACGTCCGGCCTGCTGGACTGGCAGCGGCTGCGTAACCGGGAGCGTGCGGTGATCCGCGAAACGCTCGGCTACGTGGCGACCCGGTTGCGCCGTTCACCCGTCTCGCTCCGCGCGGCCTGACGCTGCCGCATTTCTCCTCCTCTGTCTGTGTTCCGCGCTCGCACGGCGAGCGCGGGCCTATGGAAGGCGTTGATCCATGCTGAACCCCACCCACCTGCTCCTGATGCTCGACGACGGAGCACGCGCCGCCCGCCAAGCCGGTGAAGACGGCGCCGCGACGGTGCTGACCGCGATGGCCGACTCCCTCGTGGCCTCCCTCAAACACCGGGACGACATCCCCTCATGGCGGCAGGATGACCTCCGCGCGATCCGTGAGCGGGTGAGCTGACATGACCGCCGCGACGACCCGGAGTGCCTATCCGCGCACGGTCGCCGAGCTGATCCCGCATGCTCGTGACCTAGCCCAACAGCTCGGCACCTTGCCGAGCCGCAACCAACTGATGACGACGTTCAAGGTCGGCGGACCGAAAGCGAAAGCGCTGCTCGCAGCGCTCGCCCCCGCCCCGGCCGAGCCGGCCGGGGCCGAGCCCGAGCCGGCCGAGACGTCTCCCGCCGCCGAGCCTGCGGTCCCCGCGCCGCCGCTGCCGGCCATCAACCCCCACGACGAGATGACATGGGTCGGCATCGCCCGAACGCCTGCCGCCCCGATCGAGCACTCAGCACCCGCGCTGGTCACACCCGAACAGCCGGCCACGACGCAGGAGCCGAATCGCCCCCGGCGCCCGGTCCGCCCCGCCGCGGTGATGGCGCTGCTGACATCGACCGCGACGGCGATCACGGGCGGCATCCTCACGAGCAGGTTCGGATCTCTCGCCCTGGAAAGTTGGCCCGCCGCGGTCACTGCTGCGGTGGCGGCACTGGCCGTCCTCGCGGTGCTGGCGTGGTCGGCCGGGTCGGTACTCGGCGCGGTTTTCTCCGGCCGATCGAGCCGTGACGTCTCACTGGACGTCGCCTCATGGGTGGTCGCCGGTGTCGCCGGGTTCCTGGCCGCGTACGGGCAGGTCCGGTTCGCTGAGTGGGCCGGGGTCACCGGCGGCGAGCGGTTCCTGGTTCCGGGCATCCTGGAGCCGGCCGTGGTCGTGCTGCTGCTGCTGGCCAACCGACGAGTCAAACGCCGCCGCGACGGTCATCCCGCGAAGCCGATCGGCAAGCTGCTGGCGCTGGCCGCGGTGCTCGGCGGGTTCGCCGTCTACACCAACGTCGTGCACGCCGGTGGCCGCGCTGGCCTGGTGTTCGGCGCCGCCACCGTGGTCGGCCTGATCCTGTGGTGGGTCAAGCTCCAGGACGACGCCGCCCCGGACATGGTCGACGACGAACCCCGGTCGAAGCGCCTGTCTCGGCGCACGTCGCGGTACCGGCTACTGCGCTGGATCATCCTGTTCGGCCAGACCCGCCGAGCGTGGCTGATCAGCCTGGATCACTCGATCGCGGACGCCGAAGTCGGCCTCGATCTGGCCCGCCGCTGGCGGCGCGCCTACGACGAGGCCCGCGACGCCAAATCGTCCCGCCGCCGTGCTCGTCAGCACGCTGCGCAGCAGATCGACGCCTACCTGCTCGGTCAGAACTAGCTCCGCCCGGCGGCACGGCCCACAACCGCCAAGTCACACGCCGTGCCGCCGGTCTCCCCTCCAGTCACCAGACCTTCAGGAGGTCACCAGTATGTCCGATCGCCAACTGACCGAGCAGCGCGACTTGGTCCGCGCCCGCAACCGTGATGCCCGGTTGTCCACGATGGCCGAGGCGCAGCGGCTCGCCGACCAGCGGCGGGCCACGGCGCAACGCCGTGCGACGCGCGACGACGCCGACGAGATGTAACCGGGGCACGATGATGACTACCGACCCGGCTGTCTTCGCCGCCGTTTTCGTTGCTCTGTTCGTTGCGCACCAGGTCGCTGACCACTGGGTTCAGACCGACCACCAGGCCGCCCACAAGGGCCGCCCCGGCTGGGCGGGCCGACGGGCGTGCGCCGCGCACGTCTTCAGCTACACGGTCACCGCGTTCGCCGCCGCGACCGCCGTTCACTTCGCTCTCGGGCTTGAGATCGACGGGTGGCGCCTGTTCGCCGGGCTCACGGTCAGCGCGGTCACGCACTACATCGCCGACCGGCGCACCCCGCTCAAGCGGCTCGCCGAACTGATCGGTATCAGCCGGTTCTACGCCCTCGGGGCGCCGCGGCCCGGCCGTGACGACAACCCCTCGATCGGCACCGGCGCGTACGCGCTTGACCAGTCATTCCACCACGCGTGGCTGGCCGTTGCCGCGCTGATCATCGCGTGAACCTCATGGAGAGGACCCGATCGGTGACGACGTCCCGACGCTTCGACGGCAGCCCGGAAACCCCCATCGATAAGCGGTTTTTCGACCTGCGCGAGTCCGGCTACACCGGCCCGTTCGACTGGGACACCGGACTGCCGTGCACCGACCCCGATGCCTTGTCCACCCTCGCCGCGCTAGACCGGGCGACCGCGCGGCAGATGGCTGCTCGTGACGCCGATCCGGCCGACGAGTTCTGAGAAGGGACCCCCTCATGACCACGGTCGAACACACCTCCCAGCAGACCGGGCCGATCACGCTGCACATCGACACGCAGGCCGCCGACGTTCAGGTCGTCGCCGACCCGCGGGTGACCGGCACCTGGATCGAGTTGTCCACCCCCGATGAGAACGGCCCGGCCGTCACGGCGATCCAAAACGCGAGCTTCCGCGACCACGGCGGCGACGTCTACCTGTCGGTCAAGGAAGCCACCGGCGGCGGCACGATCCGCAATGTCCAGTTCGGCAACGGCAACGTCAGGGTCAACGGCAATTTCAGCGGCGGTGTGACCGTGGTCAACGGCGTCGTCATCACCAACGGTCAGATGTCCAGTGGCATCACCGTCCGGGCGATCACCGAACCCGGGTCGGCGGTGGACGTCAAGACGATGTCCGGCGACGTGCTCGCCAAGAACGTCAAATCTCTGCGTGCTCAGACGCAGTCGGGTGACGTAACCGCGATCGACGTGGTCACCGTGACCGCCAGCACGATGTCCGGTGACATCACCGCCGAGGGCGTTACCGCCCGGTCGTCGCTGAAATCGATGTCCGGCGACATCGACGTGTCCGGCTCACCGGCCGCGAGCGTCAAGGCGTCGACCATGTCCGGTGACGTCACCGGCAGCGGCGTCGACCTGCACGGTTCGAGCATGTCGGGCCGGGTCCGTCAGCGCCGGGCGACCGCCGCGGACGAGTGGTGAGCCGGATGAAGCTCACCGGCAAGAACCTGGCCCGCGCCGTCGGCGCCGGCCTGCTGCTCACCGCCGCCGGCTGGATGCTGGCCGGCTACCCCGGGCATCGGCTGCACGGTGTCGCGCTGAGCCTGCTGGGTCTCGCCGCGGCTGGGGTGCCGGTGTGGCTGCGGCTCGGCCGGCCCGGTTCCACGGCGCTGATCGGCCGTTGGGACCGGCATGGCCGCCGTAACGCGGGCACCGCCTCCCTGCTGGACATCTGGCGTACCTCCTCGCCGTGGGCGATGCGCCGCAAGGCCGCCGTGATCCGCCCCTCCCTCGCATCGCTTTCCTGGTGGCGCCGCCTGCGGGTGCCGCTGAAGACCTTCGCCGTGCCGCTCGCCAAAGCCGGCCAGCAGACGGTGTGGACCTCCGGTGAGGAATCCACCCTGCGCATCGGCATCCCCGGCACCGGCAAGACCGCCGAACTCGCCAACCGGGTGATCGACGCACCCGGCGGAGTGGTGATCACCAGCACCGCGACCGACCTGTACGACCTGACCGCACCGCTACGGCGGCGCCGCGGGCCGGTGCAGATGTTCAACCCGGGCGGGCTCGGTGGCCTGGCCTCAACGCTGCGCTGGTCACCGCTGTCCGGATGCGCCGACCCGGCGACCGCCGCCCGCCGGGCCGCCGACCTGATCGGCCCGCTCGATCAGCAGGGCGCCGAGGGCGCCCGCTGGGCGGCACAGGCCCGCCGGGTGCTGGCGGTATGGCTGCACGCCGCCGCCCTCGGCGAGTACCGGATGGCCGACGTCCAAGCCTGGATGGCCGACCCGGACACCGCCCGCGAGGCCATCCTGACCGCGCTCAAGACGTCCCCCCGGGCGACGGAGATGCGGCAGGCCGCTGCGCAGTCGATCGACATGAGCTCGCGCACCCGGGACGGGGTCATGCTGGCGATGGCCCCGGCCTTGGCCTGGCTCACGCTGCCATCAGCCGCGGAGGTCGGCGACCCGGATCCGGACGCCGCGGGCTTCACCGTCGACGAGCTGACCGACCGGTGCGGGGCGCTGTACCTGCTCGGCGACGACGACGGCACCGTCGGCCCCCTGGTGGCCGCCCTGGTAGCAGAGATCGCTCACCAGGCCCGCCGCACCGCCGCCGCCCGCCCCGGTGGCCGGCTCGATCCCGGTCTGACCCTGGCCCTGGACGAGGTCGCGCTGGTCTGCCCGACCCCGCTGGACAAGTGGATGGCCGAGCTACGGAAACGCTCGATCGTCATCCACGCCGCATGCCAGGGACTCGGCCAGTTGCGCGCCCGATGGGGTGCCGACGGCGCCTCGATGATTCTCAACTCCGCCGCCGCGGTGCTGGTGTACGGCGGCTGTAAGGACGCCGCCGATCTGCGGGCGTTCGCCGACCTGGCCGGCGACCGCGACGAGGTCACCGAAACCCGCGACGCCGCCGGGAAGGTCACCTCCACCAGTACCCGGCCGGTGCCGGTGATCGCCCCGGCGATGCTGGCCGGCCTGCCCGCCTTCCACGCCATGCTGATCCGCCGCGGGATGCGCGTCGTGCTCGTGCGCACGCCGATCGTCTGGAAACGCCGCGATGTGCGCCGCGCCCTCAAGCAGGCCGCCGCCGCGTCGCGTCCGGCGAAGACGGCCCGGCCGAAGCCGGCACCGCAGGCCCGGCCGAAGCCGGCACCGCAGGCCCGGCCGGACACCGCCGCACGCCCGGTCCGTGCCGCCGCCTGATCACTCCTCAACCTCCATCGCGAAGGAGAACAGCCACGTGACCGCCTACGACAACCTCACCCCGGAGCAGCGCCGCCTCTACGACCAAGCGCAGCAGACGGCGTTCGCGACCGGCGACTACAGCACCGAAGCACTGCAGGACCTGCCCGGGAGCAGCCACGACAAGGCACGGGTGACCGAAGCCCTCGGCGGTGCTACCCCGACGCTCGCCCAGACATCCATGGCCGCCGTCAAGCGCCTCACCGACCGCGTCCGCGCTAACGACGACGAGTTCTGAGGAGACCCGAACCGCATGAGAGAGCACACCGACACGTACGAGGCTCTGGCCCGGCGCTGTGAGGCCGGAGCCCGCGACCTGGAGTATGAGGCCGACAACGCCGCCGAGGTGCTGGCCGGCCGTGCGGGCGGCGACCGGCTCGACCCGCAACAGTGGGCAGCCGGGCAGCGCAACGCCGCGCAAGCCGCCCGCGAGTACGCCGCAGAGCTGCGCGCCGAGGCCGGCGACCAGCCGACGGCCCGGCTCAACCCGGCCCAGTTCGCGCAGGCCGAGCGGGTGGCGTTGGCCGCCGAGCTGGGCGGCATTCTCATCGACGGCCGACCGTCAGCCGAGCGGATCGCCCAGTCGTCCGACTACACCGGCCACAACATCGACCGGGAACTGTGGCTGGCCGGCACGCACCCGGCGCAGCAGAAGGCCGCCGAGATCGAGGCCACCGGCAAGTTCACCCACGTCGCCGAGACCATCGACGGCGTGAAGCAGGTGCCGTTCTGGCGCCTCGGCGGACCGGTTAACGAGTCCACCAGCACCCGGGACACCGCCCGCGCCGACCGCGACGGCGACGAGTTCTAGATCCGCCCGGCGGCACGGCACGGTTTCTGAGGCCACGAGGCCGTGCCGCCGGTCCCTCACCCCTGTACCGCATTCAGCACCGGGAGAGAGACCCTGATGTTCGCAGACCCCACCCCGCCGCCGGGACGCTTCCCCCGGCCGTGGGACACCCCCGCACCCGGCTACCTGCCGGCCGACATCACCCCACCCGAACTGACCGGCGCCGGGCTCGCCGCCAGCGTCGCCGACGGCTGGGCCGAGCCGGGCGAGACCCCGTTCGACGTGACCGACTGGCCCGAGAGGCAGACCGCGGCGCTGGTGCCGTTCCCGCTCACCGCCGGCATGTTGCCGCTCAACCCGGCCGGTCGCACCGGCCGGGTTGGCCGCGCCCTCGGCCACTGGGGCGAGAACGCCGCCGCCGACGCGATCGTCATCGCCGACACCGGCACCGAGCGGTGGCTGCTGATGATCCGCCGCTCCGACTGCGGCCTGTGGGCGCTGCCCGGCGGCAAGGCCGACCCGGGCGAACGCCCCCGGCAGACCGCCGTACGCGAACTGGCCGAGGAAACCGGCCTGGATCTGGAAGGCCACGTCAGCACCGAGATCTGGCGCGGCGTCGTCGACGGCGACCCGCGCAACAGCGACTGGGCATGGATGGCCACGACCGCGCACCTGTTCCGGGTCCGAGTCAACCAGCTTCCCGAGGTGGCCGGCTGGGACGACGCGACCGAAGCGAAGTGGTGGCCGTGCGACGGCAAAGGCATGCTGCACCTGGTCGACCGGCTCGGCCGTGCCCGGGTGCTGTTCACCGCACACCTGCCGTTGCTGTGGACCGCGCACCGGCACCTGGCCGACGGATCGCCGCTGGCTGCCCCCGTCGTAGGCCCAGGCACGACCGGCGGAACGGAGGACCGCCCATGAGCACGACTCCGAACGACGACTTCGATTGGAACGCCGCCGAGTCGGAGTTGGCCGGCGCGGAAATCGTGGACCTGGAAGCCGTCCGTGCCCGCCGCACCGGCGAGGCGGACCCGGGCACGGTCCGCACCGAGACCGACGATGATGAGGACGACTCCGGTGCTGGTCCGGTGCTGGTGGACAGCGTCGCCGCTCAGCGCCGGCCGCGGTTCTCCCTCACGGCGTTCCGCGACGCCGAGCGGGTACCGATCATCCCGTCGTGGTTGAAGTCTCGTGCCGAGTTCGGCAAGAACGCGGCGTGGGCGGTCGGGTTCGGCGCGCATGCGCTCGCGTCGCATCTGCTCTGGTCGCCGGTGTACGCGGGCAAACTCATCTGGCGGGCGCCACGCGGGTTCGGCCGGATCTGTAAGGGCTACAACCGGTGGCTGTGGGACCTGGAAGGGGAGCCGGTACGTCAGTCGGTCGTGCGGGCCGCGATCGACAAGCCGGACGAGGCCAAGATGTACGACCGGCTGACCAACAAGCGCGACCGGCGGGTCCGGTGGCGCGGCATGGTCACCCTGTTCCTCCTGGCCCTGCTCGTACTGAACGTCGGCGCGTTGATCCTTGCGCCGCCCGCAGTCCGATACACGGTCCTGGGCGTGCTGATCGTGGTTCTCGGTTTTGTCGGGACTCCGGCGGACAGGCCACTGTTGCGAACCACGGTGGTACGCCACGATGCTCCGCCACTGAACTCGGCCGAAGTGTTCGCCGCCCTCGCCTCGTTGGGCATCCCCGGCATCAACGCCGCCATCCGCCGCGGTGACAACGGCAGTAAGTGGTTCCCGGACCCGATCAGCCGGGCAAACGGTGTCGGCTGGCAGGCCGAAGTCGAACTGCCGCGCGGCGTGGTCGCGTCGGCGGTGGTGGAAAAGCGCGAGGAACTGGCCGCCGCGTTGACCCGTCCGCTCGGGTGCGTGTGGCCTGAGGTCCGCACCGAGATACACCCCGGCCGGCTGTCGCTGTTCGTCGCCGACAAGGACATGTCACAGGCGAAGCAGAAACCGTTCCCGCTGCTCAAGGCCGGAACGGTGAACCTGTTCAAGCCGGTGCCGTTCGGCACCGACCCGCGCGGCACGCTCGTCACGATCACGCTCATGTTCGCGTCGATAATCATCGGCGCGTTGCCGCGGTTCGGGAAGACGTTCGCGCTGCGGTTGGCGTTGCTGCTGGTCGCGCTCGACCCGCGCTCCTGGGTGCTGGCGTTCGACCTCAAGGGCACCGGTGACCTGTCGCCGCTAGAGCCGATCTGTCACGCCTACCGCGCTGGTGACGACGAGGAGGACATCGAGTACCTGGTCACCGCATTGCGTGAGATCCACGCCGAGATGCGGCGGCGCACGAAGGTGATTAGGGACCTGCCGCGGGACTTGTGCCCGGAGAACAAGGTCACCGACGAGTTGGCGTCCAACCGCAAACTCGGCCTGCAGCCGATCGGCATCGGGATCGACGAGTGTCAGCGCGGGTTCGAGCACCCGAAGTACGGTGCGGAGATCGAGGAGATCTGCGAGGACCTGACCCGCCGCGGCCCGGCCCTCGGGATCATGCTGAAACTGGCCACGCAGCGACCGGACGCCAAGAGCCTGCCCACCGGCATCTCCGCGAACGCGGTGCTGCGGTTCTGTCTGAAGGTCATGGGCCAGACCGAGAACGACATGGTCCTCGGTACCTCGATGTACAAGAACGGCATCCGGGCGACCATGTTCGCCCGCCGGGACAAGGGCATCGGCTACCTTGCCGGCGAGGGCGATGAGCCGGTCATCGTCAAGACGTTCGAGATCGACGGCCCGGCCGCCGAGGTGATCGTGGTCCGTGCCCGTGCGGCACGGGAGCGGTACGGCAACATCACCGGCCACGCCGCAGGCGTTGTGCTCGACACCACCGCAATCCGCCGGGACACGATCCTCGAAGACGTCGCCGCGGTCATGGCCGAAGCAGAGCCGAAACTGTGGTCCACCGTGATCGTCAAACGGCTCGCCGCGCTGCGGCCGGACGTCTACGCCGGGTTCACCGCCGATCAGCTTCGTGAAGCGCTCAAGGTCCACGGCCTGTCCACGAAGCAGTGCTGGGGTGAGGACACCGACACCGGAGAGTCCGGCAACCGCAAGGGCTTCCACCGTGCTGACATCCTCACCGCCATCACCAAGCGTGACCGCGGCAACGGGTCCGGCAAGAGCAAATAGCCCAAGATTTGCCGCTAGGTCTAGCGGCTACCCCCGCTAGACCTAGCGGCACCGCTAGCGCCATAACGAACCCCTGATCAGCGCCCTAGCCCCTAGCGGCGTCACCCCTTTGCGCCCTGAAAACGGCTCAGGAGGCACCACCGTGACCACCTTCGCCCTGCTAGCTAGCCTCGCCATCCTCGGTTACGCAGCGTTCTACCTGCTCTGGTGTGCACAGTTCCCGTTCAGTCGTTGCCGACGCCGCCGCTGCGAGAACGGCCGGGTCTACTCCCGCCTGTCGCGCAAGGCGTTCCGCGACTGTCCGCGGTGCGAGGGCACCGGCAAACGCGTCCGCCTCGGCCGCCGCGTCTACGAGTACTTCCGCGGCGAACACAAGGCAGGCAACCAATGACCATCCGCACCATGGCCCGCATCCAGCGGGCACCGACCGATCACACCGACTGGTGCACCCGCGACCACACCTGCGGCCTCGCCGAGCACCGCGGCCGGCCGATCACCATCGCCCCGGACACCGGTGGCCGGGCCGTCGTCACCCGCGTTCGTGCCGGTGACCGCGACTACGCCGAGATCACCATGCGGGTGCCGCTACACCGCTCCGACCGCATCGCCGCCGCCCGGCTCACCGTCCTACTGCGACACATCCACGCCCTGTTCGCCGCCGTCGCCGCCGTCCGGCCCGGCACTCTGACCGGCCGCGGCGGCCAGCGCGCCATCGACACCCCGAGGAGGGTCGCATGAACCTGCGTGCACTCGCCGTCAAGCTCCACCCCACCGCGGCGACCGTCAGCCGGCACCAGGAGGCCATCCGCCTGATCGAAGACCGGATGGGCCACTACACCGACCGGCGAGACGTCGCCGCGTGCGCTGACCTGATCATCGACCACTACGACCGGATCGCCGACATCCTCGACAGATCCCCGACCGCCCGTCTGCTCACCGCCACGGACGCCGAAACCGCCCGCACGCTCGCCGACGCTTACCACGCCGAAACCTGGTACTGCGAGGACTGGGCGCAAGCCGAGGAGCGCAAGGCCCGGCTGCGTGCGGACTGGGCGGCATCGGCACGCGACATGGAACCGGACGAATGGATCTCCGGCGACCCCGCGCGGTGGACCCCCGCCCGGCTCGACGACGAGCGCAAGGACGCGCCGTGAACCCGATCCGCCTGCTCCGGGCGCCCGCTACCGGCCACGCCGAAGCCCTTACCGCCATCACCCGCCGTCCTGCCCTCGACTGGAGGCCTACCGCATGACCACGCACACGATCACCGACGCCGCCCGCCGTATCGCCGCCCAGCTCGACGCCCGCGGCAACAGCGACCTGACCGGCCTGCCCGAAACGCTGTGCCGCGCCCTGAAGGTTCAGGAAGAGGCCGGCGAGATGGCCCAGGCCGTCATCGGCGTGCTCGGCCAGAACCCGCGCAAAGGGGTTACCCACACCTGGGACGACGTCGTGCACGAGGCCATCGACACAGTCATGGCCGCGCTGGTGTTCGCCGAAACCGTCCAGCCCGGCATGCTCGAACTCACCCTCGACGGCCGCCTCGACTACCTTCGCCAGCGAGCCGCAGCATCCGGCGCCCCGGACACCGAGGCACCCGCAGACATCGCCACGCCGGGGTGCAATGCTCTCGGCCAGCGCCGGGCCGCCACGCTGCGGTGGCTACTCAACGCCCACACCGAACACGGTCTGCCGCTGCCCGAGAGCATCCACGCCTATGACCACGGCTCACTGTGCCTCGTGCTGGAGGAGGACCGGCCGGACACGGTCCGCGCGTGGGCCGCCCTGCTCGGCGTGACCGTCACTGAGCGCGAGGCACAACACGGCGGTAACCAGTGGCGGCATGTCTCCGCAACCACCGAGTACGGCACCGACCCGATCGGTGTGGGCTGGAAGTACGTCGACATCTACACCCTCTGCGACCGGCGGCCGATCACCGCTCCGGCGCCCCTGGCGGTGGCCGCATGACCGACCCCGTGCGTACCTATCAGGGCTGGTGGGAGGTTCCGGCGGGGATGCTCACCGCGACCGCCCTGCGGGATCTGGAGTTTCCCCGGCATCCCACCGACCGGCCACACGCCTGGGTCAAGGGCGAGAACTGGCGCGGCAAGAAGGACACCTTCGCCCTCTACCGGGCCGAGGACTGCCCGCCGACCGCGGCCAGCGCCGCCCACCTCGACGCCGCCGCCGCCCGCTCCGGCCGGCCGCGATCGTGCGCCGACTGCCCCGCTATCTGCCAGCGGTCGCTGCCGGCCGATGTCGGTGGCCGGCCGCTGTGTCCGGCCTGCCGCAACGTGGTCCTACTCCGCCAGGCACAAGAGAAGGCCCGCCAGGCACAGGCCGCGGCGGCGGCCGAGGTTGCCGAGGTCCTCGCCTGGCCCGGCGCCGTCGTCGTGCAGGTCGATCAGAGCGTGCCGCCGCCGACCCCGGCCGGCACCCGCCGCAAACCGATCGCCGCCCGGATCCGCGCCTGTGACGTGGCCACCGGAACACGGCTGACCGACGTGCTCGTGTCGCTGGCCGGCACCCGATCCCGCCTGCGGGACCCCGCCGCCCGCGAGTCCGACGACGTTGCCCCGGTCGTTCACGGGGCACTACTCGGCCGGCCCCTGCTGTGCTGGTCCGGCAGTGACACCGCGGCACTTCGGGCCGCGGTTCCGCACCCCGACTGGCCGACGGCCGGCCGGTACGGGTCCCACCCACGGGCCTGGCTCGCCGAGAGCACCTCACGGTGGTGGCGAGCCCAACTCGACGACCGCCGCCAGTACGTGCCATCCCTGCCGCCCGGCACACCGGCTCGGCTGTTGCTGCACCTGCGGCGCATCGCCGCGACCGCCGAGGAGGTGGCGTGATGACCGCACCGCTGCGGGCGGGGTCGTTGTGCTCCGGGTACGGCGGGCTGGAGTTGGGCGCCGCGTTGGCGCTCGGCCCGATCGAGCCGGTGTGGCACGGCGAGTTCGACCCGGCGCCGTCGGCCGTGCTCGCGGCCCGCTGGCCCGGGGTGCCGAACCTGGGCGACATCGCCGCCGTCACCGCCGGCGGCGGGTGGGCTGGGCTCGGCCCGATCGATCTGCTGTTGGCCGGTTACCCGTGTCAGCCGTTCAGCTACGCCGGCCCTAGGGGAGGACTCGATGACCCACGTAACCGCTGGCCCGACGTCTGGGCAGCCATTCGCGCACTTCGACCCCGACTCGTCATCCTGGAGAACGTCCGCGGGCATCTGGGCCTCGGCTTCGACGTCGTCACCGCTTCGCTGGCCGCCATCGGGTACGTGGGACGCTGGCGCTGCGTACGCGCTTCCGACGCCGGAGCGGCCCACCAACGCGAACGGCTCTTCGTCGTCGCGTGGCCGCAAGAGGAAGCCGCTCCAAGGCTGCGAGGAACCGACCCTGCTGGATCTGTGACCGGCCTGCCGCTGCTGCCCACCCCGAAGGCCAGCGACGCCCGGCGCAACGGCTCACCGGGCGAGCAGGCCCGCAAGTCGCCCGGCCTGACAGCTGTCGAGCACCTGCTCCCGACACCGGTCTCCACGCTCGGCCGGGACTCTGGGTTCCCGTCCCCGGCGACCGCCGCCGCCCGGCTCAACGACCCTGACCGCACGTTCGGCCTGGACGACGCGATCGCGCTGCTGCCCACGCCGAAAGCGACCGACACCAATACCGAGGGCCGCCGGGCAGGGGAGGGCTTCCGGCCGCCGCTGTCACAGGTCGTGTTCGGCCAGTTGGACCGACTGTTGCCCACACCCCGGGCGACCGACGGTGCCAAGGGCGGGCCGAACCAGCGCGGCAGCGCCGGGGATCTCGCGTTGCCGGCCGCCGTGCAGCCCGACCGGTGGGGCGCGTACGCGCCCGCCATCGCCCGGTGGGAACAGGTGATCGGCCGGGCCGCACCGGAACCGACCATCGCCGGGCGCAACCGCCGGCAGCTCTCGCCGCTGTTCGTCGAGTGGCTGATGGGCCTGCCCGCCGGGTGGGTCACCGACGTGCTCGACAAACGCACCGAGGCGCTACGGGTCCTCGGCAACGGTGTCGTCCCGCAAGCCGCCGTGCTCGCGGTGCGGCGGCTGCTGGCCGAACCGGTCGCCCCGGCACACGTGCAACCCGACCTCGCCGCGCTGCTGGCCGCCTGATGGACCGGCCCGCCGTGCTGCGGTGTGCGGCCGGGTGCGGGATCCCGCTGCACCCGGCCGCCGCCGTAGGCGGGCACACCACCCATCCCGGCTGCGACCCCGCCACCCGGCCACCTGCCGGGCGACGCGAGTTCCGGTGGGCGTGCCTTGCCTGCTGCGCCAACGGGCCGGCCGACTCCGGTCAGCACGCCGGACACCTGGCGTGGGTGCACGACGTGTTCGCCTGCCCCGCCGCCTCGGCGATCAGCGCCGAGGAACGCGCCCTGCGGATCGCCCGGCGCCGTGACCTTTCCGACCGCTACCCCGGCCAGGTACCGCCCTGGCCGCCCACCCGACCTGATCAAGGAGGGTCCCCATGTTCGACCCCGGCGCCTTGCGCGCCGCCGCGCTCGGCCACGGCGCCCGCGGCTGGCACGTCTTCCCGCTCCGCCCCGACGACCGTCCGCACGACCCCGACCATTCGAAGCGTCCGGCATTCCCCGACCACGGCGAGGACCGATGCCCCCGCATCGACCCGCGCTGCCGGGACGGGCACGCCGGGTGGGAAACCCGCGCCACCTGCGACCCGACGAGGATCGGCCGGGCGTGGCAGCGCACGCCGTACAACATCGGCATCGCCTGCGGACCATCCGGCCTTGTGGTGATCGACCTCGACGTCCGCAAACCCGACGCAGAACCTCCGCCCGGACATGAGCACTACCGGCACGGCTTGGAGGTCTTCACCGACTTGTGCCGTCGACACGGGCAACCGGTTCCCGACGACACGTACACGGTGGCGACCGGCAGGGGTGGCCGGCACCTGCTCTTTGAGCACCCGCCAGGGCCGCCGCTGCGCAACACTCAGGGCGACCGGGGCGGGCTGGGCTGGCTGATCGACACCCGCGCCCACGGCGGCTACATCGTCGCCCCCGGCTCGACCGCCGGCGGCCGGCCGTACCGAGTGCTGCACGACCGGCCGCGCCCGGTCCTGCCTGAGTGGCTCGCTGATCTGCTCCGGCCGGCCGAACCGGTCTCACCGCGCAAGGTACTGGGCGATTTCTCCGCATTTAAGCGGGGTGCGTACGTGCGGGGAGCGGTCCGCCGGACCCTCGACCACCTCGCTGCCGCCCGAACCGGGGAACGCAATAAAGCGCTTCTGGGGGGTGCGGTGTCTCTCGGCCAGTTCGTTGCCGGAGGCGCCCTGACTGAGGCCGAAGTGTTCGAGGCGCTGACCCCGACGGCCCAGGCGATCGGGCTGACCGAGCGGGAGACCGCCCGCACCATCCGCTCCGGGCTGCGCTACGGAGCCACCAACCCGAGGAGGGTGGCATGACCAGCAACGCCGCGCCGAAGCGGGTGGAGGTCGGGTCCGGGCCGGAGACGATCCGGAAGCTGCGGGCCGCGCTGATCGACGGCGTGGTGCCGAACATGTACGTCGCCGGCGGGGACCTGGTCCACACCGAGCAGGTGTCCGGCGACATCGCCGAGGTGGCCGCCGACGAGGACGCCCTGTTGCCGATCGCGGCGTCCCCATTGGCGCCACCGGTGCTGGCGTCGTTGTTGGCCGAACAGGCGTACGTGTTCCGCACCAAGTACCGCAAGACCGAGACCGGGCAACTGGAGGCCTACGAGGAGGAGTGCACCCCACCGCAACCCGCGATGACTGCCGCTTTGGCCCGCAAGACCTGGCCCGGGGTTCCGCCGTTGCGCGGGATCATCGGGGCGCCGGTACTGCGACGCGACGGCACCCTGTTGCAGCAGCCCGGCTATGACCCGGCGACCGGGCTGTATCTGGCGTCGAGGGTGGCGTTGCCGCCCGTGCCGGAGCAGCCCACCGCGGAGCAGGTGGCTGAGGCCCGGGACTTCCTGCTCGGCCGGTTCCTGCGCGACTTCCCGTGGTCCACCCCTGCGGACCGGGCCAACTACATCGCGTTGCTGGCGACACCGATCCTGCGGCACTTCACCCGGTCGTTGACGCCGTTCGCCCTGATCGACGCGACCATGCCTGCGTCCGGTAAGACGATCCTGACCGCCGGGCCGGGCATGCTCTACGGGCAGAAAGTCCTGCCGTGGCCGGTGGACTCCGAGGAGGAGATCCGCAAGCAGATCACCGCAGTGCTCACCGAACAGGTCGGGGTGGTGATCTGGGACAACCTGCCCGAGGGCACCGTCATCGACTCGGCGATCCTGGCGCTGTTGGTCACCGGTGGGGTGTGGTCCGATCGGCCGCTCGGCACCAGCCGTAGCGCGTCCACGGTCAACGACCGGTTGTGGATGGCCACCGGCAACAATCTGCAGGTCGGCGGGGACATGGCCTCCCGAACCGTGCGGGTGCACCTCGATCCGAACATGCCCCGGCCAGAGGAACGGGATCAGTCGAAGTTCGGCATCCCGAACCTGGATCAGTGGATCACCGAGCGGGCCAACCAGATGATCGTCATGCGGCACCTGCTGATCCTGGTCCTCGACTGGACCCGGGCCAAGGCGCCGCGGGCTACCGGAGTCGCCATGCGGCAGTTCACCCCGTGGGCGCAAGCCCTCGGCGGGCTCCTCGCCCATCACGGCATCGACGGGTTCCTCACCAACATGGCCGCCGTCCGCGGCATCGACGAAGACGAAAGCCGGTGGGGGGCATTCCTGGCGTGCTGGCACGACCGGCACGGCTCGAAATGGATGACCGCCGCCGAACTGCGGGCCGATGGCGAACACGACGGTTTCGGCGCCGATCCGTGGGATGGCCAGTTCATCACCACCCACACCGGGCGCCCGCCCAACCCGTTCCAGCTCGGCAAGCTACTCACCGGACAGGCCGGCCGCTGGCGCGGTGACCACGTCCTGCGAGCAGGCAAGCACGAGCGAGGCAACCGCAACGTCTTCCGCGTCGAGAGCCTGGCCGACCAGTCGACAACCGAAATCGGCTGAAACATCTCGGCATCTCGGCAAGGCAGTCCGGAAACTAGCGCTGACCAGCACTAACACTTTGCCGAGATGCTTCAAGCCCCATCTCGGCAATCTCGGCATCTCGGCAACCACCAGTGCCGAGTTGCCGAGATGACTACCAGAACCCAAACCATCTCGGCAGACATTTCCCCAGGCCAACGGCGACTTTGCCGAGATGCCGAGATGCCGAGATGTTTCAGCCTCTCTCACCGCAACCACCCGCGGGCCAGAACCCGGCCCGCTGAGAACGCCTGAGCCAGTCCGCCTCATGGCCTAACCCTCAGGCATCCGAGATCTTGGCTCCACTGCGCTCTCAGCGAGCCAGTAGGCGGGCCGTTGCCGCAATGCACCTGCCGCCGTCCCTTCAACAACCCTCATGCGTGGAACGGGCGCTGACGGGCCGTTCCACGCGGCCCGTGCCCGATTCAAGGAGGACGCATGACTCCGCCGCCCCGAGACACGACGGCCGGACTTGTCCCTGAGATCTTCACGATCGACGAAGCTGCCGTCATTCTTCGGGTCAAGAAGAGTTGGCTGGAGAAAAAGGCTGCCGCCCGCCGAATTCCATTTTCAATGCTGGGCGGAAGCTACCACTTCTCCCCGGCTCACCTGTGGCAGATATTCAACGAATTCGAACAGAAATCGGAGTCTTCCACCCCGTCGGCCCCGCAGCCCATTCTCGCGGTTCGACGCAAAAGGCGGGATCATATCGAGACCGCTGACCCGCGAGTCGTTCCACTCCGTCCGCGGCCTCCCCGTAATCGGCTGCAAAACCAGATCGCCGCCTAGACCGGACAACTACAGAGGGGAATCTGCGTCCATGGCACATGCAGAAAAACGAGGTAATTCGTATCGAGCCCGCTGGCAAGGGCCAGGCGGAAGCCGAGAATCTCAGTCAGGATTCCAGACAGAAAAGGACGCCCTGAAGTACGCGCAGGACCAAGAGGCAGCGATCCGCGCACACCGGTACGTTGATCCTCGCGGCGCCCGGATGACCCTAACGGAATGGGTCAACATCTGGTTTCCGGCGCTCGACCTCGAACCGAGCACGCTGGATAGTTACCGCTATCTGATCGAGGTGTGCATCCTTCCCCACCTCGGCGACCACACCCTGTCATCCCTGTCCAATGAGGGAATCGCCAGGTGGGAAAAGCGTCTGATCGCGTCCGGGTTTTCCAAGAAGACCGCATCAAACGCTCGCGGCGCCCTCTCCTCAGCTCTCGCCGACGCGACCCCTCGGTATATTCCGCTGAATCCGGCAGCCAAGACCAAGGGGAAAGGACGGAAGGGGGGTAGCCGAATCGAGCGCATCGAGAAGGAGTCCAAGGTGTGGGCCTCCCCCTTGGAAGTGCTGCTCATTGCGGAACGGGCCGCGATTATTTCTGGGTTGGATGCCACCTTCATTGCCGACATCACCATCGCCTACACCGGTTGCCGATGGAGCGAACTACTCGGACTGCCGCCGAACCTCATTTATCCCGACGCCATCGACCTGCATTGGAAGCTCTACGAACTCAACGGCCGGTTCTACCGGGGCCGCCCGAAAGACGGTTCCATGCGCACGGTGGCGACGCCGCCTTTCCTCAACAGGCTACTGACGCACCACCTGAGATCAGAGGTCCCACTGCAATGCACCTGCTCCGCCAGGTTCGAAGACACCGATGGCATTCCGTGGTGCACCGGCGGTAAGTACGCGTTCCTCACCGCAAACCCGGGTAAGCGCTCGGAGGAGGAGAAGAAGAAAGACAAGGTTGTGCGGGGAAGCCATTATCGGCGCTCGAATTTCAGCGAGCGGATTTTCCGGCCTGCCGCCGACGGCTGGTATCCGCAGCGTCTGCCCCGACGCCCGCGGATGCCGGTCCTGGTCGACCACCGGTACCCGTGGCCCGGCAAACCGCTGCCAGCATGGCCGGCGGCACAGGCAGATCAGCCGTACACGCCGCCGCAAGGACAGGGCCGACCCCGGATCAACGACGATCTGCGGCTCGCGTCCTGGCTGCCGATCCGGCCCGGCCTGACTCCCCACGGTCAGCGGCACGGCTATCACACCTGGCTGGACGAGGACGGCATTCCCTACGTCGCGCAGTCACAGCAGATCGGACATGAGGTGCCGGGCATGCGCGGGATCTACAGCCACGTCACGGAGCGGATGCTGGACGAGATCCGCGAAGCGCTTCAACGCCGCTGGCTCGCGTCGCTGGAGGCTCGTGCGTCGCTGTCGCCGACCTCTGCGGTACCGGTGCTGAACGCGGCTCTGCTGGCGCTTCCCGGCCCTCGTCAACAGCGTCCGCTGGGGGGCTTCACCCCCAGTTCGCCCCCAAATTCGGACATCTAACAGACAGAGGGCCTGACCGCTTTCGCGATCAGGCCCTCTGACCTGCATTTTCGTTGGGGTGATCGACGGGACTTGAACCCGCGACCCCCGGGACCACAACCCGGTGCTCTACCAGCTGAGCTACGACCACCATGACCGCTCGGGCAGAACCCCGCGGTGCTCAGCAATCATAGCCGCATGCCCCGGGATGCCGTCGAGCGGGTTACCTACAGCCCGGCGGCGACGGCTTTCGCGGCCTCGACGTCCGGACCGGGCTGCGGCACGAAGATCGTGCGGCGGTAGTACTCCAGCTCGCGGATGCTCTCGCGGATGTCGGCGAGGGCCCGGTGCGACAGGCCCTTGGCGGGCTGGCCGAAGTACACCCGGGGGTACCACCGGCGGCACAGCTCCTTGATCGAGGACACGTCGATCATCCGGTAGTGCAGGTGGGCGTCGAGCGCCGGCATGTCCCGGGCCAGGAAGCCGCGATCGGTGGCGATCGAGTTGCCGCAGAGCGGCGCGGTGCGCGGGTTGGGCACGAACTGCCTCACATAGGCCAGGACCGCCTCCTCCGCCTCGGCCATGGTGATCGCCGACCGGCGGACCTCCTCGGTCAGCCCGGACTTGGCGTGCATGTCACGCACCACCGGCGGCATCGCGTCGAGCGCCGCGTCGTCGGCATGGATCACCAGGTCGACGCCCTCACCCAGCACGTTCAGCTCGGGGTCGGTGACCAACGCCGCAACCTCGATGAGCTTGTCCTTGCCGAGGTCGAGCCCGGTCATCTCACAGTCGATCCACACCAGAAGATCCGCCACGCCGAACAGCCTACGCCCGGCCGTGCGCCGCCGTTCGGCACGTACGGTGGCCACACCCGCACAACGAGCCGTTTGTCCGGTTTATATCCCGGACTTCCCACTTGGCCGGTTGCCGGGTAAAGTGTTACTTAACGGACGAAGCCCCCCTTCGGTTACTCCGTTCCCCCGGTAAAGGGCCCTCCGTGTCGGCAGCACGGAGGGCCCTTTCATGCCCCTCGTGACCTCGGGCTTTCCCGCCGGGCCCCGCGTCAGACCCACTCGACCTCGGGCTTCCCGTCCGGGGCCACGAAGTCCAGCAGCCGGGCCGCCTCCTCCTCCACCGCCGACCGGTCCGCCGGGGCCAGCGGCCGGAACGGGGTGATGCTCACCGTCGCGCCCTTCCTCGACCAGGTCGCCGCCACGAACCCGTCCACCAGCACCGTCGGGCGCACGATCGACCAGCCGGGCATCACCAGCGGCCGGTCACCGGAATGGATGATCCGAGTCCGGTCGGAATGCCCCAGGACGGCGTTGTCGAACTCCGGCAGGAACACCACCGGCGCCGGTGAGTCCGCGTCCTCGATCGGGGCGTCCGGCAGGTCGTACAGATCAACGCCCGCCTCGTCCCGGAAGACCCGCAGCCGCGGCCGAAGCTCCTTCATCAGCGCCGCCAGGCGCGTCATGCCCGACCAGACCTGAAGGTCCTTGACCGACGCCGGCCCGAACGCCGCCAGATAGCGCCACACCAGCGTCTCCGCGCTCGCGGCGGCCAGAGGCCGCCCCAGCCAGTTCTCCGCGAGAACACACCCCACCCGGCCACGATGCCCCCACGTTCCGGACGGCGGCGGGTGCAGGAGAGCGAATCGCATGTGTACGACCAGAGTCAGCTCACCGCGATCCACCTCCGGAAACCGCGCCGCCAGCCGCCGGGCGATCTCCGGCCGGGTCAGCACCCCGTCCGCCAGGATCTCCCGCGCCGCCTCGGCGAACGCCACCGGATCACAGCCGTTCAGCCGCCCGCCACGGCCGGCGAACCGGTCCAGGGCGGGCTGAAGCGTCGGACGCAACCAGCGGTAGTCCTGCCCCGTGCACAGATGCTGGGTGCCGCGAAGCAGTGCGCTCCGCACCACCGTCCGGTCGTGCAGCAGGCCGGTCAGGTCGTCCAGCCGGAAATCCGAGGACCTGGCCCACAGCCCGAGATAGGGCGAGTCGGGCTCCTGCCCTTGCATCGCCACGAGGTGCTCGACGATGTCGGCGGCACGCCGGGGTGTCCGCTCGGCCAGGAGTTGGCGCCGCAGGAAGGTCCGGTTCAGCACACGCGTGGAGAGGACTGTCATACCGTCGACGCTAGATGGATTTGCGGCCACTTCCTGACCGCAAAGCGGAGCGGGCCCCCTTCCCGGGAGGCCCGCTCTCATCGACTCGCCGTTCTCGGCGCCGCTGGGTCAGTTCTTCGGGCGGTCGGGGCCCGCGCCCCGCGGATCACTCTTCGCACGGCCGCCATCGGTGCTCTGCGGCCCGTTCCCCGCACGTCCCGCGTCGGTCCCGCCCTGCGGCTCGCTTGTCGGGCGGTTCCGGCCGCCCACCGTCCGGCGCCGGCGGCGCTCGCCGTCACCGGCAGCGGTGGCGGCCAGCAACTCTGCGGCCTCCTCGCGGTAGCTGAGCGGCCGGTTCCCGGCGGTTTCCGGTTCCGGTCCAGCCGGGCCGGCCTCCGCCGCCGGCTTCGGGTTCGCGGCACTCCGGCCCTTTCGCGGTACGGCCGGAGCCGTCTCCCCGCCCGGCTCCCCCACTGTCCGCGCGGCCATCGACTCCGCGGCCTTGATCCAGGCGGCCGGGGCACGCCGTGCCGCCGGAGCCGGCCGAACCGGCGCGGCCTTGCCACCGGTGCGGCTCTGCGCCCGGGCCAGCGGGTGATCATTGCCGGCCTTCACTCCGGTCGCCTTCCGTGCTCGTCCGTTCCCATCGCCCTTGGTCTCGGCCTCGGTCTCCCGCGAAGCCGTGCCGGGCGCGGCGGCCGGCGACGCCGACTCGGCCGCCCGCGACCCCGGCCTCGGCTCCGGCTTCGGCTTCGGCTCGGCCGTCCGCAACGCTGACTCGGGCCCGGCGACCCGCGACGATTTCTCCGGCTCGACGGCCTGCGACGCCGACTCCGGACCGGCGGCCTGCGATTCCGCTGCGGGAAGAGCCGGCTCGCCGGCCGGCGGTGCGACGTGGGCCGGCTCGCCCTGGTCGCCTGGCGCGGGGGCCGCGCTGCCCTGCGTGGGGACCGGAGCCGGTTTGTTCGGCAGCACCTGCAAGCCCTGCGCTTCCACCGTGTGCATCGACCGACGAGACCGGCCCGAAGCCGGGGCGACACCGGACTGATCCGGAGTCGAGGCCGCGACTGCCCCGGGCTGGCCCGAGGCGGCGTTCGGGGTGACCTCAGGCTGGTCCAGAACGGGAATCGCCGCCTCCACGGCATGGATCGAGGCGCGCGACCCGCGGCTTTCGTCGGTTACGGCGGCCATGTCGCCATCGGCCGCCGTCACCGGTGCGCGGCCGCTCTCATCGTCCGCGGACCCGACTGAACGGGAAGGGAAGGGAACGATGGGCTGCTTCTCCGGCGAGGTTCCCTTCGGGGCTTGTGCTTCCTTCCCAGCGGACCGCCCACCCGCATCCCCGGCCGTGGCCGGAGAAGCCGGGCTGTCGACGGACGTTGCGGTCTTCTGCGAGGCCCGGTCGTCCTTGTCCGCCGGCTTCTCCGCCTCCGCCGCCTTCTCCCGAACCGGGACCGCGTTGTCGGCCGGTTCGCCGACCGGCGGCCACTCGGGCGGCGAAACGACAGCGGCCGAGCCACCTGTGCCGGTGACACCAGAGCCGTCTTGGCGGTGAGAGCCGCCCGCACCACCCGCGGCACGCTGCCTCAGCGGCGCCGGTGTGGCCGTCGGCTCGTCGGTGACGGCCGGCGCGGTGACGGCCCCCGGAGCGGGGGTCGCGATCCGGTTGCCCGCGGTCGGCGGTTTCGGGGAGGGACGGCCGCCTGCCCGGTTCGCAACCTCGGCCGGTGCCGCCGGTACGGCCTGTCCGGTCGATCCAGCCTGTGCCGGCGCTGCGGCCGGCGCGGTCTGCCCGGTTGGCGCGGGCTGGCGCGGTGCGTGGCTGAGGCCGACGCGGGTCGTTGCCGTCGCTGCCCAGTCGGTCACCGCGGGGCCGGTGTGCACGACGACTCGCGTCACGACGGGCTCCGCCACGGCCGGCTCGCCGGCCGCGGGTTCGGCCTGGGCCGGGTGCGGCCGGGCGTCGGTGGCGGGAGGCTTCGGGGCGTTCGCGCGTACCACGTCAGGGTTTGCCGGGGGTTGAGGCCGATCGGCCGTGACCTTTGCGGTGACCTTGCCCGGTTCGGGGATCTCCTCGCCCTGGGCGGACGACGAGTTCGCGGCGGCGGGCTTCGACGACCGCACCTTCGCCGGAGTCGCGGCCGCGACTCCGGCCCGGCCGGACACCGACGTGCCCGCGGACGCCTCGCTGACCGTGGAGGCCTCGCGCTCCGGGGAGCGGCTGGACACCGTCGTGGCGGCGGACGCCTCGTCGGGCGTGATGGGCTCGCGTTTCGCGGGCTGGGCGGTGGTGGTCACGTCGGAGGGGTTCGTCTCCGGCTGGGCATCGGCCGGGTTTTCACCGGTGTCGCGGCGCGGAGCGGCGATCGGGATGCGGCTCGTTCCCGGCATGTTGCGGCTTCCGGCCTGGGTGGGCGCGAACTTGCCGGCGTTGCGGCGGGCGGCCTCGGCGAGGCGGGCCGCGGCACGGGCCTCGGTCTGGCGGGCCCGTTCGGGTGCGGTCGCGGCCACCCAGGCGCCCACCGCGGTGGCCTGGAACTCCGGCAGGTCGGTGACCGCGGGCGCATGACGGCGCTCACCTCGACGGGCGGGAACCTGGCCCGGCGGGAGGCCGGCGAGAGCGGGGGTCTCGCCGAGCAGGCTCAGCGGGCGGCCCGGTGCCGGGGTGTGCGCTCCGGCGGGACCGCCCGCGGTGGCGAGCGTTCCCGGCGACGGCATTCCGGCGGTGGAGGTTCCCGCGGGCGCGGTCACCGAAGTCTGCGGCGCGGACATCTGCGACACCGACGTCTGCGCCGCGGACGACTGCGGCACGGACAGATCTGCCGCTGACACCTGTGCCGCTGACGCCTGTGCCGCTGACATCTGTGCCGCCGGCGTCGATGGTGCGGACGTCTGCGCTGTTCCCGTGCCGAGTCGTGTCAGGCCGCCGGGCGTGGTGCCGGGTGCGCCTGCCGGCGTACCCCCGGAGGTCTCCCCGCCCGGGATCGCGGCGCCGACGAGCGGACCGGTCGCCGGGGAGCCCGGAATCCCGCGGTCCCCGGCCGAGCCCGTCGACGGGAAACCGGGGATCACGCCGACCGGCGAACCGGTCGCCGGGGAGCCCGGGACAGCGCCGACGGGTGAGCCCGTCGCCAGGTAGGCGGGGTTCGCGTCGGCGGGCAGGGTCCCGGTGAGCGTGGCGGTGGAGAGGGAGGTGGCGGGTTCGGCGCCGGCCGGGAGTTCAGCGGCGCCCGCGTGCGGGGTCGGCGGCCAGGCGAACTGGGGCAGCGCCGGCGGGCGGGCCGGGCGGGAGTCGGCGAGCGTGCGCGGCCGGTGTGCGCCGCCCGGGCGCCCGCCCGCGAAGTAGGCGACGCCGCCGGGCAGGGGCAGAGGGGCGCCGATGGCGTGCATGAGCTCCGGGACCTGGCTGGGCTCGACCACATAGACGACTTCGCGGCGACGGCCCGGCCAGACCAGGATGATCACGCCGGCCATCGCCAGCAGGGTGCCGAGGGTGAGCAGGCCCCAGGTGCCGGTGTTGAGCCAGCCGGGACGGACCTCGGCGACGGCGGCGAGCCGGACCACCGGCGCGCCGCCGGGGTTCATCAAGACCAGGCTGTACGGGCGGTCGCCGAGTTCGCCGGGGTGGAGGCTGAGCTGCCCGGATCCGCTCGTCGTCCAGAAACTCTGCTGGGTGGGCGGGCCGGCGGGGGCTTGACGGCCCGCGGAGTTCGAGGTGGTGACCGGCAGTGCCCCGGTGCCGATGTCGACGGCGTCGACCCGGCTGTACGGGACACCGGCGAGGTAGCGGGCGACCTCGTCGGACGGGGCGAGGCCGACGAAGGCCCGGCCGTCGACGGTGATCGCGGAGAGCCGCAGTTCAGTGCCGTCGACGCGGGCGAACGGCGCGTCGTCGCGCAGCAGCCGGTCGACGTCGGGGATGACTACGGCGTACCCGGGCACGGTGAGTCGTTGCAGTTCGCCGCTGAACGCGCCGCCAGGATCGCGGTGCTGCATGACAGCCCACAGTCCGCCGCCGGCCAGCAGCGTGGGTAGTCCGGTGGTCAATGCCAGCATGCCGAGGATCGTGCGGAACACCCGCATCTGTCTCTCCCCCTTCCCGGGCCGTACTGCGGTGACCATACAGATGCAAATAACCCCAAAGTGTTCAAATCGGCACGTGTATCCCCGATAGATATGAAACAAGGCCCGAACCCCCCAGGGCCGGGCCTCGTTTCGCGCTGCGCGTCAGGAGATCTTGGCGGTCATGGTCAGGGTGTTCTGGTCGATCTCGCTGGTCCGGGCGGTGAACTTGAAGGTCCACTCGCCCGCCTGGGGCAGGCCGATGTCACCGATCGCGTGGAAGTCGGTGATCCGCAGCAGCGGGATCTCGATCGCCTCGATCCCCTTCGCCGGCAACGAGGCGGTGGCCTTCCACTCGACGACCGGCAGGGGCTTGCTGTCCGGCGTGTAGGCGTACAGGTGGATGGAGTTGTTGCCGACCGTGGCCGGGAAGACGTCCACCTGCAGCGACATGTTCTTCGTGGTCAGGGTCTGCGTCACGGTCGTGCTGACCGGGCCGGTCTCGGAGGCCAGCGCGGTCCTCGGCGGCGGCTCCTGCACCAGGAAGGAGGTCACCCCCAGGACCACCGCGGTGACCGCCAGCTCGGCGAGCACGATCCGGCGCAGCGGGCCGGGGTTCTCCTCGGCGGCCCGCGAGCCGACCAGCTTGCGCGAGTACGCCGCGATGCCGATCACCACCGCCGCGAGAGCGACCTTGGCCATGATCATTCGCCCGTAGGTGCTGTTGATCAGGCCGTCCAGGGTCGACACCTCGATCAGCGACTGCACCACACCGGCGAAGACCAGCGCGCCGACCGCGGCCATCGCCCAGCGTGACCAGATCGGCAGGATCGCGCCGAGTTCCCGGCCGTTCGCCCGGGGCAGCAGGAAGCCGAAGAGCATCACCAGGCCACCCACCCACACCGCCACGGCGGCCAGGTGCAGGGCGTCGATCACGACCGAGACCCCGGCCACCGGCGAAGCCGTCGGGTGACCGGTCAACGGCCAGGTGGCCAGGGCCGCCACCCCGAGCACGCCGAGCAGGGCGAGGTCCAGCTTCGACTCGCCGCCACCGGAGCCGGACAGCAACGGGCGCAGCAGGAAGGCGGCCGCCACGACCACGCCGAGGCGGACCAGCATGACCGCGCCGAAGGTGCTGCCGAGAACGTCACGAAGATCACTCACGGTGACGTCGAACAGGCCGGCGCCGAGGGTGTACGGCGCCTGCAGCCACACCCCGAGCAGGGTGCTGCCGGTGACCAGGCCGATGCCGGTCCAGACCAGCCGGCCGGGCCCGCGCCGGTTCAGCCGGTGCGGCCACAACAGCGCGAGGACCAGAACCGGGCCGATCAGGAGCACGAGCCCGGCGTACCCCAGGTATTTCCCGGCCGGGATGAGCGCCTTGACCACCGGGTCGACCGCGACGTCAGCGGCTTCGTCCGCCGCCGGCGGCGTCGAGGCGGCGCCCACGGAATAGGTGATCGTGCCCGCGACCGGATGACTGTCCGCCGATGTCACCCGGTAGCTGACCAGGTAGGTCCCGCGCCCGCCGCCAGCGCTCAGCGGGATCGTCACCTGCGTGCCGCTGACCGACGGCTCGCCCTGGTCGGCGCGGGAGCCGTCCGGCGCGAGCACCCGGATCTTGCCGGAGATCAGCTGCACCGACTCGCTGAACGTGAGCGTCACCCGGTTCGGGGCGTCCGGGACCACGGAGTTGCCGGCCGGGTCACTGCCGACCAGGGCCGCATGGGCACGGGCCGGAGCCGCGGCCAGCAACGAGCCGAAAACTCCGATCAGTAGCCCGGCCAACACGGCGAGTGCACGACGTCGGTCCACGGTCATGACTGGCATCCCTGCATGGTTCCAGATGACCGGCGGCGACACCTGAGCGCGTACCATGACGCCTCGTGACGGCAGGTGACGGAGAAACGGACGAGACCACCGCGCTGGCCCTGGCGGCCCGCGACGGCGATCGGGCGGCGCAGGCCGCGTTCGTGCGCGCCACCCAGCCCGAGGTCTGGCGATTCACCGCCGCCCTCGTCGACCCGGGCTCCGCCGACGATCTCACGCAGGAGACCTATCTGCGGGCCTTCCGGGCGCTCGACACCTTCGCCGGCCGGTCCAGCGTGCGCACCTGGCTGCTCGGCATCGCCCGCCGCACCTGCGCCGACCACCTGCGCTCGGTGGTGCGCCGCCGGCGTCTCGACGCCCGGCTCGCCGCGCAGGTCGTCACCGAACTGCCCGCACCCGACCCGGCACACCGGCTCAGCAGCGCCGACCTCCTCAGCCGGCTCAGCGAGGACCGCCGCACCGCGTTCCTGCTGACCCAGGTGCTCGGGTTGTCGTACGCGGAGGCCGCTGAGGTCGAGTCCGTCCCGGTCGGCACCATCCGCTCCCGCGTGGCCCGAGCCCGCGACGAACTCATCACCGCGGTGGCACAAGCCCGGGCGAGTTAGGACCTTCGGCCCGTCCGAGAAGAATCTCCGCGGGCGAAGAATGGCCGGGAACCGGAGGGCTCCGGACACCGACCAACAAGGCGTGACCATGGAAAGCGCACGGCAGATCCGCATGGCGGCCGCATGGCCCTGGATCTCCACGCTGCCCCGCCTGGCCCTGGCCGCGGTCTGGCTGGTCGCCGGCGGCCTCAAGGCCGGTGACCTGGCCGCCTCGGCCCGAGCCGTCAACGCCTACCAGCTGATGTCGTACGACGCCGCCGAGGTCGTCGGCGCGGTCCAGCCGTTCCTGGAGATCGCCCTCGGCCTGCTCCTGCTGATCGGCCTCGCGACCCGGCTGACCGCCGTCATCTCCGCCGCCCTCATGGTGATCTTCATCGCCGGCATCTCCTGGGCATGGTCCCAAGGGCTGCGGATCGACTGCGGCTGCTTCAGCTCCGGCGGCGAGCTGGGCGCCGGAGAAAGCACCGCGTACGGCGTCGACATCCTGCGTGACGTGGCTTTCGTGGCACTCTCCGGGCTTCTGGTGTGGCGACCCCGTTCCCGGTTCTCACTCGACGGCTTTCTCCTGGGGGAACGATGAGCAAGGGCAGAGAACGCGCGGCCAAGGCACGGCAGATCGTCGCCGACCAGAAGGCCGCCGAACGACGCCGCACCGTGACGCTCTGGACGTCCGTAGCAGTGGTGCTGATGCTCTTCGCCGCCGGCCTGATCGGCTGGACCACCCTGCGCGGGCAGGACGACGGCAAGGTCACCGTCCCGAGCGCCGCGGTCGACGACGGCACCGCCTTCGCCGTCGGCGCTGGGCCCGTCACCGTCGACGTCTACGAGGACTTCATGTGCCCGGCCTGCGGCAGCTTCGAGGAGACCACCGGCGGTGTCCTCAAGCAGCTCGCCACCGCCGGCAAGATCACCCTCCGGTTCCACCCGGTCGCGATCCTCGACAAGTTCTCCCACGGCACCGCGTACTCCACCCGCGCCGCCGCCGCCTCCGCGGCCGCCGGCCAGGAGGGTAAGTTCACCGAGTTCCACGACGTGCTCTACGCCAACCGGCCCGCCGAGAACACCGCCGGCCTCACCGACGCGAAGATGATCGAACTCGCCGCGTCGGTCGGCCTGACCAGCGAGACTTTCACCACCGCGGTGAACGGGGGAACCTACAAGACATGGGCGACCCAGGCCACCGAGAAGTTCTCCAAGAAGGGCTTCAACGGCACCCCGACGATCGCCGTCAACGGCGAGCAGCTGAACGGGCCCGACAACAGCGTCCCCAGCACCGCACTCGTCACCGAGACCATCGACAAGGCAGCCGGGTGAGAAGGTTCCTGCTCTCGATGCTGGCAGTGGCCGGTGCGATCCTCGCGCCGGCCACTCCCGCGTTCGCGCACGCCGGCGACACCTCCTCGGTCAGCGACTACCGCGTCACCGTCACCGGACTGAGCAGCCCCATGAACGGCCTCACCGTCCGGGTCGTCGAAGGCGGCGCACGCCTGGAACTGCGCAACGACAGCGGCCGCAACATCGAGATCCTCGGCTACTCCGGCGAGCCCTATCTCGACGTACGGCCGGACGGCACCTACGAGAACGTCAACTCGCCGGCCACCTACTACAACCAGACCCTCGGCGGCGAGACACCCATCCCCGCCGCCGCCGACCCCACCGCCGCGCCCTCCTGGCGCAAGATCTCCGGCGACACCACCGTGCGCTGGCACGACCAGCGCACCCAGTGGAACGAAACCACCCTCCCGCCCGAACTGACCGCCGCCCCCGGCGAGCCGCACCGCCTGCGCGAGTGGGTGGTGCCGCTCCGCGACCAGGCGCGGACCTTCGACCTTCAGGGCACCCTCGACTACGAACCGCCACCGCCGGCCTCGGCGTGGTGGGCCGGCTCGGCCCTGCTGGGCCTCGCCGTCGCCCTCACCACCAGGCGGTGGCCCAGGTCCGCCGGACCGGTCGCCCTCATCGGCGGGCTCACCACCTTGGCGTACGTGGTGACGGGCGCCCTCGACGGCGGAGGCTGGGCCGGCGTGCCGATCGTCGCGGGCCTGCTCGCCTGCGCGGCCGTCTACCGGCAGCCGCCGTTCTACCTGACGCTGGCCGGCTTCGTGCTGGCCGCCTTCGCCGGCTTCGGCAGCGCCGACGTCTTCTTCGCCTCGGTCGTCCCGTCCGCCGGCCCCGGCTGGTTCGCCCGGGCCGCCGTCGCCGTCGCCATCGGGGTGGGCGCCGGGCTCGCCCTCACCGGGGTCCTCCGCCTCCGCGCCGCGGCCCCCGAGCCCGCCAGCGCCTGACCAGACTGATCAGACGGATCGCCGCTTCGCGCTCAGACGCCGGCGATGTCATCGGCGTGGAGTGCCGTCCGTAGCCTCGCTCATGCCCTTGTCTCCACTATCGACGCCCTGTGCGGGGGAGCGTACTCAAACCCGGCGCGCCTCTGCTGTCGGCGAGGCTGATACTCGGTGCGCAGAACACCATGCATATTGCTGTTGTTTCCGTTCTGGAAAGGCTGCCCGGCCACCGCTTTCTGACGACGAGAATGGGGCGGGAAACGGAATCCACTGCCCGCAGGATTGGCACACGCCGATTTCACCACAGGGCGTGAGCAATTGCTAACGTACGGTCATGGCAATTGCTTGAGGAGGATCGATGCTTTCACCGGCCGACCATTACGGAGACGAGCTCACACTCCGGCTCTCCAGCATCACCGACATCCGGCTCCTCGGCGACGACGCGGCACTCACCCGCTTCATGCGCGAACTGGTCGACCGCATCGGCATGATGGTCATCGCGGGCCCGCTCGTCGCCACCGAGAACGGGCCGCCCGAGAAAGCCGGAAAATCGGCCGTGGTGATCCTCGCCGAATCGCACGCCGCCATCCACACCTACCCGCATCTGCGCGAGATCCTCGTCAACGTCTTCTCCTGCAAACCGTTCCGCGAAACAGACGTGCTCGACGAATTCCACCGCCTCGTCGGCGACTTCGAGATCACCGAACGCATCCTCACCCGCAGAGGCGAGGAATGGCCCCGCGACCTCACCGCCGCACGCCGGCTCTGGAGCACGCAACGGGTTCCCGGATGATCCGCACTATCGTCGGTCCCATGACTGACAACGTGCGTCTCAGCGCCGGCGACGCCGCGCCCGACTTCACCCTCACCACCGACACCGGCGACAGCCTCTCCCTCAAGGACCTTCGTGGGCGCAAGGTCGTGCTGTACGCGTACCCCGCCGCCATGACGCCCGGCTGCACCAAGCAGGCCTGCGACTTCCGCGACTCGCTCGCCTCGCTGCAGGCCGCCGGTTACCAGGTCGTCGGCATCTCCCCCGACAAACCGGCCAAGCTCGCCAAGTTCCGCGAGCACGACGCCATCACGTTCCCGCTGGTCAGCGATGAGGACAAGAGCACCCTCGTGGCGTACGGGGCATTCGGCGAGAAGCAGCTCTACGGCAAGACGGTCACCGGCGTCATCCGCTCCACCTTCGTCATCGACGAGAACGGGATGATCGAGCGGGCGCTCTACAACGTCAAGGCCACCGGGCACGTCGCCAAGCTCCGCCGCGACCTCGGCCTGGACTGACGACCGGCCGGCGATTCGACCGCACGGCATGAAGAAGTCCGGCAGAAATCTGCAAGTCCGGGCCCTGCTCGCCGATGGGGAGGGCAATCGCCACCGCCGTCGAGCACGGCGGAAGCGGCCCGGTCTCACGGCGGTCGTCATGCGGTAACCAACCCGCAAGGCGGCCGCCGTGCTCGCTGTCGGCTCTCGCCGCCCGGACGCATCAGCCATCGTCGCATGGAATACCGGTCGGTCGGATCGGCGACGGCCGAGACGCCACAAACCGATCGGACCGTCTAGACTTCTGCCAACGGATTGCCTGTGGGCAAATCGGGCGGAAGTGGCGAAATGGCATACGCGCGGGTTTTAGGTACCCGTGCCCGAGAGGGCGTGGGGGTTCAAGTCCCCTCTTCCGCACCATCGGATGACCTACTCCGACTCAGGTCAGGCCCGGTCTCACGACCGGGCCTGAAGCGTCTTAGGGGATAGGTAGGGGAATCGGTCCTCAGCTCTACGTCGGGGCGTGCGGCCGCCCACCGTCAGACAGTCCACGTACCCGTCGGGATAGCCGATTCGATAGGCCGCAATCTCTCCGGCACCTGAACTTGTGCTTCAAGCGGTGCGGCGAGGCTTGGCGCCCTTCTGGTGGTGGGCGGGTCGCTGGTGCGCCTGGCCGGTGACCGGCATGTGTCCCACGGCGTAACGGGTGGCGGGCCGAGCCGGTTTCGGTGCACGGGCTGGCGAGGCGCGCTGGTCGCGCGCAGGTTTCGAAACCCCCGCCGCACGCGGGCTGGGGTGAGCCGCTGGGGTCGGCGAAGATGACCTCTGCCCCGTTGTTGGGACGGCCGTCCGCCCTGCGGCTGGTGGACGCGTGGCGGGGTGGGGCGGCGCAGTACCCGGTCGGAGCGGTGTCCGCCGGTCGCTTGTGCTCAGTGCCGGTGGATCCAGTCGATGACGGCGGTGAGTACGCGCCGGTCCACCGGACGGGTGAGGTCGCGACGGTAGGTGCGCATGGTCGGGGTGGCGGGTTGGCTGCGCAGGATGTGGCTGAGGTCGTCGATGAGCAGCGTTTCGACCCGGTCGCCGAGCAGCGCCGCGATGGTATGGAGATCTTGCGGCGGCGCCTGCAGGTCCTTGCCGCCGGCGACGGCGAGCGTGGGGATGGTGAGGCGTGTCAGATCGCCGGTGGGGTCGTACGTCATGAACTCGCGGAACCAGCGGGCGTTCACCCGCACGCCGCCGAGTCGCGCCACGTCCTCGGTGGTGGCCATGAGGCGGGCGTGGTTACGGGCGATTTTGGCGGTGAGATCCACCCTGAACAGCCGCAACAAGGTCCTGACCGGCGTGGGCAGGTCGGCGGCGACCTTCTCGGCCTGCCAGCGCAATACGCCACTGCCCGGCCGGGCAGTGGGCGAGAGCAGGATCGCTCCGGCTGCGGAGCTGCCGCTGGCCAGCACGGCGGTGGCGAGAATGGCGCCCTCACTGTGGCCGAGGAGGAACACCCGGTCGAGGTCGGTACCCGGCTGTTCACGCAGGGCAGTGAGGGCGGCACGGACATCGTCGGCGTTGTCGTGCATGCCGGTGGCGAGGAATGAGCCGTCGCTGTCGCCGACTCCCCGCTTGTCATAGCGCAGGCTGGCGAGGCCGGCATCGCGCAGCGCGGTCGCGATCTGCCGCGAGATGTCCAGGCGCGCCCGCTTGTGGTTGCCGTCGCGGTCCAGCGGACCACTGCCGCCGACGATGAGCACCGCCGGTACGGCGCCGTCACGGAGAGGCCGGGTGACGGTGCCGACCAGGCGGTGCGGGCCAGAGGCGAACGTCAGGCTGCGATCGGTCACGGCGCCGTCGGCCTGGTTCCGGCGGGGCACAGGGCGGCGGCGAGCGCGGCGGCGTCCGGAGTGGACACCAGCACCGTGTCGTAGCGGTGCCCGTGCAGGGTCAGCCGCAGGGCGGGGCGGTCGCGGCGGACGGCCACGAAACGCCGCGCATTGCGGCCGCGCCACGTACCGACCTTGAAGCGACCTGGGATCGCCAGCCCCGGTGCGCGCAGGCCGGCCGTGGCCGACAGAGCGTGGGGCACCACGTCGGCCGCACGAACGGCCGCGCGGGGGATGTCGAAGTCTCCGCACAGTCCGCCGATCTTCTCAGCGAGACTCAGACGCACCTGCACGTGATCGGCAAGGAGATGGACGGCGGTCATGATGAGCACTCCCCCTCATTGTTATCAGATTCGATAACGTTATCACTCGTGATACTGTTTGTCATCGGAGGTGACGATGACCGCCAACAGCGCAGAACTCCTGCTGCACCCCGTGCGGCTGCGCATCGTTCAGGCATTCCTCGGCGATCGCCGCCTCACCACCGCAGACCTGCGTATCGAGCTCTCCGATGTGCCGCCGGCCACGCTGTATCGGCACGTCGGAGCACTCGTCGACGGCGGCGTCCTGACGGTGACGGCGCAGCGGAAGGTGCGCGGCACCGTGGAACGAACCTTCCGGCTCCACGTCGACCGCGCCACGGTGTCCGAGGCGGAACTGGTAGCGATGTCGCCGCAGGACCACCGGGCCGCTTTCACCGCCTTCGTCGCCGCCCTACTGGCCGACTTCGACCGTTACCTCGACGGCGGCGCCCCGGACCTCGCACGCGACCTCGTCGGATACCGCCAGGCAGGGTTCTACGCGACCGACGAGGAGTTGCTCGGCGTCATCGCCGCTGTTCAGGCCGCGGTCCGTCCGTACCTGGCGGCCGGGCCGGCCCCTGGGCGCACGCGGCGCCTGCTCTCCACGGTCCTGCTGCCCGCTCCGGAACGAACCACCGACCAGGGCGCTTGAACCGTCCGATGATCACCCGTGGGTCCTATCAAGGGGCCCAGCAGCGAACACCACGGCACCCGGCTTACGCGCCGGTGCGGCGCGCTGGTCGGCGATCCGCTGCTCCATCACGGCGAGCCATTCCCCGCCGACGCCGTCAGCTCCTTCGCGAGTGCGTGCGCCATCCGAGGGGCTGAGCGAGCCCGCCAGTCGCCGGCACCCCACCTGCGGCAGCTGGCCGACGCCGCCGCCGACTGGGCGCAGTTCCTCGCCGCCGGCCGCACCCCTTGACCAGCCTCGACAGGTTTCCCGGACTTGCGGCCGGCCCGCTCGTCAAGGTCGAGTGCCACGCCCGGCAGGCGCACGGCGGTGGGATCAGCGCAGGGCGCACGATCGCGGCTGCGGCGGCGGGTCTTCGGCGCTGTCGTGACGGTTCGGTGGCTGGCCGCCGCGCGGAACGCGGACGTCCGCCCGCCGGGCCGGCGGAGGGACGTCCGCGTTTCAGGTGGTCAGCAGGAGGCGGGCGCGGGGGCGGGTTGGGCGGCGGCCAGGTCGATCAGCGGCTGCTGTTCGGGGGTGGTCTCGGCCGGGGCGGCGCTGGGCGCCGTGGAGGCGGATTCCAGCGTGGGTGCGGCCGAGGTCGCCGACGCTGACGGCGTGGCGGGCTTCGACGTGATGGCGGGGGCCGAGGTGGTGGCCTTCGCCGTGGGGGCGGTGGTCTTCGAGGTGACGGCCGTGGATCCGCCGGTGATGCGGACGCCGGTCTTCTGGACGGTGCCGGGAGACATCTTCACGTCGGTGAGGGTGGCCGTGTTCCCGTACACATCGGTGATCTGCATCTTGTAGGGGCCGGGGCCGGCGCCGGCGTCGATGAGCCAGTAGTTGAAGTCGGTGCGGTGGGCGGTCTTGAAGCTGCCGTTGCCGCTGGCGACCTTGACCGAGGAGAGCAGGTTCGCGTGGTTGTCGATGCGGGCGGCGAACCAGTACTGGGAGGCGCCCTCCTTGATCCGCACGGTGATGGGTGCGGGGGTGGAGGGGTTCGTCACCAGCTTGTACTTGATGGGGATGATGCCGTCGATCTCGGTGCCGATCTTCTTGAACGCGGTGCGGCTCAGGTCGAGGTGGCCGGCGGGGCATTCGGGGCAGGAGTCGAAGACTTTGACGCGGACCTGGCCCTTGGGGCCGGTGACGTCGAGGTAGGCGCCGCAGGAGGCGCCCTTGGAGTACTGGGAGGGACCGAGGGCGACGTAGAGGTCGTCGGCGGGCACTTCCAGGGAGCAGTTGCCGGAGGTGCCGGCGAGGTCGTAGAAGGTGGCCTTGCCGTTGCTGAAAGTGGTGCCCGGCGGGGCGGCGCAGGCTGATCCGCCGTTCAGCAGGAGCATGGAGACGCCGATGATGCCGGCGAGGACGGCGGCGCCGCCCGCGGCGAGCCAGCGGACGTTGAACCGGGATCGTTGAGCGCTCACGACCTGGCATCCTGCTCGTCGCGGCAGGTGGGGGCAAATCTTCTAAGACTCTCCTAAGGGTCGGTCACCCGTGCCGGTGACGGCTGGGCCGTCGCGGGGGTGGCGACGGTCCACAATGTCGCGACGATCACGAACGGGACGATCGGCGGGACGGCACCGCATGTCCGGCATCAGTCGAGGACGGTGAGCGCGTCGCCGGCACGCACCACGCCGGTCCGGCCGGCGTCGAGGTCGGGGACCAGGTTGACCGCGAAGTGGAGGCCGTCGTCGAAGCGGCGGTGGCGGCCGAGCACGTGCAGTGGCTGCCGGCCGGCTTCTCCGGTCTCCTGGTCGATGGTGGTGACCCGGCAGCGGCCGCAGGGTTTGGCGACCCGGAAGATGACGTCGCCGATGCGCAGGCGGTGGCCGAGCCAGCCGTCCTCGGCCCAGGCGGGCGCGCCGTCGACGACGAGGTTGGGGCGGAATCGGTGGATCGGCACGGGGTCGTCGCCGGCTTCGGCCAGCCAGTCGTTGACGGCGTCGAGCGAGGCGGTGTTGGCGAGCAGGACCGGGTAGCCGTCGGCGAGGCTGACGCGGTCGCCGGGCAGGGCGGGTCCGGCGATGGCGCGGGTGGTGGGGTCGGCCTGCCAGACCAGGTGGGCGTCGCGGCCGAGGAACGCGGAGACCCAGGCGGTGTCGGCGATGCGGGCCGGGACGGGAGGCTTGGAGCGGAAGACCCGCACCTGGATCTTGGCGCCGTCGACCGGTTCCGGGAGATCTGTTTCGGACATGCCGGGCGCGACGAGCCGCAGTCCGCCGGCCGGGGGCGGGCGGTCAGCTGGGTGAGGCGGGCTTCCTCGCGCTGGGTGATGCCGACGCCGTCGGGATCGACGATCATCCAGCGCCGGTCGCCGGCCAGGCCCCACGGCTCGACTTGCGCCTCGTCGTGGTCAAGGCGGTGGCAACCCTTGACCGGGTACGTGTGGAGTGCCGCGATCCGCATGTCCGCAAGACTGCCACAGCCCTGTTCTGCTGTGGCCGGTCATAGGCTGGCGGCATGATCGCGCGGATGTGGCGAGGCTGGGTCGCGACGGACCGGGCCGCGGAGTACGTGGCGTACATCGAGCGGACCGGGCTGGCCGGTTACCGGGGGACGCCGGGCAATCGGGGCGCCCAGATGTGGACGCGGGACCTGGGTGACGGCCGCACCGAGGTGACCACGGTGAGCTGGTGGGAGTCGCTGGAGGTGATCCGCGGGTTCGCCGGTGACGACATCGGGCGTGCGGTGTTCTATCCCGAGGACGACGATTTCCTGATCGATCGCGAGACGACCGTGTCCCATCATGTCGTCGCCCGCGAGCTGCCCGGCCGGTAGCCGGTTCCCCTCACGTTCGGGCCGGCCGTCGCCGGTCCGGCTTTCGGCATGCCCCGGGCCGGGCGGGGTCGTTGGATGGAGTACGTCCATGTCTGGCTTTCTGAAAGATTTTATGCATAAGCTGCTGGAGTGAATGACGGAGCGGTCAAGACGGCCGGCCGCGTGCTGGATCTCTTCCAGGGCGCGCGCCTCACGCCGACCCAGCGGCGGATCGCGCACAGCCTGGTCGAGCACGCGGCGAAAGCGGCCTATCTGTCCGCCGCCGAGGTGGCCGAGCTGGCCGGGGTCAGCCAACCGTCGGTGACCCGGTTCGCGATGGCGCTGGGCTACTCCGGTTATCCGGCGCTGCGGCGCGAGCTGCGCGCGCTCACCTCCGGCGAGCCCGACGAGCCGGCCGAGCAGAACGCGATGCAGCGTGCGGTGCATGCGGAGACCGAGCACCTGCGCCGGCTCGGAGATCAACTGCACGACCTCGATGATGTACGCCGGGCGGCCGCCCTGCTGATCAAGAGCCGTCCCCTGCCGATCCTGGGCCTGCGGGCCGCGGCGCCGCTGGCGGCGTACTTCGGCTATTTCGCGGCGAAGGCGTTCCCGGGCGTGCGGGTGCTCGACGGCGGGGGCACCAGCCTGCTGGACCGGCTCGATCAGGCCCATGCGGACGGCGCCGGTGCGATGCTGGCCATCGTGCTCCCCCGCTATCCGCGCGAGTCGGTGGAGGCCGTCCGCGAGGCGAAGGCGGCCGGCCTGTCGGTGGTCGTGATCACTGACTCAGCGGTCAGCCCGGTGGCCGAGCACGCCGACGTGGTGCTGCCCGCCGCGGTGGGCACTCAACTCGTCTTCGACCTGCACACCGGCCCGATGCTGATGGCCATGGTGTTGCTGCAGGCGATGTGCGACGCGGCCCCCGAGCCGGTGCAGCGCCGCCTGGAGGAGTTCGAGGCGACGGCCGCCCGCAGGCACATTTTCCTGGCTTAGACGAACTGGTTCCTGGCTGAGACGCCACCGGTGTGAAGCCGGTGGGGAGGAGGAGACGAGATGCCGGAGATCCGGGCGCCGCGTGGTACGGCGTACACCGCGAAGGGGTGGCCGCAAGAGGCCGCCAAGCGCATGCTGATGAACAACCTCGACCCGGACGTGGCCGAGAGACCGCAGGATCTCGTGGTCTACGGCGGCACCGGCCGGGCCGCCCGGGACTGGCCCTCGTTCCACGCGATCGTGCGTGAGCTGGACGAGCTGAAGGACGACGAGACCCTGCTCGTGCAGTCCGGCAAGCCGGTCGGTGTGCTGCGCACCCACGAGTGGGCGCCGCGGGTGCTGATCGCGAACTCGAACCTCGTCGGCGACTGGGCGACCTGGCCGGAGTTCCGCCGGCTGGAGCAGCTGGGCCTGACCATGTACGGCCAGATGACCGCCGGCTCCTGGATCTACATCGGGACGCAGGGCATCCTGCAGGGCACCTACGAGACGTTCGCGGCCGTCGCGACCAAGAAGTTCGGCGCCGATCTGGCCGGGACGCTGACGCTGACCGGCGGCTGCGGCGGCATGGGCGGGGCGCAGCCGCTCGCGGTGACCATGAACGGCGGCGTCTGCCTGATCGTCGACGTGGACCGCACCCGGCTGCAGCGCCGCGTCGACACCCGCTACCTGGACGTGATCGCCGACAGCCTGGACGAGGCGGTCGAGGTCGCGCTGACGGCGAAGGCCGAGCGCCGCGCGCTGAGTGTCGGCGTCGTCGGCAACGCGGCGGAGGTCTTCCCCGCCCTGTTGAACAAGGGCGTCGCGATCGACATCGTCACCGACCAGACCAGCGCCCACGATCCGCTGAGCTACGTGCCGGCCGGTGTCGACCTGAACGACGCGGCGGAGTACGCGCGGACCAAGCCGGAGGAGTTCACCGACCGGTCCCGGGCGAGCATGGCGAAGCAGGTCGAGGCCATGGTCGGTTTCCTGGACGCGGGCGCCGAGGTGTTCGACTACGGCAACTCGATCCGCGGCGAGGCGAAACTGGCCGGCTACGAGCGGGCCTTCGACTTCCCCGGGTTCGTCCCGGCGTACATCCGGCCGTTGTTCGCCGAGGGCAAGGGGCCGTTCCGGTGGGCCGCGCTCTCCGGCGATCCGGCCGACATCGCCGCCACCGACCGCGCCGTCCTCGACCTGTTCCCGGACAACGAGCCGCTGGCCCGCTGGATGCGGATGGCCTCCGAGCGAGTCGCCTTCCAGGGGCTGCCGGCCCGGATCTGCTGGCTCGGCCACGGCGAGCGGGACGTCGCGGGCGTGCGGTTCAACGACATGGTGGCGCGCGGCGAGGTGTCCGCGCCGCTGGTGATCGGCCGGGACCACCTGGACTCCGGGTCGGTGGCGTCGCCGTACCGGGAGACCGAGGCGATGCTCGACGGCTCCGACGCGATCGCCGACTGGCCGCTGCTGAACGCGCTGGTCAACACGGCGTCCGGGGCGAGCTGGGTGTCGATCCACCACGGTGGCGGCGTCGGTATCGGCCGGAGCATTCACGCCGGGCAGGTGTGCGTGGCCGACGGGACGGCGCTGGCCGGGCAGAAGATCGAGCGGGTGCTGACCAACGACCCGGCGATGGGGGTGCTGCGGCACGTCGACGCGGGCTACGAGTCGCGGTCCGCGAACGACGTCAACATCCCGATGCGGCCATGAGCGAGTTCGCGAAGCTCTGGGCCGAGATCGCACCCATCGGGCGGGCCGGCAGCGGCGGCTATCTGCGGTTCGCGCTGACCGAGCCGGAGCTGACGCTGCGTGACTGGTTCCGGGCGCAGGCCGCGCTGCGGGACATGACGGTCACCGACGACGGCAACGGCAACCTTTTCGCGTGGCGGGGTGAGCCGTGGGCGCCGGGGACCGTGCTGACCGGGTCGCACTTCGACTCGGTCCCGCACGGCGGCGGCTATGACGGACCGCTGGGAATCGTGAGCGCGTTCCTCGCCGTGGACCGGGTGCCCCGGGACCGGAGGATCGGGATCGCGGCGTTCGTCGAGGAGGAGGGCGGGCGTTTCGGCGTACCGTGCTTGGGCTCTCGTCTTCTCACCGGCGTCATCGACCCGGACCGGGCCGCGGCGTTGACCGACCGCGACGGGATCTCCTTCGGTGCGGCGCTGGGCGCCCGCCCGGCGGGAGCCCGGAAAGAGATCGGGCAGATCGCCGCGGTGGTGGAGCTGCACATCGAGCAGGGCAGAGCCCTGGAGACGCCGGTCGGGGTGGCGAGCGCGATCTGGCCGCACGGCCGCTGGCGGATGGACTTCACGGGCATCGGCGACCACGCCGGGACCACCCGGATGACCGACCGTCACGACCCGATGCTGACGTTCGCCCACACCGTCCTCACCGCCGATCAGGAGGCGAGGCTGGCCGGCGCGCACGCCACGATGGGCCGGGTGCAGGTCGAGCCGAACGCCACCAACGCCATCCCGTCGCTGGTCCGCGGCTGGCTCGACGCCCGCGCCGCCGACACGGCCACCCTCGACCGGCTCGTCGGCTCGGTGGTGGAGAAGGCGACCGAGCGGGCCGCCCGCGACGGCACCACCCTGGCCATGACCGCCGAGTCGGTGAGCGGAGAGGTCGCCTTCGACACCGCGCTGGCCGAACGGCTCTCCGCTCTGCTGAAGGACGCGCCGATCCTGCCGACCGGGGCCGGGCACGACGCCGGGGTGCTCTCCGCGCACGTGCCGACCGCGATGCTGTTCGTCCGCAACCCGACGGGCGTGTCGCACTCCCCCGCCGAGCACGCCTCCGACGACGACTGCGAGGCCGGCATCGAAGCCCTGGCCACGGTCCTGGAGGAGCTGACGTGAGGTTCTTCGCGGAGCACGCCTGGGTGGACGGCCGGGTGCGGCGGAACGTGCGGATCGAGATCGCGGACGGCCGGTTCGCCTCGGTCACACCGGACGCGGAACCGGCCGGCGAATCCCTGCCCGGCCTGGTGCTGCCGGGGCTGGCGAACGCGCACTCGCACGCCTTCCACCGGGTGCTGCGCGGCCGGACCCACTCCGGCCGGGGCAGCTTCTGGACCTGGCGGGAGCAGATGTACGCGGCCGCCGCGACCCTCGACCCGGACGGATACCTGGCTCTGGCCCGGGCCGTCTACGCCGAGATGGCGCTGGCCGGCATCACTTGCGTCGGCGAGTTCCACTACCTGCATCACGCGCCCGGCGGGGTCCGGTACGCCGACCCGAACGCGATGGGCGCCGCCCTGATCCAGGCCGCCGACGAGGCCGGCATCCGGATCACCCTGCTGGACACCCTCTACCTGACCGCGCACGTCGACGGCACGCCGCTGCGGGGCGTGCAGGAACGTTTCGGCGACGGCGACGCGGAGAGCTGGGCGCAGCGGGTGGCCGCGCTCAGCGTCGGCCGGCACGCCCTGGTCGGCGCGGCGATCCACTCGGTACGCGCGGTGCCCGCCGCCCAGCTCGCCCTGCTGGCCGGCCGTGCCCCGCTGCACGTGCACCTCTCCGAGCAGCGGGCCGAGAACGAACAGTGCCGGGCGGTACACGGCTGCACACCCACCGAACTGCTGGACCGGCACGGCGTTCTGGGCCCCGGCACCACCGCGGTGCACGCCACCCACCTCACCGACGGTGACGTCAAGCTGCTCGGTGACAGCGGCACCGGAGTCTGCCTCTGCCCCACCACCGAACGCGACCTCGCCGACGGCCTCGGTCCGGCCCGGCGGCTCGCCGACGACTGTGTGCCGCTCAGCCTCGGCAGCGACAGCAACGCGGTGATCGACCCGTTCGAGGAGATCCGCGGCATGGAGATGGACGAGCGGCTGGCCACCGAGAGCCGCGGCCACTTCTCGGCCGGCGAGCTGATCACGGCGGCGGCCAACCACGCGGCTCTGGGCTGGGCCGACGCCGGCGTCATCGCGCCCGGCAAACGGGCCGACCTGGTGGCGGTCTCGCTGGAGAGCGTACGGACCGTGGGCTCCCGCCCTGACCAGGCGATCTTCGCGGCCACCGGCGCCGACGTCACGCACGTCATCTCCGGGGGCCGGCGGATCGTCGCCGACGGCCGACACACGCTGGTCGACGTCCCCCGCGAACTGGCGAAGGTCCTGTCATGAGTGAGCTCGCGAGCGGATCATCCAGCCCCGGTTCGAACTCCTGGCGACGCCGGAACGAAGCGGAGGCGGCGGCATGAGCATGGTGATCACCAACATCGGCGAGCTCGTCACCAATGACGCCGGCTTCGGCAAGGGCCGGCTCGGCATCGTCCAGGACGCCGCCGTGGTCGTCGACGGGGACCGGATCGCCTGGGTCGGCGCCGCGTCGGACGCCCCGGCCGCCGACGCGCGGATCGACGCCGACGGCGCCGCGGTGCTGCCCGGCTTCGTCGACAGTCACGCCCACCTCGTCTTCGCCGGGGACCGGGCGGCCGAGTTCGCGGCCCGGATGGCCGGCGAGCCCTACACCGGCGGCGGCATCCGCACCACGGTCGGTGCCACCCGCGCGGCGAGCGACGACGAGCTGCGACGCTCGGCGACCCGGCTGGTCACCGAGGCCCGCAGCCAGGGCACCACGACGATCGAGATCAAGAGTGGGTACGGGCTGAACGTCGCGGACGAGGCCCGGTCGCTGCGGATCGCCGCCGAACTGACCAGCGAGACCACCTTCCTCGGCGCGCACGTGGTGCCCGCCGAGTACTCCGACGACCCGTGGGCATACGTCTCCCTGGTGTGCGGGCCGATGCTGGCCGCCGCCCGCCCGCACGCCCGGTGGATCGACGTGTTCTGCGAACGCGGCGCCTTCGACGCCGACCAGGCCCGCACCATCCTGGCGGCGGGCCAGGCCGCCGGGCTCGGCCTGCGGGTGCACGGCAACCAGCTCGGCCCCGGCCCCGGCGTGCGGCTGGCCGTCGAGATGGGCGCGGCCAGCGTCGACCACTGCACCCATCTGGACGACGCCGACATCGACGCCCTCGCCTCCACCCGGCTCGACTGCATGTGCGCCGACGGCGGCCACTCCTCGACCGTGGCCACGCTGCTACCGGGCGCGGAGTTCTCCACACGATCGCCCTATCCGGACGCCCGGCGGCTGCTCGACGCGAACATCACCGTGGCGCTGGCGACCGACTGCAACCCCGGGTCTTCGTACACCTCGTCCATGCCGTTCTGCATCGCCCTCGCCGTCCGCGAGATGGGGATGACCCCGGCCGAGGCGCTGTGGGCGGCGACCGCCGGCGGCGCGCACGCGCTGCGGCGCGACGACATCGGCCGGATCGCGGTCGGCGCACGCGCCGATCTGATCGTCCTCGACGCGCCTTCCCACCTGCATCTGGCCTACCGGCCGGGTGTGCCCCTGATCCGCCGCGTGCTGCACGGCGGAGTCCCGTCCCACCACCTCGCCACCACCCCTGACCGGACCGAAGGCCTGCCATCATGATCGTCACCGTTCAGTCCACCGGGGTCTCCCCCGCCGATGTCCTCGCCGTGGCGCGCACCGACGCCCGCGTCGAGATCTCTCCCGAGGCCGTCGCCGCGATGGCCACCAGCCGGGCCATCGTCGACGGCATCGAGGCGTCCGGCCGTCCCGTCTACGGTGTCTCCACCGGCTTCGGGGCGCTCGCCAACACCTCGATCCAGCCGTCGCGCCGGGCCGAACTTCAACACGCACTGATCCGCTCGCACGCCGCCGGCATCGGCGCGCCGATGCCGCGGGAGGTGGTCCGGGCGATGATGCTGCTGCGGGTGCGCTCGCTGGCGCTGGGCCGCTCCGGGGTCCGGCCGGTCCTCGCCCAGGGCCTCGTCGACCTGCTCAACCACGACATCACGCCGTGGGTGCCGGAACACGGCTCGCTGGGCGCCTCCGGTGACCTCGCCCCGCTCGCGCACTGCGCGATCGTGCTGCTCGGCGAGGGCTGGGTGCTGGGCAAGGACGGCTCCCGGATCGCCGGGGCCGAGGCGCTGCGCGGCGCCGGGCTGCGACCTCTCGAACTGGCCGCCAAGGAGGGGCTGGCCCTGATCAACGGCACCGACGGCATGCTCGGCATGCTGCTGCTGGCGATCGCCGACGCCGCGCACCTGTTCGCCATGGCCGACGTGACCGCGGCGCTGGCGATCGAGGCGATGCTCGGCTCGGAGCGGCCGTTCCTGCCGGAACTGCACAGCATCCGGCCGCATCCGGGGCAGGCGGCCTCGGCGGCGAACATCCACCGGCTGCTGCAGAACTCGGCGATCATGGACTCGCACCGGGACGACCTGGCGCACGCGGTGCAGGACGCGTACTCGATGCGCTGCGCCCCCCAGGTCGCCGGCGCCGCCCGGGACACGCTCGACTTCGTCCGCCTGGTGTCGTCGCGCGAACTCGTGTCCGTGGTCGACAACCCGGTGGTGCTGCCGGACGGCCGGGTCGAGTCGACCGGCAACTTCCACGGGGCGCCGCTCGGGTTCGCCGCCGATTACCTGGCCATCGCCGCGTCCGAGGTCGGGGCCATCGCGGAACGCCGGGTGGACCGGCTGCTCGACGTGACCCGGTCGCGGGAGCTGCCGCCGTTCCTGTCACCGGACGCCGGCGTGAACTCGGGCCTGATGATCGCCCAGTACACGGCGGCCGGGATCGTGGCGGAGAACCGGCGGCTCGCGTCGCCGGCCTCGGTCGACTCGCTGCCGACCAGCGGCATGCAGGAGGACCACGTGTCGATGGGCTGGGCCGCGGCCAAGAAGCTGCGGACCGTCCTGGACAACCTGACCAGCCTGCTCGCGGTGGAGCTGCTGTCGGCGGTCCGCGGGATCCAGCTGCGGGCGCCGCTCACCCCGTCCCCGGCCGGGCAGGCCGCGGTGGCGGCGGTCGAACCGTTCGCCGGCACGCCGGGCCCGGACCTGTTCCTGGCGCCGGTGCTGGAACAGGCCCGGACGGTCGTCGCCGGCCCGGACCTGCGGGCCGCGATCGAGGCCCGCGTGGGGTCACTCGACTGACGGTGGATGGAGTTCGGGTGCGACGCGCGCACTCGAACTCCCCACGCTCGTCAGGCGGCCTGGTCCAGGCGGACCACGTCGGCGACCACTCCGGCGACGTTGTCGTCGGCGCCGGCGGCGTACGCCCGGGCGATCAGCTCGTCAAGCGCCTGCCGCGGGTCGCCCGGGCCGGCCAGCACCGTGACCAGCTCGTCCGCTCCGACCGCCGCGGCCAGGCCGTCGGAGCAGAGCAGGTAACGATCACCGGCCGCCGCCTCGTGCAGCGACAGGTCCGGGCTCGCGTCGCCCGTACCCGTCAAGGCTTTGACCAGCAGCGAACGCTGCGGGTGGGTGGCCGCCTCGTCCTCGGTGAGTTTGCCCTGCTCGATCAGCGACCGCACATAGGTGTGGTCGTGGGTGATCAGGCTCAACTCGCCGTCGCGCAGCCGGTAGGCGCGGGTGTCGCCGATGTGCGCGAGCGCCAGCCGGGAACCCGACCAGAACAGCGCGGTCAGCGTGGTGGCCGGCCCGTCCCCGGCCGCCCAGCCGCCCGGCTCGCCGCTGGTCTCCCCGGCGATCTCGCCGACCGCCCGTTCCGCGTCGCGCACCGCCTCGGCCAGTGCACCGAGCAGATCGCCGGCCGCCACCGTCACCGTCTCCAGCGGCTTGAGCGCGTCGACGGCCGCGGCACTCGCCCGGTCCCCGCCCGGCCCCCGGATCCCGTCGGCGACCGCGATCAGCCGCGGCCCCGCGTAGGCGATGTCCTCGTTGGTCTCCCGCACCGGCCCCGCCTCGGATCGTGCGGCGTACCGGATGCCCAGTGTGGTGGTCTCGCCCATCGCGCTTCCCCTTCCGGAGAGATGATCGACGAGGAAGGCGGCCAGCCGGCCGCGGTCGGCGGTCTCCGCCAGCACCCGCTCCCAGTAGGCGGCGATCTCCACGGCCTGCTCCGGCGCGGGCAGCTCGCACACCCGGCGGATCCGGGCCAGCGGCATGTCCAGCCGGCGCAGCCAGGCGATCAGCCGGGCCTGTTCGAGCTGTTCCGGATCGTAGAACCGGTAGCCCGAATCGCTGTCGACCGCGGCCGGGCGCAGCAGCCCCAACTCGTCGTAGAGCCGCAGAGCCTTCGGCGACAGCCGGACCGCCCGCGCGAAGGCCCCGATCGTCAGCAGGTGCCGCACCGTTCCTCCTCGTCCCCGGTCACCGTGACCGGTGACAGGAATGCTGGGCCTTCCCCCAACGGCAAGGTCAACCCATCTCCCAGAGGGCGCTGACCGGGACGGCGCGCATGCGGCCACCGAAAGCGAGGGTGCTCGTCCCGGTATAGAGGACGATGCCGGCGACCAGGTCGTCACCGAGCCGGGCGGCGACCTTGCGCAGGCCGGAGAAGTCCTCCGAGCGGACCGTGGACGCGGCCTTGACCTCGATAGCGACGACCTGCCGCTGCCGGTTCTCCAGGATGACGTCCACCTCGACCTTGTTCTGGTCGCGGTAGTGGTACAGATCGACCATCTGCTCCGACCAGCCGGCCTGCCGGGCCAGCTCGGAGACGACGAACCCTTCCAGCAGCGGGCCGAACGGCTGCCCCGGGCGTAGCAGCGCATGCGGGTCGACCGCGAGTTGCTGAGCGGCGATGCCCGAGTCGACGAAGATCAGTTTCGGAGCACGGGTGACCCGGCTGCCGAGGTTCCGCGACCAGCCCGGGATGCGTTTGACCAGGTAGACCTCTTCGAGCAACTGCATGTAGCGGGCGATCGTGGGACGGCTCAACCCGAGCTCGGACTCCAGCGCCCCGGCCACGATCGTGGACGCCGACCGGGCCGCCAACAGGCGAATCAGAGTGCGCAGCTGTGGCGCCTGCTCGATCCTCGACAACTCACGCACGTCCCGGTCGATCAGCGCCTGGACGTAGCTGTCCAGGAACCGGCCCCGGCGCCGGGCATCCTCACGGGCCACTGCCTCCGGAAGGCCTCCCCGGACAATCCGGGTCGCGTACTCCGCGCGGGTCACCGCGGATTCGTGGCGAATGCCTGGGCCCTCGGCGAAGACCGCATCGATGAACCCGTCCGGCGCACCGTCGATCTCTCCCTGCGAGAACGGCCACAGCTCCACCGTCTCCATCCGGCCGGGAAGCGCATCCGGTGCGCCGCGCAGGCCGAACAGACTGGAGGAGCCGGTCAGCAGGAACCGGCCCGGTCGCGGGTCCTCGTCGACCGAGACCTTCATCGCCGGCAACAGCTCCGGGACCCGTTGAATCTCGTCGATCACCATGAGGTCGTCGAAAGCGACGAAGCCGGTCGGATCGGCCTGGGCCGCTGCTCGATCCTGTTCCCGGTCCAGGTCACGGCGCTCCGCTGCCCGGTCCCCGGCGAGGAGCCGGACGAGCGTGCTCTTGCCGGACTGGCGGGCCCCGCTGATCAGCACGACGCGGGTGTCCTCCAACGCGGCCGCGATGAGGCGCTCCGCATGCCGTGGAAGCGGTTCGAAGGCGCTCACGCGGTCGACACTACGCGCCGTGGCCTTGCGGTCCGCGAGCAATCGCCATTCGTTTCGCGGCGGCGCCTGTTTCGATCTGCGGCGCACTGGCCTTTCGATTTGCGAGAAGCCTGGGCGCGGGGCCGCCTCGCACGGTGCCCCAGAAGTGGGTGTCCATCTCGCGGCGGATCAGGTCGAGGTCGCCGGTGACCAGTTCGGCGCCGGTCGAGATGCCGGCGTTGTTGATGAGCAGCGTGACGTCGCCGGCGGCCTGCGCCGCGGCGGCCACCGACTCCGGATCGGTGATGTCGAGCCGCAGCGCCTCGACGCCGGGGATGTCGATGAGCTCCGGGCGGCGGGCGGTCGCGTAGACCTTGGCGGCGCCGCGCGACCCCGCCCACGGCTGCGAGTACCGCCCCGCCGGGTAGTGGGCGGGCGTCGCTGCTTGCGGTCACACGCTGCCCGGGGCCGGGGCCCTAACGGCACCAATCCGTAGTCAGCATGGCCGGCCGGTATGACGTGGGCCACCTACATCGAGCGGTGTAGTTGCCCGCCCGGTTGGTTAACGTGGTTGCCATGGCGACGACCCGGCGGCTCAGCATGCTGGCCCGCTCGTTGCCGGCCATGCTGGCCCTGCTCCTGATCAGCGGTATCAACAGTCCCGCGGTCGCGCGTCCCGACCCGGGCCGTAAGGCCGAGATGTCCACGGCCGCTGTCCAGCAGCCGGCACCCCGCGATACCGCGCCCGTTGCCCCTACCCGCTCACGTCAACCCGCCACCGCGGTGACCGCGACGCGGGCTCCCGTGGCGGACCGGACCCGAATCCGGCCGGCGCAGCACGCCGCCGATGCCGCCAGCTCGAGAGCCCCGCCAGCTCACCACGCATGAGCCGCGCCCAGCCGGCGTGACACCGCCGCACGGCGCCGCAGCGTCAATCCGATGCCGAACGCCCCACATAACGGCGGACCGGCTTTCCGCCTCACCGCAGTCACCGCCGGTGAGGCGCCCTCGGTGGCAGACCCGACCCATGGACAGGACCCCTCCCGCATGGACGTGGCACAGATTCTTCTGCAGGAACCCGCCG